>JBMZAY010000004.1:0-235883 GCA_049611865.1 Crocinitomicaceae bacterium | reverse complement strand
TTAGTTGCTTAACAATGTATTAAAAATTAAATTTATTATCTTTAATGAAGTTAATTCGACAGAACCCGGGAAAGTTCCTCCAGATGAAATTTATTTCAAAAAACAGATGGCCGGATGATCAATTAATAGTAACTTAGTTTTTGTCCTAAGGATTGGGAGTAGTTCAAACTTCAAGGACTATAACAAACAAATAACAATTATGAAAAACTTCAAAAACATTTTAGTCCTAACATTAATCTTAGATCTGTTGCAGTCTTTTCCTTTATTACTTGCGATGAGCGGCGGTGAAATGAAAGAAATGATGATAGCAGATATGGGTGTCGAAGGTCTTGCTAAAAATGCTGGTGCAATAGCCATTCTAGATACCATGCTCTTTGTATTTGCATTCATCATGTTAGGTTATTTGGCTGCAACCATATATGCCCTGACGTTGAAAGAATTAAGTTCCTTAAAAGCAGCAACAATTTTGTTAGGGATTTTGCATGTAGCCTGGACGCTTCCAGATTTCATTAGTTTATTGATGGGCTCTTCTGCGCATCCTCCAATTCCATTGATGATTATTAGTTTACTTCCTATCATTGGTTTATTCTATGTCGCTCGGAATGGAAAATTAAAGACTTCCATCTGAATATTTAACTAACTTAAAATCAAAAAAGCCGGTTCTGTCGCATTAAACTAAAACCTCATGATTTTTGTCATTTTTGATAAAAATTGAAAAACCGATATCTTTGTTTATTAGTGATTTAACTTTTTGAAGAAAGAGAAAATCTATTGAACAACATTTGAAAAATAATTAATGCGACAGAACCCTACTTTTTATTTCCTATAGGATCGTAACAAAACACCATGTAATCATTTGCTTTTGAAAAGTCCAGACATGTAATTCAGTTTGTCTTACAAAATTTATAAATAGTTTCTTCCCATTCTCTTCATGGTTGTCAACTATAAAGATGTTACCGAAGTATTTTATTCTATTGTTAGATGGGACATCTTTTGGTTCTTCTCACTTCAATAAGATCGTCAACGAGGCATTATCATTCGAGTTAACTTTGACATCCTCTGATATCAGGTGTATAGGGAACTTCACATAGTCGTTGTAGCCTTTGGTTATAAGATCGTATGGATATACCCTGTAATGTTTGGGAAATTGAGATCGTTAAATCAAGGTTAATTGCAATTTGGTTATTGTTCTAAAAGCTCTATTAACTTATCATGAGAATCCACATTGACTAATGCAGTTGTTAGACTTTTGCAGAATGTATTCGTGATGAGTTTTCCTAAACTTGTTTTAGAGGGGATAAAGGCTTCTATGTAATCCTTATAAATAAGTTCCATTTTATAAAACAGAATTAAAAGTATTCTCTCAAGTTCCCTAGCATTGAGTTTTGCATTTTCAATACCAGGACGTCTAATAAAAACCTGTAGCACATAGTCATAACTCTCCATGTATTCATTAACCACATCTTCCAAACCATGTTTATGGGTTTTTATAATTATAGCATAGACGTTTGACCAATGGTGCGTGGTTATGTAGATATCTGTCGTAACGGAAACATCATATTGCAAGAGAACTTCATTAAAGTTGTGCTCCAGTGTTCCAATTTTAACTGGCTTTTTTGCGAAGTCTTTCCATTGCAATGAACCCATCCATTCAGGTTTGGCATCATAGGATGAGATAAAGAAATAATTAGGGATGATTTCCTGTGCATAATGATCCAGCATATAATCCAAGGATTGGTCCTTGGGAAGTTTTGAGTCACTGGATTTACCTTTTCCTAGAGTAACCCCATGACCACCATAACGAGACATTAAAAATTGCATACAAATAAATTTTAGTTTAACAAATGTTATTTGTATTCCGATAAAGCAATTGTAAAGGAGACGTTTATTTTGACTTGTCGTCCGTATTGTTTCACCACCGTGGTGTCTTCACTCGGTTGGTACCCCTCATGGGTTCGAAATACACACTAAATATAAATATTATAAAATAAACTCAATTTTTTTTATCAAAAAAATTATTTCTGCTTATTTGAATTATGTTGTCGTGTGGTTTTGCTAATACATTTTCTGCATAATTTTTATGTTATAAAAAGGGTGCGACTACGTCAACTAAAAGTGAACTGGTTTAATATAAGCCTAGTAAACACTTTTACGATGAAAAAGGTAATAGATAGCTTTATGATTTTAAAGCATAAATTAGAAAATAAGACATGACTTTCCTTGAAGTATATACACCTGTCAAACAACCACTTACACTCAATTAAAAACGAGTTTACACGTTTTTAACGCGTAGACCCAGTTAAATTCACATCTATACGGTTAACAAATTCGACTCGAATTAAAGAACTTATTTTCAGAAATAACTTAATCAAACTGACCCGAAACAACACCTTCCCGGCTTTCAAGATTATTTTCCGTGATAATTAAAACCCTTTTTTCTTGAGTCGATATAATAAATTCACCCGTGTCATCCGAAGACTTACAAACCGTTCTTAAAACTACCTTTCCTGTTTCGTCAAACGTGATCAAAATATGATTGTTTAAACTCGTTAAATTCAAGAAGGTATTCATGCTTTTGTGCTGAATCTCCAAGAGTATGTTTATCGAACTGTCGTAATCTTTTATGTCGATGAATTTCTTATTTGTTTTGTATGGATTAACAGCAAATTTGCGCGTATTACCTGCTTCTATTGTTAATTGAATTGCTTCCATTTTTTTCTAATTGTTTAAATATCTGTTGTCTACGTAATCATACATAAATTCGAACCACCAGTGTTTTCCTTTTAGGAATTTGTATTGTTGATCTGAGAATAAAATCATCGTTTTCGACTGTGTGTAAACCGTAAAATACCCATTGTTTTCTGATTTCAAATAATCAACCCCCATTAAGTCGAGCCGATATCTAAATTTACACAGCACATAACCCTTTACGCCAGGCGTATTGATAATTGTTTGAGTCCTATCATGTTCGAAATTTAAGAAGATGGGCAATTCCTTATCCGGAATATAATCTAACAAAGAAATGGTATTTGTCTTAATCCTGTTAAATATAACTTCATAAGACTTAGCACCTCCTAATCTAGGAAAATGGCATCTTATGTTCGCCATAGGACGGTCCAAATTTCTTACCGCGTGTATCTCATTTCCAACCAGAAAAACCTCATCATGATTTTCGATCAGCGCTTTTCTATAATCTGAATAAATGGTCAAATTTTGGCCCTTATTCGTGAAGTATGCGCCTGACATATATCTCCGTCTTAATTCCACCTGTATTGAAACTAAAAGGTCTGACTTCTGAGGTGTCCACTCGCGCTCCTTCTGAATTTGATTGTACAGGTTGATGATCTCTTGGTTACTTAACCCCTGGATCGACTTCTTTTGCTCTAATATTGCTTTCATTGTACCAATGTTTTAAAGTATGATTCGATAAACATCATCCTCATTGCGAATAATGTCATTAATAAGAAAACCACCAGGTTCATCAATCTCTTCGATAAGGGAGAAAACCTTACAATCTTTTGGTAATCCTGAGAAAATGAGCGTAAACTCATACTTTCCAACATAATTTGGTCTTGTCCAATTCGGATACAAGGAGATACCACTCCAAAAAATCAAAGGAATCTTTGAGCCATCCTCGGTTTTGAGATAGGTTGTTTCCCAAATACGAAAAGCATCGTATGGATAACATTTAAAAGCAAAATGCACGACCACTTGTTTTTCTTTGTTCCATTCAAAATTCGTTTTTTGAAGAACGTTTGTTTTGACATGTTTTAATGTCCTCATTGAAATTTCACTCATGATTAAAATACATTTAAGGTTATTTAATCACCAAGAGTTTTCAGAAGGGGAAGGGAAAATTTGTTTTTAGGCCCTCGCCTCACATCTATTGGTCCACCGTGCCTTTTCAGATCGGTTGGCTTCTATGCGCTTTGCATAGAACTCTTAATGCTGATGTAAAGATAAGGTTTTTTTTTGAATTTGACATTAGAAAGGTGTTTTGCAATCATTGCTTATGGAGTTTTGACAAAAGCTGAGCGAAAAACAATGAAATCGTATCGGTATAAAGACGTAATTAGCTAGGTTTAAGTACGTATAAACGTCTAATTTTCAATGTTTTATTTTGGGAATGCATAAAAGTTTTTTTAAGATTGCACTGCTCCCAACAGGAAGTAGTCTAAATAACCTAAAAAGTAAACTTATGAAGAATGTCATTCTATCAATGATGGCCTGCATGGTCATTACCGGCCATGCACAATTATCTAACAATTTACCTACCACTGGAGCTGTTTCTATTGGAACTGCTACTCCAGCTGTTGGGAAACAGCTAACCGTTAACGGAAATACCATTTTCTACAATGGAGTTGAAACCGACGGTATAGCAACATTTAACGATCAAACGAAAATGATGGGCGTTGTGCGTATGGACAGCCTTGCACTTTGGAGCGGAGATGCTGATGATGTTGAAATATTGATTATTGACCCGTATGGAAATGTAACAAGATCCACGAGAGGTGGACTTATGGCGGCTTTATTAGATCCTGAACCAACAGCTAATCGAAGTGGAGCAATTTGTGAAGCGGTAAGGCTTCTATCCATTCTACCGTTCAATTATCGAACCTTTTTGCAGTTCAGCTCATCCAAGGTGTTCTTTTCGAACGTTCTTCTCATTGTTTGTTGGTGTATTATCAGACCAATCAACGTAGTTATTAAGACAAAAACAACAGGCTTTAAATCAACTGATTTTGCGTCACCAACCTTGGATTGATTGAGCTGAGGTTTAGTTCCAAAAGCCTCGGGTTGTAATGGGTTAAATTCTATATGACTCATTTTTATTTATTTTAATTTTTTCGTTTTTATATGACATACTATAGTCTATATAAGTGTACCAAATTTCATTATCCACCTTAGTTTGAATAAGAGGGACGCCATTTTCAAGAAAACCATGTTCTCTCAGTATTTCAACGTGAATCCAAGTATTTTCGCCATAGATTATACTCAGCTTCTTTAATACATCTCGATTTCTTTCTTGACGACTAAATGTTTTATGCATTTGGGTTCTTTTCAATTTGCGTTGTTGATTGTTAAATCGATAACGACATTTATCGGAGCAAAATTTTTTACCCTGACGCCCGGTACCTGCTTTTTCACAAAATCCGCATATAAAGTAGTAGCCTTCTGCATGATCGACCCAATCACCAGGTTCATACGTATTAGCGCCCTCCATTAGTGAGATTCTTTTTTAACAACATAAGCAGCTACGTCCGATAGCCACACCATTACAGCTGAAGGTTTGGAGTATTTGAGTTCCCCTGTCCGAAATTTTCGATATAAAGTGTTTTCTGAACACCTCAATAAAGAACATAATTCAGGTAACATCAACCAATGATCTTTAGGAACCGATTGATTGTTTTGATCTGATTTTAAATAATCAATCCAGGCCTTTAAGTCCTGCTCAATAAGGTTTAATTTTCTTTGCATTACATATAAATTTAATGTTCGCATGAGCAAATGTACAAATTTATTCATGCATTACCAAATTTATTTTCTGTTAATGCTGTTTTATCTTTTCAATCGCTAGGTTTATAACCCTATTTACATCCCTAAACACCTTCTCTTCTACTCCAATTTCATAGAGTATTGAATTCAAGTCATTGACCAAATCGCCCGTAAGCCAATCATGAACATATAAGAGACCTAAAATGTCATTTTGCTGGCGTTTGAGTGCACTATATTGTTCCAGCGAAGTCAGTGGGGCATACCTATAGTCATATTTGTTAACGAGTAAAAATGCCAATTCATCTTCCTGTCTATCTTCGGTTATAAGTTCAGTTTCAATAGAAAGCTCCCAATCGATTTGACTATTGTTCCAACTGCTAATTGTTAGTCTTTTCTGATAGGCAGTAAGCCAATGCAAGATCGACGTAGAGCGAAATGTATAGTTACGCTTAAACAACTCAAAATCAAATTGCCCATTATGAATTGAGTCTTTTATTGACTGCTCAACAAACGATTCTTCTTTTGCAAAGAGCTGGGATGAGCCTTCCTGATTTCGTACAACAAGCATTTCAAATTCTTCAATGGTCAGCATCCTTTGAATAACGCGACTTTTATACTTATAGGTTTGCCGATTAACAGTAAACATACCGTACACGGAGTAGAACTTCTCATTATTGGGCCCAATTTTTCCCTTTAATCTGGTATTTAAATAATGCTTCACTTGGCTAAATTATTCTATCCAATTTACTTTACCAAGATCCGCTTCGACTATTTCTTTAGTCATGTCAACATATACCATCGTTGTTTTTACATCTGAATGCTGCATGAGTTCCTGAAGTGTGCCAATTGGTATTCGTGACGCCATAATTGTTCCAAAAGTGTGTCTGGCTAAATGAAATGTTACCGTCTTGCTGATTGAGGCGTCTTTTGCCAACACCTTCAAGTGTCTATTAATCTTCTGCTCTGTTATAGATGGAAATAACATTTCATGGTGTTCACTATAATACCGATTAACAATTTCCTCAGGTTTAGATATACCTTTGGTTGATCTGAACAATGCGTACAATGGCAAATAAGCCCGTTTATTTGCTTTGAAAGTTACAAGGTCAGCAACCCAACCTTGTTCAGTTTGCAAAAGACCTGCTGTCTTCAGCCGTGTAACATCGGAAATTCTTAATCCGGTATAACAAGAGAAAAGAAACATGTCCCTGACTAAATAAAGGACATTGTCCTTGGAGTAAGATAAATTTTCAAGTTGAGATACTTCTTTCAATGATAAGGCCTCCCTTCTCGTTGATTCATGCTTGATTATAAAATTACGATAAGCATAATCCACAGGATCTATGATCCCATAGTTAATAGCAAGATTCAAAAATCGTTTAACATTCTTATGCGTTTTTGCAATGGTATTTATGGCATATCCTTTTCTTATCATGTAATTATCCAGATCAACGATGAATCGGTAATCAACATCTTTCAACTTAACACGTGGCATAAATTCAATTAGCTTGTTGCGCGTATTGAAGAGATCCTTCTTGGTTTTGGCTTTTATACGTTCGTCTTTATCAATTTCTATTTGCATGAAATCAACCAACTTTACCTCCTGCTCATTAGGCAGCCTTTCGATGACCTGATCGATGTTAATCTTATTATTACGTATTGCCGCTTCTTTTAATATTTCATCAATTCTCGTAAGGATGTTTTTGATGTGAAAATTATGCTCTGTCGCATTTTTATGTGTCTCTTTGACAACTTGGTCTTTCGCTGACCAATCGATAGGAGTTACACTAATGTCAGTTGATATATACTTGCGGTTGCCACTTGTGTACAATTCAATTTGTATCAAAGCAGTTCCATCCTTTTTTAGTTTATTCTTTCTATTGTGTAATAATCTGTATTTAATCATAATGTTCGATTTTGCTACCGTAAATAAAAACGGTAGCAAAATGGTATCAAAATCTTTGTCAGATCATGAATAATCTTGTTAGGAATTGAACAAAAATGAAAAAAGGAAAAAAGCAGAAACCCAGTAAAATTGCAGGTTTGCGATAGAAATAACAAAAAAAGCCCAACCTTTCGGATGAGCTTCTTGTTGTCCCACTAGGGCTCGAACCTAGACTCTTTTGGACCAAAACCAAACGTGTTGCCAGTTACACCATGGGACAATATGCATTCGTAAATGCGGAGGCAAATTTAAGGACTTTTTTTAATTCGGCAAAAAAAAGGTTGAGTTATTCTTAAAAATTCGATGACCGACAGATTTTGCAACTAAAACACGTTAAATTTTCTTAATACAAACGGACGAGTTGACGATAATTGGGCTTTTACGACTTTTTAAGAAAATTCCTCAAAATATATTTTTAAATTCGCAGTGCTTCGTTCAGATCTGGGCGTGGAATAAAGTTATTTAAACTCTTATGGATTACAGAAAAATCAATACAATTGTCGGATGGATGGTGTTCATTTTTGCCACCACCGTGTATTTTATGACCCTTGAACCAACCACGAGTTTGTGGGATTGTGGGGAGTACATTACAACTGCATATAAATTAGAGGTAGGTCACCCACCGGGAGCTCCACTATTTATGATGCTTGGCCGTTTATTTAGCATGTTCGCAGGACCAGAGAGTGCTGCAATGATGGTGAACGGAATGTCTGCATTGAGTAGTTCATTTACCATATTATTCCTCTTCTGGACCATTACATTGTTAGCGAAGAAAACAATCCTAAACCCTGGCATTTCCTTGTTTAATAAAGGCAACAACGCTGTTCTAGACGAATTGATGGACGGCGAACCAGCAAAAGAAAAAGGGACAAAGTCGCTAACTGAGGGTCAAAAATGGGCCATACTTGGAAGTGGTCTTATCGGAGCCATCGCGTACACATTTACTGATTCATTCTGGTTCTCAGCTGTAGAAGGCGAAGTTTACGCCATGTCATCGTTCTTTACAGCCATTGTTGTATGGGCGATCTTTAAATGGGATGATGAACTCGGACAAAAAGAAGCAGAACCTGATAATGCGGATTTAAAAGGTAAAAATGCAGATCGTTGGATTGTACTGATTTTCTTTATGATTGGTCTTTCAATTGGTGTCCACCTTTTGAACTTATTGAGTATTCCTGCAATCGCATATGTCATTTATTTCCGTAAGTACAAAAAAGCAACCGTTGGAGGTTTCTTATTGACCGGAATCATTGGTGTTTTAGCCTTGGGAATCATTCAATCTATTATAATTCCGCAAACGGTAAAAATTGCAGGTTGGTTCGAGCGTGTATTCGTTAACGACTTTGGTCTTGGATTTAATACCGGTACCATCTTCTTCTTCATCTTATTGTTGGCGGCTATTGTTGCCTTGTTAATGTGGTCGAAGCGTAGTGGTAAATCTTTGGTAAACACCGTGGTTTGGAGTTTCACCATGATTTTGATCGGTTATTCGTGTTTTGCTATGATCGTTATTCGTTCGAATGCAAATACACCATTGGATGAAAATGACCCTGAGAACTTAGTAAGTTTAGAGGCTTACCTGAAACGTGAACAATATGGTGATTGGCCAATTCTTCACGGACCATACTTTAACTCAGAAATGAACCCAAGAGCTGAATGGGCTGATCGTAGTGATGTTTATTTACGTCGATTCGTTGTAATTGACAGCAAAGGAAATGAGATAAAAGGTTATAAAACAGAAGCGGAAGCAAAAGCATTTGCAGAAGGCGGAAATTATACGATTACCGAGAAGTACTTCCAAACCTATGACGGAAGCAAATCGAAACCAACTTATAAACGCGAAGAGAGCACAATCTTCCCACGTATGTATAGTCCGGAGCAACGTCATGTGAACGGCTATAAATCATGGTCAGGGCATAGCGGTGATCGCTTACCAACAATGGGTGAAAACCTCGCTTATTTTAGAGACTACCAGGTTGGTTGGATGTATTGGCGTTATTTTATGTGGAACTTCGCCGGCCGTCAAAGTGACGAGCAAGGGCATGGTAGTCCGCGTGATGGAAACTGGATTTCTGGTTTAAATTTCATTGATAAACACCACATTGGTGATCAAACCAAAGCACCGAGTATTATCACCGAAAATCCATCACACAACAAGTTTTATATGTTGCCATTGATTCTCGGATTAATCGGTTTCATCTTTATGCTAACCCGATCAACCAAAGGTTGGTGGCTCGTGATGCTCCTCTTCTTGTTAACAGGGTTTGCCATTATTATTTACCTAAACCAAAAACCAATCGAACCAAGAGAGCGTGATTATGCCTACTCGGCGTCCTTCTATGCTTTCTCGATTTGGATCGGTATGTCTGTATTGGCATTGTATGATGCTTTCAAAAACATGGTTTGGAAAGAGTTGGGTATTATCACGGGAAGCTTGGTATTATTCTCTGCGATTCTTGCCGTTGGCGGACCTGTTGGTGGTATCAGTATGATTTACATGACAGTTGTGATAGCTGCATTATTTGCTTTGATGATCTTGCTCCGTGGAGGAATGCAAGGTGAAAAACAGGGCGCAATTATCTCCTTCTTAATCGCATTGCCGGTTCCTTTGTTAATGGGATTCCAGTCTTGGGATGATCACGACAGAAGTAATCGATACACAGCGCAGGCATTGGCGCATAATTATTTAGAAAGCTGCGGTCCTCAAGCAATTATATATACCAACGGGGATAACGATACATTCCCATTATGGTATTTACAAGAAGTAGAGGGAAAACGTACCGATGTACGTGTATGTAACCTCAGCCTCCTAAATACGGACTGGTATACAGAGCAAATGACCCGTCGTGCTTATGAGTCTGATCCATTACCTATCTCTTTTACAGAAGAGCAGTACCGTCAAAACGGTAACTTGGACTATATGCGTATTTATGGATCGAACCAGTTGACAATGACTTCACCTACGATTGAGCCTAAATGGAGAGCAATCATGGAGAAGAAAATCGAATTCAACAAAGATCTATACGAAGTGGCTTATAAAAAGGCAACTGAAAGTCTATTTATGATTCTTTCAGGAACCAATTTTGCACAAGTTCAACCAGAGGCATTGCCGATGATTCGCAATATGAACAACACGCATTCTTATTTCGATTTCCGATTCTTTGTGATTGACAAATTGTTATCGAACGGAGCGAAGTATGGTTTTACGGAGAATCACTTAGAATCAATCCAAAATGTGATGTTGACGTTTAACGATGAATTCGATTATTTGCCAGCTGATTTTGTAATGGACTTCTTAGCGGATGAGAATAACATTCATGACTTTGGACAAGGTCAGAAAGTATTCATTATTCCAGCGCGAGGATTATCTGTTAAAGTGAACAAAGAAAATGCGATGGCATCAGGGATCGTGACTGAAAACGATGCTGATCGTGTTGTTGATGAAATCAGATGGAAATTGAGCAAGACGACATTGTTCAAAGCTGATTTGATGATTTTGGATATGATTGCTCACTTCGATTGGAATCGTCCAATATACTTTGCAAGTTCTGCAGATCGCGCAACATATCTTGGATTGGATAAGTATTTCTTCTCTGAAGGTCTCGTTTATAAATTAGTGCCGATCGAGGTAAACGGAAGTAATAATCCAAACTCATTGGGTGAAATCAACAAAGAACAATCCTTCAAAAACCTGATGGAAGTATTTCAGTGGGGTAATATGGACAAAGAAGGTACGCTGGTTGATTACTATACGAGACGTTTAACAAACAATTATCGCGTTCAATTTAGTGTATTGGCAAGTGCTTATGCTGATGAGTATGATGATAATCAACGAAAGATTGAAATCATGAAGCAAATTCAGGATTCGGGCATGAATGCCGATACGTTGATCCGCACACCAGTTGGCGAAATCAATCCGAATACTATTCCTCAGGATATTAAGAAACTAGAAGGGGAAATGAAAGTGGCACAAGAGCGCATTAGCATTATTCTCGATAAAAGTTTCGAAGTAATGCCGCATGAAAATGTGCCATTCGGAAAAGTAATTCCTTCTTACATCTCTGCTTATTATGTGGCAGGAAACGAGGAAAAGGCAAGAATGTATACCGATCAAATGTTAGAATTGTTTGGAGAAGAGATGGACTATTATTTAGATGTCGATCCTAAATTTAGCTCAAACATGATCAACGACATATATACGTGCTACAGAAGTATGTTTAGCTTGTATCAAGCAACTGCGATCTACAGTGATGATAAGGAATACCAAGAAAAAGTGAGTGAAGAATTCTTCACATTTACGGATCAGGTGCAAGATGGTATCGCAAAAATTAAACGTCACTGTATGAAAGAAAAGAACTACAGTGCAGTAACACGAATTGAAACAACGTTTGATAATTTCTTCAAGCAGATTAACGGACAATAATAATTGAATGTGAGACAGTATAAATTTCCCAAATGGCTAAAGCGGTTTTATCCGAAAGCCATTTGGGATTTTTCTTTTAAATCGGGTAAAAAAAAGGTTCTCTACCTTACCTTTGATGATGGGCCAAACCCTTCTACTACTCCGTGGTTGTTGGATTTACTTCAAGAACATCAAGCCAAAGCAACTTTCTTTTGTATCGGTAAAAACGCAAATGATCATCCCGAATTATTAAAACAACTTGAAAGAGCAGGACATCGGATTGGCAACCATAGCTACAGTCACCCTAACGGTTTAAAATCAAATACAGAAGAGTACATCAAAGACATTATCAAAGCAGAGCGTAATATTAAATCGCATCTGTTTCGCCCGCCTTATGGTAAAATGACACCCCGTCAACATAAGATTTTAGGTCGACTTGGTTATAAGACGATATTTTGGAGTCATATTGCTTACGATTTTGATAAAGATTTACCGGCAACGGAGCGCATGTCTAAAACAATCGAAGCTACAAAACCCGGTGCGGTTATGGTTTTCCATGATTCTGACAAAGCCTTTCCTCAGTTGAAAAATGAGCTGCCGGAGCTTTTAAAAAAATGGCAAGGAATGGGTTATACTTTTACGCATCTTTAAGGTCAGAGGCATTCTCATTATCGAAAATTGAGATAGACAAACAATAGATTTTCCCAAAATACGTTTATGTTGAACCTCAGAAATTGGAAATGGTCAGTATGCCGATGATTAAATCAATCATTTGCGATGCTGTTACCAACCCTAACAAGCCACTCCGAGCCAAAAATTTGGCACTCTGTATTTGAAAAAATTAATTCTCATACTGCTATTCGGCGGCGTGGCGCTCTATTCGTCAGGTCAGGATCATTTTGGTGCCCTAAATTCTAATTATTCACCTACCAACAGTGTACACCTTAACCCTACTTCGATGCTCGATGCAAAGACTTGGTTGGACATTCATATTGTTGGGGCAGGGGCTTATGTCAACAATACATTAGCTGCGGTTGAAAACACCACAATTATTGGATTAATTCGACAGCGCGAATTAACAGAAGATGATCTCATCTATCGCCAAAACAAGGCTCCTTATCATGGATACAATCACAATTTTGTGAGTGTTTTGTCTGGCGTTTGGAGTCAGGGAAATCATGCAGCTGGTTTAAGTTTTAATGCCTTTTCTTATACTGATGCAAGGCGGATTGACGAGCAAATGGGGCGGTTTATCGAGCACGGTGTTTCACAGTACACGGCTCAACATTTAACCGATTATTCATTTCAGCGACTGCGGGTGAATGCTTTGGCATACGGGGAAGCGAAGTTGAGCTATGCCTATACCTTTTTAAAACAACATCGTAATATGTTCATGGGCGGTTTATCTTATAAAAAGATCTTCCCCCTTGCAGGTGGAGCTGCCAATATTCGTGACTTTGCCTACAACGTTTATAACGATACCGTCATGTATATGTATAACCTCACCGGAGATGCCATGGCGAATATTCAACCCGAATTTTCAATGCGCGGTGGGTGGGGAATTGACCTCGGTTTTACATGGCAAAAAATGTACAGCAATTGTGAATCATATTACCCAAATTCTAAAAGAGGTGGATGCTCTACTTTGCATTATAAATACAAATTGGGGATATCCGTGACCGATCTTGGATATGCAAAATTCAACCCCGGAAACACATCCTATGTTGGTTATAACCTGGAAGACGTTACGGTTTTTAATTATCCAGATTTGACGGCTGCGGCCGCAACATTTCCAACAGTTTTTGCAGCAAATGAAGCGACCCCAAATGATGGCGTAGTTCGCGATCCGTTCCGAATGAGTTTACCCACTGCTGTGTCGGTTCAGTTTGACAGAAATATAAAACCTCACTTCTTTTACATCAATGCAACATGGGTGCATGGGATTCCGCCAACCAGTGGTGCATTTGGACCGAGAAGAGCACATACCTTATCGGTAACTCCAAGAATTGAGACCAAATGGTTTGATGCAGCACTACCGCTTTCGCTCTACGAATACCAACGTGTACAACTCGGGCTAAGCTTGCGTTTTTATTGCTTAACGATTGGCACCGATAAGCTCTTAAATTATTTCATTCGTTCAGATATTTATGGTGGAGATTTTTATTTCCACCTCAAAGTACCACTTTTCCGTAACCCTAAATGTAAAGGAAGAGGAAGTGGCTTCGGTGGCGGAAAAAGAGGAAACAAAGGCGGTTGGGCTGGTCGCAAATACCCTAAATGTGCAGCCTATCAATAATTTCTTTTCTTGGGAAATCTAAAAGCCGAAGAATCATTGTATATTGAACCAAACTAACCTTAACCCTATGGAGAACAAACCAGACGCAAGAGAACTTTACCTGCGCATCATGCATCTCAAGCAAGAGGGTAAAAGTAATTGGGAAATCGAACAAGAATTATTGATGAAAGGTTTGGACCAAGAAGAGGCACAAACAATGATTTCTAAAACCGAAAAAGCATTGGCGCGTCAAGAAGCTGCGCCAGCGCAAGCAGAGGGAGGGGGAAACGGCGTTGCCGGCTGGTTAATCTGGATAGGCGTTTTGATTCTCGTGAATATCCTCAGTTATGCCTTTGATTGGCCTTTCTGGATCTACTAATGATGCGGATCTCTGGTGAAAGACTTTTTAATTTAGCACTCGGAATTAGTTTTTTCTTTTGGGCGATTGCCGGCCTTTATGAAAGCGAGAAAATCACATTTGTACGCATTGGTGTTTCTTGCTTAAATGGTTGCGTTGGGTTCTTACTTTTATTCCGTGCGGACGCTATCAGGTTTGGCAATTATAAATCGATACTATTGGCACTGCCATCACTAATCCCAGGAGGGTTGATTTTTAGTTTATCGAAGGATTTTGTTGAATGGCCAATTTTCACTGAAATCGCGTTTGGTGTTGGCTTGATTATTACCATTCTTTCGTTTATTTCATTAGGGAAAAGTTTTTCCATCCTACCACAAGTGCGTAAAATTGTAAATGGAGGTATGTACAGATTAATAAGACATCCAGCCTATTTGGGAGAATGTACATTGCTCATTTCATGTGTAATCGAAAGCACCAACCCATTCTATTCGATAGTTGCATTTGTGGGATACACCCCTTTGATTATCATTCGAATTCGAGTTGAAGAAAAGTTATTACTGTCGCAGGTTGATTATATACTGTATGCAGACCAAACGAAATGGCGTTTAATTCCCGGAATTTGGTAATAAAAAAACCCGGCTCACCTACAGAAGGTGACCGGGATTCCATGAAAAAATCTACTATTTTTACTACGCTTACTTATGAAAAATAGTTTTGATATTAAGTGCCCTATACGCTTATCTGCGGCTTTCTTAATGCTGTTTCAAAGGTCGGTTTAATTGTCCGATAAAACGTTAACAGAACGTTAAACAAACCTGTAGTTTTGTTAAATACTGTTAATCCTAGTGCTTTGGTTTCGACTTAGAAATGGAAACTTGCTCCAAAACTAAACGGGTAAGCAACTTCAGATTTTCCAGTCTCGTACAATGATAGCAGGTTATAGTTGGCAAATAATCCGAAATCATTGTATCCCACTCTTACAGTTCCCATCAACTGGAAAGGATTTAAGTTGTATCGCCCTTTTTCCTTGTTTTCTGTGTCTCCACCACCGGTATGATCATATTTGTATTTTACGTTTGATCCGATACGCAATCCTCCAATTGCTCCGACAGAAAGGTGGAAGTTATTGTCATCATTTTTTCCAGTGTTAAAGTGGAGCAATAAAGGAATACGGAAAGTGTTTACACGCAATTGATTCTTTGAAAATCCGTTGAATAATGTCGTGTCTGAAATACCGAATGTTGAATCTGTATTGGCCGCTAAACGCAAGGTGTTATCCTTAAATCCGTAACGACTATTGGTAAACCCGAGTCCTGTAACAATCCCCACATAATCTTTATAGATTTTGATTCTTTTTTCAGCTATGTTGAAATTGTAGACAAATGATTGTGATGGATCTGTTTGTAAATGCGGTGAGTCAAAAGCGTTTTGAAAATCTCCGTTCATTGGCAGGTTCACCCCTACTTCAAATCCGCTCCAATACGTCATGTCTCCGCCGTATCTTACTGCTGGCTCTTCATTACCTTCTTCATCGGTATTAACCACTGTCGTGTCATTTCCAACAATGATGACTTCCATTCCTCCGAATTTGAATCGTGTGGTATCTGGTTCCCCTTGTGCCATCAAACTTGTCCCTGTAAAAATGGCTAGTAATATTAATAGGTTGGTTTTCATAATATTCTAATTTTTAGTATTCGTTTAACGTTATAGGCAGTGCCTGAGGTCCTCTAAAAAGACGCTGCGTTTTTTGCTTTTTTATTGGTTCGATTGTAGGACGGTTGCAACTAGAAAATGTTACAGCTGGTTAAAAATTATTTTGCTTTTTTTCGTTTAAATTCAAATTTTCCCAATTTGAAACTGTAGGCCACATAATCTGCCGTGGTATTATCCTTTTCGCGGGTAAAACGCACCTCGCGATTGATGATGTCTGAAGCTGCATTTGTGATCAAACGATAAGGTTCTTCTTGTGTCCTTTTATTTACAACATGTTCCTCATAAGAAGCAATGGTTTCATTGTTCTCATCTAGATTTGCCATCTCTTTTGATTTATTCGTTTTCTCTTTTGGAGCATCGGCAATATCCTCGTTTGGATCTTCCTCTTCTAACAAAGATGGTGGTAAAGATTCTTTATCTTCTTTCTGATCGTTTTTATCCATTTTCGGATCTGGCTTGTCTGCCACGAAAAGATCTTGTGTTTCGTCCGGAATCGATTGCGGATTGAATTGACGTTGCGAGTGCACACCATTTGGCTTCTCCACATTTGCCAATAATTGTTCGTCGAAAACAACATCATTTGTGTTGATATCGCGTGTTTTATAATCAAAACGATCATGTGATTTGATGTCTTGCTCTGCTAAACCACCCGGTGCAATGCTATTTGTCGAATCGCCCCAATTTAAACCGATCAATACCAAAACTGCTCCAACAGCGGCGACACTTGCGACACGTGTTACCCATGTCATGGAAATCACCACCCCCGTCTTTTGTTTCAAGCTTTCTTTTTCTTCAAATTGAATGCTTAAATCTGCCTTCAATTTTGTTGCCTTTGCATAAGCATAAGACGTTGTCAAATTATTTGCGTTGATATAAGTTTCTAATTGCTCTGTTTGAGTAGCAGTCAATTGATTTTCTACTGCAGCAATCATTAATTCGTCAACTGTTCCTTCGGTGATCATCAAATGATAGGCCTCCATTTTCAAACTGTCTTTCGCATCAAAAGCAACTGCGCTTGGTATCAATTCCATTTCTGAAATATCTATATCTAACTCCTCTTGCAAATGCGGGTGCTTTTCAAGAAAAGCGAATAAGTCATGCTTCTCCTCAGCACTCAGGCTCCCTTCCATGTAGTCTAGGAAATAAGCCTCGTAATTATTTAAATCTATCTTCTCCATTTCGCTGTATTCTTGCGGTTTGTTCTTGAATTAGTCTAATACTGCTTCAATACTTACCAAAATTTCTTTTAATTTTTTTCTCGCTCGAAATATGTAAACCTTCACCTGGCTTTCTTTCAGGTTGGTAATTTCGCCTATTTCATCATACGCGCATCCTTCGTAATCACGCAACAAAACAACAGTTCTTTGAATTTCTGGCAATTGATCAAGCGCCTCCTCTAACTGCTCCTGAAGGTCCAAATTTTCAACGGGACGTTGATAATACTGGCGATCAATTGCTGTCTCATCATCCATGTACTTTTCTTTTCGAACAGTATCAATTAATGTATGATGCGCAGTTGTGAAAAAATAAGATCTTGCTTTTGAAAAATCGATCGTATCCTTCTTCACCCAGACTTTTGCAAATGTTTCTTGCACAATATCACGCGCCGCATCCACATTTTTTATGTGCTTGAGAACAAACCGATAAATATTATCGGCATAATTGTCTACGCAGCTATTGTATTCTTTTGTTGTCATTTTGCTCGCTTCTGTTGGTAGGACGACATACTATTCGAAAAGTTACAATCGAATAAAAAAAATTAGGGGAAATGTTGATTTTGAATGTTCTAATTATAAGCAAAGCCTTTTATTTATGGACCAATCAGCACGGTGAAATATTTATTAGGTTTTTCATGAACCTCAAAAACAAACTCCATGAAAACGCAAAAAAACTCCAGATCAGAAGTCAATCTTCTCGCATTGAAAGTTATGGAAGCTGTAAACGCTAAAAAAGAAGACCATAACCATGCCTTAAATTTATTAACAGAATTACAATCTGCGATTCAACGCGTACAAACAAGCGCCCAAAGCTAAGTGAAAACCAAATGTAAATTTGGCTGCTTAAACAATAAAATTGACCTAATACCTCGGTCAATTTTATTAGCTTTGCAGTATGCGAAGTATTGATCCTAAATCGTTGCCAATCCCGCAACTTCACGGTTATTTGCTCGGTGCCGTTGGTCCAAGACCAATCGCCTTTGCAAGTACGATAGACAAAGACGGTGTTAGCAATTTAGCTCCGTTCAGCTTTTTTAATGTATTTAGTGCAAATCCTCCGATCATGGTGTTTTCACCCGCCCGATCAGGACGGACGAACACTACCAAGGATACTTATAACAATGTAAAGGAAGTTCCGGAAGTAGTCATTAATGTTGTTAATTATGAGCTTGTTCATCAAATGTCATTGGCTAGCTCGCCTTATGAGCCAGGTATTGATGAATTTAAAAAAACAGGATTAACTCCAATTCCTTCCGAAACGATAAAACCTTTTCGTGTTGCTGAGTCGCCAGTCCAATTTGAATGTAAGGTTAATGAAGTAATTGAATTAGGCGATGGCGGTGGCGCTGGAAATTTGGTAATTTGTGAAGTGACACGTATTCACATCAACGACGATGTTTTAGGTGATGATGGTAAAATTGATCAGCACAAGATTGACCTTGTGTCTCGAATGGGTGGAAATTGGTACTGTCGCGCTGATGAAGCCTCGATGTTCGAAATAACAAAGCCTATAGTAACAAAAGGAATTGGGGTTGATGCAATTCCTGAAGACATTCGCTTATCAACGGTGTTATCAGGAAACGACTTAGGCCAATTAGGTGGAATTGAGGAACTTCCAAATGAAACAGATGTAAATGATTACAAATTGTTGGAGTTAAGCGATTTATTCGTTTCTTTGGAAGACGAACAAGCGAAGTTAGAAATTGCGTTGCACCAACGCGCAAAAGAATTATTAATTGAGAATAAACTGGAAGAAGCTTGGAAAACGCTTCTTTCTTTTAACAACTAAACAAACCTATATTATGTACACATTAAAAGGAGAGCTAAAAGTAATCGGAGATGTACAACAAATCTCTGAATCTTTTCAGAAGAGAGAATTTGTGGTAGTGGATGCTTCCGGACAATACGCACAAACAATTATGTTCCAAGCGGTTCAGGATCGTACGGATTTATTAAACAACTTTAAGGTTGGAGACAATGTTGAAGTTACATTTTTCTTGCGCGGTCGTGAGTGGACAAATCCAAAAGACGGGGCAGTTCGTTATTTTAACTCGTTGGACGCATGGAAAGTTGAACCACTAGGTGGTGCTGGTGCAGCAAGCGCAGATAATGCTGAAACTTTTGTGGCGGAAGGAGATGATGATCTTCCTTTTTAAGCATTGAAGAGATAAGAACATTTTGAAAAGGTATTTGCTAGTCAGATACCTTTTCTTTGTTTTAAATAAGCTACATGAAAAAGCAATTCTTTTTATTTATCCTTTTTACAACAGTTATTGCGCAAGCTCAAATTCAATATAATTGGCTGGGGAATTACAAAGGGGACCTTACTTCAATAAATAATGCTGGTAAGAAAATGACTTATGCAATGGAGATCATTTTTGCAAAAGAAACCGATTCAACTTGGCAATGGACGATCGTTTATGGAGAAGGCAATAAAAGACAGGAGCGGCCTTATAAGCTGATTTTAAAACCAAATGGCATGTACGAAATTGATGAGCAAAATTCCATAGTTTTATCCAACGCTCTAATTGGAAATCGATTTATTAGTGTTTTTGAAGTTCAAGGAAATCTTATCCATGTTACTTATACTTTCAAGTCCAAAAAGATTTACTTTGAATTGACTAGTTCATCGAATATGTACGAAACTGGCGGTGAAGTCACAGAGAACAAAGACACAATACCCTTTGTTAATTCGTATGTGACTGTTGCGTATCAGCATGCTATATTCAAGAGAGTACAAAAATGATAGATAATAGCTTAAACTGGATTTTAATATGTTTTTCTAGGATATTTATATTACATGTTTAAACATATATAATTAGCTTTGTTTAAAATAAAAGTTAGAATCATGTTAAAGAAAATAATAATAGGAGGAGCAATCGTTGGTGTGATCGCTGCCGCGGTTTTATATTTTATGCCTTGGGGCGAATATGAAAGTAAAATCGAAAAATCGGAAATTATTACTGAGGAAATAGTAGACTCGAGTGGACAAGTTGTACCGACATTATACACCATTCAGGGGTTATACGGTATTGAATCTGGAGAGGATGTCCAAGCTGAGATCCTTTTTCATGTAGAAGGGTTAAAAAAGACGAAGGGTGCATTTGAAGAATTTGCTATTTCATTTGATGTTCCTGAAGATTACACTGCTTCGACATTATCCGTTGACATCATATCAAAATCAATCAACACCAACAATAAAATGCGCGATGAGCATTTGCTTGACCCTGATTTCTTCAACGTTGAAAACTACCCTGAAATTAACTTCAACTCAACCCGTGTAAGTCAATCCGATACCGGATATGTTGCTCACGGAGAATTGACCTTACTCGCGGAAACAAAACCACTCGATGTTCCTTTTAAGCACTTAGGTGGCGGAGAGAATGAAAATGGTGATCATTTCGAAGCCTTTGAAGGAAAATTTATCTTCGATCGCATTGAATAT
The DNA here is from genome assembly GCA_049611865.1 of Crocinitomicaceae bacterium. GTDB lineage: Bacteria > Bacteroidota > Bacteroidia > Flavobacteriales_D > Crocinitomicaceae > Crocinitomix. The sequence goes on along the minus strand of JBMZAY010000004.1, from coordinate 215,032 downwards.
GGGATGGAAGAAGTTACCGGTGCAGGAAATGTTGTTACCGTTGAATTTTATTGTGAACTACTAATAACTGAAGGACAGGAAGTGGCAGCTAATGAATAACAGCGAAGACAAAGATCACGTTCATTATGCCCTTTTTAAACCATGGGGTTATCTCAGTCAATTTATATATAACGGGAAACGAAAAAATAAAAAGAAATTACTCGGTGAATTATACGATTTTGTTCCCGGTACCATGGCCATTGGCAGATTGGACAAAGATTCGGAAGGTCTTTTACTACTAACAACGGACGGCAAAGAAAGCTTTCGCATTCTCAGTCAAAAATTCGAAAAGGAATACTATGTTCAGGTCGATGGAATTATCACAGAAGAAGCTGTAAAGCAACTCAAAAGAGGCTTAGAAATTGGCATTCAGGGGAAAAAATACACGACCAAACCTTGCAAGGCGCATAAAATGAGTCAACCCGATTTACCGGAACGAGCCCGAAAAATAAGAGACGAACGTCATGGTCCAACCAGTTGGGTTTCTATCACATTGAGAGAGGGCAAATTTCGACAAGTTCGCAAAATGACAGCTGCCGTAGGTTATCCTACCTTAAGATTAGTAAGGTATCGAATTGGTGAGCACACTATCGAGGGCCTTAATCCGGGTAATGTTTTGCCTATCAATCATTTGTAAAAAGTAACTCGACAGTCATCGGAATTTAATGAAGTGTGTCTGTTGAAAATCCCGTAAATCCCGTAAATTTGTGAAAACCTAAAAAAACAAATATTATGATTAAAAAACTTATGGGCCTAGCTGCGATTACTGCGGTTATGAGCTCTTGTACCATTGCGCACCAAATTACGGTGACAAACAATCCTGTCGGTACTAAAACAGGTGTTGCTAAAGGGAGCAATTTTAGTAAAGATCTCGATATTTCTGCAGAAGCAGCGTGTAAAGATGGTGGTATCTCGAAAATTGGGACCATGGAATTTAAAGCCACTCAAATTTTGTTTTGGGTGAAATTTGAAACAGTAATAACAGGAGAATAAAATTAAAACGATGAAAAAAGTATTAGGAATTGCGTTGGTAAGCGGATTACTAGCATCATGTACAATGATCTCTCCGGTTACTGCAACAAATAACCCAATTGGGGATAAAGTAGGTAAATCAGAAACAAATTGCATCTTCTATCTTGGAGGAATTTCTTCAGGAATCGTAATGAATAAGAATTACGGAATCGTAGAAGCTGCTAAAAATGGTGGTATCACGAAAATCGCTACCGTCGATTTGGAAACTAAAAGTTATATCTTTTTTACAAAAAACACACTAATTGTAACTGGCGAATAAATCAATTAATTATGAAAAACTTAAGATTATTATTAGGGGCTGGTTTATTAGCGTTAATGACTTCATGCTCAATCTCAGGACCACTTTTAGTGACTGATAATAAAGCCCTAGAAAAAAGAGGTGAAGCAAGCTATAATGTATGGTTAGGATTCATTCGACCGATGGAAGCGGATGCAAGCATCAGAACTGCGGCAAAAAATGGTGGAATCACCAAAGTTGCTACGGTTGACGTTAAGGTGTACGGTGGTCTATTTAAAACAACTTACACAACAATTGTTACTGGCGAATAAGTTATCGCTTAACATACAGTTATTTCGGCGGACTAATAGTCCGCCGTTTTTTTTATCTTACCTTAGCTAATACGTTGGTGCCATGAAATCAAACCTAACCCTGCTTCTCTTCTTATTGTGTTGCTCTAACATTATTGCTCACACGCAAAATGCCGAATTGAAAGGCATTCAAAATGACATCTTTCTTCACCCAGCAGATGGATTTACTGCCTACACATTAAAGAAATAACTGAGCAAAATAAACTGCGACCTACAATGGCCGCTGAAACAATGGTACAATATCTTTGGCGCCCACAAAACCAAGCAGATCATGAAAACTTGCGCGTTGAAAGACAGGACGGGTTTTGTTGGTACAATCACCTGAATATGTCTTGGTGGAACCAAAAACGGTTGCACTTTCATGTTTCTTTTGGTGCCACATACACGCAAAACCTTTTGATTGAAAATAAAGATACGCTAAATTATACCGGTGCATTCTTCGACCAAACCGTGAATCCAGATTTCTCTCTGAGCTTAGATTGGCGAACCAAACCATGGATTTCGACACATTTCACAGCATCTTATGGAACAACCTTTGTTTATTTGGATAATATCCCGCGTAAATACCAATTATCCTATGGCTTTAGAATAGCACCGTTTTATACGATGAAAGCAGGTTTCTTAAAAAATTTCAGTGCTGAATTTATTGGTTTTTATATGTATTTGCCTGATGCAAAAGAAACCATCGAATCGATCTTACCCATTTTTCCATATTTCTATTGGCAATGGACATTTAAATCAAAAAAGAAATAGTTCTATTTCCCGAACAAATAGGCCCTTTTGATTGTATTTATAATATGATTTATTTGTATGATCAGCCCAGTTTGAAAGAGGACAAAGCCATACGTGATTTGGTTGGGGAAGCGTATAATTTGAAAATGCGCATCAAAGATCGTCCTGTAGGTTCACCGCGTTTAATAGTGAATAAATTCAGCCCTGAATTGGAAAAGTTTTTTGGTACCAGCGTCGATCGAAAATTTGTGAGCATTGAAAGGCGAGAGAAAGGCATCCTAATTTATATCCGTAATCCAAGAAACAACTACGTTTGGCCTATTCCATATTACCGTCTTACCATTTTTAAAGGAGGTGATTCTTTTAACATTCACGCCGACGGCTATCATGTCAATATCATCATTGTCCCAGCTCGAAAATCTGTGAGTAAATTTCTCAAGAAGTTAATGGAGGTGCGCGCTGAGGTGTTGGGGGAGATCGAAAGAAACTATTCTTGATCCACGAGATGGTCAACAAGGTCCATTTGATCGTCGTCTGCAGTATCAATCAGTTCGTCGTTTGATAGTTGTATTTTTTCGCTTTTCTTACTGATCACAATTGAATTTGCAATTAAATCATGCAGCCCTTGGCCGTGCCTAGATGCAGCAATCATTATCAAAGAGATTAATCCGAATAATGCCTTTACCGTAAAGCGAACGTATGCAACCAAAATATTTATTCTACGATTCGGATCTTTGATTCTTCGCACACGTAATCCCATGGCTAAATGCCCCAATGTTCCGCCTAAAAGCGAAGTCAATAACGGATCATAAATATACCAGATGAAAATAAAGCCCCACATTCTCCCCAAATCTGAAACATCGCCGACTGCATCAAAGACTTTATAAATTATAAACATTAACGCAAAAAGAATAATAACATCCAATATGAGCGCTTGCATCCGGTCTTTTAGATCGGGCGTTGAAACATCATCTAAATTCATATAACAAAGATATAAGGTTTTTAAGTGAAATCTCGATCCTGTTTACTCAAACAGAATGTCAAAAAATGCCTATTTTCGAATTTAGAGCTTAAGTTTCATGTCCTTTACAGAAAGATTTGCAAATACCTACAAGCGTTTATTGCCCACGCCTTTCACGATAGCAGTGATTTTAACCCTGCTCACCTTCGTATTATCTTACGTTTTTACAAAACCAGTGGAAAAATCAGCCTTAGAATACATTGGCGATTTAGGTGGTTTCTGGGAGAACGGCCTTTGGAATGACGGCAGAGGCGGACTCTATTTCGCTTTTCAAATGATGTTAATGCTCGTGCTTGGGCACATCATAGCACTGTCAAAATTAGTTTCTCTTATTATCGACCGTTTATTAACTCCGTGTACCAACACTGCAAACACCGCATTTATTGTTACGTTCGCTACGATATTGGTAAGTTTGTTTAATTGGGGACTGGGGCTCATTTTTGGGGCAATTCTGGCTCGTAAAGTCGGTGAAAAGTTCAACCGAATTGGAAAACCCTTAAACTATCCATTGATTGGAGCAGCAGCTTATGTCGGTTTGATGGTTTGGCATGGTGGAATATCTGGTTCTGCTCCAATAAAAGCCGCAGAAGAAGGCAATCTAAAAAGTCTGGTTGGTGATATGCCCGGTGTAGACATTATAGCGCTGCCGAGTCGCGTAGGTATGGAAGAAACCATATTTTCCGGCATGAACATAACAGTGATCATTTTACTACTTGTTCTTGTACCAGGCATCATGTATCTAGCCGGCAAACGACCCTTTAAGTTTGACCAATTGCCTCAGCCTATGGAAACTAAGAAAAAAGAAGAAATAGCGTACGAAGGAGCTGAACGTGTTGACCATTCCTTGTGGTTCAGTTTATTGATCGGGGTTTTAATTTTGTTCTATGCTTTTTATAAGGCTTTTATTCTTCCGGATCAATTAAGTTTGGATTTTCTCAACCCAAACTTTATTAACCTTACGCTTTTGGGATTAGCCTTGCTATTGCACAGTAGTATTTCTAAATTCATAGATGCTGCTGGACATGCAATTTCTGGTGCGACTGGAATTCTATTACAATTTCCATTGTATTTCGGGATTTTAGGACTCATGGTTGGATCAGGTTTAATTGCTCAAATCTCAGATGCCTTTGTAAATGTCTCTAATTCAGGAACATTTCCAATTTATAGCTTTTTTTCGGCTGGTTTAGTTAATGTTTTTGTTCCAAGTGGTGGCGGACAATGGGCCGTGCAAGGACCAATCATTATTGCCGCTGCTCAGGAATTGGGAGTGTCCTACCCCAAAGCAATTATGGCTTTATCCTATGGTGATCAATTAACCAATATGATTCAGCCTTTTTGGGCACTGCCCTTGTTGGGTATTACGGGGTTAAAAGCAAAAGAAATATTGCCTTATACGCTTTTGCTCTTTATTGCTGGCTTAATCATTTTCTTGGCCGGCCTTTTAGTTTATTAATTTTTTTAAGAAAAAATTGAACTGACCCAAAACCAAAAATGCCTATCTTGTTTTTAGAAATTATTTTGATAACCTCTCAAATATGAAAACGAGTCGATTAGTAGTTGTAGTTTTTGCATTGGGCCTATCCACATTAAGTTGCTCAAGAAGTTATAAATGTCAGTGTTTTACGAGTGGGAATGAATACCCAATTGGAGAGGTTTCAAGATCAGAAGCGGATGCCGTTTGCGAAACATATGAAGACGATCCGTTTAATGGCAATTGTGCCGTTGTCGAGGAATAACACTAGTCTTGGACCTGCCATTTTTCTTCTGTTCCCCAGGGAAAAATTCCCATTACTAGAATCAATAAATAAGTCACTTGGTTGATTATTGTCAGTCCAATCAATTTTGTTTGGAGATCATAATAACGACTAACTATAAATAGTTCAACCAGAATTTTAACAAGAATTGGAATCAAATAAATTGGCTCAATAAAACTCATCCATAAACATCCAAAAAAAGAGAGTTGGACCATCCCTAAAAACAACCCTGCCGGCAATAGGACCCATGTATTCATTTTCGTCATTTTGGACTGCCATCGAAATCTTTGTTTAAACAGAGCAGGCCAATTATTCGGTGCAGGAGTTAAAACTTGATGATTAGGATCGGTGATATCAAACATGTGCTTGTTACCTTTGCACATTGATTCGATTAAGAAAACGTCATCTCCTGATTTTAAATTATAATCATCCCGATTGGCATCAACATCCAGAAAAGCTTCTTTGGAAAAACATAGATTTGCTCCACTCCCCAAGACTGGAGAATCAAAGGCAGACATTCCATTTTGAAAAAATCGCAAAAAAGCATGTTCGATTTTTGCCCAATTGGAAACAACTGAGTTTCCTGTAAGTTGAACGGGCAACGTGATGATATCTACCTTTGGAATTTGGCATAATTTATCCCAATAAACGTTATCAAAAAAAACATCCGCATCCAAAGTCAAAACCCAATCAAAACTTGCATTTTCAACACCTGTTTTTATAGCCCATTTTTTACCCCGCCTAAATTGGTTTGGAAATATTTTATAGGGGTGCTTAAGTCGAGATTTAATGAAATCTTCTGTTCTGTCTGTTGAATAATCATTTATAAAAATTAATTCCCGATCGTCTTTTAAGTCTATTTTATTCAACGAAGTAATTAGTTGTTGGATGCGTTTCTCCTCATTATGGAATGGAACTATGATAGATAGACTTGTTATTCTATCCAGCTCCTCTTCCTTCTTTCGGATAGCATGATTTAAACAGAAAACCCCTGCAATCAAGGCTTGTAAAAGAATAATGGAAAAACAAATTGTACCTATCATAGTTGTGTAGGCTTTTGATTAAACCATTTCTTGTTGCCAGCTAAAAGAATTGCTCCAACCAATGCCGGCAGACCAATATTGATGAACCAGAGAATAATTCCAGCTAAAATAATGGCATTATCGGCAAAACCTAACATGGGAAAAACAATCAAAGCGGCGGCCTCTCGCACAAAGAGCTTACCGAATAACAATCCAGGCAAAACCGTCATTAATCCATAAACGGCTATAACATAAAACCAAATCAGCAATGCAGTATTCGACGTATTAAATGCCATCAGAATAAGCATGTATTGCAGGCTGAAGACAAGAAACCGGATGATGCTCAACCCAATAATTATTAACCTCAACCGATTTGGTGTTGCTTCGACAAATTCGATACTTTCAATCGTCTTATCTTTTAAAAGAGACAAGAAAGGTTTTCTCAGAACAAGTGCTGGTTTGAAGAAAATTAAAATGCCCATTATAATCAGTAAGATGCTGCAAGTTAAAATCAAATTCTGAAAAGGCAATTCTTCGTTTTTATAAATAATGATCCAGCCGACAATACCAAAACCAACAGTAACGCTGAATTGAGCAAATCCAGCTAGCAAGGTTAGCAAAATGCCTTTACTTCGATCCTTCTTTTCCAAATCACCAACGCGACCAATAAAACTTCCTATTCGGTTTGGTGTAAGAATAGCGGTTGTTACGCCTTGCATAACTTGCTTAAACGCCTGAATAAATTTAAGCATGACAATCCCTTTCAACAGTAATTTCCACTTGATTGCTTCTGTAGACCAATTGACAAATCCTAAGAAAAAAGAAAGTCCGATCAAGAACCCTGCTTGATCGGACCAATTAAATTCTATTAAGGTATTATTTGCTGAATAATCGTAAATCCGCCAACTAACAAAGGTGATTGCAACTATTGCAATTAACCATTTGAACAATAGCAGCGGGTATTTAAGTCCAGTTTCCAGCTATTAAAAATAGGCGTTCCAACGCTGTTTTCGCTCGTTTAAGAGTCCTGACATACCACGAGCAACGCGCTCAAATTTTCCAACTCCACTATTCTTAGCCAGATTAATGTATACTTCTGCATCGTCGAATTCACTCATCCAGATGTATGCCATTACAATATTACATTGCAACAAGGCCGTCACCTTGTCGTTAATCCTTGATTTATTGTCTGATAGATCACTCTCTTTCAAAATGTTCTTCCATGCCTCAATTGCTTCAGTTAACTTAGCATGAGCTTCACTGCGGTCTCTGGTATTACCCACCTTCTGATAGCCCTGGGTAGCCATTGTATAAGCATTCGTTAAATCGGAATAATTGTGGTCTTTAAAACGCTTCACAGTGAATATTTCGATCGTTCTGCTTTTTACCGGAAAACCGCATTTCTCATTCAATTCAGAATTGAGTTGATTCACTGCATTGCGACGTGCCACTTTCTCAAAATCAATCCAAAACTGGTCTGCATTATCCATCCACCATAACTGAAAATCATATTTATACGAATATGTCTTCATGTTATGACGTTGAACATTGTTGGCAACAATAGTTTGTAAAACAACTCCTTGACTAGGGTCTTCCACTTTTAAGCCAATTGGTAATTTATATGTAGCATAGTATTCATAAGACATGACTCCGTCTTTTACCACTTTATTTTCGTTGATTTTGAATTCAGAAATAGGATACATATCAACCGTGATAATTGCTCCGCCCGATCCTTTGTCGAAACCTTTTAAATCAACACCATTATTGACCATGTTATCATCTAAATCATTGTGCATGCGTGGCAATTCAACTTCCTGTTGTATTGGATGGGCTGGATAAACCGGTGCTTGTGGTGGAGAAGTTGGCGGAACTCCCGATGAAGCACCAGAAGTTTGTTTTTCCCATGCCGCCATACGTGTTAAATAATCACGGTCCATAGCCTCACATTGAGCTTTCCATTGCACCAATTCAGCTTCATAAATAGAAGCTGCAGATTCTAATTTAATTTGATATTGATTTAGGCTATCTTCATTCGCTTGTTCATATGCTCTCGTAATATCAACCTCGTAAACCTTTACGGCTTTGTTAATGACGTTTGTAGGTAATTGAATATAAGTCACAGAAACTTTGTTCTCGTCGACATTCTGGGCCTTCACGGCCAATGCAAAGAATAAACTTCCAAGGAGTATAATTCTTTTCATAGGGTATAATTTTTTTTATTGGTTAGTTTTCTATGCCTACCACTTGACAACAATCTTGCCAATTGATTTTCTCGATTCTAAAAATTCATGTGCTTCTGCCAGTTGGTCGATGTTGTAGACACCGCCCACATGCGGTTTTAACTCACCAGATTTTATCAAATTCGCAACGCTTTGCATGCACCTTTTTAGAACCATCGGTTTGTTATCTCCAATCTTCAGCATGTTCACACCAATAACCGATTTCGATCGTATCATCAGTGTAATAGGTATAATAATACCCATTTTTCGAACAAAATTCAAGGTGGAGAAGATTCCCCAGCTCTTACCTGACCGTTCAGAACCGCCAAATAACAGGACACGGCCACCTGATCCAACAAGGCTAAAATCTTTTTTAAAGGTTTTACCTGCAATCGGATTAAAGGTAAAATCTAGTCGTTCTTTACCAAGAATAGATTTGATTTTTTCTTCATAATCTTCGCTACGGTAATTGATGACATGATCGGCACCTTGATCTCGCATATACTGCAACTTTGCTTCAGATCCCGCAGTTGCAAAAACTTCACAGCCTCGGCGTTTGCAGATTTGAATCAATGCTGTGCCAACTCCGCCTGCTCCAGCATGCACTAGGACACGATCAGCTTTATATAATCGGACAGTGTCCTCTGCCATATAATAAGCCGTTACATATTGTGTCGCAATGCTCAAAGCCTCTCCTGCCTCCATGTCTTCGATCTCTGTAAAAGCAAAGTCTTTTGTTACCGCATAATTGGCATAACCTCCAAATCTCGTAAATGCAACAACTCGCTTACCAATCAACGACTCGTCCATACCCGCCCCTACCTGATCAATCATCCCAACAACTTCATAACCCAATACACAAGGCATTGGCGGAGCCTCGCGATAAAGGCCATTCCGTGCCATAACGTCAGCATAGTTTAAACCAAACGCCTCAACATTAATACCGACTTCTTTAGAGCCCAAAACGGGTTTTTCGGCCTCCCTCAACTCGAAAGCTGTTGATGCCTTTCCTTGTTTAATGAGATAGGCCGCTTTGATCTTTTCCATTCGATTTTTTCGATTTTTCTTTTCCCGAAACTACCATCACAAATTCTCCTTTGATGGGGTTATTTGAGAAGTAGTCAATTAATTCTTCGCAGTTACCACGAACCGTTTCTTCAAATTTTTTCGACATTTCTCTGGAGATCGAGATTTGTCGGTTTGGTTCAAGTACCTCACTGAATTGGCCCAATGTTTTTAATAAACGATGTGGTGATTCATACAATACAACCGTGCGCTCTTGATCAGCAATGTATTGCAATCGCGTTTGTTTGCCCTTCTTAACCGGTAAAAAGCCCTCGTAAATGAATTTTTCAGACGGAAAACCAGAGTTCACCAAAGCGGGAACAAAAGCCGTTGCACCAGGTAAGCATTCAATGTCGACACCTAATTCAATGCAAGCGCGAATTAATAGGAATCCAGGATCCGAAATTGCAGGGGTACCAGCATCAGAAACAAGCGCATAATGCTGACCTGCGGCAATTTCGTTTGCAATTCGATCCACAATTTTATGCTCGTTGTTAAGATGATAAGGAACTAATTTATTACTGATTTCAAATCGTTGAAATAGTTTGATAGTTGTGCGCGTATCCTCTGCAAGCACTAGATCGACCTCTTTGAGCACTCGAATGGCTCTGAAAGTCATATCTTCCATGTTGCCAATTGGGGTAGGTACTACGGTTAATTTTGCCATTATTCAAAATTTACCTCGTATAATTTAGACCACCATTTGCCCGTCATGTAGGTCTTTCCTGTCTCAGGGTTGTGCGCAATACCATTTAACACGTCATTCCCTAATTCTCGGGCATCCATTGCCAAGTCGTGACAATCAATATAGGCTAATACTTTGCCAGAGCTCGTATCCACTTTTGCAATTTTATTTTCTTGATAAAGGTTGACGTAGAGATTGCCTTCTATCAATTCTAATTCGTTCAAGTTGACAACCTCGGTTTGATTGTCAAAGACACTTATTTCCTTTACAATTTCAAATGTCTTAGGATTGCGCCAAACGATCTTGCTCGAACCGTTACTCATAAGAATGTATTCACCATCATTGCACAACCCCCATCCCTCACCATAATAATTCATTGTGGTCAATAGGTTAAATTGCATATCATATACGTAACACTGCGTAGCTCGGTATGTAATCTGATAAATAGTGTCGTTTAAAATCGTAATGCCTTCACCGAAAATATGATCTTGCAAAGGCTTCTCTCTGATTTTTGTTCCGGTCTCTAGATCAACCTCTGCTATGATAGACTGATTATATTGCCCAGTACCTTCAAATAATTGTCCTTTGTAAAACTCGAGCCCTTGCGTATAGGATGTTTTAGCATGCGGGTATATGGTAACAATTTTCGCCTTTTGGTTTTCTGGTTCAAACTCAGAAAAAATCGCTATATCTCGATTATCGAGCACTTCTCTCCCTTCACCATTCGTGTATGACAATTGCACACGATACCAACCTACCTTTCCGCCAACTGAGGCTTCGAATTTTATGGTTTGATTCTTTGGGGTAATGTTTTCAGCAATAACCTCCCCATTAACTGTTAACTTCAAATTGCTTATGGCGTCAGCATCGATTACCTCGATATCTACCACAACTTCATCTCCAAAATCGTAGGTGTCTCGATTCAACGGCGCCGTTAATTTAACTGCGCGTTGGTTGGACTGAACTGGATTATCTACTTCATCAACGTCACCAGAACATTGGGTAAAGGAGAGCAAAATGATGATGCAAAACGTTGTTAACTGTATATAGGCTTTCACAAAAATGATTTTAAAAATTATGAATCATGTCCATTAAAACTTGCTTTTTTCTGGTCGATACAGGTACGCGCGTTCCATCTTTCATGATGATATATCCGTCAGATTTTAGGAATTCCTTAATAAAACGTGCATTTACAAGATGTGATTGATGTACACGAATAAAATAATGGTCTGAGAGTAGCTTGTCAAACTCCTTTAATGTTTTTGTAACTAAAAGTTTAGTTCCTTCTGTAAAATAGAACATCGTATAATTAATGTTCGATTCACATCGCAGGACCTCTGCCACTTCCACAATATGAATCTTATCAAGTGTATTTAAGGCAATACGTTTTGGCTTGTCAAAATTTTCTTTTAGCAAGTCTATTCTGTCAGCTGGCTGTTCTTGTTGTTCGACACGACTAACAGCACCCATTAATTCGTCGGGGTCAATTGGTTTTAGCAAATAATCAACCGCTGAGAATTTAAATGCTTTTACGGCATATTCATCAGATGCTGTAGTAAAAATCAATTTAAAATCTTTCTCTGGAAGGATTTCCAACAAATCAAATCCAGAGCCATCAGGCATTTGAATATCCAAGAAAACGAGGTCTGGTTGAGACTCCTTAATCAGCTTTGCACCACTAACAACGCCATCAGCTTCACCTACAACTTCAATGTTAACACAATAATTTTCAAGATCTGCTTTTAAAACAGTTCTTGCTTCAGGAATATCGTCAATGATGACTGCTCTTATCATAAGTTTTCTTTTATTGCCTCCACATCAATTTGATTATGCGATGCATGGTATATGCATTTTCCGTTTCTCAACAGCAAAACTTGAGGTGATTGGTGCGTAACATTTAATATATCCGCGATTTTATTGGATACGGATCGATATTGAATTAAATCAAGGTAAACGGGGGTTAATTCATCCAGTTTTAAATCCCATTTCGATTCTAGCCGACTCAAAGCCATTGAGCTTATCGAACACCTCGTACTGTGTTTAAACAGTAATAACGGCTGATCATGGGAAGCATTAATCCAATGATTAAGCGCTTCTTCCGAAGTCAACTGTTCCCATCTTAGAGTTTCTCCACTGGTTGATTTTCCAAAACTAAACAGTCCCATTTAATATGCAGATTTAAATTGGTCTAAAAAGCGAACATCATTTTCAGAATATAAACGCAAATCTCCAACGCGATATTTCAATTGCGCAATTCTTTCAATTCCCATACCGAAAGCAAAACCTGAATATACATTTGGATCTATTCCTGAAGATTTTAATACCGCAGGATCTACCATCCCACAACCTAAAATCTCCAGCCAGCCAGTATACTTACAAACATTGCAGCCTTTACCATTGCATAACGTGCAAGAGACATCAACTTCTGCACTTGGTTCTGTAAAAGGGAAATACGATGGTCGTAATCGTATCTTTGCTTTTTCCCCAAACAATTCTTTTGCAAAGTATTGAAGCGTTTGTTTTAAGTCTGCGAATGAAACGTCTTTATCAATATAAAGTCCTTCTACCTGATGAAAGAAACAATGCGCTCTAGCAGAAATTGCTTCATTTCTGTAAACACGTCCCGGTGAGATCGTCCTAATTGGTGGCTCATTATTTTCCATCACGCGCACTTGGACCGAAGAGGTATGCGTTCGTAATGCCATTTCATTTTCACCCTTTTCGATGAAAAAAGTATCTTGCATATCACGTGCTGGATGTTCAGGCGGGAAATTTAGTGCGGAGAAATTGTGCCAATCATCTTCAATTTCCGGACCTTCGGATACGTTAAATCCAACTCTGCTGAAAATTTCGACAATTTCGTTTCTTACTAAAGAAAGGGGGTGTCTTGACCCGAGCTTAAGCTGTTCGCCGGGTCGTGATAAATCTAATCGCTCTTTGGATCCATTATTGTCCCCGCTACCAACTTGAGATTTGAAAGCTTCAAAAGCCGCTTCACTTTCATTTTTTAAGGTATTGATGAGCTGACCAAATTCCTTCCGAATATCTTTCGGCACCTCCTTCATCTCTCGATATAGGTCCTTTATGACATTTTTAGACCCCAAAAAGCGAAGTCTAAATGACTCTAACTCTTCTGATGATGTCACTTGAAAGGCCTTCATTTCAGACCTTATCGACTCTATTTTTTCTTTTAAACCCATTTTAGGTGTGTAACTTTTTCTTGTGTTCAATTGTTTTATTAAAAGCAGGCAAAGGAATTGTCTTTTTCAAACTCGGTTTGACTACCGCTACGAAATTACAAAAAAATGCAATTGATGCGGGATTTGAAATGATTCGAAAGCAGAAGAAACCTCAAGGAATAGGCAACCTTTTTGGCTGGCAATAGTATTATTGTAAAAAGGACAAAGAACGGTTGGGGATTATTGACTGGAGTTTTGCTTAACGTACAAGAAAATGATCAATCCTCCTCAAAACCAAACCTTTCTTCAAAAATATCGTATTTTTGTAACAGGTCGTCTACTGTGGACGCGATTAAACACAAGAAAAATGAACAGAATAATTGGAAAAATTGGATTGGGATTAATGGGCTTAATATTTGTTTCATTGGCTTTATTTCCATCATGTAGAAAAGAGGGTGAAACGGTAGCAAGAATTATGGTTGTTGACACTGCTGGAGACCCATTTCCAAATGCTATGGTAAGATTATATCCTAGCCCAACAATCGATGAGCATGGTGCTATCGTTATTGATGACACAAGTTTTACGGAAGTTGATGGTTATGCGGTTTTCGATTTTTCGGATAGCTATAACTTAGGCCAAGCTGGTGTATTCGTATTGGATATTGAAGTGAGAAGTGGAGACACGCTTTACGGTGAAGGAATTATCAAAATAGAACAAGAAGAAACATCTGAAGAAACAGTTATCATTCAATAATTTTCAGATCAGAACATAATGAAAACCATCAGGCATGCCTGATGGTTTTTTTGTTTTTATATAGTTCGTCCTTATTAGAAGGCTATCTCCTTAAAGAAGACTATTTTTGTATCATGGTTAGGGATTTGTTTGACAAGCATCTGAATGATGGAACGGTTGACACTGTTCTAACAAACGAGGAATACAATTTTTCTATTTGCAGCTATTCAAGTTCCAGCTCAAAAACAAAGTTAGTCTTCACGGATGGTTTATCGTCAAATGAACAGCAAGTGAAAACAGGATTTGAAAAGTATCGAAAAATCGAACTTTATTTCTGCCTTCCAGACTATATTGAAATAGATAAAAATCATTGGTCTGTGCAGTGGTTAATTCGCATTGCTCAGGTTCCGCAAAAATTCGACACTTGGTTTGGAGCTGGGGATACAATTCCGGCAGGAAATCCGCCTGAAGAACTCTTCGATCGTTTTCCTGCGAATCATTTTATGCTCGTCGAACCAATGGTATTAAAATCGTTTTTTGATCAAGAATCATTTGTGAAAAGCGGAATCATGTTTCTCGGTTTATTGCCAATAGAACAAAAAGAGTTGGATTATAAATTGCGAAATTCTTGGACAGTTTTGCTTAAAAAGCTCGAGAATAAAGGAATTACGGAAAAAGTTGATGAATTCAGGAGCTCAGTTTGCCGCAAGCGATTCTTTATCTTCTAACCAGAACGATATATTTAGTTAGAAAATATTCAGATTATTTGTAGATTCGTAACATGAAACGTTTAACTCAAGCAGAAGAGCAAGTTATGTTAAGGTTATGGGGGCTAAAAGAAGCCACTGTTAAGGAGATTATTCAGTTTTATCCAGCACCAAAGCCAGCCTATAATACAACATCCACCATTGTTCGAATTCTAGAACGCAAGAAGTTTATAGGCCACAAGAAAAAAGGACGCGGGTTTATTTATTTCCCGACCATTACTCGCGAAGAATACAGAAACTACCTGGCTGATTGGTTATTGGATCATTATTTTGATTGCTCCAATCAAGAGGTGATCAATTATTTCAACAATAAAAAAAGTTTGGACGAGTTGTTATAAGCTAAAAAAGGGCTTCCCGCTATACTTTGATAGTCAGATGCGGAAAGCCCCTAATTAAGTCATAGTCGTCTCTTCTAATTCAGTAAAGAAATGCGACCACTTGTTTGATATTGGCCGTTTACTCTCATTTCATAGATATAAATATCCGCTGGCAAATTCGAAAGGTCAAATGAATTTGTGTGCAAACCTTCTTGAAGGTCATAATAACCAATAAAACGTCCCTCAATTGAAAAAATGGACAAGCTACATAAGATTCATCAGGAAGGGAATAGGAAACATTGACCAATCCCCGAGACGGATTCGGATAAACTTTTAATCCTACAGCAAGCTCATCAGTCTCCTCTTCTTGTTTCGGCATCATCGAACCTCCACACGTTTTATAAATAATGGATGTTGGACTCATAATTACAGAACCGAAATAGGTTTCCATCAATTGAATATCTATCGGTATGAGATAGTCAGACGTGTCGGCATAAATAGAATCTCGAAAAGCAATGTCATTACCTAAACCCTGTTTGATTACCTCGCTGTTATAGTATTTCAACCAATGAATCAAAGCGACTTGCTCTGAGGAGTCAACGGCGCAGAGGTTGATATTTTTTAAGATATCTAATCCTATTTCTGTATAACCCAATGACCGCATTAAATGCGCTTTGTCCAATTCAAGATAAAATTGATTGACATATTCTATTGCTGTTATTGTATCACTACTGGTTAAGTGATTCAAGACGTCAACGTAACGTTGAACCGGTGCGCTGAAAGCATTGTTATTATTCGCCAATAAAATGGTACTGTCCGCAACGGCATGATACAGGGTTTGTTTCATATTATTATAAGCTAAATCCAAGTAATAACGAATACCCCCTTCATCGATTTCAGCAGGATCAAAAGGATGCATTATGATATTCGAATAAGCTTCAATTGCCTCAAAATCGTTCCCCAAAGGATTGTGAATCAAACCTAAACCATTGGCATAAGACAACGCAGAATCTAACCTCATCGCAATTCCAAGTCCTTCTATTGAAACTGACGGTAAATACGTTCCTCCAGCATCAGGCAAATCCACTATCGGATAATCAGGGTCAGCAGCCCCACACGGTCCTGCACCAATTGATCCAGTTCCAACAAAAATGGGATCGCCGGTAATGGAGCTCGTTAAATTAAATTCGGTCTCGGCTGGCGTTGTTCCAAATGTATTCCAACGATTTTGATGTGCTAAAATAGTGGCCAAATTCGAAAAGCCCTGCGGACAAAAAATCTTTTTAAATCAATTTTACCTGATTTCAGTTTTTCGTAGGTCAGAATATCGGTGATCAAAAATCCGCTGAGGACAAAGAAAAAACTCACACCAACCCCACCGCCATGTTTGATGTGATCGCGGAACCAATTCATGGCAGGATCATCCGGCAATACATTGGGCAAATGAAAAAGAAAAACTTTTAAAAAGGCAAAAAACCGGAGGGCATCGAAGGTATGGAAGTGGATTTTACTGGAAGCCTCCATAAGCGGTCATTTATTCCATCTCCATCGTTTCTACGCGCAAGCCAACATCTACAATTTCTGGTAAATTATCCTCGCGCATAGCGTGTTGCAATTTATAGGTGTACGTTCCTGGCTTCGCAAAACGACCGCCAGCAGCGATATAACCTTGAAACGAAACGATGGTACCCGAATTCTCTCCATACCATTTACCATCATAAGCTGCTAATAAAAACTCAATGGTGTCTTTATGAGAAGAACCATCTGGATATTCGCTATACAAAAACATGTAAATATTAGAGTATGGATAATCTACGGTTGTTCTCAAGTTTACTGCTAAACTAACAGGTGAAATTGTATCTGCGATGTCAAAGGAGAAGCTTTTGATGTCCTCGCTATTCCAAACTTGATCTTCAACCATTTGGTTTTCATCAAATATCGTATTGTTGTCACAAGCATAAAACATAAGACTTGCGCATAAAATTACGATACTGTATAACAACTTATTCATTACCCGAATTTGCTTTTGGTTTCTGCTGTTTGTTTCTATTGTTATTTCTATTCCCAGAAGGTTTACGTTTTGTATTATTTGGTCTGCTTTTATTACCTTCTTGGTTATTCGGTTTATTCTGTTGCTTATTATTCGCCTTTTGGTTTTGAGGTTTGTTTTGATTTGAAAGTTTCTGATTGGATTGGTTACCTCTCTTTTTGTTTTGGTTCGGACGGTTTTTCTGCTGTCCTCCACCACTAGCCTTTGGCTTATTTTGACCTCCGGTGTTTTGCTTGTTTGTGTTGCTCGCTTGCTTTTGCTGATTGTTAGCTCTGTTTCGGTTGTTGTTCTTGTTTCGGCGTTTTTTCTTCTTACGCTTAAATACATGTTCGAAACGATTCAAACTATCCTGACCAACAACATCTGTATAATCTGGTGCTTCAACCTCAATTTCCACCATGAAATCTTTAAGATCTTGTGGATATTCACCCGCTTTATTGAGTTTAATAATTTCAGCTACTCGTTCTGGTGTTAGTGGAATAAAACCGTTTGCACCAGGGTTGTCTTTATCCTCTTGGATATACCACATCTGCTCCTTAAAGACATCCGTTTTGACGTGGAAAGCTGTACCTTTTTTGGTTTTTAGCTTGATATCAGAACGCGGGAATTTTTTCAATGCTTCCATATAAGCATCCAACTCATAATTGAGGCAGCATTTCAACTTTCCGCATTGTCCTGCCAATTTTTGCGGGTTCAAAGATAATTGCTGATAACGTGCAGATGCCGTTGACACGGAACGAAAATCAGTCAGCCATGTCGAACAACAAAGCTCACGACCGCATGATCCAATACCACCTAGACGAGCAGCTTCTTGACGAACACCAATTTGCTTCATCTCAATTTTCACGCGGAATTCTTCCGCCATATTTCGAATCAGCTGTCTAAAATCGACACGTTCATCCGCTGTATAATAGAAGGTTGCTTTGTTGCCATCTCCTTGAAATTCAACATCAGATATTTTCATCTTTAACCCCAATTCAGAGGCAAGACGTCTTGAAGCGTGCATGGTATCCGATTCTTTCGATCTAGCAGTTTTCCACTTTTCGATATCCGCTTTGGCCGCCTTTCGCAAAATTGCTCGGGCCTCATGCGCTTTAAAGTTTGAGGTCTTCTTACGTACTTGGATACGCGCCAACTCCCCAACAATTGAAACAACTCCGACATCATAACCTGGACTTGATTCAACCACTACAGCATCTCCTACTTGAAGGTTAATGCCTTTAATATTTCTATAAAACCCTTTGCGACTACTTTTAAAGCGAACTTCAACAACGTCGTATTCACTTTGTCCATTGGGTAAATCGATATCTGCTAACCAATCGAATACGGATAATTTGTCGCAACCGCTGGTTCCACATGAACCATTGCTTTTGCAACCATTGGGCACACCACCACCATTCGAACAATTACTACATCCCATTTCCGTTAATCCTATAATTTAATCCGATAAAGTTAATGCTTTCCTTGGACATTTATTAGAAATCAATACGGACAATTTCCACACGACCATCTTGATATATTTTGCCATGCAGCAAATTGTCTTCTACTGCGCCACCCATGCCACTTCCGAAGAAATGAAAATTCTTATGGTGATCTTCATAATGTCCTGGTAAGCTAAAGTGACACCCCATGTCTCCAGCAAAGAAATAGACTTCGTTATCTAATTCTCGAAAATAAGGGAACGCATCTTGCCAAAAGGTGGTACCGCTATCAAGAAGGGCGAAAGAATTTGGGCGGAGGGAATCCAGTTCAAACGAATTGGGCGGTTGGTTTAACCACCATAATTGATGAGAAAAAACAAAAATATTATCAACGGCGTTAGCCTGTTCTTTGAGCGTCGACTCAACAAATTTACATTGTGTACTGTCCAGTGTCCAGCCAGGATGACTGGTGTTTAAAATCAAGAATAAATTGTTTTCACGAATATGCGCCATGTACTTCTGTGATTGGATGACCATATCCATGTACGGACTAATATCATGATTGCCAGGCGCGATATACCATTCATCAATTTTACGTTCTTCAATTTCTCCACGGACTGTTTCCCAATTTTCAGGTGTTGGATGTGCAACAACATCTCCCGTAAGTATGAGTTGATGAATGCCCACATTTTCAATCAGGCTGTCTAATTCTACTAGCAAAGGGGGGTAAATCGAAGAGGTATATGTATCCGGATTACCATAAGCGTGTCCTGCCACCACAAAGCTATGCACAACGGGTTCGTCAATCATTTCAACTTCCCCCTCGCTTCCGGCACACCCATAAAAAAACGCAGCGGTAAGAAGCAAATAAAAAGTATATCGAAACAGCTTCATTACACTCCCTTTTTAATCAGTTTAGTCAATTTAATTACAACGTCTGAGAACAAAATTTTTGGATTTGCGTTTCGCTCGAGATGATAGTGTGCTTGATTGAACTCGTCCATTAATTCAGTGATGTTCTGATTATTGATAAAACGCGCAAAATTTTCAAGAAATGCCCTTTCGTTCGATTGCAAGTTAACCAACTCCCCTTTCATGTAATTCAAAATAATCGACTCGCGAAAGATGTGTAATCCGTATTTCAAAAAATTCTTCTGATTCTCCTTATCCAAACTTGCTGCGTCCTCACCAACCTCCATTAAATCCATTGGATTTGCCTTATATGCCGCTCGCATCATTTTTACAAAGAGGTCAAAAAATGCATGCTGTGCATCTGCTCCTTGCAATAATTCAATAGCCTCGGCAACATTCCCTTGTGCCAAACTAGCCGCTGACGCAGCAGCTTCATCATTCACCCTATACTTTGAGGTGAGATAAGGAATTAATTCATCTGACTTGAGCGCTGGAACACGTATGATCTGCGTTCGTGACAATATAGTTGGAAGAATGGTGTCAACGGCATTACTAACCAGCAGAAAGACCGTTTTTTCAGGTGGCTCCTCGAGCAACTTCAACAGCTTATTTGCTGACTGGTTGTTCATTTTTTCGGGCAACCAAATGATCATCACCTTATACTTTCCGCTGTATGATTTAAGTGCAAGACGTTTTAAAATCTGCCTACTTTCTTCAACCCCAATTGATGCGTTCTTCCCCATTTCATCAAGATGCATTTGCCATTGTTTCAAATTGAAGTATGGCTGTTTATGCACTATCGCTGTCCATTCTTGCAACCTATCGCCTGAATATGCAACCTTATTGGTTTTATTGGCAACTACCGGAAAAACGAAATGCAGATCTGGATGAGTAAAAGCTGACACTTTTTTACAATTTGGACATACATCGCATGAATCAGAGCTATTAGGGTTGTCGCATAGCAAGTATGCAGCGAAAGCTATTGCCAATGGTAACTTCCCATTTCCTTCAGGCCCAAGTAACATTTGTGCATGACTTACCCTTCCAGATTCCACTTCATGAATAAGCGATTTTTTAATCGCGCCTAGGCCGATGACATCTTTAAATTGCATTAAACGTAAAATTAATTCAATTTTGGAATTTCGTTGGACTCTCTGCTGATTTTTCTGTGTCCTCGAGGTTTCTGTTAAATCTATTCATTCAACGAACAAAGTCAAGCATTAATGGCATGGATATTGAGTCTATCATATCAAATAATTCGATAAAGATCGTATATTAAGCTATTGAAACAATAGAAGAGGAAAAGATTACTGATTATGAAAAAAACAATTACCCTACTACTTACTTTATTAGCATTACAAAGCTTTGGACAAGTAACTGTCGAAGAGAAGAAAGTCAATGTTGACGGAACCAAAAATGGATTTTATATCACTGTCCCTTACGGCGATCAAAAAAGCTTAGAGAAAGCTCTAAAAGATGAATTAAAATCCTGGAAAGGAAAGTACTCTGAGAAAGGGTTTGTGTTTGTTGATGACTGTAAGCTGAAAGAAATGGGTGATAATACGTTTGATGTCTATGCAAAAGTTGAAGCAAATCCTGACGGTGGCGGAAACATCTCCGTTGCGATTGACTTAGGTGGTGCCATTTTGAGTTCTAATGAACATCCAGCACAGGCAAAAGTCATTAATGGAAAGCTTCATAAGTTTGGTGTTAATGCGGCGAAGGGCGTTGTGGATGAGGAAATCAAAGAAGAAGAAAAAATCTTAAAGGAAAAAAATAAAGAGTTAGAAGATCTTGAGAAAGAGCAAGAGAAGCTTGAAAAGGAGATTGAGGATTACAAGAAAAAGATAGAGGACAATAAAAAAGCAATAGAGGAGGCGAAGAAAAACCAAGAAGCGAAAAAAGAAGAGATTAAAACACAAGAAGAAAAAGTGAAAGCAACTGAGCAGAAAAAAGAAGCTGTGAAGTAAATTATCACTTAATCTTAATTACATTTAGCCGCTTGTCCATCTTTAATTGGACAAGCGGCTTTTTTATGACGGCAAATTGGAAACATTATTTATTACTTAACCTCATCGTTTTCATTTGGGGTTTTACCGGAGTTTTAGGCAAGGAGATAAGCCTTGAAGCCCTGGAAATTGTGTTTTTTCGCATGGGCATCGCATATTTATCGATGGTTTTACTTTACCCATTTTATAAAGTCAGAAAAGTCAGCTTAAAGCATGCTACATTATTTTTTGGAACGGGTGTCATAGTTGGAATCCATTGGTTAACTTTCTTTTACGCTATTAAAATCAGTACGATTTCGGTTGCAGTTGTTTGTATGTCTAGCTCTACTTTGTTTACGGCATTTTTGGAACCTCTTTTTTTCAAGCGTAAAATTTCCATTAACGAACTCTTTCTGAGCATTGCCATTGTGATTGGAATTGGACTCATTATGGGCTTTGAGCCAGAATATAAAATGGGCATTTTAGTTGGCTTAATCTCTGCATTTTTAGCTGCGTCATTCAACACAATCAACGGTAAGTTCATTCAAAAGAATTATCCCACATTTCAGATCACTAAATACGAGATGCTTGGCGGACTGGCCACAATAACTGCCTTGTTGGCATTTACAAATGGGTTAAATAAGGGTCTGTTCATCGTGTCAGCAGAAGATTGGATCTTACTCACAGTGCTCGGTGTAATCTGTACAACACTTGCCTTTTTGGCGAGTGTATGGTTGCTCAAATTTCTTACCCCATTTACGGTTACTATGAGCATCAATATGGAGCCGATCTATGCGATACTTATTGCTTTGGTAATTGGATATGTTAGAGGTTCAGATTCTGAAAAAATGTCCGGTGGGTTTTACGTCGGAACGCTTATCATCCTTGGTGCGATATTCCTGAACGCTTATCTTAAAAAGAGGCGCAAGAAGGTTGCAAATTTTAGCTGAATAACATTAAGAATATGTTAATTATTATTATTTTGTGGTCCTTGCCGGTTCAAAAGTGTTCTTTTGTGCCGATTAAAACCAGATCAAAATCACTAGACTATGACCAAGAAAAAATTCATTGTTCCTTTTGACTTTACTGAGGTAGCAGAAAGTGCAATTGAGCATGCGATGATTACTGCACAAGCGGTAGGTGCGGATGTTCATCTTTTACACGTAGTTACTAAGAAGGACGACATTAAAAGTGCAAAAGAAAAACTAGACAAGGCCGCAAATAAGGCACAAGCGGACACGCTTTCTGATGGCGTTGAAATCGTTAATCACGTTCGCGTTGGAAATATTTTCGATGACATTGGCGATTTTGCATTGGAAATCGGCGCTGAGTTAATTTTCATGGGAACTCACGGTGCTCATGGATGGCAGCATATTACCGGAAGTCACGCCCTAAAAGTAGTAACGAATTCACCAACTCCTTTTATCATCGTTCAGGAAAGAAGAATTAACCTTTCTGGATACGATGACATTGTAGTACCTTTGGATTTGCACAAGGAAACAAAGCAAAAACTTACCTTGGTAGCCAACATGGCCAAGTTCTTTAACTCACGCGTTCATGTAATCATCCCTGATGAGTCAGATGAATTCTTGAAGCACACAGTTAAAGCAAACATCATTTTCGCAAACAAATTCTTCGGAGAACGCAATATTGAGGTAACAACAAAACTGGCTCCTTCTAAGGATTTTGACAAGGAAGTTGTAAACCATGCAGTTGAAGTAAATGCAGATTTAATTGCTATCATGAACATTCAAAAACATCAATTATTGGGTGTTTTCGGAGCCTCTCATGAGCAATATATGATTACGAATGAAGCAAAAATTCCAATTCTCTTGGTTAATCCAATCAATGCAACAAACACTTATCAGGCGATTTTCACTTAATGGAATAGCTTGATTCTATACATAATATAAAACCGTCTATTAAATAATAGACGGTTTTTTTGTGCTAAACGATCGGTCATCCCCCAAAAAACGTGCATTTGTCGAAAAGATTGGTATTTGCAGACTAGTTTTTCTACATTCGTTAAAACTACTTACCTCAACTTGAAAAAACTAAATCAACATACTTCCCTTTTTGGGGGCATGATACTTTGCGCGATGGTCTTTGCCCGATACATGACAGGATCAGATTTTTCTGAAGAGACTGATATGGATCAGCCGGTCAGTGTTTTTGTTACAAATACAGAAAATGATTTAAGTGTAAGTCAAGCTGCTGCAGATTATACCGTTTATCAATCACCTTTCGACGCGTTAGGTAAATAACAGGACACATTAAGATATAGATCTTACAATCCAACCACAACAAATTCAATTCTACGATTTTTACCGAGATAAGATTGATACAAATCCTCATTGACTGTAGCCTTTATTTGTTTTAAAAACTCTGAATTAAGAACCTGATTTTCACCCCCTCCATCAGCTGTTGCATTAACGACAACTGGATCTTTATCACCCATACCTTTGCTCGAGATTCGAGAAGGATTTGAAACTTGCTTTGAAAGATAATCTTCGATCATCTTAGCCTGCTTATCCGTAATTCGTTGATTAGAAGTTCCATTTCCAATGGCTTCTGTATGTGCACGTATTTGAAGCACTAGATTGGGATTGGCATTTAGCGTCTCGACAATGACATCCAATTGTTTTGAATATTTGGTTGGAATTTCTGTGTCATCCTTTTTAAGACTCATTGGAACCATCTTTAAAAGCGCGATAAGATCATCTCCCAATTCGATAGGTGTCATTGTCAAATCAACCATTAAGTGAACTTCATATTTTCCTTTTTCAGCAAAAACTGTTTTATAATCCACTTCTTTACTCAAAAAGCCGGATCGTTCCATTGAGAAACGATAATGCCCCATTTCGTTAATGCTCTTTCCTACTAAAGGTTTAAAGTAATCACCTGATGCAGATGTTATTATCTCTTCTTTTTTTCCAGTAATTAAATCGGTAACCATTAACTTGACATTTGCTAGTGGTTTGCCAGAATATTGATCGGTGATCTTGGCATAAATGGAAATACCAGGATCTTTGATTAGCGATAGGTTTACTTCAACTACTTCCGCTTCAGTGTGTGTACTCGTTGTGGCATTCGCATCGAAATAATTTACCTTTTGCCCACGAATATTAAACGATTTATTTTCTTCTACGACAAACTCATATGACCCATCTGGACCAGATTTAATACGCTCTTCTTGCCCTGTCAGAAGATCAAAAAGTCTAACCTCTGCATCTGCAAGTGGACTGCCATCTGCCTCTCTTATAATACCTCGGATTGTCTTTCCGAATGAGAATGGTTTTGACAGATCAAATCCGTAAATATCATCCCTTCCTTTGCCCCCTTCTCGATTAGATGAAAAATAACCAAAGGTTTGATCTTGACTTAAAACAAAACCAAAATCGTCATCACTGGTGTTGATAGGCGCTCCAAGATTCATAACTTTTCCGATAGAAGCATCTTTTTTAATTTGAGCAAGAAAAACATCCTGCCCTCCTAATCCTACTCTTCCATTAGACGTAAAAAACAATAATTCACCTGATGCATGTGCAAACGGGAACATTTCGTCGCCTTCAGTATTTACAGACTTCCCAAGGTTTTCAGGTTCTCCAAAAGTGCCGTCATCAAAAACATTCGCTTTATAAATATCCACGCCACCTAAACCACCGGGCATGTTTGAAGCAAAATACAAGGTTTTTCCATCATGTGAGAACCTTGCATGACCAACCGAATAGGCCATATTATTGAAAGGCAAAGGTTCTGGCTTTTGCCATTCACCACCAATCATTTTTGACTCAAACATTTGTAGGCGAATAACGCCATCTTCACTTCTTCCTGAAGGGCTATTTCGTGTAAAAATCATCACGTCACCTACTGGATTAAACGCTACCGGGCCATCGTGGTACTTACTGTTTATTTTTCCTGAAATGGGTTCAATATTGATCAAGTCGTTTTGTTCATTTCTTTCAGCCAAATAAATATCTAGAAATGGTGATTTGGTTTGATTCCATCTTCTGCGAATCGGATCAATTTCCTTCTCACGGCTTGAAGCGAACACAACTTTATCTCCGTAGATAGTTGGTGCAAAATCATCAACGTCGCTGTTCATTTTCAAGTTATATATCTTGAAATTATGGTTTGTTTGTTTTAATCTGACAAACGTGCCCTTAGCTCGTAAATACATCTGCACCCGAGAATCTTCTTGATTTAACTCCGCGTATTTTTTCATCCAATCTTCGGATTCCCTATACTTTTCATTTGATCGCAATACGGCAGCATAATTGTATAAATCTTCTCGTTGATAGCCGCCAGAGGTGACGAGTTCGTATAATATAGGTTCAGCTGCTTCTGTTTGACCGGTACGAATGTAACTCATAGCCTTTTTCCGCAACACCTCAGGTTCAAAACTGTTCACTTGATTAAAGGCTTCGATAGCATCATAAAAAGCAAAATTAGCATAAGCTTGATTTGCTTTTTTAATGAGTTTATCCTGCTTTTGTCCGAGGACCATATTGGATGTTGTAAAAACCAAAATGGTAGACATGAATAAACCGATATGTCTAGACAAATTAATTTTCATTTAGAAATATCTTGATGATTTAACCCTTGGTTTTTCGTTAAAAATAAAATCATAACGCAAAATCAATTCATGTGAACCTCCGTTGTATCGTCCCGTATTGTTTCCAAAAGACCAATCGAATGAATAGCCTATAGCAAATTGATCAGAAATGTTAACACCCGCCAAAGCACCGAATGCGTCTCCTGTTCTAAACATCGGTCCTGCCCATATCAAATCGTGATAATAGATCAGTGCTGTTAGGTCCATTTCAACCGGAGCCCCAGCTGTTATCTTTATAAAAGTTGTGGGTTTCAAACGCAATGATCCGTCGGGCTTAAGATTAAGCATAGAGCCAGCAATGAAATAATAGTGTCGCGACTCTGAAGCCTGTCCTGTTGCACCAACTACCGGGTTCACGTCTAAGTCATTCTCTAGTAACCTTGGTATTGAAAATCCAGCATAAAAACGTGGTTGAGAATAATACAATCCGAATCCAAAATTAGGCAGGAATTGACTTTGAATGTTCTGTTCGAAGCTTGGATCGTCAGTTTCAATAGTCGTTAGACCAGCGATATTATCACTGCGCATGTTCAGCCCCGCTTTTAATCCAAAAGCTAGATTTCCATATTCTTCCATGTCAAGATTATACGAGAAGTCTAGCGCCATTCCACTGTTTCGTGATGGTCCGATTCGATCACTCATCAAGGATATTCCGGCTCCCAGACTTTTATTGATGACTGGGGAGTGAGCCGTGATGGTTTGCGTAACGGGAGCCCCGGGAAAACTTATCCATTGTGAACGATGTAATCCTGTTATTGTCAAAACATCCCGACTGCCAGCATAACCTGGATTAATCGATAAAGTATTAAAGGCGTAATGCGTGTACATCGCATCTTGCTGTGACCAAGTTGACCCTGCAAAAAATAATATCGCTATGGTCAATAGTCTTTTCATCGATTCAAAAATAAATAACCTTTAATTGGTTCGGAGCTCTCTCCTAAATCCAAGATGTAGAAGTATGTGCCAAATGGTAATCCTCTGCTACTAGGCTCATCGCCTGAGAAATTCGTTCCGTCCCAGTCATTTGGATATCCTCCTTTTGCCTCGTAAACTACATTCCCCCATCTGTTTAAAACAACGAATGTTGCTTCTGGATAAGCACCAATTCCTTCGATTACGAATAAGTCATTAATGCCGTCTCCATTTGGTGAAAATGCTTCAGGAATCTGAAGGCCACATGCATCTGCGTCAAGATAATCAGGCACACCATCATTATCACAATCAACATAATTCAATCCGTCCAATTCAGCTTCTTCTTCCGTAAGTTTTCCATCGTTATCATCATCAGTGTCTTGAAAATCAGGCGTGCCATCACCATCTGTATCATCAGGGCCATTTCCATCATTATTTGGATCATTTTCCTCCTCATCCGGAACGGAGTCATTGTCAGCATCGAGGTCCTGGAAATCATCTTGACCGTCACTATCTGTGTCTGGCGGGAAAAGACCTTTTCCGTCGCCTAAGCCGTCATTATCCCCGTCTATAAAATCATCGATTATTCCGTTACCATCATCATCAATTCCTCCACCTTCAATGATGTCCAAGATTCCATCGCCATCGGCGTCCAAGTCTGTATAATCTGCTCGCTCTGTCTCATCTGTATTAACTGGAATTACGGTTTTTTCATCATCGTCCCAACCGTCTCCATCTTCATCATTGAATGCATCGATATGTCCGTCTAAATCTACATCCGTAATTCCATTTTCCTCAGCATCAGTTATCCCATCATTATCTGCGTCTGCATCCAAGTAATTGGCAATTCCATCATCATCAAAATCTTCAATCAATTCAAACATTCCTGTATCTGTTGCCCCATCTGAATTTGCGTCGACATAGTAATCGATTCGTCCATTTCCGTCCACATCATCACCGCCAAGCTCAATTAAATCAGACATGCCATCATTATCAGAATCAAGGTCGGTATAATTCGATTTTCCATCACTGTCTTGATCAGTTTCTCCGTCGGTATAATTCGCATCATCCCATCCATTTCCTGTTTCATCATTATCAAATGCATTGCTAATACCGTCAGAGTCGGTGTCAAAACCAATTTGGAAAGCATCGTCAATGCCATCAGCATCAAGATCATCTCCACCAGTAAAATCTGCATCTGCATAATCTAAAATGCCATCACTGTCAGTATCTAGCCACACATCAACTCGTCCGTTGTTATCAGCATCCTCGCCCCCATCTTCAATAATATCGTAGACACCGTCATTGTCAGCATCCAAATCTTGGAAATTGTGTTTTGAGTCTTCATCTGTATCTGGATTTGGAATGGCTTCTCCACCATTGTCCTCGTCGTATAAATCGTCTAAACCATCGGCGTCGGTATCATTTAACAGAAGTCCTTCCTCGTTGATATTATCCACCATCCCATCCGTATTTTCATCTGCTCCTCCTGCTTCTGTAATATCTGCAATTCCATCGTTATCTGAATCAAGATCGAAGATATCTGCTATACGATCACCGTCAGAATCGGAAGGGTTTGTGTTGGGATTATTATCACCATCCTCATTGAGATCTTCCAACTCATCTGGTATGCCATCATTGTCGTCATCAAGGTCTAAAACATCTGTGATACCATCGTTATCCGTGTCTTTTTCTCTAAAATCAAGATCGCCAACTCCAGGTGCGTCTGCATCACCAAAGACACCATCTGTCAGCGGATCTAATGTGTTATTACCTCCATTTGTATAAGCGGAAATTGGTAAGAGTTCAATCAGATCAAAAGCGTCATCTAACCCATCTAAATCTGAATCAAAACCAAACGAAACGGTTTCCGGGGTGCCATCACCATCAAGGTCATGCCCTTCAATCAAATCTGCCTCACCGTCATTATCGGAATCCGTATCTTGATAATCAGGCACGCCATCACCATCATGATCATATATTCCTAATGGAGCACCTCCGACATCAATATCATAGGCATCATCAATGCCGTCTAAATCGCTATCACCATCAGTCAATTCATCAAATCCAATCGTTGGCTGACCCTCTACATTGTCAGGAATACCGTCACCATCAGCATCAATGTCTCTATAATCATGACCGCCCTCTGCATCGGTATTTGGAAGAAGTATTGAAACACCTCCGTCTCCTGCACTAGGCGCTGTATTATCGTCTGTGTCATAAAGGTTCGAAAAGCCATCGCCGTCAACATCCGAAAAGTCATCGATCATACCGTTTTGATCCTCATCATCACCGCCTGCCTCAACTATGTCCAAGATACCATCGTTGTCCGAGTCTAAGTCAATTGCATCGAGTATATTGTCTAAATCAGTGTCTGGCATAAAGAAAGGTGAACCCCCATCTCCTGAACCAGGAACGGTGTTATCATCAGTGTCCACAAGATCAGCGAACCCATCTCCATCGACATCTGAAAATGCATCGATAACACCATCACCATCCACATCAACACCTTCAAATTCAATAATATCTGCAATGCCATCATTGTCTGAGTCCAAATCCAAGCGATTATGAATCAAATCGCCGTCTGTGTCCGGATCTTCTAATGCTGTTCCACCATCTCCAGCCCCCGGAATAGTGTTGTCGTCCGTATCATACAAATCAACAAAACCATCATTATCCGCATCTGTCAAATCATCTGCATATCCATCCGCATCAAGATCCATTCCCTTCGCCTCCTTCAAATCAGAAACACCGTCGTTATCGGAATCTAAATCGTGGATATTTAGCAATCCGTCCTCATCTGAGTCTAAGTTCGGCAATAAACTACCTCCATCATCGGGATCCACCTCATCTACAAACCCATCACCATCTGTATCTGTAAACCCATCAATAATACCATCACCGTCAATATCGATTCCTCCAGCCTCGACTATATCCGGAACGCCATCATTGTCAGAATCCAAATCGTATTTGTTTACTAAGCCATCTAAATCTTGGTCCGCTATACCTTCTTCAATATCGCGAATCCCGTCATTGTCATCGTCAGCATCAATTTCGTCACAAACGCCGTCTCCATCAAAATCCTGATCAATAATTACATCAACTTCATCGAAACTGGAGGGACATACACCATTTTCAATTGTCCATCTGAAAGTATTAAGTCCCGGTGCTAAATCTGTTACGGTTGAATTGAATAGAATTGGGTCTGTTATGATACCCGCGCCTGTCATTAGTGTCCATTCCCCTTCGCCAATAAGCGGTTCGTTCCCCTCAAGTATGGTTTCAAAATCTAAACAAATGATTTGATCAGGGCCAGCATCTGCAGCGGTTGGAGTTTCATCTACGGTAATAATAACGGTGTCTTGACTCGGAGGACAATCTGGACCGCTTGTAATGGTCCAAACAAATGTATTTTCACCGACTGAGAAATCTATAACCTCAGAGTTGAATACGCTTGGGTCAGTAACAATTGCATCTCCTACTATTACTGTCCATTCACCTGTTCCAACTAGAGGATCGTTTCCATCTAAGAAAAATGCTCCTGGATCTTCACAAAAGGATTGATCTTCACCAGCATTGGCTTCAGTAGGTGCGTCAATATAATCGCTAATAGTAATGATGATTGTATCAGCACATTCGATCTCTGAGCGAATTGCATAATAGGTGCCTAACCCTGACGGTTCTGTAGCCGGCAAATAACTGTCATCAAAATACTCATACCCGATTTCATCGTAAGTGAAGTCTTCAAATAGCAGCCCGCCACAGTATGTTTCTACTGTTGTGTCAGGTGGCAAACTACAATCACTAATATCAATTGCTATATCCGTAGTTCCAAGTTCTGGACAGCCCAACATATCCAATCCTCCGGGAGTACTTAAGTGAAATAATTCTGTCCAAGACGTTGAACCTGTTCCATAGAATTCCACCTGATTTTCGACAGTTGAATTACAAAAAAGTAGATCACAATTCTCGATGACCTTAACACGATACACAAACAGTGAACTGTCAATTCCATCAAAACCGTGTTCAACTGATCCGCCGATTAGCGCATCTGCTCCGTCACCAATATTTACCTTAATGTATCGATCGGCTTCGTCATAATATGCCTGATCATCACCTTCTGCATCCGTCTTAACTCCAAGGTTTGGACCGAAAATAACTTCAATGGATTCAGGAATATATTCAACATTTGAAGGCAGGGTATCTACAATAAAAGAGTTAAGTGAAGGGTCAGAACCGATATTTTTTCCTAGAACCGTATACTCCAATGTGTCTCCCGGCTCGAGCAAACCACCATTGATATCTTCAACGCGTAACTCTGCTCGAATATCCGGTTCGAAAACATCCACCGCAAGTGTTATCGCTTGGACTTGCACGTTCTCGTCATTCGTGGTTATTTTGATGTCCGCAGAGGTGGCGGAATTCCCAATGTAGTCAAATGCACCATTATCCAATTCAAAAATATCTGCATCAATGCTGATATTATTGTAAATCAGTGGAACTTGAGAAGTCATTACCGATTCAAAACGTGTCTGTGAGGAGTTGAAGATATCATCTGCCGGATTGGTTGCATTAAAAATAGGTACATAACCCGCACCTCCGTCAAACAATAATGAGTCCCCAATAAATCCACGATCACCGTCATAACCATAAACTCCCACTTCAAGAGAGACTGGACCAGAAGGAGGAGTTAAAAAATCAGTGACGCCTATTTCGATATCAGTGCCACTATCGTTTACATTTACCAAGCCATCAAATACGCACAAATTTCGCATTGCAAGTACATCATTTTGATAGACCACAATAATATTCCAGCCACCCCATCGGTTGGATCCACCCGCTAGACGTGAATAAATATTCGCAACCGTATAAAGACCATTCGCATCGTTTTCGTTTACTATTTCAGTAATATCAGCATAACAGTAGTATACGCGGTTTCCCAGACCTTCATCAGCGCCTGCATCTATTAGTTCGTCCGCAACAATATCTACATACCCACCGCCATCAAAACTGATTTTAACAGAATCTCGACCTGGATAATCATCGTCGTCATCACCCGAAAGACCTCCCCAATAAAGGCCAGCAAAAAAGACTTCACTGCAAGGGGGGAGATCAATACTATCTGAACTTGAGCTAAATGTAGCGGGGTCGGCATCCATATCGATGTATTCTGCAACATGATCATTATTCTGACTCCAAGTATCAAATGTTGGTGGCAATTGCGTTGCTAGATCGGCACAATTGGCTCCACCACCTCCACTTCCGTTACACTCAAGTATAGCATTAGAGACAAAATCAATACCGCCTTTAGCAGCTATTTGATAACGTAGAGAAAAAGCATCAACTGTCTGCGATAAAGCACAAAAAGCCGTAAACATCACACCAAGCAATGTAGCAAGATTCAGAATAGTTTTTCTCATATTAACGCAGTAGGCCTTTTTATCGGCAAAACTTAAACCTCTTAAGTTAATCATTTCAGTTTTGAAAACCCCAAAACAGTACATTAATGTACGTAAAAATCAGACATTTGGATACGTAAATAAGACGACTGTAACCTCAGCACATATAATCGTGCCATTTACTTCGACGATTGAACAAGGGAAAAAGGCTTTTTAATATAACATTCCAACAATGGCAGCGGTCATCAAACTAGCTACTGTCCCTCCAATCAGCGCTTTCATTCCAAGCTGAGACAGCAATCCTTTTCGAGAAGGGACTAACGATCCTATTCCACCAATTTGAATACCTATTGAGGCAAAATTTGCGAAACCACATAGCATGTATGTGCTCATGATAATGGATTTCTCACTTAAAGTGCCAGCTTCTCTCATTTCTCCTAATCTTGGATAAGCAATGAATTCATTAAGAACGGTTTTTTGGCCGAGTAACTCACCAACCGCAACGATATCTGTTCCTTCAACTCCGATTAACCAAACAATCGGAGCTCCAATATAACCGAGAATAAACTGAAACGATAAGCCATCAGCGTAAGGCGTATTTGCCGCGATTACACCATTTAAACCTGACACCTCTCCAACCCAACCAAGAACTCCATTTCCAAGGGCCATGAGGGCAATAAAAACCAACAACATAGCGCCGACATTGACAGCTAGTTTTAATCCATCTGACGTACCATTTGAAATGGCTTCCAAAAGATTTGTTCCAATTTTCTGCTTATCAATATTCAGGTTCCGGTTGATTTCTTCGGTTTCCGGGACAAGGATTTTAGACGCTACAATTGCTGCAGGTGCTGATATTATGGATGCGGTTAATAAATGTTTTGCAAAGAATGCTTGTTGTACAGGATCATCACCTCCAAGAAAACTAATATAAGCTGCCAGCACACCTCCAGCAATAGTAGCCATGCCTCCGGTCATTAAGCACATCATTTCTGACTTCGTCATTCCCAATAGGTATGGCTTCACAAGCAAGGGTGACTCCGTCTGACCAAGAAAAACGTTTCCCGCGGCAGCCAAACTCTCAGCACCAGAAAGACGCATAAATTTTTTCATTATCCAAGCAAAGGCATAAACAATTTTTTGCACGATTCCGAGGTAATAAAAAGCACTCATCAATGCTGAAAAGAAAATGATGGTTGGAAGCACTTTAACCGCAAATGTAATCAGTGGTGCTTGCACTTCTCCTACTCCCATTTGTCCAAAGAGGAAATCTACGCCTGCGTCTGTTTTTTGGATAATCCAGACAAAAAACTCACTGACTACCTGAAACCCGCTTTCCACTAAAGGTACTTTTAGCACAAGAATGGCAATTATAATCTGTAAAGCAGTTCCTTTAGCCACAAGTGACCAGTCGATCCGCTTTTTGTTTCCTGAAAACAAAAATGTAATGACAATCAGAGCCATAATGCCCAAAGCGCCTCTGAGAATGGATAAGAATGAAATCGATTTTGCTTCTTTTTGAACTTTTTGGAAATGATAGATCTGGTTTTCATTCTCCAACGCCAATTTATCCTCAGATAATTCAGCAATACGGAAGAGAATTAAACGCTTTTTCCCACTCACCTGACCTTCCTTCATTTCCCCGACTAATGCACCCTCTTCATCGTAGAACGTTAATTCTGGATCATTTTCATGGTCATTAGAAATAGCGAAAGAATCAATAGTAAAATCGCCTGCGTCAAAATAAACCAAACGAAGTGAATCGTTTGAATGTAACCACTCCCCACGAATGGTGTCCCCTTTCCAGTTTTCTAAAATAAAGGTGTTAGCTGACTCGCTTTGGGTAAGGGCAATTGTTTGTTGAGGTGATTCAGAACCAACTGTTGTTTGTTCCCATTTCCCTGAAACTTCGTTATTCGCTTTATCCGTTCCGCATGAAAAGAGAATAAAAAATTGGACCGAAGCCCATCCTATTAAAAAGCTGTTTTTCAAAATACTTAGTTTCGTTTGTTAAGTTCATCTCGAATTTCGGAAGCGCGCTCATAATCTTCTCGATCGATAGCGTCTTGGAGCATCGCCTCCAATTCCTTAGGACTTGCTGCTTTCAACTCATTCGTCTCTTTAGCTTCTTCTACCATCTCTTCTTGAGCCGGTCCTTCAGCCTCGATTTCATCCTCTAACTGTATCCCGGCAGAGCTTAAGATATGCTCGAAAGTATAAACCGGACATCCTGCTCGAATACCAACTGCAATAGCATCACTTGTTCGTGCATCGATCTCAACCACGTCACCGTCTTTTTCGCATACAATTTTTGCATAAAATACGCCTTCTACCAAGTTATAGATTAAAACCTCTCGAATTTCGACATGAAAAGATTCAACGAAGGACTTAAATAGATCATGAGTCAATGGCCGAGAAGGCTTCATATTCTCGAGCTCAATCGCTATTGATTGTGCTTCAAAACCTCCAATAATAATGGGTAGTCTTCTTGCTCCAACCTTTTCAGCCAAAACAAGAGCATAGGCACCTGATTGGGTTTGACTATACGAGAGACCGACTATCTTTAACTCAATTTTCTCCATATAAAAACAAAAGGGGGCAGCTAAAAAGCATGCCCCCTAAATTAATGAAATTTAATTTTGTGCCTTTAGTTTTTCGATTTCCGCTGTCAATTTTGGTAAAACTTCGAAAGCATCACCAACGATTCCGTAGTCAGCAGCCTTGAAAAATGGTGCTTCAGGGTCGGTATTGATAACCACTATAACTTTACTTCCGTTCACACCTGCGAGGTGCTGAATAGCGCCAGAAATTCCAGCGGCTATGTACAAGTTCGGTCGTATAGCAACACCTGTTTGTCCAACATGTTCATGGTGCGGTCTCCATCCAATATCGGCAACCGGTCTTGAACAAGCTGTAGCGGCTCCTAAAGATTTCGCCAAATCTTCTACCATTCCCCAGTTTTCTGGTCCTTTTAATCCACGTCCAGCAGATACAACCAATTCGGCTTCTGGCAATAAAACATCACCTTCCTGACGCTTAACTTCTTTCACTGCAATTGAAGCAGATCCAACTTCAGCATCGAAAGACTCTACTAACGCAGTTCCTGAACCCTCCTCTACACCAACCGAATTCGGCGTAAGAGCAATAACTTTCTTGTCTGTTTTAACAGTAACTTTCCCAAAAGCTTTTCCCGAAAAAACATTGACTTTTATTGACCCGTCTCCTTCAGGCAAAGCAACAGCCCCTGACACTAGGCCTGCTTTTAAACCAGCAGAAACTCTTGGAGCAACGGCTTTTCCAGTAAGGTCTGAGGAGAAAACAATCGTGTTTGCTCCAGTTGATTCAGCTGCCGCTTTAACCAACTTAGAGACTTGAGCTGCATCATTCGTTGTAAGTCCTTTATGAACAAGAGCCTTTTGTGCTCCCACACCTCCAAGACTCTCAAGTTCAGAATCTGCAATTGTTCCATTGGTTACAACTGTTGTTTCTCCTATTTTACTACCGTATTGAACGGCTTCTAGCGCATTCTTTGCAATTTTCCCGTTTAGGGTATCTATATATACTAATACTGACATCTCGATTCTTTTTATATTACTTTCGCCTCATTGTGTAAAAGATTAACCAATTCTGCAACATTATCTGCATCTACATACTTACACTCCGATTTAGCTGGAGGCAATTCGTAAGACTCAAATGAAACAAGCGCATCGCAAGCAGCAGGAGCTACAACCTCTAACGGTTTTGTTCTCGCAGCCATAATACCTCTCATGTTTGGAATTCGTTGTTCAGCCATTCCTTTCGCTGCACTAACCACAAATGGAGTATTTACCTCTACTACTTCATCTCCTCCAACAATCTCTTTATGAAGCGTTGCACTGTTACCATTCATTTCGAGTTTAGTTGCCAAACTAACAAATGGTTGATCTAACATTTCCGCAATCATTCCCCCGACTTGAGAGCCGTTATAGTTAATTGTTTCCTTTCCTGTGAAAACGATATCAAATCCATTGTTCTTTGCATATTCTGCAATTTGAAAAGCAGTAGAATAAGCATCAGTAGCTTCTGTATCAATTCGAACAGCATTGTCTGCTCCAATCGCAAGTGCTTTTCGAATTACAGGTTCATCTGCTTGAGAACCAACGGTAATTGTTGTTACAGATCCACCATTTTGTTCCTTCAATTCGATTGCTCTTACGAGTGCATACCACTCATCGTAAGGGTTTACGATAAACTGAACCCCTGCTTCATTGAACTTAGTATTATTGTCAGTAAAGTCAATTTTACTGGTCGTATCAGGCGCCTTGCTGATACAAACTAATAGCTTCATATAATTATATTTTGAACGTTATCTAATAAGGTCAGCCAAATTTACCATTTTTTTGAGAATCAATTGGGAATCTGACCAATATTTGGTTAGGTTCACAAACGTCAAAAATGACGATTTGATAACCAAGTCGTTTTTTTGATTTGGATTTTTATCGAGACCTTAGGCCTTTTAATCCTCAAATCGGTTGACTATTACCTCTGCATTTGGCTTCACTTGACTTCTGTGTCGGGCAATTAATTTGCCTTGTTCATCTAACAAAAACTTCTCGAAATTCCATTTAATTGGACCCGTAAAAGAATCATTGTCCTGCGAGCATAACCATTTAAATAAAGGAGCGATATCATCCCCTAGTACGGATACTTTTTTAGCCATTAAAAATGAAACTCCATGGTTCTTTTTACAAAAGGTCGCTATTTCATCATTCGTTCCTGGCTCTTGTCCCCCAAAATTATTAGCGGGAAAACCAATGATCGTGACCTGATCTCCATATCTTTC
This sequence comes from Crocinitomicaceae bacterium, assembly GCA_049611865.1. Classification (GTDB taxonomy): domain Bacteria; phylum Bacteroidota; class Bacteroidia; order Flavobacteriales_D; family Crocinitomicaceae; genus Crocinitomix. The sequence continues at coordinate 177,760 of JBMZAY010000004.1, read as the reverse complement.
ATGCACCTCTTGAAGGGATTCATATTGATTTGTGAAACCACATTTAGAAGCAGTGTTAACAATGAGTATCTTTTTTCCTTTAAACTCACTCATTTTGTGTTCTTTACCATCCATTGCGGTAAAAGAAAAGTCATGTACCGATTGCTGACCAAATGCAATACCTGAAACCAATGTCATAAATACCAATATCTTTTTCATTTCATCTTATATTTTAATGTTCCATTACAGAACAAGTAAGTCTTCAAAAGGATCAATGCCTCTCTTCGAACTTCATAATAATACTGCAAAATAATTAGATTTATGATTTCACAATAGCAACGATTAATATATGAATAACCTCCTTAAGGATAAATTTTTGCTCCATCCAGATATAACTTTTCTAAATCACGGTTCATTCGGAGCTTGCCCTAAACCTGTTTTTGAAGCCTATCAAAGATTTCAACTCGAATTAGAAAGAGAACCAATACAATTCATCACCAAAACAGGGATGGAATATTTAAAAACGTCAAGAGAAGCGCTAGCCAATTATGTACATTGCGATGCGCAAGATCTCGTTTATACAACCAACCCATCCACCGCATTGAACACCGTTATAAAAAGTCTCGATTTAAAGCCAGGAGACGAGATTTTGACAACGGATCAAGAATATGGTGCAATGGACATGACGTGGAGATATTATTGTCGTAAGTCAGGAGCGTCTTATATTCGACAGGAGATACCTTTACCGCTCGCTTCAAAGGAAGATTTTCTATCTGCTTTTTGGAAAGGTCTAAGCCCCAAAACCAAAGTTGTTTTTATTTCTGCTATAACAAGTCCTACTGCCCTCATTTTTCCTGTTGCGGAAATATGCCAAAAGGCAAGAGAATTGGGATTAATGACCATTATTGATGGAGCGCATGTCCCCTCACAAATTCCGCTGAATTTAAAGGAATTGGATCCTGATGTTTACACTGGGGCATGTCACAAGTGGATGCTTGCACCAAAAGGTAGCTCTTTCCTTTACGTGAAGCGAAAACACCAATCAAAAATTGACCCACTAATTATTTCTTGGGGGTATGAAGCCAAAGAGCCTTCTGGATCTGTTTTTCAAGATTATCATACCTACCAAGGAACGCGTGATTTTTCAGCTTTTTTGGTAACTCCACATGCGCTAAAATTTTTAGATGAACATAATTGGGAAGAAGAAAAAAAGCGGTGTCGTTCACTGCTAAAAGAATATTATCCGATCGTTGCTAAAAAACTTAATAGCAACACAATTGCGCCTATAACAGATGAGTTTTTAGGGCAGATTTGTAGTATTCCTATCAACACATTTAAGCCTATCGAGCTCAAAAATTTACTTTATGAGAAATACCGTATTGAAATACCTGTAATTGAATTTGAAAATGACATTTATCTACGTATTTCATTTCAAGCTTATAATGGGCCCGAAGAGATAGAAACCCTCATTGATGCAATCAACAAAATTCAGGCAACAACTAACTTATTGGTTTAAACCTTTTCTCTCCATATTTGAATTAGGTTGACCATAGTTTCTACAGCCTTCTGCATGTCTTGGACACTCACATATTCATGCTTGGAATGGATCGCCATTTCACCTGTAAAGAGGTTTGGACAAGGCAAGCCCATAAATGACAATCGTGAACCGTCAGTGCCGCCGCGAATAATTACCGGTCTTGGCTCAACTCCAGATTTTTTCATGGCTTCAATAGCATAGTCCGTAACGAATGGGACATCCTTAATAACTTCCTTCATGTTACGATACTGCTCTTTGATTGTAAACTCCGCAGTAACGCCATCGTAATCTGCAATCGTCGCATCTAAAATTGCTTTCAAACGATCCTCATAGTGACTCAACTTTGAAGTGTCATGATCACGAATGATAAAGTTAACTTTTGCTTGCTCCATTCCACCAGTTAGTGACGTTGGATGAACAAAACCTTCACGTCCTTCAGTGGTTTCTGGCGACCATGCGTCTTTTGGCAATCGATCAACAAAATCAGCTGCAACTTTGATTGCATTAATCATCTTGTTTTTAGCATAACCGGGATGTGCAGCGATACCATTAATCAGAATTTCTACGGCATCAGCTGAAAAACTTTCATCCTCAATAGACCCTAGGACACCACCGTCCAAGGTATAACCAAAGTCAGCATCTAACCTCTTCATGTCGATATGATCAACACCTCTACCCACCTCTTCATCTGGAGTAAATAAAATTCGAATTCGCCCGTGCTCAAAGTTGGCCTCTTTCATCATAAATTGCGCAAAATCCATAATGCAAGCAACTCCTGCTTTGTCATCTGCTCCAAGTAATGTCAGACCACTCGCGGTGATTAAATCATCACCTATTTTTTCTTTGAGATAGCCGTGTTTTTCAGTAGTAATAACCTGTGAAGGATCATCCGGCAAAACGATTGGGGAACCATCATAATTTTTATGAAGAATTGGTTTTACATTTTTCCCGCTGCAGTCTGGAGCAGTATCCATGTGTGCACAAAAACATATCGTCGGAACATCTTCGGAGCCTTTCGTGGCAGGTACTGTTGCATAAACGTAACCCCACTCATCCATTTCTGCGTCTTCTATTCCCAATTCTTTCAATTCAGACACCAGGATTTTTGCCAAATCTTTTTGCTTTGCAGTGGAAGGAAATGTAGTTGAATTTGGATCTGCTTCAGTATCAACTTGAACGTATTTCATTAGTCGATCAGCAACGGAAAAGTTATAATTGTTCATTATAATTGTTTTAACAAAACTAAGGAAATTCATTTTAGATTCATTCAAAACAAGGCTCCATTTTACTCGTTTAAATAGTTAAAATGCTGGTTTTTATCTAGTTTCAATGCCTGCTCGTCTATACCAAACGAAAACTCATCTATTTAAGCCGTGATTTTACAGGTCTGATCGGCCGTTGGGCGCTTTATTTGCTTATATTTACGTTTCACGTTAACTCAGCAACAGTTGCAGGTTTCACGACACATAGCAATTCTCTCACTTTTCTTTGCTGGTTTTGCATTGGCTCAACCGGCAAATGATATTTGTGCAAATGCCATACAACTATGCCCTGGAGTCACAACCTCAGGCACAACAACTGGGGCTACAGCGGCTGGTGATGATTATGGCTTTTGCTACACTCCTGTAAACACCGTCTGGTTTCAGTTTACCACGAATAGCTTGGGCGGAAGTGTTTCAGTAGATTTTTCAAACTTAACTTTTAATCCAGATCCAGACTACGGCCAAGAGTTACAGGCGCTGTTTTTTCAAACTTCGGGAGACTGTGGAGTGGCACCTTATTCACCCATGTCAAATTGTGGCAGTAGTGGAACTGATTTTTCTCTCACGGAAATTATTGTATTGGATCCAAACACGACCTATTATGTGCAGGTAAGCGGAACGAGTGATGGAGTCTTAAATCCGTCAGAATGTGATTTTGATATTGACATTTCCGGGTCTGCAGTTGAGACACCAGATCCATCCGTTACAATTAGTGCTGTCGACACGGACATTTGTCAAAATGAGTCTGTGCCTATTGAAGTAACGATCACAGATTGTGACGATACCGTGCAATATGCGTGGTACTACAATGGAGATTTGATATCATCAGGAGACGAAAATACATTTTCAACAGTGCTTTTGACGGAAGACGGCACGTTATCGCTCGATGTAACTTGCGGTGAAGGCTGTCCCAAAACTGCATCTTCTAACGCCATTGATTTCACAGTAACACCTGTTGAGGCAGAAGCCGGTGAGGATCAAGTTATTACCGAAGGAGAATCAGCATTTTTAAGCGGTTCTGGAGTAGGGAGCCCAACTTGGTCTCCCGCCGTGAACATATCGGATATCAATTCCCTCAACCCAATTGCTAGTCCGGGATCAACTACCATTTATTACCTAACCATGGAAAACGATGGCTGCCTGGCTACGGACAGCATGACTGTTTTTGTGGGAGACGTTATAACAATTTACACTTCTTTTTCTCCCAACGGTGATAATGTCAATGACCTCTGGCACATCGTAAATAGTGAAAAGTTTCCGAACATGGAAGTGAATATATACAGCCGTTCTGGACAACTCGTTTTTTCAGCCGTGAACTACTCGAACGAGGACCAATGGTGGGATGGAACTTTTAAGGGAAAGGATTTGCCCACTTCCGCATACTATTACGTCGTTAGGCTGAATGATGGAAGTGACACTGAATACAAAGGAATTGTTACAATCGTGCTATGATGGGGAACAAATTTTTATACATAGCAATTGTGATATTGTTCTCTTCAACAAGCTGGAGTCAACAGGCAGAGCATTATACCCAATATCAATTCAACCAATTCAATTTTAACCCCGCTTTAGCTGGCACAAAGTCGTGTATCGATATTCGAACAGGTTATCGTTTTCAATGGCTTGGAATAGAAGGTGCGCCAGAAACAGGTTTTGCAAATTTGCATGGCCCTTTGCGTTTCCGAAAGAAAAAACGACACTTGTATGGTCCTAAAAGTGGGATCGGGGTTTCTTTTAACAGAGACAACTTTGGGCCTTTCTCGTTCATTAAAGTCAATGCTGCATATGCTTTGCACTTACCTGTAAACAGAAATTGGACCTTCTCGATGGGTGCCAGCATCGGTATGCAACAATCATCTTTCTCAACGAACAACTTAACAACAGAGTTTAACGACCCAACGGTTCCTTCAGCTTCTCAATCATTCATTCTTTTTCCCGACATCTCAATTGGAGCGTGGTTGGCTGACAAAAAGCACTATGTAGGGTTGTCAGTAAAGAATTTGGTTGGAAATCGTTTAAATGCAATTGGTCCTGAATCATTTTTGCAGCGCCATTTTTACATCACTGGAGGGAAAAAGTTTAAACTGGAAAAGAAATGGTCTTTTGTACCTTCCCTTTTTATGCTGAAGACGGCACGAACTCCACTTGACTTTCACCTTTCTGCACTTTTCGACCTCGACAATAAAATCTCTTTTTCGATGGGAATTCGCCGTACGGATGCCATTACAGCGCAAGTGAGAGTGAAGTTATTCAATTTTATATCTATCGGATACTCATTTGATTACATCATTTCGAAACTAAACCAAAACATGTGGCATACACATGAAATAACAGCCGCATTTAACTCTTGCTCCAACTATGGCAGCGGGAGCACAACAACTTGTCCAACCTTTGAATAGAAACAACCATTTATGCAAACCTTACGTTTAACATATTGCGCGTTTATTGTTGATTACATTTTTTGGAACAACTCTCAAAAGTTGACACCTCATAAAACTAATTTTAACTAAACGCAGTTCCCATGAAAATCAGTTCCCTCATTTTTTTCGCAGTTATTGCTTTTTGTTCTCAGGCCTATGCAGATGATTTTTATTGGATTGGTGGAGCAGGAGAATGGAATGATGCTGCGCACTGGTCAAAAAGCTCTGGAGGCGAAACAGCGGGAGAGATCCCCAGCCCATCAGACAATGTCATATTTGATAAACACTCTCTCTCGGCTGATTTTTCACTTATTCATTTAAGTGAAGACGTCACCGTTAATGATTTTAAAGTAAGCGCCTCACATTTTGTTTCATTCTACGGCAGCAGCGTGAACTTGACGATTAAAGGTAACTTTGAACTCATATCAAAAACAGGATTTTATTTGGGGGGAGAAATCCGATTTGATAATGAAACTGAAGAAACACAATACGTCAACACTGGCTCGATCGATTTTTATACAGACTTAGCTTTTGTTAGCGGTTCTTGGTCATTACAAAGCCATCTTAAAACAGGTAAAGCTTATTCAATCCATTTCCGCTCAGGAAGTTTTGTTTCGAACGGTCATACAGTTCATGGAAAAAACATTTTTGTCAACCAAGAGCCTTATCGATTAGATTTTACTGATTCTCACATTTCGGTTCTTGAGAAATTTGATATCGCTGAAGGTGTTAATATCGGAGGTAACGCTGTATACCGAGTAACTTCGGTTTATTTGGATGCCGATGACCTTGAAGATTTTACAAGAGATGGTGATTTAACAAGAGATGCAACAGTGTTTTGTGCAAGCCCTCCTTTTGAGTTGAATTCTTTTATAACATCTGATTATAACGGAGAAGATATTTCTTGTTTTGACTCATGTGACGGTGAGCTTACGGTTGTCGCTTCTGGAACGCCAGGTCCATTTGCTTATCGATATGGGCCTGCTCCAAATCCTTTCGGAGCGACAAATGTTTTCCCAGACTTATGTGTTGGATCACACTCTATCACCGTAATGGACTCCTCCAATGAATTGGCGCCAGGTTTATATGACATTTGTACGATAAGTGACAATTTAAATGAACCACCAATTCTTTCTTTTGACCCTCCTGTTACGTTAGACCCGACTTGTCCTGACGTTTGCGACGGTCAAGCATTTGCTTTTCCTTCTGGAGGTACTTCTCCAATTACCATTTTCTGGCCAGAAAGTGGTGAGACAACGCCAACGCCAACCATGCTGTGTGTTGGAGAAAATCCCGTAGTTATTACTGATGTAAATGGTTGTAGTTTATCGGACACTGTCGATATTGCTTCACCTCCACCAATTATTGCAGCTCCAATAATAACTCCACCAACATGTGCTGGAGATTGTGATGCCATAATTGATCTGAACCCGGGAGGTGGAAACGGTGGGCCGTTCACTTTTCTGTGGTCACCTGCACCAGCATCTGGTGCTACTTCTGAGCCCGGTGATGGATTTTGCGCTGGAGACATTGATTTAACTGTTACAGATGTGGATGGCTGTGAAATGGACACGTCCATAACAATAATAGATCTTCCAGTTCTCACTGTCACCGTTGACGGTATTGTTGACGCAAGCTGTAATGGAGTCTGCGATGGTGAGGCAACTGCCAATCCACTGGGTGGTGTGCCGCCATACACTTATGAATGGTTTGATGACGCTACTGGATTAAGCACGGGAATTACTGACCCAACTGCTACAGGTCTTTGTGCTGGGGATTATTATGTTGTAATCACAGATGATATAGGGTGTGCCGTTACAAGCGCGGTATTCACAATTTCTGAGCCACCGGCATTAGTTCTTACCGTTGATGCTTATGATGTGTCGTGTTTTGGGGTTTGCGATGGTGCAGCAGACGTCGACGTAACAGGCGGAACACCGCCATACACTTTTGATTGGACCGAATTCCCATCAGGTACCGGAGTTGGAGCAACCGATTCTGTAAGTGGACTTTGTCCTGGAGAATATCAAATTATTGTAACTGATGATAACGGATGTTCAAGTGCCGCAGTCGTTGTTGAAGTATTTGAGCCAACTGAAGTGACTGTTACAATAACCGGAACAGATCCAACTTGTTACGACCTTTGTGATGGAACAGCGGACGCCGTTGCTTCAGGAGGAACACCTCCGTATTCGTATAGCTGGACACCTGCCCCTGGAGGAGGTGCTGGCACACCAAACATTTTTGATCTGTGTGCTGGAACATACGATTTAACTGTTACAGATGATAATGGATGTACCGGAACAGCAAGTGTAACCGTTGACAATCCGGCTCTTTACGATGTCTCTGCTGTTATTACTGACCCGGCTTGTTTTGGTGACACTGACGGTGCAATTGAGGTTACTGTATCTGCCGGAGGAAGTGGATTTGGATATACCTACTCATGGTCACCTGCGCCACCAGTAGGCGACGGCACACCAAATATTTCCGGTCTTGGCGCAGGAACTTGGACTGTAACAATCGCTGATTCTGAAGGATGTGATACGACCATTTCATACGACATTACAAGTCCGCCTGAATTGGTTCTTACCACATCAGTTATTTCAGATGTTTCATGTAATGGAGATTGTGATGGATCCGCTCAAGTTGTCGTTACTGGAGGAACAGGACCCTACTCTGTGCTTTGGGATGACCCAGCTGCACAAACTTCACTTGTTGCAAGCGGACTATGTGCAGGAACTTATACAGTAACGGTTACAGATGATAACGGATGCGTTCAAACTGGAACTGTCACAATTGACGAACCCGCTCCGTTTGTTCTTACTACGAGTCAAACTGACATGCTCTGCTTCGGAGATTGCGATGCCACAGCAACCGTAACTGTCATATCCGGAGGTACCGCACCTTACACCATACTATGGGATGATCCTTTAGCCCAAACGACATTCACAGCCGTTGGTCTTTGTGCAGGAACATACACGGCAGTAGTTACGGATAATAACCTTTGCGATACAACAATTGTATTCACAATAACTGAACCAGCTGAGCTTGTCGTTGATATTACCGTTCTAGACAGCTCTTGTTTTGGAGATTGCAATGGAAGCGCTTTTGTAACTATCACAGGCGGAACAGCTCCTGTCAGCTATGAGTGGTATGATGCCGCAACAGATACACCACTTGGTGTTGATAATGATACGATCACGGGATTATGTGCGGGTGATTACTATTGCATCGTTACGGATGATAACGGGTGTACTACACAAACCATTGATATTACAATTATCGAACTACCTGAAATAATTGCTTCGATAGTATCAACCACAGACGCTACATGTGCTCTGTGTGACGGTACTGCTGAAGTTACAGCAAGTGGAGGCGCAGGCGGTTTTACATACGACTGGACACCTGATCCAGGTGCAGGAGATGGAACCGGAAGCGTTACTGGTTTATGTTCAGGAGCCTATGTAGTTGTGATAACTGATGCTGCCGGTTGTACGGAATCTATTACCGTTAGTATAGATGATATCGCATTAGAAGTTTTAGATCTTGATTCTGTAGATGTTTCTTGTTTTGGACTATGTGACGGAGAAGCGAGTGCGAGCTGGGTTGATCTTGATCCTCCATATACATTAGAATGGTTTGATAATGTTACGGGATTATCAACTGGGATATTTGGGACACCAGCTACTGGATTGTGCGCAGGTGAATATTTGGCGGTTTTAACGAACGGATCAGGTTGTGTTACCAGTGAAGTAATTATTGTAAATGAACCGTCTGAAATTACTGGAACGATAACATCAACTGATGTGACTTGTGAAGGACTTTGTGATGGTACAGCAGATGTTGTGGTATCCGGAGGAACACCTCCTTATACTTATGACTGGGGAGTACCTCTTCCTGGTTCTGGAGAAGGAACACCCAATGCAAGCGGCCTTTGTGCTGGCCCTTGGGAAGTTGAAGTAACTGATGATGCCGGATGTATTGTTGTGTTCACAACGGTTGTTAATGAACCTTCAGGTATCAATATTGACGCTGAATCATCCACTGGTATTTCATGTTTCGGAGACTCTGATGGAAGTGCAAGTGTGATTGTCAGTGGAGGTACTCCTCCGTATGCATACGAGTGGTTTGACTGTGCTACCGGACTTCCGATTGGAGATACAGACGCATTCGCCGAAGACCTTCCGGCAGGAGATTATGAATGTGTTATTACAGATGATAACGGATGTACAATTACAAGCACATGTATACCTGTTGACGATGCTCCTGAAATTACAGCAATCATAAACACAGAAAATGTTTCTTGTTACGGGGATTGTGACGGATTAATCTGGGTGGAACCTTCTGGAGGAGCAGGAACCTATTTCTTCCAGTGGTTAGACGAATTTACAGATCCAATTCTGGGTCAAACAAACGACACCATTAACTTCTTGTGTACAGGAACCTATTACGTTGAGGTAACGGATATTAATGGATGTGTTGAAGTTTTTGGGCCTATCGATATGACTCCGCCTTCATCAGCTTGGGATGTGGTAACCAGCCAGACAAATATAACATGTGCAGGAGACTGCGACGGAACAGCAACAGTTGTTGTATTAGATGGAAACAATCCACCATATACCTACCTGTGGGATGATCCATTATCGCAAACAACACCTACGGCTAATTTCTTGTGTGAAGGCACGTGGACAGTTACGATATCCGATGCAGGGGTCTGCGATACAACAATTGCATTTACCATTGTTGACAACGATCCAATCTTTGCAAACATGACTGATTTAACAGATATCTTATGCTTTGGGGATTGTACAGGAGGGGTTACGATTGATCCTGTTGGAGGAGTCGCACCTTACACGGTAAACTGGTCAGACGGACAAACTGGCAACACTGCTTCTGGTCTTTGCTCAGGTGACATCATCGTAACCATTACTGATGCCTTAGGGTGTGTAATTGACACGACTATTACTATTAATGAATCTCCTGAACTTATTACAGCGTCGACTTTCTCCAATAATGCGACATGTGGAGAATGTAATGGTAGTGCTACGATTAACGTAACAGGAGGTGTTGGTCCATACACTTATGATTGGACACCGGATCCAGATGGTGGTGAAGGAACAAACAACGCAACGGGATTATGTCCAGGGGTTGTCACCGTATTAGTTACCGATGCTAATGGATGTACTATAACAGAAGCATTTGGTATCTCAGATGTTTCTGGCGAAGACGTTACTGTTACTTCAACCGATGTAACTTGTTTTGGCGACTGTGACGGAACAGCAGAAGCTACTTATGTGTGTAGTGATCCACCTTGTACTCAGGAATGGTATGATTTTGGAACTGGTTTATCAACAGGTGTAACTACTGGCTTGATAGAAGATTTGTGTGCAGGGGATTATTATGTGGAGGTCATCAATGCATCTGGCTGTGTAACTGTTGAATCTGTCACAATAAGTGGACCGCCAGAAATTACAATTACTGAAGTCATAACGCCTATTACTTGTAATGGAGGATCAGACGGTAGTATCGTAATAACACCTTCAGGTGGTTCAGGCGGCGGATATACTTATGCTTGGACACCAATACCATCTAATGGAGACGGCACTAACGAAGCGCTTGATATAGGAGCCGGAATATGGGAAGTTATTGTTACTGACGGCACTGGTTGTGCGGATACTTTCTCCTTTGATATCATCGATCCAGAACCGATTGTATTAACTGCTGATCCGACAAATGTAAGTTGTAACGGTCTTTGCGATGGTTCCATTGTTATCACCGCTTCGGGAGGTGGTGGAAGTTTCACTTACCAATGGTATAACGACGGTGTTTTAATGTCAGGAGAAACGTCAGCTTTATTAGCCGGAATTTGCCCAGGCAACTACAATGTAGAAGTTACAGATGCCTTTGGATGTACAGTAACACTGCCAGTAGATGTGACCATCAGTGAACCGATTCCAATCACCGCACCAATTACAAGTACAAATGTAACATGTAGTAGCTTCTGTGATGGTACAGCAACAGTCACTGTCTCAGGAGGAACTCCACCATACGTTGTAAATTGGTACGATGCCGTGTCTGGTGATTTATTAGGACCAACTGGTGAAACAATCACAGACCTTTGTCCGGGAAGCTATTACGCTGTGGTTACAGATGCTAATGGATGTAACATTACTTCAACCACTGTTGACATTACGGAACCTCCAGTTTTAGATATTACCCTATCTACAACTGATGCCACCTGCTTTGGATTCTGCGATGGTACAGGAACAGTTGTTGCTACAGGAGGAACACCGGCATTCACGTATGAGTGGTTAACAATTACAGGTGACCCTATAGTTGGTGGTACAGACCCTGACGTATTTGATTTATGTGAAGGGAACTATACTGTTGAAGTAACTGATGCCAATGGTTGTACAACAGGACAAGTGCCTTTCGCCATTGACGGATTCCCTGAAATTATTGGATCAATATTCACGAACGATGCGAATTGCGGAGTTGCAAATGGTAACGCTACTGTATTCGCTAGTGGTGGTAATCCTCCGTTTACCTATCAGTGGTTTGATGCTGCGATGGTTCCATTACTAGGGGAAACATCGAATACATTATTGGATGTCTTTTCAGGCATATACTATGTCACAGTTACGGATGACAACGGGTGCTCTGAAACTTTCATGGCGACCATAAGTGACTCTGACGCTGCTGATGTTGTCTTCGACGCAGTTAATAACCCTACTTGTTTCGAATCTTGTGATGGAAGTATTGAAATCACAGCCTCAGGTCTGAATCCTCCATTTGTTTATGTTTGGAACCCAGATGGTATTATTGCAGAAGATCCGACGGGCTTGTGCGCAGGCGACTACATCTTAGAAGTAACAGATGCGCTCGGTTGTGTTTCTTATTTTGACACGACATTGATTGCGCCGACAGAAATAATTACTACTGCCACAATTACTCCAACAAGCTGTGGATTGTGCGATGGTGAAATTGTATTGTCTATTGCAGGTGGTACAGGAGGTTATTCAGTAGTGTGGAATACTGGCGCAACCGGAACTACTATTACTGGCTTGTGTTCAGGGGCATACGAAGCAACTATCACCGATGACAACGGTTGTAGCGTTACACAATCATTCACGATTGAAAACTCTGAAGGATTAACCGGCGATTTCGTTATAAACGCAATTACTTGTGCAGAATCTTGCGATGGGGAGATCACGGTTACAGGTGTTGGTGGAATATCTCCTTACAGCTATTTATGGTTGCATGATGGTTCAACCTCTCCATTTATCAGTGGGTTGTGTGCTGGAGACTATTATGTGGAAATCACTGATGCAACTGGTTGTATTAATACTGTTAGCGTGACCCTGTTAGATCCTGATCCGATTGATGCTGAAGCAACGATGATCAACCCAGCATGTGGTGATTCGGACGGTATTATCAATGTCATGTCTTCTGGTGGTATTTTGCCGCATACATACAGTTGGAGTACTGGTGATGTTACACCGGCGATATCCGGATTAGATGCAGGCATATATACATTAACTATCACGGATGATAACGGTTGTTCTTTAGACTTTGTATACACATTAAGCAATACTGAAGCGCCTATAGTTGATCTGACGGCTACCGACGTCGCTTGTTTTGGAGATTGTGATGGCACTATCGACACGGCAAGTGTAACTGGAGGGACACCAGGATATACTTTTGACTGGCTAGACGAAACTGGTGTTTCAACCGGAGTCACTACTCCACTAATTACAGATCTATGCGCGGGAGATTATATCCTTGAAGTAACAGATGCTGCCGGCTGTATTTCATTTGCAACTGGAACCATTAACGAACCAGATACCATTTTGGTTAACCCATTGTTTGTGTCTGACCCACTTTGTAATGGTGATTGCGATGGGTTTATTATTGCAAACCCTTTTGGTGGAACGTTACCATTTACATTCTTATGGGATGACCCGCTTGGGCAGACAACAAATGGTGCCACTGATCTTTGTGCGGGCACTTATATAGTGGTTATGACTGATGCTAATGGATGTGATGTTACTCAAACGGCAACACTGATTGAACCAGACGCTATAACAATGACTATTGATAGCATCGTACCTGCTACTTGTCAAGATGCTAATGGCGGAGCAATCTACATTACAACAACAGGTGGTAGTCCAGATTATACGTTCGAGTGGGTGTCTCAAACTTTAACAGATACATTTACGGTTGAGGATCCTTCTGGACTTCTTCCAATGCTTTATTACCTGACAATAACAGATGATAACGGATGTCAATATTTTGATACAATCGCTGTTGACACACTTATTAGTGTAATTGCTAATGCTGGCACAGATACGCTAGTGTGTAATGCTGAGGATTTATTCTTGTTCGGTACATCTAATATTCTAGATGATCCTAGTTACACATGGTATGACACAACAGGAACGGTATTGTCAGATTCAGCCACTATCTTGGTGACAGGAGGAGCAGCTGGAGAAACATTATACATTCTAGAGGTGAATTATATGGGCTGTACCGATTACGATACGGTAATCGTTACAACAGCAGATGTAGTTATTGTTGATGCTGGTCCAGACATTGAACTGTATCCGGATCAATCTGGAACAATTGGTGGTGATCCAACTACGGATCCAAGCAACACAGTTGAGTGGTCACCAACTGATTATTTGAATGATCCATTATTCGATAATCCAACAGTGATTGAACCGGAAATATCAACATGGTACTATGTTACGGCTACAGATACAAATGGGTGTACTGGAGTAGATTCTGTTTTCGTTGAGGTATTACCAGACCTAGTTATTCCGGATGGTATTAGCCCGGATGGTGACGGAAGAAACGACACCTGGATCTTAGAATTCATAGATCAATATCCGGGAGTGTCTATTTCAATCGGTGTTTATAATAGATGGGGTGATATCCTATTCGAAAGTGATGAAACGTACAACGATGATTGGGGCGGAACAACAGAAGATGGCCGCAGACTTCCAGCCGGAACGTACTATTATGTGATTGTGATAGATCATGAAGATTTCCCTGATCCATTGACGGGACCAATAACGATTATGTGGTAATTGAAAAAGCAGACAAATGAAAAGAATAATCATCATACTATCGATTTTGATTTGTGGCACTGCTTTTTCGCAGCAGTTACCACAATACAGCCAATACATGTTCAACCAATATGCATTTAACCCAGCCTATGCTGGTTCAAATTCATACTGGGAGGCCATAACCAATAACCGTTATCAGTGGGTTGGAATAACAGATGCCCCACGCACATTTACATTATCTGCAAGTGGACCATTAAGAAATGAGAAGCTTGCCCTGGGAGGATATGTATACACAGATGTGGTTGGTCCTACCAGACGTCTCGGATTTCAAACCTCTTTTGGATATAAAGTGAGGGTGTCAGAAACAATCCAATTGGCCTTTGGACTTTCGGTTGGATTTAACCAATGGATACTGGATGCAGATAAAGTAACTCCTTATCATGAAGGTGATTTCTACTTCTCTAATGGACTCTTAAAGACTTTTGACCCTGACGGTAAATTTGGTTTTTATCTCTTCCATGACGATTGGTATGTTGGGGGGTCCATTGGACAGATGTTTCACAACAGGCTATCATTTTTAGAAACTCAAGTGGGATCAGAAAGTTATTTAGAAGACCATTATTATTTCCATGGAGGATATAATTTAGACTTGGGAACTGATTGGAAATTACAGCCAAGCGCGTTATTAAAACTCGGCCCACCTGCGCCAGCAAAACTAGATCTAAACCTAAGAGTTACCTATAACCAATTAGTATGGGCAGGTTTTGGATGGCGTTCGAATGATGCGCTAACAGCTATGGCAGGCTTTAATTACAAGAACATGCTATCCATCGGATATGCATTCGATATTACAACTACTGATCTTAAAAACTACAGTAGCGGAACACATGAGATTATGCTAAAAATCATGTTCGGATACGGAAATTAGAAATCATCAGGTCAGGTTTTTACGAATTATCATTAAATTCACTCCGCAAGCCAAAAACCCCTTATATGATGGTTAGAACCCTTTTTCTGAGTATGCTTTTGCTTTCGTTTACATGCGCAGCGCAAGACATTACACAGAACATTAGAGGAACTGTAGTTGATGCAGAGTCCAAATATCCTTTAGTAGGCTCAAAGCTTAAAATTACAACGATTACTGATAAAACAATCGGAGCTGTATGTAACGAAAACGGTGAATTTGTCATAGAAAATGTTCCCATAGGAAAACAAACAATTTCGGTACAATCTATAGGATATACTCCAAGAGATGTAACTGTTATTCTTGTTTCGGGAAAGGAAACTGTAGTAACCATAGAACTGGAAGAAGAAGGTATAACCGGAGAGGAAGTTGTTGTTGAGGGAACCAAAAGAGGCGAGGTGAGCAATGAAATGGCAACTGTAAGCAGTCAATCCTTTTCCGTTGAAGAAACAAATAGATATGCCGGTAGCCGTGGAGATCCAGCAAGAATGATGGCAAATTATGCAGGGGCAACCGGAACAGATGATTCTAGAAATGACTTGGTAATTAGAGGAAATTCTCCCTTGGGTGTAATTTATCGTATTGAAGGTGTTTCCATACCCAATCCAAATCACTTTGCTATTGCAGGCTCAACAGGTGGTCCTGTTTCAATACTCAACAATAAGTTCTTGGACAATTCAGACTTTTTTATGAGTGCGTTCCCAGCTGAGTATGGTAACAGTACTTCGGGAGTATTTGACCTTAGGTTGAGAAATGGTAACAACAGCAATCATGAGTTTACCGGACAATTCGGATTTTTAGGAACAGAAGTTCTATTTGAGGGTCCTATTTCTTCCAAGTCAAAAGCAAGTTATTTAGTTATGGGAAGGTACTCCACCCTCACCCTAATGGATAAAGCTGGAATTCAATACGGAACGGATGCAGTACCAACATACGGAGATGGCGCCTTTAAATTTAACTTTCCGCTAAAAAAGGGTGGACAACTTTCTTTATGGGGTATAGGCGGAACAAGCTCAATCGACATTCTTATTTCAGATCAAACTGAACCTGCCCAAGATGCGTATGGAGAACAAGACAGAGACCAATACTTTGGATCAGACATGTTCGTTTCTGGATTAACTTATCGAAAGTCATTTAATAAAAATCTGTACTTCAAAACGACCGTTGCTTATGCCAAACAAGGTCAGTATACAGACCATCGTTACATATTAAGATCTTTAGACGCTAATAACCAATGGGTTTATGAAGCAGATCCTTTTAATATGATGGGCTACAGATATGATATTGGAACAGGCTCTTTATATATGAGCTTAAATCAAAAGATAAAAAAGAAACACGTAATTAAATACGGTATAAATATAGATGCAAATACGTTAAATCTTGTAGACTCAATTCGAACAGATATAACAGATTCAACCGCTAATTATTATTATCGTTGGGACTATGCAACAAGCTCACCAGCATGTATGATTCAGCCTTTTGTACAATGGAAATACAAAATCAATAGAAGGCTCACCTTAAATGCAGGTGTTCACAGCCAATACTTCACTTTAAGTAACTCCATTTCTCCAGCCGAACCCCGTTTAGGATTAAAATATGAATTAGATGATAGAAGTTTACTTGCGATTGGAGGAGGTCTTCATTCTCAAGCTCATCCATTGTACGTATATGGATATCAATTGCAGGGAAATTCAGAACCTCATAACCTAGGTATAGATTTCACTAGAAGTATACACGGCGTTGTTAGTTATTCAAGACGACTCAAAAAATCAATGATCTTTAAAACTGAAGTTTACTATCAATCCTTGTTTAAAGTTCCTGTTGAGGCCAATCCGTCGTCATTTTCACTTCTAAACCAAGGTAGTGGTTTTGCTCGCTTTTTCCCAGACACATTGGTAAATGAGGGAACAGGTACTAACATGGGTATCGAATTTACCATTCAAAAATATTTCGACAATAGCTTCTTCTTTATGACCACAACTTCACTCTATGACTCTCGATACGTTGGTAGTGATGGTGTTGAAAGAAGCACAGATTTTAATGGAAACTATATTTTCAACTTACTTGGTGGCAAAGAGTTCAAGGTTGGAAAACAAGATAAAAATATGATTGCTCTCGGCATGAAAGTTACCTATGCTGGAGGAATGCGATATGGAAATGTTAACCTTGTTATGACCGATTCTTTAAAAGAGATCATTTTCCTAGATGAAGGATACAATGAAAACAGATTTCGTGATTATTTCCGACTTGATGTGAAAGTAAATTACACATTAAACGCGCCGAAAGTAACCCATGAGTTTGGTTTAGATCTGGTTAACGTTTTAAATACAGATAATATTTTAGGACTAACATACACCCCCAACTCACCAACCTTAACTGCTGAAAGAACCCAGCTAGGTTTTTTACCGATATTTTATTACAAAATAGACTTTAAAGTCGCCGCAGGTAAACGGAGTGCTGCACCTTAATTTGACTTACTGAATGAAAAATTTTACCACACTAATTGCATTATTTGCTGTAACAATAAGCTTCGCACAAAAGAAAAAAATTGATCATACAACGTATGACGATTGGAAAAACATCAGAGAAATCAACCAATCACCCTCTGGTCGAATCGTCTCCTATAGCATTAATCCGCACAAAGGTGATGGTGTTTTATATATTCATCAACTTGGTGGAAATCAAATTGCGATTAACCGGGGAGAAGGAGCAAAACTAGACGTAAATGATGGCTATGTTGTATTTAAAATAGTTCCACAGGCGGACTCTATTCGCAAGCTAAAACTAGATAAAGTAAAAAAGGGAAAATTTCCGAAAGACAGTCTTGGAATATACTGGCCTGCAAATGACTCCGTTTTAAGAATCGCCAATGTCACTTCATTTCAGGTTCCTGAAGATGGTGGAAATTGGATTGCTTACATGTCTGCGGAAGATGAAAGGGCGCCATGTCCAGAAAAAAAATGCAAGCTATTCAAAAAGAAAAACAATTGTGAAAACCCAAAAACTTCTGGCAAAACATTGCGTCTAATTAATCTTAAAGATGGCTCTAAAAAATCAATTCATTGTGTTGTAGACTACCATTTAAATCCTAGCGGAAATAGTTTAGTTTACAGCACATCAATCCAGGGTGAAAGGGATACAATAGACATGCAAATGCTTAGCTTGCAGTCCTTTCAAACCAAAGACATTATGCTTAACCAACTTAGCTTTAAACATCTCTCTTTTAGTGAAAATGGAGAGCGATTGGTATTTCTCCATACTATAGACACAAATAAGCACAAAAACTACAGCCTGTCCTACTGGGAAATCGGTAATAAAACAGCTCATTTAATTGCCGATTCATTATCTGATGATATGCCGGAAAACATGAACGTTTCAGAATATTTTAGGCCTCAATTCTCAGATGATGGAAACCGATTATTCTATGGTATTGCACCTATCGTTGAGCAAGAGTCAGAAGACACACTTCTCAAAAGCGAAATTGCAACAGTTGATGTTTGGGCTGGGACCGACTTGAGAATCCAACCTCAGCAATTGCTGGAGAAAAAAAGAGATGAAAGAAGCACATTTCTTGTAATGTACGACTTATCTGACTCAAGCAGCATTGTTCTTGAGAACGAAAAAGTGGATGAAGTCCGAATTCCAAAACACGGAGAAGGTCAATTTACTTTGGGTTATGACAGCAAACCTCACCAACATGAAATGACATGGGCATTTCCATGGAAAACTGATATTTACCTTGTAAACTTAAAAACAGGAGACCGTGAACTTTTGGCTTCTGGAAAAGCATATCCCCATAGTTTGTCTCCTTCTAGCAGCTATTTTGTCTGGTATGAAGGTGCAGACTCTTCGTGGTACAGCAAATCAACTGGCACTGAAAAAACGATAACTAATCTAACCAAAGGGTTTGAAGATCTATTTGCTACAGATGTCAACGGAGGCCCTTATACACCATATCCCGAAGGTTCGGGAGGGTGGTTTAAAAAAGATGATAAAGAGTTCTTCCTTGTTTATTCAAGGTTTGACATCTATGCACTATGTCCTGCTGAGCCCCGCGCGTCGTTTTGTTTGACACAATCCAAAGGAAAACAAGAAAAGAAAACATATCGTTACAATCGTTTTGATAATGACAGCCTTTATACAGATTTAACCCATGGTCTATTTCATACAATTGATGACGAGACAAGAGCAGAAGGTTACTTGCAACTAAAATGGGCAGAAGATACGGCAAGTTTCGAGCGTTTATTGGAGAGCGATCATAACTACATGTACATAGATAAAGCAGAAAAATCCGACTGGCTTTTATACCGAAGAATGAACTTTAATACTTATCCAGACTTGGTTTCAATAGATCGCTTCTTTGAAAATCAACAGGTTTTAACAGATGCTAATCCACAACAAGAGGAGTACAATTGGGGAACGGTAGAGACAATAAATTGGAAAAGTTTTGAAGGAAGAGATTTACGTGGCCTATTGTACAAACCAGAAGATTTTGACTCAACAAAATCTTACCCAATGATCGTTTATTACTATGAAAAATACATTGATCGTTTGCACTATTATTACAGCCCAAAACCTACTGCTTCCATCGTCTACCCAACAGAATATGTGAGCAACGGTTACATCATTTTTATTCCAGACATCGAATACACTCCTGGTCATCCAGCAAAATCAGCCTATGATTGTATTGTTAGCGGCACCGATTATCTGACCAATAGATATAATTGGATAGACACTAATAGACTCGGCCTACAAGGTCAAAGCTGGGGGGGTTATCAAACTGCACAACTCATTACTATGACTGATAAATATGCAGCAGCAATGGCCGGAGCGCCAGTCAGTAATATGTTATCGGCATATGGAGGTGTAAGGTGGGGTTCTGGGTTGAGTAGAATGTTTCAATATGAACGCACTCAAAGTAGAATTGGCTACACAATTTGGGAAAAACCAGAATTATACATCGAAAACTCACCAATTTTTGGTCTACCTAATGTTAAGACGCCTCTTTTGATTATGCACAATGATGGTGATGGCGCTGTTCCGTGGTATCAGGGAATTGAGTTATACATGGGATTAAGACGATTGGATCAACCTGTTTGGATGCTAAACTACAACGGTGATGAGCACAACCTTATGCAAGATGCAAACCGCAGAGATCTCAGTATTCGTATGCGACAATTCTTTGATTACTATTTGTTAGGCGCACCAATTCCAAAATGGATGGACGAAGGTGTTCCTGCTGTAGACAAAGGAAAGTACTACGGTTTAGAGCTGAAAAATACAGGAGGAAACTAGCTTTACAAACAATATTTTCATAAATTAGGCCAAGAAGAATGAAGTTGCGTTTACTTTTTATATCGTTTATTTTGCTAATTACCGCTGCAAGTTATGCTCAAGAAGAGATTAGCATCCCGAACATCATCACACCAAATGGTGATCAGGTGAATGACGTTTTTGCGATTCGAGCGACTGGCTTTGAAACCTTAACTTGCACCATATTCAATCGCTATGGACAACCCGTTTACCGCTTTTTTGGCCTCAATGGAAACTGGGATGGGAGAACACATGCTGGTGTAAAAGTAGCTGCTGGAAACTATTTTGTGCTGGTTGAATTAGAGCGAACAGATGGTACTGTAGAAAAACGCCAAGGAAACCTTCAGGTTCAATATTAAGGGTGTACCTCTTCGTTTGTTTCTATCTCTATTTCAAAGGGCGTTTCTTCATTTTGTTTCGTCAAATCAATTGTTTCCTTAATCAGGTAATAAACAATCGCAAGACTGATCATTATTGCGACCGTTCTTATAACAATCGACCATGGAAACTTCCTCACGTGTCGTTTGTATTGCTTTAAATTCGGCCGATTTTCACTTTTATCATTCATCCTTCAAGGGAAAATAGATTCGGTTTTGTATCAAATTTAGCTTTTATCCGTAGTAATTTTATATTTGAAATTCTGGAGGAGCTTTTAATAAAGACACCTTTAACGTTAAGAAAACAATAAAATAATATTAAATTCACGTAAAATACATTCATGAAAAAATTACTTTTTATCTCTGCTAGCACCCTGCTTGTTATCGTTTTAAGCTGTAATAAAGAACCGGGTGAAGGTGGCACTTCCACAATTGAAGGTAAAGTTTGGGTGGTGGATAAAAATAACGATGGTGTTGTTACAGGAGAATATTACGCAATGGATGAAGACGTCTTTATTGCCTATGGAGATGATCAAACCTACAGCGACAATTTCAATACGAGTTATGACGGGAGCTATCGTTTCGACAACCTAACCATTGGAATGTATACTGTTTTTGCTTATTCTGATTGCGACACTTGTGCAAGTGGAATGTCTGCAATAAAAGAAACGGTTGAAATTACTGAGAACAAACAGTTAATCACCGTTCCAGATCTAGTAATTGTACGATAATGAAAATCATTCAAGCCATATTGTTATTCGTTGTGTCGTTTAGTTTCAACGGATTCACTCAGGTTGTCGATGCAGAACTGTGGCCTGGAATCGCGGTCAATGCGGAAATTGCAAAGAACTGGGGTGTTAAATATGAAACACAAACCAGATTTAATAAAAACGTTTCCTCATTGAGACAATACTACAATGAGGTAAGTGTTGAATATGAATTCTTAAAAAATACCGAATTCCAAGTTGATTATCGATATTCCAGAAAAAGTAATGAAGGATTCTTTACTCCTGAAAACCGTATCTGTTTAAATCTGAGCTACTCAACCGATATCGGAAAACTTCCTCTAGAAATAAGCTCACGCGTCAGATACCAAAATGCTTTTGATCGCTTGCAAGTGATCAATGAGACCATTTATCCTGATGTTAATCAAGTCTTTCGTTGGAAGTTTGACCTGGAATACGAAAAATTCAAACGTTTTAGGCCTTCTATTGGTTATGAATATTTTAAACAAATTCACCCAATTAGTTCTACAGGGTTTTTGGATGGATATCGAGGTTATGTTAATGTAAACATTGATTTACCTGCAAGACACGAATTTGACATACGCTATATTTTCGAAAGAGAATATCGAACAGCAGTTCAAGACTTCCACATCTATGTGGTGCAGTATAGCTACACCCTAGACAAGGACCTTTTCAAAAAGAAGAAGAAAAAAAAGGATTAAAATAGAGATTGCAATCATTCATCAATCAGTTCTAAGTCGATCTGTTTCTTAACCAAACTTACGCGTGATAATCTAACTTTCACCTCGTCACCAACGGTGTATGATTCGCCACTTCGTTTCCCGATCAGTGCGTATTCTGCCTCATCAAAATAGAACTGATCGAATTTGATTGATTTTAGAGGAACCATTCCTTCGCAGTGATTTTCATGCATTTCAACATACATTCCCCAATCCGTAATACCCGTTATAAAACCTGTAAACTCTTCGCCAATCTGATCTGAAAGATATTGCGCTTGAAAATATTTGCGTGATGATCGTTCTGCATCTACAGCTTTTCGTTCAGTTGTAGAAATGTGAGCTGCAATCTTATTTAATTCAGGATAAGCTTTACGATTACCCATAAGAACATCAAACAAAATGCGGTGCACTAACAAATCCGCATAACGCCGAATAGGCGAAGTAAAATGTGCATAATATTCAAATCCAAGCCCATAATGACCGATATTATCCGTATCGTAAATAGCCTTTGCCATTGATTTAATCGCCATTTGCTGGATCATGTTAAAATTACCATCATCCTTCATTCCCTTGAAAAGCGCATTCATTTGAAAAGCGATATCATTGTCATTTTTAAATCGGAATGGCTTTCCAAATTTGGACACAAATACTGCAAATTGCTCGACCTTTTCTGTATCAGGCTTGTCGTGCACCCTGTATACTAATGGCACTGGTTTTTTGTCACCTTTAACATCACCAACAAACCTACCGACTCGTTTATTTGCTAATAACATAAACTCCTCAATCAATTTATTAGCGTCCTTACTGGTCTTTTTATGCACTCCGATCGGCATTCCCTTTTCATCTAGCTCAAATCGCAACTCAGAACTGACGATTTCAAGCCCGCCTTTGGCAAGTCTTGCTTTTCTTAAGTTTTTAGCAATACGATCACACTGCAAAATTTCCTTAGCATGATCGCCTGTTTCTTTCTCAATAATCTCTTGAGCTTCTTCGTAAGTAAAACGCCTGTCTGAATTAATGACGCCTTTACCAAACCATTCCTTTTTTACTTCACCAGTTTCAGTCAAATCAAAAACAGCTGAGAAAACAAACTTTTCCTCATTTGGCCTCAAAGAACAAACGCCATTGGATAAATGCTCTGGAAGCATTGGAATAACGCGATCGACAAGATACACCGAGTTGCCTCTTTCTCTGGCCTCGATATCAAGTGCAGAACCAGGGGCTACGTAATGAGAGACATCAGCGATGTGAACACCTATTCGAATCAAATCATTTTCAAGATACTCCACAGAAATTGCATCATCAAAATCCTTAGCATCGACTGGGTCAATAGTAAAAGTTAACGTATCTCTAAAATCTCTTCGCTTGGCTATCTCTTCAGCATCCAATTGCATATCAATTTGGTTGGCTTGTCGTATTACCTCATCTGGAAATTCGCACTTAATGCCTAACGCGGTAAGAATAGATCGCATTTGCACGTCATTTGATTCAACTGAACCCAAAACTTCAACAACCTCGGCAAACGGACTTTTAGCAGATTCTGGCCAATCTGTAATTTGAACAATGACCTTTTCTCCTGAAACAGCATCCTTTGCCTTACCTGAAGGAATGTAAAAATCGACATTCATTTTTGGGTCATCAGGTATAACAAAGGCGTGTTTTCTGTCCTTTTCCAATGTACCAACAAACCGCCTTTTATCCCTATCTAAGACTTCGACTATTCTGCCTTCAGTTCGATTTGCACGTCGAGAAGTCTTTAATTCGACCAAAACACGATCACCGTGCAAGACTCCGCCCATGTATTTAGCCGGAATCATAATATCATGATCGAGTTGATCGGTAATTACAAAACCTTTTCCTCTTCTCGCTACATCGAGCACCCCTTCAATCAGGTTGAGTTTTCTTCCCATTCTGAATTTTCCTCTTTGCGTCTCTTTTAAATAGCCACTATTTGCAAGGTCCAAAAGGGTCTCATAAACACGTTTTCTCAGGACCTTGTCGGTGATCTCCAAAAAACTTGCCACTTGTTTGTAATTTAATTCTGATTTTGGATTTTCACGGAATATTCCTCTGATATCCTCCTCTAGTCTTACTCCAAATTTCTTGTTACTTTTCTTCTTTTTTTTGGCCATGAAACGTTTTAAATTCATGATAAAATTATTAATAAATATGGTCTATATCCCTTTTGTTTCTAAATTTTCAATTATTTTTACCTACCTTAAGAAGTCTCATTAAAATTTTGAAAAATTGAACGCACGAATTGAAGAAATACTGAACGGACAAATTAAAGCGGAAGCAACATCATCTCAACTATACCTAGCAATGGCTTCGTGGGCGGAAGTGAGTGGATTAAAAGGCACTGCTGAATTTTTGTATGCTCACTCTGATGAAGAGCGAGAGCATATGCTGAAGTTAGTGCGCTTTGTTAACGAAAGGGGAGGCAAAGCAGAAATTCCTTCAATAGATTTGCCACAAAAAGAATTTGAAGATTTGGCCCAAATTTTCGGACTTCTACTTGAGCATGAAATCAAAGTAACCAACATGATTAATGAGGTTGTTTATGTTTGCTTAGAAGAAAAAGATTACTCAACACACAACTTCATGCAATGGTTTGTTGCAGAACAATTGGAAGAAGAAGCTTTGGCGCGCGAAGTATTGGACAAATTAAACATGATCGGAAACGATAAGGCTGGCTTGTATCTATTTGACAGGGACCTGGAAAAGCTGCAAAGCGCCGCCCAGAATGGGGCCTCAGCATAGTTGGCACACTTTTAGTATAGATAGCATCGTTATATAAATCCTTTTGAAAAGAGCATTATACATAGGACTAGCTTTACTGATGACATTCAGCTTGACAAAACTGTCTGCTGAAGCAAATCAAATGAAGGACACCCGTTCAATGGTAAAGGCGCTCTATATATACACATTTGCAACTTTGGTAGAGTGGCCTCCTGACAGACGATCTGGAGACTTCTTTATTGGTGTATATGGTTTCGGTGGCTTAGATGTTTATGACGAATTAAAGTCTCGTTATTCTCAAAAGTATATTGGATCACAAGAAATTGTAATACAAAATTTTAGAAACAAGACAGATATCAATCCAAAAAGCCATATCTTGTTCGTTGCTTCTGAAAAATCGAAAGAAATCACCGATTTGTCGAAAAGTATGCAACAAAACAACACTTTGCTCGTAGCTGAAAATGAAGGTTCATTAAAGACAGGAGCATGTGTTAATTTTATTGTGGTTGGAAATCAGCAAAAATATGAGGTGAATAAACGTAACGCTAATAAGCATAACTTGGTTATATCTTCAAAATTAACGGATCTAGCGGCGAAAGTAGTACAATGATGCAATTTAGAAACATATTGACCCTTGCAATCATCTGCATAAGTGGGTTGGTTTACAGCCAGTCATGGACTGGACAAGCATATCAATTCTACAAAGCCAATGATTTTAAAAGTGCCCAAGTAGCGATTGACTCAGCCATTAATACGATAGAACGTCACGATCCTCAGACTTGGCAATTAAGAGGAATAATATACAGAAGCGTTTCGGAAGGTGATTCCCTTTACAATCGCCAGATTGCATTAGAATCATTTGTTTATGCTAGAGAGATTGACAAAGAGGGCGTCTACACAGATAAAATCAACAAGTACATAGAAAACACGTTAATCAGATATTACAATAATGCCGTTAACCTTCTCATGCAAGAGAAAGACTTCGAGAGATCTGTTGAATTCTATGAGCTATACAAAGATAAGTACAAGAGTATATTAGATCCCGCTCACAATTTCAACCAAAGAGACATTGAATATTACACTGCTCTCGGAGCCGAGTATCAAAATAAATCTGAGATAGTACCTCAAGCCGAAAAAAATGCACTTCGAATAAAATCCATCGACGCGTGCAAGAAAGTTATTGCAATTGACAGTATGGACTTTCAAGCAAATTTCAACAGTGGAATAGCATACTACAACATGAGTGTTGATTTTATTGTTGCTCCTGATCCAGAAATTTCAATTGAAGAATTGGTCCTTAATACTAAAAAAGCAGAAGAGGTATTCCTAAAAGCCATTCCGTATTTAAATCGTTGCGAAAGTCTGAAACCAGATCACATGGATACTAGGGTTGCACTAATGGGCTGTTATTATGGTCTGAATAATGACGAAATGTATTTGCAATACCAAACAGAATTAGATAAAATTAACCTTCCGAAATACCTCGAACGATACAAAACTCACCCAGAGGATGAAGAAAATCTAAAGGAAATAGTTAGGGTCTATACTTATACAATGCCAAATGAAAACGAGGCAGAGAAGTTCCGCAATATCCTCTATGATCTTCGAATGAAGGAATAATAATTATTTATAAAAGATAAGCCCAGAACATGAGTTTTAGATTTACCATAGGCAGAAAGATTGGAACAGGCTTTGGTATTCTTATTCTCTTTATTATCGTTGTTTTTGGAGCTACTTTCCTTGCGGTCAATAATGGAATAGAAACCTTCGAAGAAAATGATAAGACATCTAATCAATTGATTAATGTTCTAACACCTTCCAAAGAATACATTTCTGACCTAAAATCGATTACACTAGAGTCACGTCAATTAGCAGGCCAATGGTTAAATGAACCTGGTCGAAATGATGTTAAATTTAAGCTACGATTTAAAGAAGTCATAGAAGTTGAAATTCCAGAAAAACTAGGAAAATTGGGCGTTATATCCAAAGAATGGAACGATGACGGAGATCTTGAACGTTTTGACCTTTTGCGTGGCCAATATGAAGAGCTTACCGCAAAATACAAGGAGTTAATGGAGTTACTGCCAGATATTAGCAGTTATAATGATCCATTCAAAATGTTCACCGCTAGCTTACTTATCGACCAAAACGGAGAAGCGAGCCAAATTCTAAATGACCTTCGAAAAAACTTAAACTTTCTCCAAATTAGTCTGGTTTCGAAAGAAGAAAATGCGCTCAGTTTAGTACGTTCATCTTCACAAACGGCTCGTTCAAAATTCCAATCATTACAGATATACTGGTGGTTAGGCGCCTGTTTGATTATATTCGCGGTGATCATTGCCATCTTTACCACCAATACGATCGTAAAGCCAGTTAATAACCTGCGTGTATTTCTACTCTCTTTGGGTAAAGGTATTTTCCCGAAACAAGAGATTGAAATCGGTAATGACGAAGTTGGCGATATGTCTTCTGCAGTAGTCGACTTAGTGAATGGCTTAAAGAAGACAACAGATTTTGCAAGAGAAGTAGGTCAGAGTAACTTTAACTCCCCTTACAAGCCGCTTAGTAATGAAGACGTTCTGGGCCATGCCTTATTGAAGATGCGTGACGAACTTGCAGAAACTGAGAGAATATTAGAACAAAAGGTAAAAGAACGCACCGAAGAAGTTGTGCGTCAGCGCGACGAAAACGAACGCCAGCGTCTAAAACTAGAAGATCTCTACAAATCGGTTACAGCGAGTATCCGATATGCAAAGAGGCTCCAAAATTCCATTCTTCCACCTAAGGAAACCATAGAATCTATTTGCCCAGAATCCTTTGTTTTGTTTAAGCCCAAAGATATCGTCTCGGGTGACTTTTACTGGTTTGAAAAAACAAAAACAGCCAACTATTTTGCAGCAGTAGATTGTACTGGTCACGGGGTTCCTGGAGCTTTTATGAGTCTTGTTGGTGCTAACGGACTTAATACAGCTGTTCGTGAACATAGTATAGAAGAGCCAGCAGATATATTAAACCGCTTGAATACATTTGTAAGTGAATCCTTGAATAAAAGTCATGACGAAAATCAAATCAGAGATGGTATGGACATGGCTCTCTGTGCGATTGATTACGATAAAATGGAACTCACCTATGCTGGGGCAAACAACCCGCTTTATCTAGTTAGAGACGAGGAATTTACAATTATTAAGGCAGACAAATTTGCCATTGGGTCATTCGAACCCAATTCAAAAAAATATACACAACACAAACTACAACTCCAGAAAGGAGACGTTATTTATTTGTTCAGTGATGGATATGCCGATCAATTTGGCGGAGAGCGTGGAAAAAAATTCCTTTATAACCGTTTTAGACAACACTTGTTGAGCGTTCATAAAAAAGGGATGGAAGACCAACGAAAATATCTGGAAAGCACTATGCATGAATGGCAAGGTTCATTCGAACAAGTAGATGACATCCTGGTTATTGGCGTTCGAATATAAGCGTATTATGTTACGAAGTTGGCTTTTTTTTCTTGTGCTCGCCTTAGCTGGCATCAAGGCTACTGGTCAACAAAAAACCATCAAATTTAGCACCTATTCATTGCAAGATGGTTTATCACAAAGCTCTGTTACAGGAATCGTTCAAGATCGTTACGGATACATTTGGATTTCAACTCAGGATGGCTTAAATCGTTATGACGGGTATAACTTCACTACCTTTAAAAACAATCCTAACGACGAAACCACTATTCCAAACAACTACGTTCATTTCTTGCAAGAAGATGAGTTAGGGTACCTATGGTTTGGAACCAACCGTGGAATCGGGAAAATGGACCCAAAAGATTATACCGTAGAGCGCATCAGTCGCAATACAATAGAAGATTTAAATGGATACATTTTTACTTCTCTATCATTTGACAAAAAAGGCATCCTCTGGGCTTTAACTGAAAAGAATGGCATCAATCGAATAGATCTTATTAATAATGAAATTCAAACGATAAAAAACATTCATGGCAATACCCAAATCATTTCAACATTTATTGACCGTAACGATGTGTTGTGGGTTGGAACACAAACTGGTCAGATCTATTACTCATCCTTTCCTTATCAACAATTTGAAGAGATTGATTACAATAGTATATTCACCATTGCGCCTGTATTTGAGTTTTATCAGAACGAAGAAAGTGAATTATTCATTTGTACAGAAAAGGGACTGTTTTATGCTGATGATAATAAAAAGCTGCAAGTCGTAACTGAACACCCTCCTATTCGATATTCGGCCGTAAATTGCGTTTACCAACAGAAAAACGGGGACCTTTGGGTTGGCTCAGCCCAAAATGGTTTATTTCTAATTGAGAACGGGAAAAATAATCGGCAAATTATTTCACAATACGAGCACAGCACATTTGACAACTCCTCCATCGCAGACAATGAAATCTCGGCTATTTTTCAAGATGAGCAGGGTGTCTTTTGGATTGGCACGGAACAGGGGGTTTCACGTTTTGATAAATACAAGCAAGGTTTTACCACAATTTCACTTAACAACGATCCGTCCAGAGGATTAATAGATTACAGTGTCTGGTCTTTTGCAGAGGACGAAGAGGGTAATACATATGTCGGTACTCAAAAAGATTTGACGATCTACGATTACGATCGAAACTACTACTACCACATCGTTAGAAATATTAATACCACCCATCATTTATTGAGCATATATGTAGAAAACGATCAAAAAATTTGGTTAGGTTATGATGATGGACTTTTTATCCTCACCATATATGACCTTCGAAATGTCAAATACGATTTAGAGCGAATTGACTTCTTGCCAGAAGACATTATCCATAATGAACGTGTCTATGCTATAAAAGACGCCGATAGTAACCGTGTATGGATTGGATCAAGAGAAGGTCTTACTCTTATGAATAAAACAGACTACACATTCAGCTTTTATCCAAGCGGTTCTAGTTTAGGCGAAGGTTCTGTGAAAACGATATACAAAGACTTGAACGACCAAATATGGGTGGTCACTAGTAACAAAGGTTTATATGCTGTTCACCCTGCCTCTGAGACGGGATTCGAGTTTGAATACTGTAATATTGAAGGCCATGACGATTCTAATGGACAAATTACCTCCTTGTTGCAAACTGAACCAGACTACATGTGGTTAGGGACATATGGTGACGGTATTAAAAAACTCGACCTGGTAACGAGAAAAACTATTAATTATACTGAGAATGAAGGTTTGCCTAACAATGTAGTTTATGGGCTTCTAAAGGATGATGAAGGCAATATATGGGCAAGCACCAATCATGGCTTAACCAAGTTCAACCCAAAAACAGAATCATTCACAAACTATACAATTAAAGATGGTTTACAAAGTAATGAATACAATACAAACGCTTATTTCAAATCGAGATCAGGGCTCTTGTATTATGGAGGAATAAATGGATACAATGTTTTTAATCCAAAAGAAATCAGCATTAACCCCAATCCACCTAAAACAGTTATCACTTCTATTAAATTAGCTATAAAAGGAAGTCGAAACAAAACAACAATTGCTGAGAACATAATTGTGCCAGCGGTAATAGAGCTTGAATACGAACAAAACGACCTCACGTTTGAATTCATGGCCACAAACTTCTCAAACCCCGAGCAGAACCGCTTTAAATGCATTTTACGTGGAAAAGAAGATGAATTCAATTACCTCGAAAATGAGAATCGAGCGCATTACATGCATATTGATCCGGGAGAATATACATTCGAGGTTTATGCACAGTCCGCGGATGGTGTTTGGTCTGACGAACCAGCAACAATACAAATTATAATAACACCTCCATTTTGGCAAACATGGTGGTTTAGAATTGCAGTGATCGTTGTAATTCTTGCATTTGGATTGTATACATATCGTCGACGAATTGATGCCATAAGGCGTCAAAAAGTTCGATTAGAAATTGAAGTTGTAAAAAGAACAAGACAGGTAACCGAGCAGAGTAAAAAAATCCAAGATCAAAAACAAAAAGTTGAAATCCAGAAAGCAAAAATTGAGCACCAAAATGAATTGCTAGAGAAGGAAAAAGAAAAAGTAGAACAACTGCTTCTGAACATCTTGCCTGTTGGAACAGCAGAAGAATTAAAAAACAAAGGTCGTTCTAAAGCACGGTATTACAAAAATGTATCGGTCATGTTTACCGATTTTGTTGGCTTCTCCAAGATTGCTGAGGACATGAAACCTCAAGATCTTGTGCAAAAACTAGATAGTTACTTCTCTTCTTTTGACGAAATCATTGAAAAGTACGACCTGGAAAAAATCAAGACTATTGGTGATTCCTATATGTGCGCTGGAGGCGTTCCAATCAGAAACAAGAGTAATGCTATTGAAGTTACTCTTGCCGCACTAGAGATCAAAAACCACATGGTTAAACTCTCTGAAGAAATTAAAGCACGTGGTGACACACCTTGGAAAATTAGAATCGGAATTAACACTGGGGAAGTCATTGCCGGTGTAATTGGTTTGAAGCGATTTGCATACGACATTTGGGGATCAACGGTAAACCAAGCGCAGCGAATGGAGATGCATGGCCAGCCTGGAACAGTGAATGTCTCGGGTAATACTTACGAGTTCATTGCCCCTTACTTTGATTGTGTATACCGTGGAAAGATTCAGACGAAGCACAAAGGTATGCTCGACATGTATTATGTAAAGGGTATCAAGCCAGAACTATCAGAAAATGGAGAAGGCATCGTGCCAAATGAAGATTTCTGGAAGATTGTCGACCTGCATTTATACAGTTCAATCAACTACATGAAGGCTGAGCGACACATTATGAAAATACTCGAAGATGAACTCTCGCCGAAATTACTCTACCACAGTATCAACCACACCATTGATGTTACACAAGCTGTAGAGCGTATAGCCATTATGGAAGGAATTACAGATGAAGATTTATTCCTGTTAAAATCTGCTGCCACATATCATGATGCAGGGTTCGTTGAACGTTATGATAGAAATGAAGAGATAGGAATTAAAATGGCTCGGGATATTTTACCAAAATATGGGTACACCGAGGAGCAATTAGACATCATTGACGGCCTGATTAAATCTACCGAAATACCCCAAAGCCCTAAAACACATCTTGAGCAAATTATGTGCGATGCCGACCTCGATTATCTGGGGCGTGATGATTTCCACGTTATCGCTGATTACCTTCGAAGAGAGCTGCGTGAGCAAGGAAAACTCAATAGCGACCGACAATGGGATGAAATACAAATTGCCTTCTTAAATCAGCATACTTACTTTACGAAATCTGCAATTCGTTTAAGACAGGAAAAAAAGGAAAAACACATCCGAGAGATTGAAGAACGCCTAAAACGAAACAAGTATAAAGACTAATAAAATCTTTTGAAGATTACCAAAAGAGTCGTGATTCTTACAGTAACAATTAGTCCAATCGTTCCAAATAAACCTCAGACTGTCCATTTTTCGGTGCAATGTAGAGGGTATTCTCTTTTTTATTCCAGACAAGTTCTAGTTCATAATGCAAAGACTTTCCATTATCGAGATTGCTCTTGATCAAGTATTCATTTTTACTTTGCTTAAAAACCGTGTACTCTCCACTTAGTTCTAAGTCACCACCAATGTATATAATTTTATCTTCAGCAACAGTAATGTACACATCATGTGCATCAATATCTAACATCACACCGTTCTTCTCAACAGTATATGCAGGCATTTGACCCCCGTATTTCCCAAGACATACTTTTGGCAATTCGTCTGCAAAACTTGGTGAAGCTGTCAATAACAGCAAAAGGTAGAGCATCTTTTTCATAGCATAATAAATCGGTAATTATAAAATTACGCAATTTTTTTCACATCAGCTAGACGCCTCGTAATCAATGGGACGGCCTAAGATTGTTGAAAAATTCATCGCATTGTGTACTTTTTCAAGCGAAAATCGTGCCGTAAACTTTTACCAAAGCCTTACCTTTATCTAGTTAATCTTTTTATCATGCAAAACTACCTGGATTTATTAAGGCTCATTAAGGAAGAGGGAGTCGTTAAAGGCGACCGAACGGGAACGGGAACAAAAAGCTTTTTTGGCCATCAAATGCGGTTTGATTTGTCAGAAGGATTTCCAATGGTAACAACTAAAAAGCTTCATTTAAAATCAATTGTTCATGAACTTTTGTGGTTCATCAATGGTGACACAAACATCAAATATTTGAATGATAACGGTGTTCGTATTTGGAATGAATGGGCAAATGATGAAGGTGAGCTCGGACCTGTTTACGGTGCGCAATGGCGAAACTGGAATAATGAGGGCATTGATCAACTCAGTCAAGTTATTGATCAAATTAAGAAAAACCCAAATAGCAGAAGATTGATGGTTTCTGCATGGAATCCAAGTGTTATGCCTGATACTTCTGTTTCTTTTGAAGAAAACGTAGCTAATGGAAAAGCTGCTTTACCTCCATGTCATGCGTTTTTTCAGTTTTATGTTGCAGATGGCAAACTATCCTGCCAACTTTATCAACGCAGCGCAGATGTCTTTTTAGGAGTGCCTTTCAATATTGCATCCTATGCCCTGTTGACATTGATGGTTGCTCAGGTATGTGACCTAGAACCTGGCGAATTCATTCATACATTTGGAGACGTTCATCTATACAATAATCACCAAGAGCAAGTTGACTTGCAATTAACGCGGGATCCCAAACCACTTCCAACAATGAAGCTTAATCCAGAAATAAAGTCGATTTTTGATTTTACTTTCGACGATTTCGAATTGATTAATTACGAATATCATCCGCATATCAAAGGTGCTGTTTCAGTTTAAAATCGAACGATGAAAGTTAAACTAATTGTCGCTAAAGGAAAAAACAATGTCATTGGAAAAGACAATGACTTGATCTGGCATTTACCGGCAGATATGCGTTTTTTTACGCAAAGTACAAAGGGTCACATCGTTGTAATGGGTAGAAAAAATTGGGACTCAATACCTTTGAAGTATCGACCCCTATCTGATCGTATCAACGCTGTTGTTACGCGAAACAAAGACTTTAATCACGAAGATTGTATCGTCTTTCATTCAATTGAAGAGGCAATTGAATTCTATCGAAAAGATGCTTCATCCTCAAAGAAAGATTTATTCATCATAGGAGGAGGACAGATATACGACTATTCTATAAAGAATAACTTAATCGATGAAATGTTAATTACTTATATCGACGCCGCTTTCGAAGGGGACACATTCTTTCCTGATTTTGATGAAAGCTTATGGCGCCGAGAAGAAATCATGGATCATCCTGTTGATGAAAAAAACGAGTATCCCTTTAAGGTTTATCGCTTTAGCCCAAAAAACCCATAAAATCAACCCTACTCCTACCCATGAAATTATGCATTGCAGAGAAACCGAGTGTAGCGCGTGAAATTGCGAGTATCTTGGGGGCAAACATGCGTAAAGATGGGTATTTCGAGGGAAATGGGTATTGGGTATCTTGGACATATGGACATCTTTGTACTTTAAAAGAGCCTCATGATTACACAGGCATGTGGAAATGGTGGAACCTCTCAACACTACCAATGATTCCCTCGAGATTTAGTATCAAACTCATGGAAGACCAGGGGGCGCAAAAACAATTTCGTGTCATCGAAAATTTGGTTCAACGCTGTAGTGAAGTCATAAACTGTGGTGATGCTGGGCAAGAAGGAGAACTCATTCAACAATGGGTATTGCTGAAAGCAAAAAACAACAAACCAATAAAACGTTTGTGGATTTCATCCTTGACAGAGGAGGCAATAAAGGAAGGTTTTGAAAAATTGCGAGATGGTAAAGACTTTATCAACTTATACGCTGCTGGTAGTTCACGAGCTATAGGTGATTGGCTTTTAGGAATGAATGCAACACGCCTTTATACACTAAAATATGGTCGAAACAAACAAGTATTATCTATTGGTAGGGTTCAAACCCCAACTTTGGCAATGATCGTTGAACGTCAAAAAGAAATTGAAAGCTTTAAATCAGAAAAATACTGGGAGCTCAAAACAACTTATCGAGAAGTGCTTTTTTCAGCAAGCATAGGCAAAATCAAAACAAAAGAAAAAGCAGAAAAGGCGATTGAATACGTCAAAGACAAACCTTTCTATATTGATGATTATACACAAAAAGAGGGGAAAGAAGCTCCACCGCGATTGTTTGATTTAACATCACTACAAGTTGAAGCAAACAATAAGTTTGGTTTATCAGCAGACCACACATTAAAGCTTGTCCAGGGCCTCTATGAAAAGAAAATGGTTACGTATCCACGTGTTGATACAACATTCTTATCAGAGGATAT
Source organism: Crocinitomicaceae bacterium (assembly GCA_049611865.1). Taxonomy (GTDB): domain Bacteria; phylum Bacteroidota; class Bacteroidia; order Flavobacteriales_D; family Crocinitomicaceae; genus Crocinitomix. The sequence goes on along the minus strand of JBMZAY010000004.1, from coordinate 142,326 downwards.
CTATCCGAAAGTGCCAGGTATCTTAAAGGGGCTAAAGTTTTATTCCAAGCTAACAGAACCATTACTCACTAAACCGATTCGCAAGTCGAAGAAGGTATTCAATGATAAAAAGGTAACGGATCACCATGCAATTATACCTACTGGAGTGCCTGCCTCTGGATTATCGAAGGGCGAACAACGCATCTATGCTACAATTGCTAAACGTTTTGTTGCAGCATTTTATCCAGATTGTAAGGTTTCTAACACGACTGTTTTGGGTCATGTTGACAAAGTCGAGTTTAAGGCAACAGGAAAACAAATTATAGAACCTGGCTGGCGTGTCGTATTTGAAAACGAAAAGAACAAAAAACAAAACACGACTGACGGGAAAAAAAAAGGCGATAAGACAGGAGAAGAGGAGGAAAACATCATGCCAACATTCAAGCAAGGCGAAAATGGACCCCATAAGCCGGAAGTTCAAGAGAAAAAAACACGTCCGCCTAAGTATTTTACCGAAGCAACGTTGTTAAGAGCAATGGAGACGGCAGGAAAAAAAGTCGATGATGACGAATTGCGAGAAGCAATGAAAGAAAACGGTATCGGTCGTCCATCCACGCGCGCTAACATCATTGAAACCCTGTTCCGACGCAGGTACATTGAGAAAAAGAAAAAGAATATTCATGCTACTCCAACGGGTGTCGGACTTATTGAAACAATACATTCTGACCTTCTAAAATCAGCAGAATTAACCGGACAATGGGAATACAAATTGCGTTTAATTGAAAAGGGGGAATATGATGTCCAACAGTTTCGGGAGGAATTGAAAGAAATGGTGGTTGGTCTCACGAATGACGTACTCTCTGACAAAGGCACTAAAATAGCATTACCCAGCGAGCAAAAAAAGAAAGAAAACAGCTCCCTTCCTTCATGCCCAAAATGCCAAGAGGGTCAAATTCTTAAAGGAAAAAAGGCTTATGGTTGTTCACGATTTAAGGATGGCTGTGATTTTGTTCTCCCTTTCGAGATTTTGGGCAAAAGGCTGACTGCAAAACAAGCTTCAGATTTGTTAGACAAAGGAAAAACGGGTAAAATGAAAGGTATCGTTTTGCCTGGCTCTGAAGATAAACGAAGTGGAAAATTGATGTTAACCGAAGACTTTAATGTGACTTTCGAGGAACAATAGATTAATCGATTTTTTGAATCGGGAACGATTTATCGTCTACCACTAAATAGTGTAGCTACCCTATACAAGGTTCTCAAGATTTAAACTCTTGTTTTCATAGTCAACGGTCATCTTATGCGTCAAATCTTGCCCTGTCAGCGAATATAAGCGGATCTGAGCATTTTTCTCAATTAAATTGAGGTATGCTTTTCCTTTAGTTGGATTTGGATAAACTCCGCCAAAACCACAACCAATGTGTTCAATGGATTTTGGTTCGTGATACTCCACTTGGCCATCAAAATCAACTTGTCTTAACCTGTAATAAAATACACCGTCAGCATTTGAACTGTCCGTAAAAGCGTAAGTATGGGGAATTGAAGTTGTACCTGCACCTTTCAAATCAACGAGATCAATCCAGTTAAATCCATCCAAAGATTTCTGCACTGTGAAATAGTCATTGTCTCTCTCCGAAAGAGTTTTCCACTGAATTTGTGTGTAGCAAGCATCAGCATACACATCAAACGCGGATAATTCTATAGGAAGCAATTAGCAATCCACCTCGCCAATGATGAGATTATCGAAAAACGTATCGTTATTACCCGTGCCGTCTATTCGCTCACAAATTTCCTCATCTCCGGCCCCCACCCAATACATAGGTCGGTTATCCGGTCCGTCGTTACTCCAAACAGAGACGCCATCAACGAAGAGCTGTCCTATACCATCACAAGGTGTATAAGCAAATCGATAATTCCGATAAGTATCATCGTTGGGAATAGCGTAGACAGTTCCAGAATTAACTAAAGTGAAACCTCCTCCTCCGTTATCTACTCTGTAACGTACACTCAGGTTATTACACCCTTGTATTTCTAAACTAGAGCCAAGCACAAAAAAACTACCCGCATTTTCTTCTCTGTGGTAATCAAATGATACATTAATGCCGTCCACATCGAACGTAGGGCTACCTGTAATTATCATGTTGATATCCGCCTTCGCCAATCTGGCATTGAGTCCATTGGTACCACCCACACCACCAACATCAGATAAGGCACTCCCAGAAACAGATGTAGCATCAGGACCAACAGCAGCAGTTGTTACCGGGTCACTATCAAAATTAAACTGACTAATGACCTGGGCATCGGCATATCCGTTCGCGATGTTCAACAAAATCGACACGAGAACCCCTTTGACTAGAAAATTCATACGATCAGAAAGCATAATACTTTTCGTTTTCTTGTACGAAAGAATTAAATGTTTCAACACATATTTTTCCTTTCACAGCAACGTGTGGTGTTTTCATTTATTATGTAAGATATTTAACTCTTTATAACAAAACATAACGCCACAATGAACAAAGAAAAAGGTCTTTCCAAGTATTAATTGGAATATTTATTTTTGCATTATTTTTATTCGGTGCGAACATTACTTTTTATCATTTTATTGACCTGCCTCTTTTTAAGAGGTACCTCATCTTATTCACAGGAGCTAGACTCCACAGCACATAAAATTGAGTGGTTTCCCAAATCTTATGGAGAAAAACAATGGAAATTCCTGTTAGGATTTGACGCCAGACGTTCCTTCCTAAAGACCCGTCCAGTTAAAATCAATGGATTGCGAATTGGTTTAAAATATCGAGGCGTTCACCGTTTTGGTTTGGGTGTGTATGGGCTTTCGCGTGATTTAGTATTTACAGATCTTCCAATTGAGGCACCGGATGCTACAGACACCTCAAGGGTTTTATTTAACCTGAGTTATGCTTCCGTTTTTTATGAACGTGTTTTCTATCGTACACCTAAATGGGAGCTTTCCTTGCACTTTTTGCTTAGTGGAGGATCTCTTACTGGTCGATATGAAGATTCAAGTGGCGTCTTTCGACAAAACATTGACGAACCCTTTTCTGCTTTTAGTGCAGGTGTGCAAGCGAAATATTATTTTTTACCTTGGTTAGCGGGACGCATTTCAACCGGATACCGATTTTTATTTAACACCAGCCCAGAATTAAAAACTGCATTCAATGCTCCCTATTATGGTTTTGGTGCTCAACTCTTGTTGAGTGAATTATACCGAAGTTTATTTCGCAAAGATGAAAATTAACAGCAGAACGTAAACATTTACATTTTTGGTTAAGATTTTCTTATGATTTTCAGCATTTCTGCTTATTCAGCCCTCTATTTTATTGATTATCAACGTTTTAATTTACAGCGCCGCATTCTAAAAATTGGTTTGTTCTAATCAACGATCTCAACTTACCTAACATAATTCTATACCTCAACACATAAAAGTCTCCTAAAACGCTTCTATTGGCTTTTTTTCTTTAAAATATAGATTTGTGATGAGTATGAATCACTTTTAGCCTTGATGTTGGAGCGCCATCCATTCCAAAATGCACGAACCATATTTCCATCTTTATATTTTTCACTTAGAAGCGAAACATAGTAAGAATCAAACTTCATTGGAAGGATTTCTTTTACCTCCATTCCAAACTGATCGAATAATCGCTTAATGTCATTGGGTTGAAAATGATAAAGGTGAATTGGCAGATCATATGCCGCCCAAAACGATCCATAATGTTGCGCATCAAACGAATTCATGTTAGGAACCGCTACTATTAACGTTCCATCATCTTTTAAAATATCGACGATTTGCTTAACGTCCTTTCGCAGGTGATAAACATGTTCTAGTACATGCCACATCGTTATCAAATCCTGACTATTTGTAACCAGGTTATGTAATTCATCTATGGGCTTAAGCTTGACATCTAGATGCGTTTCCGCAAAACGCCTTGCGTCTTGATCTGGTTCAAGACCCAACACCTTATACCCAGCATTTTGACACGTACTTAAAAAGTGACCAGTTCCTGCTCCTATATCTAAAACCCGATCACCATTAGACCATTTTTGCACAAGCTTCAACTTTTGCCTTAATGTATATTTTCTTACTCTCTGGTAAATCTTATTAATTAAACCTCTATTTGTCGACGAATGTGAAATGTATGATTCAGATTTATAATAATCACCTATACGATCTTCACTTGGAATAGGGTTGGTAAAATGAAAGCCACATGACTTACACTTGATGATTTGAAAAGTATCATTAGAAACAGTATAATCTACCGCTTTCAAAAAAGGCTCAAACTCCGTCCCTTCACAAATTGGGCATGTATCGTGTGTAAACATATTATCTTCCTAAATAAACTAATAAGACTGAGATATCAGACGGCGATACACCACTAATTCTACTCGCCTGACCAATAGTGACTGGTTTAATCTCCGTCAATTTCTCGACCGCCTCTGCAGAAAGAGATGACAATAAGGCGAAATCAGTATGCGGTGGTATTTTGACATTTTCTAAACGATCCATTTTATTTGCCATTTCTTCTTCACGTGAAATATAGCCGGCATATTTAATTTGAATCTCTGCTTGTATTACTGCATCATGATCAGTATCGCATATTTCTGAAAGTTTTTTATCTAAGTAAGCCGAACGCTTTCTCATCTCTAGCAATGAAACATGAGGCCTTCTTAAGACTGAATCTGCCTTAACTTTTTGTTTTAATAAAGAGGAATTAATGTTCTGCAAATATTCATTCATATCCTCTGGCGAAAGACTTGCTTTGGATAGAAGCGCTTTGATCTGTTCCGTTTTATCAATTTTTTCTTCTACTTTTTTCAAACGTTTTTCATTCGCTAAACCAATTTCAAAACCTTTTTTTGTCAGCCTTAAGTCAGCGTTATCTTGTCTTAATAAAATTCTATATTCTGCTCTCGAAGTAAACATACGATAAGGTTCTTCTGTCCCTTTCGTGATTAGGTCATCAATAAGAACGCCTATATATGCCTCGGACCTGCCTAGTATAAATGCTGGCTCATTTTTCAATTTGCGGTGAGCATTAATGCCTGCCATTAGACCCTGCGAAGCAGCTTCTTCGTAACCGGTAGTTCCATTAATTTGTCCGGCGAAAAACAAGTTGTCCACCAATTTAGTTTCCAGTGTATGTTTTAATTGAGTCGGTTGAAAATAATCGTACTCGATGGCATATCCTGGTCTAAACATTTTCACGTTTTCAAAACCTGGTATTGTTTTCATAGCCTCCAACTGAACCTCCTCTGGAAGTGACGTACTAAAACCATTTACATAAATCTCAATTGTATCCCAGCCTTCTGGCTCTACAAAGATTTGATGTCTATCCCTTTCTGCGAATCGATTAATTTTATCTTCAATACTTGGGCAATACCTTGGCCCAACACTCTGAATTGCTCCATTAAACATTGGGCTTCGATCAAATCCTGATCGTAATATTTTATGTGTCTCAGGATTCGTATATGTTATATAACAACTTCTCTGTTTACCTAGTGGACTCGTATTATCACTGTATGAAAACTTAACCGGACTTTCATCTCCGGGCTGTTCTTCCATTTTTGAATAATCCAAAGAACGACCATCCACCCTTGGTGGTGTTCCAGTTTTCATTCTTCCTGTTTGAAAACCTAGGTCTACTAATTGTTCTGTAATTCCATAACTAGCACTTTCTCCAGATCGCCCACCCTTAAATTGTTTTTCACCAAGATGTATTAGCCCATTAAGAAATGTTCCATTTGTTAAAATCACGGCATCTGATTGTATTTCAACACCCATCACCGTGCGAACACCTTTCAGTTTGCCATTCTCAACCAACAGTCCATTAACCATGTCTTGCCAAAAACTAACATTGGGTGTTCTTTCTAAAAGTAACCTCCAAGTTTCAGCAAATCGCATTCTATCATTCTGGGTTCTCGGAGACCACATTGCAGGACCTTTGGACAAGTTTAACATCTTAAACTGAATCGCCGATTTGTCTGTGACTACTCCAGAACCTCCCCCGAGCGCATCAATTTCTCGGACAATCTGACCTTTTGCGACACCGCCCATTGCAGGATTGCAAGACATTTGGGCTATTGTGGCAAGATTCATTGTCACAAGCAAAACATTAGACCCCATTTTTGCGGCTGAGTATGCAGCCTCACACCCAGCATGACCGCCCCCAACTACTATTATGTCGTATTTCGCTAACATATATATTGTTTCACATGAAACACCAAAGGTTGACCTACCAATAGTTTCACGTGAAACTATTGCGCAACGATAACATCCTGTCTTCCATTTCAGTCATCAATGACTGTTCTTTATCTGTTTTATCATTATAACCAACTAAATGCAGTACACCATGTACCATCACTCTACAAAGCTCATCAAAAAGCCCTACACCTATTTCGTCAGCGTGATCTTTAATACGTTCCCAACTTATGAATAAATCACCACTTAAACTATTTCCTTCGTTATAGTTAAAAGTGATAATGTCTGTATAATAATCATGATCTAAATACTCTTTGTTGATGTTCAACAAATACTCATCAGAACAAAATATATAGGATAAACTACCAAGCTCCCTTTTAAAATCACCTATCACCTTCCTTATCCATAAACTAAAAAATTCCGGATGGAAGTCCGGAATTTCTACATCTATAAAATCATATGTAATTTTATCATCCATTTCCAGCCACAAAAGTAATACTAACTTTTGATCCATTCAACTCAAAACTTACATCATCAGACAAATTCTTCATTAAAAATATCCCCCTTCCATCAGGCTTCTCAATATTCTCTGGTGCCGTAGGATCTGGCAGATTTGTAAAATCAAACCCCTTTCCTTCATCAATAATTGTAAAAACAACTTGATCATTGTTTTTGACGACCTCCAGCTTCACCTTCTTGTCCTCATCGTTTAAGTTGCCGTGAATAATAGCATTATTCACTGCTTCAGTTACAGCAATTAAAATATTCCCGTAATGATCTTCATTTAACTCATAGTCCGAGCAAACATTGTCGATTAAACCCTCAACATCAGGCATGAATTTTAGATCAGATCCTATCTCAAGCTTATGCATTCATTAATTATTTACAGCGTTAAAATAATCATTGACTAGAGACTTATAATACTGTCTTAAGCCAATTGGAACCGATCGTAAAAACTCAACCTCCGATTCCTTCTTCTTGTTATACTCTGTAAATTCTTTAAGGTTACCATCCTCTTGATTTTTTCCTTCTTGTGAATCCCTTTCTTCGCTATAACCTCTTTCTCTGATCGCTTTTTCACTCTCTAACAAACGCGTATAAATATCCTCTTGACGTCTCACATAATCATTTCCAACTTGGTTGTTCAACAAGTCATTCTGCAACTTGTCTAGTTCCTTAATAACATCATCTAGCCCGTTACCTTCTCCACTACCATCCTTATTTAGTTCTTCCTTTAATTGCTTCAGGCTCTCTCTCAGACGACCCTGCTCAGCAGCCATTTTTGCCTTTTCTTTCGGCGATAACTGCGGAATACCCCCTTGTTCTCCCCTTGGAATTTCTCCCATACCATTACCCTCTTGTCCCTTTCCTTCTTCGCCTCCGGGTTTTTGACCACCTTTCATCTTTCCAATTTGATTCTTAAGAGCATCCTTCATTTGCTCCATCGTCATTTGTTGTTGGCCTTGACCGGAACCTTGACCACCCGGATTGTTACATGATCCATTACCAGGCATTTTCATTTTTGCTTGCTGCTGCATTTGATCTAATACCTCAGACAACATCAAAGCTAAATTATTATAACTTGTCATTGCATACTGCTGATGCTGATTTAACGTACGCGTTTTTCTCTCTTCAGAATAGAACATTGATTTATCCAGGTTGTAAGATAAGTCGTTTAATTCCTCCGTAATCATTGAGGACAATTCAGACACACGTTTAGCCAAGGCGACAAGTGAATCATTAACAATCTCTGTTGACTTTTTAATAGCCAATTGCTCTCTATTTAAATCTAAATAATAAGGGTCTTTTATTGACGTATTATAAAACTCATCCATCAATCCTTCCTGATCGTGTGACAAATGAATGAGATTCTCTAACAAAAACCTTAAAGCATCCATATCTTCTTGTTGTTGCTGCTGTTGACTAGCTGATTTCATAGCTGCTGCATCATCCGCCATTTGCTGCAACATGTCAGATACTTTTTGTTGATTCTGCTGAGACTTCTTGGATTTACCATTCTCTAGATTTTCCTGAGCATCTTGCATTTCTTCGTCAGTCTGTTGTTCTTGTTCTTCATTAAAATCTAAATCACGCGGCGATTCTAGCTCTTCATTCTTGTCCTCAATTTCATCTATGTCGTTTTGTATTTCATTAAACTTCTCATTGAGTTTTTCCTGTTCTTTAGCCAACTCCTCCTCAGACATTTTCTTTTCTTCGTTTGCTTCTTTTAACGCCTCTTGCTCTTCAGCAAGTTCTCTTAATTGCTTTTCAAGATTCTCTATTTTTTGATCGAGCTCCATGTTTTTGAAAAGCTCTAATGTTCTGTCCAACTTCTCCTCCATATCCTCAGCATTTTTCTCCATCTCTTCCATATTCTGAATCAGTTTATCTCGATTCATTTCTTCCATTAATTTCTCCAACTCCTCAAATAACTCTCGAAGCTCATCGTCCATCAAATCCTCCATTAACTTTTCTAACTCTTCTTGCTTCTTTAAAAGCTCTTCTGAGTTCTCCATGAAGTTTTCCTTCTCTTCGTTGTTCTGATCGAACTTATCCCTCATATTTTCCATCTGCTTCTCTAGGACCTGTTGCATATTCATCAAGTTCTCAAGGCGTTGCTTATCCCTCCAATCCAACTCTGACTTATTAAGTATATCACTCTTAATCTTTTTGATTTCCTCCCTTAATTCCTGAGCATCTTTTGTAGCCTCGTCCATATCTTCCTTCAACTTTTCATCCTTTTCGCCCAATTTATTTTCCAATTCATCGAGCTCTGGTACCTTAAACGACTTTCTTCCTGTTGATGCCGATTTATACCCATTAATTTCATCGTTGTCTCTGACTATAAAACTGTAGGACAATTGGTCTCCAGGGGACAGCTTGTACTCCGACAAATCCATGTAATAGCTAAAAAGCTGCTTTTGTGCCTTGCCATTTATACCAATACCCTCTGTCTTAACGTATGATGTGTCTTTGCCTTCTACTTGGATTACAACTGACAAAGATTTGAAGCCATAATCATCACTCACTTGTCCCTGTATAAATCGTTTGAGTGAATTGGTTGAATCAACCTGTTCATCAATTTCTATTGTTGGAAATGCATCTTTGATTATACTAATTTCATAAGTCAGCGAATCCGCATTTTTAATGTCCTCTGAACTTAGCGCTAAAACGTACGATTCTGACTGATAAAACTTTCTCGAAAAATTATATTTATCTGATATAGTGGTGTTTAAAAAAATTATCGTGTCATGAAAAACAACATCAAGCTCCTTCAAGTTCTTGACATCAATTTTCCAATCTATCAAACTACCTTCCGGTACAGATATTGAACCCGCATTATCAAAAATCTTTGGCGTTAAACCTGCATGTTTTGGGTATGAAACCGATAACTGTATACTTTCAATAATTGGTTTATGTAGTAAATCAACTGTAAAGTTTTTCGATTCAAATCCATTTGCAACACAATAAAAACTAATTGGTTCGCTAACTGATAAAAACTCATGCTCAAAAGTAATGGCAGAAGTTTTTTGCAGATTATAATTCCCCTTATTGGAATAGACTTTTACCTCTTCTGGAATTTCATCACCTACTAACTTCATTATTAGCATATAGTTCTCCCCATCGATTGTTGTGGCCTCACTTTCTAATTGGAATTCAAACGGTGCGGGCTCTACGAAATCTTGATTAAAATTAACCACTCGTTTTGTTCCGTCTGTAAACCATCCGGGATTTATTAACGCAACCCCCACAATCAGAAGAAGGACCGGAACTAAGTATTTTAAATACCGCTTATTCTCCCTCAGGTCTATCGCACCTGAAAATGGAACAACCGATAATTTCTCCGCACGCTGCTCGATACTCGCATTAACCAAGTCTAGATTCATTCTTAAAGCTGACTTGTCTTCCTTTAACTGAATTGTGTTTTTTAATTTATCACCAACTTCTGGAAATATAGACCCCAGCATATCAGCTGCTTCAATAATTGATAAACGCTGCCCCACCTTGTACAGTTTTAAAAGTGGGATTACAATAAAACGGATCAACAAAAATGTATTGAGTCCTATAAACGCCAAAAACAAGGTTAACCTAACCGTTGAAGAAAAACGTCCCAAGTATTCTAGTCCGGACACCGTGAAATATGAAAGTAAAAAAAGCACAAGGAATAAAATTCCTCCTTTTACCATTTGGTTCTTGTAGTACTTTTTGATAAAAAGCTCTACTTGATGAATTACACTTTGAAATTTATTCACTTTCTAACAGTTTTTCCTTCTTCGCAATATTCCTTTCCCATATAAAGCGAAAGAGAACTAACTAAGTTACGGTTTATTACCAATACGTACAATAATCGCGCAAAATAGTTCAAGTATAATTCGCAATTTTTAACAAATCAATATTCCGAAAAACGCGCGATTTGAAAACTAATTAAGACTTCAAGTGCAGAGCGAAATGCCTTGAATAAAATTCTGCTGGTTATAATTTTGAAAAACGTATCTTTGCCGCATTAATAAAAGTGAATAACTATGAGCGTTAGAGTTCGATTTGCACCTAGTCCGACTGGCCCTCTTCATATGGGAGGAGTTAGGACTGCATTGTATAATTATCTGTTTGCTGCGAAACATGGCGGTAAATTCATATTGCGTATAGAAGATACGGATGAAAAAAGATTCGTTGAAGGAGCACAAGAATATATTATTGAGTCATTGAAATGGTGTGGTATCGAGCCTAACGAAGGAGCAGGATATGAAGGAGACAAAGGGCCTTACGTTCAATCTCAGAGACAACACCTATATAAACCATACGTTGATCAACTAGTTGAATCAGGACACGCCTATCTTGCGTTTGATACATCCGATGACCTTGATCAAATGCGCAAACAAGCTCAGGAAATGGGTTTGCCCAATTGGCAATATAATGGTGTGACACGAAGTAGCATGAAGAACTCAATATCGCTTTCCAAAGAGGAGGTTGAGAAAAGGTTATCTAACGGAGATCCGTATACAGTTCGAATGAAAATGCCCAGAAACCAAGATGTGAAATTTCATGATGAAATTAGAGGTTGGGTAACTGTTAACACGAACAATCTGGACGACAAAGTACTGTTTAAAGAAACAGGAATGCCAACTTATCATCTTGCTAACATTGTAGACGACCATCTTATGGAAATTACACATGTTATTCGAGGTGAAGAATGGTTACCTTCTGCTCCATTGCATGTTTTACTTTATGATGCATTTGGTTGGGAACAACCAAAATTTGCTCACTTGCCTTTGATTTTAAGACCAGATGGTAAGGGGAAACTAAGTAAAAGAGACGGTGATAAATTAGGTTTTCCTGTTTTCCCATTAAACTGGACAACAGTTGATGGTGTGGTTTACAGTGGTTATAAAGAAAACGGATATTTTCCAGAAGCTTTTATCAATATGCTTGCCTTACTAGGATGGAATCCAGGTGATAATCAAGAGTTGTTTACGCTCGACAAGATGATAGAGTTATTCTCTCTTGAGCGTGTAGGTAAATCGGGAGCTCGATTTGATCCGGATAAAACCAAATGGTTTAATCAACAATATCTAAGAGACACTTCAAATGATAAGCTAGCTGAATTGATTCAGCCCATGATCAAAGAAGATGCCTATCGGAATGACCTAGAATATCTATCAAGTGTCTCTGGGCTAATGAAAGAACGTGCAACTTTTCTTGGGGATATAGTTGATGATGGCGCTTATTTCTTCTACCCAATAAATGAATATGATGATAAAACGATTCGCAAAAAGTGGAAAGAAGATACACCAGAAATTATGTCGAATCTTTTAGAAAAACTTAAAGGCATTTCCAACTTTAATAAAGAAGAAATCGAAACCACCTTCTCAGCCTTTTTAAATGACAATGACTTTGGTTTTGGCAAAGTAGGACCTGGGTTCAGGCTTTTAGTAACAGGAAAGGGTATGGGGCCTTCCATGTTTGAAATTTGTGCAACTTTAGGAAAAGAACTCGTAATATCCAGAATAGAAGAAGGTATAGATAAAGTTAATTCGCTTAAATCATGAAAAATACAATCGAAGTAACAGGCATCGAGTTATACGCCTATCATGGTTGCATGGGTGAAGAAACTATTTTGGGTGGTAAATATATCGTGGACATTTCTTTAATTACTGATTTTACTCAATCTGCTAAAACCGATCAATTGGCCGATACGATTGATTATGTTGATGTGAGAAACATCGTTGTGGAAGAAATGGAAAACCCAAGCAAGTTAATTGAGCACGTAGCGTACCGCATTCTCGGACGATTTGAAGAAGCTTTTAAGGGCTTAATTTCAGCAAAAATTAAAGTGCGTAAATTAAACCCTCCAATCCAAGGTGTAGTAAAAGAAGTTGCTGTTATAGTTGAAAGTTAAATTCTGAGTTGAACGTTTAATTATTCTTTATATCTTTGTCATCCTCATTTGTCGAAATGAGATTATCAATTGAGTTTTGAGTTTTATGATCCTGTGTCAGTCTGAGACTGATAGGCAGTGATCAAAAACTTAATGGTCCTGTGGCCGAGTGGCTAGGCAGTGGTCTGCAACACCATCTACAGCGGTTCGAATCCGCTCGGGACCTCAACTAAAAAACCCCGAACTACTATGAATAGTGGCTCGGGGTTTTTCTTTTAGGTTTTTTTACCAACGTTATTACCAACAATTAGTTGTAATTTGTAACGCTCTCTCTCCAAAGATCTTGATAATAATCAATCGAATCCAAGTAAATTTGCGCACTATCTGTATAAATGGTAATAGGGTTATCATCAATGACAGATTGAAATTTTTCCTCAGCACCCTCCTTGAAACCTTCCATCAATTCCAAATTGCTATCTCCTAAGACGAGCAAAACATCCTCGCTGTCATTGTCCAATGTATAAGCAGACTCTAGCACCAATTTCGAATATTGCTCATAAGAAGCCATGCCCACGTTAAACTTCAGTGATGCGTTTATCTCGTCCATTTTCTTTTCTTCTTCCGTTTTTTCTGTTGATTGAGATTCATCTGATTCTTCACCTTGATCAGCACCACTGCATGACAAAAGAAATACGCTTGCAATTAGAAATAATGTCAGTAATTTTAGTTTTTTCGGTTCTGTCGCATTAATTGTTTTTCAACGATTTTTCATCAAATTCCTTGAATGTTCAAAAAGTTAACTCACATTATTTCAACGGTTTATGGTTTTTCGTTTTGTGTGAATTAGGCTTCAAATAGTGATTTTTTAATTAATGCGACAGAACCAGATAAAGGGATGAATCATCGATACATTAAGCCTGGAAAACCACAACACAATGGAAAAGTAGAAAGATCCCATTTAACAGATAAAAGAGCGTTTTATCAGCTTTTAAAATATACGGATGATGTAGATTTAGGCAAAAAACTAAAACAATGGGAAGATTTTTATAACTTCAACAGACCACATGGGGCTTTTAAGGGAAAAACACCGTACGAAGAGCTAATGTGTCACTTAAAAAATTAAGGTTTTGGTTCCATTTTAGTTGCAGTACCACACTTGATGTGGTTCGGCTTTGTTTTTTATTTCCTCTATTTCATACCTGTAAAAGAATAAAATCAAGCTTAGGCAGAACCTCTATTCTTGCGTTTTTTAAAATATCGGCGTAACAATATTCCAACGACCAATATAAAAAAAAAGCCTCCGCCGCCGAGGTAGTATATCTTTGTCCAGTAGCGTTTATCGGCTTCATGTTTGAGGGAGTTTTTGTATGCATCACTCATCCTGCCCGGGTTTGGTGTTTCTAGCTGCCAACTCCTTGAGGTGTGACTCAATGAATCAGGATGAACAAGACTAAATGAGGCTGTTGTATCCCAAATATCAAACATATAAGATAATGAATCTACGATAAAGCCAGCATTATCATAAAGTTTTAGATGGCCATTCTCTTTAGACAAACCAAAACCAAAATCACCAAATACCGCTACAGGATCCACATTGTAATTGCTTGCATATTTCGCTTTCTCCTCAACTAAAACCACATAACCATTCGGTTGTATTGTTACCTCATCCAAAATTTGAAACCCATCCTTATACCCTTTCTCAGTAAACGTCCAACCTTTTAATGAAACCGGAGAAGAAGAACGGTTATAAAACTCGATCCAATCATGTGATGTATCTCCTTTTACTTGAAAAACACAAAGCTCATTAAAAATGATTGAATCTTTCTGCTCACTCAGCGGTTTCGGCTCAAAAATTGGTTCTAAAACCAAATCCTTATCCGGGACAACAGTGAGCGTCATCGTTGTTTCATTTCTGCCTTTCCAACCTTTGAAGTCATAATCATGTTTGGGGTCAACAAACACCGTAATCGGCACACCTGAAAAGTAAACCCCAGAGAAATCTTCTTTGATTTTTAAACTATTAAAATTCATTTTGCATATTTCCTTTCCCGGATAAATCACATCAACATTTACCGTGTCTTTCAACCCAAATTTTTCCATAATATGCTGACGACAATAAGTCGGGCGAAGCGTTACAAATTTTCGCACAATGTCAATGTGATATTGCCAATTTTCATTTGACTGCTTCCAGCGCTTTAAATGATGTTGCATCTCTGGCTCCAAAACTTCTTGCATTTCATCAATTAATGCTAGAGCTGTTTCAGGTTTATATACCGTGTTTAAGTGATCAGCAAATGTATTTATGTACTGGTGTTCTAGGTTTTTATTCTGCAATAAACAACGTATGATGAAAGTTGACCAAGCCGGATCTGGCCAAGCCTCAGCATTAGGTGACGTAAATTTTCTGACGGTATTTCGCATATAACCTTTCGGTTCGTTATTACCCAAACCGAGATCTAAATCATAGAATATCCAGCGCCATTTTGCTGAATCATTTCGCTCTCTCCAATAACGAATATTTCCACCAGCATCTCTGTTATCAGAATACGTTTCAGCGATGTTATAACGAATAAAATCGTCAACATCCATGAATGTCCTCAACTCCTCAACATATTCATCATTTTCTAAGTTGTGCGTTCTCAAGTAAGCCAATAATTTTTTATAGTTTCTTGATGTTCCATGTCTTGCAACACCATTGTGTCTTAGAATATCGACATTGTCTTTATCAACACCATAATTCGATTTTAGATAATGCTCATTGATTTTCTCTCGTATATTCTGAATGCCCCAATATTCACCATTCAAATAAACCACAGCTGGTCGATATTCCTGAATAGCAACTCCTGTAGGTTTAGCCAATTGCGTCATGAAAGCATCTCTGAAATGCGTACGTCTAAAGTCTCCACCTGAATTTCTTAATATGAAGGACTTATACTTATCTTCATCTCTTTCTGGAAAAATGGTATATTCAAACCGCTTTTTTCCGTATCGAGAGCGCGCAAAAACGGCAATCGATTTTTGAGGTAACATCCGTGAAAATCCACCAAAAATATTGATACCTGCTGCTTGATTAAAACACAATGTTCCGTCGGATTCATACATTTCAACATTTGACCATTTTTCCCAATCTTTCCAAAAGTTTGCTCCCATATAAGGCTCTGCCGTATCTGCACAACACCCCTTTACATAGATACCGGTGCTATAATCCCATAAATTTTCGGGTTTTGTTGCTATTGATATTACTGGCAGTGTATATTCTCTTTCACAAAAATAGGAGTGCGTAACCGATTCAAGTCTTTTTCCATTGACATAAGCAACGGCACGAATGACTGCAACACCTTTGATGTTAAAAGGCTTCGTATAGTGCTGCGCGCCAGAACTTGGCATCGACCCATCCAACGTATAGTATATTCTTGCATTGTCTGCGTTTTCAACAGACAGTTCAACCGTTGTTCCGGCAACATATATCCCCCCCGCTGGTGAAAAAACCAACTGAGGAGACGAGATAGAATCTTGTTCTGATAGCACATTAAAAACTATACAAAACAAGAATAGGTATGTTAATATATACTTCACAAATACTTAATGTTGACTAATTTAAGTAAACCATATTTATCGCATTCAAGAAAGGTTGAAATTTTATTAGCTGTTCTGGTTTAATAAGTATTCGCTGATGAAAATCAATTATTAAAAAAGAAAACCCTGACCAATAATTGATCAGGGTTATACCAACCGAAAAACACCGGTCTGCTTATTCAGTAACTATACGAAGGACTCCGCCTTCGACAAATTCTTTTCCATCAGTTCCAACCGCCTTGATTATGAAATTATAGTATCCTGACGGTACTTTTGCATTAGATGGGTCTGTACCATCCCACTCAAAGTTTGGATCTGTTGTTTCGAAAACATTCTGTCCATTCTTATCTTGAATAATCATGACGAATGTTTTTATTCCTGTAGTTTGAATCACAAAATTATCATTTCTTCCGTCATTATTAGGCGAGAATATGTTTGGAATTACACCTATATTGGATGGCGCAATTATTTCAATATCAGCTGTTTCAACATATACTCCTTCCTTACCTGAAACCGTCATGGTTACGGTAAAATTTCCTGGTTGCTGATATGTATGTGTGATATTATGCCCTTCCGCTGATTTTCCATCTCCAAAATCCCAAGATACTTTAACATGATTCTCTGCCATTGATTCAAAGGAATAGCGTGTGTAAGCCTCATTCGATCCTTTTTCAAAAGTTAGCGCTCCATTAGGTTTAACTGACTGAGCTCTTGGATTCGCCTCGTCATCACCTGAATTCGAGTCAATAGTTTGGTCAACCTTATTGCTAATTGGGTTGTTATTGCCATTATTCACTTGCTGGTCACTGTCATTATTCGTGTTATCGTTATCAACTTGAGTGTTTTGATCAATAACACCTACATAATTATTCAAATCATTGACGCTTGCATCATTCACATCATTTCCAACCTCGTCAATTTGAGCGTTCTCTACATGCTCTTCAATATTTGAATCGTTGGCTACTATTGATGATTGTGGTCTTTCGTCTGTGTTTGAATCTTCAACAAAAACAGCTTTTTCTGTTGATTCCACAACGTCATCAGTCATCAAATCAACCATTTCTTGTTTCGGATTCTCATTTGTTTGATCGTCAGTAGCTAAATATACACCTCCCACTACAGCAGCACTTATTCCAGCAGCTATTAATAAACCTTTAACCCAGGTAGCCATACCAGAACTAGCACCAGCGCCAGCCTGAATAGACTGTTGGATGTTTGACCAAGCCTCTGGTGCAACATCACTTTCAAAAGATTTAAAATGCTCTTGAAACAGTTCTTCTATGTTAAAATCCTCTTTCACCTTCAGTTACAATATTTCTTTCAATCAATATTTTTCTCAACATCTTTTTTGCTCTTGAGTACTGCGACTTTGAAGTACTTTCAGTTACTCCGAGCTGCTCTGCAATTTCTTTATGCGAGTAGCCTTCAATTGCGAAAAGATTAAATACAACCCTATACCCTTCTGGTATGCTTTGAATAATTTTCAAAAGGTCTTGTGTGTTAATTTCTTCAACGATATACTCTTGTTTTTCGAGTTTGAACGATACCGAATCAATTTCTACATCTTTTTGAAATTTTTTATTCTTTCGGTAATGATCAAGCGCTGTATTAACCATAATTCTCCTCACCCATCCTTCTAAAGAGCCTTTATTGACGAACTTCGAAAGCTTAGCATAAACTTTTATAAATCCATCTTGAAGAACATCTTGCGCTTCCTCATAGTTATTGGTATACCTTAGGCACACACCCATCATCTTTTTCGCAAATAAGTCATAGAACTCTTTCTGGGCCGACGTATTTCCGGAAATACATGCTTTTACCAATTGTTCTTCCGTCATAAATACTCTTTCCGTTTGTTAAGACCTATAATTGTTTTCAAAAGTTGCACGGCAACTAAAATAAATGATAATATTCGTATATTTAGCTCCGCTTTTACAGCACCAACGCTATTATACTCTCAATGAAAAAAAGCTTTTTACTTTTCTTACTCTGTCTTGTTTCGTTTGGTGCTTTTTCTAAAAAAATTAAGCCTGGTTATTGGCATACATCTTTTGAAATTAATGATTCCACATCATTACCGGTTACTTTCTTAATTGAAAAAACGAAAAAAACCTATCGTGTTTCTGTAATAAACGCAGATGAGACGATTGAGTTGCGCCATTTTGGTCAAACACGTGATTCACTTTATGTACGTTTTCCGGGTTTTGGTTCTGAGTTAAAATGCAGAATTGTTTCCAAAAAGCGAGTTGAAGGATTTTGGTATAATTATGCGAAAGGACCGAACTATAGAATTCCGCTTATTGCTACTCAAGGCTATCAATCTCGATTTCCAAAAATGGGCTCAACAATTGATGCAACAGGTAAATGGGAAGTAACTTTTGATTATGAGGGCGCTCCTGAAAAAGCAATTGGAGAATTTTCTGCTTTAACTACTCTGTGCTCATACAGCCAAAAAAATGTGATAAAAGGAACCTTTCTAACAGAAACAGGTGACTATAGATATTTAGAAGGTGTTGTATCAAATGACAGTTTAAACCTATCTTCATTTGATGGATCACATGCTTTTCTTTTTCAATCCAAATTAAATGATGACACGTTATGGGGCCAATTTTATTCAGGAACACATTATCATGTTAAGTGGTATGCCATGCGGAACCCAGGTTTTAAATTAAGGGATCCAGACTTATTAACATATCTTATTAATGACACTCCTTTGACATTATCTCTTCCTGATCTCAGCAATAAGACGTATGATTACCCAAATGAATCAACTGAAAACACTGTTACCCTTATTCAAATCATGGGAACATGGTGCCCAAATTGCCTAGATGAGAGTAGATATCTTAAACAAAAGAAAGAAACCTTCGGAAATCAATTGAACATTATTTCCGTTGCTTTTGAAATACCGAAAACCATGGAAGGAAAAATCGCAAAAGTACAGTCCTTTAAAAATGATTTAGACTTGGATTTTAAGTTTCTTATTGGTGGCAAAGCATCAAAAGGTGAAGCTGTAGAACGATTTCCTATGCTTAATAAGGTGATTTCTTTTCCGACACTGATTTTTATAGATAAATCAGGAAAAATAAGAAAAATACACACAGGTTTTAATGGACCAGGAACTGGTCATCACTATAATTCCTACGTAGAAAAAACCGATCAGTTTATAGAAATGTTAATTGCTGAGGATATTAACTAGCTGCAAGCAATCTTATCGACACGTCTTTGATGACGCCCTCCTTCAAATTCGGTATTTAAAAATGTGTCTATCATTTGAATCGTTAATGATTCACTGACAAACCTGGCAGGAATAGCTATAATATTCGCATTATTGTGTTGACGTGCCAATACAGAAATTTCATTAGTCCAACACAGCGCTGATCGAATTTCGGCATATTTATTCACTGTCATGTTTATTCCGTTGCCACTACCACAAATCACAATACCTAAACCTTTTGAGTCTACAACATGTTGCGCTACTTGATGACCAAAATCAGGATAATCGACACTTTCCGGTCCGTAAGCTCCATAATCTTTAACTTCATAACCTGCACTTTCTAAGTGTTTCTTCACCGCCTCTTTTAATTCAAATCCTGCGTGATCGCAACCAATAGGTATTATCATGATGTTCATTTTAAACCAAAGCTAAATCATATTTATGTAAAGGCGCAAAAGCGAATGTTCATAATTATTAACATTTTTTTCCAGATAATTCTAAGCTCACTGTTTTCAGATGTTTCCTAAAAGTACATTATTAACATACCATCACAATAAAATGTGTATAACCACCTGATAAATGACTGAATAAAAATTCCTATTCTATTTTGATATTCAAATTTAAATTTCAGGTATACAAAGAATTCGATTTTTACTGTTCATAAAGTGAAAATTTAACAACCACTTATTGACAGTAATTTGTCAAATCTAAAATCTTAATTATCAACAATAAGGTTTATTCACATCCTGTTTATAACTATGTTAAAAGACTGAAAAACAAAGAAATTTTTATATTTTAAACTGTTTGTAACATCTTAAAAAAACCCGTAAATTAGAAATCCAAATCTTTTAAGTGGATTTATCAACATATGAACAGCCCTAATAATAATAGTAAAGGTTCTTCTTCTAAAAAAAAAATAAGGTTTATAATAATTATAAGCTTAATCCTGTTTTTTGGTTCGAGTGAGGTTTTGGGGCAAGAAATTGATCCAAATGGCTATAATGTTTTTCGATACGATAATGGACGAATAGCCAGCGAAGGAAATTTTAAAAATGGTTTACCTCATGGAATATGGAAAAATTACTATTCTGACGGTACTTTAAAATCTATCGGTCTAAAAGCAAATGGTCAATCGGACAGCACTTGGGTATTTTATGATGATGAAGGTCGAAAATCAAGGATCTTTGAATTTGCTTTAGATCAAAAAAATGGTTGTGCACAATATCTGGATACCAATAGCCATATGATCAAAGAAATCTATTTTATTGAAGACATACCACAAGATGAAATTGTAGAATACTACTCTAGTGGTAAATTAAAAAAACGTACCTCCATTGAGAATGGAAAAGAAGTTGGTTTAGCGTTGGAGTATAATGAAGCAGGAGATATTATCACAGAGGAGGTATACGACAATGGATTTCTAAAGGAGCGCAATGAATATAACCGTTTTAATGATAGAGGAGAAAAAACTGGTGTTTGGCGCAGTTTTCATCCGAATGGAAAAATAGAAAGTGAAATTACCTTTAAAAACGGTCAAAAAAGTGGCTTAGCAAAAACGTATAACAAGAAAGGAAAACTCATAGATCTGAGAAGAATGGAAGGAGATACCTTGGCTGGTCATTCTGATGAGTTGGTCATTATCGATTTAGACAAGGAGTACTACGAAGATGGTAAAATCAAATTAATTGGAGGAATTAATAATGGCTTGAAAAATGGCATATTTAGGGAATACGACAAGGATGGAGAAATTATAAACGGATACATATACGCTTATGATACACTTGTTGCTGAAGGTATGATTTCTGCTTCCGGAATATATCAAGGAGAATGGCGCCATTATTTCAAAAATGGAAATTTAGCTGCTACGGGTAATTACGTGGATAGCAAAAAAGACGGTAAGTGGGTTTACTATTATGCCAACGGAAAAAAGGAGCAAGAAGGGAAATTTGTTGAAAATGAATTGAGAGGTGAATGGAAATGGTATTATCACAATGGACAAATTAAACGAATTGAATTTTACAATAAAAAATCGCTTTTAGAAGGCTCTGTTTTTGAGTATGATTCATTAGGTAATGAAATGACTAGAGGGGAATACTATAATGGACTCAAAGAGGGGGGTTGGTTTTATCATGTTGGTGATTACAAGGAAGTGGGTTCATTTTCAAGAGGATATGAAGATGGTGTATGGAATTATTATTACTTAAACGGCAGAATAGCATTCACTGGAGCGTTTGATGAAGGAGAAGCAAAAGGAAAACACGTATATTATCATCAAAATGGTATTCCGAGATTAGTTGGTAAATACTTAGGCGGAGAGAAACACGGGAAATGGAAAGAGTACAATAAACAAGGAGAAAAAATTCAGGTAATTGAATATAGAAGAGGGGAGATGTATCGCATCGATGGGTTTAAAGTTGAGCCTGTTACCGAAGAAAACTAGATGAAATTTAACGCAACAGGACATAATACATCAGGTGATTTTATATCTCAATAATCTTTGATTGGTTTGTATGAGCGATCATTTTGGTATATCCTTCCGTTGTTTCTATCAGCAACAATTTTAGAGCTATTTTTTATTCCTGATGGTTTAGTAGCTTTCCTTTTATTGGATGTTGTTGCTGCGATATTGTTCTTCAAGTTTTTTGGACGTAGAAATATCATAGCTGAACATCAAATTTGTTTTCACCAAGTGTTTGTCGTTGCGGGAGCGATAGCTTCGTTTACATGGTTTACTATTGATCCAAACATGCGGAACATGGTAGTGATGTTAATGACAGGATCGATTTCTGCATATTTGTTAATCGAGTTAAGAGCGACCATTTCTTATGTCGTTTTGTTTTTAGTTTTATTCATTTTATTCATTTTATTCCAAACCTGGCTTATCCATTGAAATACTTCTGTTTACGTTGGCTTTTACCGCTGGAAGTCTGCTTGTAAGTTCTTGGTTAAACAAATTGATTTTAACAGGAACCTACTTAGGAAAAGCCAAAACGAAATATCAAGCCTTGTTTGAAGGTGGCAATTTTGTCTTATTGCTTTTAGTGAAGGAGGGGAATGATTTTATCATTAAGGAAAGTAACAGTCAATTTACAACGCTTTTTAAGCTCAGTCAAAAAGATTTTTTATAATGCAAATTTGTGGATTTTTTTGAGGAACCCGAGAATAAAGATCGGTTGAATAAGAAGTTATCAGGTTTGACACATTTTAACAGAATTAGTGTAGAATGTGAGTTAACGCGACCAATAGACAGGTCAAAATTTGTAGCTGAAATGTCATTCGTTGGATTAGAAATGGATAATCAGTTTGTTATTCAAGTTCACATTAATGACATAACAGATAAGGTACAAAATGCTGAAAAGCTTAAGAAAAATGAAGAGAGTTTTAGAAGTATTCTGGATTATTCACCGGCTGCAATCTTCATTTTTACGGATAATCAACTGGTTTATCAAAATTCCAACGCTGAATCCTTAAGGCAAGGGAGGTGAAATTCAGGTTGAGATAAAGGAAAAAGATGGAAAAGTAACGATTCGTGTTGAGGGTTTTGGTCAAGGTTTACCGGAAGGTTTTAACATAGAAGACAGCGATTCATTAGTGTTAGGATTAGTTGATACCTTGGTCGATCAGATTGACGGCGAACTAATTTTGAATACCGATAGTGGTACGAAATATTTAATTATATTTGACAAGCAAGAAAGTTAAAGTTCCCATGGCGAAAACAAATGTACTTTTAGTAGAAGACGAGAGCATCGTCTCAAAAGACATCCAACATAGCCTAAAAAAATTAGGTTATAATGTTGTTGGTGCTGCCTCTACAGGGGAAAAAGCGTTTGAATTAGCTGTATCAACAAAGCCGGATATTATTCTTATGGATATTATGTTGAAAGGGGATATTAACGGTATTCAAACAGCTGAGCAAGTCAAAGAGGAACTGAACATTCCCGTTATATTTCTTACTGCTTACACGGATGAGGCAACGCTTTCGAAAGCAAAGGTAACCGAGCCTTATGGTTATATTATAAAACCGTTTAAAGAGGTCGATTTACACACTTCTATCGAAATGGCTTTATACAAGTACTCGAAGGAAAAAGAAGTGTTGAAAGAGCGAGATTTATTTTATTCGTTGATTGAAAACAAAGACTCACAAGATTTCATTTTCGTAAAGTCTAAAAGTCGAATAGTAAAGATCAAGACAAAAGATATATATTTTGTTGAAGCGCTTAAGGACTATGTTGTTATCAATACACTTGAGAGTCGTTATACAATTCATTCAACAATGAAGGATATCGTAAAGAAATTATCAAGTGATCATTTCATTCGTGTGCACCGATCGTTTATTGTACGGGTTGATAAAATTGCTTCGATTGAATATCCAAACCTGAACTTAGAGAACGATAAAAAGACAGTCTCAATTGGAGGATCGTTTAAAGACGGTTTAATGGAACGCTTAAACCTACTATAGTCTTTTAATTAAAATTATACTCACGTTTTAGATCATATACATCTCTGATCAACTCAGAAACTTCCTCTTCATTCGTTCCATCATACATTCCTCTTATTCTTCCATCCGGATCAATTAAAACGAAATTTTCAGTATGAATAAAATCAGATTCGTCACCGTGATCAAAATTGGGGTCCTCTTTATCAGGAACAACCAAATAGGATTTGCGCGCCATCGTGTATAATTCTGACTTATCACCCGTCAGAAACCACCATTTTTTGTGATCTGCCTGAAAACGTTCAGCGTAATTATACATGACTTCAACCGTATCAATTTTTGGATTTACAGTGTGACTTAGGATCAAAAAATTAGGGTCCTGTAAAAATTCTTGATGAACCCGTTGTAGTTGTGTTGTCATTTTAGGGCAAATTCCCCCACAAGTTGTAAAGAAATAATCAGTAACAAATATTTTTCCGGTTACGTCTTCCTTCGTAACTGTGTCTCCGAGTTGATTTAAGAAAGCGAAATTCGAAATAGAATGATCCTTTCGTTTATCCTGCAAAGAACTATCTACAAGCGACGGATTGACGTCAATAGGGTTATAAACTTTCAAGCGATTGTTTTGGTTTCGATTGTACGCCGATTCAGGATCATCTGAATAATGTTTCATATTAATTGTGACAGCGATTGCTATACCAACAACAAGAATTATGATAAAACCAATAATACCCTTCATGACTAATTTTTTACAAAAATAACGGATAAAACCCGCATGGAAAGTGACAATTATCAATTAGACGAACTTTATACCTAAAACACAGACATCATCGATTTGTTCAATTTCACCACGCCAATTCTCAAACTCATTTTTGTAGGCATTTAATTGTTTTTCCAATGTTAGATGCTTGTGTTTCAGAAACAATTTTTTGAGCGCACTGTATTTGTATTTTTTTCCTTTTTCTCCACCAAACTGATCTGCAAACCCATCTGAAAAAAGATAAATAAGATCACCCGAATCTAACGTAAGCGATGAGGTTTTATATGGGATAGGGTTGATGTACTTACCAATCGGTCTTTTTGTGGCTTTGATTTCTTTTATCGCATTAGTTTCACTTTTAATAACCCAAAGTGGATTATTTGCTCCAGCATATTTTAAATGATAACCCTCTTTTTCCTTTTTTACGGAAACAAGTGCGATGTCCATGCCGTCGTTTATAGCTAAATCTCCTTGATCGAAATGGGACTCAACAATTTCACTTACAGCCTCAAGAATCGCAGCAGGATCAGTCAAGTTTAACTCATTGACCGCTTTCCTTAACGCACCCTCACAAACGATACTCACCATTGCTCCAGGTACGCCATGACCGGTACAATCCGCTGCAGCTAAAAAAGTGAAATCAGTACCGTTGTTTTTGGCAGACGACAACCAATAAAAATCACCGGCTACAATATCTTTTGGCTGATAGAAAACGAAATGTTCAGGAAAGCACTTTGTAAGATCAGATGTTGATGGAAGTATAGAGGTTTGTATCCTTTTGGCGTAATTAATACTGTCTATAATTGAATCATTTTTTGCTTGAAGCTCTTGATTGGTGCGTTCAATGATTGCGGCACTACGTTGGCGTTCTCGGCGACCTTTAAACAATAGAAAAACAATGAGTATAAGACCTGTTAATCCAACCAATAGAATGATAGTTACAAACCGTTGTCGACGGTTCTTGGCTTCCAACTTTCCTTGAACTTCCTGATGCTGAATGACAAGCTCAAGCGAATCTCTGACATGAGCTTGTTGGATTTCGAACCGCTGTCCCATCAGTTTGATTTCATCAAAATCATTAATTTTTGAGAGACTGTCTTTCAGATTATGATATTTTTCAAAATATGTAAAAGCCACTTCATTTTGGTTCAAACCATGATGTCCGTATGCTAATTGACGTAAAGCTTCTGTTTCTACACTTTTGGATCCTGCCTCTAAGCTTAAATTTAATATGACAAGACCGGTATCCACAACCTGTTTAAATTCTTGTTGCGCGAGATATACATTGTTTTTATAACCCAGCGTTATTGCTTGGCTATAAATATCTTCTTCAGCTCTCCAAATGGTTAAACTTTTATCAAATTGTTGTAGCGCCAAGGTGTTGTTTTCGTGCTCTTCAAAACACAACAAACCAATGTTCTCTGTCGCAATAGCAACACCTCTTGGATTGCCCAAGGTATCATTCATTTCAACAGACTTTTCGAAGAAAGCGATCGCCTTAGTAGGCTGATTTAGTCCTTGATAGTATAAACCATAATTATTGTACAACCTTGCCTCTTTAACATGTAAACCAAGTGATTTTAGACTAATTAACGCCTTATCATAATACTCTTTTGTTTTCACGTTATCTCCCATAACATGGTAAACAACACCTATTTTGACGTGTGCATCAGCAATGCGAATACTATCATTATTACTAATAGCCAAATCTAAGCCTTTTAAATAGGCGTCCAGAGCCTCTAAGTGTCTCCCTTGTTCTCGTGTAATCCAACCAGCCTCCAGCAAAATATCCATTTTTAACGTTTCATCTTGGATGTCTGGAAAAAGACTTTGTGCGATGGTTAAAACACTATCTGCAGGAAGCAGTTGACCCAGACCATAGTAGGAGTTAGAAAGTGCCAATAAACTTCGCGCACGAGCATCTACGTTTTCTTGTAGGGATTCCTCATAGATTTTTAACTCTTTGAGAAAATATGAAAGTCCGTTGTCAGCTTTGTCCAGATAGTAACTCGCCCAACCAAGCGCATGATATACTTCTGCTTGTTCTAGATTGTCGGTTGCTTGTTCTAATTGCTTTTCAGCGGCTATATAGAGCGAGTCTGGATTTGATTCAGCTAACCCAACAATATCCTTCACCTGTGTATGCCCATCGAAATAGGAAAACATAAGTAAAAAGAGAATTATTCGCAGCAAAGTCGGCTTTTTTTATTGTTTTTCAGGAACGGCTTTCGTTTCTAAATATAACTCATTCATTTGTTCCGCATCAATTGGGGCGGGGGAGTCGATCATAACATCACGTCCGCTATTGTTTTTCGGGAAGGCAATATAATCACGAATTGATTCAGACCCAAACATAGTAGCAACCAATCGGTCAAATCCAAATGCTAAACCGCCGTGTGGAGGAGCTCCATATTCAAATGCATTCATTAAAAATCCAAATTGTGCCTTTGCTTCTTCATCAGAAAAACCAAGTAATTCGAACATTCTTGCCTGCAGTTGTTTATCATGAATTCGAATCGAACCACCACCTAATTCAACTCCATTCATGGCTAGGTCGTAAGCGTTTGCTCTAACCTTACCTGGATTAGTATCGATTAAATCAAAGTCTTCTGATTTAGGAGAAGTAAATGGATGGTGCATAGCGTGGTATCTTCCACTATCTTCATCCCATTCTAACAAAGGAAAGTCCAACACCCAAACAGGAGCAAAAACATTCGGGCTTCTTAACCCAAGCTCATTTCCCATGTGCAGGCGAAGTTCGTTCATTTGACCTCTGACCGTGTCCAAGTCGCCAGAAAGTACCAGTAATAAATCACCCTTTTCAGCATCACAAGCTTTTACCCATTCAGCCAAAGCGGATTGATCGAAAAATTTATCAACTGAAGATTTGTAAGTTCCATCCTCGTTGCATTTACAATAAATTAATCCCTTCGCTCCAATTTGAGGTCTTTTAACCCAATCAACCAGTTTGTCCAACTGTTTTCTGGTATATCCCGCACAATCTTTAGCATTAATTGCTAAAACCTGCTCAGCACTATCGAAAACGCCAAAACCTTTGCCTTGAGCAACGGGATTTAGATTAACAAACTCCATTCCGAATCGCATATCAGGTTTATCTGAACCGAATCGTTCCATCGCTTCGGCGTAGGTTATTCTAGGAAAATCTCCTTCAAATTCATGATTGCGGCATGTTTTGAAAAGATGCTTAATCAACCCTTCGAAAGTTTGTAGCACATCTTCCTGCTCAACAAAAGCCATTTCACAGTCGATTTGGGTAAACTCTGGTTGACGATCCGCTCTTAAATCTTCATCTCTAAAACACTTAACAATTTGATAGTAGCGATCAAAACCAGAAACCATTAACAATTGCTTAAAAGTTTGAGGTGACTGTGGCAAAGCATAAAACTCTCCCGGATTCATACGACTTGGCACAACAAAATCCCTTGCTCCTTCAGGTGTAGACTTAATGAGGTAAGGGGTTTCGACCTCCATGAAGTCTACAGCGTCTAAGTATTTACGTGTTTCTAATGAAACCTTGTGTCTTAATTTTAATTTTTCTTGGATTGGCTTTCTACGCAAGTCCAGATACCGGAACTTCATTCGTAATTCTTCCCCACCGTCTGTATCATTTTCAATGGTAAATGGCGGTGTAAGTGAGGTATTAAGAACATTCATTGAACTAGCCTTAATTTCGATATCTCCTGTGAGCATTTCTGGGTTTTTCTGATAGCGCTCAATAACCTCTCCAGAAACTTGAACTACATCTTCTCGATTCAATTTTTTCAATTGATCAAGCACAGCGTCTTCTACCATTCCCTTTTCTCCAACTATTTGTGTGATACCGTATCGGTCGCGAAGATCGACCCAAATAATATGGCCTTTATCACGAACAGTTTGCACCCATCCTGAGAGGGTAACTTGGGTTCCTGTATTATTTGATCTTAATTCGCCGCAATGATGTGTTCTGTACATTTTCTAATCGTAATTTGAGCTCAAAGATAAGGATTTCCAGCTATGCGAAGTCAGAAAAATGCTTCGTTTAACTCGAGTTTTACGATCGAACCTGAAAATAAAAACAAACTCAAAATTTGTAATCAAAACAGAAATAGAATATGAACGATTGCAAAACATCTTCCTTTTTATTTTTCTCGAGGTTTTATTGCTTTAGAATGCAGAAAATTTCGATGTGATTAGATACAGTAAAAAGTCAATAATCCTCGAATATTTTATACTTTTAGACCTTCTAAAGATGTCAATGAAACACCTATTACTAATATCGACTGTCATTCTTTTTTTTGCCTGCTCTGGTGAGCATAAATCGCAAACCTTGAAGATTGCTTGTGCTGCAAATATGCAGTTTGCACTTGATTCGATAGCGGTTTTATTTGAATCAGAACATGATATACGCTGTGAGATAACTTATGGATCCTCGGGAACGCTTACTGCCCAGATTGAGAATGGCGCTCCATATGAATTGTTTTTTTCTGCAAACGAGGCCTATCCCGAACATCTTTATGGTTTGGGTAAAGGGGAAGAACCTTTTAATTATGCAAAAGGTCGTTTATTGCTAGTATACTCGAAAGATAAAAGCTATCAATCAATGAAAGAAGCGCTAAATGGCGATGGTGTGAACCGTATAGGTATAGCTGATAATAGAACGGCACCTTACGGTATGGCTGCAAATGCCTATCTCGAGAGCAACGGCCTCAAGGATGGTTTAAATGATAAACTTGTTGTTGGTGAGAGTATCGGTCAAGTGAATCAGTACATTGTTACAGGAGCGGTTGACATGGCTTTTACGAGTTATGGTTTCAAAATAAAACATGGGGGTGATTATCAATACTTGGAAGTTGATCAAGCGTTTTTTGATCCTATTCGACAAAATGCCATGGTTTTAACAAAACAAGATGGTGAAGTCAATGAATCTGCTGAAAAGATGGTTAAATTTATTCAGTCACCAAAATGTAAGGCTGTTTTAGATTATTTTGGATATTTTACCGACTAGATGGATTTTGCACCTTTTTATGTAACGTTTAAGCTTGCCACGCTCACCACTATTATCCTATTTATTATTGGTGTACCTCTAGGCTATTTTATGGCATTTTCGAGGTGGAGAGGTAGAGTTTTATTGGAAAGCGTTCTAATGTTACCGATTGTTTTACCGCCTACCGTTCTAGGTTTTTATTTCCTTCAGTTTTTGGGGCCAAGTAGCAGTTTTGGGGAGGTTTTTGAATCTATATTTGGATTTTCCTTAGCCTTTACTTTCCCTGGTATTTTGTTGGGATCGTTGATTTTCTGTACCCCTTTTATGCTGACACCAATAATTAATGGCTTCAGAGGAATCCCAAAAAATATGATTGAATCGACCTATTTGTTGAAGAAGTCGCGATGGAGTGCTTTATGGTATGTTTATTTGCCGTTTATTAGAAAGAACTTACTGAACGGAATTCTTTTGACTTTTGCCCATACTATTGGAGAGTTTGGATTGGTTTTGATGATAGGGGGAAAAATGACGGATACGAACGTGGCCTCCGTTGCCATATATGATGAAATGAACGCCATGAATTATGACAAAGTTCATGTATATGCAGCTATTCTTTTGATTATTAGTTTTGTGCTTATTTTGAGTTTATTATTATTCACACGTAAATCAAATCAAACCGGCGTTGCTTAGTTTCGAATTACATAAAGCTTTTAAAAATAAAGGACGGGAGGTTCAGGTCTATTGCAAGGCCGAGTTTCCAAGTGGATCTACTTCTGCTATTTACGGAAAATCGGGGGTAGGTAAATCTACGGTATTAAGAATGTTAGCTGGTTTAGAAACACCTAAGAAAGGATTTGTTAGAGTAGGAGATGAGGTTTGGTTCGATAGTGCGAATAATATCAACCTTTCGATTGCGGACAGAGAACCCGGTTTTGTTTTCCAAGACTTTAATTTATTTCCGAACATGTCCGCCTTGCGAAATTTAGAATACGCAACAAAAGGTCCTTTAACAGATGAAATAAAAAAGCTAATTGAAGTAGTAGGGCTTGCCGATTTAATGGGAAATTATCCTCATGAGTTGTCAGGTGGTGAGCGCCAACGTGTTTCGATTGTTCGAGCGCTGTGTCAACAACCGCGACTACTTTTGCTTGACGAACCTTTTTCGGCATTAGATGATGAAGCGATTGGTGATTTAATTCGCGAATTGAAATTAATTCAGGAAGAATTGGGCACAACTGTATTAATGATTAGTCACCGAAAAGATGTCATTTTTGAAATGGCTGATCAAGTTGTAAACATGAAAAAACTTACTGATGCTAATCAGTCAGTGGAAGGAACAGTGTCACAAGGTAAACCAGAGGATATTTTAACGAAGCACTTTTAAACTAAAGCTTTACAACCTGTTTTTGAACTTGCTGATCTCCTTTGGTAATCGTTAAAATATATGTTCCAGCTGCGAACGCGTCTAAAGAAACATCCGAATTATCAAATCCATTATCATTCAATAGAACCGCACCCTTTAAGTCCGTAATCGTAAACGTAAAAGCACCTGGCATTTGAATGATAAACAACTCTGTAGTAGGGTTTGGATAGACGTTTACACTTAGATTTTCTTCTAATAAATTTAACTGGCTGTTTACAGTAAACGTTGCCGTTCCTTCACATCCTTCAGCTCCGACAACTACCACGGTATATGTTCCGCCAGACAAGCCCGTACGATCTGCTGGATCATCGAACTCACCAATTTCATCATCATCCCAATCGACAACGTAGGTAGGGGCTCCACCAGAAATGGTAATATCTATAGTACCATCATCACCTTCAATTTCATCAGTTGTTACACCTGTAATGGTAATCACGTCAACAACTTCAACTTCGACCGCAGCCGTATTGACACAACCATTTTCATCTGTACCGGTAACCGTAAAAACATTATCACCGATAAGCACAGGTACATGTGGCTCACCATCAACAACACCTAAATCCCACTCATAGGTTTCAGCGCCACCACCAGTGAGTATAACTTCATCTCCAGTACAAATTAAATCGTCATCAACACTTGCCGTTACCGTAGGTAAAGGATGAACAGTAATTTCTACAGTGTCCGTATTGATACAACCGATATCGTAAGAACCTGTTAAAACGTATGTATGTGTACCAACTCCCGGATCAAGGTCTAACGGATCCCAATCATAATCATCGGCGTCTCCACCTGCAGATAAAACAAGTGTTTCACCCTCGCAATAATTTTCATCTCCAGAACCAGCAATAACTGTTGGTAAAGGGAATACTTCGACGGATACGTTCAATTCGCACTCTTCTGGGATATCACTAGTAGCTGTATACGAGTATGTTCCGGCCGGACCAGGAATAAAGGGAACACCATCTTCAACACCCATATCCCATGTAATGGTTCCTCCTCCAGGTGACTCTGCATCTAAGGTTACCTCTGCGCCTTCACAGGCATCAATTGCCGTTACCCCTATAGTTAGTGCTGTACAAGGTAAAGGGCCAAAGCCCAATGCGTGGTATATACTTGAACTAGTTGCTCCTGAATAAGTACCAGTTGTAGGGTCAAAGTTATATAGTGTTCCCCAGTTCATTGCATAGCCTCTGTCTGGTCCCGTGATGACCATTGTATTTATTTCGGAAGTCATTCCTGTTGATCCAACATCAGTTAATGTTAGCGTGCCGAGATCAATCCGAACAAATTCGCTACTCGCTGAAACGTATAGCATTTCGTCAGCGAAAGGATCGTAAGCAATAGCGTTACCCCATGTCGCCGAAGGAATTGTTGTCAAAACAGTTGTACTCCCCGTAACTTTGTCTACTGATACAAAATCATCACCTCCACTTGGACTACCAGTTATTCCATATAGTGTGCCATCAGGCCCAAAATCTATATCGACAATATTTCCTGAATTTCCGATATCGGTAATAGATCCTGAAGTAGGATCAAGAAGACCAAGCCTTCTGTCATTGGATCCACTCCATTGATATACTGCGTACATCTGGTTATCAGTTGGATCAGTAGCTAAACCGTATAAACCCTGGACAGCTGCAAAATCTGAAGATAATGTTACAGAGCCAACAACAGTAAAAGCACCTCCAGTGGTATCAATTTCATCCAATTGATTTCCCTCACCCGACCAGCGAACATGTCCCGCATAAAGAGGAGTTGGCAATTGCGCAAAAGAATGAATGCCAGAAAAAAGTAAAACAGAAAAAAGTAATAAACGGTTAAGCATGATACTAGTGTGTTAATTTTCAGGCAAGATAGCTAATTTTTTCCATTCCAATCAACTATATATTACGAGGGTGCTTTTACCAAAGAATGGACATTCTAAACCCGGCATCTATTTTGACCATAGTCATACCCAAATAATGTTCTGACCCTTCAAACTTTAAACGCTTTAGGGGGTCAAACCCTACGCGACCCTTGATGGCTCGATTTTCTGAAAGTTTGATGGCCATTATGTAGACTTTTGATGGTTCAGGAGTTCGGTCCGTCGGTATAGGTTTAATATATCGTAATTCTACATTACCAGTAAACAATAACTGATACATCTTATACTTCCCGAACTTGCGCTGAAGTTTGTCTTCGGGAATGATTTTTAAAGTGTTTGGACTCAATGTCTTCTTAAAGGCTTCATAGTTATCATCATGGACGGCCTGATAGAAGAGATGAAAAGTGCGCGCAATATCAATTACCTCTTTTCTCTCGAAACAAACACTGTCGGCATGGTATATATATTTTACACCTTTTTCAGATTTAATTTTGACTTTTTTGGTTTGTCCAAAACTTGTAGCGGCGAAACCAATGAAAAGAATAAGTAAACTAATATATTTCATATATCTCATCAATTATAAAAAAACGTGCAAGAGCAATTTTTATTGAACTTTTGTTCTTTGTAAAGATAGCAAACAAAAAAAAGGGGCTTCATAATTGAAGCCCCTTTTTACAATAATTTATTATGATTTATTTCTTCACCAATTTTACAGTTGATGTGTTTTCTCCTGAAGTTACATTTACGAAGTAAACTCCGCTTGCTACATTTTCTAATGACACTTCTTCTTTATCTGTTGCTGTTGATTGAGTTATGATAGCACCATTGATGTCCATTAATTCGTAAACGAATGTTCCTTCAAACTCAATTGTGATCATATCAACTGTTGGGTTAGGATAGATTGAGATTGATTTTTGGCTCAACTCACCTACACTTGCTTGTGTGCTTACGATGATCTTCTCAGTTGCTGAACAACCTGTTGATCCGTTTACAACAACCGTGTAAAGTGCGTCAGCTAGACCTGTTAAGTCTTCTGTATCATCAAAATCTCCTGTTCCATCGTTATCCCAATCGAATGTGTAAGGAGCAACACCACCTGTTACTGTGATATCGATCTCTCCATCTTCGAATACTGTTTCTGGTGTGACCACATAAGTAATTGTGATCTCTTCAGTAACTGTGATATCGATTGTCGCTTCTCCCATACATCCGTTTTCATCTGTACCAATAACAGTGTATGTTGTTGTACCAATCGTATTTGGCGAGAACGCTACACCATCTTCAACACCCATATCCCACTCGTAAGTGGCTCCACCGCCACCATTCAAAGTAACGTCAAGTCCAATACAAATAACATCATCAGAAGCAGTAGCAGTGATTGTTGGTAGTTCATGAACAGTTACTGTAACTTCATCGTCATTTTCACCTAGACATCCTCCTTCAGTGTAATAACCCGTTAAAGAGAATGTATACTCACCAGCAACACCAGGTAGAAGATCTAATTCTGCACCGTCGTTCCACTCATACAAGTGTGCATCACCGCCAGCAGATAGTGTAATTGATTCATCGATACAGAAGTTCAAATCTCCAGCACTAGCAATAACAGTTGGTAGCCCGATTACCTCAATAACGAAAGGTTCTTCAATTGGGCAATCATCTTCACTGTCACTAAAAATGTAATACTCATAAGTGCCATCAGGACCAGGATCAAATGCGACACCGTTTTCAACGCCGTCCGACCATGTAATTGTTCCACCAGTTGCCGATGTACCGGTAAGTGTGACTTCTTCACCTTCACAGAAAGCGTAAGAGGTAACATCTACTGTGATTTCTTCACATGGTGTCGGACCGAATGCCATTGAGTGATATTGACCAGGGAGACCACCTGCAAACGTTGCGACGCCCGTGCTAGTGTTTAATGAATACAATGAACTGTATGAATTAAACCATGCCGTATTGTCATCTATAGCCACAAGACCGTGAGCTTCTCCACTCCAACCACTGACAGTTCCGTAAGCAAAAGTTCCGGCATCTTGGTCTATTCTGCTGTAGTTGTTAGTTCCTGAACCTAAATACATAAAATCATCATCAAATGGCTCATATGCTAAACTAGACGAACCCCAATTTGTTCCAGTTGGGATAAGTACAGTTGTACTAGCTCCGGTCGTCTTATCCATTTCTGCGAATGAAAGACCAGGGCCCCAACCATAGCCTCCATTTACGTACATTTGACCATCTGAATCGAAGTCAATATCGTTGAGCCCTTGGGCAGTGGAACCGACATCTGTAATCGAGCCAGTCATAGGGTCTAATTCTCCTAGTCTACGATTTAAACCATTTTGACTGTTCCATCCATAAAGAACATAAATTTGCTCATCTGTAGGATCCATTGCGATACCTTTAACTCCATTTACCGTTCCGCCAAGATCTGTAGTTAGCGTCATCGTAGAAGCGACCGTCCAAGAACCACCAGAAGTGTCGATTTCATGTAGCTGATTTCCACTTCGGAAACCCGCGTACAAAGGTGTTGGCAATTGCGCAAATGCTGTGCTCGTGCCAAATAGCACCACAAAAAGTGCTAAAAATTTTATAAATGTTTTCATCATAATAAGTTAGTAAAGTTCGCAATTTAAACAATAATTTTGAGAAATTAAAATTACAGATAGTATCTAAGCCGGGATGAGGTACGGTTATGTAGGTTGAGGAACAAAAAAAGGGCACCCGAATCGGATGCCCTTTCTTATCAAATAAGTATGAATTATTTCTTCACCAATTTTACAGTTGATGTGTTTTCTCCTGAAGTTACATTTACGAAGTAAACTCCGCTTGCTACATTTTC
This sequence comes from Crocinitomicaceae bacterium, assembly GCA_049611865.1. GTDB lineage: Bacteria > Bacteroidota > Bacteroidia > Flavobacteriales_D > Crocinitomicaceae > Crocinitomix. The sequence continues at coordinate 106,665 of JBMZAY010000004.1, read as the reverse complement.
TAATGACACTTCTTCTTTATCTGTTGCTGTTGATTGAGTTATGATAGCACCATTGATGTCCATTAATTCGTAAACGAATGTTCCTTCAAACTCAATTGTGATCATATCAACTGTTGGGTTAGGATAGATTGAGATTGATTTTTGGCTCAACTCACCTACACTTGCTTGTGTGCTTACGATGATCTTCTCAGTTGCTGAACAACCTGTTGATCCGTTTACAACAACCGTGTAAAGTGCGTCAGCTAGACCTGTTAAGTCTTCTGTATCATCAAAATCTCCTGTTCCATCGTTATCCCAATCGAATGTGTAAGGAGCAACACCACCTGTTACTGTGATATCGATCTCTCCATCTTCGAATACTGTTTCTGGTGTGACCACATAAGTAATTGTGATCTCTTCAGTAACTGTGATATCGATTGTCGCTTCTCCCATACATCCGTTTTCATCTGTACCAATAACAGTGTATGTTGTTGTACCAATCGTATTTGGCGAGAACGCTACACCATCTTCAACACCCATATCCCATTCGTACGATTCACCTCCACCACCATTTAAGGTAACATCTAGACCAATACAAATGATGTCATCATCTGCAGTAGCTGTAATAACCGGTAAGTCAACAACCTCAACAGTTACTTCAGTTGTTGTTTCATCGATACATCCACCTTCTGTGTAATATCCTGTTAATGAGAAAGTGTATTCTCCTGTAGCTCCAGGCATAAGGTCTAATTCTGCACCGTCGTTCCACTCGTATAGGTGCGCATCCCCACCAGCAGATAGTGTAATATTTTCGTCAATACAGAAGATTTCATCCCCTGCTCCCGCAATAACGGTTGGTAGACCAATTACCTCGATGACAAACGGTTCATCTATCGGACAATCTGCTTCACTGTCGCTGAACACATAATATTCATATGTGCCATCTGGTCCGGGATCAAAGGCGACACCGTTTTCCACACCGTCGGACCATGTGATAGTTCCTCCTGTCGGTGATGTTCCAGTAAGGGTAACTTCTTCACCTTCGCAGAAAGCGTAGGAGGATACATCAACCGTAATTTCTTCGCAAGGCGATGGTCCGAATCCCATGGAGTGGTATTCAAATGATATGTTTCCAACATATGTCACTGCTCCGGTGCTTGTGTTTAATTCGTATAAGTTATTGAATTCGTTAAACCAAGCCGTATTGTCGTTCAGGGCAACTGCTGCATGAGCTTGACCAGTCATTGTCATAGAGCCAATAGTTTGAGTTCCCGCATCTTGATTGATTCTGTTGAATCTACCATTTCTGGTACCCATAAACATAAAATTATCGTCGAAAGGTTCATATGCGATTGTTCCCGACCCCCAGTTGGTGCTGGCTGAAACTAGAACAGGTGTTGTTGTAGCTGTAGTTTTATCCATTTCTCCGAATGCATAAGATGTACCCCAACCATCCCCGTTATTGACATACATTTGTCCATCAGAATCAAAGTCAATGTCACTTGCGCCTTGATTAGCTGGTCCAACATCAGTGATTGAACCTGTCATAACATCCAACTGACCTAAACGACGGTTTAGTCCTGATGAACTATTCCAACCATAAAGCACATACATTTGTTCATCAGTTGGGTCCATCGCAATCCCTTTAACACCTTGCACTGAACCCCCTAGATCAGTAGTTAATGACATAGTAGAGACTACTGTCCAACTACCTCCGGTCGTATCAATCTCTTTTAGCTGATTTCCCGTTCGGTAACCCGCATACAAAGGCGTTGGCAATTGAGCAAATGCAGTGCCCGTGCCAAATAGCACCACAAAAAGTGCTAAAAGTTTTGTAAATGTTTTCATCATAATAAGTTAGTTAAGTTCGCAAGATAAAAAATAATTTTGAGAAATTAAAATTACAGATAGTATCCAAGCCCGGATGAGGCGCGGTTATGTAGGTTAAGGAACAAAAAAGGGTACCCGAATCGGATGCCCTTTCTTATCAAACAAGTATGAATCATTTCTTCACCACTTTTACAGTTGAAGTATTTTCTCCAGCCGTTACATTTACGAAGTAAACACCGCTAGCGTATGCATCTAAAGAAAGCTCTTCTTTGTCAACAGCTGTTCCAGAAATTAAAATTTGTCCGTTTAATCCAACTAACTCATACTGGAAATTTCCACCCATTGTAATTTGGATCATGTCAACAGTTGGGTTAGGATATACAGACAATACATTGTTTGTTTCATCCTCGATGCTCAACTGGCTGCCCATATAATACATAGCAGTAGCTTCACATCCAGCAGCACCCATTACAACAACTGTATAGAAGCCATCAGAAACACCTGTTAGATCTTCCGTATCATCAAAATCTCCAGTTCCGTCATTGTTCCAATCAAAAGTATAAGCAGGTGCACCACCAGTTACAGTTATATCAATTATACCATCATCACCTTCAGTCTCTAATGTGATTCCTTCGAGTGAGATAGAGATTTCATCTACAACTTCTACATCAACAGTCGCCATACCTTCACAACCGAATTCATCCCATCCAGTTACGGTGTATGTTGTTGTTCCGATTGTATTAGGAGAAAATTCTACTCCGTCCATAACGCCCATGTCCCATTCGTACATAGCACCGCCACCACCATTTAAGGTAACGTCGCTTCCGATACAAATCATGTCATCAGAAGCAGAAGCAGTAATTGTTGGTAATTCATGAACAGTAACGGTAACTTCATCATCATTTTCTCCTAAACATCCACCTTCAGTATAATACCCAGTTAATGTGAAAGTATATTCACCAACTCCAGGCATTAAGTCTAATTCTGCACCATCGTTCCACTCATATAAATGGGCGTCACCAGCTGCTGATAAGGTAATTGATTCATCAACACAGAAATTTAAATCACCAGCACCTGCGACAACAGTTGGTAGTCCGATTACTTCAATAACTATTGGGTCATCAACAGGACAATCTGCTTCACTGTCACTAAAAATGTAATACTCATAAGTACCATCAAGTCCAGGATCAAATGCGACACCGTTTTCAACGCCGTCTGACCATGTAATTGTTCCACCAGTTAGTGATGTTCCAGTAAGTGTTACTTCTTCTCCTTCACAGAAAGCGTAAGAACTGACGTCTACTATGATGTCTTCGCATGGTGTTGGTCCGAACCCCATTGAGTGGTAGGTACCAGGTATTCCTGAGATAAACGTTGTAGCTCCAGTAGTTGTGTTTACTTCATATAGCGAACCATATGACTGAATCCAAGCAGTGTTGTCGTCAAGTACCACTAAGCCATGTTTTTCGCTGCCATAACCAAGAAATCCTGATCCCGATTCAGATGGTCCAGCTAAGTCTATTCTGGTTAAGCTTGAAGCGCCGGTGTAGAGCATTTCGTTATTAAACGGGTCATACCCAATGGTCACTGAACCCCAAGTAGAACCGGTTGGGATTAAAACATCTGTCATCGCACCGGTAGTTTTGTCAACTTCCGTAAACATGTGATTCGAACCATCCCAAGTTCCATCAATACCATAAAGTTGGCCATCAGGGCCAAAATCGATATCGCTCAGTGCTATAGTAGGCCCAACGTCGGTTATAGATCCAGTCATAGGGTCCAGTTGCCCTATTCTTCTTGCTGAAGGACTAGTACTACCATTTCCGTAAAGAACATACATTTGTTCATCAGTAGGATCCATAGCGATACCCTTGACACCATTAACAAAACCACCAAGATCACTTGTCAGCGTCATAGTTGAAACGACAGTCCAAGAACCACCTGTCGTGTCAATTTCTTGCAGCTGATTTCCTGATCGGAAACCCGCGTACAAAGGTGTTGGCAATTGCGCAAAAACTGTGCTTGAGCCCAGTAATGCTAGCAATGTCAACATTAGAGTAGAAATTTTCTTCATAATTAATTATTTTGATTGCAACCACGAAAATAGGAAAAAATTACGCAAAAACCATAAAATTATTCGTTTAGCTAATTCGGCGCAAAAACCGACCTTTACAGCGCATCTAAAATAACTCATCCAAAAATAACACAATGATTTGATAATCAAAACAATAAAAAAGCCGCTGCATAGCGGACTTTTAAGTTAATCACATTTTAATATGGAAAAAAACCTTTATTTTTATACGTAGATTTCTGTTCCGGTTGGTTCACCATTTAAGGCTTTGGTCAATTCGCCTTTTTCCATTCCGTTAACAATTACCAATTTCTTGACAAAACGAGAACGTTTCATATAATCTAAAATGACACGCTCAACAATGAGGTCACCGAGGTCCATTTCGATCAATTCATCGACATGGATTTTCGGGATAAATTCTGCGTTTGGATTCTTTTTAGGATCATCCGTAAACAGTCCTTTTTCATCCTTAATGAAATAAACCGTATCAGCACCTAAAGCCTCAGCAGTAAAGAATGCACCGCAGTCTGTTCTGTGCATTGGAATTGATCCAAAATCTGGAATATCTTCCCAGAAACTGTATGGTGGCATTCCTGGCATTACCGGAATACAGCCTAGTCTTAGAAAGAGAGGAATTTTTTCAAACTCAAGATGATCCAAAAAGATTCCTCCGTGTTTCGCCAAAACCATTTGTAGCATACGTGCATTTTGAACTGTAATAGCTCCCCCCATTTCAGCTAAGACACCAACAGGCATGTTTAAATCAATCCCCACTTGGTAGCTGTGTCTAGCTCTAGTTCCACCACCAGAGGTGATGATAATGTCGTGTTTATCTTTGTTTTCAATGATTTCATCTATGATAGGGAATACAGCCTTACGGCCGCGGTCAGTAATACTTTGACCACCCATTTTCATCACTTTTACATTGGGCAATATTTGTAAGTCATGCTGGTAATTGGCAGCGGCATCGTTTAATGCATCTTGCATAAAATTAACTAAGTCGTTCATTTTGTCTGTCATTATGCTTCGTTTTTATAGATGATTGTTCCGCCATTTTCACCATTGATAGCTTTAATAATATTTCCGCGCTTTAATCCATTCACAATGTGAATTTCTTTCAAGTGTCTGGCCTTGGCTAACATCTCAATCACCATTCGGTCGATGATTAAGTCTTCAAAATCACCTTCTAAAATTTCTTGTGCAGAGATACGCTCAATATGCTTCGCATCAGCATGTTTTTTAGGATCTTTATCATAGAGACCATCCTGATCTTTCACAAAAATCATTGATCGAGAACCCATACCTTCTGCTGTCATATAGGCACCAAAATCTGCTCCACTTTCTGGCAAAACTCCGTTTTTTGGAGGTTTTTCCCAGTAATGGTGAGGAGGGTTTAATGTTAAGATCGGAATCATTTCATCAACCAAATAATGCGGTAAATCTGCGTAATCATCTTTCGGTACACGAACAGCGCCATGCTTTGCCATCAATGAGTATAGCATATTTGCGTTTTGCTCTTCATTGGCACCAACAATCATTGCCAGTCCACCAACTGGTAATCCAAAATCTAAACCGATTGCCATGGCATGCTTCACACGAACACCTCCAGTCACGCCAACAGCAAATTTGAATTTACCTTTAAGTTCTAAAAGCTCATCAATAACCGGAAAAACTGCTGACTTTCCTCGATCAATGATACTTGAACCTCCTAGGCTAATAATATCTAAATAGGGTAGAATGGCAATTTCATCAATTACTTCTGCATTTGATAAAACAGTTCTATCGACTAAAGACTCGCGCATGAAGCGTGAATCCAAGTGCGTTCTCCCACGTTCATTATCGTCACGAATAAATTCACTCATTTTCTTGTGTTTTTAAAAGCGCTCTTGAAATAAAGCCCGAAGCAACACCAAAAGACACTTGAGAAATTATGTAGGGTAAATATACTAGAATAAAAGCGATTGAGAGCTCAGAATTTGGCAGAAGTGTGTAGGCCAATAAAATTTCTATAGTTATGCGGACAAGTCCACAAGTTCCACCGATGAGCATTAAGAAAAAGAGGTTTGTTTTTTTGAAAGGTAAACGAAGCATTAAGTCGATGACTAAACCAACGATACTAAACTCTATAATTCCTAAAGGCCCAAATTTTCCGAAACCCATCGAAAAATGAAGAATACCTGATATTGAGCCGATTTGTACACCGGCAAAGCGTTTCTCTGAATTGCTAATACCATAAATAAATACTGGGAAAAGCAAAACGCTTTTATGACCTGGGGCTAAGGGTAGCCCCGGTGCAATTTTAACCATTCGAATCAAGGTGATCGCCAGCGCTGAGGCAGCGATAGAAGCATTAGGGCTGTCTTTAAAATTTTCCCCAGCAAATTGTAAGCGCTTAACCAGTTTTTTCGGGACATTACCAACCTTTCCTCTAGTCAGAATGTCAACGGCTCTTATCTCGGTGTCCTCCTGATTTTGCTTCTTCTCTTTTTCTTTATTTTTCTTACCTCCACCGGAACCATCGCCGCCACCGCCTTTTCCTTTTTTCTCTTCTGTTACAACTCCAATTATTTGGTCAATAATCTCGGCTGAGGAAATACTCATACCAACACCCGAAAGTCCTTTCACAAATTCTTGACTGGTCATTGACAAACGAACAACCTGCGTGATTGTCAACATGGCTAATAGTTTGCCTGCCATTACCCCGCCTTTATACATGCCGTCATAACTGAGTGCAATTGACCAATCCCAATTGGAGAAATGATAAAGAATGATATCGTTATCTCCTGAAAATGCATGGATCAAAAAGATCAATAAAACGAACCATTTGATTTTCCAAAGAAAACGCAATGATTTTGCTTTGGTTTTAATGAAGAAATAGAAAAGGATGTGAAGGGCAATGATCCCCAAGAGAATCCATAAATTATTGATAAAAAACACACCGACACCAGCCAGAAATATGTAGAGTATTTTTAGTGTGTTTTTCACTATTGAGTTTATTTATTTCTTTTTTTCTTGCCAGTTTGAAGAAATAGCGGTTTCCAAGTATACATAAGATAAGAATAAACAGGCAATGAGTTTGACTCACCACCTTTTAGTAATTCCATACTTTGTGTCGCTTGCATCATAGATAAACCAAAATCAAGACGCATATCCTCATTGATCAGGTAATTTAACGTGAAATCTGCTTCTATTCCGAGAAACGGATCCGCAACATTTCCGTCTAGATCCATTAAGTTGTTTTCATTCATAAACGCATGAAGGTCCAGCTTAAACCTCCAAACATTATTCATCCTGTAATCAAAAAGTAAGTATGGGTTAACTAGCCCGGCTTGGTTGGTGTGTAAAGGTAAATTTATAAAATAGTCCATGTGCCCCATAAATCGGAAGGCAACACCATATAAAGTTGAAAAAGCGCGACTCGTTTCGGTTAGCGCAGCGTTATCGGAACCGCTTACGTATTCCATTCCCAAGCGGATTTTGAGATTTTTGATGTTGACAAAAGCTTCCGGCTGAAAATAAAAGGCACTTACGTATGTTCCCGTGCTAATTTGTCCGTATTGATAATAGGCTGAAGTTGTTATCCCCCATTTTTCGGGTTTTTCGCAGGTAATTCGACCTCCAGAAGTTCCGCGGACATAAACGGTGTTTGTTGTTCCGCTTTTTTGATAACCATCCCAAATATTGAGTGTCTTGATTGTTAAGTTTTTTGAAGGTTTAAAAGTTAAGTAATGGGTGGTTAGGTATTTGTATTGATTCAGAAAATATGGATTTCCGAAGATAGAAGCACTACTTTGGTTGTAGAAAACAAGGAGGCTTTGTTTCAATTTATTTTTGTTTTGATCGATTCGGATTCCATCATGTGATTTAGAAAATTGATTCCAATTTGCACGGGCAAACAATCGACCATTATCTAGCTCCACAGCCTGTCTACCCATTTTTATCCACCACGATTCTGTAAAACGTAAATTAGCATACGCTTCAAAAACACCTAAGCTTCCCGAGGGGTTATTCCCGTTTTGGCCCCATATTCTGACGTCCTGTACGGATGTATGAAATTCAGTTTTTGAAGTCTTGTATCTGAAGTTTAATCGGGTTCTACCACTTACAAAATAAGCTGGTAAATCTCCGCTTGAAGGCAACTTACTGTATCCGTTTCGAAACTCAAAACGAGGACGAAATTCACCATCCATACGAATGGATTGTGTGGAATCAACTTGCGACCAACTGATCCAAGCTAGCGAAACAAATATTACCGAACACACAATTTTAACCATACTACGCCATAAAAACAGGTCGCAAATTTAAAAAAGATATTCTAAATTTATACGCAATGATTGAGGTCTACAGTGATATACATTTTATGAAGGCGGCTTTTCAAGAAGCTCAAAAAGCATTTGATCAAGATGAGGTACCTGTCGGCGCTATTATTGTCCTTGAAAACCGAATTATAGCAAGAGCATATAATCTAACGGAGCGCTTAACCGATGTTACTGCACACGCAGAGATGCAAGCGATTACCTCAGCCAGTGAGTATTTAGGGGCAAAATATTTAAAGGGCTGCACTTTGTTTGTAACGCTAGAACCTTGCGCTATGTGTGCTGGAGCGCTGGCCTGGGCTCAAATAGACCGCATTGTTTTCGGCGCAAAGGATGTCAACAAAAAGTACGTTGATGCTCATATTTATCACCCAAAAACGAAGATTGAATATGGTTTAATGGAGGCTGAATGTAGTGATTTGTTAAAGGACTTTTTTAAGAAGAAAAGGCTGTAAATGATCACTTGCAAGACTTTTTTGTACATTTGAACGGTGAAGTTGTCACAAAAAACATGGTCTTATGTTCTTTTAGTTGCTTACGCAATTGTGTTTGGACATCAGGTTATACCACACCATCATCACGATCTCAACGTTTTTCATAATCATCACCATAATGGTTTGATGGATCATTGTGTTTCCGAAAAAGAAACGCATTCTCACATCGCTCACAACGAACATTTTAACGAAGGTATTTGGGAATATATCGGCTGTTTGATTGCTCACGATAAACATTCACCAGTTGAAGATGAATATGAGGAGCATTTGCTTGATGACCGTTTCTCTAAAAAACAAAACGCTGATCAGGCAATTATCTCCGCCAGAAGGCGTCATTATAGAACCTTTTCTGGACAGATCTAAATTGGTGAATAGAGCGATCGGCACAGTGGAGAAACATGATCACTAAATGAGTTATGTGAATAAAGGCACAGATATATATTTGATCGATCAGATTTTAAAGGGTCGATTTGATCGATTTGATCGGATACTCGACGCAGGTTGTGGTAGTGGAAGAAATATGGTTTGGTTTGCTGAAAATGATTTTGACATTCATGGTGCTGATATAGACAATGAACGCTTGTTGTTGGCGCAGGAAAATACGGGTTTGCCAGACCCACATTTTACGCAATGTCCCGTTGAGAAAATGAGTTTCAAAGACGGTTCTTATGATCATATAATTTGTAATGCTGTTCTGCATTTTGCTCAAGACGAAAGTCATTTTTTAAACATGGTTGCCGAACTTTTTCGCGTCCTTAAGCCAGGGGGCTCACTTTTTATTCGAATGACATCCAATTTTGGTTTGACGGATAATTATCAGGCAATGGGAAATGGACGCTACTACTTAAAAGATGATTCAGTTCGATTTTTGCTGACTAAAGAATTGCTCGAAAAAGCGGAAAAATTATATCCTTTCGAGTATTTAGAACCAGTAAAAAGTGTTTTGGTGGAGGATTTGCGATCGATGACAACACTTGTATTACAAAAGCAGGGTTAATTTTTGATCAGTATGTAAGCGTTAAGAGAAGTGGCAATGCAGAGCCACATAAAATACGGCGCAATCAAAAGTGTTTTATACTTGATTGATGACCATCCATTGAATAGCAAATAGCCGACAAGGATGGTCAAAGAGGCAATAACTACAAGACCTGATAGAACTGCATGAAACTTGAAGAATATGGGGTTCCAAGCAAAATTAAGTAACCACTGTAAACCAAAGAGAATCAGGAGTGAGGATTTGTTGGCTGCCTCGTTATAACGATAAGCCATATAGATCGCAAAACAAATCATGATTACCATCCAAGCGGCTCCAAAGACCCAACCCGGGGGTGTCCAAGGGGCTTTATTTAAAGAATCATACCAACCTCCGTTAGTGCCAACATTGGTAAAAAGGCCACCCAATGCTAATCCAGCGAAATTAATGAGTAAGAAAACAATGAATCGGGATAACATAGCGCATCATTATCAATGACAAGACTAACAACCTTCTCCGTAGTCAACTTCCTTGATTTTAAAATCCTCTCCGTAATCTACCCATTTTATTTTGTAATCTTCACCGTAATCGACTTCTTTCCACTTCCCGTCTTCTTGCTCGCCATAATCAACCCACTTGATTTTCAAGTCTTCGCCGTAATCAACGATTTTTACTTTGTAGTCTTCGCCATAATCGACGATTTTGATTTTGCCGTATATTTCACAAACAGGATCTTTTCCTGATTGCTTATCCGAATTGTTGTAAAAACTTGAAAGTCCAAATATTCCGAGCGCAAGCAAAGGAATGCCAATGATGAGTTGTTTAAATTTCATAGAATTGGTGTTTAGCTATCTCTAAAAATATGTAAACTATATGATCGTGCTCTAAATCAGATCATTAATTCGACGAAGTCAAACTATCGAGGGATCAAGAACAAAAAAACAGTACTTTTCGAAAAAAAAAGAAGGCAAAAAATTAGAAGTAATTACTAAAAATGGAGCCGAGTTCTATGGGAACTATACGATCGTAAGCGATTCTATAATCATGGTGAATGATTCGTTAATTATGCTCGATCAAATAGCGATGGTTAGCGCAAAAACCACCGGTGTACGCGTGTTGAGAGGCACTGCTTTGGCTGCAGGCTCTGCTGTTACCTTATGGGGTGTTGCTGTTTTGATCTATTTCGGAACGATTCTGCCTGAGCATTTGATAGTAGAAGCAGTGGATATTCCTGTTCTTATCTATTTGCAAGGTTCTTCCCGTGGGAAATCATTCTATATCGAAGATAAGGAACGAGACCAAAATTGGAAAACATGGAAATTGCATATTCTTAGTTGATCTTTCTTCCCGCGTACTTGTATGTGGTGCCTCCGCCTAATCCACCCGAATAGCGTTGCATGAACATACTATCCTTTCGAAAATGAACATACATATAGTTTGAACCATAACCGAAAGAGAAGATTTTGTCTGGTTCAAGTGAGTCTTGATGAATTTCAACACCAAAAACATGCAAGGAGTCATTTATCAGCTCTGCTTCGATCAACGCATTTGTCTCAGAACTGCTACTTCCACCTCCCATGTCCCAGTATGAACTGCTTACGTTACAATCATAAGTTCCTTCGTACGGATGCTTGACGATATCCTTTCTGCAACTCAAAAAGGATAGCAGTAGTATTAAAATGAAAAATGATTGTTTCATCAAAAGGATAAACGAAGCAGACAAGAAGAACGTTGGGGAAATAAAAAAGGCGCTGCTCTTGCTACGCCTTGTCTATTATTCAGTAACTAATGTTTCTTCCTTTTTCACTTGGACGACTTCTCCGACGTATGCGATGTAATAGGTTCCTGGATCGAGTTTTGAGTAGTCAACCTCTGTTCCAGTTCCGGATTTAATTAACTTACCTTCTGAGTCAAATATTTCGTATTCCATTTCCTTAGGAAGTTTATAAACATCCTTTTTCTTTTCGTCTTTTGTGATCGTCTCAGCAGTCGCTTCTGATTTGCTTGTTTCAGTTTGAGCAAAAGAGAATGTTCCCATTCCAAAAGCAATAGCAATCAATAATATCTTTTTCATCATTTTTCGTTTTTCTGGTTGAAAGCAAACTTCATTTTCAAGGAAAAAATTGTCTGCTTCATAAAAGCAGACGATAAAATCACCGTAAAAGTTGTCCGCAACCGCTTGAAAGTTAATGATTTTCTTTGCACAAATCAATATACAGCAGAATCGAAACCGAATTTAGCCCGCTGTTGATGTGACTTTAGGCTTAACCCAAATACCACTCTTTTTTCTTGAAATGCCCTGTGCATCTGTGTAAGTAAAAACAATCAGAACCTCAGATCCAGGCGAAAGAGATTCCGTTTTACTTAGGAATCCTTCATTCAACTGATTGCCTTGGCCAACAAATTTTTCATCATTTATTGTTGCTTCCCAATCGGTGATGGTGAATTCAGCAGAGATTGGTATACCAGTATGGTATCTTATACTAAGCTCAGGTGAATTAGACATTTCAAGACTCCCTGAATTCACATAACCCCAAAACAAATCGGGTGCGGGTAAGGGCTGAATAAAAAAGATTGTACTGTCAACGCGGGCTCCATCAACGATATAATATAATATCGCTTTCTTTTCTCTCGTGTTGGCTTTGATGAGATACATATTCTTGCTCCCGGTGATTTCAGACACTGTGCAGTTAATTGCCTCAATTTGGAAACTTTTGTCATTGTTTCCAATTGGTTCGATAATCACTTTGTTGTTGAATCCACGATAAAGGATTTCATGGTTTAATGTGTTTTGTGTAATGAAGTTCTGGGCTATTGAACTGACGCTAAGGACAGCCAGAAAAGCGAGGGTTAGTGTTTTCATAATTATTTATTTAGTGAATAAAATAGTGCGGTTTTCACCGATCGTTTTATGAAGTAATTCGGTTGATGCGAAAAAGTAACGCTTTTCGATTAATTTCTTTATCAAGGCCTTCCGAATCGCATAGGCTCCACTATTTTTGGTTACTCTGATTTTTAGATATAGGCGATTCTATTGCAAATAGTAAGCGTTGTGTTTTTACTTATTCTCCAGTTTTTTAGGAAACGGAATATACGTCTCATCACCTGGTACTTTTGGAAACGCTTTGTTTTCCCAATCGGTTTTGGCGCTTTGTAAACGCGCCTTGTCATGCGATACAAAATTCCACAACAGATAGCGTTCTTCGGGTTATGGTTCTCCACCAAAAAGTATAATTTGCGCATCGGACGATACACAAATCTCACAAGCCTCATCTGTTTTAGAAATTAGCATTTGTCCTGCCTCGACCTTCTCATTGGCATCAAGAATAAATCTTCATTGTTGATGTTGTGCTTTCCTGATCCCATGGTTGACAATCTAAGAGCCGATGATCGCTATTTGAAGTATCAGAATCAATTATACGTCTTTGAGGAGACTGTTAATATGGGCGCCAAAAAGAAAAGGGCACTTTTAGATGACGCAATGGCAAATCAGTATGAAGTCACTTTATTGAGTCACATGAAGGAACAGGAGGTCTTCCTTGATTCGGGTATTACGTTGCGCTCATTGGCTGATCAAATTGGCGTTCAAGCGAATCAACTGTCATGGTTGTTAAATGCTAAAATTGGAAAGAGTTTTAATGAATTTATCAACTCGTACCGCATTGAATGATTTAAAGAATTGGCAAAAGAGCCTGACAGTTCCCAGTTTAGTATCCTTGGCTTAGCTTATGAAAGTGGGTTTAATTCAAAGACCGTTTTTAACACTTATTTCAAGAAGGAAACAGGTCTTACTCCAAAGGCCTGGATTCAAAAACAGTAGTTCACATTACTCTTTCATGAAGTTTTAAGAAGTTCAGATTTATAATTCAGAACCTTCTTGTTTATAACACCAACATACTACAGAAGTACCTAGCACACCTTTGTTTTCAAATAACAAAAACGAATATTATGAAATCAATTATTGTAAAAGCGCACGGAGGACCAGAGGTAATGCGATTAGAAAATATCGAAAAACCGACCCCAACGTCAAATCAAGTATTAATCAAGGTCGAAGCAACTTCTGTAACAGTAGCTCACCCGATGATGCGAACAGGAACTCCTTATTTTGGGCGTTTATTTACAGGAATTTCAAAACCAAATGTAAAATCGCCGGGAACAGACCTAGCTGGTTCAATAGAAGCTGTCGGAGAAAACGTCAAAAACTTCCAAGTTGGAGATCAAGTATTAGCCGCAACTGATCTTAAAATGGGTGCCTATTCCGAATACATTTGTCTTCCAGAGGATGGGTTGGTCGTTCACAAGCCAGAAAATGTTGATGCTGCCCATGCCACCGGTATTATAGATGGTGGAATAACGGCATTGGCTTTTTTTACGGATCAGGTTACCGTAAATCCGGGAGATAAAGTATTAATTAACGGTGCATCTAGAAGTATTGGAACAGCCGCTGTTCAATTGGCGAAAACTTTCGGAGCCGAAGTAACAGGTGTTTGCAGTGGAAAAAATGTAGAACTAGTAAAGGAATTGGGAGCGGATGAGGTCTTAGATTACACAAAAAATGAACTTGAACAAAGCGAAAAAAAGTTTGATATCATCTTTGACACAGTTGGTAAATTATCTTATCGAAAATCAAAAAAGAAATTGACCGAAAAAGGCGTTTTCTTAACCCCAGTTTTGGAGATGCCCACCCTTTTAACCATGTTATTTCTGAATCCTTTTTCTAAACAAAAATTAAAATTCGCAGCAACAGGAATGCGTAAAAAAGAACTGAGAATGCAGGATCTAAAGCGAATGAAAGAAATGCTTGCCAGTGAAAAAATTAGAACAGTAATTGACAAAGTATTTGTTTTGGAGGATATGGAAAAAGCTCACGCTTATGTAGATCAAGGTCATAAACGAGGAAATGTTATTGTCAAAATGCCTTAGTAATCACAAAATAATCATCTATGAAAACAACGAAAACAATCATTTTAATGGTCTTTTGCGCAGTAGGAATTAGTTCATGTGCAATCATTTCAGATAATTTGGAATTGGACTGCAATGAAAATCGAAACTCAGTAGAAAATTTTGAGTGCAATTGCAACTCAAATGGTGAATAGTTAAATATTCGCTTTTGTTAGGGCTGGTTGGCATTTTTTGCTGACCAGCTTTTTCTGCATTAATAAGCTATACATAGTTGTTTGCTGCTATTTGCGAGATTATGCTTTAATGAAGTTTTCTGATCAGGGGGATGTCATTCTAGCAAAGCCAATCAAGAGAAAAAGTCCTTTTAGCTTTACCGGTTCACTCGGATTTTAGGATTTATTAGCAGGGAATTACGAAATAAATCGTCCACTTTTTACGTTACCTTTACGAACATTATTGGGATGAAAGTGTTTTCGCTGAGTAGAAACCAAGTGAAAATTCATTATTTTTACTTTACTAATCAACCTTATGGACGACAAAATAAAAGGTTTTTCCAAACTCTCAAAAAATGGGAAAATCGAGTGGCTATTGAACAGTTACTTTAACGGAGATGAGTCAGTATTGGATTTATTAAAATCATACTGGCACACAGATTCAGCCATTCAAAAAAGACACGATGACTTTATTGAAAACGCTGTGTCAAACTTCTATTTGCCATTTGGCGTTGCGCCAAATTTTAAAATAAATGGAAAGAATTACTGCATCCCTTTTGCCATAGAAGAATCGTCTGTTGTTGCAGCTTCAGCAAAGGCCGCATCTTTCTGGTTCGACCGTGGAGGTTTCAAAAGTGAAGTGATAAGCACGAAGAAGATTGGGCACGTTCATTTTACTTGGGATGCTGAAAAGGGAAAAATTCAAGAATTCTTCAATGATATTAAATCATCACTAATAAGCGGCGCTGAAGATTTAACGGCGAATATGCAAAAGCGTGGCGGAGGAATAACCGATATCGAATTAGTTGATAAAACAGCAGACGAGCCAAATTTTTATCAGATTAAAGGAACATTTGAAACGCGTGATGCAATGGGGGCTAACTTCATTAACTCCATTCTTGAGCGTTGGTCTAGCATTTGGAAAGAGGAAGCGTTAAATTCGGACTTGTTCAAAGCTGAGGAAAAGGAAGGGTTACTTATCATTATGTGTATACTTTCCAATTATACACCAGAGTGTATTGTGCGATCAGAGGTTTCTTGTAAGCTAGAAGATCTATTTAATGATAAGTCTGAATTTCCTTCAGAACTATTTGCGGAGAAATTCAAGCAAGCAATTCGCATTGCGAACATTGAGCCATATAGAGCAACAACGCACAATAAAGGAATTATGAACGGAATTGATGCTGTTGTGATTGCTACAGGTAACGACTTTAGAGCGGTTGAAGCGTGTGCTCACGCTTATGCTTCTCGTGATGGTCAATACCGAAGCTTGACACAATGTGAAGTTAAAGACGGTGTATTTAGATTCTGGATTGACCTTCCAATTGCAGTGGGTACTGTGGGTGGAATTACATCACTTCATCCAATGGTTAAGTTCTCTCACGATTTATTAGGCAATCCTAATTCAGAGGAATTGATGCAAATTATTTCTTGTGCTGGTCTGGCTCAAAATTTTGGAGCAGTCGCTTCATTAGTGACAACGGGTATTCAAAAAGGGCACATGAAAATGCATTTGAAGAACATCATGAACCAACTAGAGGTTGCGCCTGAAGATCAAGTTAAGATCACGGCCTATTTCGAAGATAAAGTTGTTAGTTTTAGCGAAGTAGAAAACTACTACAATAAAATTTGTGGCAGAATCAAAAAATAGTTGTGCAAAGCGCCAATCCAGCCCATTTTCAATCCAACGGAAAACTACTTTTAACAGGAGAATACCTCGTTCTAAGAGGAGCGAAGGCACTAGCTCTGCGTGCTATCTTTTCTCAATCACTCACAGTGAAGGCTGAGCCTGCAGTTAAAGGAAAAATCAAATGGACAGCCTTAGATCATGAGGGAAATTTGTGGTTTGAAGGTGCTTTTGCTTGCAATGATGAACGAATTGAAATTGTTCAATCCAACGACATGGTAATTGCCGACAAGTTGGTTGAAATTTTACAGTACATTGACCAACATTCTACGGTAATAAAGAACAAGGAACTCGTTATTAATTCAAGTGTTGACTTTCCCAGGGGATGGGGCCTCGGCACCAGTTCAACCTTAATAGCGAACCTAGCGAAATGGTCTGGTGTTGATGCGTATGACTTGTTAGGCCGTACTTTTGGAGGCAGCGGGTATGATGTGGCCCTTGCTATGGCAGGAAATCACATCATCTATGAGTTGTCAGCGAACAAACGCAGTGTTGAAACCGTTCATTATAATCCCAGCTTCAGCGATAGCATCTTTTTTGTTTATCTCAATAAAAAAAGGAACTCACAAAGCGCAGTAGCGTCTTTTAAAGAAAAGGCAGATAGTGATGAGGTTAAACTGGCTATTGAAAAAGTGAATGCAATCACTAAAACGATCGCAACAACAAACGAATTAGAAGAATTTGAAAGTGCAATGGCTCAGCACGAAGAAATTTTAGCTGGAATCTTGGATGAAGTTCCTGTGAAAGCACGTTTATTTGCTGACTACAAATCAGGAATATGCAAATCCTTGGGAGCGTGGGGAGGAGATTTTATCTTAGTAACAGGTAAAGCTGAGGATATGGAGTATTTTAGAAAAAAAGGATTTAAAACCATATTGAGTTTTAAAGAAATGATTTATACATGAGTAATACAATGTCAATTGCAGAAAGCGTGAAACAAGCTACGATCGAATACCAATCACCAAGTAATATAGCCTTGGTAAAATATTGGGGAAAGAAAGGGGTACAGATTCCAATGAATCCATCTATTTCGTTTACGCTTTCAAATTGTGCAACAACCACTTCTGTTGATTTCGAATATCGAGCGGATCAAGATGATATTACCTTCGAATTCATTTTTGAAGGAGAACCAAAACCATCGTTTCACCCAAAGTTGGCCAAGTTCTTTTCGCTGGTCATCGAAGACTTTCCCGAATTAAAGCATTATCATTTATCCATCAAGTCATCTAATTCATTTCCTCACAGCAGCGGTATTGCATCATCTGCTTCGGCGATGTCGGCATTGGCGATGTGCTTGGGAGATTTTGAGAAGAAATTAAATGGTGACGCCTATCAACACAACCTTAAACAGCGCGTGTCGCATTGGTCGAGATTGGGATCAGGATCTGCTTGCCGATCTATTTTTCCTGGGTTGGCAATGTGGGGAGCTTTTGATGAAGTAGCGGGGAGTCATGACGAATATGCCATTGAAATTTCGGATGTGGCACCGGTTTTTAAGGATTATTGTGACATCGTTTTATTGGTTGATAAAGGCAAAAAGAAAATATCGAGTACAACGGGGCATCAGTTGATGAATGAACATCCTTATGCAGAAGCTAGAATAAATCACGCAAAAAATAATCTCCGAAAATTGATGCAATATTTGCGCACTGGAGACCATAAAGGATTTGTTGAAGTCGTTGAAAACGAGGCGCTTACATTGCACGCCATGATGTTGGCATCGAACCCAGGATTCTTCCTTATTCACGAAGGTACGTTGAAAATAATTGAAAAAACGCGATATTTTCGTGAACAAGAAGGCGTTAATTTATGTTTCACTCTCGATGCCGGTGCAAATGTGCATTTGCTCTATCCAAAAGCCGATCATGAGACGATAATTACATTTGTTAATGAAAATCTTTTGGAATATTGCGAAAATGAAGCGTACATTTGCGATAAAGTTGGAGAAGGGCCGAAAAGACTAAAAGAGATTTATGGATAGCGGTACGTTATACAACAGCAAGATTTTACTCTTCGGGGAATATGGTATTATTCAAGACACCATGGGCCTATCTATACCCTACGATCAATTCAAGGGTAGTTTTTCTTTTGACACTACTGCGGATGAAGAAGAAAAGCACAATTCAATCATAGAACTCAAGAAATTTGCTGCTTATTTAGAAAAACTAGTTGACGCCAGCGAGTTAACATGTAATTTGGACATTCAAGTATTCAAAAAAGACATTGAACGTGGAATGTTTTTTAATAGTAGTGTGCCGAGTGGTTCTGGGGTTGGCTCATCAGGGACAGTTGTAGCGGCCATATATGGTAAGTACTGTAAGAATAAAATCGAAGTTACTGACGACATTACTCCTGATGATATCCTCAGGTTAAAGAATATCTTTAGTAAAATGGAATCTTATTTCCATGGGCACAGTTCTGGTTTAGACCCGTTGATCTGCTACCTCAACATTCCGATCTTGATCAAATCACAAACTGAACTGGACAAGGTCGGTATTCCGAAATATAATACAGGAGAAGGCGCGGTATTTTTGTTAGACACAGGTTTACAAGGAAAAACGGCACCACTGGTTCAGTACTTTTTAAATCGATGCAAGGAGGAGGGCTTTAGAAATATGATGAAGCGTCGTTTGAAGAAGTACAACGATGCAGCTATCGAAGCCTTCATCAACAATGACATCAATCCTTTGATGCATAATGTTAAGCATTTATCTAAATTACTTTTTGCTCATTTCAAGCCTATGATTCCGGATGTATTCCACCAATTATGGCAAGAGGGGATCGATTCGAATGCCTATTACTTGAAACTCTGCGGAAGTGGAGGAGGGGGATTCATCCTAGGTTTTACACACGACTACGAGGCTGCAAAAGAAAAGCTCAAAGAATATGAATTGAGAAGGATTTATTCTTTCTAATTCACTCCTTACCTACCTATCATTTAAAAATTGCTGAGTTATCAGTGAAAGACTTAAATTCTATTGGATTACCACGATAGTCAAAAACGAACATGGTTTTTTGTTCTCCAATTTGTCCTTCATAACGCTGTTGCGGTTTGACAATGAATTGCACTTCTGCTGTCTCAAGACGTCTTCGAATGGTCTCGAAATCAGAACGACTTAAGATACATCCAAAGTGAGGAATAGGGGCGTTAATTCCATCAACTTTTCCGCAATAATCCAATTCAGGTAACTCATCGCTGACATGCGCGCTTAACTGATTTCCAAAAAAATCAAAATCGATCCACGTATCGGTCGATCGTCCTTCGGAACAACCTAAAATATCGACATAAAATGCTCTTGTCGACATAATATCTTTGACCTTAAATGCGTAATGAAATGGGTTCATAGTGAAGAATTGTTTTATTTGAAACTCCAAATTACTAGTTTATGGAATATTCCTGACATTTAGGATGATTTTCAAAAATAGACCCTTGCTCGAGTGCATATACAATGCGTTTGAGCAAGCTAATTCCCGTCTATCCAATCTTCAAGTTTATCTCGACATTTCTCCCGGCTTGGGTGATTTTCCAAGACAGATAAACCGCTATCAAATATTTCTACATCAAAATTTCTTTTTAAATGAAATTGATCATCTGTAGCCTGAGTCAGTAATATGAAAAATGTATATGTTACTCCGAATCCGATCCAAAAAAATGTATAAATAAACCGAGGGACTTTAATTTTCCATTTCCGATTGATCAGAATAGTAAAGATATACCAGAAAAGGAAGTAGCATAAGAAATTAAAGCCCATTTCTAGTAGAAAATATTGGGTCGATAAAGAAGTATGAAAACCTCGACACTTATATATCAAAGGAAACCCGTGGAAAAACTCATCTGTACCATCGATCACGACACCGTAATGCCATTTACTTATTAAAGCAAATGAAAATAGCGTAAGGGGTAATGTAAAGGTTAAAATTTTTCTCTTCATTCTGTTGAGATAAAAAATGCTGAATATAGTTAAGTGAGCTAAGCTCTACGCCTATATGTACTCCTTTTTTTAGCACATTTAAAATGTATTTGAGCAAGCAATTTTTTACATAACCCATCAAATAAAACCTTTATGTTTTAACTTAGCGCATACCAAATTGCAACAGCAAATATATGCCTAAACCACTAAAAAGAGATTCAACGTTACAACCAATCAGCCGGCAGCATCACAAGGTACTTCAGTGCTGTTTTAAGGTGAGACAAGGATTAAAAAAAGCAATAGCTCCTCAACGTGTTTTAGATTATATATATTATTTCTGGGAGGATTATTACACAGAACACACCAGACAGCAGATCGATGTACTAAGACCTGCTTTAACGCATAGACAATTGGCTGCGTTTACGGAAAAAGAGGATCTTTTGATTGGAATGTATCAGCGCCTGCAGCCAATGGCAGAAAATCTCGTTGAATTTGAGAAAACGCTATATGACCATGTTCGATGGGAAGAAAGAATACTATTTGAATCGATCCAAGAAAAATAAGATTCAACGCAATTGCATGCCCTCATTCCAAACGAAATTCAATTAGCCGATTGGTGTGAGTTTTATGAAGACCAGTTTTGGGTATAGCAATAAAAAAACCTGTTTCCTCTGAGGAAACAGGTTTTTTTATCAATAAGGTTTGAGTCTTATCTATTTGTACCAGATGACCAGCTACCAAAACCTCTTAATTGGTTCCCGCCTTTAACTGTGTTTGCTTTTTTCACTTCTTTGTTCGCAAATTTTTTGATCGACTTTTTCATTTTGTATAGATTTTAATTCGTTTCTGATTCAAACCTACTGAATAAACATTGATTCCGCTTTGATCAGTTCAGGAACGGTAAAATTCATTTAGATTCGATCAAGAACGAGTCATCAATGCGTAACTTTAATGAGCTTTTTCCAGATCTCGGTGTCGTTTATATGAATGATCATGTAATAGCTGCCATTCGCCAGCGCCCTTATGTCCAGGACGGCGGTTCTATTGTCAGAGAAATGATAATTTGTGATTCTTTCCCCGAGAATATTGTAGATGCTGATTTCACTTATTTTTTGATCTGAGGTGATGTTGAATAAACCGGCGGATGGATTGGGGTATATACTGACTAAGGCAGCATCATTTTCCATGACACTTCCAGTTCCAAGATTTTCAAACCAAACTACAGACTTCGAGGTGTATCTGGTTGCCACTACGTCCAGATCACCATCAGTGTCCAAGTCAACACAATAAATGGAAATAGCACCATTTGCACTGGTGTTGATCATGTTTTCTGGCCCAAATTGTGTCAGCGCGATGAAGCTACTGAGACTTGAAATTATTAGTAGTGTTGATTTTATCATGGTTTATTGATAAAAGTACTTGTGAATGATGAAAAATTCATTTTAATGGGCAGAACTTATTCTATTGAACAGACCCTAAGTTAGAAATTTTCCACTCAATTTTAAAATCTTCTTATTTTTGTGATTCGTTGGGTTTTAGCAATCAACCATATTTATGCAAAAAAAAAACAAGGCAAGAATATTTTTAGTGCCATTAATGCTCATTTTGTCCAGTGCGATCATGGCAATGGCATGGTTAGGGCATTTAAAGTTTAAGGAAGACTTAAGTTTTATGGCCGCTGCTTTATCGGCCTGGCTTTTGGTTTTGCCTGAGTATTTGTTGAATGTTTCTGCTATTCGTTGGGGTGTTGGTGTTTATCAACCGAGTGAAATGGCGGCTATGAACCTTTCATCGGGAATTGTATTTATTGCGTTAGTTTCAAACTTCTTTTTAGGAGAAGAAATCACCACGCAGAAATACATCGGGTTTGGTTTGATGATTGTTGCGATGATCTTAATATCAGAATCGAAACCATCAAAAACCATTAAAAAGGAGAAGCAATAGACATGGAACTATATTTGGTACCCGTTATGCTTTTCGTTTCCAGCGTGCTCATGGCTTTTGCGTGGATAGGTCATGTGAAATTTAAAAACAAAACTTTTTGGGCTGCACTTATCATTAGCTGGTTATTAGTGCTTCCGGAGTATTTATTGAATGTTTCAGCTATACGTTGGGGTGTTGGAACCTATCAACCAAGCGAAATGGCAGCGATAAATCTTTCAACGGGTGTTGTCTGTATTGCACTCGTTTCAAGACTCTACTTAAATGAAACCCTAAGTGTCCGTAAGATTATTGGATTTATTGTGATGGCGATTAGCGTTGTGCTAGTCGTGATATAAATAGAAAAAGGCTAGACGCTTAGCCCAACCTTTTTTCATTTCTTATCTGTGCTCTTTCTGCTTCATCGCTGTTTATCCCAATATTGCCTCCCTTAAGTGTTGAAAGCGCATTTGTTCTCAATTGTTTCGCAGATAAATTCTTAATCGACTGCGGTACTTCAACTAAATTGGAACCAAAACCTTAATTTTTTAAGTGACACATTAGCTCTTCGTACGGTGTTTTTCCCTTAAAAGCCCCATGTGGTCTGTTGAAGTTATAAAAATCTTCCCATTGTTTTAGTTTTTTGCCTAAATCTACATCATCCGTATATTTTAAAAGCTGATAAAACGCTCTTTTATCTGTTAAATGGGATCTTTCTACTTTTCCATTGTGTTGTGGTTTTCCAGGCTTAATGTATCGATGATTCATCCCTTTATCTTGGACATACCAATTAAACTTGGATTGAAATTCATGTCCATTGTCAGTTTGGATGGTGTGTATTCTGAAAGGAAATTTATCTATGACGTAATCTAAGAAGTCTATTGCATTTTTCTGATTATGCTTTTCGTAAACTTTAATGGCTCTCACGCGCGTACAATCATCAATAGCAGTGTATTGATATCGCTTAACCTTTCCTTCTTCAGTATTAAATATCAAGAACTTAACATCTACTTGAACGTGATGCCCAGGAGTTTCCTTTGAATAGCGTTTTGGTCCCATAGCCTTTCTGGTAGTAGTACGATCCAATGGTTTGATATTGTTTCTTTTAAGTGTTCTATAGACCGATGATTCAGAAACATTGATGTCGTGATAGCGTTCTAGGCAACACTTGATCCGCCATGTACCTAGTTTGTGTTCCTTTCTCAATTTTAAGATTAGATCAACCGTCTCCTTGTCGATACAATTCCCATATGATCCCGGATCTCTTTTCTTTCTCAATAAACCCTCTTCTCCATACTTGTCGTATTTCCTTTTCCAATTGTAGTATGTGGTCTTACTGATTTTGAACACCTCACAGGCATATTTGCATCCTAAGTCTTCTCCTAGTCTTAAAGCTCTTAGCTTCTTTTGAAACTTAAGATATCGTTTAATTTCTTCTGTCTTTTCCATACCAAAAGTGTATACTAGTTATTATTCATAATAGTTCACTTTTAGTTGACGTAGTCACAATTATACCTAACGTTTAATGTAAAATGCGTTTTTAATGCTTTTTACATAGTGTTATATGCTGTTTTCTTTCTTATTAATTGGATTAACTCAATCAATCCGACATTCATTTTATTTGGTATTCCAATCCATTTTCTGTCATCTGTTTTAAACTGATGCTTTATGTCCACTAAATGAAAACACAAAAACATCACCTTAACTTTCCTTTTTTGAGTATTTATTAAAGACCCGAATTTTGACTTTGAGTTTATAACGAACGAAGTGAATCAATTTTATCATTTAAATCTTCTTTCAAAGACTTTATTAATTCTTCATGAGAAACCACAGGCTTAGTCGATACAACAAAGCTATCAAGTGCAAATTCTGCTATTATAGCATCGTTTGTTTTACCTTGCTCTATGAATGAAAAAATCAATTCATCTCGATCATTTATTTCCTGAAACCAAAGACGCTTTGTTAGATTAAAAAGCTCTTGACTACAACGACTTTTCCAATTTTCACACGCTAATTCTTCCGCAAACGTAAAAGCCTCTTCAATAGTATTATCAGTCAATTGAAGTTTATGTTTTCTTATTTCATGCCTATTTTGATGAGACCAAAACTCTTTGACTTCATAGTAGGTATAGTCCTGAATATCACCTCCCTCTAGTTTTATTTGGCATAAGCCTTTCTTTAAATTTTGGTAGTCAGTGGAGTCCATTCTGCGTTCCATTATTGCTAGATCTTCAGAAAGTGTTTGTTAGTTACATTTTTTATGAATAAGAAGCTGGCATGAAGACAGGCAAAATGAAATTACTGATATGAGGATAAAAAAATGATCTTTCATTCTGTGTGATTTATTGCGATTTATTTAGTTTAACAGATCTATCAGAATTATAATGAGTTGTAATCGGATTCTGAAAGAGTCCTTTATAAATCACTTTTTTAAGCAATATTCCTTCAATACTATAATATAGCCATTCACCAGCTTTAGCGTCAAATTCAGTAATGATTAACCCTTGACTTTTGATGGTGCCATTGCCATAATAATTGGTCCTTTTAATATTATATTGCTTATCTTGAATTACGTATTTATCAACATGTAATAACGTGTCGTTTTTGAATCTGTTTTTTGAAATTATATAGCCTTTTTCAAAAAGTAAAACTTCTTTTAGAGTACTATCTTTTGAAACATAATAGGTTTCTGTTCCATTTTTTGGGCCACTAGTCTTTTCTCCCCTAAAAGTTTCCATATTAATATATTTATGTACATCTACAACTTGTCCATTATGGTATATAATTTCTCGATATCCATCTATGGTATGTATTTCGGTTAACCAATCCCGTCCAAAAAATCTTTCTTTGATTAGTTCACCTTTAGAGTATTCTGACCTTGTCAAAACACTTTCCTTAAACTCTGTTCCATCTTTGGTTTCAGGACCAAGATCTATGCTCCCTGAATGCCACCATCCTTCTTTTAAACCATCTTTAAAATATCCCTCATGTAGCAGCCCACCATTGGACCACATTACGTCTCGCCAGTGTCCATCAAGTTTACCATTTTGGAAGGTAATGAATGTAGTTTGATCTGAATTGGATATTGTACCTATACCAGTAAATAGTTTATCATTATAGTAAAAACGTGTGCTGTCACTTGAATAATTTGTCGTTAAGTAGGTTAGGTCAAGACCTGTAATAATATAATTGACATCATATTCATTGCCGTATTGTTTTACTGATAATTGCGTTAGTGATACTTCTTCTTGTGCATATAATTTGAAACTGCTTAAGATTATAAATAATAATATGATTCTCATGTTCTTGTATTTATTTATGCGGTGATTATAGTTTGTGTCGTAGCCTGAAATATTGTTCGATAGCATATAACGGTCTTGCTAAAATACTCATTTGCTCAACTCGTTCAAATATTTTAGCTACTTGTTATCGTTGTCTCTTTGATTTATTTAGCAATTTCCAAAAGTCAACTTGAAATTAAAAAATTATCCCGTATGGATTATCCAATAAAATCAATTGAGTTTGGGCATGGTCAAATCGCAATCTAAAATTACCCCGGATCATGGGCGAAATCAAAGAGATTTACGATAACGATTAGTATAATAATAGTAGCGGACTTCAAGGCTCTTTCCTTTCAGTTTAACACTAAACTTTGTACTAAGATATGCACTTTGATTTTAGCACTCAAACCGCTATTATTTTTATACATTGTTGTGCTCTCGTCTTTATCTTTTCATTATCATTTTTCTATGTTCCATTCCCCAATTTGTCAATTCGGTTATTAATGGAACTAATGTATAACCATAATCAGTTAATTTATAGGATACTTTAACGGGTATGGAATCATAAACTTTTCTTTCTACCAATCCGTTAATTTCCAGATCTTTTAATTCTTTGGATAGCATTCTTGGAGTTATTTTCGGAAGTCCTTTCTCCAATTCAGAATATCTGAATTCCCCGTTACAGAGTAACGCAATAATCGGCATTTTCCATCTTCCTTGCACAATTTCCATTGCGTCTTGAATAGCCTGCAGTTCTTTTTTGTAATATTCTATTATTTCCAAAGGAGGCCTGTCTATTCTGTAACTCTTAAATTCTTCAATTTTATCTTTTAAAGCCTTATCCATTTCTATCTGTTTATGCAAACATACACTATATTTTGGTATAGTACTATATAATATATAGTTAATGTTTCATAGATTTGCATCATCATTAATTAAAAAAAGTATATCTATGAAAATATTAAAGACAATTAACTTTTTATTAGCTCTAAGAGTCATTTTGTTAACCAAACTTTAGAAGCGGGTTATAAAATAAAGGCTTTTGTTAGAAGCCCCGAAAAATATGCGCTTTCTGAAAATCTGAATGTAGAAGTTGTTCAAGGAGATGCAACAAATTATGGTGATGTAGAAAAGGCTGTTTCAGGAGTTGATATTGTTGTCAGCTGTTTAGGCAATCCACCAAAGAAAAAAATCTATATAATGGATAAAGCTTATGGAAATATAATGTTGGCTTCATCTAACCAAGCTAATTCACCAAGTTGTTTAATGATTTCAAGTATTGGGATTGGAGGTTCGTCTTGGCTTGTGAAATTTTTACTTCAACAAATTGGTGGAAAAGAAGGCTTTGCAGATTTTGAAAAAGCCGAAAAGAGAGTGCTTGAAGAAAAGGATGTTCCTTTTGTTGTTATCCGACCCGCTGGGCTCACAGATAAACAGGGGAAAGGAAAATATCAAATCATTAATAAACCAACTGTTTTCTTTCCAAAATTCATTTCTCGCTCTGATGTAGCTAAGTTTTTTGTGGATTGTCTAATCAATACTTCTTTTGACGGTAAAGCTTTAATGATTCAAGGAGCTTAATCTTTTATGTAAATTTTGTTTGTAATGAAACGTATCCTTTTGTTTTTGGTATTGTCCTTTACATTATTCCATTTGAATGCCCAAAATAGTAAACATACTATCGGAATAATGGGTGGTGGCAGTTTTTCAACCATTTCAAATTATGAAGGTGATTTATTATTGGGATTAACTGGCGGTATTTATTACGAATGGAAACTTTCAGACCGTTTAGCATTTCAATCAAATATCCTTTATGTACAAAAAGGCGAAAAGGGAAAAGGTAATGTCCTAGATTTAAAATTGCATTACATCAATATGCCGATAATGCTTAAATATTATATAACTCCTGAATTTAGTATTTTCTCGGGTATCAATTCTGATTTCCTTGTGGGAGTACCTTCCAATAGTTTCGATAAAAGTTATTTCAATAAGACCGATTGGGGTTTACCATTTGGGTTGAGTTATTTGATTTCAAATAATTTTGAAATAGGCGTAATTTATAACTTGGGATTGACAGAGATTGACAACAATACTATGAATTCTAACAAATTGAAGAATAATTTCGGAAATATTACTTTGCCGTATCTTTTTGATCAAGATTTAAATTAGCTCTTTTAGTTTTTTGATGGAGTACAACGGTCTTGCTAAAATACTCATTTGCTCAACTCGTTCAAATATTTTAGCTACTTGTTATCGTTGTCTCTTTGATTTATTTAGCAATTTCCAAAAGTCAACTTGAAATTAAAAAATTATCCCGTATGGATTATCCAATAAAATCAATTGAGTTTGGGCATGGTCAAATCGCAATCTAAAATTACCTCGGATCATGGGCGAAATCAAAGAGATTTACGATAACATTTGCAGCTAAAAGAAGTTGGCGGACTTTTACCGAGATGCTTTTGCAAAGGAGAATTTTTCTTTTGCCACAAATCTTTCTGCGGAGCACATTCCCGCCAATTTCTTTTAAGTGCTGTTATGGGCTGGTTAATTATTCCTCTGACCTTGAGAGTGTATAAATTACCAAACCAAAACCAATTTTGTTTATTGCATCTGCAATATTGTAAACAATATCCATTGAGTTTGCTGCTGCAGCCGGGTCAGAAACTAACTGAATTCCGAACAAACCACCTGGTGTGCCCAAAATATATCCCAACGGATATATCGCCCAACCAACCAAGACAAACCAAGCTAAAACTCTTGTTGCTTTTGCAACCTGCGGGCCTGCGGTCTGAGACAATTTTGCTACTTCACCAAACCATATTAAATAGGCGATGTAAAAATAGGCTGCGCCTGAAATTACTCCCCACATAACACTATTGTCGCGGTCAATTGTTTCTCCAAAGTAACCTGTGACAAGCATTACAAGTGATGCAAAAATCAATTTCCATAGCAAAGAAATTTTTGCTCCGGCTTTTTTAGTAATAAGATAGAATTCAACACACATTAATGGCACTGTGAGAATCCAATCTACATATCGAAAAAAGGTAGGGGATTCTCCAGTTTCGAGATTGTAACCCCGCATGTAGTAGTAATGCACGGCTGCAATAAAGGTTATCAATCCCGATACGAGTACTGATGTTCTCCATTTTTTAGAAGTGTTGTTTAGTTCAAAAAAGAAGAATACTGAGGCGGCCATCATGGCCATCGTTCCAATGAAGAACGTGAACGCAACGTAGTTGTCGCTGGCGATTTTTAAATGTTCCATTTTTTTGGTTTTTAATTTTTCCTACTCTTAAGGATTTTCGGAATCTCCAAGTTTTTTAAATGATTTTCATCTTCATTTGATGTATAACAATCATGTAAAAGAATTGTTTAGTGTCGCTTTAACTTGCCCATAACGTTTGTGTAAAGATATATTTTTTTTTTTCTTTTCCCAACACCTTGCTAAAACTGCATTTCAGCAACAGGGCTTTTTATAGCCAATACATTTTTACTGCTGACATGGGTGTAAATTTCGGTTGTTTTAATTGAATTATGACCCAAGATCGCTTGAATGTATCGAATATCTATACCACTTTCTAAAACATGAGTTGCGAAAGAGTGACGCAGCATGTGGGGGGTTACATTTTTCCTTGTCCCCGCTCGACGTGATGAACGTTTTAAAACGTTTCTTACGCTAATTGCTGTATATTTTCCCCCGTCGATTCCATTAAATAGATATGTCTTTGGAAGATAAACCTTGTAATGCTTGCGAAGTAAGTTAAGGACGTTTATTGGTAAAGGAACAATTCTATCTTTTGCACCTTTTGCATTTGAAATTTTAATACACATTCTTTTGCTATCAATGTCTGTCAGTTTCAAATTGATCAGTTCGCCAATTCTCAGTCCACACGCATATAAAAGCGTAAGTGCTGCCTTGTGTTTGATATTTTCAGTAGCGCTAATAATATTGTACACTTCATTTTTACTTAATATTTCAGGCAGTTTTCTGTCCTTTCGAGGCCTTTCGATGTAGTATATTTCGCGAGGTCGTTTTAATACCTGCTCGTAGTAATATTTAATAGCATTTATGTGCTGGTTTTGCGTACTTCGTGAATATCCCTTCTTAACCAATGTAAACGGGTAGTTTTGTGTTTCCTTTTTAGACAGGTTATTGACATCGCTCTGAAAATGGTCATAAAAAGCATGTAGACAAGAAATGTATACATCTACGGTGCTTCGGCTATAACGCTTGGCGATCATTTGACGTTTTATTTGTTTGAAATCCATAAGGGCTCAAACATGAATAAAACATACGAAAGAATTCGTCTAATAAACAATTGTAGTCGTTTGTAAACGCATTTAAATATTTACCAAGAACTGCAATAAGTAAAGGAAGTCAGGAAGTGGCTACCCCACCACCTCAACCGTCAAGGCATCATCTGTCTTAGTAACTTTCGTTAGGCCATGCTTAGAAAGTCCTTTCATCGATTTGTCCCATTGCTTATTGCTCAGCCCGGCCTGCTCTTTCAGTTCACCAAGGTCCATTGCGCCGGCTTTCGAGAGAATATCAAAGACCAACTGTTCGTTCTCTGTTAATTCCGGACCGGCTGGTTTGCCGAAATTTTCCGGTTTCATTTGAGGAAAAAACAAGACTTCCTGAATAGATGGGTTATTCGTCAAGAACATCACCAAACGGTCAATACCAATACCCAAACCTGACGTTGGTGGCATTCCGTATTCGAGTGCACGTAGGAAATCATAATCGATAAACTGACTTGCCTCATCGTCACCACGCTCGGCAAGGTTTAATTGCTCTTCGAAACGCTCGCGTTGATCGATTGGATCGTTCAACTCAGAATAAGCATTTGCAATTTCTTTTCCGCATACCATTAACTCAAAACGCTCCGTTAATGTATCGTCTTCTCGGTGCACTTTACAGAGCGGTGACATTTCCTTTGGATAGTCAGTAATAAATGTTGGTTGGATGTAATTGCCTTCGCATTTTTCACCAAATATCTCGTCGATAAGCTTACCACGCCCCATGGTTTCGTCCACTTCAATATTATTGTTTTGACACCATTCGCGTAATTCCGCTTCTGATTTCCCTTGAATGTCAAATCCGGTAAAATCAATAATGGATTGCCGCATGGTTACACGCTTGTAGGGCGCTTTGAAATCAACTTCGTGCTCGCCAAATGTCGCTTTTGTCGTTCCGTTAACGGCCATTGCTGTAAACTCGAGCAATTGCTCGGTGAAGTCCATCATCCAATTATAATCCTTATACGCCACGTAAATTTCCATGGCTGTAAATTCAGGATTGTGCGTGCGGTCCATCCCTTCGTTTCGGAAGTTTTTTGAGAATTCATATACCCCTTCAAAACCACCAACAATCAAACGCTTTAAATAAAGCTCATTTGCGATTCGCATATATAATGGAATATCCAATGCATTGTGATGGGTGATAAAAGGTCGAGCTGCCGCTCCACCTGCTATGGGTTGCAACACAGGTGTCTCTACCTCAAAATAACCACGCTCATTAAAGAACTGACGCATGGCGTTGAACAACTTGGTTCTTTTGATGAAAATTTCCTTTACGTGTGGATTCACCACCAAGTCAGCATAACGCTGACGGTAACGCAATTCAGGGTTTGTAAATGCATCGTGTACTTTTCCATCGGCATCCGTTTTTGGAAGCGGAAGCGGCTTCAGTGATTTACTCAACAACGTGAATTTTTTCACGTTAACGGTAATTTCACCAACCTGTGTTTTAAACAGATCACCTTCAATACCGATAAAATCACCTAAATCAAGTAATTTTTTGAAGACGTCATTATACATCGTTTTGTCTTCGTCTGGACAAATTTCATCTCGATTAAAATAGACTTGAATACGTCCTTCGGAATCTTGAATCTCACCAAAAGAAGCTTTTCCTTGCACCTTTTTTCGCATGATTCTCCCGGCTATGATGACCGATTTACCTTCCTCATAATTAGCTTTAATCTCATTCGATTTATCACTAACCGGATAAAGGGCTGCTGGATAAGGCTCAACACCCAATTCGCGCAGGCGATTTAGGGCTTCTCTTCTTTGAATTTCTTGTTCTGACAATTCCGAATTACTCATATAATGCGTCGTTTAAGGGAGCAAAGATAATTTATATCGCCCTGAAGAATACCATTTGGTTGGAAATTTTAACGAAATAAGCGGAACATTTCCGCAAAATTCACGTTGAAAAGAACTAAGTTTGAACGTTTTTTTGAGACGAACAACGAATTCAAGTTGAAAAACGTATTGCGAGTAGCTTTCGAAGAAGACAGTAAAGACAGCATGAAAGAACTAATTGCCAACTTAGCCAATCAGATTAGGGAAGCTCGTGAAATCGGAGCTTCTGCAGCATTTCAACCGATGGATCGTCAAATTAATGCGGTCTTAGTCTGCGGATTGGGTGGGTCTGGAATTGGTGGACGCATCATTGGTTTATTGCTCAAAAATGACCTTCCTGTTCCGTTTTTATGCGTGAATGATTATGAAATGCCAGAATGGGTGAACAAAAACACATTGGTGATTGCTTCATCTTATTCAGGAAATACAGAAGAAACACTTTCGGCGGTTCAGTTTTGTCAAGAACGCGGTGCTGAAATTGCTGTTATTACATCCGGAGGAGAGTTAAAAGAACGAGCTGATCAAAACGGTTGGAATAAGTTTATTGTTCCAGGTGGAGAGCAACCACGAGCAATGTTGGCCTACTCTTTAGTGCAACAATTATATATCTTGGAGCGCTACGGCTTAATCGGCGGTGATATTTTGGATGACTTGGAAAAAGTTCCAGCATTTATTGAGTCGCATGAGGCAGCTATTCGTGATGAGGCGATACGTATTGCGCAAGGCTTTCACAAAAAGCGCCCATTGATTTATGCCGGAAATGATTTTGAAGGCGTGGCTGTTCGTTGGAGACAACAAATCAATGAAAACGCTAAAGAATTGTGTTGGCACCATGTTTTCCCTGAATTGACGCACAATGAATTGGTCGGGTGGGCCGGAGGCTCTGAACATCAAGCACCGTTATTTTTACATTCAAACCTGAATCACCCGCGCACCAACCGTCGTTGGGAAATAAGTAAGGGTGTCGTTGCAAAGTATACAGACACCATTTTGGAAACAAAAGCAATTGGTGAAACACGCCTAGCTCAGAATTTCTACCTGATTCATTTGGGTGATTGGGTGTCCTATTTTATGTCTGAATTAAAAAACATCGACCCTGTTGAGGTGGATGTGATTGGCTACCTCAAATCTGAGATGGCGAAAATGCAAGGGTAACTTCGACTTCGCTCAGTTTACCAAGTTTGCTTCGATTGCGCTCAGGGCTATAGAGAATGAGTTTGGAGGGTAAGATTGAATTTGTAGGCTGCGCTCGGAATGATCAGAACTATGGTGAAGCACACATTCGGCACTCAACATTCACAATTCTGAACTCAATACGCTAACCCGGATCTGTAAACCGCTCGTCTGTTACAAAAGAACTATCAGACAAGGAAATCAAGAACATTTTAAGTTGATATTTCTCTTCAGAGGTTAATTGAACACCTCCATTGTCTACTTCCTTCATTAATGGATCTATAGTGGGTGAATGTTGTAGTCCTTCACTGTAATGATCAATCACTTCATCTAACG
This sequence comes from Crocinitomicaceae bacterium, assembly GCA_049611865.1. GTDB lineage: Bacteria > Bacteroidota > Bacteroidia > Flavobacteriales_D > Crocinitomicaceae > Crocinitomix. The sequence continues at coordinate 73,436 of JBMZAY010000004.1, read as the reverse complement.
TTTGGAAACGCCCATCGTGCATATAAGGTGCAGTCCAAACCAAGTTTCTCAAAGTTGGTGTTTTGAATTTCCCATCGTCCAATGGATTACCCGTTATGGCACCTAGTCCTTTTCCAGCAACATCTGCATCTAAACCATTATTATGAAAATCATTATCTGTCCAAAGTGGGTTAAATGAATCACCATGACAATGGAAACAATCTCCTTTTTCTTCGCTCATGAATAAAGCAAAACCAAGATATGCCGCCAGTTCATCTTCGTAAGACCAACCACTACTTCCAATAGCATTATTGGCATTCATGTACTTATCCATTGGCGAATTGGCCGTAAGCAATGTTCGTTCAAACTGTGCCAGCGCTTTAACCACCATGACCGAATCAATTTGAGATGAACCAAATGCTTTTTCAAACAAGGCCGGATATACTGGATCATCTTGCAACGCGGCAACCGCATTTGGCCACGTATTGTGCATTTCCACTGGATCTACAACAGGAGCAAACGCTTGGTTTTCTATACCATAAGCGCGACCATCCCAAAATAGGCGTTCCATCCAACCAAGGTTAAAAAGCGGCATGGCATTTTTTGTGCCCGGCAACCCATCTATACCAAAACTCACAGCCCCAGTATCACTGAACGCAATAGAAGGATCGTGACAGCTTGCACAAGATTGAGTATTGTCTGCAGAAAGCTTTTCTTCGTAGAATAATTTTCTGCCTAGTTCTACGCCTTCAACATTCATCGGATTGTCAGCCGGAATGGGCATAGGCGGGAGATATTTCGATATGCGCTCTGGATACTCGATGACATAAGGAGTCGTATCGCTCATCGTAATTTCAGGATCCTTTCGACAACTGAAAACAATCAAAATTAACAAGGCATATATTAAAAATCGACCCATAATACAAATATACAAAATAAGCTTCCACTCTCTATAACGTTTAAAACCTGAAAATCGTTTACTGAAAAATAGGTATTACCTTTGTACGACCATGCGGAAAGTAAATGCAATCAATAAAGGCTTAATTGACTACAAAGAATGTTGGGATGATCAAGAGGTTTTGTTCAAGGCTTCCATTCAGCAAAAGATTGATAATCGAGACGGCAAATCAAATAAGACTCCTGAGAATCACTTGATCTTTTGTGAGCATCCTCATGTTTATACACTCGGAAAGAGTGGGGCAGAATCGAACTTGCTAATCAATGAAGAAATGCTGCGTCAGCACAATGCTCAATTATACAAGATCAATCGAGGAGGGGACATAACTTATCACGGCCCTGGACAATTGGTGATGTATCCTATTTTTGACCTGGATCAGTTTTTTACAGACATTCACAAATACATGCGTTACTTGGAAGAGGCCGTCATTCTTACGCTAAGTGAATTTGGAATTGAAGCAGGCAGGGTTGATGGTCTCACGGGTGTATGGCTAGACGGTGGAACGCCCAATGAGCGAAAAATCTGCGCAATGGGTGTTAAAAGTTCTCGTTGGGTGACGATGCATGGAATTGCCTTGAATGTCAATTCAGACATTACCTATTTTAATCACATTGTGCCTTGTGGGATTGTTGATAAAGCCGTAACTTCAATGGAAAAAGAATTAGGGCAAAAAGTAGACATGGATGCCGTTCAGGCAGCATTAAAAGAAAACATGGCCAATATTTTTGACTTTGATTACGTTTAACATATAAGGCACTATTTTCAATAGATGAAAGTGATTAAGAAAATATTCAAATGGTTAGGGTTATTAATAGTTCTTTTATTGATAATCGGAAACCTAGCAATTGTTTTTACCGGGCGTTATTATATCTATAAGGGAATTGCGAATACTTATTTTCGTGGACACATTCGACCGACTATTTATGATTTGGATGTTTTCGAAAACAGAGCGGTGGAAACAGCGGCACCACAACCATGGCAAGAGCATCCTGAGCTTGGAAGTTTTGTTTTATCAGCAGCGCAGCGCGAGACCATCGAATCGTTAACACCGGCTTCTTTTTTGGTGGCTTGGGGCGACACGATTATCTACGAAGAGTATTGGAATGATCACAATCAAGAAAAATTGTCCAATTCTTTTTCGATGGCAAAATCGATTGTTTCCTTGCTTATTGGAGTTGCGTATGACGAGGGTAAAATTCAATCATTAGATGAGCCGGTTGCCAATTATTTGCCCGAATTTAACGATGAAAAAAAGGACATTACTATTCGGCACATTTTAACCATGAGTTCGGGTCTTTCATGGAGTGAAAGTTATGTGAGTCCGTTTTGTGATGTTGCCGAATTGTATTACGATACCGACGACCGTGATTTAGCTTTAAACCGCAGAACAATTGAGGAACCTCTTGGAGAAACATTCAAGTATAAGAGTGGTGACACCCAAGTATTGATGTACATTTTGCAAGCAGCAACTGGAAAGACCGTTTCTGAATACGCTTCTGAGAAATTATGGAAACCAATGGGCGCAGAAAGTGAAGCTATGTGGAGCTTGGCAGGAGATGATAACAGCGCCGAAAAAGCATTCTGTTGTTTTTATGCTATTTCAAGAGATTTTCTCCGCTTAGGCAAATTGGTCAATAACCGCGGCAATTGGAATGGTCAGCAATTAGTGAGTGAGGCTTATGTTGAAGAATTTGCGTCCTTAGCTCCGTTAATCAAGGGCAATAGCAAACCGAATCAGGTGTATGGCTTTCAATATTGGGTTTATACCGGAATGCCTTACGAAGTAACATATTTTAGAGGAATGTCTGGTCAATACATTATATCTATTCCAGAGAAAGCCCTTGTTATTGTTCGAACTGGATCTGGCACTTTACCTAACTGGCAAAACACAGAAACGGTTGTTGACGATGCTTTAGAAGGACATTATCAGGAATTGCCAGCCTATATATCCACTGGAATGAGCATTTATGCGCAAGCTGGGGGAATATAACTTGTTCTCCTTCATTTCACTTATTCTTGGGTTTAGTATTTTTGTGCCTTAAACCTAAAAACATCATTCAAAAGTAGAAATATGAAATATTACTTTGTTGCATTCATTAGCTTATTCATTTACCAATCTTTAAATGCTAAATTGACCTATGAAAAACGGCTTGAATTGGAGCTAAAAGCACCTCTTCACAAGGATTGTATTCCTGTGAATCGGAAAATGGCGAAATGAATTACGTGGAGTACTACAATTTCGCAGACTTAGAAAACTTTTTTAGCTATATCTCTGAGCGAAAGCAAGAAAAAATCGAACGAAAAAGGGAACGAAAAAAGGCAAAAGGAAAAGAGTTAAAATACAATTATCTAATCGCCGATCATCCGGTGATTGTTCTGGACAATGGTTATTTGTTTATTGGTGAGGCTTATTATCCTACATACCGAACCGAGTATTACACTGCTTATTCAAATGGAGTTCCTGTGACACAAACACGGCAGGTTTTTAATGGCTATCAGTATACCCATGCTGTGGTAGCACGCTATAATCAATATGGAGAAATGGTTTGGGATCAGATATTTGAAATGTACCCTTCCCACAAACCCTTTTCGGTGCAACGGTTTATTTCGATAGCTTCAGGGGATCAAAACACACTGAACCTAGTATTTGCAAATAGGAGCCGAATCGTTGCAAAGTCGTTTTCTTTTGAAGGCGATGTGATCTACGATCGCACTTCTGACCCAATCGAAACCGGATTAGACGGAGACAAAACCAAGTGGTCTTCATCCAGCGTCAATTACTGGTACGATGATTATTTCATAGCCTATGGACGTCAAAAGATTAAAAACAAAGAAGAAGGTGAAAAAAAGCGATTTGTTTATTTCGTAAACAAGATCAGATTCGAGTAAGGCGTATTTATTTTAGTGATAGTGAATACCGATCACGCAGATATCATCAAGCTGGTCAAAATCACCTTTCCAAACTTTAAATTCGTTGGCCATTTCTTTTTTTAAGGCATCCATGTCTGTTGCAAAATGCTTGACCAAAAAAATGCTTTGAACTGATTGCGCTTGTATTTTTTACCGTTCTCACCTCCAAACTGATCGATATAACCGTCAGAAAATAAGAAAACGCGGTCATTGGTTTGGAGTGTCAGTTTGTGATTGGTAAAAGACTGCATGTTCTCTGAAAAACCAACGGGTTGTTTGTCGGCCTTAGTTTCTAATAGGTTGATTTCATTCCCTTCTTTTCGCAATATCCATAGTGGATTATAAGCACCTGCCCAAGAAATCTCACCACTGTCAACATTGATGTTGAGCAATGAATTGTCCATCCCATCCCGCACGACGTCATGCTTTTGTTCAAATTCTTGAACGACTAATTCTCTTGTCTTATTTAGAATGTCAGCCGGCTCGGTGAGTTTGTATTCATTCACAGAACGGTTTAATGCATTATTACACACTACGCTTACCATTGCTCCCGGAACACCATGACCCGTCCAATCTGCGACAGCCACCAAATATTGTTATGAACTCAATTCATACATCCAATAGAAATCACCAGAGACAATATCTTTTGGAATGTATAAAACAAAACCATCCTTTAAGGCACGTTGCAATTCAGGACTTTTTGGAAGAATCGCCCCTTGAATACGTTTGGCATAATTGATCGAATCAATGATTTCATTCTGCTTTTCGCGCAGACTTGACTCCTGTTCTTCTATCACAGCATTTTGCTGAGAAAGTAATTTATTGTTCTTGTTTTGCTGGACTAAGAAATAAACGATAAAACCCAGCAACAACACCAATAGGATTGTACCAATTACAAAAAGACGGACTCAGTTTTGGTCTGATTCAATCTGCGCGTCTTTCACAGTGTTTTCCTTTTGTGACAGGGCAATGGCCTGATCCCTTTTCTCAATTTCGTGGTTGTTCTTGATATTTGCGAAGATCTGAGAATTACGCTCATTATATGTCTCTTTTCTCAACCGTGTCGCGTCTCGATAATATAAATATGCCCTTTTATAATCGCCCATTTTTTCAAATGATGATGCGGCCTGATACAAAAACACAATTTTATCTTGTTTCTCTTGAACAAATGGAAATAATTGCAGTCCTAGATCAATGTAATAGAGACTGCTATCATATTGTTCTTTTAGCAAATAATATTTGCTGAATGTCTCATAAACGCCAAGATTTAAAGTTGGCGAATTCGTTTTGCTCGATGTTATTCGATTATAGTTTAGCCAATATTGAGCCGAATCAAGATCCAATTTTTCTTCTGTCAAATAATACCTTACAATTTCAGTTCCTGACATCGTTTGGAGATTCGCGAAATCGGATTTGGTTGCGATTTCATGTGCTCTTTTTTGGCGCGATAGGCCTTTTATTGAAGCTGGATTCCTCATTAGCAACACGCATCCAATATTATGACGACTCAAGGCGTTATTATACGGGTCAGATTCTGGATCAGTTAATGATAGACTATTCTGATAATGAATGAGAGCTAATGAGTCTTAACCTAAATCTTCATAAACATTGCCCATATTGATTTCTAACAGCATTACAACATCTTGGTTTGTTCCATCCCATTGTATGCGTTGAGCCACAAGAAAATATTTCATAGCAACGGACGATTGCTGCATTTCGTTGTAACATGCTCCAATATTATTTAATAGCATAGATGTTCCGTGCCGCGTATTTATCTTGGCCATTTTTTTCGCTGACCGCTTGAACCATGCTATGGCTTCCTCATAGCTTTCCTGATCCATATAACAAAGACCAACCGCGTTTTCAAGGTTGGCTTGCCATATGAAATGATCTAATTTTTCCGCAATTTTCAATCCCTTTAGATAGAAGTGCCTTGCTGAATCTGGTTGTACCCGGAAATATGGATCCCCGAGAGCTACATATGCTTCTAATATAGTCGTATCATTATCAGATGTCTCAATAATATTCAAAAGGGAATCCCGCTGCCCCAAACCAGACAGGGAAATCAATAATGACAGAAACAGGGTTACCAGGACTTTCATAGCTATCCTCTAAATATAATCAGCTTTTTGCTAATCGAGAAGCACTTAAGGAATAGTTATTTGCGCGATTTGAATATGGTAAGGACAAAAGCGAGTGCAACATTGCCCAACGCAAAGACATGCCAATACCAATAATCGGCAACAGCAACGCCTAAAGTTGTGGCCATGTATACGGCCGTTGCGTGCCAAGGAATTAATGGTTCAATCATGGTGCCCGTATCTTCTAATGAGCGTGAAAGGACACTCCGTTTAATACCCGCTTTGTCGTATTTTTCTTTGTAGGCATCTCCAACAATAAAACTGGTGGCAAATTGATTGGAAGTCATGGCATTCACAAACCCCGTAGAAATTAAAGCCGCTCGAATCAATCCTCCTTTGGTTTTAACAAAACTCAGTAGCTTATCGATTAAGTGCGGCATAGCTTTGATTTTGTCCGTTGCTCCCACGAAAATAAAAACCAAGAGGGTGATAAATATCGGTTGACTGAGACTATACATGCCTCCCCGATTAAATAGGTTTTTTACATTTTCGGCAGGTTCAAAGGAAGCAACACTTAAATCGAATCCATTGAATAAACTGTCGAGTAAACTTGACAAAGGCCAGTCTTGGAAAATGAACGCCAGTATTAAGGCTACCAAAGATGAAATGATAAGAATGGAAAGCGTGGGGATTCTTCGAATTGACCCGTATAAGACAATGACCGGGGGTAATAGCAAGAGCAGGTTAAAATTGAATAGCCGACTTGTATCGGCAAGTGTTTCTTTGATGACTGGACTTTCTGCGCTTACATCACCATTAACAGGAAAAAATGCTCCTGCAATCAAATAAAAAACCAACGCAAAGCCAGCTGCAGGCAGTGTCGTTTTAAACATGGCCTTAATATGATCATAAACACTTACCTCTACAGCAATAGCCGCGGCATTGGTTGTATCAGACAAGGGGGACATTTTGTCGCCAAAGAATGATCCTCCAATTACTGCAGCCGCCACAATGGGCAGATGTGCATCATAAGAAATAGCCACGCCCATCAATACAACACCAATGGTTCCAGCAGAGCCCCATGATGTACCTGTTAGCATAGAAAATATAACAGGAACCACAAAAGCCACCACATAAATAGCATCGGGATGAATCAATTCAATGCCATAATAAACCAGCATCGGTATTGTTCCGCTCGCGATCCAAGATCCGATTACCATACCGATGGTCAATAACACCAAAATAGCCGGCAGGGCTTTACTAATTTTGGAGGCAATATTCTCCATAATTTCATCCCATTGATAACCCATCCATAGCAGTTGGCTAACAGCCGCACCTCCAGCAATTAAAAAAATGAATTCAATAGGGGATGCTTTTTGATCAAGCAATAATGGACCGATAAGCAAACCATAGATGATGGTGATAAAAAGTACAGCAATAGGGAATAGGGCTTTGCCTGTGCTCAGTTCTTTTCGGTTTACTTTGGACATGATCACGAAAGATAAGCATTTGTTTTAGTTCGCTGGGTTGCAATGAAGCTTCCGAGTTAGCTTCTTTATACACGCTAATGATGTTTATTTCAGCGAACATGAGTAGTTTTGCAAAAAAAAGAGATGAGAAAGGACATCGATATACCAAAAGTTGAAGATATTTCAGTTGCCGTTGTTAAGGAGTTGAATGATGAAAAAACGGCTGAGGTGTACAATGTCTATATCCTCAATCAGAAATCAGAATCAATTGAAGATGTGCTCGTCTCATCTCGAGGATATGGCCAGAATAAATCGACCGGTGAAAAAATTGTCAGCTCTACATTGAGACACTACATTGGTACGGTTGAAAAACAAGGCTTTGCTAAAATTGAACCTATAGTAGAAGAGGTTTTTGGCCTTAATAATGAGTATTGGGTAAGCTTTTATGTCGATGGAAAAATCTTTGACAAAAAGTTTATTTTCTTGCCAGAGACAATTGTTGATGAAAACATGGTGAAGATTCCAATAATGGACAAGATGGGTGTGATCATCTAATCGAAGAGCAGATTGATATTTTCAATGTTCGACTCTTGTTATTGCCGCGTTTTTCATTAATTTGCTTCAAAATTTAAACCCAATGCAATTAAGAAAAGTAAATATCGAAAAAGTCCTTTTTCTGGACATTGAAACAGTACCTGAGGTTTATTCTTATAATGAGCTCGACGAGAAAACAGCTGAACTTTATGCCGCGAAAACAAAGTTTTTTCAAAAAGACGGTTTAACCGCGGAAGACGTCTACGACCGAGCAGGAGTCTATGCAGAATTTGGTAAAATTGTCTGCATATCTTGCGGAATCGTACAAGATAAACCGGATGGAAAATCCATTCGATTAAAATCCTTTGCCGGAGACGATGAAAAACAGCTCTTGCAAGAATTCGCTCAGTTACTCAACCAACACTACAATTCTCCTTACCATATTTTATGTGGTCATAACGCCAAAGAGTTTGATTTTCCATTCATTGGGCGTCGGATGTTAATTCATGGAATTGATTTGCCGGGTGCGTTGGACATAGCTGGAAAAAAACCATGGGAGGTTAACCATTTAGACACGATGGAATTGTGGAAATTTGGCGACTATAAACATTATACATCCTTAAGTCTTTTGTGTCATATTTTCAAGGTACCCACACCGAAAGATGATATCTCTGGGGCAGATGTAGCGCGGGTTTATTACGAAGAGAATGATTTAGGCAGGATCGTAACTTATTGCCAAAAGGATGTAATTGCACTGATTCAATTATTCTTGCGGATGCGCAATGAACCACTTGTAGCTGATGACGCAATTATTGAATAGATCAAGCTTCCGGCAAAACACCAGTTCCAATCAAATAAGCCATAATAATTTGTGATCCATTTATGAGGAAATGGAGAAACATGCTGTATTTGATATTTCGGAAATACATACAGGTATAAGCCAAAAACAACCCTAAAACGAACATGGGAATAATTTTCATCGGTTGCATATGTGTGATGGCAAAGAGTAACGAGCTAAAGATTGCTGCACCATGGAACCCCATCCCTGACGCCAACATTTTTCGGATTAAAAACCCACGGAAAAGGAGCTCTTCGCAAATGGCGGGCAGGATGGCCATAACAATCAAGGTAAAACCAAACTGAATGGGGTCTGATTGAATCATTATCCGCTCGTTTTGGGCATTACGCAAAGACTCAGTTTCAAGCACGTCTGCAGGTAAAAATTCGGCCAACGGTGCGTTTAAATGCGTCAATCCCGGAAGGACAAACATCCCCAGAAGAAAGATTAAAAAGGTTAAACCGATATAATCCAAACGGATTTTATCAAGATAGAGAATTTGATTGAGGCGATCACCTGTCAAATGAAGAATGGCGATGAATGCCGTTAGAAACCCAATTACTTGAAAGAACAATGTGTGTGATAAGACGATCCTTGCATCGGATAAATCTGCATTGATCAATGCTTGTTCGCCAACAACCAATTGAAGCGTCAGAAAATAGATGATTTCACCCACCCCAACCATTAAATAAACCGTAAAAGCAAGAAAGAAGACTTGCATGGTAGGTGACATCGTTCTTAAGGCTCCTCTCACTATTGCAAGACAATTTTTCGCTCTGAATCGAGCTTAATTAACACAAATAATAATAAGCTAAAAGCCATAATAGATGAACCACCATAGCTAAAAAAAGGCAGCGGTATTCCAATTACTGGAGCCAAACCTATTGCCATACCCACATTGATCATAAAATGATAAAAGAAAATACTCCCAACACAATAAGCGTACACGCGCGTAAAAATCGATCGTTGTCGTTCGGCGATAATGACAATTTTTAAGAGCAAGAATGTATAAAGGATTATTAATAAAGCAGAGCCCAAAAAGCCGTGTTCTTCTGACCAGGTACAGAAAATAAAGTCGGTGCTCTGCATGGGTACATGCTTTTGGCTGGCGTTGGCTAATGTTGCCGATTTAAATCCTTTTCCTGCAAAACCGCCAGAACCTATTGCCGCTTTTGCGCGGTTAATATTATAACCTTTCCCGTCAGGATCTTCAATTTTACCAAGTACGAGATCAATACGCTCCTTTTGATGCGGTTGTAAGATTTCAGAATATCCCAATTCAACAAAATTCACAAAGAGTACCGCTACGATAAAACTCCCAATTAGAGAACGGTACAGGCTTTTTCTGTTTCTTTTCAACACAAAAGAATTGATCAGGAGCGCAAATATTACTGTGAGCACAACCAGCGTTATTACAATTCCCGTTTTACCGGTTAGCTTAATTTTTGTAAAAGGTAATAGGAAACTGTTATCTGCTACAAGTAGCGTGATGATCGCAATGATTACCCCAATGACCAAGAATAGCAGAATATTTCCAGCATATCCCTCACGATACAACACCAACAAAAACGAGGTAAAAACGATGAATGTTCCTGCGTCAGGTTGCAAGAGAACCAGCACGCATGGTAGCGCTAAAATAAAGGCCGTTGATTTGTTCTTTGCAATAAATGGTATGACACCCCATAGCGTAGCTAAACCTGCATTTTTCCGAATTCGATCACGCTGTTTTTGTACGCTATTTTGATCAATAAACCGAGCTAATGCCAGTGCAACTCCAAATTTTGCAAATTCAGAAGGTTGTATTCCCACACCGCCAAATCCGAACCATGATCGCGCACCATTGATCGGTTTCGTAAATAGCACCGCCAACAGTAAAAACATAGTCGCTCCGTAAATCCAATAGGCATATTTTCGAATAAAATTCCCCTCTAAAAAGAGAATAATTAACCCCAAAAACAGGGAAACACCAAACCACATAATTTGCTTTCCGTGTTCGGTCTCTAAATCAAACAATCCGGCATGATCCGGGTTAAAAACTGCAGCATAGATATTGCTTATTCCGAGAATAACGAGTAAAAAATAGACGCCCAGAATAGACCAGTCCAAAGAGGAGAATATGTTAGACTGTTTACCTCTCATTCGCTTATGATGTCATCCACATCAGGAATCAAATTGGCTTCCAATATGCGTTGTTCTTTTAAGCTGTCTTTAATCGTACCCGTTATGTACTTTTCAATCATCAAACTGGCGATTGGGGCAGACCAAGTCCCTCCAAAACCTGAATTTTCTACAAATACGGAAATGGCTATTTGTGGATTTTCCATCGGTGCAAAGGCCATAAAGTTGGAGTGATCCGTTAATTGGTAAACCTTACCACTAATCCGTTTGAAATTCTCTACTGTACCCGTTTTACCGCATACCGCAATACTATCAATTCGGGCTCTGCGGGCAGTGCCTCCTGGTTCATGAACCACACGCCACATCCCATCGATAACCGGCTCAAAGTGTTCAGGATCAACCATCGTATTATTTTTCTTAAGGTAGATTTCAGGAATATCTCCACCTTCAATAGATTTCACAAAATGAGGGCAATAGAAATAGCCCCGATTAGCCATAATGGCCGCCAGGTTTGCCATCTCCATCGGTGTAATCAAAACCTCACCTTGCCCAATAGATATGGATTGGATCGTGCTGAATGCCCAACGGTATTTTCCGTATGGGTTTCTTTTGCTTGGAAATTCTTCATCATAATATTGACGGTCAGGCACGTTTCCTCGAACAGTTGTCGGAAAGTCTGTATGTAAATCCGTTCCAATACCAAAACTGCGAACATATTCTGCCCAAATATCTAATCCAACGGCAGCATCTTTAAAAATGCCTTTTTCTTTTCCTTGTTGAATAATGCGACGTGTCAAAGAAATAAAGTAAGGATTACAAGACATCTTCACTCCATCTGAAATGTTTTGAGCTGTAGGATGACTGTGACACCCCGCTAAACTTCGGTTACATGCAAAAGTAGCATTTGCTGTAACGACACCTTCTTGCATACCAATTAACGCCATTACAGTTTTAAAGATTGAGCCCGGGGGGTAAGCTGAATTCATCGGACGGTTTTGCAAAGGCAACAATGTGTCTTCCTGGAGCTCGCCATAATGCCTTCCCATGTGACGCCCAACCAACAAATTTGGATCATAGGATGGTGCAGAAACCATACATAAAATCTCTCCCGTTGAAGGTTCAATTGCAACGATTGAACCGAGTTTGTTTTTCATCAGTTTTTCGCCGTAAGCTTGCAATTCCCAATCGATAGAAAGGGTAATGTTTTTTCCTTGTACCGCTAATGTATCATAAGCCCCGTCTTCGTATGTTCCCGTGGCCATTCCTATTGCATCTTGTAAATAGTATTTGACGCCCCGTTGACCACGCAATTGACGCTCATACATTTTTTCGATTCCATTTCGACCAATATAATCGCCAGGATGGTAATAGGCATCTTTTTCGATGTCCGCCGGACTCACCTCATTCATGTAACCTAAAATGTGAGCGCCCGAACTTTTTGGATAGATTCGTTGGGTTCTGGCTACCTCGAAAAACCCCGGATATTTGTACAGTTCCGGAGCAATTTGTGCAAATTCGTTTGGTGGAATTTGTCGAACTAGATCTGAGGGCTTTCGCATCGAATAATCGCGAGCAGCATTCATTTTATCGGTATACTCTTCCATCGTGATTCCGAGCAATTGTACAAGTGTAACACTATCCGTTTCTTTTGCCTGGCGCGGAACTACACGAATGTCGTAATAGACTTCATTTCCAATTATTTTCTCCCCATTTCGATCATATACAATACCGCGAGCAGGATAAGTTAAAACTTTGTTTTCTGAAATTTGAGCTGCACGTTCTTTCCATTTATCATCAACAACTTGCATATATAACAAGCGGATAAGGAATACAATCGGAATGAGCACAAAGATGAGTGCAAAGACATATTTTCGATTGTCTATATTTCTCATTTCTTAGAGGGCTTATAGAAAATGTACTGAAATAATACGATCAATGCAATAGAGAAAACTGAGCTTGCCACGGTTTGCCATAGGATATGGAAAAACAGGTCAAATCTAAGAACCTCAATGATAAAGAACCAAAGATGGTGCACAAAGACAATAAATGAGGCGTATGTTAAGAACCAAAGTTTACCCATGTCATGAATGCTTGGCAGTAATGTCGTGTCGTACCCATCTCTTGGCTTGATGAGGTTTAGAATTATAGGCCGCAAATAACCTACTAATAAAGCCGCCGAGGCATGTAATCCAAAAGTATTACTAAAAGCATCAACGGAAACACCTAATAAAAGAGCCACGGCCATGGTAATGATCGCATTGAGTTCAAAAGGCAACATCAAAATCATGATCGGATAAATCATGGGATTGAGGTAAGCATTTACTTCAATATTATTAATGACCAACCCTTGTAAGAGTAAAATCAATATAAAATAGGAGCCATATTTAACCCAAGTATTATTCAATGTCCAATGCGTTTTGTTCTAATTCGGCTTGCTCATTCTTCATCAAGTTATTCACCACATAAACATGATACACACTGTTATAATTAACAGCGAGTTTTATTTTTAATGAAATGGTTTGACTCCCATCTTCAGATACCACTTCAGAGATGGCGCCCACCGGAATTCCTTCTGGAAAACGTAAATCTCCTCCGCGTGTAACAACTTCATCACCAATCTCAAAAGCAACATCTCTTTTTACATTGTGAATTTGACCATATTCAGGGTCAAATGGCGTCCAACTCAAAATCCAATACTCGTTGTTTTCGATGTGTTTAACATTGATTTTACTGTCTTCAGAAAGGGCGGTCATGACAATGGCGTAATGGCTGGAAACATCAATGACTGAACCGATGACCCCAATGCTTGAAATTACACCCATTCCGGATTCAATGCCTTGCGCACGACCCTTGTTAAGGGTGAAAAAATTACGGCTATCATTACTGTTTGAATTAATAACAGTAGCAGGAATGTACGTATAATGTTGTTTTTTAAGTGTGTCATTTACCGAAAAGATATCACTTTGCAATTGATAGAAGCTCTCCGGCTGTTGCGCCATTAAAACTGCGTTTTGTTGCATCAATAATTCATTGGCTGCTTCTAAACTAAAATGTTTGGTGATATTATGCTTTTTCTCGACGAACCATCCGACAATACCAGAGGATGTGTTGATCATTTTAGATCGATGATAATCTTTGCTATTAAAAAAGAGGGAAAGGACAAGAACTTGCAGGACGATAAAGATGAAAAAATCTCTAAACTTCTTTAAAAATTGAATTAGCTTCTGCATTTATTCTTATCATTCAATCCTGGTTCGTTAATCACTATCCATTTAATTGATGTGAAATTGTTTTAACGCATCAAGAATTGGAATCGGCCAATATTCTTTAAGGCAATACTTGTTCCTCTCGCAACTGCGCGAAGCGGATCTTCAGCAATGTGAATTGGCAATTTTGTTTTTTCCGAAATTCGATCATCCAAACCACGTAACATTGATCCACCTCCAGCTAAGTAGATACCTGTTTTGTAGATATCCGCAGATAATTCTGGCGGTGTCATCTCCAATGCCGTTAGTATTGCTTCTTCAATTTTGGAAATACTCTTGTCCAATGCGTGTGCAACTTCTGAATAAGTGATTGAAATCTCTTTTGGAATACCTGTCATAAGGTCACGACCACGAACAGCAAATGGTTCAGGGGCCTTATCTCTTAAATCTGTCAATGCTGACCCAACTTCAATTTTAATTTGTTCAGCCGTCCGCTCACCAACCAAAATATTGTGCTGTCTACGCATATACTCTTCAATGTCAGTAGTGAAATCATCACCTGCCACACGAATTGACTTATCACAAACAATACCTCCGAGTGCGATTACGGCAATTTCTGAAGTACCACCGCCTATATCAATAATCATATTACCCATAGGCTCTTCCACGTCAATTCCGATACCGATCGCCGCAGCCATTGGTTCATGAATTAAGAATACCTCCTTTGCTCCAGCATGCTCTGCGCTATCTCGTACCGCACGTTTCTCAACCTCCGTAATACCAGAAGGAATACAAATTACCATTCGCAAAGACGGACTGATTAAACGATTACCCGCATGTATCATTTTAATCATTCCCCTAATCATTTGCTCGGCTGACTCAAAGTCTGCAATAACACCATCTTTTAATGGACGAATTGTCTCAATCAACTTGTGAGTTTTTCCGTGCATTTGTTGCGCTTGTTTACCGATAGCAACAATAGCTCCACTCTGTATATCCTTCGCTACAATTGATGGTTCATCAACCACCACCTTATCATTCATTATGATCAGGGTGTTGGCCGTTCCGAGGTCAATGGCGATTTCGCGGGTAAGAAAATCAAATAATCCCATTTGGTAAAAATTAGTCGGTTTTTCGTGGTTTGTTCTTTGTTTTTACTGATTTTTCAAAAAAAAGTTTCTTTTCGTGTTTTTTATCAGTCCTTGTTTAATGTTTAAAATGTCTGTTGCCGGTAAACACCATACTCATATTCGCCTGGTCACAATAATCAATGGATAACTGATCTTTGATTGATCCTCCAGGTTGAATAACTGCTGTTATTCCTGCATTATCTGCAATCTCAACACAGTCAGGGAATGGGAAAAAAGCATCCGAAGCCATAACAGCGCCATTCAAATCAAAATCAAACGAATTTGCTTTGTGAATCGCTTGACGCAAGGCATCTACGCGTGAAGTTTGTCCCGTCCCACTCGATAATAACTGACGATTTTTCGCCAAGACAATGGTATTTGATTTTGTATGCTTCACCAATTTGTTGGCGAATTCTAAATCAGCCAATTCTTGCGTTGATGGGCTAGCTTTTGTGCGTGTCTCAAAATCGGCTTGTTTATCTGTAACAAGGTCTTTGTCTTGTTCCAAAACACCGTTCAAAATAGTTCTAAATTGTTTTTTCGGAAGGGCTACTTCTTTTTGAACAAGCAGCACACGGTTCTTCTTTCCTTTTAGCAATTCCAGCGCATCAGCATCGTAGCTTGGAGCAATCACAACCTCACAAAACAATTCATGAATTTCAGTTGCAGTTGCCAAATCAATATTCTTATTTGAAATCAATATTCCTCCGAATGCAGAAACTGGATCACCAGCCAAGGCATCTTTGTAAGCTTCTAAAATGGTCGATCTTGTCGCTAAGCCACAAGCGTTATTGTGTTTTAGAATGGCAAATGTTGGATCGTCATTGATAAAGTCTGCCATTAATTGCACAGCTGCATCAACATCCAACAAATTGTTGTAAGACAATGCTTTGCCGTGTAATTGATCAAACATGGCATCCAAGTCACCGTAGAAAACACCTTTTTGATGTGGGTTCTCACCGTAACGTAAAACTTTTGATTGTGGAATGCTTTGTTTGAATGCATCTACTTCACCTTGGTTGAAGTAATTAAAAATGTGCGTATCGTAGTGGGAAGAAACATTGAAAGCATCTCTTGCGAATGCTTTACGTTCTTCAATAGTCGTTCCACCTGAATGACTTGAAATAATTTCCAAGAATGGCGCATACTGATCTTTTGACGGGATGATCACTACATCCTTATAGTTTTTAGCTGCCGCTCGAATCAACGAAATCCCTCCAATGTCTATTTTTTCAATGATGGCTTGATGATCAGCACTAGAAGCCACTGTTGCCTCGAACGGGTATAAATCAACAATTAAGAGGTCTAATTCAGGGATTTCATACTCAGCGATCTGACCTTGGTCACCGTCGTTATCACGTCTGTTAAGGATTCCTCCAAACACTTTTGGATGAAGCGTTTTTACACGACCTCCCAAAATTGATGGGTACGAAGTCAAGTCTTCAACGCGTTCCACATTGATCCCCAAATCTTCGATAAATTTTTGAGTTCCACCTGTTGAGTAGATCGTTATACCTTGCTCGTCTAATTTTTTGACAATGTCATCTAAACCAGTTTTGTCAAATACGGAGATTAACGCGTTGTTAATCTGTTTTCTTTCAGCCATTTTTTTATTCTAAATAGATGTTTAAATCGGAAGATGCAAAGGTAGAATTTAAAAGGGGATTAGCGTGTCTTGGTTCACTGAAAAACGCCGTTTTTTTAATAATTGTTCCGATTTGTTGATTATTTGATGAGAAAACGTTGAAAAATTGGTTTGGTATGACTTGTTCACTTTAGTTTTTTCATTGTTTGATGAGCATTAATTTTTTAACTTGGTCGCCACTTATGATTAACTCAAAACAAATGAATCGACTGGTTAAAGTTTTGCCAGCCGTATTCCTGTGCAGTTGTGTTATAAACAACTACACAGCAGACCGAGCCGAAATGATCGGTAAAAACGAAATGGAGGTTTGTGCCGGCGCAAGCAGTTCAATAGCCTTTTTGGATGAATCTTATGGAGGCGGTGTTTCATTGCGATACGGTGTCAATTCTCGAGTTACCCTTGGGCTATCGGGTGATGCCAATATCAATAGACAAGGAGCGGATTGGGCGCCTGATTTTATTTATACCAAATTTGCTTTCGAACAAAAGTTTACGTTATTTCCAGACAAAATCCCGGATGTTTTGGCGCTTAAATTAAAACAGGGGTTTTCCAATAACAATTATACAGGTGAGGTTTTTCAGAATCCTACGACAATGGAAGATGAATTGATAACACCAACTCCATTTTTTCCATATTTGGGAGCTGAGCTTTTTTATACTATTCCTTATCGCTACAGCAAAGCTGTTACAATAACATTCATTGCAAGGGGGCTTTATGGGCAATCACGGTTCAACGAAATTTATAGTTACGGTTTAGCTATTGGTTTTGAGAAGTTTGCTCCCGGACCAAATAGACGCTTTTTAGCAGGATTAGAATTTGGCACAACCCTATTTAATATTGATGGCACGGCTGAAATGGGTATTCAGGTTGGAATCCACTTTTCTATCTTTAAGGGATTTGAAAAGAATTGAATTATTTTCGAGGATAGATGATACAAAAAATCGATGCATTAATTACATGTTATTTCCCGATAGTTGCATCGGCTTTTTTCATTTATAATGATTCTGCTTTTGCAGGGCACATCTTCTGGGTATGTTGGATACCAATGGTCGTAACGATTGGACTTATACCGGTCCTTTGGCGCATGGTTTAGACTTAGCTATGGATCCAACCGATCCAGAAACCATTTACCTAGGAACCTTTGCTCAAGGTTTGTTCAAATCGACGGATGGGTTTGATTCTTGGGAAAACATACGTGAAGGAAATAAATTAGTAATGGGTCTGGCCATAAATCCTGATGTCTCGAATGAGTTATTGATCTCTGAATTTGATATCACGACAGGAACATTTGGTGTTTATAAATGAATTGATGCTGGAGATTCATGGTATAAAAAAGTGAATTTGTAGCCAATGATATCGTTTATACAGAAAATGACACCATTTATTTTTCACATGAAAATGGTGTTTTTATGAGTGAGGATAATGGAGAAACACTGCCCCTTGTTCCAACCTATTTGAGTGGAGAGCTGGTTTTATCTTTGGCTTATTCAGCTCCATATCTGTATGCTGGGACAGAAGAAGGCCTGCTTTACAAGATTGATCAAACGGGAGGTATAGCGGAAATTACGGGTCCTTGGAATGGCGATAAACCAACGGCAATTCACAATATACTCTATGCTGGAAATTCCATAATTGTAGGCTTAAGCGGAGCAGAGCAAGATACGTTACACAATTTAAACGGTGGGGTATGGCAATCAATTGATGATGGTGAAACTTGGGTTGACATAACTGGAAACATGACCAATACAAATGTCTTTGGAAATACGGGCTTGGCGATCGATGAAAATGGAAATGTACTAGCCGCAACTTATGGTTTAGGGATTTTTCAATCCAATGACCTTTTCTTTCAATGGATGAAGCTCCACGAGACACTGATTTTAGCTGCTTTCCAAATCCGGCCTCGGAACGAATTCTTATCCAGGCATTGTCTCCAATTTCATCTATCGCAATTCAAGATCTTAGCGGAAAGACCGTAATGGTTTACGAAGCAAATAATAGCAATGAAATAACAATTAACGTGCAAGAAATGACAGCTGGAATTTATACCCTTACGGTTCATGTTGAAAATAAAACGCTAGTGAAAAAACTGATCATTCAATAATCAGTTTTTTTTCGATTCGCTATATAAAAAATCCCTAAATTCGAGTAAAAAAGCGAAATGATAAAATTGATTGTATCCCTCATAATAGGCGGAGCTGCAGGATGGCTAGCGGGGAAAATTATGAAATCAAAATCTGAAGGTGTGGTTTGGAACATCTTGCTTGGATTAGTGGGTGGTTTCTTTGGAGGATGGCTATTCGGTTTATTAGGATTTGAAACAGGATCTTCTTCTTGGATTGGTTCGATAGTAACCGCAACGATCGGGGCAATTCTCTTAATCTGGTTAAACCAAAAGTTGTTTAAACGGTGAGGTTTAGAATTCCATCAAACCTGATAATGGTCATAGATTTGACCATTGAATTTGTCTATTTTGGTCCCGATTTAATGAACTAACTATGGAAATTTCAGAAGCGACGCTGGAGCGTATCAAGATATTAAAAGAAAAGTATGCATCAATAGGTCAGGATTTAGATGCCTATTTGGATGGATTAATTTATGCTAACCCACTGACCTATTGGGATTATATCGAAGTAGATGCCTTATTGAGTTTGCAAAAACCAAAAACGGATTTCCCAGATGAAAAGATATTTATCGTCTATCATCAAATCACTGAGTTGTATTTTTCATTGATTTCTCACGAAATTGAGCAAATCTGCAAGAACGGAAAAGACATTTCGCCTATTGGTGAAGATTTGGGATGGAAAAAGGAATTGGATGTTAATTTCTTTATCGATCGTCTTCAACGTATCAATAAATACTTTGAGGCTTTAACCAACTCATTTAACATCATGCGTTTTGGCATGGAAAAGGAGCAATTCCGAAAATTCCGAATGTCTTTGCTATCAGCGAGTGGTTTTCAAACAGCTAGTTATCGTTTCATTGAAATCGCATGTACAGATTTGAAATACTTGGTTCATGATTCACGACGTGAAGAACTCTTCAATGCCGATCATCACGAACAATTAGACAATATTTATTGGCGACGTGGTGCGATAGTAGAGGATACCGGTGAAAAAACCTTAACTCTTCGTGATTTCGAGGCTAAATACATGGACGACTTTCATGAATTTGCAGATCAGTATCAACCGATCAACCTTTGGCAAAAGTATTTGGGTCTGTCAGAAGCTGATCGTAAAAATCCGGATTTAATCAAAGAGCTGAGAGAATTAGACGTTAATGTAAACATCAATTGGCCTTTGGTCCATTTCAGAACCGCCGCACATTATTTGGTTCAAAAAGGCGAATCAAAAGGTACAGGGGGCACAAACTGGCAAAAGTATTTACCACCGCATTTTCAACGCAGAATTTTCTATCCTGAATTATGGTCAGATCAAGAATGTGAAGAATGGGGCAAATCATGGGTAGAAGCCGTTCTTTCGGACTCCATTCAAAAAGGAAAGATCTATTAGGGTTAAAGTATTTAAAGTAAACTTGAACTTCAGCACAATAAAAAAGCCTACTTAAGAGATTACTCAAGGAGGCTTTTTAACCAAAAAAAAAATTAAACTTAATCAAAAAATTTTGGGATCATTCACTTTCAATAGTGTTGGTTGGGGGCAAAGGGTATACGCGTCCGAATGATCTTTTTTTGTTTTTACACAGTTATAGGGTATAGTGTTGGTTAGTTGTGTAAAGCAATTTTTTAATTGGTTATCTTTCAGCAATCTAACAGATATATAAATATTTTCAAAATAAAATCGACGAACATTGATATATATCTGATTAACCTACTTTTCTAAAATGATGAACAATTTTTTAGCGGTGAATTTTCATCGTTTTTCTGCAATTTGTCATCAATACATGTGCAACTAACATTGTCTGTTTAATAAAGACTTGTGAACATTGAGCGATCGGTTTGGATTAGTAATAGTTTTGTAGAAACGATAAGCTTTCCGAATAAAAAAAATTTCAAGCATGCATAAATGGCTCGTCATAACGGGAATGTTAGCTCTATTTGTTTTCAGTTGTGGAGACAATCATACAACTGAAACAACTGAGGTTATTGAAGACACAGTATTGCCTCCGCCACCGGTTGTCGAATATGGTTTTACATTGGATTCATTTCAGGTGATACGCGATACCATCGAAGACAATTGGACGATGAGTCATATGTTCGCACCATACGGAGTTTCCCAATGGCATATCAATATAGCAGCTGAAAAAGCGGCGGATTCTTTGATTGGTTTGCGCTATGTAAAAGAAGGAGATCCGTTTTTGATCTTAGCAGAAATTGGAGACACCTCCAAAAAGGTTAAGTATTGTGTCTATCCAAAAAACAAAGTGGAGTATGTGATTTTCGACTTTTCTGATTCTGTTTTTGTCGAAAAAAAATCGAAACCATACAAAGAGACGGAGCGCATAATTTCTGGCGAAATTGTGAAAAACTCGAATCTTACTTTCGCGCTTGATCAACAGATGAAGGACATCAATATGACTGGAGAAATGGCCGAATATGTTGCCGGAGTTTTTGCATGGACCATTGACTTTTTTCGCCTTTATCCGGGCGATGAATTTAAGGTTATCTATACTGAAAAATCGGTTGATGGAGAACCTTATGCAATCGGAGGGATCAGTTCGGCCTGGTTTAAGCACCAGGGTCATGAGTTTTATGCGTTTAAATATTTATTGGATTCTACCGGAACAAAGGTTGGGTTTTTTAATGAACAAGGTAAAGAAATGCGCCGCCCTTTCTTGATGGCACCGGTTCAGTACTCCAGAATTAGCTCCGGTTTTTCGGGACGTCGTTTTCACCCAGTTCAAAAGCGATGGAAAGCACATCTCGGAACGGATTATGCAGCGCCACATGGCACTCCGATTTGGGCAACTGCGAACGGAACAGTTATCGCTGCCTCATACACCAGTGGAAATGGTAATTATATTAAAATCAAACATGACGAGACTTACACAACACAGTATTTGCACATGAGCGGATTCGCCAGTGGTATTAAAAAAGGTGTTTTTGTTGAGCAAGGCCAAGTGATTGGTTATGTTGGAAGTACAGGTTTGGCAACAGGACCACATGTCTGTTATCGATTCTGGAAAAACGGAAAACAAATTAACCACCGAGCTGAGAAGTTTCCGTCATCTGTGCCTATGGAGGACTCGCTCTTACCGGATTATTTGCAGTATATAGAGCCGATAAAGGCAAAGATTGATTCCATGCCAGTTACGCCTTATATTGTTGAAACGGAATCAAACTCATAGTTTATTATACCTTTCTCCTGTTTGAATTAGGCGAGCAAGTTATAGCTCTGATAAATGTTGTTTGATAATCGGTTGTAATTTCCAGACGCCTCGATATGCCGAATTGATCAGGTAAAAAATACTGAAATTATCGTCCGACCTTTGACCTATTTCTTTTTCATATTCAGTGAATGCCTTAAAAGCAAGATAATTTAGCCCCAAGATAAACAACATCCCAATAATGTGAAATGGAAAAAATTGTGTTCAATAAAAGAATGAATATCAGTCAGAAAAAGAGTCAAAAAATAAGGTACATATCCAATTATATAAATCAGAAAAAGTGTAGCTATGAGATTCGTAAATAATCTTCTTTTAATCTTGAATTGGTAAAAAATAGAATAGCTCCAAAAGGGAACAGGCAGGAGCAAAAGAAAGAGTAGAAATAATACAATCGGCTTCTGATTTAAAAAGAATTTGGTTAAAGATTGCATTGTCTTTTGAGTTAAAATTGTTTCAACACTTTTATCTGCTCCCTACTCAGGCCATCCGCCGTGAAGATGGAAACCCCTCCGGCACCAGCCTCTTTCAGTAATTGCAGGGCTTTCTCTAGGTCTTTTTCGTTTTCAAAGGCTGGAACGTATAACCCTCCATAAATCGGGAAATCAACATCACGAACACCTTGTTCGGCTGAAAATCCCACCCAATTGACAGATTCGCGATAAAAATTATGATATAACATCGGGTATGCTGCATCTAAACCCCAGTCATTCCAGGCTTGTCGTACCATTTGTCGTGACATTTCGGGAAATGGAAAAACCGCTGCTGTTATTCGGTGTCCTTTTTGATGTGCAATCTCGGCCAATTCATTCACTAAAGACGTAATTGCATTTAATCGAAATTGCCGCCATTCTGTGCTCAACTCCGGATGTTTCAAATCCATTGGATCATAACCAAATATCTTCTTAAATTCTTCTCGAGCCAATGGATGATAACCATAATCATATTCAGGCATTTCATGATCCTGCACAAGATTATATTTTGGTTGTAAGTCAGCCCCTAAAATCACATCGACATAACGTACATAATCCAGATGAATCGACGCTAAACCATCAATTTCGGCCAATTCTCGCACATTATTTTTTATGTATTCCCTCGCTCCAGGGTGGAAAGGACTCAGCCATTGGTAATAATCAACATAAGCACGGTATTCCAACGAGTTTTTACCAGCCCGATTTACGGCATACCATTCTGGGTGTTGCATGGCGGTGCTATCATTGGGGCGATTGAGCGTCCACATCCAAGCGTGTACTTTAATGTCATAAGATTTTGCTTCGGGAATCAAGTCTCTCAGAAATGACGGACTGCCACCAACCAGAATTTCACTAATTCCCATTGATTGATATAGTGTCAATTTCTTTTGCCAAACGCTATCCACATATACCTTTCCTCCGTGCACCCAAGTTGATTTTATGAATTTTGGTGCAATTTTTTTTGGCTCTCGAATCTGTAGGTATCCGTCTTCATTAATGAGGTAAATATTTTGGTTGGTCGGATGAACAAGACCAATTTCGAAACCCAACTGTGTTTTAATAAATTGCCCTTCGCAAGGCTCATTATCACCGTATATTACTGATAGTGTTCTTTTTTCAAAGGGCTTGAGATCTTTAACCAATTTTATTTTATTGTATTTTGCCTGTAGAAATAAATCATAAGCTACTTGCTTAATTTGCCAATCTTCAGGATATTCGAAAATGCCTTGATCAACATTCGTTTGATCTGAGAATTGCAGATAACCCCATTTCTCTGGTGCATGCATATTAATTATGGTTTGATTGCTCCAAACCCAATTGTATTCTGGTAATAGTTTTTTTGTTTTTGGATCGCGTTTTTTTTGGTATTTACCATTTACTAATTCGTAGTCCCAATTCACGCGTGAAAAATTTATACGCCATTGCTCGCCATCAACGGGATAAGATCTGGGTTTATTTTTGAGCATAACAAAAGGTTGAAGGGGTATCGCCATTTCTAATTGCCAACCTTTATCTTCATCCTTGGGATTGTTTAAGGTACCATCAATATGTACGGCGGTTCTAATACCGGGGATATCCCATTGCGTATTGTATTTTCCCCCTGATCGATAAGGCTTACTCAGCAATAAATCCCAAACGGCATTCTTTGCGTTTACTTCGATTTCCCCATAATTGCGCGTATCTCCCGACGGATCAATGAACACTTCAAAGTCATTATTGTAATACATGGTAGCATCTCGCTCAGTGATATCGCCCCAGATGTGCGGTTCTTCTATTTCTGCGTAGATATAGAGATAGATACTGTCCCAGAGCATTTTTACACGGGTATTGTATGTGGGAATTTTATCCCCCTCAATGTCCATAAAATAGTCGGTCCACGGTGCATTAGCCCATGCTTTTTCACTGGCTTTACCGTCCACTTTAATAGTTTGGCTTGAAGTCGTAACGACATAAGCCTTAGGCTGAACTATATTATTAGTTACATCAAGGCTGATAATGGCTCCTTGTCCGAAAATCGGGAAATCCAAAATCGCAAATAGCAGGAGAAAGTATAAGCGTGTGTTCAAATTAAATGGGATTGTTTTCATCTTGCTGAATATAGCCTTTGATATATTTAACACCGATATAAAATGGAATGGTATCAACCAATGCTGTGAGCGCCTTAAAGAGGTAACTGGCCATTATAAAATACAATAGCGGTTGTGTAATATCTCCCGCTTCGTTTTTAGGCAAGGCATCGGCATAATAATGCGTAATGAGTATGACTGCGGTAGAATCTACCAACTGACTAACCAAGGTTGAACCGTTATTTCTAAGCCAAAGATACTTTCCATTGGTGATTTCTTTTAAGTAATGGAAGATGTGCACATCAACAAATTGAGCAGAGATGTACGCGATCATGCTCGCTGATGTTGCCGCAAATGTTGCTGTTCTGACTTCATAGAAAATCCAACCATTGGAGTTTTGTACGATCTCTCCTGCCTCGTTTAGAACAGGTTCGGGTGGTAATACACCGCCTAACCAAAGTATGAAAAGCACCCATAAATTTAGAATCAAACCAACCCAAACCACCATATTGGCGCGCTTTTTACCATATATTTCACTGATAAAGTCAGTACACAAAAAAGTGATGGGATAGGCCAAAACGCCAACGGCAATGGGAAATGGAATTTCAGAACCAAATAATGTGAAATCCAATGAAATGAACTTGGTAATTCCGAGAATGTTCAGCATGGTAAGGGAACCGAGAAACAATCCCGCTAATACCATGAAGACCCATTCTGACCTTCTATTTTTTCGTTCTACCGTGAACATGAAATACGAAGATAGGGCTTATTATTCAACCAGTTCAACATTGACATCATCCACGTACATAACATGTCTGGCGTCTTGAGAGTTTGCTGTAATTCCAAATTCAATTTGGCTATAACCGCCTTTTGTGCCTTGTTGAAAATATAGAATGTCCTTAGGCAAGGTCTGCCAGTCGTTTTGTTCGATGATCATTACATCGTCTTGCCAGACTTTTATGTATCCTTTTTTCTTGCGCGAAAGTTTCGTTTCAAAACTTAGATGGACCCATTGATCTCTAGGAAATGGAATGGCTGTTTCATCAGCTTGGTGGATATTTGGATTAGGGAATTTATGCTCAACTGTTATTTGGTCATCTACGATTGCTATACGAATGCCCGGTCCTGCTCCAACAGGTACTTTCTCTTCTAAATCAAATAAGAACAACCATTGCGCAGATTCATTTCCCTCTTGGTATAGCCAAAAGTCTACATGCACCGTTTCTCCCTCCCAAAATGCCATAAATTGCTTATTGATGGAACATTTAGAAGCATCTCCCTCTTCACCTGGTTGACATTCGAATCGCACTGCTTTATTGCCGCTATGAACAATCGTAGTATCGATTGTAATTTGATTTTCATCACGCGTCAATTGAAAAAAGGACCATAATTCATTGTCTCCATCTTGAAGGTCTTCTTTTTCAGAATACGCTTCAAAATCATCGAAATAGGTATCTGGTCCGTCAAAAAGCTCTTCCTTATTACAAGCGATCAAGGGGATTAACAATATGAAATACATTAGACTTCTCATAGTTGATATCCAAACGCTAATCCCGCCCAATTTTCCCATTGAAAATTGAAGATATATGAAACAATAGGCGTATAAGCCGCCCGCAGACAATAGCGTTTTTCCTCCGGTTCAAAGCGATACCCGATACTCAATGGCATACGAATAAAAGCAGACCCTCTTGTGGTTAACGTGAGAGCCTGACCAATTCCTAAATCGGCAAAACGACCATTTCCACCCCATTTGGAGTGGAACATAATTGGGAAAACAAACGAATTTCCGTTATTGGCATCAAGCGGAGCAAAGCTGATACCATAACGCATCGGAAAATGATCTGTGCCAAAAGACTTGAGCACTTTTTCATAATTAAATGAAGCAATACCACCACTTCCGCCTAACTCAAATGAAATATACTTACCCGATTGTCCAAATGCTGGACAGAGCAAAAAACTCAAAACGGTTATGAGGATAAATCTCTTCATGGTTTTATTCGTGATACAATTTAGAAATAATACAATTAAATACAAAAGACCCACTCCTCGGCAATCAAAAGAGTAGGTCTTTATATCACTATTAAACCAGATTTTAAAGGAGCGGACCGATTGGATGATTTCCTCTCAGTCCTCTCCTTGCAGTTTGGTTGCCACTGCAATATTATTTCACTTTGGACATCGGATTAGAAAGTCCTTCCCAATCAACAAGGTGCATTTTCATAGATCCCACTTTGATGTCTGCTTTAGCCATGATCGGAATTTTATTTCCGTCATCTGTTATCCAAACGGTAAGGTCTTTTTCGCTGTTGAAAACACGCCCCTCCTGCACGACAGGTGCGAATTTATGGCAACGAAATTTTCCATTTCTTGTGCGGATCACCTCTTTACCTAAGTATTTGATTTTGGTCGGATATAGTTCGTCATCCAAGAAAATGTTAACTAAGAAGGTTTCTCCTTTTTTGGCTTTGCTGTAGTCCATGGTTCGCGCATAGTAAAATGCTGATATCATATCTTGTACCGCATTTGGAACACTAAATTCTTTGCCCTCGCCATTATCTACTTTGTTGATGTGTTGTTTAAAGGTGTAGTCTTGATTGATTTTGTATCCACCTTCATCTACTCTTCGAATGAAGACCCAAGGAAATAATCCTTCTGCATCAATGAATGACTCGTAGCGATCATTTACTTTATAAAACCATTCAAAAGCTGATATCGTCTTACCTAAACCACGCACACGCCACAGTTTTCTGCCGTGTACTTTTTTGTCTACTTCGTCTACAGTAAGTGTCGCCTCTCCAGCATCGAAGATACCATAGGTTAGCCTATAGATCAGTTTTTCGCCGGGTGCAAATGCACCATTTGGCCTTTTGCTGAAGCTCAGTGCTTCATTTGTTTCCGGATTTTCAATTGCCGCTGGTTCAACTTCAGTTGCGTGACTGCTCAAAAGTGCCACCAAGGCCAAAAAGCTTATTCCAATTTTTTTCATCACAATTTTTTTTTAAGGTTTAATAATGTGTTCATCGTGAACAACAACTGTACAAAATCAAAATCCTTGCCAAAGTGAAATTTCGTCTATTTTTAAAGGCTTTGAAATGGGTTTCGATTGATGGTTTGTATAGCCGTAATGAGAAACAAACTGAAAATCAGTAACTCATAATTAGCGCCAAGATGCACTTTGCCAGACGGTTCAGGTAAAAAAAATTTGTGAATACAAGGAAATATCCCTATATTTAAAGACAGAGTAAGTAGTTTTTTTCATTTCAAAGTTTATAAGTCCGGCCCACATCTGTGTGCTCGGGCTTATTTTTTTGCAGTATTCTCTACCAACTGTAATACATCACGTAAAGGAATTGATAATGGTTTGGTCATTTCCAAATTTTTTTTATCCTCGAGTATTTCTACACGATTGCCTAGTGGTCTCCATCGACCAGGATGAATGGGTTTTATCGTAGAAAACAAACCAATGGCCGTTCGGTTCGTTATTCCCGCGATATGTAATGGACCTGTACTTGCAGCTATCAACATGTCTGCTGCTGCAATAAATGCAATTAGTTCAGATAGGGTCATTTTTCCTGTCAGATCAATTAAGTTATCCTGCTCAGGAATTTCATTTCGAAATAATAGACCTTCTTTCTCGGTTCCTGTAAAAAACACAATGTAATGGTTCGGATCTAGACCTGAAGCTAAAGACATAAAATTCTGCACACCCCATTCTTTTGCACTTCCTTGGGATTTTGGATGTAGAATCAAGTTCGTTTTGTTTGGGTCGATCAGTGCCTTGAATTTCTCTGGCAGTTCCGTCAAACGCTCGAAACCGATGTATGAAATGAGTTCGTCAAGTGAATAGTCTTTGTCCAATTGAAATGGACTCAATAATTTTGTATTCAATTGTGCTTCATGTAGCGGGCTTCGTTTTCGTGTAAATGACGGGCGGTGATTACAGGTAAGCAGATGATACAAGCGATGGGATGTGCCAATTCGATGTTTGATTCCTGCTTTTTTAACCAGTTGTGCTAATTCTTTGCGCGGAAAAACATGGATAAAAACATCCACTTCTTGTTCCTTTAACCATTTTATTTGATCGATTTGTTCCTTCTTTTCGATCGCTGCCCATTCCCAAATTTCATCGATGTATTTCGAACACTCAATGATTGGTTTTGTATAGGTGTTGCCTAAGAAAACGATTCTAGTATCGGGATACTTTTCTTTGAGAATCCCAGCAATTGGAAGTGTCAATACAACATCTCCAATACTGTCCGTTCGACTAATTACAATCTTTTTAGGACGTTGAATCATCTCTAAGCAAACGATTTATTTTATGATATTTTAGCCAAGCAGCATAGCTTGATTTTTTGCTAATAATCCATCCCTCTTTGCCATCGAGAAAACCAAGTTTGATGAAATAGCATTTAATAAACTTAAGAAAAGCACTGAGAATGGCTTGGCCAAAAAATGGCTTTTTACCTTTTTCAACAAACGCTTTTGCTGCTATGTTGGTGAAATATTCAATTTGTTTATCATGATCGTCCGGATGATGATAGCTGTAATGAAGGATATCACCTTTTATATGCCCAACCGCTGACTTTTCATCGAAGAGTTTAAATTCATCATGCGGGTTTTCACCGGTCCAATGTCCTTTTTCATTATTCCATAGGCGGAGTTTCGTATCAGGATACCAGCCTGTATGATGAATCCATTTACCACAATAATTGGTCAAGCGGTTCATCTTATAACCATCATGTTGCCAATTCTTTTTAATTGATAAGATTGATTCACTAAGTGTGTCATCTAAAGCTTCATCAGCATCCAACGACAGCACATAAGGGTATTTTGCTTGCTCTCGCGCCCAGTTTTTTTGTTGTATATGCCCATCAAAAGCGTGAGGAATAAAACGAGCGCCGTGCTCTTTGCAAATGGCTTCTGTGCGATCTTTTGAAAAACTATCCACAACAACAATTTCGTCTGCCACACCTTTTAAGGAGGCCAAACACCTTCCAATGTTTTTCTCTTCATTGTAGGTAATGATTACCGCAGATATTTGAATAGGCTGACCCATGATTGTGCAAATGTAGGAAAAAAGCAGATGGTTGGGGAATCAGAAAAATTATAAGTAATCCTCCGAAAAATAGCTCAATATCTCAACCTCCCTAAACTCCACCTTCTCCTCTGAACCGCCATTCCAAAAAAACAGGATAGGTTTTGATCGAATGATTTGATTGGGCTCTACCAAAAATTCCATCTTCACCCACTCGTCTTGTTTTAAATATTGGTCAAGGCCAAAGACAATTCGATTTTCATCCATTTCGACAACCAAACGTGTCTCTTCTGAACCCATTATCGATCTTGCTTCAAATCCGATGATTAGCTTGCTGCCTTTTCTAAGACTGTCAACTGGAAGGATAATTGAAGCCGAATAATTTTGCCAAGCCGTCACTTCAGTACACCATTTATCCTCTATCAAGAGCGGTGTTCCTTTTTCAATAAAACCAGCTGTAGGGTTTAAATCTATTTCTATTTCAGATTCAAGTTTCCAGTGTTCATGTGGATATACGCGCGCCTTTTTTTCAAAGACCATAAAATTATCCCAGTATTGTGATTTTGTAGCTGACCCTCCTGTTAAAATGCCGTTTCTAATTTGCCAAGCTTGTGCTATGTTTACGAAAGACAACAGGGCGATTAGTGACAACACAACCGTCTGTTTAGGACGCCATTTCCAATTTGAAAATTCTACTTTTCGAAGAATCAATGCCAAAATAAATCCTAACAGGACATAATGATCGATCATAACACGCTGACTCATTCCGGCCCCATAATACCAGCACCACCAGCTACTAAAAACATATATCGTTACGAGGTTAAAACCTATAGCAATGACAAAGCGTTTTTTGCAATAGTTGTAGAGTAGTGGTAAGCCGACTAACAAGATTAGCAAGGCTAAAGGAGTATAAACCCACCATCCCTTCAGATAAGAAACAAGAAATTCAAAGAGGTGTGGATCGTTGAAGTTGAACCCTTCTTCGCCATAAGAATAAACGATCCAATTTCCAGTTTGCAATTTCCAAAGAATGAATGGAATCGACAAAACGCTTAATGCGATGAGTGAAATGGGCAATAAATGCTTAATGCGGAACAGAAAGTGGAAGAATTCTTTGTAGAATTTTACATCGGTAATAAAAAAGAAAACGAGCCCTATAACTAAGACATTAGTTGGACGAGTAATGCCGATTAATGAGATTAAAAAGGCCACCAACAACAACGGTTTCAATTCCCGATTTTTTTGGTGTTTCAAAAGCAGGTAAATGAACCAATTGATCATAAAAAAATTATAGATATGTGTTACAGACTGGTCATATACCGTATAGAAAAACATATTCGTACCAAGGATCAAAATTATTGGAACTGCACTGGAAATCTGCTTCGTAAAACCTTTGAAATGCAACACCTTTTTTAGACCAATCAATCCAAAAAACAAATAGAACCACAAAGCTAAATCGAATAGTACTTGATAGACGGTTGAATAGCCGTCGGCGTCTAGCCCAAAGAGCAAAGCCAGCGCATGTGCTATTATGAAAAAAGGTAAATACAAAATAGCAACACCGGGAAAGGTTTTGTTGACTTTACCATTACCAGCATCTTTAAGAAATGACTTCTGGTGTGATTCAGGATAATATTTTGCATTGATATCTTCAACAAAAGCAAATTGTAAATCATTGTAGATAAAAATAGCCGGTAAATACGCGTAATAGGCTTGCGCATCACCTGCAATGGGCCTTTCGTATGGATTAGTAAAATCTTTAGAGAAGAGATGAAACACCAAAAGCGCCGAAGTAATGATTAGGACGCTATGGGATAAGATACGTTTCATTATTCGAGATTCCGGAAAGCGTCGTCAAAATAAATGGTTTTGCTCTTTTTTAAACCATATTCAGTCAAACTTTCCATTAGGGTTTGTCTAAATTCAGCACGATCTTCTTTTCGGATGACATCGAGCGGTAAAAACAGATTCAAGTCATCTTTATATTGAAAATTGATCATGTCTTGATGCATTTCCACACGCAATAAGCTCGTAAAGTACAAAATGTGCATCTCACGATCAAAATATGCGACCGCCTTATCGCTAATACCAATTCGAAAGGCTTTTCCTCTTCGAGTAATGCGGAGTGCAAAAAATGCAGATTCAATTGCCAAGATAATCAATACTATGATCATGGGATAGACCAGATTAGGTTCTAGGCTCATTAAAAACGTCAAGAAAACAACTGCACCAACCATAAAAACGGTTTCTGCCATGGTGAATAATGTAGAAAGACCAAGAATGCGGTGCGAAATAGGCGCAACATACCGAAAAGAATCAAATCGCGTCATGTCTTTTACACCTTGCCAACGTCGGATAATTCTGAGCATACCTAACAGAAAAATCACTAAAGTAAAACCAGCTGCAATTTCCTCTTGCCAAGGCATATTTTCCAAAGATAAACCACTTGATAAGGAAAGATCAAAGCCAAGAGCCATAACAAGCGCTCCGTAAAGCAAGAACAATATTGCCGATAATACGTTTACAGCTTTATTCATTTTCAGTTGAATCTACTTCAGCACCAATAACAGTTGCTTCGACCTCTTTGCTTTTTGCATCCGCTGCTTTTTTGGCTTCGCGAATCATTTTTAATTGTGCCTTGCAATCATCGATTTGAGCCTTCGTTTTGTCAATATCTTTCATGACATTTTTGAACAAAGGATTTGACTCATCGGCATTAGCGAAGAAACCAAGGTTGTTTTCGAATTTTAAAATATCTTGATTTAATTGATCAATACGCTTGCGAATAGCGCGTTGTTCCTTTTCGATCGATTGTTCATTGCCAACAATTGTGTCCAATTTTGACTGGAAAAGCATTTTCTGCTTTTCTTCTTTGTCCATCTTGATGGCATCATATTGGTGATCCAATGCTGTTTTGTATGCTTTGTAAACACGATCTTTTTCTTTGAAAGGAACATTGCCAATTTCGGCGAATTCTTTCGAAAAAGCCCGCAATTCATCGATTGCTTTTTTGGGATCTTTATTGGTCTTATACCCTTCAATTTTAGCAATCAAAGCTTCTTTCTTTTCCAAATTTTCTTTACCGGCTTGATCTTTTTCTTCGAAATATCCATCTTTTGCAGCGAAGAAAGCATCAATTGGTTCGCGAAACTTTTTCCAAAGCTTGTTTTCGTGTTTATTTCCTGCAGAACCAAGGCTTTTCCATTCTTTTTGAATAGCGATGATTTTCTTTGTTGTTTCGTTCCAATCTGTAGAATCTTTTAAAGCAGATACTTTTTCTATCAACCCTTCCTTTGCTTTTCTGACGCCAGAAAATTGTTCATCTTGCTTTGCATAGAATTGTTTTTTCGCATCAAAGAAGGTGTTAAAAATGGCTCTGAATTCTTCCCAAACCTTGTCGTTTTCTTCTTTTGGTCCAAATCCTATAGTTTTCCATTCTTCCTGAAGCGCTAATAATTGATCAGTCGTCTTTTTGAATTCTTTGTTTGAAGTGCAAGTTTCGCTCGTAGCTGCTTCGGCTTTACCAATCAATACTTTTTTCTTTTCGATGTTTTCCGCCTGAATTGCTCTTCGCTCATCATAGAAAGCATGAATCTTCTCGTAGACTTCGTTTACAGTTGACCAGTATTCGTCTTTGATCTTTTCCCAATCCTCTTGATGCGTTCCTCCAATGGCGTTCCAGTCATTCTGTAATCGATGTAATTCCTTTTCGACTTCCTTTATTTTATCTACAGACAATAATGCTTTTAGGCCTTCAATGACATCTTGCTTTAATTTCAAGTTTCGCGTTAAGTCGTGATCTTTGATTTCTTTGTAGATATTGATATTGTATTGGAAGGTATCTATCAGATTTGAGAATTCTTTTTGCGTAGCTTGGCGCTTATCCCTAGGTATTGGACCAACCTCTTTCCAACTCTCATTAATGTCTTTGAATCGTCCGATAGCACGACCGATGTTTTCTTCATTTTGAACCAAATCAGCAAGCGCAGCAATCAAGGCTTTTTTCTTGCCAAGGTTGACTTTTGCTTCATCACGTTGTTCTTGAATTTCAACTTTCTTTTTCTCGTGAAATAACTGAGAGAAAGCTTTAAACTCATCTAATAATGGATAAATTGGTTTTTCAATAGCCTCTGGTTTTTCACCAGCTTCAACTCTTTCCAGTTTCTTTATTTCCCATTGACGTTCTTCTTCGTCTTGGATTTTATAAAATGCAGTGACGAGGTCGTTGAATTCGTTTAACGAGTCTAATACTTTGTCTTGTTCAGCAAGTGTTTTGATGTTTGCTAAAATTTCGGCTTTCATTGATTCGAATTTTTAAAGAGCAAGAAAATCACTCTTTGGTTTACTACAGGAAGCTGTTAAACAAGTTCTCTTTTGATGTCGAATTGTGCCAATTCCACAAATTCCATGATACGGTTATAGATTTCACCCTGTGTGAGATTTTCAAGACGTTCTGTTCCGAATTTCTCAACGCAGAAAGAAGCCATAGCAGATCCAGTGATGACCGCACGCTTCATGTTTTCGAATGAAATGTCATCTGTTTTAGCCAGGTAACCTACAAATCCTCCAGCGAATGTATCGCCAGCTCCAGTTGGATCAAATACTTCTTCAAGTGGAAGAGCAGGAGCGAAGAATACGTTCATTTCTTGATCATACAATAATGCGCCGTGCTCTCCTTTTTTGATAATGAGGTAACGAGGCCCCATATCCATTATTTTTCTTGCAGCTCTCACTAAAGAGTATTCTTTAGACATTTGACGTGCTTCTTCATCGTTGATGATTAGTACATCAACTAATTTTACAGTTTGCATCAAATCATCCCAGGCGATGTCCATCCAGAAATTCATGGTATCCATTGCGATAAGCTTTGGACGGTTTTCCATGCGTTCAATGACCTGACGTTGAACAATTGGTGCAAGATTCCCTAACATCAAGTAATCAACACCTTGGTATGAATCTGGAATAATCGGATCAAAATTTTCTAGTACATTAAGTTCGGTCACCAATGTATCGCGAGAATTCATATCATTATGATATTTACCCGACCAGAAGAATGTTTTTTCTCCTTTTTTGATTTGGATTCCTTCAATATCCACGTTTCGATTTTTCAAATCGTCAAGGGCTGCCTGAGGAAAATCCTCACCGACTACGGAAACAATTTTTTGATCTTTTGTAAAATACGATGAAGACAGTGCAATATATGTTCCTGCACCGCCAATTATTTTATCTGTTTTGCCGAAAGGCGTCTCAATGGCATCAAAAGCCACACTACCAACTGTTAATAAGCTCATTCTGATTTATATTTCGACTGCAAATATACGGTTTCCCAACGTGCAATCAAACCACACCCAGAAAATATGACAAACCCAATGATAAAAGGGTTAATCAAAGTAAGATGTGGGAAAAGTAACTCTTGGTTTAAAAAGGAAAACAAGACCTAAGGTTCCGCGCATGAAAGGTCGTGATCCACCGTCATGAAAAAGTTGTCCGCCTCCACCTTCCATAGCAAAGCTGCAATAATGATTAATCCGAAAATCTAATTTGATACATACAGGCATTTGGATATAAGGAAACTCGCCAAAATCATCAAAGCCAATTGCCGGGCAAAAGTCAAATCCAAAGGAGGTAGTTCCACTATAGTATGGAATAAATTCATATCCGATTCCAAATGTATAATTGCCAATGTATCCGTCGTTTTGGATGTTTGGAAACAAGGCCAGACTTTTCGCAACAATGCCATGTTGCATCGTTTTTCCAAAGCGGTAACGGTATTGGCCATTGAATGATAATAGGGCAAGAGCAAATGGATTTACCATGAGTTGATGCTTTGCCACAGTTACAGTATCTGGGTATTTTTGTTTGGCCACTAATTTTTCAAAATCGCTGTGGGGAACATTTGATGAAAAGACTAACTGATTTTCGTCATCATAAACGACAAATCCATTTAAAACACGAATGGGTAACGAACTTTCAACAGGTTCACCTTTCTTTCCTTTGTAAATAAAGTTGATGCTTTTAAAATCATAATCCTTTACGTGAACTATACGTTTATAACCTGATTTATAGTGAAGAGTGTCGTTATATAACTCTTGCCCATAGGACTTTCCTAATAG
Source organism: Crocinitomicaceae bacterium (assembly GCA_049611865.1). Taxonomy (GTDB): domain Bacteria; phylum Bacteroidota; class Bacteroidia; order Flavobacteriales_D; family Crocinitomicaceae; genus Crocinitomix. The sequence continues at coordinate 37,541 of JBMZAY010000004.1, read as the reverse complement.
CAAAAGGAGAAGAAGAGTGAAATTGATTTTTGAACTCATAGTTTTGGTTTAATGAACTGAAGATAGAGAACTAACAATTCATATCACGCAGCGAAGCTCAAAAAAGTTGGATTTTGATCAGATTTTATATTATTCCAAATGAAAATGGCTATTTTCATTCAAAAATTTGGACGGTTGCACATTGAAGCGTATCATCAATATTGTTTGGCAAAAAAGGGCGTTTCAGAAGGCTTTCCTTTTGACAATAAAACCCTTGTTTTTAAGGTAATGGGAAAGGTATTTGCCTTAACCGATGTGGATGAATTTCAGTCAGTCAATTTAAAATGTGACCCTGAACGAGCGATTGAATTGCGTGCCGATTACAACGGAATAAACCCAGGGTATCACATGAATAAAAAACATTGGAATACAGTGGACATGAACAAAGATGTCCCCGATGAATTAGTATTTGAATTGATTGATCATTCCTATGATTTAGTGGTAAAAAGTCTAACTAAAAAATTACAAGCGTCACTCGCTTCGCTTTAATAATTTGTAAGTACAGTATGGCTAGAGTCGATAAATTCATTTGGGCAGTTCGCCTCTTTAAAACAAGAAGTATGGCTTCTAATCACTGCAAAACCAACAAGGTTTTGGTGAATGATGAAGTCGTAAAACCGGCAAAAGAAGTGAAAGTAGGGGACAGGGTTTCAATCAAAAAACATGGAGCGGTATTCACCTATGAAGTACTTGATTTATTGGAAAAACGAGTTGGCGCAAAACTAGTCGAGCAATATATTCGGGACATTACTTTACCTGAAGAAATAGAGAAATATAAAGTTTACCAAGCCGCTCAGAGTGGATATCGTAACAATGGAATGGGTAAACCAACCACTAAAGAGCGACGAGCTTTAGAGGCATTTTTACGGAGACAAGGGGATTTGGACTAATAAAGGTTTGTTTAATTCACATCACTTGTAAGATTTTTTATCAACTGTAATTCTTTTCATTACCTTAGTAAGGCATTCATTTTGAATGCCTTAAACTAAATTCCATCTTATGAAATCAAATTACAAAATAATTTTGTCGTTCCTTGCTCTGTCTTTTTCGACTGCGTTGAATGCACAATTAGTATCCGGAAGCGCATATATGCGCGGTGAATATGTCGAGGTTGCGATCAGCGAAAGAGGACGAGAAGGTGCACCCGCGCTGGATGATCCTGATTATCATTTTTATGATGCTTTGCCAATATGGGGGTTCATGTCAAATCCAGCAATGGACGATTGGGCATCACCAAATGGCGACTTTTTTGCTCCGGGCACCCCTGAATGTGGTTTCGGATTAACCTATACCCTAATGGGCTCAACAGTATCAAAGGGCAATAATTATGATATCTTTGAGATACCTGGAGAAATCACTGATTATACAGATACGCCGGATTCTGTTATTGTCACTTGGGAAGGTATCGTTGATAGCCTGCAAGTAATTCAGGTTTTTGAACTCAAAAAGGACGAGCTTTTTTACAGAACTACAGTTACGTTAAACAATCTTGGATCTGAGACCTTTACAGACGTTTATTTTTATGACTCTGTTGACCCAGATAATAATCAACAAATTGGCTCAGGATTTGCAACAGATAATACCATTATCTCGCAGTCAGAGATGGCTGATGATTCTGTTATTGTGCTTGCTGAACAAACAGATCCATATTTATGCCAAGTTTTTTTAAAGGCTTATGGACCTGAATGGAAAGTAGGAATTGGTGGCTTTACGAATCGAGACGGTGAAGAAATTTGGAATGCAACAGGACCTATATATGGTTCAGAAGGGTATAATGTTTTAGCGGATGTTGCCATCGCCATTGCGCACAAAACTGAAGAAATTGCGCCAGGAAAAGCAGAAACTACATTTAGTTATCTAACAGCATTTGTTGCAAACACAACGGTTGAAGGAGAAATCGATGATTCAGGAATTGAAGAGTTAAATAAGAAGATTAGCATATATCCAAATCCTACCACTGACAAAGAATTTACGATTCAAATGGAAGGGGAATTCAATTATACAATTATCGACGTTGCGGGAAGAGTTATTCTAACCGGAACAGGGGTTAATAGTGAGCTAATTAACTTGGAAGGAGTTGATCAAGGGATTTATTTGATTCGCATATCACAAGACGGCAAATTTACTGAGAGAAAGATACAAGTAAACTAATACATATTAAAGAGTAATATTTAAGACCTGCCCAATTGTGGGGCAGGTTTTTTTGTGGTTATAAAACACTTTTTATCACCATATAATATCCGATTCTACTTTGTTGTTCTTGTGGATCACTTGGACAAATATCCCAATTTCCTTCGTTCACTTCTGCTTTCACTGTTATGGACTGATCTATATAAGGTTCTAGGTCTTTTCTTGTCACTTCGCTTTCGCAAAACTTGATAAAATAATCCTGTATCGACGCACGGAAATACAATTCCGTAAACCCTGCAGGCTCTCCATTCTTTTTATAGAATTCCTTTTCTACAATTAAACCAGAGAATGTCGGGTTATTTGGATCACTCGCTTTTTTGTTTCCATTTTCCATGCTGTCCTTTGGCTGCGCACAAGCTGTCATCAATAGAAGCAACAGTATGTGCAGAATATTTCTTTTCATACCCAAAAGGTATGAAAAATAGTGGAGTTGGAATCGGAGTGTTTACTGAATAACTAGTTTCTCGCTACGAATACCTTCTGCTAGTATAAACTGACAAAAATAAACCCCCTTTTCGAGATGAGAAACATCGATTGGTTCGCCTGGATTAACTGTTTTTTGCAGAATCACCTCACCGTTAATGTTCAGAATTTTTATCGACTGGCTTTCCGTCATGTTTTCAATTTGAAAATGATTGGTTGCCGGATTTGGATAGATGCGATAAGCGTTAGTCTCTTCCGATTCGATATTTGCAGCGCCTTCAATTTGGTAACGCATGAGGTCTCGTTTATTTCCTGTATTGGCTTCGCCACACATAAAATAAACACCTCCATCAATCACAAAAGAACCAGGCGCCCAACGACCTCCTCCAGGATGCGGATCCAATTCAACCCAAGAATCTGTTTCTGGTGTGTATTCCCAAAATTCGCCTGTTGGCAAATTAGTATGTGTCTCACCTTGACCGCTTAAGAAATAACCTTTCCCCCCATAATCGAATTGTGTTCCTGCCACTCGCCCTTGATCAGTTAAATCACCAAGTGTTGTCCAGGTGTCCGTCTCAGGGTCATAACGATAAAAGTCATCAAAAATGTTCGGACCGCCATGGCCCATTCCCACATAAGCATAATCTCCTATACTGAAGTAGTATGGGTGATGTCGATTAGAACTTGGGAAATCGGCTCGCTCAGTCCATGTGTCCGTTTCGATATCATATTCCCACCAATCGCCCAAATCGCCAAATTCACTACCTCCAAGGCCAACATATATTTTACCATTTACCTCTACCATCGCTGGATGAATTCTTGGCGTACAAGGACATGTTGCTAACTCAGTCCAAGTATCGGTTTCTGGATCATATTCCCAGAGATCATCGAGGTATGCGTCTTCTCCTGTGTCTGGATTAAAATAATATCCAAAACCCATGTAGCCCTTCGTTTCTGTTTCAACGCCATAAGCAAACCCTCTCGAGGTTCCAGGAAAATTGTCTAACTGGGTCCATGAATCTGAAGTAGGGTCATATTGATAAAAGTCTGACAAGGAAACATATTCAGCATCAGCCCCTGCCACTAGATAACCATATCCACCAATTGAAAAAGTTACCGGATGATGTCTTGTTGAGGCACTTTCAGGCAAACTTTGAAGATCCTCCCAGTCTTGTGCGAATAGGTTTAGGCTAAAGATTGACAGCGTAAGTAAAATGTATTTCATGTTTGTGTTTTTGTTATATAGTCGGGCTAAGTCTAACATAATAACAAAATAAAACAGGAATTGTGTTGGAAAACTTGTGTTGATATTGGAAGGCTATTGGTTTTCTTCCTTTACTTCTGTCCAATCGCCGTATGTTTTGATGAGGTCAACCAACTCATCTAACGCATCTACTTCTGGGATATTTCTTTTGACAACTTCCTTTTCTTTGTAGAGGTTTATTTTCCCTTTTCCGACACCAACGTATCCATAGTCTGCATCAGCCATTTCTCCTGGTCCGTTAACAATACAACCCATTATACCGATTTTGAGGCCTTTTAAATGACTTGTTTTGGCTCTAATTTTAGCAGTGGTCTCTTGCAAGTCAAACAGTGTTCTACCACAAGAGGGGCAAGAAATGTATTCTGTTTTTGAAATGCGTGTTCGCGTAGCTTGGAGAATACCAAAGGCAGTGGTCGTAACTATTTGAGGTGAAGCACAATTTGAAGTTTGAATGAAGATGCCATCTCCAAACCCATCGATCAAAGGAGTACCAAAATCAGTGGCAGCAAATAGCTGAAAAGATTCATTATCTAAATTTTGATAAGTCCTATTCAGTACGACAGGTATCTTGGAATTTTTCATTTCGAGTTCGATAAAAAACCGGCGAATTTCTGCAGTTGCATGTTCATTATTGGACGAAAGAACGATCACCGTTTTGTCCGCATATTTGTGAGAATAGATACTTTTTATTGCGTCGAGGTTATCGGCATCAAGACGTATAAAGTTTAGTTCGCTTGAGAAAGTCGTGGCCTTCATGAAGTCAACCAAATCGTAAATGGGATAAACTTGATTTTTTGCTTCCCAAACCTCAGCTTCGCAAATTACGCCTAATGTACCGGGCAATTCAAAATCAGGAACAGATTTTCCAGCGTAGACATAATCCACACATTGATCTTTCAAATGCCACTTGTCATCTTGCTGCTTGTAAACATATCCGGCCGCAAAAAAATGTGAAGGTTTGATTTCGTCAACATGACTGAAGTCGGATATGATAATAGGCACATTGTGGTCACCGATATTCAGAACCGACTTTATTTTCCTTCTTTGGTAAACAAACGGGTCATATGGTAAACCACCTTCGATTGGAGCAATGTGCTGATGATTTTTTCGATTGGAATAGCGCTCTGCTAATTTTTGGGCAACGGGTATTTCATTTTCAGGTGCTTCGGTCAAAGAAACACGAATGGTATCTCCGATTCCGTCTTCGAGCAAGGCCCCAATACCAACGGCTGACTTGATCCGACCATCCTCACCTTCTCCTGCTTCTGTCACTCCCAAATGTAAGGGATAGACTCTTCCCCTTTGAATCATTTCAGCAGCGAGGATGCGGTATGCCTGAACCATTACAAGCGGGTTGCTTGATTTCATAGATACGACCAGATTGTAAAATTCGTTATCCTCACAAATCGCTATGAATTCTAAAGCCGATTTTACCATTCCTTGCGGTGTATCACCATATCTGCTGGTGATACGATCAGAAAGGGATCCATGATTAGTGCCAATGCGCATTGCTCGATTTAAACTTTTGCAGAGGAGCACCAATGGCGTAAATTTTGCTCTGATTCGTTCCAATTCAGCTTGGTAAGAGGCTTCGGTATATTCGATTTCCTCAAATTTCTTTTTATCTACGTAGTTGCCAGGATTTACACGAATCTTTTCGATATGATGGGCAGCAACTTCCGCTGCATTTGGTGTAAAATGAATGTCAGCAACTAAAGGTGTAGTTAAACCTTTGTCATTTAATGCTGCTCGAATATTTTTCAGATTTTCTGCCTCTTTTTTTGATGGAGCCGTGAAACGTACCAGTTCGCACCCTGCTTCAATCATTCTAACAGCTTGCTCAACGGAGGCCTGAGTATCCATTGTGTCCGTTGTGGTCATCGATTGCAATCGAATTGGATGATTTGCTCCAAAACCAAGTTCACCAATCTTAACCTCGTGTGTTTTTAATCTAGAATATTCGACGAGACTATTACAGTATTTCTGATTTTTATCCACGTTTAACGGATTTCTCCACCGGCACCCATTTCCTTTTCAGGAGAAACAAAGCTAAGATTCCCTTCACTGTCCTCCGCCATTAGGATCATCCCTTGAGATTCAACACCTCGAATTTTTCTGGGAGCCAGGTTTAGGAGAATACTCACTTTCTTTCCAACAATTTCTTCGGGTTTGTAATGCTCAGCAATTCCAGAAACCACCGTTCGTTTGTCTATTCCAGTATCGACAAGAAGCTTTAATAGTTTATCGGCTTTTGGTACGCGCTCTGCTTCCAAAATTTCTCCTACTCGAATGTCCATTTTTACAAAATCATCAAAAGAAACAATGTCCTTTTGAGCTGGCCCACTCAGTTCTGCTTTTGCGTTTTTGCTTGCTTCTAAGCGTGCTACTTCATCTTCAACCATCTTGTCTTCAATTTTTTGCACCAGAATCTCAGATTTATTAATGACATGTCCTGCTTTGAGTAAATCAATGCTTCCAGCGGTATCCCATTTAGGAGTGTGATCCGCTCCGAAGTTTAAAATTTCAGCGATCTTTTGTGCTTTTTTAGGTAAAAAGGGGCGCAAAAGTATGGAAAGGTTTGCCGCAATTTGTAATGTGATATTTAAAATATCTTTCACCTTCTCAGGGTCAGTTTTCGCCAATTTCCATGGTTCAGTATCTGCAAAGAACTTATTACCTAAACGTGCTAAATCAATGGCATCAGCTTGCGCTTGTCGCAATTTATAGGCTCTAATATTCCTTTCGATGTTTCCAGGCAGTTCAGCAATTGATTTAATATATTCGGCATATGCTTTTTTGCCATCCTCGCTCAAAGCTGGAACAACGCCATCATAATATTTATGAGTAAGCACAATTGCCCGATTCATGAAGTTTCCAAGGATGTCCGCTAGTTCATTATTGACGCGATCCTTAAATTCTTTCCAGGTAAACTCTGCATCTTTGCTCTCAGGTGCAATGGATGTAAGAACATATTTAAGTTCATCTACCTTATCCGGATGATTGGCGATGAACTCATGCAACCACACCGCCCAATTTCGGGAAGTAGAAAATTTATCACCTTCAAGGTTTAAGAATTCATATGCCGGCACATTGGTTGGTAATACATAGTCGCCATGCTCTTTTAAAAGAATTGGAAAAATGATGGCATGGAAAACAATATTATCCTTTCCAATAAAGTGAACCAATTCAGCATCACCCGTCCAATAATCTTCCCAATTTTTGTCATTTTCTGTTGCCCACTCTTTCGTAGCAGAGATGTAACCAATAGGTGCGTCGAGCCATACATAAAGTACCTTTCCTTCAGCGCCTTCAACAGGCACTTTTACACCCCAATCCAAATCTCTCGTCATGGCTCTTGGTTGTAACCCTCCATCAATCCAGCTCATACACTGGCCTACAACCTGATTTCTCCATGTTTTGGGATCATGTTGTTGGACACCATTCAAAGTACCATTTTGAATCCATTCTCTTAACCAATCTTCATGCTGGTCCATTGGCAAAAACCAATGAGATGTTTCTTTCAGTATCGGAGTCTTCCCGCTTAACGTGGAAATAGGGTTTATCAAATCTGTTGGGCTTAATGCAGACCCACATTTTTCACATTGGTCACCATAAGCACCTTCATTCTGACATTTTGGACAGGTTCCAGTGATGTAACGATCAGCCAAAAACTGATTAAATTCTGGATCGTAATATTGCTCGGTCGTCTTCTTGATAAAACTGCCTTGATCATTCAATTTTTTAAAATAATCACTTGCCGTTTTATGGTGCACTTCGTTAGAAGTTCGCGAGTAGATATCAAAATCAATATCAAAGTCTTCAAAGGCCTTTTTATTGATGGTATGATATTTATCGATGATGGCTTGAGGCGTTGTGCCATCTTTTTTTGCTCTCAACGTAATTGCAGCGCCGTGCTCATCACTTGCACAAACAAAAACGACATCTTCCTCTTTCATGCGAAGAAAGCGCACAAATGTATCAGCAGGTAAATAAACGCCCGCAACATGACCCAAATGCAACGGTCCGTTTGCATAAGGTAAAGCGGCTGTAACGGTATATTTTTTATTCTTCATTTATTGTAATCAGTGACATTAGGTTTAAAGGATTTAACCGAGAATGTCTTGTATTATATGAACACAAATATAGTTGGAATGTGAGGAATTCAATATGAATTCCATGAATTAAGAATATCGTGAAATTTGCAATTTGAAAATGAGTGGCAAGATTACGCTAATCTTCCTCATCAATTCTTTTCATCCATTGCGCTATTGCAGTCATAAACAAGAGGATAAATGCCACCCCACAGGCCAACGAAATTGGATGCATGACTCCAATGCCCAGTTCATTTTTGTAAGTAAAAATGTAGAGGATGATCATCAAATCGATAATTGCCAAGCCTAATAATATGTGTGGTAGATACTTTTTCATTTTGTTTAAACAAAATTAGTCTTATTCAATTAACAGTTGATTAAAGAACAAGTTCGAAAGATTCTGAAATCATAAAATACGTACATTTATCCCGTGGAAAAAATTCGAATTGTATCGCCTGCTAAACAGATTGCACCAAAACTTTTGGAGGAAGCTTCAGATTTTTTGAAAAAGCGTGGGTTTGAGGTTGAAATAGCTCCACATGCGGGTGGGGAGCACAATTATTTTTCCGGTACTATAGAAGAACGATTGAGTGACTTTCAAGCTGCGCTCGATGATTCAGAATTGGATATAATTTTGTGCGCGCGGGGGGGCTATGGATCCGTTCAATTAATCGATCACTTGGATTTTTCTAAGTTCGTAAAGCGACCCAAGCTCATTGTTGGCTACAGTGATATTACCGTGTTTCACAATCATATTCATGCTAACCATAATCTGCCGACGGTTCATGCAACAGCCCCCTTAAATTTTGCAGAAAACACGACAGAAGCTCTTGAGTCTTTAATAAATGTGTTTAATGGCGTATCCAACGCCTACGATGTGCTGAAACATGAACTAAATATTCAAGGCGAAGTTGAAGGAATTCTAGTTGGTGGAAACTTGGCCATCCTGTATGGGTTGATTGGCACCAATTCGGATATCGACTATACAGGTAAAATTCTGTTCATAGAGGATGTTGGTGAGGCTATATACGCCCTGGATCGTATGTTTTACGCCCTAAAAAAATCAGGTAAACTCGATCAAATATCAGGTTTGATTGTTGGAGGTTTAACAGCAATGAAAGATTCTGAAAAGCCATTTGGCAAAACCGCAGAGGAAGTCATCCATGACCATATAAAGAACCTGGGTATCCCTGTTTGCTATAATTTTCCAGCCGGTCATATCGATGACAATCGGGCCCTATTATTGGGAAAAAAAGCGAAGCTGGTCGTAAATACAGATTCAACTAAATTCTATCAGTAAAAACCCTTATTTATTGCACTACAATACGTGCAACAGCACCCTCTATTTGTAAGAAGTATACTCCGGAACGCAGTTTACTTAAATTTATTCCCGTTTGTCCACCAATATTTATCACTTGGCTGTGATGGATTAATGCTCCATTCGTTGCATAAACATAGACACGATCGTTTACGTTTGCTTCAACAAAGGCGACATTCTCGACAGGGTTAGGGTAAACGTGTAATTTATCCAACTTTTCATTTGCAATGCCAGCGTCATCAATAATCGGATCCATCCAACTTACATCATAAGACCACATCGATCGCGAATAAGTACCAGCGATTAGTTTTTCGTTCGGGATATCCAAATGCAATTCACTAACCGTAACAGCCGGCATTCCAACACCTAAATACTCCCAATGTTCCCCACCGTTCTCACTGAAATAAACACCACCATCTAATGCAGCAAACAAATATTCATCATTGTCATAGCCAGGAACGATTAGAATGTCATTCACCGTCATGTTCGGCAGGTTACCGGAGATATCAATCCACTCACCATCAACCCCACCTACGTGTTTGTATAAGTAGGCCTCATCTTCGTCACTTTTATAACCTGATAAGCAAACATATGTTGTTTGATCCAAGTTTGGAGAGCAACGCACACCAGTAACATAATAGTTTGGCAAGTCTGACGTGATATTTGTCCATTCCCAATCGAAAGGATCTGCACCGGCTCTTGTTCCGATCCACATTAATCCGTCACTCGTTCCGACATACAATTTATTATCATTTTCTTGATCAATTTCTGTGACATTGTGATAGCGCATATTGTCAACAGGTTCACCAAGGCCAACTCTTGTTAAGTCATCACTGATATATTCGTAATCACCGAACGGTGCTCCAACCATTAATTGAATATGTGCCGTCCCCAGGAATAATTCTGCCTCGCTCTCATTTACCAAATAAGGCATGTCCCAATTCACACGATCATCGCCAGGTGTGTCAGGCGAAACATTGGTTGTTCCTCCGAATGGGTCAGCATATCTTAAGCCGCCAAATTGCGTTTCATAATAAGCAGCACCTTCATCTGCATTTAAGAAGGTTACACGGAAACCATCTCCGCCAAACAGTCTTTCCCAATCATTAAAAGAAGCTGCGTTACCAGACATAGACCCATTGTCTTGAGCGCCACCTCCATATAATCCATCCTCTTGAGGGTGGACGTCAATGTGGTAGAATTGTGTGATTGGAATATTTTCAATGTCCTCCCAGTTTTCACCGTTATCATCTGTGTGGTATAAACCACCGTCTGTTGCAATGATGTATGAGTTTTCATCAAAGAATGCAATGGCGTGTTTGTCAGCGTGCACTTCATAAGTCCACCAGAAAGGAACATTACGTTCCCAACTATCGCCGCCGTCAAGACTTTGGAACATTTCAACGCCGGGTATAATCAATTGATCATTGTTGTATGGGTTGAGGTAAACTTCACCAAAATACCATCCAAAACCGCCCATAACGCCACCAGGCAATGCACCACCACCGCCATAAACATCAATTGCAGACCAAGTAGCGCCGGCATCGTTAGAGCGATAAATGTCTTTTACATCAAGATCCTCTTCAGCCACATAAAGCGCATAAACGACGTTTGGATCATCATTCGAGATGTTTAAGCCGATGCGACATTCATCGGTCATTGGCAGACCTCCTGATAATACCACCCATGATTCACCACCGTTTGTTGTTTTATAGATTTTAGCATTCGGACCAGAAACTACGGAACTGTAATAATTGCGCATTCGATTATAACCGGCAGCATATAAAACATCAGGATTCGATGGGTCCATGATTAAATCAACAACACCAGCGGAGTCTGCCACAAATAATTTATTGCTCCAAGTTTCACCACCGTCATCAGAACGGTAAACCCCTCTAAAGCCCGTTTTTATGTGGGGATTACCTAAAGTGCTGGCAAAAATCCGATCCGTATCGGTAGGGTCAATAATTATTTCAGTAACAGCACCTGTTTCTTCCAGTCCTATATTATTCCAAGTATCACCACCATCCTCACTTTTGTAAACGCCATTTCCGATGAATGAATTACCCGTAAAATTTCGGTCTCCTGTTCCGGCATATAGAATATTGGTATTGTCCGGATCGATTGCTATTGCTCCGATGGCTAAATAGGGCATCTCATCAAAAATCGGATCCCATGTATCACCGGCATCCGATGTTTTAAAGATTCCACCATTTGTTGCACCTGCATAGATCGTGTTTGGATCGCTGGGGGCGACCGTCAATACATCAATTCGACCTCCAATGTTACCCGGGCCTTCTTGCTGCCAGTTTAATCCTAGTTCAACGTCACGTGTTCCAACAACCGCTTGTGCATGAGATCTAATTTCAGCCATTCGCTCGAGATAAAGCTCCTCATCAAAGCCATCTGGGTATGACCGAATCCGCATCCATTGATCGTTAGGCTCCAATTTATCCTCTTTATCAAAAAGCGGGTGGGCCTCAGAGCGGGTTAGAAATTCGAGTTGCTTTGTTTCGTTTTGCATGAGCAATAGTCCTCCGCCAATAACTGCAGCGGCGCTGAATAATCCAATTAAAACTTTCATGTGTAAGCGTGTTTTTAACAACGTCGTAACGTCAATGCTGTTAAAGTTAGCCAAAAAGGACTGATTATCAATGGATGGGTGTGAGGAAACACTTGGAAATTTGGACTTCTAAATGCCTACATTAGTACTAATTATTCAAAAGTGACACTTATCGTCACATAAGAGATGACATTTTCACCTTTATGCGACGCAGGAATCCAATGCGGCATTTCTTGAAGAATATCAATTGCAATACTGTTTAATTCTTTGTTGATCCCTCTAATGATTGTAGCATCATTCCAAGTGCCATCCTTGTTAACTGTAATCCTCACATAAACAACACCCGATTCATCAGAATCTAGTTCAGCTGGCATGCGATTTTGAATAAACTTTTTGAGTCCATCTTCGCCATGAATAAAAGTGGCAGGTTGATCTGGCGATGAGAACACTTCATTTTCTTTCCCTGGCGCTTCTCTGGAATCTCTTCAACGACATCTTCTATTCCAGCAAACTCCAAGTCTAACCAATCATATTCGCTTTCTTCTTTGGTTCTTTTTTTACAGTGAATTTGCATCCAACCTTCTCCCATTGTATCCGGATAGGATTCTACAAATTGACTGAATCGATATTTACTCAGCGCATCAAAAATTATTTTTTCTTGTTCGGGCGACATTGGTGGCTCGATAAACGAAGCTTCTCTTATAAAGTATCCACCCGTATCGATCTTCAACTGGATTCTAAACCCATTTTCATCATTCTTAAAGAATTCATGATTGAATATTTCTAAATGGAAATTTGATTCATTGAAATTACGAACTGATTTTCCGCGATAAAACGGTCTTGTTACGTTTGCTATAGTTTCATCAGATTTAATGAAATACATATTGAGCTGATGACTTGTTTATTGGTTATAATCTGGATACACCTGGTATTCGTTGTACTGTGACGACACACCACTTTTAATTCTGTCCGGATTGAACATTTCTTGTAAAATAAAGAGAGAGTACCACTTTCTAAATGCCATTGATCTGAAGTCAATCGGAGAATAACGCGTCAATTCCTCTTCGATGTCATGTAAATCATACTTGAGCACACCAGCATAAATTGCAAGAAACCATTCATCCTCAGCATCAGCATTTTCAATTATTGGCTCTAATCTGCGTTCTAAAGGGGTTTTACCCGGTGCGAACATGATTGAATCTGGATAAGCTCGCATGATATCTCTGAGAAGACTTAGTGAATCCCATGATTCTGGCCGGTCAATGATTTTCGTTGTGTCAATATAGAAGAGGTCCTGTGAAAAGAGTTTCTTGTGGTACTCTCTAAATTTATCTCGTAACGATTTACTTTGAGGAAGTGGAATTTAAGCCAAATCTCTAATATGAAAGTTATAAGTAAAATATTGGTTCTCTATAGTAGAATCGGAAAACGCGTAGCTATTAATATATGCAATAAAGTCTTTCTCAAACGTTATAGGATCAATGGCTGCCTCTTCGAAAAACGTATCGTAAAGTGTACTAGTTTTGTTATAGAAATTTAGTCTTTTTTCCGTTTTCGGTTGATCGCTAAGAATCTTAGCCAGCATCAACACAAACGCTTTTTGATTGCACTCCTCATCAAGGTTGAAGGAATCGAATTCACCAATATCTTCAACCAAAATACTATACGTTTTTACATCAATTGTGTGGTATTGCAAATAATTATAAGAAAGTTGCCAAAACCAGAACGCTGCTGCGAAATCAGATTGGTATTCTTGTAATTCGAACAGCGTTCCCAATTCGTCACGATAACCTTTTCTAAATAAGCTTCTGCTAAATCTTTCTAATTCTTTTTGATTGTACGGATAGTCCCGCTGTTCCTGTTTAGCAAGAAATGCTGGTAAATCTCTAATAGACAAGTCAGGTTTTTTGCCGTCGAACAAGGTTAAAAACACTCTTTTTTCTAAGTCATTGTATTCGACGCCACTGTATTCCAATGCTTTATCCAAGCGATTTTCAAAATCCGCACATTCAATTTTAACACTGTCTTCTTGAGCTAATGATCCGTAGCTCGAAATTAGAAGGAAAGCAAAAGAAAGAAACTTCAACATCATCTTTTTTTACTCCGTTTATTTCTAGACTTGCGCTTCTCAGCCAACCATTTTGGCAACTGTTTCGAGGTTTTTTGTTGCGATCGTTCTCCAACTAGTTTTTCGAGGAGTTCAGGTTTTCCAGCGTTGAGCAACTTGTCTTTTACCCATTGACGATTCTCTTTTTTATACCAAAAGAAAAATCGATGCTGATCCTTTTTCTCCTTTTTTGTTTTAGGAACAAAAGTAGGTTTGAGCGTGTATGGATGAACACCGCTGTAATAGATTACAGTAGCAACAGTCATTGGCGTTGGAGTGAAATCCTGAACTTGTTCCAATTTAAAGCCCATGTCCTTTGTTTCGGCTGCCAAATTAGCCATATCTTCCTCTTTACAACCAGGGTGCGAAGAAATAAAATATGGGATCAGCGGTTGCTTCAAATCATGTTTTTCTTGAATACGATCATAACTTTCTTTGAACTTATGAAAATGTTTAAAAGAAGGTTTTCGCATAACACGTAACGTATCATCCGCCGTGTGTTCTGGCGCTACCTTTAACCTTCCAGAGACGTGTCGAGTAATCACCTGCTCCATATATTCCTCAGCCTTATCAACATCAAGGTTTTTATTATAGTCCTTAACCAACAGGTCGTAACGAATGCCTGAACCCACAAAGGCCTTTTTTACTTTTGGGTGTTGATCTACTTTCTTGTATATTTCGGTTAAAGGTTGGTGACTCGTATCGAGGTTTGAACATACTACTGGGTGAATGCAAGAAGGACTGACACATTTTTCGCAAATTGATTCATCGATCCCCTTCATGCGATACATATTGGCTGATGGCCCTCCCAAATCGGAGATATATCCTTTAAAGTCCGGATCACTCGTTACCTGTTCAACTTCTCGCATAATGGACTTCTCACTCCTTGAAGCAATAAATTTTCCTTGATGCGCAGATATGGTACAAAAGCTACACCCCCCAAAACACCCGCGATGCATATTGATGGAAAATTTGATCATTTCAAAAGCCGGAATATCTCCACGCTTATTGTATTTTGGATGAGGCAGTCGTGTGTAAGGCAAATCGAATGATTGATCGATTTCCTTTTCTGTCATTGTTTTGTATGGAGGATTGATAATCAGGCGTTGATCTCCACTTTTTTGCCAGATACGTCTAGCCACGAGTTTATTGGATTCTACTTCGACAACTTTGAAATTCTTGGCATAAGCGATCTTATCTTTTAAGCAGACTTCGTGAGCGTTCAACTCAACATCTTCCCAGTTTTTATTCTTTGGTAAGTCATCTGCGTAAGGTTGTAAGATTGCCGTCTGCGGAATGGTTTTCATCGATGATAAAGGAACTCTTTTTTTCATCAACCTTAGAATTTCACGCAAAGGCTGCTCGCCCATTCCGTAAACCAACATATCAGCTCCGGATGTTTCTAGGATGCTTGGCATCAATTGGTCGGACCAATAGTCATAATGCGTTACACGTCTTAATGATGCCTCAATTCCGCCTAGGAGTACAGGTACATCTGGATATAAATCCTTTAGAATTTTAGTATAAACGGTAGCCGCATAATCAGGTCTAAAACCCGCTTCACCACCAGGTGTATATGAATCTGTTGATCTTTTTCTTTTGCCTGCTGTATAATGATTCACCATTGAATCCATACAACCGGACGTAACGCCGAAAAAATACTTCGGTGCGCCAAATTTCTTAAAATCTCTTAGGTCATCTCGCCAATTGGGTTGAGGAATAATTCCTACTCTTAAACCTTCACTTTCAATGATTCTACCAATAACTGCAGGGCCAAATGCAGGATGATCGACATAGGCGTCACCAGAGACGATAACCACATCCAATTCTTCCCATCCGTGGGCTTCTAGTTCCTTTTTGGTAATCGGCAACCAGTCGCTTATTTTCCGCTTCGCATCTTGCATGGTACAAATTTACGCGAAATCGAACACTTGAACTAATCCAAATTTCAAGACTTTCATATTTTATTAATAACGATTCAAAGATTCTTCAAAAAAACGTTTAAAAATTTATTTTTGTCGTAAACTAAAAATTTTTTTATACCCAAAACAGCCATTGTAATATTTTTAGGCTTTTTCACTTTAACTGCGTGTAAAAAGGAACGGAACTGGATTGCTGAAATTGTACTTTTAGACTTAACGAATGATACTTTATTGGTTGAAGGAAACTATGAATTAAGCGGAAATGACACGTATGTCGAAGTTGGTGTTTGTTGGTCTAAATCTCAAGACCCTTTGATAGAAGACAATTTTTTGGAAGTTCAAACAAAAGCAACATCAACACTAGAAAAGTTTTTAATTGAAGGGTTGGACCCTTCAACAGTTTTTTACATTAGATCCTATGTTAGGACGAATGGCCATGGAATTATCTATTCTGAGAATTGGTCATTTGAAACGGAGGCACCCGCTGAACCGCCTTGTGAAACAGATGAAGGCATAGTAAATGTTGATGGAGTTTCATACACTGCCGATCCATTAAATGCCTTTGATGGAACGTACTATCAACTCAAATCGTATACAAGTTATGGTGAATTGAATTTTGAATTTTCTCAACGTCCATCGATAGGAAAAAATTACAAAACGGTAATATCTAACTCAGACTTAAACGAAAATAACATCAAGGTCAGTGGGATTCTCGGGACAGGTTTTTGGACATGTTATTATGGCGCCCCTTCCAATCAGGAGGTCTTTGTTAGAGTCAATGAAGCCAATGAAATCTCCATACAGCTTTGTGATTTAAAATTATCAACAAATGGTTACTGTTCTCCTTATGTATTGATTACAGGAAAAGCGTCTGAATAAGTTCTATTGCTGTTAAAGGTAATTTCTTTCTTAGAACGTGCGCCTTTCAATGTTACTTAAAAAATACTGACAGCGCCTTCCAATCTTTCTTGGTCATTTCAGGGTAGTCTTCTCGAATGTGATCGAAATACAACATTTCATAATCTGAAGCACGATACAGTCCAATTTCGGTAAAGCGATTTTTAGCGTAATAAAGTAAGACGTGTTTTGGGTTTTTCTGAGCAACGCTTGCGTAAAATTCCTCTTCACTAAAAAGGCGGTACTTAATCCCCATTTTATCCAATAATTCCACATCAATAGCGTGACGGGTCTGTTCTCGATTTATGATCAATAAATTTCCTGACGAAGGTGGCTCATTTCCAATTATTGCTTTTGCTGCTTTAGTACTGAGTTCTTTGGGTTCTCCTAACAAACGCCTTTGTTGAATAGCTGCAATTCCATCGTGAATAGCCTTTACTATGAATGGCGCAAAATGATGTTCTTCCGTTTCTGCCATCAACCCATAAAACCCGTTAAAATACATATAGCCTAGCGTCTCTTCCATTTTAACGTCTTTTCTTGGCGCATAATCTTCTTCTGGTTGTAGGCACAATACATGTTTGTTTTGGCGGTCAACGAAATGTTTATTGAGCCATTCCTTTTCGGTAAGATGCAGTGCGATAGAAAAGCGCTCAGGCCTTTTGAATGGCTCTATTATGGAATACTGCGTGATCGACCAATAATCTTCCAATGCTTGAACAATCGAGCTGTCCAGTTTTTCGCTGCCAGTTTTACAATAGGTAATACCTTTCTCCATCAAACGGATGAAAAGCTTTTCATTAACGGCATAGTTATATACCTGAGCCTGTCCGATTTTTGCGGTGAGCAATAGTAACGTAATTATGAAGATGCGCATACCGAAATTTTTATACAAATGTACAGAATGCGAGACAAGTATTGTGCCTTATTTCGAAAGATAAGTAATCACTGGTCTGAACCCCACATAGGGATTTGGCTTTTCAAAAGTAATTTCACTGTTTATTCGAATATCGCCGCCATATGATCTCCAATGCCCCCCTCTCGCTTTTCCATCAGAAGTATACTCAGCGACATTGCCACTCATATTGTATAAACCATAACCATTTGGTGTGTAGGATTCAGCAACTGCGGTAAAGAAGGCGTTGTCCAAAATCGACAAATCCGGCCCGTATGTTGAGTCACTCAATACGATTGGTCCATCTTCACCCGCCGTTAAATTGTGATCACCGATTATTTGAAAATTAGCGAGATACTCTCCCTCTGCGTTCTGTACATAAGGACCTCCCCATGGGTAATCAGCCAACTGTAAACCTCCTTTTGCTGCGTACTTCCATTCATCTTCTGAAGGAAGTCTCGCTTCGTTAATTTGATTACCATACATTATTTGTAATTTACCAGTTAGCCATTTGCAAAATTGCTCCATTCCGTAAGCTGAAACATTTACCACGGGATAATTGTGATAGGCCGGGTGTGAAAAATAATGCTTTACAAGAGGTGTTGTATATCCCCCCGTTTGCTGCCATCCCAAGGTGTCTGGATAACAGGCCTGATATAAAGAGTCTTTACCTTGTTTTTTAATATCATAGAGAAACTCCTTATACTCAAGGTTGGTCACCTCATGGTTAAGCATATAAAATGCATTTATTGTCTTTGCCCCATCTGCTGTTTGAAAAGAACCGCTGGGAATAAACTTATAAGATTTGGGTAACTTCAACTTATTACTCGGTTTAAAACCAAAAAGGCAGAATGCGAAAGCGAAAAAGAATAAATATTTCATATGGGTTTTTTAAATGATTTGATAACATAAGTATCTCTACCCTATTCGTTACACATCAATTTCTTCACCCCCCTAAAAAAGTGCTTGAATGTTATCGGCAAATAGTTTTACTGCAATTGCAAGCAAAATGATTCCGAAAACCTTTTGCAAAATCGCCATCCCCCCTTTACCCAAAAAATGTTCAATTCGACGCGTTAATTTTAAAACAGTGAATACAACTATAATGTTAAGCACAATGGCAATGGCAATATTGATCAACTCGTATTCGACTTGCAGTGAAACAATAGTTGTCATGCTACCGGCTCCAGCAATTATCGGGAAAGCGATGGGAACAATGGACGCCGTTTTAGTCGATTGCGAATCATCATCCTTGAATAGTTGAACATTAAAGATCATTTCAACTGCCAACGCGAAGATGATCAAGGCACCAGCAACAGCAAAAGCCTTCGGATCAACCCCTAGAAATCCGAGTAATCTTTCTCCTGCAAACAAAAACCCCAGCATAATACCAAGAGCGACGATTGAAGCACGAAGCGCATGAATATCACCTGTTTTTTGTTTGATTTTTATGATGACAGGTATTGAACCAACGATATCGATAACCGCAAAAAGAATCATAAACGCTTTGCCGATTTCTAAGAAGTCAATTTCCATAACAATTCATTTTGAGGGATTATACCCTTGTTCATTTTAAAAAAGCCGGTAAAGATAGTTAATTACTGATCTAGAAATCATTTTTATAACAATTTTTCAATGGCTTTTGCAAAGTATTTGTGTTCCAATTTCAAGACTTCCTTTTGAACTTCATCGGCAGTCATTTCTGGTTTGATTGAACAACGATGTTGTTCGATGATATTTCCTTCGTCGTAGTTTTCATTTACGTAATGAATGGTGATACCTGATTCGAGTTCATTGTTTTCGACGACTGCCTTGTGCACATGCATTCCATACATACCTTTCCCACTGTAATTTGGTAACAGTGCTGGATGAATATTGACAATTCGATTGGGAAACTTTTCAATTAAGCTCGGTTGAATTTTTTTAAGGTATCCAGCCAGTATAATCCAGTCAATATTATTATCCTCCATCCATTTTTCCAGTTGACCATTTTCGGTATCATTAGTTGAATGTACCAAAGCAGGTATTCCATGATTTTTTGCACGCTCAAGCACGTAAGCATCTGGTCTGTTAGAAACGATGAGGTTTACTCGCCCCTTAGTTGAAGTTTTAAAGTGTCGAATGATTTCTTCTGCATTACTTCCCCCGCCAGAGGCGAATATGGCCAAATTTTTCATGTTTGCATCAATGTTTAGTGTAGTCGAGACTAACTTTTGGTGTTACAAAGGTATGATGATTGTCAATGCCCGTATAAAAATTACCTAATTTTATGCAAAAACAGACCTAAATGGATCATCGAAATTTGAAAGAACATATTCCATATAAGCCAATCCAATACGACGAGTCAGAGATGCGAAATCGAGCTGAAGCATTTTATCAATTAATGGATAAAAGAAGATCAGTGCGTCAGTTTTCTGACAGGAACGTGCCTAAGGAAATTATCGACCAGGTCATTCGAACAGCTTCTACTGCGCCTTCAGGAGCTCACAAACAACCTTGGACTTTTTGTGTGATTAGCAATAAGGAACTCAAAAGTAAATTAAGGGAGTTAGCAGAGGAAGAAGAGAAAAGAAATTACAACGGTCGGATGAGCGATCGATGGTTAAACGATTTGACGCCTCTAGGAACAGATGCAGTGAAGGAGTTCATTGATATTTCGCCTTGGATTATTGTCGTCATGAAAAAATCTTTTGATTATGATGAAAATGGTCAAAAAACTAAAAACTATTACGTTAATGAATCTGTAGGAATAGCAAGTGGGATGCTGATTGCTGCCATTCATAATGCTGGTTTGGTTACTTTGACTCATACACCGAGTCCGATGAACTTTATAGCTAAACTACTAGAACGCCCTGAAAATGAGCGGCCATACCTACTTTTACCTGTTGGCTATGCGCATGAATCATGCGTGGTTCCTGACCTTGAGCGCAAACCGCTTGAGGAAATCGCAATTTATTATTCGTAAATTTTGATTTTCTGCCTTTTTAATACTTTCTTTGCAGATTGAACAAACCATTTAAAACAGATTAATATGTCTGATGTAAAATCAAAAGTAATGTCTATCATCGTAGACAAATTAGGAGTAGCAGAAGATGAAGTAACTGCTGAAGCAAGTTTCACCAACGATTTAGGAGCTGATTCTTTGGACACTGTTGAATTGATTATGGAATTTGAAAAAGAATTCAACATTGCAATTCCTGATGATCAAGCTGAAAAGATCCAAACTGTTGGAGACGCGATTTCTTATATCGAAGGAAACGCAAAATAATTTTCTATTTAACGATTGAGTTTTAAACTAAACTTTTGAGGATGGAATTAAAACGAGTAGTAATCACCGGCCTTGGTGCCTTAACGCCTATTGGAAACACAATAGATGAATAC
Organism: Crocinitomicaceae bacterium; assembly: GCA_049611865.1. GTDB lineage: Bacteria > Bacteroidota > Bacteroidia > Flavobacteriales_D > Crocinitomicaceae > Crocinitomix. The sequence goes on along the minus strand of JBMZAY010000004.1, from coordinate 16,451 downwards.
TGGAACGGCCTTATTAACGGGGTGAGCGGTGCTGCTAGAATCACAAAATTCGATCCGGAGTTGTTTAAAACGCAATTTGCCTGCGAGCTCAAGAACTTCAATGTTGAAGATCATCTTGATCGCAGAGAAGCAAGAAGACTAGACCCATTTACGCAATACGCTATGGTTTCCTCTGCGGAGGCCATGGCGGATGCGGGGCTAGATCTTGAAAAAATTGATCTGGATCGCGCTGGTGTTGTGTGGGGTTCAGGTATTGGAGGTTTAACTACCTTTCAAGAAGAGGCAAAAGATTTCTACCGTGGTGATGGAACCCCTCGATTTAATCCATTCTTTATTCCAAAAATGATTGCCGACATTGCTGCTGGTCATATTTCGATTAAGTATGGTTTTAGAGGACCCAATTATGTAACTGTATCTGCTTGTGCTTCTTCAAATAACGCTTTAATCGATGCGTTTAACCTTATTCGTTTGGATAAAGCTGACATTATTATGTCAGGTGGGTCCGAGGCTTGTGTGAACGAGGCAGGAATGGGCGGATTTAATGCATTAAAAGCTTTATCAACACGAAATGATTCTCCAGAAACAGCTTCACGTCCATTTGATGCGGATCGTGAAGGTTTTGTCCTCGGTGAGGGATCTGGAGCTTTAGTTTTAGAAGAGCTTGAGCATGCAAAAGCAAGAGGGGCAAAGATTTATGCTGAGATCGTAGGCAGTGGTTTATCTGCAGACGCACATCACATTACAGCACCGCATCCAGATGGATTAGGCGCAATTAGTGTTATGAAGCAGGCCTTAAAAGAGGCAAATGTGTCCGTAGATGCGATTGACTATATCAATGTGCATGGAACATCGACACCTCTTGGAGACATCGCTGAAACTAAAGCAATTAAGGAAGTGTTTGGTGAACATGCCTACAATCTTAACATTTCTTCTACTAAATCAATGACAGGACACCTTTTGGGGGCGGCTGGAGCGATTGAGGCTATTGCATGTGTTAAGGCAATTCAAAATAATATTGTACCGCCGACCATCAATCATTTTACGGATGATCCTGAAATCGATAACAAGTTGAATTTCACGTTCAATAAAGCTGAAAAACGAACCGTAAATTACGCTTTAAGTAATACTTTTGGTTTCGGAGGTCACAATACATCTGTGATTTTCAAATCATATGAGGGTTAGTTTTGAGAAAATCAAACTTCTTTTTTTCAAAAAAAGATCAGCGGACGAACATCGTCTGGTCAGTTATCTTTTGACCGTATTTCACTATCGACCTAAAAATCTACAGCTTTTTATTGATGCATTGACACACAAGTCATACAGCAACACACGTGAGCATGTGAAGAGTAATGAAAGACTTGAGTTTCTCGGAGACACAGTCATAGATCTCATCGTTGCTGAGCATCTGTATGAGCGATTTCCATCTGAAGATGAAGGGTATTTGACAAAAGTAAAAGCAAAGATTGTTAATCGGAAAATGTTATCATATATCGGAGGTGAGATAAAATTGGCAGAACATATTCGATATCGTCGAGGACGTTCAATCCGCATTAGCACAATTGAAGGGAATGCTCTAGAAGCATTGATGGGGGCGATATATTTAGATTCGAATTACGAGACTGCTAAGTCTGTTTTCGAGAAATACATTATTAAAAAATACATCAACTTTAAAGATGTATTGTCCCAAGAAATGGACTTTAAGAGTACGTTGTTAATTTGGGGCCAAAAGAATAAGATCGAGATTCAATTTCAGATAACAGACGAAGCGACGAAAGAAAATAACTTTACCTATACAGCGGTTGCTGTAATTAAAGGAAAAGAGTGGGGTATGGGCAAGGGAACTTCTAAAAAAGAGGCTGAACAACAAGCTTCCAATGAGACCATGACATTATTAGGGCTTCACTAATTTGTCTTAAGTCTGATCCTTGAGCATAATCACTTGATCATTTTAAAGCGCAGCATGTATCTACCATGTTCCCAAACGGTTTAAAACTCCAAATAGAAAAGCGGAAGGACTATGCTTCGACCAATTTTTTCACGTCTCCTTCTATGCTCTCAGGCTTCGTTGTAGGTGCATAGCGTTTAAAAGGTTTCCCATTTTTATCGATCAAGAATTTTGTAAAATTCCATTTGATCTTACTGCCCAGAAATCCTCCCAACTCTCCTTTTAGATATTTGAAAACGGGATGCGTGTTTTTCCCATTTACGTCAATTTTCTCAAACATCGGAAAACTCACACCGTAATTGACTTGGCAAAATGATTCTATTTCACTTTCGGTGCCAGGCTCTTGTTGTCCAAATTGATTACAAGGAAATCCCAGTACAACAAAGTCTTTTTCTTTGTACTCTTGATACAGTTTTTCAAGCACTTCGTATTGAGGCGTTAAACCACATTTGCTAGCCGTGTTTACAACCATAATGGTTTTACCTTTGAATTGCTCAAGCGACACTTCTTCTCCTTTAAGTGAGTTTGCTTTGAATGAATATATTTTTGATGATGACATTATTCTTAGATTAGTGTAGTTATTAAGACAATTATGCGCCTAAAATGTTCGCTAGATTAGAAGCTTTCGAGGTATAGAAACAATAAAATGGTGTATCGCAACCCTTTGCCGATAATCATGGTCATTAGCAAAGGTAGGAATCGTACTTTAAAGAAGCCTAATACAGCGACCATAGGATCTCCTATAAATGGCAACCAGGACATCAAGCCTAGCCAATACCCCCATTTTCCAAACCTCGTTTCCCAAAGCACGATTTTCTTATCATTCAATTTAAATAGCTTTTTTAAGCCATTGGAGCTGCTCTTAAATCCAATCCAATAGTTAGTAATACCACCTAAAACATTCCCTAGTGTGGCAATAATAATAATCATCCAAAATCGAGAATCTATTTCATACGCACCAATGACCAATGCCTCAGAGGGGAATGGAACCAAGGTTCCTGCTAAGAATGTACCAGCATACAGTCCGATAAGACCCCAGGATAAGAAATTCATTTGCGACAAAAAAAGCCCGACATTTTCGCAGTTCGGAAAATTGTCGGGCAGTACATTTATGAGTGATAAATTAGATGCCGAAAGCAGCTTTTACTTTTTCAACATAATCCAATTTCTCCCAAGTAAACGTTTCAACGGTTACTGTTGCTTCGTTACCTGCGTTTTTAAAAGTAATTGTTTTAGTTTCAGGAGTACGGCCCATGTGTCCGTATGCTGCCGTATCTGAATAAATAGGAGCACGTAACTTGAGGCGTTGCTCGATTGCAGCAGGACGCATATCAAATATTTCGCTGACAATTTTAGCGATTTCGCCATCCGTTTTGTCAACATTTGATGCTCCATAGGTGTCAATGAAAATACCCATTGGTTCAACTACGCCAATTGCATATGAGACTTGAACGAGGATTTCGTCAGCCACACCTGCAGCAACAAGATTTTTAGCGATATGTCTAGTGGCATATGCCGCCGAGCGGTCTACTTTTGACGGATCTTTACCAGAAAATGCACCACCACCATGAGCACCTTTTCCTCCGTAGGTATCTACAATGATTTTTCTTCCAGTTAAACCAGCATCACCATGTGGCCCACCGATAACGAATTTACCTGTTGGGTTTATGTGATATTTGATTTGATCGTTGAATAAAGCTTGTAAGTTACTGTCCAGTCTTGCTTTAACGCGTGGAATCAAAATTTCAATGATATCTTTTTTGATTTTCGCCAACATTTCCTCGTCAGAATCAGAAAAATCATCATGCTGTGTTGAAACAACAATAGCATCAATTCGCTGAGGTTTATTGTCATCAGAATATTCGATTGTTACTTGCGCTTTTGCGTCAGGTCTTAAATAAGTGATCTCGTTGTTTTCAAGACGAAGCGCTGCGAGCTCTTTCAATATACTGTGTGAAAGTGCTAAAGCTAAAGGCATGTAATCTTCGGTCTCGGTTGTTGCATAACCGAACATCATTCCTTGATCACCAGCTCCTTGTTCCATGGGATCATCACGATCAACACCACGGTTGATATCGTCAGACTGCTCATGAATCGCAGATATAACACCACATGATTTTGCGTCAAATTGATATTCTGATTTTGTGTAGCCGATTTTGCTAATTGTACTTCTTACGATTTCTTGGACGTCCAAATACACTTTAGATTTAACCTCACCTGCTAATGTCACCAAGCCTGTTGTCACAAGCGTTTCGCACGCTACTTTTGACTGAGGGTCAAATGCCATATAGTGGTCGATTAAGGCGTCAGAAATTTGATCTGCTACCTTATCTGGATGTCCTTCCGATACTGATTCGGATGTAAATAAATATGACATGGTTTTTACGTTTAGTAAATAAATAGAACGCAAAAATAGTCAAATTCCCCTTACTGATTACTTGATTCTAAAGTTTTAAAGCGGATGAAAGAAATAAAATATTGATAATGCTAATAACAGCATTAAACACCAAGGGTGTCTCCAAATTGCATATTGTCTAAAAGTCTAACAGAACGACAATAAACAACGATACAAACAGTGCTCTGCGAATCTACCACATGCACAGGTTTTAAGCTGTCATTATTTATAATGGCAACGTATTCAACGATGAACGGTGTATCATTAAATTGTTCAAGAATATGTTCTTCAATGGCTGCCGCAGACTGATTATCAATTGCAAAATTCAATCCTTTTTCTAACGCTGTTGATATTAAGCCAGCAGCTTCCTTTTCTTCGGCAGTTAAGAGTTGATTTCGAGAGCTTTTCGCTAAACCGTTTTCTGCTCGTGCAATAGGCACTCCGATTATTTCAACGGGTAATTTTCGAATGTGAACAAGCTTCTTCACGATGGCCAATTGCTGAAAATCCTTTTTTCCGAAATAGGCGAAGTCTGGATTGGTCATTTCGAAAAACCGTTCAACTACCATGCAAACTCCTTTAAAGTGACCCGGTCGAAATTCGCCTTCCATTCCTTCGTCTAAACCTTCTAGATCGATAAAATAAGGTTGTAAACCATTTGGATATACCGTATCTACGTCTGGTGCAAAAACAATGTCACAACCATTTTGCTCTAGCAATTCAAGATCAGCTTCTAGGGTTCTTGGATAGGTTGCTAAATCGTTAGGATTGTTAAATTGTGCTGGATTGACAAAGATACTGCAAATAACATGAGAGCATTTCTTTTTGGCTTCGGCGATAAGCGTCATATGTCCGCCGTGCAGTGCGCCCATAGTCATGACCAAGCCAATTTTGACATTTTCGTCGTTTTGACGAATCTTGCTTATCGCAGTATCTAAGGCGTTTTGATTTTGTGTAATTATCATCTCCAAATTCTGGGACAAGCCTGCAAATCTAACTTTTACAATTGAATTTCTCCCTTTTTTTTCGTAATTTTGTCATCTATTAACAGCTTACAAATTATATGGATAAGAAAAGAGTACTGTACATTTCTCAAGAGATTTCACCTTTTTTACCAAAATCAGATATTGCATCAGCGGCTAGGAAGTTGCCACAAGGTATTCAGGAAGCAGGGAAAGAGATCCGCGCGTTTATGCCACGATACGGCTGCATTAACGAACGTAGACACCAATTGCACGAGGTGATTCGTTTATCAGGAATGAACCTCATTATTAATGATGTGGATCATCCTTTAATTATCAAAGTTGCGTCTGTTCCACAGGCAAAAATTCAAGTATATTTCATTCACAACGAAGACTTTTTCACAAGAAAAGCGACTATTGTCGATGGTGATGGAGCGTTTTTCGAAGACAATGACGAGAGAGCAATGTTCTTTGGTCGAGGTGTTATGGAGACGGTTAAGAAGTTGGGTTGGAAACCGGATATTATTCATTGTCATGGTTGGATGTCAGCTCTGACACCACTTTATATAAAGAAGTTGTACAAAGATGATCCTCATTTTGCAGATGCAAAGGTTGTGTATTCTGTCTATGACAATGGTTTTAACAAAAATTGGGATTCGAAGTTCTACGAAAAGCTTAAATTTGACGGCTTTGAAGATGCAGATATCGATGGATTGCAAGACGTCGATTATGTTGCGTTGACAAAGAAAGCGATCGAGTTTTCTGATGGTGTGGTTCAAGGAAGTGAGTCGATTGATGCAGCTATTACTGCTGCGATAGAATCTTCTGAAGTACCTTTCTTAGAATACTATTCTGAAGAATCCTGCGTTAAACCAGTTAACGAGTTTTACGATCAAATTTTTGAAGAAATAACAGTTTGATGATTAAAGCAATAACAGAAGGTTATTTGTTTCATTTCAGCAAACTGGAAAGGAACTATTAAAAATGAATAACCATTCAAATACATACTTGGGGCGGAAAGTGTTAACACTTTCCGCCACTTTTTTTGCACTTATTATTTTAATAATCGGTTGTAAAAAAGAAGAAACTGATATTGGAAGTAATCTGGACGAGGGCAATTTAAACGTCCTTACTACTGACACATTCACGATTCGAACTTATACTGAGGTATACGACAGTATGGAAAGTGATGAAACGAGTGTCACGCTATTAGGCGCTTACAATGACCCTATTTTTGGTGGCGTAAATTGTGGTTTTGTTACGCAAATTGTACCAGAAGCTTACACACAAGATTTTCCCGATTTGGTTGACTTAACAGTGGATTCAGTAGTGCTAGCATTACGTTTTACTTCTATTAATTACTATGCCAACTTAGAGGACATGACAGTAGAGGTTTTCGAAATTGATGATGTTCTTGAGAGAGATGATCAGGTATACTATACCTTCGAAGAGCCGACGATAATTAGCGGAAACCTTGTTGACTCTGAACCAATGGTCGTGACACCTGATTTTGTGAAAGATGTTATTGTAGGAAATGATACGCTTGAGCCACAAATTCGCATTCGTTTGAATCCCGCAATCGGGGAAGAACTCGTAGCAGATTCGAAGGCGGGATTGATGGGAGAAAGTTTTCCTACGTCAACCTTCAAGGGCTTATATGTTAGAATTGCTGTAGACGAGGAAGCGCCGAGATTTGGTTTGGCTGAAGGCCAAGGAACAGTTGTCTATTTGTCCTTAGAAAACCTACTTTCTAAGATGACGATGTATTATAAAGGTGCGTCAGGAATCTCTGAGCAGTTTGACTTTGACATTAACAGTACTTGTGCTCGCTACAATAAAATCTCGTATGAACGTTCTGGCACTACTGTAGAGGCGGCTATAGAAGGTTCAGCAAATGATGGTAATTTTTATGTTCAAGGAGGTAACCTAAGAGGTGTTGTTGAAATTCCATACATAGAGCAGTTTTATCTGGATGCGGATGGAAATTTCACTCCAAGAATCATTAATAAAGCAGAATTAATTTTGCCTGTTCAGGATTTCCAACCAGATCTTTTTAATCCCACAACCAACTTATTCCTCGCCCGCATCGTTGATGTGAAAACTTCAACTTTTACGCAGGATTACGGTTTTGGTACTTCAGTTAGTGGTAATACAATTACCTATGACGAAGCAAATAAAGAGTTCCGTTTTACATTGACGCGTGAAATTCAAGCTATTTTAAATGGAGAAGTAGAGTCTGAGGGATACAGGATTTATCCGCCTGCTTTCTTCGCTTCTACAATCGAACGAATTGTTTTTAATGGTGTCGATAACGAGTCGTTAAAGGATAGACCAAGATTAGAAATTACTTACACAGAATACTAGAGAACTATGTGTGGAATAGTTGGATACATTGGGGATAAAAGAGCATACCCAATTTTAATTAAAGGCCTGAGCAGATTGGAGTATCGTGGATACGATAGTGCGGGAATCGCATTACTCCAGGAAGACAATAAAATCAACATTTACAAGAGAGAAGGAAAAGTGTTGGATTTAACTGAATTTATTGGGGATGACACTACGGTAGGAACAGTGGGTATAGGTCATACACGTTGGGCGACACATGGCTTGCCGAATAACGTAAATGCACATCCACATTCTTCAGGAGACGGTTCAATAACACTGGTTCACAACGGAATAATTGAAAATTACGATGTCCTGAAGAAAGAGCTTATCAAACGAGGACATGAATTTAAAAGTGAAACAGACACAGAAGTATTGGTTCACTTAATTGAGGACATCAAAGAGAAAAGCGGTGTTGCATTAGAAGAAGCGGTTCGTATTGCCTTAAACGAAGTACACGGAGCTTATGCAATAGTAGTGATTTCAACGGATGAACCCGACAAAATTATTGCCGCTAAAAAGAGCAGTCCTTTGGTAATTGGTATTGGAGAGGATGAATATTATCTAGCATCAGATGCTACACCTATAGTAGAGTATACAAAAAACGTTGTTTATTTAGAAGATGAGCAAATAGCTATTATTCATCGTAACAATGGAATGCGTATTATTAGCTTGAGAAACAAGGAAGTGTCCCCTTATGTGCAGGAACTAGAAATGCAATTAGAAGAGCTTGAAAAGGGAGGCTATGAGCATTTTATGCTAAAAGAAATCTACGAGCAACCGCGAGCAATTCATGATAGCTTTCGAGGTCGTTTGAATTCAAAAGAAGGATGGGTTTCTTTGGGTGGAATCAAAGATTACGAGGAGCAAATTGCCAATGCCAACCGTATCATAATTATTGCTTGTGGTACATCTTGGCATGCAGCTTTGGTTGGGGAGTATTATTTCGAGGACCTCGCTCGAATTCCTGTTGAAGTAGAATATGCGAGCGAATTCAGATATCGTAATCCGATTATCCGTAAAGATGACGTAGTTATCGCGATTTCACAGTCGGGTGAAACGGCTGATACGCTAGCTGCATTGCAAATGGCCCGCGAGCAAGGAGCAACATTATTAGGGATTGTAAATGTAGTTGGGTCTACTATTTCTAGAGTTACTGATGCTGGATCATATACGCATGCTGGACCAGAGATTGGGGTTGCTTCGACAAAAGCATTTACCACACAGTTAACCTTATTAGCACTGATGGCCTTGGCTATTGGCAAGAAACGCCGAACAATTTCTGACGATAAATTCCAAGTATATCTAAACGAACTTGAAGCGTTGCCAAGTAAGATAGAGAAGTTACTTGAAAGCGATGATTATATCAAGGGAGTTTCTGCCGAGTACAAAGATGCTCAAAATGCGCTTTACTTGGGTAGAGGTAGTTCATTCCCAATAGCTTTAGAAGGAGCTTTGAAGCTCAAAGAAATCAGTTATATCCACGCTGAAGGATACCCTGCAGCAGAGATGAAACACGGCCCCATTGCTTTAATAGACGAGAACATGCCTGTTTTTGTAATAGCCACACAAGGACATAATTACGAAAAGGTAGTTAGCAACATTCAAGAGGTTAAAGCCCGAAAAGGAAAATTGATTGCTATTGTAACAAAAGGCGATACGGCTCTGCGTGAAATTGCGGACCACGTAATTGAAATACCAACATCTGATGAATTTGTTGTGCCTATTTTGGCTACGGTTCCATTCCAATTAATTTCTTATCACATTGCTGTTATGAGAGGATGTAATGTGGATCAACCAAGAAATCTAGCAAAGTCAGTTACCGTCGAATAATTTCTGGTGGGTGAGAGGGTTGTTCAAACTCCCCTCTCCCTCTAATACTTTGTATTTCCGAAGACCCTTCTTATCCCTTGAAATACTACCATCTTTGTTCCTCTCAATGTGAATTTTATCATTTATGATAGGAATTCTGAAGTGAATTTCAATATGATGTTCCTTTGTTGAATCATCATAATCTTTAACGATGATTTCTTGGATATACTCATTGAGTACTTTCTTCTGTTCCTTTAGTTCAGTTAGGTTTCGTGTTTCTTCCCATCGGTTAAAGTGAACATTCAACCAATCAATCCATTGTTCATCACTTCTGAGTTGTTTGATTTTGAGTTCCTCAACTTTAATCTGAGATTCAATTGATGTTTCCTTTTCAGTTATAGAATCAGAAAGAACCTGATAGTTCTTCTTAGAAAGTTCATTGATGTAGAACTTCTTATCCAATTCCAATCTCCTTTCATTCAAACCATTTAACTCCTTTTGAAGTCGTTTAATTCTATTGTTGATACTTCTTATGGAATAGGTGTTTTGATTCCCTATAAGTTCCTTTTTAGTCTTCTCTCTGATTGTTTTGGAGTCCTTCATAACATCAATGAATAGATTCCATACATACTCATCTAACAGTTCCACCTGAAGGGATTTCTTGATTGGACAATCATTGGTACTTCGTTTCTTATACGACCTTTCTCTATGACCACAGGTATATAGTGGGTGTTTTCTATGTTTCTTTACACCCAACACGGTCATCATCTTTCTGTCGGGACACTTCAGTATGTTCTTCAACAAACCATCGTGTTTCACTTCAATTTTGGAACCTTTCTTATCAGAGATTTTCTTCTGTACTGAATCAAAGATTCTTCTATCAACCAATGGTGGACACTGGTTGGTTAAATCACCATATACATCTATACCAATATAATTTTGATTGGAAAGAATATTTACTATAGTTTCCAATGGAAACCACTTGTTATTAGAGGTATTATACCTTGGTGGGAAGATGGAGTTTTCAAAAAGAATCTTTTGAATTTGGGTTGTGGTCATTCCATCATCATACCATCTATAAATCTTTTGTACCCATTCTTTTCTATCCTCATCAGGAACTAATCTTTTGTTTTCTAATTTATACCCAAATGGGGGGTCTCCTTTCATATAACATCCATCGGAAAACAACTTCCGTTTTGAACGGATACTCTTTCTAACTTGAATACGGATTTGTTGTTGATTCACCTTGGTGATAATGGTATCAACCAAATCAGTTGTCCAATCCCACTTTTTGGGTTCCATAGAACTACCAACAAATAGTTTAACTCCCTTTTGTTTCATAGTAAGATGGAGAAACTGAAGGTCGGTATCGTTTCTCGTTAAACGAGTATCATCATCTACCCAAATATTCTTCACCAAATCATCTTCAACCCCATCTATCAGTTCAGTAAACAAGGGTCTTCCTTCTGGTTTACCTTTTTCATTTGTTTTGGGAATGTATGGTTGTAAACCACTTCCTTGTTCTGATATTACAATTGGATTTAAACCCAATTTCTCAGAAAAGTTCTTACCTCTGTTTTTCTGTACCTCTAATGAACTTCCATCTTTCTCTTGACCTGAAGTAGATACTCTACAGTACACATAAAGTGTATTCTCTGGATTATCGTTAAATGTTACTTTCTTCATATTTCATTTGTTCTTTAACCTTCTTAATTGTTTTAGGAGAACACCCAACTACCTTTTGAATCTCTGAGTATTTCAAACCACGTTGTAGGAGTTTGAATATTTCTTTGTTCTTAGGTTTCTCCATAAATCGTTTCATTGATTCAGATGTTCCTTCTGGTCTCCCCAACTTCCCACCTTTTTGAACATACACTTGTCGTCCAACCATCGTTCTTTCTTTGATATTCTCTAACTCCATTTCATAGAGTGAACTCATCACCGATGATATCATCTTCCATATTGGATTCTTCTTTCCATTGGGTCGGGATTGTAATCCAAGATTTCGAACCACTACATTTACCTCATTCTCTTCTAACCACTCTAAGGTTTGGATAACATCTCCTGTATTTCTTCCTAATCGTGAAAACTCTTCTACTACTAATTCAGATACTTTACCCTTCTGAATAAGATTAGTTAGTTCAATTCCTTTTTCTCTTTGTTTGAATGGTATCGAACCACTAACCTTATCTAAGAGTACTAAATCGTAATCTGTTTGGTCAATAGTGAATCTATCACCACTTTGTTGGAGGGTGGAAACCCGATTGTATTTAACTTTCATTTCACTTCCTTTTTAATCTCACTTTAAAATTAACAGGAAACTATCAGGAAATCAAGGATTTACGGGGGTTTCGAACGGTGTAAATTACTTCCCTTTTAGTTTTGATTTAAATGGTTATAGACCTCAACGTTCCAATTCTATTTTGTTCCATTTTATCTAACCGATTTTCTAATGATTCAATCTTATCCAATAGGGTTTGAACGATTGATGGAGTTTTCTGAGGTGGAATAGTTCCCATCATTTCTTTCTCCCATTGTTCAGAGAACCCACTCATTAGATAACCATATTCATTGTACATCTTATTCCATTGTTCCAATAGTTCATAATCAGTAAGAGATGGATCTAACTCATCGATTACTCCCATTCTAATTTGTTCTTCAATTGGTTGAGGAAGTGAAGAGGTTACTTCATTCAGATGAATCTCAGATTCCCTCAATAACCTCTCTCTATTGGATTGTTTTAATTTCTCATTACACTGAATGTAGAAGTTGAATCCTTTAAACTTCCGATTTGATGGAGTTCCATTGTTTCGTGGGTACTTATATTTTATCATATCACTTAATCATTTCTATACTAATATACGAAATATTGTACCTATAAACTATTATTACTATATTTGGATACAACTCAGAATTGTATCTGGAATGAGACCAAAAAAAGGAAGACCAAAACTTCATAATTTCTCATCAGAGGAGTTTCAAAAACTATCTTCCGAGGAACGAAAATTGAGAGGTAGAATCTCCACTCTTCGTAGAATGATTAAGAAAAGAGAATCCGATATCAATGTATTGAAACCTTCAATAATGAAGGAAGTAAACAAACTATTAAAACCCATTCATAAAAGGGAGGAGGAGATTCAAAAGTGTTTGGAAGAGATTGAACAGATTTCAGAAAATATAAATGATAACTTCTATGATTTCCCATCTTTTCGGATTGAAGGGTATACTATGAAAGGACAATCTTATTACCGAGGTGTATGGTATGTCGATTCAAAAAAGAAACAGATGTACTTAGGTTCTGAAAAGAAAATACTAAAGAGAGTAAATGAAAAGTATCCTAAGGTAACCGACCCGTATAAAGAATTAGATAAGGTATTGGATGTTTATTTAAATGAACTACAGATGAGATATTGGAAGGATGAATATGAGAGTAAGTAAGGTTTTTCCCAACTTTAAAAACCTGACTCCGATATAAAAACCACCCATTTTCAAATCCAAAGAAAAGGTTTGAATCGGTTTACAAGAAAATACCCCCACCCCCTTATGTGGTACTCATCTTCTTCCACCAATGGGTTTTGTGTTTGAGTTGATACTCCTTCATATCCACTCTATCGAAGAGGTGGAAGTTTTTAGGTACTAACCCTTCATCTTCTAATTCCTTCAGAGTGACGGTAGGATAGAAATCTCTAATCTTTTTGGTTTCCTTTCTTCTTCGTTTTGAACTCATTAAGTGATATTTCTGAATTTTAATTTACGGATAATTCTTCAAAAATCCGAGGAAAATCAATGATTTTATCTATTTTAGTAGGGTTTTACTTAACGACAGAATCATGAACGAACAACTAATAAAATTTATAGAACTCTGTTTGGAAGATGGAGTAATTTCAGACAAAGAAAGAGAAGTAATATTTCGTAAATCAAAGGAATTAGGTGTTCCAGATGATGAATGTGAAATTCTGATTGATTCATTAGTTTCTAAACATTCGAGAGGATCAAATCAATCTGAAAAACCTAAAAAGAAAGGTGGATTCTTTTCCTCAATGTTTAACGAGATTAAAAACAATATAGATACTGAATCTATTAGGTCAAGTTATAACAAAGTAAAAGAAGATTTTCAGAAAGGGATGGAAAATACTATGAGTAAAGGTCCTTCAATTCAAAAAAAGGAAGAAATTCAAAGGGAAATAACTAAACCTAAAGTACAGGAAGAAAAGGAACAACTTCAGATGGAACAAAAAAAGGAACAACTTCAGTTGGAACAGGGAGAACAAGAACAACTTCAGAAGGAGAGATATATTTCTAGAATTAAAGAACTTGATTCAGATGGAAATGGTAAAATCGATGTAGTTGATGGAGATGATTACGGTAAAATATTGAAAATAAATCAGGAGAAAATAATAGAGATAAATAGGGATTACATCAAACAATTTGTTCAAATATCAAATTACTTAAAAACCAAAAGAAAAAGTCTTCAGAATATCTACGATAGATTATTGAAATTTATCAGTGATGGTGTTATTGAAATTTCTATTGAGGTAATTTTAAAAAAAGGACTGACTACAGGTAAGAAATTAGATTGTGTTAGTGAAATAAAGGAAAAATCAGGGTTGAGTTTAAAAGAATCGTTAGAGATTGTTGATAGATATTTTAGAGATGAGACGTTTGACCATACCTTAACAGTCTCACAACCAATAGATGAACAAACAATTTCCGAGTATATAGAAATTTTAAAAGATGATAGTCATATCTATAATGTACTATTAGTTCAGTCAATAACAATGGTACAGTCACTAATTAAAAACGATATGATTACATTTTATGAAATCTATGAGAAGTTGGATCAACTCAATATGTTTGATTCTAAACATGAAAAAGATATAAAAAATATATTGGGTGAAGTAAATCACAGATTAGAAGATATAATGAAAGAAATTCGTGAAGTAGGTCAAAATATAGTCTCTTCAATTGATGATTTAAGTTTAATCACAGAAGAAACTGGACAACTTGTTAAAGAAGGTTTAGATTCGGTAAACTCTTCTATTCAAACAAATAATCTCCTTACGGGAATCCAAACTTACCAATTGTACAAAATCAATAAGAACACTAAGAGTTTGAGGGGATAGTAAATAGATTCGTTACTTCTCCAATACACTCTTCCATCTGAAATCAGGTTGTGATTCCTGAGTGGTCTCCTGAGGTTTGTTAATCATCTTAGTGTTCAGATACCTATGGAGGTCTGATAACCTCATATACCTCTTATTCTGGGTAATCTTTATAATGGGTAGGTTTTCTTCAGTTACCAATTTCTCAAAATGTCTCCTACTGATGTTGAGGTAATCCATCACTTCGTATTTCGTAAGTAGTTTATCTTCCATAGTATTCATCCACCTTTCTTTCTAATTCTTTTTGTTTTTCAATGGGTAACATCCCAATACCCTTCTCTAAGGTTCTCTTTCCATTGAAGATGATTGAATCTCTATATTTTTCATAGGTAATGAAAAGATTGATTAGAGATTTAGTGGTATCAGGTATCTTATCGGGTGGTAGATGGTATCCAACCTCATCTGTAAACTCTTTGAGTTTATCCATTAGTTCGTTGTGTAATTCATTTGGTGATTGTTTCATATTAACTCCTTTAACTTTCAGTATTTAACTATCCTATGATGAGTGGTTCTGATTTCATCAGAATCATCTCATCGTTGAGTGATTCATACGGTAGTGTGAATCCTCAACATTCCAATTATCCTTCATTTTGATTTATAATTTATAATCAATTAGATACACCAAACCCCTTACAGATTTGTGTATCTGTTGAAGAATGATATCATTCATCAGTTATTGGATTTCGATTAGACCAGTTCGTTATCACCCATATCTACCTTATACCATAACCATTTTCAACCCTACCGGAGAAACCTCATCCGTTATGTTTGGATATTATTTCAATCCTACAGATTACAATCCGATGTCTAACCCACTAACTAACTTATGTCCCTCGTGGGTGAAAAGTGTTTGAACCCTATGATTGGAACACTTAGGTTATCTATAAATATGGTTCTGAAACTTTAAACGATAGAAAATCACAGAATTTCTCAAAATATTTTCTGATAGATGTTCAAACAGTAAGAGAGAGATTGAAGGTGGTTAGTGTTTTTGGGTAGTTCTTAACCTCAACATTCCTAAAACTGAGTTTATCAAAATTGAAATTACCTTCTAAAGTATTTGATTTTGAAATCCACATACTTTCTGAGAGAAAACTCTCTTTTGGTGATGAATTCCCTCTTTTTCATCTTCTTGATCATAGAATCAACCGATGTTCTACTATCACCTATTTCATAATCATTGTTTTTGAGGTATCGATGAATTTTGGTGTAACCCCAACCTTCTTTGTGGAGTTCCCATACTTTTTCTCTAATTTTATATCTCTCAGGATAATCACGTTTATACTGATGTACAGAGAAGATATTTGATTGGATTAAAACATTGAAAGTCAGATAGGGGGTATACCCACCTGTAATATGTTTTTCACGGTGGAATAATCCCAAAGGGCATCGGGTTGATCTTGTTGACCTGCAAGGGATACAGAGGTGTTTTTTATCGGGACGTTTTTTAAATCTTGTGTTTTATTGTGTCCAAAAACAAGTGGAATCTGTAGAAAAAGGGTTATTTCATGAACCTTGTTCTTGTTGTCATGGGACAATGTAATGGAGTGAATGAAGAGGTGAGTTAATCTTTTCTTCTCTTTAAATGAAAAGGTCTTTTTAGAGGTGATTAATTCGGATATGTTTTCAAGGGAAGAATACCACTTATCTTTCTGATAATGAATGGTTAGAAGGTTATTTGTATTCTCTATTTTAACGTGTATTTTTCGGTATTCTTGATCCAATTCGGTTCTGTCGAATTAACTTCATTAAAGATAATAAATTGAATTTTTAATACATTGTTAAGCAACTAA
>JBMZAY010000003.1:0-254488 GCA_049611865.1 Crocinitomicaceae bacterium | reverse complement strand
GATATGGAAACTCAATCATCATCGACCACGGTTTTGGTTATGTATCTCGTTATGTTCACCTCAGCGCTTTTGACGTAGAAGAAGGAGACACAGTAGTTCGCGGTCAAATAATAGGAAAGGTTGGTAGTACTGGAAAATCAACTGCTCCTCACCTACATTACGAAATCGAGAAAAATGGAAAGAAAATTGATCCGATTCATTTCTTCCATTCAGATATTTCAGAAGATGAATATGAGCGCCTACTTGATATGGCGAATAATGCAAACCAATCATTTGATTAGGACGGTTTAACCGTTTTGGATATCTTTGTGTCCTAGTCAAATTCTATGAAGCATTTTTTAACGCTACTTTTATTTACCCTTTGTTTACATTCAACTGCTCAGGTTCCGGCCTATTACGATGGTGTTGATTTGGGGTTAACCGGTTTGAGTTTAAGGGATGAATTAGGTGATCACGTAACAGCTACACACACTTCTCCTAGCACCTACAGTGAGGTATGGGATATCCTAAAAGTAGGTGATCTCGATCCTGAAAACGCATCTAATGTTCTTTTAATTTATGGTTACAATGATGCGGATGGTTCGCTAATTAACGATCGAACACGTGATAAGGACGCTAATGGCGGTAGCGTTGGCGAATGGAATCGTGAACACGTATTTCCGAAATCATTAGGCGAACCGGATTTGGGAACTTCGGGGCCAGGTTCAGATCCACACAATGTACACGCTTCTGATGTTCAAATGAACGGAGATCGATCGAATCGTATGTTTGCTGATGCGACGGGTAATGCCGGAACAGTGGGTTCATACTGGTATCCAGGCGATGAATGGAAAGGTGATGCTGCAAGAATCATCATGTATATGTACATCCGTTATGAAACAAGATGTAAGCCAAATTCGGTTGCTGTAGGTTCTACAAATGCTTTAGATCCGCAAATGGTGAATATTCTATTAGAGTGGAATGTAGAGGATCCAGTTTCCGAACATGAAGACGATCGAAATGAAGCTATATATAATGCAATTGGAAATCGCAATCCGTTTATTGATAACCCTTATTTTGCAACATTAATTTGGGGAGGAGAAGCAGCAGAAAACCGATGGGGCAATTTATCTCTCCTTGTCGACGAGCCATTTAGTTTTATTATCTATCCACAACCCGCTATTAATCGAGTGTTATACATAGAAGGAAATGTCAGCTATGTAACTCAACTGGAGATTTATTCATTAAGTGGTCAACTCTCGCAAACCTTAACACCGGTTTCTGATCAGGAAATAATTGAGATTGATCTGACGCCTACTTCAAATAGCAGATATATTTTGCTAATTCACACAAAAATGGGAATAATCACGCGCAAAATATGGCTTCAGTGAACCGAAAGATTCGACTCATTTGGGATTTTTATGGCGGTGATGCCTTGAAAACAGCAGAGCATCACGAAATCCATTTAAAACAGTTCATGTTGAAAGAAGCGATTGATTATGATTTAACCGGAACAGAGGAAAGCATCGAAATGCATGCCATTGCTTATATGACTGTAAACGAAGATGATGTTCAGATTTTGAGAGATGCCCTACGTCCCAATCGTGCCTTTGTAGACAATACCCTTTCGGAAGACTAATTAATCCCTTATTCAATAAGACAAAATAGGGTTGGTTAATTTCTCTCGCCCTATAGTCGTTTCTCCTCCGTGCCCGCAATAAACAACAGTATCATCAGGTAAGGAAAACATTTTCTCTGTAATCGTTCTTTTTAATGTTGGTAAGTCTCCACCAGGTAAGTCATACCTGCCAAAGCTTCCTTCAAAAAGGATGTCACCATTAATTACAAAACACTCTTCCTTTGCGTAGAAAGCTACATGACCAGGTGCATGGCCAGGTCCATGAATTACTTCCAATTCTGAATTGCCAAATTTGACATTTACCCCTTCCTCCAAAAATTTTGTTGGCTCAGGGGACAATTCATAACCTCGAATTCCATACATCATGCATGCCTGAGGAACTAAAGCCAATGTCGGTAGGTCGAGATTATGCGCCTCTAATTCAAGGTTGTATTTTTGACTCACATAATAGTTTCCAAAAACATGATCAACATGACAATGTGTGTTCAATAAGCGAACCGGCTTAAGCTCATTTTCATCAATAAAACGCGACAGTTCCTCTTTTTCAAATGACTGTGCGCAACCTGGATCAATTATTACGCATTCCTTGGTATCATCGTATAAAACGTAAGTATTCTCACTGAAAGGATTAAATGTAAATTTCTCGACCTTTATCATTTGCTTCATTTTTGAGTTACAAAAGTAATTCAGTTTTTTCAGATGGGAACGTTTTTCCAATTATTCAATACGCTTGAAATCTTTTACTGACCTCCTTTTCATTTATTAATGCGCATCAAGTATGGAACAGCGATTATTTGTATCTTTACCATTACTTTACCATGCGGTTACTCATTAACACCATATACCTGCTGTCAGTCTTCTTTTTGCTCGTGTCGCAAAAAGTGAATGCACAATTCTATCAAGGATCAATTCAAGAGTTTGGTAAAAACCGTGTTCAATACAATACTTTCGCATGGAAATGGCATAATTACAAGCGTTTTAAAATCTATTACAGCGGTATTAATGAAGATATTGCAACTTATGTAGCACGAAGCATGCATCACTATCTTGAACGTGCTGAAGTATTGCTCGATTATAGTATACCCGAGAAATTAGAAGTTATTGTTTATCAAAGTCAAGCTAAATATAGACAAAGTAATCTGGGGTTAAATAATGACGAGCAATCGAATGTAGGTGGAACGACGCGTATTGAAGGATCAAAGATCTTTGTTTATTATGAAGGAGATCATCAAACCTTCAATAACAATATCAAAGCGGCAGTTTATGAAGTGTTGCTGAAACATCTCTTCTACGGAGGCGATTGGAAAGATCAATTAAAATCTTCAGTCAATTCAGGGATGCCCGTATGGTTAGAAGAAGGTTTGATTCGATATTTTGTTCTTGAGTGGGACGCCGAAACAGAAAGTCGTGTAAAGGATTTGATCTTGACTAGAAAGATTGACCGATTTAACAATTTGAGTGCCGAAGAGAAAAGATATGCGGGACATGCCGTTTGGCATTACATCGCTGAAAGCCAAGGACCGAGTATCATTCCAAACATCCTGTATGTAACAAGAGTGTCAAAAAATGTAGAACGTGGATTCTTTTCACTCTTAGGTATGGATTTTAACAAGCTATCACGGAATTATATTTCGTTTTACCGTTCAAGATATGTGAAGGAATATGAAAATCAGCAAGAACCCGAAGGAGAAACAGTTGATTATAAGATTAAACGAGAATCGCATTATTATAACGTCAAAGTAAGTCCGGACGGCCAGCATATTGCTTATGTTGAAAATCAGTTAGGTCGATATCGCATCAAGATATTCAATAAAATCACTGGAAAAACTAAGAAAATATATGCTGCTGAACCAAAAATGGAAAGAATTCAGGATCACTCCTATCCAACTATAGGTTGGCACCCGGAAGGGAACGGGTTGGCATTTTTCACAGAGCGTAAAGGAGAATTGATCTTGGGAATTTATGACATATCAACGAATAAAATCACTGAGAAAACCATAAAAAATCTGGACAAGGTCCTTCATTTTAGTTATTCCCCTGATGGCAAAAAAATGATATTTGCGGGGGTTGTTCGAGGGCAATCAGATCTTTATCTGTACGATGTTCTTGGGAATACGAAAGAGCAAATTACCGATGATATCTATGATGATCTTTATCCCCAATTCTCCGATGCAGGTCGGAAAGTTATTTTTTCATCTAACCGTTTAAGCGATACTATTTCTAAGAAACCTAACATTGATTACTTTGACCGTAAAAATGACATTTTTATTTATGACTTAAGTGAGAAAGATCGAACATATAAGTTTTTGGAACGGATCACAAACACGCCAGATGAGAATGAAATTCAACCCTATCAAATTGCAGGCGATGAGTATATTTATTTAAGTGATAAAAATGGTTTATACAATCGCTATATCGCCCTAAAAGACAGTGTAATTAGTTTTATCGACACAGTAATTCATTATCGAAAAACGGTACAGGTGTCGCCACAAACCAATTATGTAACGAGTATTCTCGAACAAGATCTTTTGCCTTCTGGAGAATTACTCTCAGTCGTTTATCAAAACAACCAGTACAAATTCCTAGAGTCGAAAGCCAATACAAGCCGATTAGACAATATTTGGAACACGACTTACATTGAAAAACGCCGTAAGAAGGCTGAGAAAAAGAAAAAACACCAAAACCTTGATAATGATACAATCGAAGCCGAAAATCACCTTTATCAAAAGGAAATAGTTTTCATCGGAGGGGATATTCAAGATAAACTCAATAATGATGGTGTTGACTCACCATTAGGTGCAAATAAACCTTTTGAACCACCACCCTATCAGATTTATAAAATAAATTTTGCAAAAGATTACGTGCTTTCGCAGTTTGATAATAACTTCTTATTCCCGAATTACCAACCGTATTCAGGACCTGGATCTGTCTATTTTAATCCAGGAGCAAACGCACTTTTTAAGATTGGAGCGAGTGATTTGTTTGATGATTATAAACTAATGGGAGGTGTTCGTGTACCAACAAGTTTTCAGTCTGGAGGTGAATACCTATTGATGATACAACATCTGAAAAATCGCATTGATCACAGGCTTTTACTTTATCGCCAAAAAACAGTTTCATTGACTGGATTACCGAATAAGACTATTACACACGATATTCGTTATCGTTTGAGCTACCCAATGTCTGAAACATGGAGTTTTAGAACCACATTTAACCTGCGAAAGGACAATACCATTCTTATTCCAACAAATGATTTTACTTTGACTTCATCATTTGACCCTCGTTATAACTCTGGAGTTAATCTAGAACTTGTCTTAGACAATACTATACCGATGGAACTGAACATCCGAAGAGGGACTCAGTTTAAATTATTTGCTGAATACCTTCAGGAGTTAGGTGGTAACTTTGATCCAACGTTCAACCTAGGAGTTGACTTGAGACATTCCATCCGAATCGTTCGCAACTTTGTTTGGGTCAATCGTCTTGCCGGAGCAACCTCTTTAGGTGATCGTAAATTGTTATACTACATGGGTGCAGTAGATAGCTGGGTATTTAGACCCGATGTTGATTTTGACCCTGATGTTGACGTTGACCCTACCCAAAATTTCGGATTCCAAACTATTGCAACTCCAATGCGCGGATTCATACAGAATGCCCGTAACGGTAATAGTTTTGCTTTATTCAATACGGAGTTTCGATTACCGGTATTCTCATTCTTTTCAAGCTATCCAATTAAGAGTGATTTTATCCGTCACTTTCAAGTCGTCGCCTTTGGGGATGTCGGAACAGCTTGGACTGGTCCTCACCCATTTCATCCGGACAATTACTTTAATACCCAAGAAATCAATTATCCTCCTGTGACAATTAAAGTGAAAAACCTAAGAGAACCGATTATTGGAGGAATGGGATTTGGTTTACGCTCAAAAATTTGGGGTTATTTTGTAAGGCTAGATGTTGCATGGGGTATAGAAAATATTGAAATTCAGAAACCTAGACCTTATATTTCATTAATAAAAGACATTTAATGACATTAAACGTAATTTTCTTGTTGGTTATGATTGGCCTAGTAGCCGGTGCTATGAGCGGATTCATTGGAATTGGAGGTGGTGTCATTATGGTTCCGGCTTTGGTTTATATCATGCATTTAACCCAGCATGAGGCTCAAGGCACCAGTTTGATTCTTATGCTACCTCCTATTGGCATTTTGGCCGTCATGAACTATTATAAAGCCGGACAACTCAGCAATACGCACATTACGTATGGTGTAATCATCGCCATTGCATTTATTGTAGGTGGTTATTTTGGTTCAAAATTGTCTTTGAAACTATCGCCAAACTTGGTGAAATTAATCTTCGGAGTGCTGATGTTATATATAGCCGGTAAAATGATTTTAGGAGGCTACAGTGGTATTCGCGAAGAGAAACGAGCTAATCACACAGAAAACGTGATTCAATCTGATGATGATTTATAACTTATATGGAAATTCAAATCGAAGATATAAAATCAGCAACTAAAGCCATGTTCGATGAGGTCGTTGCTATCCGCAGACACATTCATCAAAACCCTGAGTTGTCCTTTGAGGAGCACAATACTTCGGTCTTTGTACAGGAAAAATTAACGAATTTCGGTATCTCATTCAAGTCGGGGTGGGTGAAAACAGGTATTGTAGCAACGATTCAACCGGATCATGAGGTAAGTGAGTGGATTGCCCTGCGGGCTGATATGGACGCATTACCGATCCAAGAAGAAAACGAGGTTCCTTATAAATCAAATAATCCCGGTGTTATGCACGCCTGTGGACATGATGTTCATACAGCCATGTTGCTTGGCGCTGCAAAAATCATTCAAGAAAGACGGAATCAACTAAAAGTTGGAGTTCGTCTTATCTTTCAACCGGGTGAAGAAAAACTTCCAGGTGGCGCAAAACTCATGATCGACGAAGGTGCTTTAGGTAGTGAAAAAATCAGTGAAATATTTGCTTTACATGTATTTAGTGACCTCGAAGCAGGCAAAATAGGACTGAGACCTGGTATATATATGGCTTCTTGTGATGAAATAAGAATGACCATTAAAGGAAAAGGAGGGCATGGTGCAATGCCGCACAAAAATGTTGATCCTGTTTTAATCAGTGCCCATACCATTGTATCATTACAACAAATCGTAAGCAGAAATTGTCCACCAGAAGTTCCTTGTGTCCTCTCGTTTGGGCGCATTGAAGGATTAGGAGCTACTAACGTTATTCCCAATGAAGTGAAACTGGAAGGAACCTTCAGGACAATGAATGAAGCATGGAGGTCTAAAGCACATGAGCTAATCGCGTCGCAAGCAAAACAGTTGGCGAAAAGTATGGGAGGTGAAGCAGAAGTTGACATTGAAGTTGGATACCCCTATCTCGAAAACAATGTCGAATTAACACTTTTAGCCAAAGAACGAGCTGCAAAAATACTGGGAGAAGATCATATTGTAGATTTGCCTATTCGAATGACTGGAGAAGATTTTGCTTATTTCTCTCAAGAACTAACGGCAACTTTTATACGCATTGGAGTTAGAAATGAATCGGAAGGAATTATCCACCCTGTACACAACAGCCATTTTAATATAGATGAAAAGGCAATGGCAACTGGAATACTCACTTTACTTAGTCAAGTTTTCTTGAGATGAACAAATCACTACTAAGTCTCTTGCTCATTATCGCTTATCTTGGGCTAGCAACATTCGTTTCTTTAAATTTTGTAGACGTATTAAAGTTTTTAGTTCTAAAATTATCCTTGGGGTGGGTAATCGGAACTATTGCTGTTCGGCTTATTGTAATGGTGTTGTTTGTGTTAGCCGTTCATCGCATTCTATCGCTTTTTCCGAAAGAAAAACGATTGAAGGATTATTGGGCTATCCTCATTGGAATTGGTCCAGGTTTTTTGCTCTCATTTGCTCTATTCCCCATATACAATACAGATTACGGCATGCTCAGCGATAACTTGAAAATCGAGCATTTTGAAGAACTTAGCGCCGATTCATACAATAGCTATGAGCACCTTTCAGAAAAAAAAGTAATTGCCTTTCTAGATATTGGCTGTGGCCATTGCCGTGAAGCTTGTCATAAGTTTAGCCTGATAAAGCAGCAAAATGAAGAATTGCCATTCTATTTATTTTTCTATAATGACACCATTTATGTAGAGGACTTTATTGAGACCTATGCAAACAATGAATTTAAGGCATATTATCTCAAATCTAATGAGGCCTTTGTCAAATACGCTGGGTATGAATTTCCATCTATTTTTTATGTTGATGAAAATTCAGAATCCGTTTATCATTGGGTAGGCGATAAGATGAACTACACGGCCATGGATTATCTGATAGGCCTCGAACAATAAGCTCTTTTTATCCTTATCTTTGTTATGGTTTTGATGAGCGTTGTCTTTTCAAAATCTAAACCGGTGAGCATTGAAAACATTTGACATTCCAACTTATTACCGCTCTCCCATCATTGGGAAAGTAAAGGCTATTCGAAAAAAATACGATCGGCTTAAGAAAGACTTCAGTCCGAGTGTATTGGAATTTGATGGTTTGACAATAACACTGGCGAGACATTTTGGATTCTGTTATGGTGTTGAAAATGCGATCGAAATCTCATACAAAGCCATCAGTGAAAATCCAGGAAGACGTATATTCTTGCTGAGTCAGATGATTCATAACCCTGGTGTGAATAAAGATTTGCAGGATCATGGATTGCAATTTATACAAGACACTGAGGGAAATCAGTTGATTGATTGGGAATTATTAAACAAAGATGACATTGTTATTATTCCGGCTTTCGGGACGACGCTGGAGATCGAGAAGAAATTAGAAGAAATCGGTGTTTCAACCGAAGCCTACAATACCACCTGTCCTTTTGTTGAGAAAGTTTGGAAAAAATCAGCCAATCTCGGTGAAGACAATTATACTGTTATTATACACGGTAAACCGCAACACGAAGAAACGAGAGCCACCTTTTCCCATTCTCAATCTAAAGCAAAATCCATAGTAATTAAGGATATGGAAGAAGCCCATTTATTGGGTGATTTTATCCTAGGTAAGCGAAAATTAGAAGACTTCTATGAGGTGTTTATGAACCGTTATTCTAATGGATTTGACGCATCTATAGACCTTCAAAGAATTGGTGTTGTCAACCAAACCACTATGCTAGCATCAGATACGCAGGCAATCTCTGAGTATTTGGCTGATATAATGGTTGAGAAATATGGGAAATCCAATAGCAAGGCTCATTTCGCTAACACACGCGATACACTTTGCTATGCAACCAACGATAATCAATCTGCAACGGCTGCCCTATTGAATTATAATGCCGACTTAGCGCTGGTTATTGGCGGATACAATAGTTCTAACACATCTCATCTTGTTGAGTTATTGGAAGAAAAATATCCAACTTATTATGTCAAGGATGAAACAGAGTTCGATGAAGATGGCGGTATTCACCATTTTGATCTGATCAACAAAACGATGACCTATTCTCTTGATTTTTTACCAAATAAAGAGCGTTTGAATATCATTATCACAAGCGGTGCATCTTGTCCAGATGCTACTATTGATCGTGTGATTGAGCGTCTTGCTGATTTATTAGGCAAGGAATTGAACATAGAAGATACCATTGCTTCATTTGAAAAAACAATGCATGAAAGAATTTGAATTAATCTCTGATTTTGAACCAACTGGTGATCAACCTGAAGCGATCAAACAGCTTGTTGAAGGATTAAACGAAGGTGTTGAAGCTCAAACATTGCTTGGTGTAACAGGAAGTGGTAAAACATTTACCATGGCCAATGTGATTAAAGAGATTAATCGTCCAACGCTTATTCTTTCGCACAACAAGACCTTGGCAGCACAGCTTTATGGAGAGTTTCAGCGATTTTTTCCAAATAATGCGGTAGAATATTTTGTTTCATACTACGACTATTATCAACCAGAAGCTTATTTACCTACAACAAATACCTTCATTGAAAAGGACATGTCCATCAATGATGAAATTGAAAAACTCAGACTAGCAGCCACGTCTGCACTTTTATCGGGAAGAAAAGACGTAATTATTGTAGCCTCTGTTTCTTGTATATACGGTGTTGGAAATCCTGAAGAATTTGAAAAAAGCATCATTCCCATTAAAGTTGAGCAAATGATTTCACGCAATAAATTCTTACTTGAATTAGTGCAAAACCTTTATTCTCGAAATGATCATGATCCTCAACGTGGGAATTTTCGTGTTAAAGGTGATACCATCGATATATTTTTAGCATATGCGGATTATGCGTTACGTGTAATTTTCTGGGGCGATGAAATTGAGGAAATCTATACGTTTGAACCTGAAACAAATTCAAAAATTGAGGTCTATCATGAGATCAATATATTTCCAGCGAATATCTTCGTTTCGAGTCAGCAAACTATTAATGATGCCATTCGCCAAATTGAATTGGATATCGGAGAACATGTTGAATACTTTAAGCGTGAAGGCAAACTCATTGAGGCGCAACGCATTGATGAAAGGGCCAAATATGATCTTGAAATGATCAGAGAATTAGGTTATTGTTCTGGAATTGAGAATTATTCGCGCTATTTTGACAAGAGAGAACCGGGTACTCGTCCTTTCTGCTTATTAGATTACTTTCCTGATGATTTTGTCCTCATGATTGATGAAAGTCATGTAACAATTCCACAAATAAGAGCTATGTATGGAGGTGATCGATCGCGTAAAGTCAACCTCGTTGACTACGGTTTTCGCCTTCCAGCTGCCTTGGATAACCGCCCGTTAAAGTTTGAAGAGTTCGAAGCAATCAGTGGACAAACATTATATGTTTCTGCTACCCCTGCCGATTACGAATTGGAGAAATCGGAAGGAGTTGTAGTGGAACAAGTCATCCGCCCAACCGGTTTATTAGATCCTGAAATAGAAATTCGCCCAAGTGAAAACCAGATTGATGATTTAATTGAAGAAATCCAAATCAGGCGTGAACGTGACGAACGCGTATTGGTGACAACATTAACCAAAAGAATGGCGGAAGAATTGCAAAAGTACCTGGATCGACTTTCAATTCCTTGTCGATATATCCACTCTGATGTTGACACATTAGAACGTGTTGAGATTTTAAGACAGCTTAGGCTGGGTGAATTTGATGTTCTCATTGGCGTTAACCTCCTAAGAGAAGGTTTGGATTTACCCGAAGTATCTCTCGTAGCAATCATTGATGCCGATAAAGAAGGATTTTTGCGTTCGGAGCGAGCGCTTACGCAAACAGTTGGTCGAGCAGCAAGAAATGTAAATGGTCATGTAATTATGTATGCGGACAATGTTACCGCAAGCATGCAACGCACAATCGACGAAACGAATCGAAGAAGGTCAATACAAGAAGCCTATAACAAAGAGCATGGTATTACTCCTACTCAAATCAAACGAACGAAGGATAGCATATTGCAACAAACAAAAGTTGCCGGTGCGAAACAGAAAGAAGAAACGTACAGCTACGAAGAAGTTGAGACCGCAATGGCTGCAGATCCTGTAATTGCATACATGTCAAAAGAGCAACTCGAAAAGAGTATCAAGAAATTAAAATCAGAAATGGAAACTGCAGCAAAAGCCTTAGATTTTGTTCAGGCTGCACGTTACCGCGATGAGATGTTTATCTTAACCAAAAAACTCAAATCAATAGAGGAATGAACGAAGAAGTAAAAAAGACATTGGATCACTGCATTGAATATGCCAGTGAATTATTGACAGAAACCGGAGAATCGTATCCATTTGGTGCTTTTATTGATACCATAGGTAATGTGCATCCGCTTGAATTGGAAATCGACACGAAAAATGTTCCGACTATCGGGAAAGTAATGGAACATTTAGAAGCTTATTGCGAAAAAGAAATGGCTGAAGGCAAACAACATGGTTATGCCCTTGTTTATGAAGTGCAACTGGAATTTGAAACAGATAAAGTGCAAGATGCGATTGCTATTGACATTCGACACAACACTGAATCGGACCTTCCTGTTTACTATTTGCCTTTTGAAAAGGAAGAAGGAAAAACGATACCGGGCGCAGTATTTGCGGTAAAACGCTAGAAGGAAAGAATCCCTCTCTCACCTCCAAATAAAGTATTTAACTCTCTATCTGGCAGCGCATACGAGAGTCTCAACTCATGCACAAAATTTGATGTGTTTGACAATGCCGAGTTAGAAACGCTCAAGAAATATCCTAAAGAGAAGGCATCGTATCTGCCATAAATCCCAGTAACAAAGACATCGCGGTCACGCAAACCAACCCCAAGCGTAACTGGCAAGCTATTGTTATTCACAAATACCATCGCTTCAATTGAGTTAAAAGAATCTACCGTTCTGCCTGAAACCCGGGGACGAACATTCCAGTTTTCACCAATGGTAAAGGCATACTCTGCATAAGCATAAAAGACCCGTTTAAAATCAACTGGAATTTCAATAAAACTGGGTTCGTTTAAGCGCTGGGAGGCTATACCTACTGAAAACTTTTGACCAAACCATTGGATTCCAAAATCAACTGACCCTTGTGCTTCATTTGTGGGTGCTATCACATCAGGATCATCAAAGAAAATAAGATCTTCTGTTAATGTTAATACCTGCAAACCCGGTGAAACACCAACACTCAAATAGGTATTCTTAATTTGAAACTGCGTATTGGCAACAATTTTTGCGGTTTGGGATCTGAGAATGTCTTGATCATTCAAATGAAATTGAAAACCTAGGGCTCCTTTGTGCCCATTTCCAAAAGCGAGACATTTTAAATTCGTTTCAACATTGAGCTGATTTAACGCTACTGTCTCTGTCAAAGACAATCGATTAGCCTGCGCCAGAACAGAGAATGTATTGAACGTCCCTGCACTCGCTGGATTATACCATGTAGAGCGGATACCGTCGCTGGCAAACATGTTATCAAACTGGCCAAATGAAAGATTGGCAAATAAAATTACGGAAAGAGATAGGATAATGTGCTTCATGTCTGTTAAATAAACCAGGCTTAGAAAAAGTTACATCAAGGCATAAAAACCGGCTCTCCTTGCACTATTTCAGTGACACGAATGTATCGTTTAAGACTATCAGCAGTGTAGTATGACATCAAAGCCTGATCTTTTTCAATTGCATAAGGAGGTTTGATTTCTGGACGCTCCGTTCCTTCAAAAAACTGAGCACGATAAACCGGTTTATCCTGATAAACTGAATATTGTAAAGCTTCATGATACCCTTGGAAATAAACACTGTCTGGTTTATAGCTCTCTAATACAACAGCTACAGGTAATATTAATACCGAGAATTTCTTTCCGTCAGGTTGCCCTGGCATTACCTTAAACCACTGCGGGTTTTCTATTGCTAATAATGGCTTTTTATCTAAGCTCAGTTCTTTCGATCCAGAACATGCTGTCAGAGTTATTATAACAAACAGCAAAATCGTATGTGATATCTTCATTGTCTTACTTTTCGACTACAAGTTTAACGATTTCCTGAAGTTTTCCGCTATCAATTAAGCTGATATAATAAACTCCTGGTGCTAAATCTGTATTGAAAGCTACAATTGCCTCATTGCTCACAATTGATTCTCTGATTAATTTACCTGCAGCATCGTGCAGACGAATTACGGCGTCTGCCTCTACTCCACTCAATTCAACTGTAAATTGCCCCGATGTTGGGTTAGGATATACTTTTAAATGATTTATTTCATTTTCTAATACCGACAACGCAACAATGTCATAACAATCAGATGTGTCAACACAGGTACCATCATCTACAATCACAGCATAAGAACCATTTAATATTGGCTCATAGCTCTGTTCTTCTGCTCCCAGAATTATCATCCAATCTTCGTTACAATCTACCCATTGATAAGTTGCCTCTGTTTCATCTGCAGTGAGCACGTATGTGTCTGCTGTAACACCTGTCTCAACGTCGTAATAGGAAGCATTCAGCGTTACGGTTGAATCGCATCCGAAAACAGTTGCGAAAGGCTCGACATAAACACCTTCCTCAGTGATCGTTTGCGTACCAAATTCTATTTCATCACCGCGACAAATGACTGTATCCGCCGCTGTCTCAACTGGTGGATGAACGGTAAAGACTGAAGTCCAAGTCCCCCCATCTGTCATTGGACCTTCCCATCCGATCAAGATAAGGTTGTAAGTTCCTGCTTCTGGTGCGACAATCGTCCCGTCAAACGTATCGAAATCATATGATACGTCTCCGTTTGTGAAAGACCATGATATTTCGTCCAATTCTGTTCCGGTATAGAAAAAGTCTACATCATCACCTTCACAAAAGTCTGTTCCACTTATTTCGAAATCCAAATCAATTGGTTCTTTTACGAAGATGGTATAGTCTTCTACTTCACCATCGAAACCAGTTTCACACGGTGTAGGATCTGAAGCATACTTTGCCGAAACACGCATCGTAGTTTTTCCAAGGTTTGCTGTGGCCGGAACAGGAATAGATAGTGGCGATAAAGTAGTTGGCCCATCATCCGTATCAAAAGCTGTTCCTAGGTCATACTCTTCTCCTATATCTGTAAAAGATCCATTTCTGTTCCAATCAATCCATGCTTTTGAATGGATAGTATACGGTCCATCTGTACCCAAATTAACGGTCAAGTCATAGCTAGAAGATCGATATACGGTTGCAGTATCTAAGTCAACATAACTCGTATACGGTGCTGGCTTACCTGATGGGTTATTCAAATCGCTAAAGTCAACCAAAGTAACTGAAGTCTCCCATGACATGTTTCCGTACGATTCACAATATTCAAAAGGTTTTACCTCAAACATGAACTTATATGTTTCAGATAATTGCCCAAGGAAACCTAGCGCATAAACTTTAAAGAAAACTTTTGTTCCTGCAGGAAAGTCCGGTAATGGCTCAACTGATACCCATGTACTGTCTTCTGTATTTTCCATTTCGATGGTGTTTTCGAAAGTCGGTTCATCAATCGACCATTTAACATAAGCATCTAATATGACCTCGTCATATGAGATCAATGAGGTCACGTACTGCTCACTCTCTTCTGCTGGAACCACAAATGTTGGTTGATCCGTTATCCAGGTGCGAACAATCGAAGGATAATCTACACGATCCTTTAATGAATACTCCCATACACCTCTACCCCATGTTGCTGCTCGCAATGCATTTGAGCCATACATCACTTCTAATTCATTCACTGTGCAATTAGGAAGATCATCATTATACAATTCCCATTCGGTTGCATCCATTGCTTTAACGAATACACCAATTTCTGCTGCTAAATAAATGTTCTTATCAGCTGAATGGTCGATTACAGCACCACGAATAGGCATATCGTTGAGGTTTTCTGTAATATTAATCCAAGTAGTACCTAAATCATGTGTGATAAATACCTTTTGACCATCATCTTGCCATCGGTTGTAAGTGACGACAAACGTACTATCGCGATTTGGATCAAAGGCTATGTCTGTTATCGAAAAGTTTGGTAAAGTACCTTTAATATTTGTCCATGTTACACCACCATCGATTGATCGCTCAATATTTTGACCACGTGATGCAATGATAATTTGACTGTTTATTTCGGCAATTGCCGCCTCTGATATCTGTCCAGAGAAACTAGGTGTGCCAACAACTTCCCATGTTTGGGTAAAATCTGTTGTTTTATGAACATTTTCACCGAAGTGGTAAATGATATGATGATCATTCGGATCGTATGCCATTGGTGCCACCCAACCCGATGAGTGATCTGGAGGGGATGCTCCTGATAATGTTAAACCTCCATTAAATGTTTTCGTTCGAGATCCGTATTGATAACTACTGATCATCCAATCATCGTTCAGCGGGTGGATAATCCCTTCCATTCCATCACCACCAGTATATTCTAACCAGGTTGTTTTATGCTTAATACTTGTTCCATTGTCCTGTGATCCTACTATTGTACGATAATGGTTTGATTGACTCGCACCCAGGGTGTAATTTTCACGAATACTCATGTCTTTAGTTAAATGCTCCCAAGTATCTCCTCCATCAAGACTTCTTCCTATGTGACCATCGGTTGCAACATAAAAAACACCGTTAATACATTCTGCCTCACGCATATCAGCATGGACATATCTTTCTGAAGCCCCATATCGCTCTTGATATGTCCCCGGGCCATGCGCAGCTTCAGTAAATAAGCCCCACCATGTTACCTGATCAAAACTATAACCACCGTCGGCTGACATGAATTGATCAACGTATCCGTAAGTCATGTTCATCGTATCTAAATCACTTACAGCAAATCCTTGACTTCCAGTTGACGGATTACTCGCAAATTCAAAAGTTAATCCTTTGTCAAATGATTTCCAGATACCATTTCCCGAAGCGAAATAGATACAATCCTCACAAATTGGACTTACATCTAATTGAACACTCGTATTATTCGAATTGCCTACGATTTCAGCAGATCCGGAAAACGTTAATCCTTGATCCAAAGAATACAAAACTTTGTTTTTATTAGGACCCCAGTAGTAATAGTCATATATATAAACAATATCGTTGTCTACAGGATGAAATTCGATGTCTGAGATACTTCCAGCAGTTACCTTCAACCACGTGTCTAAATTATCATCCGACCGATAAAGACCGTCACTAGCGCAAACGAAAATCAAATCTGCTACACGCGGGTGATAAACGACTCGGTTTATTTGGAAATTACTCCCCAAACCGCCTTTTCCTAATTCAGTTGGATTAAAATCCGTTTCGGTCCAGGTTACCCCTCCATTGATTGAGCGATAAATTCCGTGCGTTATATTGTTAGCCGAGTTTTTGACATTGATCAGTATAGAATCTTGATTCCATGGAGATACAGCAATGGTGTTGACACCTGTTGCCACTAAGAAGTCAGTTGATCCACCTGTCCATGTATCTCCTCCGTCCGTTGTTTTCCAAAAACCGCCACTTCTCGTACCCACATAGATGACATCCTCATCGTCTGGGTTGACATAAAACGTTTCCAATCGACCTAAACCTGTAGAGTAATGACTTGTAATGCTGTCGATATTTGATGGTCCTAATTCTACCCACCCTTCAGGAAAAAGTGTTTTTTCACCGCTTCTTTCGCCGAGGAGACGTTGCATTGACTTTTGCGGTAGATATGGATCAACATTATCTCGCTGTCCTGTTGGATAATACTTCGACTCATTCTCTGCTTTCCATCTTTGATAACCTTTCCAACCCGATCCTTTTTTGTCTTTATCGACTGTTTCGAAATAAGCTTCCGCCGCAGCGCAAACATCATAAAAGTTAACCGAAGGGTCTTGCATTAATTCCTTGTAACTGCGTTGTCCATAGAGCTGCGAGCTAATCAATAGAACGAATAAAAGGCAAAGCTTTTTCATAGGATGATGTTGTTTCTATCAAATATAGCTTATTCCTTGAATTTAAAACGATTAATCTCATGTATGATTCTTGGATAGTTATTTTTATTTGCTTTTTGCTAATATTTTTAGTATCATTGAATTATTATGAGTTTTGGAGGAAGTGTTTCTGCGATGTTAACGTCGCTAAAAAATAACAAAGTTAGATTGAGAGAACCTCAACGAACTGACCATTTTGAGTATGTAAAAGGTGTTCCAATAGGAAAACCACTGAAATATAAAGGATCAATAAGTGAGGAAGAATTGAAAGAAATGAGAACCCTAATGACAAGGAGACTTCAAAGAGAAAAACGAATGATCTTTTTGAGCTATTCTGTAATAATAATTGGCGCAATCATCGCTATACTTATCTTCCTTTAGCAACAGCTTTTTTCTGAATGATTATCTTTGATCCAGAATCACAGTGATCATGAAAAAAACCTATTATTATCTCATTCACATCCAATATTTAGGTTTTAGATTTAGTGGTTGGCAAAAACAACCTAACCAAAAAACAATTCACCTCATGATTGATAAGACGGTTCAATTTGTCTTGAAACATGATCGCTTTAAAACCATGGGAGCAAGCAGAACGGACGCGAAAGTTTCTGCCAATCATGGGCTGTTTGAGTTATTTGTTGAATTCCCTATAAATGTAGAATCCTTTTTAACGGATTTCAATTCCAATCTATCATCTGATATTCGTGCGACAAAAATGGAAGAAGTTAATAAGGACTTTAATATTATTAATTCAAGCAAAACAAAAACCTATCATTACTTTTTCACGTGTGGTCCTAAACCCCACCCCTTCTCAGCGTCTCTCGTAGCCTATTTTAAAGGCGACTTAGATGTCGAGTTGATGAAAAAAGGAGCCAAACTATTCGAAGGAACACATAATTTTAAAACCTATTGCACCAAACCTAAGCCAAATACGACATTGACACGTCACGTAGGTCGATGTGAGATAATGGAAAATGACATTTACACGGCTAATTTTTTTCCAGATCATTCTTGGGTTTTAGTCATTGAATCAAAGGGTTTTTTGCGCAATCAAGTACGTTTGATCATGGGGCAACTCATTCGATTAGGAAGAGGTGAAATTAATTTGGATTATATTCGTAAAACACTGGCACCCGACTCGGAGGAGGTGATGGATGAAATCGCTCCAGGGTCAGGTTTACAGCTCCATCGCATAGATTATGATATCATTACATCCTAAGCATTTACCAAAGATGCGTCATGAGTTTTTGCTCATGAGTATGTTGCTTCTTTTGTTCGGACCCCTATTTATTCCGAAAACCTATCAACCCTACGTCGAGCCCCTACTCTTTTTGCAAACAATATTCGCTGCTATCATTCTATTTACTGGCAGGAAGATTTGGCGTACAGCTTTTATTTTAGCCTTTTTTGTTGCTTTGGTTATGCATGTTTTGAGTTTATTTGATCAATCAAATTATGCAGAAACCGTTACTGGCGGATTGTATTTTTTCTTTTATTTCTCGGTTAGTATTGAGACCTATCGTCAAATCTATTATGCAGAAGAAGTCAACCTCGGAATGATTGCAGCAGTATTTTCGGGTTTTATCTTACTCTGTTTGATGTCTTCCATGTTCTTCATGATACTTGAAACGGTGAATCCGGGATCATTTTCAAACTTGGGTATGCAGGGCGAAAAATTTCAAAACATTTCATACTTCAGTTTTATTACGGCACTGACGATTGGGTACGGTGACATTGTTCCGCTTACAATGGATGCGAAAAAGGCAACCATGTTTGTTGCCTTAATTGGTAATTTCTACACGGTCATTGTAACAGGTATTATTATCGGTAAATTTGTGAATAGAAGCAGAATCGATAAAGGCGATGAATCTGGAACAACGTAAAATTATTCATGTAGATATGGATGCATTCTTTGCATCTGTAGAACAATTGGATAATCCTGATTTACGTGGAAAACCTATTGCTGTTGGTGGAAGTGGACAACGCGGTGTAATTGCTGCAGCAAGTTATGAAGCACGGAAGTTTGGTGTTCGTTCTGCTATGTCCAGCGCATTAGCCGCTAAAAAATGTCCTGATCTAATCTTCGTGAAACACCGCTTTGAGCGATACAAGGAAATTTCAGCCCAAATCCGTTCCATTTTCTTGGAGTATACGGATTTAGTTGAGCCGCTTTCATTAGACGAGGCATTCCTTGATGTGACCGAAAATTGGCACAACCATTCATCTGCAACTGAAATTGCACGTGAAATTCGTCAAAAAATTTTCGAGCAAACCGGACTCACTGCCTCGGCTGGTATTTCGATTAACAAATTTATGGCGAAACTAGCAAGTGACATCAATAAACCTAACGGTCAAAAAACCATTAAACCCCATGAGGTCATCCCGTTTCTTGAGCAGTTGCCTATAGGTAATTTCTTCGGTGTCGGAAAAGCAACTGCAGAAAAAATGAAAAGTTGGGGAATCTTTAATGGGTATCAACTTAAACAACACTCACTCACTTTTCTAAAGCAGAATTTTGGAAAATCAGGCACCCATTATTACCATATTGTTCGTGGCATTCACAATAGTCCGGTTAGGCCCAATCGCGTCAGAAAATCAATTGGTACAGAGCGTACTTATTCCCAAAACAAAATAGGTAAAGCAGCCATCATAGAAGCATTAACATCAATCGCTGACGATCTAGAGAAGAGGATTGAAAGAGCCAACAAGGTTGGCCATACAATCACAGTTAAATACAAGTTCAGCGATTTTACAATTCAAACCAGAAGTAAAACGGCTATTGATGCTTTATTCAAAAAAACTGATTTTTGGCCAATCGTAATGGAACTAGTTGATGCGAATCCCACGAAAAAATCGATCCGTCTTTTAGGAATAACGTTATCGAATCTCAAAGACGTAAATCAACCCAAAAACGAAAGAGAAGCCCAACTTAAATTCACTTTTTAGTTTTGACCTTTCGTGACAACCACCATTCATAAATAGCAATATTTCCTGCAAGCAACACCCAAGCATAGGCGATATCATCCATTGGAATGGTAAATAAACGAATACCCGCGTTTTCCAAATCATTATACCATACGATTGGTGCTTCTATTCCGGAACCGGTTAAAATACCGTTAACAATAAAGAATGGCACCATGCTTATCAAAAAAGAAAGCGGCAAATAATATAAATTCGTTTTTACTTTTTGTAAAACTATTACCAAAAGGATGGCAAGAACACCTGTCAGTGTTGAATACCATCCACCAAATCCAAAGGTCATTATTGCCAAG
Organism: Crocinitomicaceae bacterium; assembly: GCA_049611865.1. Taxonomy (GTDB): domain Bacteria; phylum Bacteroidota; class Bacteroidia; order Flavobacteriales_D; family Crocinitomicaceae; genus Crocinitomix. Next base: position 234,194 of record JBMZAY010000003.1, on the reverse strand, counting down.
GCATAAATGATCATCAACGCATAAATGATCTTATTTAATCCTTTTAGTTTGAGATGAGGAAAATATGCTTTTACGCAGGCATAAATAAAAGTGCAAGCATAAGGCACCACTATAAAAAATAGGACCTCTTCAATTGGTAAGTTAACGATATCCACGCCCACCAAATAATCTGGATTAAATCCCCAAATTCCCATTTTGGTAAAAAACACATCCCAGATTAAAAATGGAATGCCTACTATCAGTATTGCTGGAAAAAGTGCACGCCATGTTTTAAAAAAGGCAACCTTCTTGTCAAAACTTAATACCAATGGAAAAAATATGGTTATGATATCCAATATTAAATATAATCCTTTCATTGCTCAAGCAGGTCAATTATACAAATAACAAAACGGCAAAAAACAACGCCCAAACCACATATAGAGTAGCTGCAGAAGTATTCAATCGTTTTGTTGTTAAGACATAAACTAAACTAAAAACCAAGGCAAAAATGAACCAAGTTAAATAGTTAAAAGCAGGTATATCTCCTGCGTGCCATGTCCAAAATTCAAACTTAACGGCAACCGGTTCAATGATAAAGTCCATCAAAACACACAAAGCCGCACCAGCGATCGCTTGTATCCATTTGTTTTTAATGAATAAACGTGTAAAATTCACACTTGCCAAAACGATTGCATACCAGTTAACGCCTATAATCAGAGAAACTCCTAGCCATTTGAAACCTAAAGCTTCCCCATAACTGTAATCACCAAAAAGATAGCCTGTTGCAGTGCCTATGTATTCTATAAAAAATCCACCCCAGAAAATCAGTAAAAAAATTCCCATCACTTTACGAATACCCTGTCCATGCTCGCCTAGCTCAGCGATAAAAACGAGTAGGCCACACAAAGTAAGATTCACCCATGTAAGGTCAGAAGCCTCATTTGATCGTAAGAAAAGAATCAATCCAATAATATGGAAGATAACAAGGATAAGGGGCGAAAATTTTTGAATAAACTTTATCATGAGGGCATTAATTCTGATACAATTTTTGCAGACTTCAAAACGAGTGGAATACCTCCTCCAGGATGAACTGTCCCCCCACAGAAATACAAATTCTTATATTTTTTTGAGACATTTCCATGTCTGGTAAATGCAGCCATAGTGTCATTGCACGCCGCACCATAAAGCGCTCCCATATAAGAACCGGTATCCATTTCTATTTTACTCGCATCCCAAAACTTTTCATGTTTCACGGATTCTAAAACCGAACAACCTAAATGCTTTTGCATCATGTTGCCAATGTATTGTCTTAGTTGCTCGCGTTGTACATCGTCAGGTACAATCCCTGCAGGAGTATTGATCATCACAAACCAATTTTGTCCATTTACTGGTGCATCTTCTGGATTAACAACAGAACTAACATGAACATAAACAGTTGGTTTATCTGGCAATACCTTGGTGTTAAATATTTGAGCAAATTCTTCTTCGTAGTCAGCGCCGAAAAAGATATTGTGCAATTTCAGTTCAGGAATAATTTTTTCAACCGCCCAATAAAAAACAACAGCTGATGACGAGCGCTCTTGCTTTTTGTATTTCTCACTCAATTTAGAATCTTTGAGAACCGAATCGTAAAAGGTGACACAATCTATCGCCGAGACAAGTTCGACTGCTTCAATGGTATCGTCATTTGTTTTTACTTGATACCCGCCATTGACAGGACTTGCGGTAATTGTTTTCTGATTAAACCGAAAATCCACTCCATTATCAATCGCCAAATCGTATAAACGCTCCACTATAGAGCGCATGCCATTTTTTGGAAAGAATGTACCCAAATTAACTTCTAAATGGGGAATCATGCTGTATAGTCCACTCATACGATAAGGATCAGAACCGTTATAGGTGCCGTATCGATTGAACAACTGTACGAGATTGTCGTCCTTTAATTTTCTTTGATTGAAGCTGTTCAGGGATCCTGTAACTTTTCTTGAGACGAGCTTAGGATATCGCTTAATCAAAGCGCTATCAAATATATTTTTTACTCCAAACTTTGAACGATCAATAAAAATCGTTCCGATTTCATCATAGGTTTTACCAATTTCCTCAATATAATTGATGGCGGCTTGACCGTATTCTGAACCGAAAGTATCAACTAACGCTTTGTTTCTTCTTACCTTATCTCCTTCGAGCAAAAAATCAGTACCATCGGGAAAATAATAATGACACGACTCATTGATTTTGACATAATGAAAATGTTCTCTTGGATCTTTACCGTAGAGTTCGAATAATTCATCTACTTGCTCGGGCATCGTAAAAAGGGATGGGCCTTTATCGAAACGATAACCCTCCCATTCAAAATCCGAAAGTTTTCCACCGAATGACTCGTTTCGTTCAAGAACCGTTACATTTCGACCTTTTTTGCGCAACCTCAAAGCAACTGCTATTCCAGCTAAACCTGCTCCAATTACAACTACTGGTCTATTTGATTCGCTCATTATTGAACTGTATTGAGAAAATGTCCTTTTACTTTATCAAATACAATTCTAAACCAAGCTGTATAATCTTGAGGGTTCTGCTCCATGTCCGATACAATCCACTCTAGATCGACATACTTCCAATTCATAACCTCATCTGGGTTAGGAACAGGAGCGTCATTGAATCGCCCGAGTAGAACATGGTCTAACTCATGCTCAGTTAAATCGTTATCCAATTCAGCTTTATAAATAAAACTAAAAACAGGTTCAATGGGACATACAAAACCCATTTCTTCTTCAAGCCTTCTTTTCCCTGCATTTACGAGACCTTCACCATCGCGAGGATGGCTGCAACAAGTATTTGTCCACAACCCACCCGAATGATATTTCTCTTTAGCTCTTTGTTGCAAGAGGAGTTGGTTTTGATCGTTGAAAACGAAAACTGAAAAAGCGCGATGAAGTAAACCTTTCTCATGCGCTTCCATTTTTTCCATCAATCCTATTTGCTGATCGTTTTCGTCTACTAAAATGACCTGTTCCATATTTTTATCCCTTATCTAAAAAGGCTAAAACTTCTGCTTGATAAGCTTTAGTCCAGCCCGATTTTTTAATATTTTTCTTTATAAATACCTTATCTTTTTCCATGTCTTCGTAGTACCCTAACATAGTCGGTGCTCCTCTTTGAACTGAATATCGAATAAACCTCAACTCTACGTTTCGAAAGTCATAATTAATGGCCTTCTCCAGTTTCTTTTTCCCCCTATTAAAATAATCAAGTTTTGTCCCGGGCCAAGTGTAGTGGTTTGCCATTGTCATCAAACCTGCTCCGTGATATGCATACAAAAGTGTATTGCTTTTCAGATCAGCATTTTTGGTTTCCTCTAACAACTTCACATTCGCGTTCTCATTAACATTTGCGATAGAAAAAAGTCGACGTATCTCATCCATCTGCGCCGAACCTACAAAGGATAGTAGGACAAAGAAGATGGACAAGAACGTTTTCATTAGAAAGGATTTATAGTGCATTTACGCTATTTCGAACGTAAGATCCGAATAAGAGCATTAGCTTCTTCTCATCCGAAATTCGAATGCGTTTGTTCATTAACTCCTTAATCGTCTTTTGCTTTATTTTTGCTAGAAGCTTGGTGTAATAAACGTAGCTTACATAAACACCAAGGCGTGAGGATTTAGGTAACATTTTAATCCCCTTATAAGCTTCTTCAAACTCCTTTTCAATCTCTATTTCGATCTGAAGCTTATCTTCTGGCTGAATTCCTCCATCACCTATATGTGGAAAATATAAACGTCCCAAGTCTCCTAGGTCATCTTTAAGATCTCGCAAGAAGTTTATCTTTTGAAATGCAGATCCTAATTTCATAGCATACGGCTTGAGCTTGCGATATTCCTCTTCACTTCCGTAAACAAAGATCTTCAGACACATTAAGCCAACTACTTCTGCCGATCCGAAAATATATTCTTTGTATTTGCTTTGATCATATTCAACAGGATTCAAATCCATCTCCATACTGTGGAAAAAGGCTTCTATCAGTTCATGGTCTATTTGGTAGTCGTTTACCGATTTCTGGAAAGAATTTAGAATTGGATTGAGTGATATTTTTCGTTCAATTGCCCGATAAGTCTCTTCTTTGAATTCCTTCAAAAGGGTTTCTTTGTCAAAACCATGAAATGAATCTACTATTTCATCAGCGAAACGCACAAATCCATAGATTGCGTGCACATCATCCCGGATTTTTTTATCTAAAAAGCTTACTCCTTTGTAGAAAGAAGTACTGTACTTCTTGGTCACCGCTATCGATGCCTCATTACAATATTCGTCATATAATGCTTTCATAGTTTTTGGTTAATTTAGTTCCCCGCAGGGGTATAAGTTTTTATTTTCTCTGAAACTTGGTTGGCTACAATTTTACCAGAGATAAGTGCTGGTGGAACACCCGGTCCTGGAACAGTGAGTTGCCCACAGAAATACAAGTTATCCAGTTTTGATTTAATTTTCGGTTTCAAGTTGGCTGTTTGTCTTAGCGTATTTGCTAATCCGTATGCATTCCCCTTAAACGAATTGTATTCTTGTTTAAAATCCGTTAGGCAGAAAGAACGTTTGAACTTAACTGCACTTCTAATTTCAATACCCGTATGCTGCTCTAGTCGCTCCATAATCACATCGAAATAGCGTTCTCTAATAGATTCGTCATCATCGATATTCGTTGCTATGGGCATTAAGATAAACAAATTTTCTTTTCCTTCAGGTGCCACGTCCTTATCTGTTTTGGATGGAGCGCAGGTATAGAACAATGGTTTATCAGGCCATGATGGATGGTTGTATATAGTCTTTCCGTGCGCATCCAAATCCTCATCAAAGAAGAGATTGTGATGTTCTAAATTCGGAATTTCTTTGTCGATACCGAGGTAAAATATAAGTGAGCTCGGAGCCATTCTTCTTTTGTCCCAATAATCTGGCGAGTAACGTCTATAAGCTTTCGGCACCAGATTCTGTTCGACAAAGTGGTAATCCGCAGAGGCGATTACAGCTTCAGTTGGAACATCCTCTCCATTTACTGTCATTGATGATACTCTCCCATCGTTTACTTGGAATGCAGAAACCGGTGAGTTGAAATGGAATTTAACGCCATTAGCCACTGCAATTTTTTCTAACGCTCTTGCTAAAGCTCCCATTCCTCCTTCGGGATACCATGTTCCTAGCACCATGTCCGCATAATTCATTAATGTGTAGAGCGAAGGAATTCGGTTAGGCATTTCACCTAGGAAAAGAACAGGGAAATTTAATATACCTCTTGCCTTTGATGATGTAAATCTTCTAGAAACATCTTTGTGAACAGATTTAAATACATCAAGCTTGAGCGCTTTTTTTAAAACTGGAAAGTTAACGACCTCGTTCAGCTTTAACCCCGGTTTCTCTAAAAAATCAGGTATAGCAATCTGATACTTTTCTTGGGCAGAGTTTAAAAAATCTTTCAATTTTTGCCCTCCATTTTTTTCGAAAGAATCAAAAAGCGCAAAAAGTTCCTCTAAATTAGCGGGTACATCCGTCGGTTCTTCATCTTTCCAGAAAACTCTATACGAAGGATCGAGCCGTTGTAGTGAAAAATAATTTTTTCGATCCTCACCCAAGTCTTCGAACAAAGCGTCAATGAGTTCAGGCATCCAGTACCACGATGGTCCCATGTCGAACATAAAGCCATCTGATTCAAAGACACGCGAACGTCCTCCGGCACTTTCGTTTTTTTCATAAACTTCTACTTCATACCCTTTTTTCGAAAGGTAACAAGCAGCGTACAAACCGGAAAGTCCGGCACCTATGATGGTAATCTTACTCATCTTTTTTTAGTTCTTATTTAGTCGTTCAGAAAGTCTTTTTCTCGCTTGAAACACTCGGCTCTTTACTGTTCCAATAGGAATATTAAGATCCTCTGCTATTTCTTTGTATTTGTAACCTTCTAAGTGCATTTGGAAAGGTACACGAAAATCATCAGCTAATGCTTCAATTTCTGAAATTATTTGTCCTTCCATCATTTGATCGATCGGTGTGAAGTCAAATGCCTCTCCATTAATAACTTTATAACTTTCAGAGTCGTAATTAATCATTTGATGAGACTTCTTACGAATACTATTGATGAAGATATTTCTCATCATAATTTTTAACCACCCTTTTAGGTTTGTATTGGTTCTAAATTTATCACGGTTTAAAAAAGCGCGAAGGATAGTTTCTTGTGCTAAATCCTTCGCATTCTCTTTGTTGCGTGTATACTTTAATGCAAACCCATCAATGTAATCAGATAAGCTTATGATCTGTGCTTGAAAATCTGCTGTTGTCATTTTGTTTAGCGTTTTTAGTAAATATTTAAACAAATATAAATCTCATTTAATCATTTTTCCAAGTTTTGTTTAACTTTTTTAACATTTTTTTAAACATAATTCGAGAAACCCCTATAAACACTGGATGTTTCAACACATATTTTTTCCTGTTTTTTTATTTTATGTCACTGTTTGTTTAAATATAATGAATAAGAGGCTAAACAGAATGCGAATTTTTATCACATTTCATACAGATTATAACTCAATGTATTGAATAGTTTGTTTAACGATCAGTAAAGAAAATCTAAACAAATCAAGAATTGGAATTCAATGGCTTCGTCATATTTTATCTAATTCGGAATTGTGACTTTAAAATGGTTTCGAGAAAAAAGCCTCAGCGAAATTCACTGAGGCTTCTAGTTATAATTTTGTAAGATAAATCTCCTATATGAGATCGATATCATCTGTATGATTAATGGTCTTAACTCTCTCAGGCACCAAATCTTTATGGAAGTTCATCTGATATCCTCCAGCATAAACCTTCGAAAGATCAAAACAATCATCTAGCTGTTCAAAGAATCGATTAAATTCCTTTTCGTCCATCTTGGCGGTGAGACTGGTAAATATATAACAAGGTTTTATTGTTTGAACTGCAATTTTCAAATCGTCTAGAGGCACCGACTGACCAAGGTAAACGGTTTCATAACCTCGCTTGTTCAATAAATAATTATAATAAAGTAATCCCAATTCGTGGTATTCATTTTCCCCTAAGAACAAGAGCACTTTATGTTTATTGGGATTCGTCTTGTGATACTCTTCTGTTTTTCTCAACATGAACGATCTGATGATGTTTGAGAAAAAGTGTTCGTGACTGATCGTAATCGAATCGACTTGCCAAAGCTCTCCAATTTTATGTAGCACTGGTATTAACAAGTCCGAAAAAATCACTTCAAAATCATGCTTTATGTAAAGTGATTCTAGGTCTTCTCGGATACCAGTTTCATCATATAGCATTATTTTATTGATAATGCGCTCTGCCCCCTCTATATCATTTGCAATAGGTTCATTTAATATCTTGCTTGCCTCTTCGACTATTTCCGTATCAGACAGCTTGGCAATCTTTGAAATCTTGACCCCATTATTGTATAAGAGGTTAATATTGAGGATTTTCTTTAAATCTCGATCAGAATAGAAGCGGATGTTGGTATCGGTACGTTCAGGGTTCAACAAATTGTACCGCTGTTCCCAAATACGCAAAGTATGTGCTTTAATCTGCGTAAAATTCTCCAGATCTTTTATTGAATATACTCCCATGCCTATTTTAACCGACAACAAATATAATTGTTCAAAGAAAATTATGAAATTGTTATTTTTTTTTGATTCAGAACTGAGTCACATCAGGAGCTATCACAGTTAAACACCGTTTCATCGTCAACAATAAACCGAATACTAATGATTTTAACGGGACAATAATTTATAACTCATGACAGCAATCATCATTAACCCAGCAAAGGTAAATATTAATTTGACCGTTCCGTAAATCAAAAGAAATCCAAAACGTGGTGATTTCATATTATCAAAGCCGAAAGAATCTACCATAAAATATGACATTGTAAGTGCTAATGCTACAATATACCAGCCGATGATTTTGATTCTTCCGAAAGTTTTCATCCTAAATTCTCAAAAATTGGAGGTTAATTCTCTTTTTTTCTTTCTACCTTTTTCTTTTGGCGTTCTCTTTTTTTCTTGCGCTTTAAATAATCTTTGCGTTTCTTCTTCGCCTTTTTACGTTTGATCTTATTTTCCTTTTGTTTCTCTTTGTAGGTAAGTTTATCGACAGTGACTACCTTATCATCAAATGTTATAAGACCTGACTGTATATCTTGTATTACTGTTTCTGCAATCTTGTCATCCCCTACTTCAGGCTCAAACTTGACGTGCAAATCCTGATCCCAAATTTTTGCCATTAGGTTAAACATCTCTGCTTTTTGACGACCGCGGTACTTATTAGAAATGTCATAAACTGTCATTCCGGTTTCCCTATGTATCAATTTCATGAGCATTTTACCTTCGGATGTGCACAAATCGAGGATGAAATACTTGAATTCTTCTTTCAGCTCATGATATGATTGACGATAGAATTTATTTTTCTTTCGTCGCTTATTGATTGATTCGGCATTCTGATCAATTTCATCAATAATATCCGCAGCAAATAGTGCGTAAGGGTAAACTTTGACAATAATTCGTTTATAACGATTGTACTTTTTTAGATAATCATCCGTGTATACAGATACGGCTACTGACTCATATTCCTTAAGGCTATCCTCAGGATGAGGAATATTGACTTGCGCTTGCATTTGCAAAACAAAAAACAGCAACCCCATCAGCATTATATACTTCATCACATTCATTTTACAATATCAGAAACAAGTTTCATACCATAATTTACGATATTTTCGTCAGATTATTATCTTTAGTGTTAAACGAACCTTGCTTTTTATGAAAAGATTAATTTTCCCAACGATATGCGGAGCGATGCTTTTACTGAACGCTTGTAGTGGAGATGGTCCATATGATACAGATACCAACAACGTTGATTCACTTGCGATTGATACGAGTTTAGGAATTGATACCACGGATATCAATCCGATTGAAACCGTCGCTGTCGATAGCGCAGGGTATATTGATGAAGAAGAAGCATTAACTACTCAGATCGAAAAGGTTTATGGCGAGCAATGGGATTTTTGTGACTGTGTAGTAAAGAATGACTCTGTGAATAAAGAGATCGAAACTGCTGGAGATGATGAATTTGATGCATTATTAGCCCGCATGGACACGATCGACAAACATTGTAAGGAAATGTTAACTACACCTAATACTACTCCTGAGGAGCGTGACCGCCATGCACGAAAAGTTCGGAAGTGTTTGAAAAATGCTGGCCGTTAGTTCTACTTTTTGCTCCTTAGTTAAACTGGAATTGAAGCGTAATTCCAGGATTTCTTCCGCCTAACAACGTTGGATATGTGCGCATTGATAAATCTTCTGATACATCAAACGAAACGAAATGCGCATCAACGTAGGCCTCTAAGACATTTAGCGCCCAAACACCTATGAAAGCGAACGTGAAAATATCCCTTCTTCTGGCAAATTGATCATACCCAATAAAATCATTGCCATCACCGTTAATTAATTGATCTTTCGATAATCCATTAAAGCGGATATCAAAATAAGATAGACTATCGTTTGCATCACGCTCTAACCACTCCTGTCTAGACAGGTTTGCCCATTTATTGTTATCATAGAAATAATATCCGCATGCCCCTAAACCGCCATAAATAAGAGGTACTTTCCACCATGCCCTGTGTTTTTTATTAGACATTTTTCGGTATCCAAATTCATTATAGATTTGCCCCCCTCCTGGAATAACTCCAGAAAACAGTGCTGCTCTTGATCGATTGTGGATATATGGTTTTGGAAGTGAATCTGAGAGAAAGCTTGCATTTGCAACCAAACTCATACCAAATAGGCCAATACAGGTAATCCAGAACTTTTTAAGCATTTTTCTGATCTAAAAAATCGATAATCTTATCCAAGTCATTTTCAGACTCGAAATTGATAACGATTTTGCCTTTGCCTTTATTGTTTGCAGATATTTGCACTTTTGTTTTCAGCTGATCAGAGAGACGTGATTGAAAGTTTGAAAGGTGATCGGGTAATGCCCGACTGTCCATTTTCTTTTTTATCGAACCAACTGGTGTTTTGCTTCCCTTTACCAGCGCCTCTGTTTCTCTCACAGAAAGTTCGTCCTCTACAATTCTTTCAAATAATTGTAATTGCACTTCCTCATCGCCTGCAGATACCAATGCTCTAGCGTGCCCCATCGAGATTAAATTACCTCTCAACCCCAATTGAATGGGAGCGGGCAATTTCAACAAACGCAGGAAATTTGTAATATTTGAGCGACTCTTACCAAGCTTTTTACTCAACTGTTCTTGTGTAAAATTACACTCATCAATTAATCGTTGGTATGAAAGTCCCACCTCGATTGCATTGAGATCAACACGTTGGATGTTTTCTACCAATGCCATTTCAAGCATGGTTTGATCGTTTGCAATTCGAATATAGCAAGGCACTTCTGTCAAGCCTGCCAATTGTGAAGCTCTAAAACGGCGTTCACCCGATATCAACTGATATTTATCTCTACCTAATTTACGTACAGTTAAGGGTTGAATGATACCATGAACAGCAATAGACTCCTTGAGTTCTTCTAACTGCTCTTCCTCAAACGTCGTTCTTGGATTAAATGGATTGGCCTCAATTTGTTCAATTGAAATGGTAGATATAGATCCAACCGTTTTACTTTCCAAACCAATATTCTTGGTTGTAATGTCCGTGTTTGCATTCTCCAGTAACGCACTTAATCCTTTTCCTAAAGCCCTTTTCTTTGTCATGGTATGCTTCAACCTATATCAGTTGTTTATCTTTATTTTTCATTTTAGTTAAGTCATTCTTTTGAAGGACTTCACGTGCAAAATTCAAGTAATTGATCGATCCTTTGCAGGTGGCGTCGTGCATAATGATCGTTTCACCAAAACTTGGCGCTTCTCCGAGACGCGTATTTCGGTGGATTATCGTATTAAACACCAATTCTTGGAAATGTGTTTTAACCTCATCTACAACCTGATTTGCAAGACGCAAACGCGTGTCATACATGGTTAATACAATTCCTTCGATATCCAATTCTTGATTCAGTCTAGACTGAACAATTTTTATCGTATTCAATAATTTACCTAGCCCTTCCAGTGCAAAATACTCGCATTGTACTGGTATAATCACAGAGTCCGCAGCTGTTAAGGCATTCACTGTGATAAGACCTAGTGATGGTGAACAATCGATCAAAATGAAGTCATAATCGTCCTTCACTGTTTCCAATGCCTGACGCAATTTCATTTCACGGTTCGGCATATTGATCATTTCGAGTTCGGCACCAACAAGATCAATATGCGCTGGAATAATATCCAAGTTCGGGTTTTCCGTTTCCAGAATTAACTCGCGAGCATCCGTATCATTTACAAGACAATCGTAAATGCTTTTTTGAACGTTTCGAGGGTCAAATCCAACTCCAGAAGTTGCATTAGCTTGCGGGTCTGCATCGATAATCAAAGTCTTATACTCCAAAACACCAAAACTAGCGCCAAGATTGATCGCCGTAGTGGTTTTACCTACTCCCCCTTTTTGATTGGTGATTGCTATTGTTTTACCCATTTTCCTCTTCGAATTTTGAACGAATACCAAAGATACTTTTTTTCTGCTTTGCTTCGATGATTGTTGAAAACTTCTGAATGCTTTACCCAAAGGCTTAGCGCCCTCTATACTCTACCCAGCTATAAATCAAGACTGTGCCATAACCAAACACCAACATTACCTGAAACGGTATCATCCCATAATATCCGTAAAAATAACTAACCAAAACACCAGCAATAAAGTAGAGTAACAAGATTAATTCAATTAGATTTTCTGACCGCCATTTTTTACTTAAATAAGCATTTTTTAGCCAATTTTTCTTTTCGGTTTTGTTGAATTTAGGCGTTCTAACAAAGGCTGTCTTTTTTCCAATATAAGCCTGAAACACTCCTTTCGCATTGTAGTAGGACAAGCCTAAACTAACAGTCAAAAACTGAATAAACCTCCAGATAAAGAGTGGCCATCTGTAACTTTTGCTAGCCGCTTCCCGATAAGAAGTCCCATAATAAAACATCAACAACAAGGTGCTAAGAAAAAATAGTGACATCCAGTTCAGCGCTGTTGCAACGTTGGCATTACTAACCCCAGCGAAAGTGAGAGGCATTGTTATTAACGCCATTATGAAGATAAAGAAGTAAACACTGCTATTGAATAAATGAGCTAGCCCATGTAAACGATTCAAAGGTTTAATCTTTTCCATTGTTAGCAACAACTTGCCATTTTTCACAAAGTTTTCCGCTCCTCCTTTAATCCATCTAAACTGTTGATTTTTAAGCGCGGAAATAGAGACAGGCAATTCAGCCGGAGAGTATATATCTTCGAGATAAATGAATTTCCATCCTTTTAGTTGAGCGCGATAACTTAAATCCAAATCTTCAGTTAGCGTGTCATGCTGCCAACCACCAGCGTCAGTAATAGTCGCTTTTCTCCAAATACCAGCAGTCCCATTAAAATTTATAAAATGCTCGTATGCATTTCTGCCGGCTTGTTCAACACTAAAGTGTGCATCGAGAGCAAAGGCTTGCAACTTTGTCAATAGAGAGTCTTCCCTGTTCAGATGTTCCCATCTTGTTTGAACAACTCCAACCTTGCTATTCTCGAAGTACGATAAAGTTTCCAGCAAAAATTCCTTTTTTGGTATAAAATCAGCATCGAATATAGCGATCAATTCGCCCTTTGAACCAGCTAAACCCTCTTCCAAAGCCCCGGCTTTAAACCCCGTTCGATCTTCACGTTGAATATGAGCTATATTGACACCTTCTGCTTTAATCTTTGGCAACAGATTTTTAATGATTTCAGACGTTTCATCATTGCTATCATCAAGCACTTGAATTTCCAATCGATCTTTAGGGTAATCAAGACCTGCGACAGTTTCTATCAGTCGCTCAACAACATATTTTTCGTTAAAGACTGGAAGTTGAATGGTTACCATTGGGTAATCCTTCAATTTCGTTTTTATGTGGTGTTTTTTTGATCGTGATTTGAGGTAAAGAAAAGCCAAAGTAGCTTGAAGCAAGGCATACCCAAAAATGACGAGCAAACAAATGAAATAAATTGAAGCCAGAAGCCATGTCCACATGCTACAAATACTTAAAAATGGCAAAAATAATTTTGTAGCCTGCTAAGATAGTACCTTTAATCGTACCTGACACTTTTGATTTACCAATTCGTTTTTTATAGTTCACCGGAACCTCCGTATAAGTCAATTTGTGCTTGGCTGCACGTAACTGCATTTCAATCGTCCATCCGTATGTTTTATCACTCATGCCGAGTTTCATCAAGGCATCATATTTTATTGCTCTAAATGGTCCCAAATCAGTATATCGAACGCGATAAAAAATTCGCATTAAACGTGTAGCCAGCCAATTACCAAATCTTTGCGGAAAGGTCATTGAACCTTTTTCTTTTGCCCCCAAAGCACGTGAACCAATCACTAAATCGATATCATTTTCAATGATAGGTGCCACAACATCTGGCATTTCCTCTGGGTAGTCGGAAAAGTCACCATCAATAAAAACAATAATATCTGGTTTATCTTCCATTTGAGCGGCATACTCCATCCCTTTTAAACAGGCCCAGCCATAACCCGGTCGAGGTTCATTCACAACCACTGCTCCGGTTTTTTCGGCAACTTCCGCGGTTTTGTCTTTAGATCCGTTATTTCCAACAATTATTGTATCCACCAAAGGTCGGGGTATGGCTTTTACCACTTTCCCGATGGAAGCTTCTTCGTTAACAGCTGGAATAATTACTACAATTTTCGGGGGATTCTTCAATTTAGAAGATTTAGTTATCTCTCAATTCGAAACCTTGATTACCAAGAACAATTGGACCTTCATTGCCAAATCTTCCGTCTTCCGGTCCATTTTCCAGTTTGAGCACACCTCTTGGGCAAACAGCAGAACAAACGCCACAACCAACACAGGAGGCTCTAACAATATTTTGACCTTTTTGCGCGTATGCTCGAACATCAATTCCTTGTTCACAATAGGTAGAACAATTACCACAGGAAATGCATTGACCTCCATTGGTTGTGATTCTGAATCGTGATTTAAATCGTTGAACAACACCCATGTAGGCTGCCAATGGGCAACCAAAACGGCACCATGCTCTATTTCCAAGGATTGGATAGAAACCAGTACCAATGACCCCCGCAAAGATAGAACCGATCAAGAAACTGTACCAATCCCTTATATCAAATGCAGAGAATCCAAATAAGATTTCTTTGCTATCCATTTCTGGATGTTGGAAAACATTCCAAGTATGATAACCTACAAAGGCGGTCATCAGTACTGCAAAAACCAGGACTAAATGAATCATCCATCTTTCTAGTTTCCAAGACCATAGTTTTTTATTTGACAGTTGGCGATAAGGGTCCCCCAATGTTTCAGCCAATCCTCCACAACCGCACACCCATGAGCAATACCAGCGTTTACCGTAAAAATATACCATGAGCGGAACTACAATTATAGATAGAGTAATGCCCCAGACAAAAACGAACTTACCAAATTGTCCATTTGCCAGAAGGTTCTGCACATTCCAATCGAATAAAAATTGATAATCCAGTGGCCAAGTATTTTTTAAATCCTTACCTGGCAAACCAAATGTTGGTAAAATCTCAACCAATAAAAATGCAAAAATCAATTGAAATAAAACAACCGTTATAGTTCTAACAATTTGGTATTTATTGTGACGATATTTAATGATGATTCGCACACCCATCACCAACATAGTAACGGTATACATTAATCCGTATAAGAACCATTTAGAAGGCGTTTCTCCTTGCACAAACCAATTTTTTATGGGTTGTGTCAATGTGATCATGTCGGCAATGATATAAGGAAAAAAGTAAAGGATGATATAAAAGAAAAACAACCAACCGAATGCCAGTATGCCAACCCATCCCCTATTTGTGGCTGAATCGTGAAAAACACCATCATTTTTTATACCCGGAGGCCCTTTTATTTTAAGGTCTGTTAAAATATATATCATGGAGCCAAGAATGCACAAACCAAAAGTGAGCAAAAAGAATAGTAATTGATGACTTGCAACGATTCCTTTGTTAGAATCCATAACTAGTTTCAGAGCAATATCAGAAGAAGGAGTCCACATCACCTTATCCCACTCCTCATTGGCTTTCAACACCTCGTTTACTTCATTAAAAACACCTTTAAAAGCAGAACCAAAACTTGCCCCCGAAGAATAAGTTGTCGCTGTAACTTCTTTCAGCGGTTCATGCAGATTTTCGTATTCATTGGGTGATAAATGTGTTTGTAAGATTGCATCTGTCACCTGAATTTTACTCAAAAAAGGTGTAATTGTAAAAATCAATAACCCCAATAAAAAGAAGGCCATGCCTGAGTATCTGACCGTTTTTAGCTGCTTCATCTTTCTGAAAGGGTTAATAATGTTCGCCACCATTTCTTTTTCGCCAAGCTCACATTCAGGCCTGTTTCACGATTGAATTGATTGATAATTTCCTCTTCGTACTGCTTATAAAATTCGGGGTCAAAATTTGCTGTTCGTAAATGCGACAATACAAGTTTTACTGACGCTTTATCTTTTAACCATTGATCGAAGAGTTCATGACGCATTCGTATCCCGAAGACATTAATACCGATAAATTCGAGCGTATTTTTATCCCATACAAGATGGATCGCTTTTTCCCCATTTTCATTTTCCCAATAGAAATCCTCTTCATTTTCTTTCAGTTCTGAGCGTACCCATCCGTATGTTTGATATTCTATGTCAAAAAACTTAGCTGAATTGAACCAAGGTCCTGGTTGATATGCCGATTTTAACCCCAATACTGTTTGCGCAACGGTCTCCCCCATTATTCTGCCGGTATACCATACCTGTTCTAAAGCTCTTCTTCCCTCAACAGGATTTCTAAACTGAGCGCAATCACCAATTGCATAAACATCTGATATATTGGTCTCCAGATACTCATTTACCAAAATTCCTCGATCAATTTCTAAACTCGAATTCCTCAGGAAATCAACATTAGGGGAAACTCCTGCAGTGAGACCTACAATTTCACATGAAATCTCTTCACCATCCTTTGTTTTAACCGCTTTAACGCGACCATTGCCGTCATCAATAATAGATTCGAGTTCTGTATTTAAACGCAAATCAACATGATGTTTTCTAACATGACGTGTGATCAGTTCACCTTCTTCTTTAGGTAAGACGTTGCCCCAAAACCTTCCTTCCCTCACTAAAAATGTCACATCAATTCCTCTTGATAAAAACATTTCCGCCAATTCAACACCAATCAGACCACCTCCCACAATAACTGCTCTTTTTGCTTGTTTTGAATTTTGCTCAACCAATTCTAAATCTTGATAAGAATACAAGCCTTGAACACCATTCAAATCCTGACCTGGCCAACCAAATCTATTCGGTTTAGAGCCTACTGCTAGGATTAATTTGTCATAATTGACTGGTGAGTCCTTCGATACTTTAAGCAATTTCTTATCAAAATCAATCGATTCAACGTAATCATGCGAAAGGTCAATCCGATTTTTTTTCCAAAACCAATCTTCGTAGGGCTTTATATCTTCAAATCGCATGTGCCCCATATAAACATACATCAATGCCGTACGTGAAAAGAAAAATTCAGTCTCTGCAGAGATGATCAAAATTTCATCATCACTATTTTTACGGAAATGCCGAGCTGCTGTTACGCCTGCTATACCGTTACCAATAATGACAATTTTTTGACTCATTTAATATAGGTTGGTGTTGAGTGAAAATAGTATTTACTATCCTCAGTCGGACGAAAGTACTAATGCTTTCGTACGCGACAAGATAAAAATAAAAAGACAAAATTATTACTGAATATCTTCAATTGATTTTTCCAGTAAACGTTCTACTCTCGATAATGACTGATGGTCAGTTGCATAGATCGTGATATGCAGCAATCCGTTCGGATGCAATTCTACTTGATTTTCATTTTGAGGAATTGACCATGGACACTCAAATAACCAATTTGGAACAGCTTTTAATATAGTATCTATATTTTTCTCTTCGATTTGGAAAGTCACCTTTGTGGACATCAATTTACCTGTTTCTTGGCGCTTAATGAAGGCAGCATTAATAATATCCTTGTAAGGGATATAGACTTCTTCTTCATCGGCTGTGCGAATATGCATTGTTGTAATACCTAATTTGATCAACTTTCCGGTATAATCTTTATGGCGAACAAGATCGTCAACTCGAAATTTATCCGCAACCCGAATCAACAAGCCTGGAAAAAAATTTCGCCAGAAATAAAAACCCGCCAAACCGACCACTAATAGCAAACCAAGGGTGACCGAGAAGCTTTCAGAAAACAGCAATATTAGGGTGACAATTGTATAAATCAACCACACAATCACTTCTAAACGCATCAAAATAAGGTGATTTTCGCGTTTATCCTTGAACCTAAAAAACAATGGTACTATATACCTTTTAAGTAAATAGAGTAAGGCGAAAATAAACGCAAATAAGACCAGCAAGATCAACATTGTCGATCCTGAAATAGCCTCAAGGTTTGACCCAAATAGATTATTTGATAAAACCGACTTCATTTAACCATTTTTCAATATAAGGTTTTACAATTTTTCGAATTACAAATTCGCCGCGTTCATTTTGTTCTATGATTCCTGCATTCTTCAGTGATTGCAATATACGATTGACCCAGCCCTTTTCTGATTCACCATATATTTTATAAAGAGCAGATCGAGACAGGGAATAATGAATGAAAAGTTGATAAATCAAATTTTTCCAATGTTCATTCTCCATTTTAGGCATTTTTTGCCTTTTGGGATCAACCAATGACAATTCATTATCATTCACTTGTTCAATTGAGGCGATCCACTGCTGTAAAGCCATTCCGACATTTCCTAGTGAACTTGAATGAAATTTTGCCAAGTGCTTGTTCAGCTTTTTAACTTGTAAATGTTGTTCTTTCTCTCCGTTTAGAAGGATTGACAATCCACTGTTTTGATGTCTCGACCATATAGCATCCTTAATCTGCCCTGCATCAAAAGGAGGTAACAATACCGTTTTTATTATCGCATTTTGAACATCTGTTGATTTGCTCATTAAACCAAATGAACTGATATTACCTGTTAATAAGAAAAAATGCCGTTGGCTGTGCTTGTTGATAATAGCAACTAACTCGTTCATAACAACATTTCCGCCTTCAGCTTTTAGCCACCATTGCTCTATATTCTCAAAGACAAATATGGACCTTGACGGCAATTTTTTCAAAAGACGTGCCAGTGCATCCTGCATGGCTGTCGCTCGCTGAATTCCAACTTGTATATCCGATTTATTCCATTTACGTTGTACTGGCGGAAGCACCTTGTATACATTGCCATTAAGGATATGACTTGAAACATGTGTTGCTAAGAAAGACTTACCGCTTCCTGATTCTCCTAGGATTGCAATCGCGCCAGAGCGCCCATTTTCAATTCCTTTCAATGCAATTCGAATATCATCGATTTGAGGAGCTCTATTTTCAATCGTTTTGCTGTCAGAATAATGCGAACCCGTATAAAGTTGCTCATAGAAAAACGGAACCTCGCATCGCGGTGATAATTGATCTACAAAATCAGCTAGCATAGCTTGTTCACTGACTACATGAGCATATTTTGATCGATATTCCTCTGCAGATAAATCTTGTTTCTTCTGCGCCAGATAATCGAAGATGCCACCAAGCTGATTTGTGGTTTTTTTGTTGATTTTCTTGATACTATCAACCAATACGTTTCGACGTTTTTGCTCCTTCACATATTGCCTCAAGGTCTCTACTTGCTCAATTATTTGATTAATGTCTAGTTCTTGTCTTAATATATTCTGCCGGTCTAAAAGTTCGGCGTTAAAAGATATTTCAGCCGCTTCATAATCTGTCTTTAAAGCTATCAACTCTTCTTTGGTCTGTTCAAGAATCTCAATGAAAATTTCCGCCTTCTTATTCAAAGCATAACCATCAATACCGGCTTGCATTTTAACAGTGATGTTTAATAATCTTCCTGTCATCCGTTTCAACTGACCATAAAACAATTGGATTCTTTCATGAATTGGATCGGTAAATCTTGTTCTAGCTAGGTATCCTGCTATATCCCTAAGCGCAATTTTTTCTGTTTTAATTCCTACACCTTGTTCTTCTTGGATATTATTAATTGAACGTGCAGTCATCAATTCGATTTCCTCGGGAATTTCATCTTCTAAACCACCCGTCACCTCGAAAAGACGAGACACGAGATAATCTGAATCGAAGAATAATTCTTCCGTCACTCGAACCGCTGTACCTAATATTACTTCTTCATTTCCGGCGTTTGCATCCTTCAAGAGGTCGTCCAACTGGGCTTTGACAGCACCAATATTATTTCCAATTTTAAAGAGATAGTTTGTTTGGGTATAATCCTGAATCTCTCTATTCAATTCCCTAAAAGCAGTTGCGTAATGAATCAGGTAAATATCTGCCTCTAAGTGATATGTGAATAATATAAGGTTGCGATACCAGTAACTAGGAAAAGAAATCAATCCACTTCTCGTAGCCTTATACACTTTCAAATCCATTGCTAGGAAAGCATTTTCAACGGCTTTTCGATAATCTTTTCTACAAAGCAATTCAGCCAATTGATTTTGCGTTTCTCTTCCTGCAGACCTTAGGTTTTCATAAAGAATAGCTGCCAGATTAGCTGCATCTTGATCAGCCTCTTTCAGGAGTTCATCTATTTTAGCCTTGCAGTTTTTGAAAGATTGATCTAGGCCAATATTGTTATTTAAATCATCGATTAACTGCCATATAACTTCATGTAAAACATTCTTGCTACGATGCAGAAGCAGTAAATTATTGTACCCAAAGGACAGCAAAGCAGAATGGTACAAACCAATGCCTTTTGTATACCATGCTCTTCTTACATTGTCGTTAAATGCTATCCTTCTCTTTCTGTCAGGCAATTCTTTCCCTTCAGAATCGACCATTGCTGTTAACTCTACTCTCTTGGGTTGATAGGTAACCAATGACTCCGTCCCATCAAAAAACGCCGTCATTGAAGTGTCGAACCGCTCATGAATAGATGGCAGTTCATTCTCAAGCGCATCTTGGTAGATCAGTCTCACTTCATCAAGTACTTGCTGCAATTCATATACAACCTTTGCTTGCTCCATTCCCTCTCCGTCATTCTTTAAAAACGTTTCCATCCTACCAATTACTTTGGCAAAAATGGCATGATGATAATCTTCAATCGGTTTTACGCCGGCTTCTATAAACTGTGTTATCAGTTCGTTTCGCTTTTCGTCTAATTTTCCTAAAGCCGAATTCAACGCAGCATCTGTAGACGGAATTATCGGGATGATTTTGGCATCTGAAAGCTCTATGGGCCCTGACTTTAGTGCAATTTGCTCTAATTTCAAGTCGGTCTCATCAAAATTTGACGACGCTTTTACCAGTAATGTTGTACCGATAGTGCTTACTAGGCTATTGGTCTCTTCTACGAAACTTCTCTGATTTTCTTCGTTAATCTCTGGAATTCCAACAAAAACGAGATCTGCCTCTCCTGAATGAATTTTCATCAGTTCGTAGATCGGTTTCTGATCTACTTCGTTATTAATAACCTTAATCTCCGCTTTAACACGAAACTGATCAACAACCGTACTGATTCGATTCTCAACCACCTTAAAATTAACGTTGGTATCGTTCACTAGCAATATTCGAATATTTGCTTGTGACCAATCTGGAGAGCCATTAATGAACTTTGCAAGCGATAACATTAACTCTGCATTGTTACCTACCCCTCTCCACCAAAGATCGATTTGCTCCTTTTTCCGGAACCCCCAACGCTCATCATAATCTAGATATAGGACATTGTAATCAATAGCAAATAGTTTTTCCGTCATTTCTGTGAACCAAATAGGATCCTTTGTTTTTCCGGGCCAATCCAATAAAACAGTGTTAGGGTCAATACCTGAAAATCCGAATGTACAAGCAATACTCTCTATCCCTTTAAAAACGTTCTGAACTTCGAGTCTTCTGCCAAAAACGCCAAATTTTTCCAATTCGTCATCCTTGACTGTTTCCTTGCTCTTTGGAAAGAGCACTTTAGCTTCTGGATTTTCATGAAGATCGAAGTTTGTTATTATTCCACCTTGACCAGAAACTGCCTTACTAAACTCAATGAGCTTTGTTCGTTTACTTTGATCAATACTAAATAAGAGGGTGTTCGGTTTCCAGTTACGCTTGTGATCACTTCCAACCTCCATTCGTTTTAACCCCTTCTTTACGATGGTAGCCCAAACGGATTGCCATATATCTCCAGTACCCAATGCAATTTGCTTCCGCGACAGATAAATGTATATGCCACCGATAATGACGAAAGCCGCTACCATCGCCAATAAGTTCAATTGCGACATTACTGTAAACGTTGCGACAAAACCTAAAAGGCCCACCCATTTTTTCACTTTGAAAGTCGGATTAAAATCCGACGACGCCCAGCTTTCTAAAAAGAACGATAGATTAATAAATCCATAAGCGGCTAGATAAAACATGGACACCACTTCTGCTATGAGGTTGAGTTCCCCTATCAGAATTCCGGCTTCGGCAATCAACACTGTTAAAATCAGCGCATTTCTTGGTTCATTGGATTTTCCTACCCCTTTAGCAAAGACTTTGGGGGTGATCTTATCCATTGACATTGCTTGCAAAATTCTCGGCCCACCTAAAATTCCGCCTAAAGCAGAAGATAAAGTTGCCCCCCACACCCCGAAATAAACCAACAAACCGACTGTAGCAATATTAAACAGAACCTTTGCGTTTGTTACCAAGTTATAGCCGTCTACCGCATAGAATAAAAAGACCGCCAAAGCAACATATACAATTAGTCCAACAGCAATAGAACACATCGTACCAATCGGAATAGCCTTTTTAGGATCTTTTAAATCACCCGACATGGCAACGCCTGCTGTAAAACCAGTTACTGCTGGAAAAAATACAGCAAACAATGCAAAAAAGCCAACCTTTTCAAACACTTGCGTTTCCGTTGTAGCCATTTTACCCAATGTCAAACCATCGCCCATAAAAATTGCACCAAGTGACAGCAAAATAAAAGTGAGGATAATATATTGTGATTTAATCGCGATTGATGTACTTATAAAGGCAATTATCGTGAGTAGCAGCAATCCCAAGGTTGCTGTTATACGATAAGTATTAATGATATCAGGAGATTGAATCATCTCTCCTTTTTCATTCAACTCATATCCATATCCGATAAATTCATTAAAAATTTCAGCAAATCCGACCAAATAAAGCGCTATACTAAATGCTGTAGCCACAAATAGGGTTAATCCTAAAGCACCACCTATCGGTAACCCAAGACTCCGGGACAAAACATAATAGACGCCACCTGCTCCAACCTTCTTGTCAGTTGCAATTGAAGATATGCTTAAGCCGGTAGTGATAGAAATAACATGTGCCAAAAGAATGATAGCTAGTAATCCCCAGATTGTATCAAAATTACCTACAATCCAGCCCATCCTGAGGTACATGATTACCCCGAGAATAGTCAGAATAGACGGCGTAAATACACCTCCAAAGGTTCCAAATTTCTTACCTGATGCCATATATTGGTCCGGTTTCCCGGAATAATAACTTACGTAAAAATTATAAAAATGTTCAGGTTACATAAAAGAATTTCGACAAGTAGCCCATGTCAAAAACATATCAAAAATAATCTGCTTTTATAACCTTGCTTTAATGTCCTAAAAATAAAAGAAATATTAGTGTGGCAAGAATTAATGGCTATTTTTATCTTTGTATTATAAGGCAACCGACTTAATGATAGTTGCGCGCGTTTTAAAATAGATATGAAAAGGGTACCAGTTGACATATTAATGCGACGATTGAATGCGATCTTTGAGTCTTGTGCTCAGGACGTAGAGCAGGTTGTCAAACCGCTAAGTCGGGAGCAATTGAATTGGCAACCTAACGATCGTACTTGGAGCGTGGCGCAATGTTTGGCCCATTTGAATGCCTATTACCGTTATTATATTCCGGTATTTAGAGGAAAAATATCGAATACCCGGTTCAAAGATCCCGTTGATCAATTTACGAGCAGTCCATTAGGTGTTGCAGCATATCGCTCTGTAAAATTAGGGAAAGTTAAAAATGTCAAACGTAAGCTTAAATCGACGAAGGAATATAATCCACTGGTTAATCCTTCTTTGTTAACGGATGACTTCGTTGAGGAATACCTTGGACATGTAGCAGACTTTAAAGCGGTATTAAAGGAGGGAGAAGCGGTTAATCTAAGAAAAACAAAGTGTCCGCTCGCTTTGAGACCTGTTGTAAAACTCAACTTGGGGGATGCTTTCATTTTCACTGCTTACCACAACGAGCGCCATGTTGAGCAAATGAAACGTGTTATGCGTCAATCTGGCTTTCCTTCTGTTTAAGTCCCTGACTTTCTTTCTTGAAACGTGTTTCAAAGCGCATCTTGTGATCGGCCTTTAATTGATCCAGGTCTTCTGGTATAGCCTTTTTCCATCGTTTATGTGACCAAAGCCAATTAGATGGGTTGTTTTGAATATCCTTTTCTAAAAAGCGGAAATAATCACCCGTTATTTTCCCGTACTTTTCTTCCTGTGGATTATTGGTTATTAATTTCAACTCAAGTTCGTAATAACCTCTCTTCACTGGATGCAATACGGCATACACTACTGAAGCATTCAACTGATTTGCTAATATTTCAGCTCCAAAAAAGAATGCAGTTTCTTGGTTTAGAAATTGAGTCCAATAACAATTCTCATCTTTGCCTGGAGATTGATCTCCAAGAATCAAAGTTGCGGTAGGTTTCTCTGAATACTCTTTTAAAACTTCCTTGTAATTATTGGCATTGACAACCTTCATTCCAAATCGCTCGCGTCGTTCATTGATTTTATTATCCCAAAACTTATTGGAAAGCGGCATACCTATTCCAACCGCTTGATGCTCAAAAATCAGATTTTGCGCCGTGATAAGCAATTCCCAATTGTTATAATGGGATGACAATAAAAGTACATCTTTACCCTCATCATATAAACGGCTCATGATCTCCGGATTTCTTACCACTACCCTTTTACGCAAGTTTTCCTCCTTTATGGTTAAGTTTTTGACAGACTCGGCTAATAAGAAAGTCAAATACCGATAGAACGCCTTAACTATTTTAACACGTTGTTTTTTAGGCATATCAGGAAAGGATCGGGTAATATTTTTAGACACAACTTTTCTCCTGTATGGAAATACGTACAGCAGCATGAAATAAAAGAAGTGTCCTATTCCATAGATAACGCCCAACGGCAACAAAGACATGGGACGTACAAATCCATAATATAACAACCTGTTTACCAAAATCTTACTACTTATTCAGGTTTCGCGATTACCACGAAGTTATCAAATATCTGTCGATTAGCGAATAAAAGACAGAAATACTCATTCTTCTTATTGTTCAAACGAGTTTGGGAAGGAATTGTTTTCTACTACAAGATTGAAGTGGAATTATTAAGAAATTTTAATTATTCATGAAATTCAAGTCCCCGCTCTTCATCTTTTTATAGTAGATGGCTAGGGTGCCTAGCAATTTTGAAATCCTTTGAAACCCATCTTCCGAGGCAGCAGAAATTTCTTGTTGCTTGAGCTTAAGGATCATTTTCCCATACAAAGCATTAAATCCAACTTCGATTAGGTTTAAATCGCCTGATTGGCTTTTCTGCTGAAAATCCTTTAATACAGGTAGTGCTTCTTCGAAAACTTTGAGATAAGCCTTATCCTTCGTTATATTGATCAAGGTGTTGTGTAATAGAAGGAGCTCAGTCAAAATCTCATTGATATCAGAAAGGTGACCACGCTCTTGAATCCGTTCATCTTTCATTTGTTTGATGAGACCTTGATACCATTCTATATACTGTTGCAAGAGTTGCTCTTCTTGAACTTGAGGACGGATAATTCGTTCAATAATCATCTCTAGATCCAAGTCATTTGCTCGGATCATATCCTCTACTTGAAACATGTAAATTACATGTTCAGCGATATTCGTTTCTTTGGTTTTTCTGGCAATCAGCATTATTCGTCGCCTGAACCATTGTCATCGTTTGTAATTGGCTCGTCTCCTTCGTTTGAAGCACCTGTTGACTCACGATAATCAGCATTCATTAATTCAACAATCTCGCTGGTTACATCCATTAAAGGTGAAGCATAGAATACATTTTGACCGATTTGATAAGAAAGAATAAAATCATATCCTTTATCCTCTGCTAATCGTTTAGACATTGCTGAAACACGCGAGATATAACTCATCATCAATTGTTCTTGTTTCTGAGCTAGTTCCATCTGCAAGTTTTGCTCAAACATCATGGCCTCTTGCTGCTTTTGTTGCGCCTCTATTGCATATTGCTCTTGCTCTGTTGATAACAAAGGACCTCTATCTTGCCATTTCTTTTGCCAGTTATCCAATTCACGTTGTTTGCCTTGCATTCTACTCTGCATACTTGCTTGGGCATCCGCCATGTCCTTCTCAATATCCTGCATCAACAACAATTGATTATTCAAGCTGTCTGCATAGAAAAACCCAATGGTTAATTTACCGTTATCAACGATTTCGACAACATCCGTTGAATCCTTTCCATCTGAAACAGATTCAGAAGTTGTATCTGATCCTGAAGGCATTTTAACGAATAAAATGATTACCGCAATAATCAGTGCAACGTTTAAGCCTATGGCTATTTTTGCTAATGAATTTCCTTTGTTTTCCATACTTGTATCAATTGATCCGCGAAAGTAAGAACAATATCTTAAAATGTAGCACAGATTAGCCTAAGAAATCTAAACTATCCGGAAATCTTATGCTTTTTTAACAGAAAAAAATAAACGATGAGAGACGCCTCAAACAGCCATCTCTAGTTGATCCATTTGATAACTCAAGAAGTCAAATGGTATTTTAACCATGAAGGCGTAATCCTGACCTACTTCAAACATATCTTCATCTATCTCATTATACATCCACTTAATGCGGACATTCTTTCCATTCAAAAATAAATCATTTAGTTTGTATAAAATGAATAAAAGACGTTTTGAAGAAGATATTAAAATACTCCAAATCAATTGTTAAGACAGTTTCTTCAATTGGAGAAACCGCGTAGTTCTCGAACCACTCTAATAAATCATCATAAAACGCAGCTGCATCTTCTGGAACAGATTTTCCTTTAATTGAAAACACCTTCTTGAGGATTGAAGATCACCTCTGGAGTCTTTAGAGTGGGGGTTCTGTATAGTGGTTCCATGGTAGTAGGATTTTCGTATGTGAAAGGTGGTCATTTTTGTCTTTCGCTCGACATCATTTCTACGAGCATATCAAAATTGTAGCTAAACGAGTTAAATTGTTCGATAATTTTTCATGTTTATCCATAAGTCCTTTAACTTATGTAATTTAAATGATAATCTATCAATTTTTCCGATGGATATTGAAGAACATCTTTTACGGTTAAACGATGATTTTTAGCAGCGGTTTCCATTTCAGTCCTAAAATGATGGGCGATTGATCCAACAGCACCAAAATGATTGATGGCATGCTCATCTGCAAGCGGTTTAACGGTATCTTCTATAAAGCGATCGAAGTAGTTAGCTATTATATTGGACAAGATGATCTCTTCTTTAAAAGGCGAACATACTTCAACAACTTTTGCCATTTCTGCTAAAGCAATCTTAGGATCATCTTTAAAGTCTTGGTAATATTTTGATGTGAATCCATCTTTAGCAACTTGAAAATGATCTTCAATCGCTGAGTTAATCTTTGGTTCTAATCTATCATTTAGCCAGGCTGAAACGATTCTTTTGCCCAGTTCATAACCTCCACCAATGTCATCAATGAGATAACCATGTCCACCTTGTCTATCGACAATATCATCACCCGAATAAAACCCGGAAACTGAACCGGTTCCCATAATCACAAACAGTCCTGACTCACGATAAAACAAAGCTCTTGCGGCTCCGAGCATATCATTTTCAATTTCAATTTCCGTTATACCTTTTGATAAGAAGAAATCCGCCAATTTGTCCTTTCCTGGATGAGCATTACCATTGCTTGAATCTCCTAATCCACTTCCATAGAATACAACACGATCTCCTTTTTCAAGATCTAAAAAGTAAACCTCATCCAAAAATCTTTCATCTGGCCGATTGGGGTTAAAGCCTGACATCATAAAAGTCTCCACTTTCTTTGTGTTCATATCTGAAACAATGGAAAGTGTTGTTTTGGTTGAGCCCGCTTCAAATAGTAAGAATCGCTTCATGGCTACAAGTTAATCATTCCAACAAAAAAAGCCCTCCATTTTATCAATGGAGGGCTTTAATATTTGTATCGATTTCAACTATGCTTGTTCTAGCTTCAAGAAGTTCAATGCAGAACCGGCTTTAAACCAATCAATTTGCGAATCGTTGTACGTATGATTTAGTATCATCGTATCCTTTGAGCCATCTGCATGCACTACTTCCAATGTCAATTGCTTTTCTGGAGCGAAATCTTTCAAATCTAAGAAGTTGAATGTATCATCTTCTTGAATTTTATCGTAATCACTTTCATTAGCAAAAGTCAATCCTAACATACCTTGTTTCTTCAAGTTAGTTTCGTGGATACGCGCAAATGATTTAACTATCACAGCTCTAACACCTAAATGTCTTGGCTCCATTGCTGCGTGCTCACGTGAAGAACCTTCACCATAGTTATGATCTCCTACCACAACCGTTGGAATACCTTCAGCTTTATACTGACGCTGAGTTGCAGGCACTTCACCATACTCCCCTGTCAATTGGTTTTTCACTTTATTCGCTTCCATGTTGAAAGCATTGATTGCGCCAATCAAACAGTTATTCGAAATATTATCCAAGTGACCTCGATATTTCAACCATGGACCAGCCATAGAGATGTGGTCAGTTGTACACTTTCCGTGTGCTTTGATCAATAATTTCGCCCCGGTAATATTTTCTCCATCCCAAGCTGCGAATGGCGTCAATAATTGTAGACGATCAGAATTCGGATCAACCACTACTTGAACACCTGAACCATCCTCTGCAGGCGCTTGATATCCATTATCTTCTACGTCAAAACCTTTTGGTGGAAGCTCAAGACCTTTTGGATCACCTAATTTAACTTCTTCCCCATTCGCGTTCGTTAAAGTGTCTTCCATCGGATTGAAATCCAATTTACCCGAAATCGCCACTGCGGCAACCATTTCTGGAGATGTAACGAATGCCATTGTATTAGGGTTTCCATCCGCACGCTTACGGAAGTTACGGTTAAATGAATGAACAATTGAGTTTACCTCTTCTTTTTCAGCTCCTGCTCTGTCCCACTGTCCAATACATGGTCCACATGCGTTTGTGAAGATCGTTGTACCGTTTAACGAATTAAAAATATCGAGTAATCCATCTCTTTCTGCAGTATATCTTACTTGCTCAGAGCCAGGATTAATTCCCAACTTCGCTTTGGCTGTTAAACCTTTATCTATGGCATCTTTGACGATTGAAGCGGCACGCGTTAAATCTTCATACGAAGAGTTCGTACACGACCCAATCAAAGCCCACTCAATATCAGTTGGCCATCCATTTTCAGAAGCTGCTTTTTTCATCTCAGCAACAGGAGTTGCCAAGTCTGGCGTAAACGGTCCGTTTAAGTGTGAAGTTAATTCATCCAAGTTGATTTCGATTACTTGATCGAAATACTTTTCAGGGTTCGCGTATACTTCCTCATCACCAGTTAAGTGTTCAGCCACAGCATCTGCTGCATCTACTACATCTTGACGTCCAGTAGCTGCCAAATAACGACGCATTGACTCGTCGTAACCGAAAGTTGAAGTTGTTGCTCCAATCTCCGCACCCATGTTACAAATGGTACCTTTACCAGTTGCTGAAAGCGATAATGCTCCTTCTCCAAAATATTCTACGATACATCCTGTACCGCCTTTTACAGTTAGGATACCAGCAACTTTTAAGATAATATCTTTAGGGGCAGTCCATCCGCTTAGTTTTCCTGTTAGTTTAACTCCAATCAATTTCGGGAATTTCAGCTCCCAAGGCATTCCTGCCATGACATCAACCGCATCGGCACCACCAACACCGATCGCTACCATTCCCAAACCTCCGGCATTTACCGTATGAGAATCTGTACCGATCATCATTCCTCCAGGGAAGGCATAATTCTCAAGCACCACTTGGTGAATGATACCTGCTCCTGGTTTCCAGAATCCGATTCCGTACTTGTCACAAACCGAGCTTAAGAAGTCAAAAACCTCTCCGTTCGTATGACTTGATCTTTCCAAATCTTTCTTTGCACCTTCTTTAGCCAAGATCAAGTGATCTGCGTGTGCTGTTGAAGGAACAGCTACTTTTGGCTTACCTGCTTGCATAAATTGAAGCAAAGCCATTTGAGCTGTCGCATCCTGCATAGCAACACGATCCGGTTTAAAATCCACATAAGATTTACCACGTTCGAATGCTCCAGTTGCAGGATTATCCCATAAATGAGCATAAAGAATTTTTTCCGCTAGGGTTAATGGTTTACCAACCACTTCGCGCGCTTTAGCGATGCGCTCAGGGTATCTTTCGTAAACCGCTTTGATCATGTCAATGTCGAATGCCATATTTGATTTGTATTAGATTAAATTGATTTAAGGGTCACAAATTTAATCATTTCAAGACGTATTTAAAAACGTTGAAGAAATTATATTGATAAAGAGGGTTTTATGTGCTTATTCTCCAGCATAAAACCAGTGCACGGCAATGGAGGTACAGGCACTATTTTGGTCGGGATATAGCTTAAAAGAAACAGAAATATCGTTTACCGCATTATCATAGGCCAATAATCGCACGCCATCTTTTGAAACAGCGTCCTCCGCAGGCTCTCCTAATTCGTTTATTATAGTCTCTGCGGACATCCCAAAAATATTACCTAGACATTCATCAAGTTTATATCCCTCCTTGACTTTTTCCAGGTCATTCATAAATCCCTGACCTTTTGAGAGCAACTCCAAGAAAACCGTAATAACCTTACCCGATTCAGTATCGACCCAAAACTCAACCGGTGCAGTAGGTATTGAATTGTATTTGTAAATGAATACTTTTTGATCGTCAGAATATGCACCTCCGTCAAAATCGCCCAGTATTTTATTTTGCAACACATCAGACTCCGACATACCATAATTGATACCTATAAAAGATTTAAATGCTTCAACTGAAAGTGAACGACAATCACTGGAATAAATTTGAGTGTCTATTATACCCGAATATGGCACTGAATCTGTAATGTCCACTGGGTTTACTTCAGTATCAAGATTAATGGTCTTTAAATCAATATCACCCCCTGTCGAATCAGTATTCTCCTGACAGGACTGACTGATTGCGAATAAGAGCATGATGCCCAAAAACCAATTATATTTCCTTCTATTAATTTCCATTTAATCGACCATACATATGCATCAATACAAAAAACATTCAGTTAAATGCATTTTTCAATTTCGGTACGTTGTTTGCACTAAATTAATAAAGCAATACGCTAAAAACCTCTAAAAATTGTTTAAATGACACACATACCGCTTCACATACCTAAAAAGAAAAGTAAATCAGGATTAAGTGTACTTGATAAGAGCTTAATTAAACTTGGTCCAAAATTGAGACTCGCTACAGTTAAAAAGGATTAGTCGCAAAAACAGTTACTTCAGGAATAAAACCGCGGCGATCCATCTTCAATGCTGAGATCAATGTATCCGCTATTTCCTGTGGCGTCAATTTATTGTCTTCTAATGGTTTTTCAACACGATCGACTTTTGCAAATGCCGTTGGAACCTCAGACGGATTAATTTGGATAACTCTAACATTATATGGTCTCAACTCTGCCTGCCAACACTGACTTAAACCTCTTAGTGCAAACTTGCTTGCAGCGTAAATACTTCCCATTTTATATCCTTTCAGGGATGCTGTTGAAGCGATGTTAACAATATCTCCAAATTTCTGTGCTTTGAATATTTTTGCGGCATGAGAAGCCATCATTGTCGCACCAAAAACATTCGTCTCGAACACATGCTTCATTTTATCACGCAACATTTGATCAAGCTCTGCCCAGTCCCCTATTCCGGCATTATTAATTAGCCCATCCAGACGATTGTATTTATTTCTCACCCACTCGTACAACGCCTCTATATCAGCATCACTATTTACATCTGCATGAAAACCATCTGCGCCGATTTCAGCGGCAACTTGATCGAGTTTATCCTTATCGCGACCCGTGATAATCACTTCCGCTCCTTCAGCGATTAGACTTAAAGCCATAGCTTTTCCCAATCCTGAGCTACCCCCTGTCAGAATGTATAATTTATCTTTTAAATCCATTTTTATGTTTTTACCACAAAGTTAACGATATGCTAACAAGTAATTCGACTGAAAGGTTCTTGTTCTATTTTTTAAAAAAATCTACTCCAGACTTAGCCACAATGAGCCGTTTTTACGAAAAAAAACACTACCTTCGCACCACTAATTGAGAGCGTAATGGCAGAACAGAAAGAAGCAATAAATTCTACAGATAAAGCATACATTTCCACGGTTTTAGAGGACTATAAACTCGCCCGAATCAGTCGTGAAACGTCTCTACTCGGAAGACGTGAAGTGCTCGGTGGAAAGGCTAAGTTCGGTATCTTTGGAGACGGTAAAGAAATTGCGCAAATCGCTATGGCTAAGCAATTTAAGAATGGTGATTTTCGCTCAGGCTACTATCGTGACCAAACGTTCATGATGGCCATAGGTGCCTTAAGCGTGCAAGAATACTTTGCGGCTTTATATGCGCATACAGACATTGAACAAGAACCAGCTTCTGGAGGTCGTCAAATGGGAGGACATTTTTCAACCCGTAGTTTAAATCCAGACGGAACTTGGAAGAACTTAATGGAGCAAAAAAACAGTTCTGCTGATATATCTCCGACTGCTGGTCAAATGCCTCGATTAGTTGGTTTGGCGTTAGCATCTAAAATTTACAGGCAGGATGAGAACCTTCATGGGATGACAAATTTCACCAACAAAGGAAACGAAGTTGCATTCGGTACCATAGGTGATGCAAGCACATCTGAAGGACCATTTTGGGAGTCAATTAATGCTGCCGGGGTATTACAAGTGCCATTTGCCATTTCGGTTTGGGATGATGGGTATGGAATTTCCGTTCCAAAAAAATATCAAACGACAAAAGGAAGTATTTCAGAGGCCTTGTCTGGAATGCAAAGAAAAAAGGGAGGCACTGGTTACGAAATATTCAAGACAAAAGGATGGGATTACCCTCACCTATGTGAGACCTACGAAAAAGCCATTTCAATTTGTAGAGAGGAACACGTTCCTGTATTGATTCATGTTGAAGAAGTGAATCAGCCGCAAGGACATTCTACTTCAGGCTCTCATGAGCGATACAAAAGTGAAGAACGTCTTCAGTGGGAATCGGATATGGATTGTATTGAACAATTCAGAAAATTCATTATTGAAGCTGAAATAGCATCTCCTGAGGAATTGGAAGCGATTGATAAAGAAGCTAAAAAGTTTGTTAGAGATGAGAAGGGTAAAGCATGGAAGGCTTTTAATGCATTAATCAATGATGATTTGAACACTGTTGTTGGCTTGCTGAATCAGATGAGTGAGGAAAGCGCCAATGGTGTATTCATCAAGAAAATTGCTGACGATCTTAAAAACACCATGGGTCCGATTAAGAAGGACGTTTATTCAGCTGCAAGAAAAGGACTGCGATACATGCGAGGTGAAACATCACCTGGTAAGACAGCTTTAATTAACTGGCTGGATAATGGTGTGAAAGATAACTATGAAAAATACTCGTCATACCTTTATTCAGAGTCGGCTGAATCGGCACGAGACGTGCCTGTAGTAGATCCTGTATTTGGAGAAGAAAAGAAAGTAGACGGTCGTATTGTTTTAAGAGACAATTTCGAAGCATTATTTAATAAGCATGCGGAAATTGTAACGTTTGGTGAGGATGTTGGTAAAATTGGAGGAGTAAATCAAAGTATGGAAGGCATGCAGGAGAAATTCGGTAGCCTTAGAGTTTCAGACACAGGAATTCGCGAATGTACCATCATTGGACAAGGTATAGGGATGGCCATGCGAGGATTAAGACCTATCGCAGAAATTCAATATTTAGATTATTTGCTTTATGCAATTCAAATCATGTCGGATGATTTGGCAACTGTACAATACAGAACCAAAGGCGGGCAAAAAGCACCATTAATCATTCGCACGAGAGGTCACCGATTAGAAGGTATATGGCATTCAGGATCCCATATGGGTATGATTCTAAACGCCCTTCGAGGAATGTACGTATGTGTTCCGCGTAACATGACCAAAGCTGCTGGCTTTTACAATACATTGATCCAATCAGATGAACCTGCTTTGGTTGTTGAACCGCTGAATGGCTACAGGAGCAAAGAGATTTTGCCAACCAACTTAACCGAATTCACAACTGAAATTGGTAAAGTTGATGTTGTAAGAGAAGGTACAGATGTTACACTTGTTTCTTACGGTTCAACTTTCAATATATGCCAAGAAGTAGCGCAACAATTAGCAGAAGTGGACATTTCAGTTGAATTGTTAGATGCACAATGCCTTATTCCATTCGACCGACATCATGAAACTGTCCAATCATTGCAAAAAACCAATCGATTGGTAATTGTTGATGAGGATGTTTCGAGCGGTGCTACTGCCTTCTTATTGGATCAAATTTTGGTAAAACAAAAAGGATATTATCATTTAGATTCTGAACCGGTAACCATCGCCGCTCAGGACCACCGACCTGCTTATGGTACAGACGGTGACTATTTCAGCAAACCAAATGCTGAAACCATTTTTGATGGTGTATATGCGTTGATGCATGAAGCCAACCCGGAGAAATATCCGAGTATTTATTAATGAAAAAAGAGTAGAACCATGAAGTTAGCTACACGAAATAACAATACAAGAGACGGTCAATTATTAATCGTTTCAAGAGATTTAAAAAGAGCAAAAGAAGCACAAGCCGCTACGACTATGCAAGGTGCAATGGATGAATGGGCAAGCTTATCTCCAAAACTGATTGCAGAATATGACGCTTTAAACGCAGATGAGAATGCTGGATTTGAATTTGACGAATCTACTTGCACCTCTCCGCTTCCACGCTCACCGCAATGGTTAGATGGATCTGCTTATGTTAACCACGTTGAACTCGTTAGAAAAGCGCGTAATGCAGAATTGCCTCCTAGCTTTTGGGAAGACCCTTTGATGTACCAAGGTGGCTCTGACACTTTCCTAAGACCTAACGAACCAATCCACATGGAAACGACTGAATGGGGGATTGATATGGAAGCTGAAACAGCCATAATCCTTGACGATGTTCCAATGGGAATAAAGAAAGAAAGCGCATTGGACTATGTTCGTTTGATCATGTTGGTGAATGATGTTTCGCTTCGCGGTTTAATTCCACAAGAGCTAGGTAAAGGATTTGGCTTCATGCAATCTAAACCTTCAAGTGCATTTTCACCAGTTGCGGTAACACCAGACGAACTTGGTGATAATTGGAATGATGGTAAGGTAACTTTACCGATCAACGTTGATTTGAACGACAAACCTTTAGGACGTGCAAATGCAGGAATTGACATGACGTTCAACTTTGCGAAATTGATCGAGCATGCAGCTAAAACAAGACCTTTAAGCACTGGAACAATCATTGGTTCAGGAACGATCTCTAACAAAGGTAAAGACGGTGGTCCTGGTAAACCAATTGACGAAGGTGGTTTAGGTTATTCTTGCCTTGCAGAAGAGAGAATGGTTGAGACAATCCTAGAGGGAAAACCTCGTACGCCATTCATGCAATTTGGAGATAACGTAAAAATCTGGATGGAAGACGAAAATGGAAATTCAATTTTCGGAATGATCAACCAAGATGTTGAACAATATACACCACCTGCTGCAAAGGATTTAGTTTCAGAATTAAAGTCAAGCAACTAGTCCGTTAGCGATTCGGAAGACTTTCTTGTAAATAGTTGAGTAGTTCGGCTTGATTTTGCGTGCCTATTAGAAATTTCTTGCCATTTTTTAATTCAATGGCTAGTCCTTCTTGTCCGCGCGTATTGTAGACGGTACCGTAACGTGTCCATGGGCGAATACCCCATCCACCTACAAAACCATAATTAACGAATGGCTGCTTTTTCAATTTCGCTCCAGGCATATTTTCGTTTGACAAAGAGATAAAATGAAAACTCAATACCGTTATCATCAATTTTGGTCTTTAAACGAATGAACCAAAACATGAAGTTCAAGGCAACAACAAAGACAGCTATTATGATGAGACCAGTATCAGAAGTTGGGTTTTGTCCAAAAGGAATGTTAAGCAACATTTGCTGATAAATACCGTAGAACGCTCCAACTAACATTAAAAATAAAACGAGCCACAACAACCAGTGTCTAAATTTTTGTGTTTCATGGTAAACCTTTTCCATAATTCAAAATTAATCAAAGTTTAAAAGCCGATATTGACTGAAATCGGACGATGATCTGAGCAATCTAAATCGTGCGTCTGAAAATCGGCAACTTTTAGAGCATATTGGTAAAAAATATAATCGATGCGGTTAGATGGAATTTTTCCGATATAAGTCGTACCTACCCCATTTCCTGCATCGACAAATGCATCAGACAGCAGACGATTAAATTGCCTGTAACAATAGGAAACTGGGGTATCATTTAAATCACCGCAAACAATGACCGGATAAGGTGAATCTTGGATTTGCGCTGCGACCTTCTCCGCTTGTGATGTTCGTTTTTCAAATCCGGTTTTCAATCTTTGCAAAATTCGTTGACCGGCTTCGTTGTTGCGATACAGATCATCCGGTGCTTCGGCATCAAAGAATCTGTAATCATCGTCCTGAAAACGTATTGATCCTATGTGCGCATTAAACACACGCAGCGTATCTTGCCCTTTAACAATGTCAGAATAGATGCAGAAATTATTAGGATCATTATCAAATGCGATCTCTCCTTTGCCAATGATCGGGTATTTTGAAAACGTAGCAACACCGAAATAGCGTTCGTTGGTTAATTCATGGGTATACCGTTCTTGATAATGTGGCGTATTCAACAATTCGATCAGCGAATCCTTTGTCTCAAACTCCCTATTTTCTTGATGGTAAAATTCTTGAAAGCAATAAATATCAGCTTCTTCAGACTTGAGAAAATCAAAAATCGTATTGCGGTTTTCGACGCGATTTTCACGATCGTACAAATTGAAAATTCTAACATTGTATGACAGCACTTTAAAAGGTCGGTCTAATTCTTCTTGACTCCAATTAAAGGTGTAAAAATGACGTAAATGATTAAATCCGACTGAGATGGTCAGCAATGAAACCCAGACCATTCTTTTTCTAAAAAAGAACCAGAATACGATAAAACCGAGGGCGATCAATAGCCACACGGGATATGATAATCCGAAAAAAGCAAAATAAACGAATTTTGTGGGTGCAATAAACGTGCCGAGATAAGCGAAAATTAAAGCTAACGAATTCAGCACATTTATGAAAAGCATAAAGCGCAACCAACCTTTCATGGGAGTACGGGGAGCCACTGATTATTTAACTTTTTTTACTTTCGTTGAACAGTATGTCTTTCTCCTCTTTTGTTAGGCCATCATAACCCTTCTTGGAGATTTTGTCTAAGATAGCATTAATTCGTTCTTCTTTCGCTTTCTTATTGGCGTTGTATTCATCATCCGTCATGTCTTTTGCAGACCGATTTGAAGTATATGCTGTTTTTAATTTTGAGCGTTTGGGCCATTTAAAATCACCGGCTTTAAGGCGGAAAATAAGTCGATCAATGCGATTCATAATATTTTTCGAAGAGTAGGCATTAATGACCGATAAGGCTCCAAAAATTGCACCGCCGATATGCGCAAAATGTGCAACAGAATCT
Organism: Crocinitomicaceae bacterium; assembly: GCA_049611865.1. Lineage (GTDB taxonomy): Bacteria > Bacteroidota > Bacteroidia > Flavobacteriales_D > Crocinitomicaceae > Crocinitomix. The sequence goes on along the minus strand of JBMZAY010000003.1, from coordinate 197,174 downwards.
CCTGACCCAACCCCCATTAAATCACTCAACAAATACAAAGCTGCAATACCGATTAGAGGTAGTTTCAATATCCCAAATAACATCACCGGCATATTTGGCTTATGCACTGCTGCTGCAAAAAAGACAGCCATAACCGATGCCGATGCGCCGATTAAAAGACTGGGCCCCTCATGCTGTAGCAACGGAAATGCATAATAAGCTCCGACATGAATAAAATAGGCAAAGAATCCTCCAATCAAATAGGTCAACAATAATCTTCTATGACTAAAAAATGACAAGAATATCCGACCCGAGAAATAGAGGATAATCATGTTGAATAGAAAGTGTAAAAACTCGTAATGGGTGAAATAATGCGTGACTAAGGTCCATGGTTTGCGAATGACCAAGGCGGGGTCGCCCATCGCACCTAGGTTAATCACTACAGCATTAAAAAGTTCTTCGTTTTCATACAATTTCGAGATCAGGCGAATAAGGATTAAAACAACAAAAATGGCCGTATTGACAGCGATGATTCGCCCCAACATGCCAGATTCTTGAATCAGTCTCTTGATATATGCTAAAATTGATTCCCGTTCCATCTTAATAAAAGCGTGAATTATCTTTCTGCCAAATTTTAACCAATAAAAGTCCAAACAACATACCTCCTAAATGGGCAAAATGCGCAACCGAATCTCCCGGATTGTCCTGAATCCCCATCAACAAAGCAACACCACCAAGAATTAGGGCCAACCATTTCATCTTGATCGGAATGGCGAAATAAAGGTAAACTGTGGTATTTGGGAATAAAAAAGCGACTGCACCCAATAAGCCATAAATAGCTCCTGAGGCACCGACAACTCGAGTTGATAAGATATTGATTGCTGCCATATTGTTCGTAGGATTACCTGGACTGTACTCATAGCCATTTACTAGAACTTTATAATTGTCATCTAAATCTGGAAAAAATGTACCTGCAGCCTGATATATCTCGATTCCCTGAACCATTTGATATAAAAATGCTGCTCCAAGAGCAGTTACAAAATAAAAAATCAAAAAACGCTTGGCTCCCCAAACTTGCTCAAGTACATTTCCAAAAACCACCAGACCAAACATATTAAAAAAGATATGTCCTAGACCTCCGTGCATAAAGAAATGAGTAGCTAATTGATAAGGCTCAAATGCATTTGAATCAACATAGTATAAACCGAGGATAGTCTCTAAATAAATCCCTTGCTTCTCGAGCACAATTGTCGCCAAAAAAAATAACCCATTAATGATCAAGAGATTCTTGACAACGGGTTGCATATTTCTAAAAATGTTTTGTAGCATTAGCTAAATCGTTTGGTTATTTCTTCAATGGTAAACGTTTCAATAATTTTCTTTCCGTGCGGGGATATTTGCGGTGAAGCAGAAGCAAACAAAGCATCAATCATGTGTTCCATTTCTTCAGTCGACAATTTATTTCCTCCGCGCACAGCCATGGCTGAAGCCATAGCAAGCGCAACCATTTCTTTGGGATCGGATTCATCATTTTGACGGCTATTTTGATAACGTTCAAAAATATCCATCAAAGCGCGTTGCGGATTTTTATCTTCTAATTCAACCGGCACAGCTCCAATAGTAATTTCTAATCCATTTCTATTCAAATCAAACCCATTGTCCTGTAGCGCTCCGCACAATTCATCCCAATCCGCTATATCAGGTTTATCAATAAGAACCGTTTCGGGGAATAATAGTTTTTGAGACTTTAGCCCCTCTGTTTGTTGTGCTATAATTTGATCGAAAAGAATACGACAATGTGCTCGAAATTGATCAATTAGAAGAAACCCGCTTTTTATTGAAGTTAAAATGTATTTATTATTGATTTGTACCGGCTTCTTGCGCTCAATCTCCATCGTTTTATTCATAGAAGAAGATATGGTACTTTCTTCACCGTTTTGATCAGGCTGAAAAGCTTCGACTATCGTCTGTTGATCCCTTTGCTCTTCACTGGACTTGGCATCCTCGTAGAAATTTTCCCATGCATTAGGATCTACAGTACTTTCCTTATGAAAAGAAGCGCCAGAAAATCCACCACCACCCCCACTAGTCGACTTCTGTGTCGATTTAAAAGGATTATAATTGGGATCAACTGATATTTCCGGAATTTTTACGGATTCGCCTTTTTTCAAGGCCGGTATATTAAAGCTTGTTTCTTGCTCAAAATCCAATGTTGGCGCAATATTGAACTGACCTAAAGCTTGTTTAATCGCACTGCGGATAATGGCATAAATAGCCTGATTTTCTTCAAACTTAATCTCCGTTTTGGTTGGATGCACATTGACATCGATAGATTTCGTAGGTACCACGAAGTACAAGAAATAAGGTGGATATTTCCCTGAAGGAATTAATCCTTCATAAGCATTCATGACTGCATGATTGAAATAGCGGTCTTTAAAATACCGCTGATTCACAAAGAAATAAGATTGATCTCGAGATGCTTTCGCGTACTCTGGTTTTACCACGAAGCCCGAAATCTTAATTAAATCCGTTTCTTCATTAACTGGAACCAATCGCTGATTGAATTTATTCCCGTAAATTCGGACTATTCGCTGACGAAGTCCTTCTTTTGGTAGGTTATAGATCTCGTCATCATTGTGATGAAAAGACATTTCTATATCTGCATGAACCAAAGCTACTCGCAAAAACTCTTCAATAATCTTCCTGTACTCAGTTGCATTTTTGCCCAAGAAATTTCTCCTTGCTGGCACATTAAAAAACAAGTTTTTGACGGCGATGCTTGTTCCGTTCGAACACATAACAGGTTCCTGAGAAACGATTTTAGACCCCTCGTTCACAATCTCCACTCCCAACTCCTCATCGTGTAATTTGGTGCGCATACAAACGTGCGCTACCGCCGCTATTGATGCTAAAGCTTCCCCTCTAAAACCTTTTGTATGCAAAAGGAATAGATCATCTGCTTTAGCTATTTTACTCGTTGCGTGTCGTTCAAAGGACATTCGCGCATCGGCAACGCTCATCCCCGATCCATTATCGATTACTTGAACCAAAGTACGACCACCATCCTTTGCAATTAAATTAATTTTAGAAGCACCAGCGTCAATAGCATTCTCTATTAGCTCTTTGACTACCGAAGCAGGACGCTGAACAACTTCACCGGCTGCAATTTGATTCGCTATGTGATCTGGAAGAAGTTTTATTAATTCTGACATCTTCGTCTATCGCAAATTATTTATGTTTTCGTCAATTCCCTCAGCTCCAACATCTAATCCCATAAAGAGGTAATAAAAAGCGATGATGATCAGCCCCAAAATGACGATCAATCGGATATTAGATCGAAGTCGTTGGGACTTCACTTCATCCCCATTTCTCCAGCTGTTTTGCATTTCATCTCGAAAACTGATTACCCTTTCTACTTCTCCTTTTTCTAGATGCTCCTTCTCTAATTGCGCTTGTTTAATTTTCTTTTGCAAAGTTTCCTTCCGCTCGTCATAATAACGTGGTACATACTCAAACCGTCGATGCTGGTTTGGCAATTTAAATAAGTTGTACTTGTTCCAATTTATTCCCATCTCTTTCTCTTTTTTCCGCTCGCAAGTATGCATTGCACTTTGCAAATAATAAATCCACCTTGCTATACAAATATAAGGAGATTAAATTCAGAACATCGGACAGAATCCACCAATGCAAAAAATAATTTACCCGTCTATTTGTATGCGCTTCATACACTATAAGATGTGGACAAATTTGATGCCATGGCAAGATTTCTGCATAAAGATATTTATACATTGGTTGAATTAATTAAAAAGGCGCTTACATGAACTGGTTAAAACATACAATATTGCTGGGATTAACGATAATAACATCATTTATTATTCCGGACAGTTTATGGGCACAAAATGATACTGACAATATTGCAGATAATAAAAAAGATCCCGCATTTTTAAAAGTGCAAGGAACTTGGGCTGATTCTGTATTTAATTCACTCAGTCCTGATGAGCGTATAGCCCAATTATTTATGGTTGCTGCTTATTCAAGCAAAGGTCAAGACCATGTCAACTCGATTCAAAACCTGGTTAAGAATTACAAGATTGGAGGATTGATCTTTTTTAAAGGAAGTCCTATTAGGCAAGCTCAATTGACCAACGAGTATCAGGCTGCTGCTAAAACCCCTTTATTCATTGCCATTGACGGAGAGTGGGGTTTATCGATGCGATTAGACAGTACGATACGTTATCCACGTCAGATGCAATTGGGTGCCATTCAAGATCCAGAACTCATTGAAAAGATGGGGCAACAAATTGGTCTTCAATGCCAGCGTATGGGAATTCACATCAACTTTGCACCGGTCATCGATGTAAATAATAATTCGGAGAACCCCGTCATTAACAACCGATCATTTGGCGAGCAAAAAGAAAACGTCGCCAAATTGGGGTTAGCTTATATGCGAGGCATGCAAAAAGAGCATGTATTGGCTTGCGGGAAACACTTCCCCGGTCATGGTGATACCGACACCGACTCTCACAAAGCTTTACCGATCATTCCTTTTGACTACAATAGATTGGACAGCTTGGAATTGTTTCCGTTTAAATCCTTGATTAACGAAGGTTTGGCGAGCATGATGGTTGCCCATTTGTACATTCCATCACTTGATCCAACAGAAAATCAAGCTTCCACGCTATCACCTAAGATCGTCAATGGTTTATTGAAAGACAGTTTAGGCTTTAAGGGATTGATTTTTACTGACGCGCTTAACATGAAAGGTGTCAGCAAATACTATGAAGCTGGGCAGGTAGACGTAAAAGCTGTTTTAGCAGGAAATGACATTCTATTATTTCCGGAGGGTGTTCCACTTGGAATTAAAGCCATCAAAAATGCCATTGAAAAAGGAGAGATCACTCAAGCAGAAATCGATGAGCGTTGCTTGAAAATCTTGCGGGCAAAAGAATGGGCAAATTTGGATAACTATCAACCCATTGATACGAAACATTTGATTCGGGAACTAAATACGCCAGCTTACAAGGCACTCAACCGACAATTGGCGAAATCAGCCATTACCTTGATTAAAAATGACCAGAACATACTTCCGCTTACTAATCTGGATGATACAAAAACGGTTTATTTAAATGTTGGTGGAACCTCAAATAATGACTTTCTCAAGACGATGGATCTTTATGCAGATATTGATCAAATTCAGATTCCACGTTCACTTTCTGCTGCTGAAGAGACAAAGTTATTGGATGCATTAGAAAGCTATGAACAAATTATCATTGGATTTCATCGGACCAACAACAACCCCAAACGAAATTTTGGTATTACCCGACAATCCATCGCCATCCATCAATTATTGAGTAAAAGGCAAGATGTAATAACCGTTCTTTTTGGTAATCCATATGTCCTAGACGGGTTTGGAAAATTGGATTCTACCCGTGCTTTATTGGTAACTTATGAGGATTTACCAGAAGCTCAGATTGCAGCCGCGCAAGTTTTATTTGGTGGTGTTAACCCAAGCGGAAAATTACCCGTTAGCGCTTCACCAACCTATCCGGCCGGAACAGGCCTGCGTTTCAATAATCGCATTCGCCTGGGACATGTCTTACCAGAAGAAATCGGTATTAAGACAGCTACGATCGAACAAATCGACAAGATAGCAAAAGACGGCATCCGGAAAGGTGCATATCCTGGCTGTCAAATATTAGCCATCCATAAAGGTGATGTTTTTTACAACAAAGCATTTGGACATCATACTTATGACAAAAAGCGGCCCGTTTCCTATCGTGACATCTATGATTTGGCATCCATTACGAAAATCGCTGCGACTACTATTACTTTAATCAAATTGCAAAAAGAAGGTCTTATTGATATTGATAAACCTTTGACTGCGTATCTGCCTGAAATTGTAAATTCAACGCCGTATCAAAACATGGTTATTCGAGAAATGCTAGCCCATCAGGCTGGTTTGTTTCCGTGGATTCCATTCTACAAGAAAACTTTGCTAGAAGATGGAAGTTTAGACCCTCTAATTTATAGCACTGAAAAAACTGAAGTTAAAGCAGACCAAGTGGCTGAAAACCTCTATATATCCGAAGCCTATGACACAACAATCCTTCGACAAATCACCAAAAAGGCGCTTATTAGAAAGCGATACAAGTACTCTGATTTAGGTTATTACTTCTTAAAAGCCATCATTGAAAAACAAACCGGGAAAAGCTTAGATGAATATGTCGCTGAAAACATCTATGCACCTATGGGTTTAAGAAAGATGACATATCATCCTTTAAAAAAGTTTCAGAAAGAACGAATCACACCAACAGAAGATGATAAAATCTATAGAAAACAATTGGTCTGGGGACATGTGCACGATCCGGGCGCAGCCATGCAAGGTGGAGTTGGTGGACACGCCGGTTTATTTTCCAACGCATTGGACCTTGGAACGCTCATGTACATGCTTATCAATGACGGTCAGTATGCGGGCGATACGCTTTTGGATTCTGAGGTAATTGCCGATTTTACCCGCTGTCAGTTCTGTCCGCGTAACCGTCGTGGTGCTGGCTTTGACAAGCCTGTGCGCTCTTTGGATGGCGGACCGACTTGTGATAAGGTGTCGTTGAGTAGTTTTGGACATTCAGGCTTCACAGGAACCTTAACATGGGCAGATCCTGATAAAGAGATCGTTTATGTCTTTTTGAGTAATCGTGTTTATCCGAATGCTGAAAACTGGTTAATCATCAAAGAGGACATTAGGACTCGTATTCAGGACGTAATTTATCGTGCGGCAGACCTGAAAGAATAAATCTAAAACCGTAAATTTGGCCATCAATTGTAATCAAAAAGCGTTTAAGACGACCAAACGGATATGAAAATAGGCATTGTATTATACCCAACCTTTGGTGGTAGTGGAATTGTGGCAACAGAACTTGGTAAAGCACTGGCTGAAAAAGGACATGAAATACATTTCATCTCATACAATCATCCCGTAAAGTTGGAGCATTTCTTACCAAACATCCGTTATCACGAAGTACGACCATTTAATTATCCTCTTTTTGATTACCAACCATACGAGCTGGCATTAACCAGTAAATTAGTTGATGTTGTGCGCTATGAAAATTTGGACTTATTACATTGTCATTATGCCATACCTCATGCATCGGCGGCGTATTTTGCAAAGCAAATACTGAAAACGCATAATATAGATATTCCCTTTATCACAACCCTTCATGGAACGGACATTACTTTAGTTGGTAAACATCCTTCTTTTGAGCCGGTCATTACATTTAGTATTAATGAATCGGATGCGGTAACGGTAGTTTCAGAAAGTCTCAAAAGAGATACGTTAAGACATTTTGCCATTACCAATGAGATTGAGGTGATACCTAATTTTGTTGAACATTCCCATTATACCCATGCTCCAAATGAATATGACGTAGCACGTCGCGAGGCCATTTCACCTAATGGCGAGTATATTATTAGTCATGTTTCCAATTTCAGAAAAGTGAAAAGGTTGGATGATGTGGTTCGCATTTTCGAAAAAGTTAGACAAAAAGTCCCGGCAAAACTCATTCTCGCAGGTGATGGACCGGAGCGTTATAAAGTAGAGCAGCTGTGTGCTGAACTCGGTGTTTGTAAGGATGTGGAGTTGGTTGGAAATGTTCAGAAAGCCTCAGAAATTTACTCGATTTCAGACTTGTTTATTCTCCCATCCGAGACAGAAAGTTTTGGACTTGCAGCGCTCGAGGCCCTTGCATCTGGTGTACCTGTAATCTCTTCCAACTCGGGAGGGTTACCTGAAGTCAATAAACATGGATTCTCTGGATTCCTTAGTGATGTCGGAAACATTGATGAAATGGCGTCAAACGCGCTCAAAATTCTTAAATATCCAGAAACACTTCAACGTTATAAAAAACAAGCGCATGAACATTCGCTTCATTTTACGCTTGAACAAATTCTTCCGAAATACGAGGCGATTTACGAACGTTTGGAAAAGGAAGGTGTGATATAATAAGACTAGACTAAGACTTCGTTACACGCTCCAATTCAACACGTTGTGTCAAGAAGATAAGATCATCAGAAACATAATCTTTTTCGCAATGAATTGGATTTTTAGACTTCAATGAAATGGTAATAAAACCAAGACCTGCTCCTCCCTTACTTGATAGAATACCGTTAGAAAGGGTTTCCATATAAAGCGTCTTAGTTTCCTCAGGACTCAAGGCGTTTAGATCTTCAATGCGCTTAACCAGATCATCCACGTTTTCAGCTTTCACTAAATTTCCAAAGCTCACTTTATAATTGTCTTCATTTTGAAGGACCAAAAGGAAAGATACTTGGTTACCATCTGGATCTCGTTCTCCATGAATGCGAATATTTTGAAGTCCTTCTACCAAGATGCTAAACATACGTTTTACGACAACTTTTTTATCGCCAGAATCCAGCATAAGTTCTTCTATCTTAACACTTAAGGAATTAACGAGATCTTGCGAGAACTCACCAAAATGCGACACAATAATTCTACCATCCGCCTGGATGTTATAGTCACCAAAAATCTTTTGGTACTTTGCGTTACATTTTTCAACTAGAGTATTATTCTCAAGCATATCTGGGGGAGGGAATCCAATTTTAATACCGAAAGATAGAAAAATATTGATGAATATCCATATCTATTCGATACAATTTAGATTTTTCAGGACGAACAATTGATATATAACGAAAAATAAGGCTATTTCAGCGTCATTCTTCAGATCAAATCGGTACAGATAAAATGCCAATAAATTGTTATATTGACTAATCTTAAAACTGTGACATGAATGACAACAAATATGATTTAGTGGTTATAGGAGGTGGTCCTGCGGGATATGCAGCGGCCATGCGAGCGATTGATTATGGCAAACGGGTTTGTTTAATTGAAAAGAAACGTGTTGGAGGCGCTGGAGTTTATCATGGAGCTTTGAGTTCTAAAACTTTATGGGAATTATCTCAGCGCGTTAAAAATGTGAATGAAACCATTATCTCATTGGGGCGAAAACCATTTGAAATCTCATGGTCTGAAGTTCGAAAAACCTTGGAAGAGGCAATTTTCGAACGAAAATTTCAATATTCCTGTCACATTAAACTGTTGAATAAACAAAGGGCCGATTTGTTTACCTATCGCAGAGGGTTTGGAAAAATCATTGATCCAAACAAAGTATTAATTGAACGAGAAGATGACGAAGACATCGTTCTGGACACGGAGAATATTGTCATCGCTACAGGCTCTCGCCCACAAAAGCTACCCAATATTCAAGTTGATGAAAAACACATTTTAACCAGTGACGGAATTGATCTTATTGACGATTATCCAAAAAGCATGGTGATTGTTGGAGCTGGGGTCATTGGTTGTGAGTACGCTACGATATTCTCAAACTTTGGAAAAACAAAGGTTTATGTTATCGATCGGTCGGATGAAATTTTACCATTTGAGGATCGGGACATCTCTAAAATCGTTTCTGACAACCTTGAAAAAAGGGGGGTTACGATACATCACAAGGCGCAATTAAAACGCATGGAGGTTGTGGAGGGAGAGGTAGAATACGAAATTGATTGTGATGGTGAAATTGAAGTCATTCGGGTAGAAAAAGCGTTATTGTCTGTTGGTCGAGTTTCTAATTATGATAATATTGGCTTGGAAGAAATTGGTATTAAAAAAGGCGCTAACGGACGGCATATTGGTAACAATGACACTCAAACTAACATACCTAATATTTATGCTGTAGGTGATGTATCAGGGCGAATAGCATTGGTAAATATGGGAGAAATTGAGGGCAGGCATGCTGTAGAACGTATGTTTGAAAACAAAATCACTCCGATATCTTATGATAACGTCTGTACCATAATGTTTTTAGAACCTGAAGTTGCTGCCGTTGGCATGAATGAGAAGCAATGCATTGAAGAAAATATTCCATGCAAAGTCGTAAAGTTGGACTATTCAGTGATGGCTAGAGCGATTGCCATGAGGAAAACACAGGGTTTCTTTAAAATTATCGTAACAAATGATGATGAAATGAAGATTCTGGGAATGCGAGCTGTAGGTGAACACGCTTCTAGTGCAATTGAGGCGATCGCCTTGCTCATCAAAATGGATCGCGGTATCGCTGAATTATCAGAATTGGTTCATCCGCACCCTTCTATTGTCGAAGGTGTTCAGGAATGTGTGCGTATGCTCATGAATCGATCAGTATTTAAATCATCTGTGTTTAAGGATCGACTAGAATGCTACAGCTTGGTTAACGGGGTAAAAACTCCTTTGCAACGCTTTTAATTAACTGCATAAAAAAATCCCCTCCAAATTGGAGAGGATTTTAAAAATATTGTCGAATCGATTAGAACGATCTCTTTTCTTTGATTCTCGCAGATTTACCACGACGCTCTCTAAAGTAATAGATTCGCGCTCTTCTTACTGCTCCAACTTTGTTTACGTCGATCTTTTCAATGAATGGTGAGCTCAATGGAATAATTCGCTCTACTCCAATGTTTCCAGATATTTTTCTGATCGTAAACGTTTCTGTAGCACCACTCCCTTTACGTTGAATAACAACGCCTTGGAATGACTGAATACGCTCTTTGTTACCTTCCTTAATTTTATAATGAACAGTAATAGTACTACCTGCTTTAAAATCAGGAATATCATTCTTTACCGTTACCTCTTCCTGTACTTCTCTTATAATGTTGCTCATGACGCTATAACTTTTGTCCCTTTATTTCGGGGGTGCAATATTACGAAGAATAAATTATATATACAGAAGAATAAAGTCTTTTTTTTTCGTTTTTTTCTCAAAGAATATGCTGTTGAAAAGTTAAACGAAATTATTCCACCTCAAAACCTATCACACAAATGTCATCAACTTGCTCATAATCGCCCATCCAAGCCAACAAAGCATCTTCCAGTTTTTGCTTTTGATCTGCAAAAGGTCGATCAGAAGTTTCGGTAATCAAAGTCTTCATTGTTTTGATTTTAAATTTCTTATTGCGGTCTCCTCCAAATTGATCCGCATAACCGTCTGAAGTCATGTAAAATTTGAGCCCTTGTTTTAATGGGATCTGATGCTCTTCATACACTTGTTCTTCATCTGTAAAACCTGCTACAGCCACTTTAGTTGCCTTAATTTGTATACAAATAATGCCTCCTCTGTTTGAAAATATATCTCATTGTCCCCGGCAAATATTCTCCATACGGTACTAAAGAACTGATCTTCTTCAGAAAGTTTATTTAACAATGAATTAAATTGAAGTTGTCCGGTTGAATCGGGTGCAAGAAATCCAAAGTCGCCGTATATACCAACATAGACTACTCCTTCTTGATCCACAGCCATAGCTCGAACGAAAGATCCGTAACCGACTTGCACAAAATTCCATTTCTCGCCGTCAAACTCGAGCACACCATGTGAATTTCCCACATAAATTACTCCTCGATGATCTTGAACTACACAATAGTTTTCAGGATTTCGTTCTTTACCATAATCCTGAATAGAATAATTCACCACCAGAGGGTAAAAACTCTGCCCAAACAGCGCGAAGCAGCAAAGTGAACAGATTGTTAGTAAAAGCTGGTGCATCTTTATAGCGAGTGTTTTTTGGTGAATTATCTTTATCAAAAATAGAAAATAATGGCAAAAGACGTCACCCTCAAGGAAGTAATCGGACATGTAGAAACATTTCATGACGCATTTGGAATCGAAAATAAATATGCACCTACACCAAAAATATCGGAGAAAGAAGGCAAACTTAGGTTTGATTTAATGCGTGAAGAAAACGAAGAGTATCTCGAAGCGGTTGAGGACGGTGACCTGGTTGAAATCGCAGATGCTTTGGGGGATATGCTTTACATTTTATGCGGTACCATTCTCAAGCACGGAATGCAAGATAAAATTCAAGAAGTTTTTGAGGAGATCCAACGCAGCAATATGAGTAAATTAGATAAAGATGGTAAACCCATCTATCGCGAGGATGGTAAGGTTTTAAAATCTGATCGCTATTTCAAACCTGATATTAGAGGAATTTTAAACAAAGACTGATGCTGGTTCCTAAAAATTAAAGCATTAAAAAAGCCCTTTCCTTCGGTGCTATGCATCCTCTGGAGAAGGGCTTTTTTTACAATCAAATAACTCGATTAAGTATCAATATTCGCGTATTTCGCGTTTTTCTCGATAAACTCGCGTCTCGGTGCTACCTCATCTCCCATTAACATAGAGAAAGTTCGATCACTCTCGATTCCATTTTCAATGGTCACTTGACGAAGTGTTCTTTCTTCAGGATTCATGGTTGTTTCCCAAAGTTGCTCAGCATTCATCTCTCCAAGACCTTTGTAACGTTGTACACTAACACTAGACTCAGTTCCTGAACCTTTCATCTCCATGATTAAACGATCGCGTTGGTCGTCATCCCATGCGTAAGCCGACTTTTTACCTTTCTTAACTTGATAAAGCGGTGGTGTGGCAATGTAGATATAACCTCTTTCTACCAACTCTTTCATGTATCTGAAGAAGAATGTAAGGATCAGCGTTTCAATGTGCGAACCATCGACGTCGGCATCACACATAATAATGATCTTGTGATAACGTAATTTTTCGAGGTTCAATGCTCTTTCATCTTCTTCGGTTCCTACCCTTACGCCGAGCGCCGTGTATATATTTTTAATCTCCTCATTTTCGAAGATTTTGTGCTGCATTGCTTTCTCTACATTCAAAATCTTACCTCTTAACGGCATAATCGCTTGGAAGTGACGATCACGTCCTTGCTTTGCTGTTCCACCTGCAGAATCTCCCTCTACAAGGTAAATCTCAGATTCTGCTGGATCTTTAGAAGAGCAATCAGCCAATTTACCAGGTAATCCTCCTCCTGTAAGTACATTTTTACGCTGTACCATCTCACGCGCCTTTCTCGCAGCGTGACGGGCCGTTGCTGCCAAGATCACTTTTTCAATGATTCGTTTAGCATCCTTTGGATTTTCTTCCAAATAATCCGTTAGCATTTCAGAAACTGCTTGTGAAACGGGTGCGTTTACTTCACGGTTACCCAATTTTGTTTTGGTCTGACCTTCGAATTGAGGCTCAGCAACTTTTACTGAAACTACAGCCGTTAATCCCTCGCGGAAATCATCACCCGAAATTTCAAACTTTACTTTATCCAGCATTCCTGATTCGTCCGCATACTTTTTAAGTGTGTTGGTCAAACCTCTTCTAAATCCTGAGAGGTGTGTTCCACCTTCATGTGTATTAATGTTGTTTACATAAGAATGTAAATTCTCAGCGTACGAAGTATTATAAACCACAGCAACCTCAACCGGTATACCATTCTTTTCACCTTCAACGTGAATAACATTCTCAATCAACTGTTCTCTTGATTCATCTAAGAATTTTACAAATTCACTCAAACCTGCTTCTGAGTGAAATGTGTCTTGACGATAATTACCTTCTTCATCTTTCGAACGCTCATCTGTCAAAGTAACTGTGATGCCCTTATTTAAATAAGCTAACTCACGCATTCTTGATGCCAACGTTTCGTAATTATATATTAACGCATCGAAAATTTGAGGGTCTGGGAAGAATGTTACCGTCGTTCCTGTACCTTCAGAAACACCATCCTCTTTAACAGGATATTTGGTTTTACCTCTTTCGTATTCTTGTTTGTATACTTTACCATTACGGTGAACAACTGCTTCTAAGTGACGTGATAAAGCGTTAACACAAGAAACTCCGACACCGTGTAATCCTCCAGAAACTTTATACGAGTCCTTATCGAATTTACCTCCAGCACCGATCTTCGTCATTACAACTTCCAAAGCTGAAACGCCTTCTTTTGCGTGCATGTCCACCGGAATACCTCGTCCATTATCTGAAACGCGAACGCCATCACCTTCTAATATGACAACATCGATGCGATCACAGTGTCCTGCAAGGGCCTCATCAATAGAGTTATCAACTACCTCATAAACTAAGTGATGTAAACCTCTTACACCAACATCTCCAATATACATAGAAGGACGCATGCGCACATGCTCCATACCTTCGAGTGCCTGAATACTCTCTGCGGAATATCCGCCTTTCTTTTTTTCTTCTTCGCTCATATAAAAAAGTTAATTTCTACGTCCTCTGGTTTCTTTGTAATTACAGGGGGAAACCAGATCACGGCAACCGTGTTTTTCACGAGAAACAAAGATAAAAAAACAGAGGGTTTATCACCAGTATCGACGGGGGTTTTGAAAGTAGTTTTCAACACGTAATTAACAATGGAATCGGATCGATTCTGGTCTATCTAAAAAACACCCGTAAAAAGAGTCAAAAAAGGAGTTTAACACTTACTTAATGACCAAATTAATTTTGCTCAATTCATTGTGGAATTTGAATATCTTAATCATGTCTTCTTTCGCCTCGATCGGATATGTATGATATTCATAGATATCTCGTTGCGTATACGTTAAAACATTTCCTTCTAGCTTGAATTTTGAATTGATTTGAATACCTTTTTGCTCAGTGAGCTTGTCGAAGGTATCCATAGCATCAGGATTAGCCACCTTCATCTCATTTGGAAAATTCACAACGACAGTCGTTGTCCGCCAAATGGGATGAGAGAATGTAAAATGACTTTTTTTGCGTTCTACCTCTTTGGGGTCTATATATTCACCAAAAATCTCCCCTAATCTAAATATTGTTCGGTCTCCCGCCTTTTCGATTAGAGGTGTGTGCAGTGTTGTCACTTTACCCTTAATAATTAATGGTTGATAAAATGCATCCTCGGCATCGGTGTTTTCAATAGCGGTCATTTTGTATGAACTGTTATCGTTTAAAACATCCAACAAATCTTCGTGAACCTTTTTCTTTTTAGTTTCCGTGTAAAAATTGTAGATTACTTGATGTTCACCAGCATCGTACCCCCAAATAAATCGTTCAATGTTAATGTCCATGTCAATCAGATTTTCATGCACATCAATAAAAATGATAGTACTGTCCATATTTTCTATTGCAGAAGTTCCGGTTATTGGTTTGATGCTATGTTCAATCTCTCTTTTTGGATATTGCTTCGGTGTTAAGAAAATACCGTTGTTCGGAACCCAATCATAATCCATATATCCTATTCTTGTATAAAAATCCAATGGCGCCAAATAGGTTTTTGCTTCAGGAAAGTAAATGAAATACTCTTGAAGAAAATAATCAGATTCAATCCCTTCACTAAAATGGGTATCGTAGCGATCGGATAATAACCCAAACTCATAAGGAATATTGGCCTGCGCAAGTAATCCAAAAAATAATTGCAAAGATCCTGTTCCATTACCTCTGCCCGTTTTTACCATGTCTTTGATTGACATACCTGGTGTACCATAACCAATCAAAAAATCATTTTTCATATAATTCTCGATTTTCCGAAGGTTAGTTATTTGAGGGTTCATTCGACTAACGCCTAGCTCTTCTAATTTGCGGTTTAAGTATTTCTTATCAGCGCCAGAAAGCGGTTGATTAAAGACTTCGTTTGCATAATCAACAAACGAGTCATAAGGAGAATAATCACCTGCACCATCATCACTCCCTTTCAGTGAGGCATCGAGTTTCATGATTACATTATTGTATTCTGAAAAATATTCAGATTTAAACGCAGGAATGGTATCTAAATGTATATCATACTGATGGCGTTGTAAAATCGTATCTACCAATACTGGTTCTGGCAAACCATTATGGGACAGGAAGTTAAAATAAGAATCATTAGGTGCTATAAAATGAAAATCAAAGTCGTAAATTGGAATTTCCCCTTGAAAATAAAATTGATCACCATTGACCATGTTATCCATTTTGAGTGTATATCGAACTTCAACTTCATCTCCGAGTTCTAGGCCACCAATTGGAAAGTAGCTATACTTTTCGTCTTCATCCTCACTGTAGAAATCTTCCATTTCAATAGGAACCTCCAATATTTCATCTGCTTTTATGACACGGGCTTCTACTTTCATAATTCGAACGACATCCTCCATTGAAATGTACACTTTGTTGAATTCATCAATGGCCGCATCTTTGTTCAACTTGACACGGTAATGCTGCGTTTGATATTTATAAAAAGTACCACTGAAATAGTCGTATTCATATTCTACAGCCAGTAAATACTTGTTGTAGTAATAGATCTGGTCTGACGGCGGACGCTCAATAGCAACTGGTTCTGATTCTAGCTGATAGTGTTCATAAAATGGATATTGCTGCCCATATACGAATGACGTAAAAATGATAAATGATAAAAGTAAAATACGCATGGGTTAGATTTCTTTTTTTCTGAATACTACGTTCTGAATTGTGGCGGTATTGATAGCCTGCGATAGTTCCTTCCACTCCGGATATGAATCTGGCGGAATTGATAATAAGTGATATTGATACTTCATCTGCACGCTCAACACCTGACCTTCTACTTTAAAATCTGCAATGAATGAAAATAATTCGTGATCATAGTTAACGTCTTCAGGGAGATGTTTCAATTCGAAATTTTCAGGAATTTTAAATTGAAAATTATAATCCACTGTTCGATGATGCCGCTTATATCTCGGCATGCTATGATCCTCCTCGTTATACTGTGTTATTCTTGGTTTGAACAAGGTAGGGTTTAGCATAAAATCACCTTCGTATTCTAGAAAAAGATTATCAACTGCAAAGTGATAATGAACGATTAATTCTTTTTGAAAATCATCAAGGTTTTCTATTTCGAATTCGTGCAATGTATAACGATTAAACCCTGCAAGGGTAATATCCTTTACGTAGTCATAACGATCTTCATCATCCGAATTCTTCAAATAATAGGTACGTCTTTCTCTCTCATACCCTCCATAATAATCAGTCCCTGAACCCCTCAATGAATCACCGTCTAACTCATAGGTTACTACACTTCTAAGGTAGTTATTTTCTGCTTTTTCAGGTTTTATCTTATACAATACGAACTCATCCATTCCTTTGTGAATGAGCAAGTCCTTACCTTGTATGTTATGAGGCGCTTGGAGATAACTCCCTTGTGCATGCGTCGCATCCAAATAATAATATTCATCATCATTTTTCTTGACAACGCAGATGACGTGATTACACGCCAAGGGTGTTGGTATCTCACCCATTAAATAGGGGATTTCACGCGATCCGACCCAAGCAACATAAGCATTTTCAACTCCGGCATAGGTCAGCATTTCCACCAACAAGTTACCCATATCCTTGCAGTCGCCGTACCGATTACTCATTACTTCCTGGCACGAGCGTGGAACATATCCATTAATACCATCTTCAAAAGCGATGTATTTAATATTGGCCTGAACCCATGTAAAAATGGTATCCATTTTCTCCAACTGAGTCTCCTTACCGGCAATAATCTCATCAACCAACTCATGCGTTTCTTCATTACCTGCTCCATTCGACTCATCCGCTTCATCTCGCATTAATAAGAATTCTTGAAAAAAGCTATGCAACTCTTCTGGAGTTCCGATAATTCTTTTGTCTTCTCCTTCAAACTTGTAAGAGACTATTTGAGCAACCATGTGCGGAATGGTGTATTTAGGATCAATTGATCCGTCCTCTGTTTTATAAGCCTCTAAATCGCTGATCAGCCATGTTTCCAATGTTCTACCTTTGTCAATCGTTTTTGATTTCTTAATGTTGTAATTATCGAAGTTTTGCTCATAGTACTTCATTTCTGTACCATTAGGATAATCAATCTCTACACTCGCTTTTTCAACAGGATATCCTGACATAAAATGAAACAAATCAAAAAACTGGGGACGTTTCAAACGTTTTTTGTATTGAATAACAGATCTAAAACCTTCGCCTAATTCTTTTAATTCAAACTCCCATTGCTTGTCGTCATCATGAAAAACCCAGCTCGAAGGGGGGGAATCTACGATTGTAAAATCATCATCTTTTAGTTTTGACTTTTTTCCACGCTCGTCATAGGTAACTACATTTATCTCTATGATATCCTCGAAAAAGTCAGAAGTAGAAATGCTTCGGGCCGTATAATACTTGGTTGTTTCTTTTAGATACAAAACTTCTTCGTAATCCGTTTCATAAATAACAAGTTCCCCTGTATTGTCGTCTACCTCTAATGAAATGATTTGTCTGTGATCCAAAACCACTGCTTGGTGTTCGCTGTACTTTTCTTGATACTTAGCTAATTCTTCTGTTTGATATGCAAGACCTGTTATCGAAAAAAACAAGGTTGAGAGCACAGCAATATAGCTGGAAATTCCTTTTATCATCTTTCAGTTAAAACTGTAGTTGAAGATTAATGAAGATGTGGTTATTCACACGCGACAAATAATGCCCACATGTATTTTTAACCCTTTATTTTTACAAGTGTAAATTTAAAAAAAATCAGCGAATTATCGCCATTCAAACTGGTAAATTGTCTCATTTTAATCTATCCGATTTTATAAGTGATACGCATTCATTTCGTTACTACTCAACAAGACAGATTGAACTCTATTTCATTTGATCTGTTTAAGTTCTAATGGAGCTATTTTTTTGAAAAAGCGTCATATGATGATGGCTTTTTATGACAATACGATTAAATTTGTGCGCGATTCATACCACAGAAAACGAACCGCAAGGAAAATTAAAAAACTATGAGCACTACTTTTCATTCGCTTGAAATTAAAGATATCAAACGTGAAACTGCAGATACAGTTTCAATCTATTTTAACGTACCTGCTGATTTAAGATCAGAATATGAGTATGAAGCTGGACAATACTTGACACTAAGAGCAACCATTAACGGAGAAGATATTAGAAGATCTTATTCGATTTGCACTGCTCCTTTTGAAGCCGATTTGGCCGTTTCTGTTAAGCAGATTGAAAACGGCGTATTTTCAACGTTTGCCAATCAGGAATTAAAGGTTGGGGATAAGCTACAAGTTATGCCGCCGCAAGGTAATTTCATTGTGAAACCAGCAGCATCCAATGAAAAACTTTATGTTTTTTACGCGGCTGGTTCTGGAATTACACCTGTCATTTCTATGGTAAAAACGATCCTTAGAGATGAACCAAACAGTGAAGTCCAGTTATACTATGGTAATAAGAGCGAAGCAGATACCATTTTTAAAGCAGACTTAGATGCTTTAAATACTAGCAATGAACAATTGACATTGACTTATGTAATGAGTCGAGAAGACACTGGTAATGCGCTTACAAACGGAAGAATTGATGGTGATAAATGCGGTCAATTCTTTACTGGACATCGACAAGACGGAAACATTGCAGGAGTATATGCTTGCGGCCCGGAAGAAATGATCATGTGCGTTAAAGACTTCTATATTTCGAAAGGAGTCAACAAGGGAGACATTCATTTCGAGTTATTTACTACCAGTACTTCTGCAGAAAATGTTTCAGTTGAGAGCGGTGCTCCAATTGAAAGTGAGGTTACGGTGATTATTGATGATGAAGAATATGAATTCACATTAAACTCAAACGGAAAAGACATTCTACAAGCTGCTCAAGATGAGGATGCAGATGTACCATTTTCTTGCAAAGGCGGGGTTTGTTGCACATGTAAAGCAAAAGTATTAGAAGGAACGGTTCGCATGGATCTTAACTTCGCGCTTGAAGAGGATGAGGTTGCAGATGGTTTCATCCTGACTTGCCAGTCACACCCAACCTCGGAAAAAGTTGTAGTATCTTTTGATGAATACTAAAAGACTTTAAATAATGGAGAAAAGGCGGTTTCATTGACCGCCTTTTTTATTTTAAAATATTTATTTTAGTTATTATGAAAAATATTGTCATCATTGGCGCTAGTCGAGGGATTGGAAGATCTTTAGCACATCAGTTAAGTCGTACAAATCGAGTATTGGCTTTGTCGCGAAATTTAACGCGTTTGCAAGAATTGCAAGGTCTAACCTTGGCGGAGAATCTTCGTGTTGCTGCTGCTGATTTGAGTGCACCCAATTTAAAAGCGTATTTGACGACACTTTTTAATCAAGAAATCGGGAAGATTGACATTCTCATTAATAACGCAGGGCTACTCATCAATAAACCTTTTTCGGAGCTCTCAAGAGAAGATGTCGAAGCCATGTATACGACCAACGTATTTGGTTTGTTCGAAGCTTGCCAAGCGGCTGTTCCGTTTATGAAAGAAGGTGGTCACATTGTTAATATTGGATCAATGGGCGGTTTTCAGGGAAGTTCAAAATTCCCCGGATTAAGTGCTTACAGTTCTTCTAAAGCCGCGGTTGCTAGTTTAACCGAGTGCCTGGCTGAAGAATTAAAGGATAAAAATATTCAGGCGAATTGCCTAGCCTTAGGTGCCGCACAAACTGAAATGCTTGAAGAAGCATTTCCGGGATATGAAGCACCTTTAACAGCAGATGAAATGGCTGCGTTCATTGCAGATTTCAGTCTAAACGCCAATAAATGGATTAATGGTAAGGTAATACCAGTATCTGTATCAACTCCTTAAAACTTGAAGGTAGCAAACGTAAATATTGGTAAAAAGCAAACGGTATCCTGGAGAGGAAAGCCAGTTGAAACGGGTATATTCAAACACCCGCAGAACCAACCCATTCGGCTGGAATCAGAGGATGTTTTGGGAGATGCTGTCGTAGATCGCAGATATCATGGCGGAATTGACAAGGCTTGTTATTTGTACAGCGCTGATCATTATGCCTTTTGGCAATCAGAATTCCCGGAGGTGGACTGGCAAGATGGCATGATGGGTGAAAATATAACCATCGAAGGACTTTCGGAAAAACGTATTCAAATCGGCGATATTTATGCAATCGGCGATGCGCTTGTTCAAGTTACTCAACCCCGACAACCCTGTTTTAAACTCGGTATTCGGGTGGGGACGCAAAAGATCATAAAAGCCTTTATCAACAATCCATATCCCGGGGTGTATGTAAAAGTAATTCGTGAGGGTGAGGTAAAAAAAGGCGATGATTTTCAATTGCGTGAACGTTTGCATAATTCGATCGGGTTGCTTGAAGTATGGGATTTACTCTACAAGGATAATTACGACGAAGAACTGATGGAATTTGCGATTGAATTTCAACATTTGGCAGATGAGTGTAAGGATTCTCTGCGAAAAAGGATGAACAAGGAGTAAATCCAGCTTCAAAAAAAAATGTTTTTATCCAAAAAACATAACATAGTATTCTTAAAATATTCCCTATAATTGTGTGAAGTAGAAAAAGGTCATGTCCCACACCGATACAAAAACATTCGATTCACTCAGATCAGCCTTGAAGCAAACAACGAGTAAAGAAGATGCTGCATGGTGTTTAATGGATGTTGTTTTTGAAAACTCAGAACGGTATGTGGATGCAATAATATATCTTTTGGATGATTCGAATGATTATTTGATTCAAACCGCTGCCAAAGGTGAAAAAGTGAGAGCAGATCACATGATCAAAAACCCCATTGTCATTCAACGAGGAGAAGGCATAGTTGGCTGGGTACTTGATTTCAAAAAACCGCGATTGTTGGGAGATACAACAAGAGATAGGAATTACATTATCGATGATCGATTCCGGTTATCGGAATTAGCTGTTCCAATTATCAATGATGATCGCATCTATGGTGTAATTGACTCGGAACATTCAAACGAAAATTACTATACAAAAGAGGATCAAGCATATTTTGAGAAAGTGGCAGGAATTTTTGCCGAGCATCTCGCTTCTCTTTAAATCTTAGTACTCCAACAATTCCAACAACTTCGCTTCGAAGCGATCTTTTGGCATAAAGTTTTTCTCTAATTCACCATCGAAAGGCACTGCTGTATCGAGTGATCCTTCGCGCATAATTGGCGCGTCAAGATATTCGAAGCAATTCTCGGCAATTAATGCTGACAACTCTCCCCCTATTCCGCCAGTTAAGCAATCTTCGTGCAATAAGATGACACGACCTGTTTTTTGAACAGTTGCGTAAACAGCATCCATATCCAATGGCAACAGGGTTCTGAGGTCTAAAATCTCAACATCTAAATTGTGCTTTTCTACAATTTCTTTTGCCCAGTGCACCCCCATTCCATAGGTTATCACTGATGCTTTTTGTCCTTCCTTGACAAGATTAGCTTTACCGATTTCTAGCGTATAATAGTCGTTCGGCACTTCTTCTCGTATTGAGCGGTATAGCCCTTTATGTTCAAAGAATATAACTGGATTCGGATCTTCAATTGCAGCCGCTAGTAGTCCTTTTGCCTCTGTTGGCGATGACGGATAAACCACTTTTAATCCCGGCGTATGCGTAAACCAAGCCTCATTACTTTGAGAGTGAAAAGGTCCAGCTGCTGAACCGCCACCCGTAGGCATGCGCACAACAACATCAGCATTCTCACCCCAACGATAATGCAATTTTGCTAGGTTGTTTACGATTTGATTAAAGCCAACCGTTACGAAATCAGCAAACTGCATCTCCATAACTGCTTTCATTCCGTTAATTGATAGACCTAAAGCCGCTCCAACAATTGCAGACTCGCATATTGGTGTATTTCTCACACGATCTTTTCCAAACTCCTCAACAAATCCTTCTGTTACTTTAAAAACACCACCGTATTCAGCAATGTCTTGTCCCATAATGACCAAGTCGTCGTATTTCTGCATACTTTGACGCAATCCATCCGAAACGGCATCAACCAATCTTTTCTCCGCAGTATCATTCCAGTTGGGAGCCGTTAATTCCTGCTGGTATGGTGCATAAACATCCCCAACTTCAGTTGCTGTATTCGGCGTAATATTCGGTTCAGCATAGGCGATTTCTAGTTCATCCTGAATTTCTTTTTTGATCTCCTTTTTGATCTTTTTAGCCTCATCCTCGCTGATGATACCTTCTGCTATTAAGTAGGCTTCATAATTGTCTACAGGGTCTTTTTCAGCCCATTTATCTTGTATTCCTTCAGGATAGTATTTTGTTCCAGAAGCCTCTTCGTGTCCTCGCATTCTGAATGTAATGCACTCCAATAAAAACGGTCTCGGTTTCTTGCGCAATGATTCAGCGATTTGGCGAACAGAATGATACACTTCTAGAATGTTATTTCCATCAATTTGGAAAGCATCCATACCATAACCAATCCCTTTATCGACAAATTGTTTGCAACGGAATTGTTCGTTTGAGGGTGTCGACAATGCCCACTGATTATTTTCTACAACAAAAATAACCGGAACGTCCCACACAGAAGCAACGTTTAACGCCTCGTGAAAATCGCCTTCGCTGGCACCACCGTCTCCCGTAATAGCCAATGCAACTTTTTCCTCGTTGCGTAACTTATGCGCAAGTGCAATTCCAGTTCCCAACGCCAATTGCGGCCCTAAATGGGAAATCATTCCAACCAAATGATGTTCTTTGGTTCCAAAGTGAAACGATCGGTCACGTCCTTTTGTAAAACCTGTCATTTTCCCTTGGAATTGAGCAAATAACCTGTTTAATGGGATATCTCTGCCCGTAAAGATGCCCAGATTTCTGTGCATTGGAAGGATGTATTCATCCTTTTCCAAACCAAGTGCAATTCCCACTGAAAT
The DNA here is from genome assembly GCA_049611865.1 of Crocinitomicaceae bacterium. Lineage (GTDB taxonomy): Bacteria > Bacteroidota > Bacteroidia > Flavobacteriales_D > Crocinitomicaceae > Crocinitomix. Next base: position 173,704 of record JBMZAY010000003.1, on the reverse strand, counting down.
CCCTTCTTGTCCCCATCCAGAAAACCATTTAGAAATTTTACCTTGACGCAGTAGGATCAACATCTTCTCTTCGATCAAACGAGGTCTTACTATTGCTTTGTAAATTCCAACCAATTCTTCGTTGGTCAAGTCTTTACGATCGTATTTAATTTGAGGTTTTTCCAATACGGGCATCTTGCTCTTGTTTATTTTATAACAAATTCAAATTTACAAGATAATTTTATTGCATCACATACCGAATGATAAAGGTTCTTTGTGAACTTATCAACAATGATTATTTAAAGTGAATATCAAACATTTTATTTTAAATACCCCTTCCTGTGATAAACGATGGTCATATACAACCGATAAAACTCCATTGCCAATAGCAATATGAAAAAGACCCAACGCAATAGACCAATATTAGGTATGGCAAAAATGTCAAATAAAAAGCTAAAGCTGAAAGTCAAAAAGGGAATGCGCAAACAAATGGAGATATAATAGAAATACGCTGCAAGACGATGCCTTGCTAGAAATAGAACACCTTCAACTAAAAGCAATAGCATCAATGTCAGAAATAATAGTCGCTCAGTACCAAAAAACCAATCTAAACGGATTCGAATAGACCAGGCTCCCGGATGTGAAACAATGGTAAGAATATCAAGGGCGCCGCAAATGATGAAAAAGTAGCGCACGTGTCCTGGAATCACCTTTTTCTCCGGTGCATCTAACGCATCATTTAAAGCGTCAGCGATAATTATGAACTTTTAATATTGATGCTTGCTCCAACCAAAATATATGGGGCGGTAAAACTCGTTTTGGTGAATTCAGTTACCTTGTCGTATAACCTCCAATACTTTCCAGAAACATCAAAAGCATAGCCCGCTTTCGCATTCAAACTGATCACAGGTAAAGTTATTCGAAACTGAAAATTAGGGTCTATCATAAAAATATCATTACGGTAAACAGTTTCATTCACTCCTTCTACTTGAATTAGATTAGGGTCCCCTGAAACTTGTGTTTCAGATATCTTCATAATTCCATAACCCAAATCGAGTCCGAAAGCCCCCACAAGGTATTTGTTTCCGAATGGATAACTTGAACCTGATGTGACCAAAAAGCCTTTCATTCTGAGACGATCACCGTTTGTAAACTCAGGATAATAATTGAATCCAAAAGAGGTTCCTCTATCTCTTAGCAAGAAATAATCAGCATAAAAAGAATAGGTTAAAACTTGGCGATCAAAAGTTGGCATACCATTAGAATTGAGGACTGCATTCAGGTTATTCAATTTCCTAAAATAGGAGTAACCAATACTTGCTCCTAAATGGTATTCTTCCATGTATGTATCCCAATCGTACCCATAAAATAGCTTTTCACTTTTTTCCGCGTTGCTGATCACCACAAAAGGCAAAACATTGTAAAATCCTGTTATGGAGTGATCTCCATTTTTGTATGCTAAGTCTATTATATAGGTTTCATTACCTGTGATGTACTCTTCATTAAGTGCAAGCCCATCAATTACATCTTTGTCAAATTGCCTCGATTTGGTATAGAAAACAGGGATAACCAAGACCTCGTTTTTAAGCGATGGGGTTAGTTCATTGATTCGATTAGCAATTGAATTCATGTAATAGTCATAACAGCCTTTTGCACGTTGATCTTTGTGTAAATGACATCTCCCAAACTGGCCATAATACTTCGATTCCGGATCTTGCAAATAAATTCGCTCAAATTCACGTGCCATGAATCGTTCACGGATGATGGGTGATTTTACATCGCCGTCTTGCTCAGTTAAATACCATTCCTGCCCTACCTCTAAACTTTCAATAATAGAAAAAAACATTGTACTATCTGCGCCAAGTTGTTCGGCCAATGCCGAATGATTTGCCTTTGCACTTTTTATGATCGACTGCATCGATTCATAGCCATTCACCTCACCAAAAGCAAAGACAAAATCAGTTTGAGGATTAGCGTAGAAAACCTCTGGGCCTGCATCTTTGTATTCTGAAGAATTCAATGCTTTGATTTGCTCGAAGACTTCTCCTCCTTCGAATTTAGTATCCAAGGAGTCTACCATCAAGTTAAGAGCATACACAGAAAAACCCGGAAATCGTTCAATATCAATTCCGTGGATCTGGATCTTTGATGAATCAGGCAATACCTTATTGTACTCATGAATTTTTGAAACGAGCTCGTGAAAAGGATCGAAAAGGATATCAGACAAATAATGCATGTGGGTCGTTTTGTCTTCAATCACAACCTTGTTCATCACGTAGGTTAAACCCGGACTCTGTTCCAACATAAAATGATTGACGCCCTGGTTTTGGTGCAAGTATTTTAAAAGTTTAAACTGAAATTGCGCATTAAAGTCTAAAAACATGTGGTTTTCACCGGTGAAGTAGACCGTATACTCATCAAGTGAATCGGCAAAAATGTCAAATTCTGAAAAACCAGAATTATCAAGATTAACGGTTGAAATATTGTCCTGAGCGCTAAGATTAAACGTTGCAAAACAAACCGCAATAAGAAGTATGACAGGGCGAAAAAAATATAATAAAATAATACCTTTCATTCGATTGAGAATCAGTTAAGAGATGGAAATGTTCTTGTTGTTACAAATATAAGGGAATTTTGTGTGGAAGGTAACAGACATATTTGTCGAGCTCGTAGATTTCCTTAATTATCTCGATCCTCAAAATCCTCCTTTTTCTTATCCTCCAATCGCTTAACGACTAGATAGATAATAATCACAATCGAAGCAATAATACCAAGTCCATATAAAAGGATAATTGCCAATGGAAAAACAGCATCTTCCATTATTTCAATTTTACTGCTGTTCCGTATACTAAGATCTCTGCGGCACCTTGCATAATCATCGAAGTATTAAAACGTAGATTAACAATGGCATCTGTACCACGACGCTAAGCGTCTTGAATCATTCGTTGTAAAGCCTCCTCTCGTGATTGCGCTTGCAATTTGGTGTATTCATTAATCTCTCCTCCGACGAGATTTTTAAAACCAGCAAAAATGTCACGTCCTACATTTCGAGCTCGCACTGTAGATCCTCTTTCAATGCCTAATATCTCCTCTATTTCCCTATTTGGTATTGTTTCAGTCGTCGATAGTATCATAATTATTTTTTTTTTCAGCAGTGCAAACATATTGCGCTAGACTTCAATTTTGGGTAAAAAAAGGGCTGTCTCTGATCAGATTTGATCTCACAAAAATGGTTGAGACAGCCCGAATTATTTATGCGCTACCAATACATTCAGCAGCAATGGGTTATGTTATTTTGGTTGAATTAAGCGCCCGCTTCATCACCGCCCATGCCTAATTTAGACTTAAGGGCTGCAAGGCTGTCCGAAGCTTTTACTTCAGCCGAACCTGAATCCAACGCTTTGTCGATCTCATGATCGATTGAAGTGTTTTCGCCAGCAATATCAGCATAAGATTCAGCCAATGCTTCTTCTTGGGCTACTTTTTCTTTCATGCGCTCAAGCATAGAAACAGTGCTTGTTGAATCGATATCTGCCAATTGCTTGTTGATGTTTTTGGTTGCTTTTGACACTTTCGCACGTGCCTTCAACGTTTTCAGCTCAACCTCGTATTTCTTGATGTTCGACTTTAACGTCTTGATGTTTCCATCCAATTTAGCAACGTTTGCTTCAAACTTCTCTTGGTTTGCTCGATTGGTCGTTGCAGTAGCCATTAAAGCTTCTTTCTGAACCAAACACTCGCTTGCTAAACGATCTGCTTCTTCCATCGTAATCTCACCTTTTTCAGCGCGCTTCAACAATAGAATTGCTTTCTTTTCGTAATCTTTTGCTTTCTCAGTATCCGTATTTGCATCGTTTCTTGTACGGATAGCCAATGCTTTAACTTCTGCTAATGCTTCCAAGGCTTTTGTTAAATCTCCTTTTAACTCACGGATTCCTTGTTCCGTCATTTTAATTGGATCTTCCAATTTATCTACCAACGAGTTTGCCTCCGCTGATCCTATTCTAAATAATCTTCTAAAAATATTCATTGTCTAATGTTTAAATGCGTTGTTGTTTCTAGTTTTTCGAGAATTCAATAATTTCATCCGTATACTCGCTTAACAATAAGCTCAACGATGTTAATGAACCTTCCAATTCATTTAAATCTAAATTCTCAATCTGAAGGGTATCTCTAAAAATGACGCGCTTCCCTTCTTCGTCTAATACAAACGCACCATGCACTATGTCTCTATTTTTGATTAACAAGTCTTTAGCAACATCACCAACATTGTTAGTAAGGTCAAATAAATATTGTTCAATAATCAAAATAGGGTCGGCAAGACCTACTAATAAGTTTTGAATCCCGTCTTCTAGTGATTCAACTACAAAGACCTCATTTTCACGATCTTCTTTTACGATAGAATACTCTAATTCCATCAGGTACTCTTTTACTTTATCAAAGTGAGACATAATTATTTACTATTAATTTTCTTTCGTTATTACTAAACCAAATATAGCCAAATTCTGCTATTATCTTCCTCCCTCCTCGATTAATTTAAGGAGGTTGGAAATTTAGTTTTTCAACCGGCTTTGGGTCAATATTTTTTCTTAATTTCATGTTTTAATTGTTAAGTATTTCCATCTTTTTGATGATGGCCACTTGGAACTTTTTAAAGCTTTCTGATCAATTTTTCAGCTCTACTGAAAGCAATTATTTCCAAATCATGTAGCTAATATACTACAACTTTTAGATATTTGCTAATATTTTTAGTATTATTTTATGAAAAAAACGATTCTAGCTAAAAACATTAAGAAACTTCGTCTCTTTAAAAGCCTTAATCAAACACAGTTTGCAGAGCTTTTTGGACTAAAAAGATCAAGTATCGGAGCTTATGAAGAAGGAAGAGCAGAACCGCGTTTAGATGCGTTGATTAAAATCTCCGACCATTTTAATTTAACCATTGATGACATTGTTAAAGGGGAATTAACGGTCAATAAAATCGCGAAGTTTGAGTACCCCGAATCGAATGGGTCAGAGCTGGATGTATTGGTTGAGAAATTAGATGCATTGCAGCGCCGCATTGACGTTATGGATAAAAAACTGACTAAAAGCCTTAAAGATAAATGAGTTTAAAAGAAGAGGTAATCGACCTTATTGATGCTTCTGCAGAAGATGATTTTTTATCCAAAGCAGAGAAAAAGAAAATTAAGGAAGTGCTAATTTCATTAGCACCGGATAAAAGGGTAAGCGATGTTTTGAGAAGTGAATTGTTTGATATTGCACGCGAGCAGATCAACGAAGACAACTACATGGCCATTTTAACCTGGGTTGAGAAAGTCAATAAATTGATTTTGGCTGCTAACAAGGTTGAAGTGCAACAAGAAAGCGTCTATTTTTCTCCGGGGGAAGAATGTCTTCAGGCAATCATCAACCATATCCGCTATGCTAAACAGCGAATACGTATTTGTTTGTTTACCATTAGTGATGACCGCATTGCCAAGGAACTGATCTCCAAACACGAACAAGGGGTCAGTATCAAAATTATTTCAGACAACGATAAAATACATGATAAAGGTTCCGACATCGAGGAGTTAGCAAAAGCTGGCATTCCCGTTCGTTTAGATGTAACCGATAATCACATGCATCAAAAGTTTGCTTTGTTTGACAGTCACATTACCTTGACAGGAAGTTATAATTGGACCCGAAGTGCCGAACGCTATAACCGTGAAAACATCCTGATCACAGATTCTTATAGTGTCTTACGAGCATTTGATAAGGAGTTTGAAAGTTTATGGGAGGAGTTTCCAGATTTCCATGGATAAGAATAGTATGAAGAAGGCTTGCGTATCATCTCGAATATCCTTTTTGTGGTCATTATTGTGATCTTAATTGTACCCAGTTGGCGTGTGCAGTTTCAAGGTTGGTTTCAGGGTATTTTTATGGGTTCTGAGGCTTTCGTTGAAAACATGAATGAGCCTGTATCTAACGAGGTTTGGAATTGGGAAATCAATCCTGTTAATCAATCAATAGAGACTTTTTCAGAATACCGTGGCAAGCCTATCATTATGTCTTTCTGGGCGACCTGGTGTCCGCCTTGCAGAGCTGAATTGAAATCGCTGCAATCGTTAAAAGAACAAATTGGTGACGATGCTTTTTTTATCTCAGTTAGCGAGGAATCTGAACAGACCATTCTAAAAAGTGGATTGCATGATGATTATGATTTCCGGTACTTTATAAAGCGCTATCCATCTTTTTTTGAGATAGGTGTTTACCCTACCCTTTGCTTTATTGACGGAGCCGGTACAATGATCTATCGGCATGAGGGAGCAGGAGCTATTGACACTGAAAAAAATGTAGCGTTCATTCGCCAACTGATTGAAAATGGATAGCTTTGTGCTATCGAATAGACTGTATTTATTTGAAGTTTGCGATTGTTGACATAGAGACCACTGGGGATAAGCCTAAGAATTTTAAGATCATTGAAATTGCCATCATCATTCATGATGGCGAAAAAGAACTGGAGACTTATCATACCATGGTGCATCCTGAGCAACGTATTTCACCATTTATTTCCCGATTAACAGGCATTCATGATGCAGATGTACACGATGCGCCTAAGTTTTATGAAATCGCTCGGGATATAGTGGAGTTGACAGAAGATACGGTCTTCGTTGCGCACAATGTTAGTTTTGACTATTCGGTGATTCGTCGTGAGTTTAAAAGACTAGGTTTTGACTATCGCCTCGATCACATGTGCACCATTCAATCGGCTCGGATTCTTATTCCTGGGCTTGAATCCTACGGTTTAAAAAACATTACAAAAGCTTTAGACATTCCGTTGGACAATCACCACCGAGCTATTGATGATACTCGCGCAACTGCGATTCTCTTTAAGAAGCTTTACAAAGCGGCGAAAGGTGATTTAAAAAACTTCATCAAAAGTGAAATTGATCCGGCTGTTTTGCACCCACAATTAAACTTAAATATGGTGGACGAGATTCCCAACAAGACTGGAATCTATAAATTTTATGATGTCAACCAAGAGTTGATGTACATTGGCAAAAGCATTCATATTCGCAAGCGTATCGAGCAGCATTTTAAGAACAATAAAACCATAAAGGCACGTGAAATGCGGGAGCGCATAGTGGAAATTGATCATGAGATAACCGGGAGTGAATTGATTGCTTTATTGCATGAATCAGCGGAGATTAAAAAACATCAACCACGCTACAATACAGCACAGCGAAATAGCCAATTCAGTCATGGACTTTATGCCCATGAAGATCAAGCTGGTTATCTGCGTTTGCACGTCAAGAAAATAACAGTAACAGGTCAACCCCTTGTTACATTCACATCATTACAAAACGGCAAGAAGTTTTTAGAGTATTGGCTGGAAGAGTTTGAACTTTGTCAGAAATTGTGTCATTTACACAAAACTGAAAGTAGTTGTTTTAACCACAGCATTGAAAAATGCAAAGGCGCCTGCGTTGGTTCAGAAAGTCCGGAATCATATAACGCTCGCGTTAAAGAACTCATGATGGATTTAAACTTTAACGGAGAGAGTTTCTTAATCGTAGATAAAGGCAGAAAATCAAATGAGTTTGCCTTTGTAGCGATTCAAAAAGGGCAATATGTCGGTTATGGTTATATTTACAGATATCAACTGAAAAGAAACGTCAGAAATTATAAAAAATTCCTAACGCCTCAAGACAATAACCGCGATTTTCAGTCGATCATAAAAATGCAATTGCACAAGAATAAAAAATTAGAGATTTATCCATTGTAAAATGGGGCAAGAGAATAAAAATACTGATGCATTGAGGCCTTGGCAAAAAAAATTGCACGTTGTTATTTTTGAGGCTGACACAAAAGCCGGAAAACAATTTGACTGGATTTTATTGGGCGCTATTCTTTTGAGCATTCTTGTTGTAATGCTCGAGAGCGTGCCTGAATATGCTGAAGCCTATGGCACTTGGTTTACTGGAATAGAATGGGGCTTAACCATCCTGTTTTCGATCGAATACATGCTAAGAATTTTAAGCGTTAAAAGACCTGTCACTTACATACTATCATTTTATGGATTGGTGGATTTGATGTCCATTGTTCCTACCTACTTAGGACTGTTCTTCACAGGCACGCACTCGTTAGCGATCATTAGAAGTTTACGTTTGTTGCGCGTTTTCAGAATTCTGAAACTGGGGAAATATATCTCTGACGGACAAAACTTGATACAAGCCCTGAAAAATTCACGAAGTAAGATCATTGTATTTTTAGGTGCTATCTTGACCAGTGTTACAATTTTAGGAACCATTATGTACTTGATCGAATCACCCGAATCTGGATTTACCAGTATTCCGCGGAGTATTTATTGGGCAATTGTGACTTTGACAACGGTTGGTTATGGCGACATCGCACCGGCTACGGACTTGGGTCAATTCATCTCCGCCATAGTTATGATTTTGGGTTACGCCGTTATTGCAGTGCCTACCGGAATCGTTACCAATGAATTAATTCAAACCAAAAGCAAAGATAAAATCAGTACGCAGGTCTGCGAAAGTTGCTCGCGAGAAGGCCACGATAAGGATGCAATTTATTGCAAATTTTGCGGTGAGAAGTTGAACGGCTAGCGCCGCATGTTCAATTTGATCGAATTGAAAATAATACTATTGAACAGTAGAAAAAGTAAAATTCGTTGTGCCCAAAGTATCAATTTCATTCTCAAATTACCCCGAAAATCGTTAATAACTATTGAAAAGTCCGTTCAAAATTCTTGGGCTAAAGGATGAAATAGTTTAATTTTGTACAGTCTATTTATACTAAACTTAAAAAACGAATTCGCATCGCGAGTGTGAATTACATCTAGTAACGAAAAAAAAACGGATGAACAATTACGGAAAAAGAGCAGAATATGCTTCGTTAGAAACAATCGGGTTAAAAAACCTTGGTAACTGTTTTTGGAATTTAACGCCTGCGGAGTTGGCAGAGGATACCATTATCAGTGGACAAGGGGTTTTAACAGACACTGGCGCTTTGGCGATTAAAACTGGAGAATTTACCGGAAGATCACCACAAGACCGCTTCATTGTCTGCGATGCTAATACCGAAGACGCTGTGTGGTGGGGAGATATCAACAAAAAGTTTGAAACGGAGAAGTTTCACGCATTGTACAACCGCATGAAGGCCTATTTAAATGGGCGCGACGTTTATGTTAGGGATGCATACGCTTGTGCAGATGACGCTTATCGTCTAAATATTCGAGTGGTAACTGAAAAGCCATGGTCAAACATGTTTGCAAACAATATGTTCTTGCGTCCAACAGACGAGGAAATTGCAAACTTCGAACCTGAATGGCACGTAGTTAATGCTCCAGATTTTATGGCTGAAGCTGAAATCGATGGTACACGTCAGCACAATTTCGCAATCATCAACTTTACAGAAAAAATGATCATTATTGGTGGAACGGGTTATACCGGTGAAATCAAAAAAGGTATTTTCTCTGTATTAAACTTTGTTTTACCACACGAAAGAAACGTGCTTTCTATGCACTGTTCAGCGAATGTTGGTGCTAACGGAGATACTGCTGTTTTCTTTGGACTTTCAGGAACAGGAAAAACAACTTTATCATCTGATGAAAATCGTCGCCTAATTGGTGATGACGAGCACGGATGGTCAGAAAATGGTGTATTTAACTTTGAAGGTGGATGTTACGCAAAAACAATCGATCTTTCTGCTGAGAAGGAGCCTCAAATTTACAACGCTATCAAATTCGGAGCAATTTTAGAAAACATCGGTTTCATCGATGAGAATTCTTCTACTCCTGATTATACAGACATTACAATTACACAAAACACACGTGTATCATACCCAATTGATCATATCGATAATATCATGGTACCATCGAAAGGTGGAATGCCTAAAAACATCTTCTTCTTAACGGCTGATGCTTTTGGTGTATTACCTCCAATATCAAAATTGACTTCTGGTCAGGCGATGTATCATTTCATTTCTGGATACACAGCAAAAGTTGCTGGAACAGAAGCCGGAGTTACAGAGCCACAGACAGTATTTTCAGCTTGTTTCGGTGCTCCTTTCTTGCCACTACATCCAACTAAATATGCTGAGATGTTAGGTAAGAAAATGGCTGAAAACGATGTTAACGTTTGGTTGGTTAACACGGGTTGGTCTGGTGGAGAGTACGGTGTTGGAGAGCGTATTAGCTTGAAATATACTCGTGCTATGATTACTTCTGCTTTAGAAGGAAAACTGGACAACGTCGCTTATACCAACCACGAGATTTTCGGATTGGCCATGCCAAATGAATGTGAAAACGTTCCAACTGAGATCTTGAACCCAAAGAATACTTGGGAAGATAAGGCTGGATACGATGAAAAAGCAAATCACTTAGCTGGCGAGTTTAATAAAAACTTCGAACAATTTGCTGACAACGCAAATGATGAAATCTTAGCTGCTGCACCTGTTGCGAAAGTGACGGTATAAGCAATAAGTCAAACAACATAGCAAAGCCCCTATTTTTCGAGATGAGGGGCTTTTTTATGGAACAATTCTCTGTTTTCTTCGTAAATTGTTGGAGACCAACTTTTATGAAGTATATATTTCTAGTTCTACTTTTCTGGCTCACTGTTTTCGGTGGAACGGAATTATATGCTCAAAAGTTTGATCGGGTGCATAAAAAGACAGAGCGATACGTCAGGAAAGGATAATACCTGAATGCACTTGAACATGTTGAGCAACTCGAAGCGATAAATCATCAATCAGATTCGTTATACGACTATTATAAAGGAGTGGTTTATTTTCATTCGCCTCATTTAAAAGAAATGGGAATTCCTCATTTGGCTAGCTACTTAACACAAGGTGATTCAACAATTATCAAGAGAGGTCATGAGCACGTCTATTACATGTTGGGAAAGCTTTATCATTTGTCGGCAGCGTTTGAAAAAGCAGATCGATACTACAATAAATTTCTTGAGGCAATTGCCTCCGATGAATTTATTCCAGCAGATGAAAAGGAAGAATTAATAGCAATGAAAAAAAAGGGAAATAGAACATTGCCAATTTGGTCGTGCGGCAATTCAAAACCCAAGAAAGGTTGTCATCGAAAATCTTGGCGATACGGTAAACTCAATTTATCCTGAGTACGCTGCTGTCGTATCACAAGATGAAAAAAAACTGTTTTTTACTTCACGAAGACCAGATACTAGAGGTGGCAAAAAAGATGAAAACGGTTATTATGAAGATATCTATGCGGTTGATATGACCAAAGGCAGCCTCCTCGACTTAAAAAGAAATGACAGCTTAAACGTTCAGGGATATTACTTCAATTTGGTGACAAAATTCGAATATGGCAATTTCAATCATTTGGATGCAACCGTAAACGAAAAGGAACATGAAGGAAGTATTCAGCTTGACGCCAACGACAGTATCCTTTACTTCTATCGCGATGAAAATGTATGGTGGGTACCGTCAATCAAACGAAAGGTGTTGAAGCTCAAAAAATGGGCAGTCATGTTAATTCCCTTTACTATGAACCGTCAATCTTTTTTAGCTACGATCGAACCAAATTGTTTGTGGTCTCTGACAGACCCGGTGGTTATGGGGGTTTAGATATTTACATCAGCTATTTGCAAGATGATAGCTCGTGGACTTCCCCGTTAATCTAGGTCCGAACATCAATACACCTTACGATGAAGATGCGCCTTACTTAGACCCAAATGGTAAGACCTTCTATTTCGCTTCGAAAGGTCACTCAAGTATGGGAGGGTATGATGTTTTCCGTTCATCAATGGTCGACAGCATTTTTACCGTTCCTGTCAACCTCGGTTTTCCGATCAACTCCCCTGCTGATGACATCTATTTTACAATGACAAAACGTTACAATCGTGGTTACTACGCTTCTAGCGATATCCAGGGTAATGGAGATATGAATATCTATCGTATCACCTTTGCTGATGAACGAGACCCTGTTGCTGAATTAAAAGGTTTCGTTAAGAAGGGTGACAGGTTGGTCCCTGCCAAATCGAATATCACTTTAATAAGTTCTGATTCTAGCGAGTTTTTAACCACGGCTTCGGACTCCCTGATTGGTGATTATTTTATGTTGGTTGGTCATGGAAAACGCTATAATATGCTTGTTGAAACGGAGGGATTTGCTCCTTATTTTCACCAATTTAAGATTCCGGAGCAAAAGGAATATTTTCAATTGTATCAAGAAATACATCATGTCTATCTTTACAATTCGAATGGTGATACCATTGGACAGAAAATCACCATTTATAACGCTTTAGATGAGGTTGCGGATTCAAGTTATTTGATGTTCAATTTTGACGATGATGTCTTGGCGAGATTGCGCAATTTAGGCTATGAATTGGATTATGATGGTTTGATTACGGTTGGTACGGATGTCAAGTTTTACATGACCTATGATTCATTGGCAGCGCTCATGCAAGAGGATAAATATTTGAGTTTAATCTTCCCTGAAAACGCGACTATATCCTATTTAAAGGAAGACTCATTGTTTATGTTACTGCGGGATTCTTATCAATCTGGACAATTACCTGACCCATCAAAAGTTGGTTCCACCGAAGTGATCAATTACGAACCCATTGACTCAACTATTACCTGTGATTTGTTTTATTCTGTTCAGGTCGGCTATTATTCTAGAGATGTCTCGAAGAAGATCTTCCCATAACTGAAGTATCCGATTATAACTGAAAAGTTGGACAATGGCATGTTCCGATACCGTTCAGGTAGATACGCTACTCGAGCGCCTGCAGACACGAGTTGTCAAGAAGCCATTGCGTTGGGTGTGCTCGACGCCTTTGTGAGTGCCTATCACAATAATGAGCGGATCACTGCAGAAGAAGCAGATGCCCTCCTACGGAAATACGGCCCTGCTATTCTTGCTCCGGATATTCGTCCAGAAATAGAAGTAGATCCTTCGACAAGCTCAGGATCGACAGGCTCAGGAGAGGAATAAAGATCATTTAAATGCTCCTGGATAAATGTGTACCAAGGTTCCATTTTCTTTTAGACGATCCAATTCAACTTGGTTGTAAATGGCATGAAAGTTTTTGTCAAAATCGGATGAAATGATTTGTTCCGCTTTTGGCATTGCTCCGCGAAAGTCATTGATTCCTTGAAAAAAGTACAGGTTGTCTCCCGCTATGCTATCCAGATACATTGTGGCATAAATATCATCCTCCTTGAGGATATAAATTTGACCTTTGACAGGATCTACATCAATATTACCAGAATTATCTGCCAAAAGGCTCACAATTATCCAACCTCCAATGAAAGCAGCAATCAATAAAAGTGTTGATTTATTTTTCCTGAAAAAGTCTTGCATCATTATTGCATTCGGACGCCCATGACACAAATATCGTCAACCTGTTCGTATTCGCCCATCCAATCCTTCAATGATTTACTCAGTTCCTCTCGTTGCGATGACATAGAGAGGTGGGTCCCTTTCAATAATAACTGACGAAATGGCTTATACTTTAATTTCTTACCGTTTTTACCACCAAACTGATCGGCATATCCATCTGTAAATAGATAAACCGTATCGCCTTTTTCCAATTTAAACTCTTTACAAGCAAATGGCGTCTCATTGATGTGTTTACCAACCGGTTGTTTGCAAGGTTTGGCCACCTCCATTTTATTGGAGGGCTGTTTATAGATATAGATCGGATTATTAGCACCTGAATATTGTAATTCACGCGTTTTTGTGTCTAAGCGACAAATAGCAATGTCCATTCCATCCTTCACCTCTCCTCCACTCTTTTCAAGGCGCTCCACAATAATGCGTCGAACCTCATCTAAGATTTTCCCAGTGTCTCTCACCCCCATTAAATCGACCACTTTATTCATGGCCGTCGTACATAAAATACTCATGATCGCACCCGGAACACCGTGCCCTGTACAATCGGCTACAGCAAAAAAGAGGTAATCATCATACTCTTCAATCCAGAAAAAGTCACCGGCAACCACATCTTTGGCTTCGTGCAAAACAAAGCCATCCAAATTGTCTTTTTTGAGCATATTGACTGGCGGCAACATGGCCTTCTGAATTTTTAACGCATAGTGAATCGAAGCCATGATGTCGCGATTCTTCTCCTCAATCATCATCTTCTGCTGCAAAGCCATAAACTTCTGTTTCTCGTCCATCTTAAGGACCTTACGAGCATAAGGAATTAGAAATAGGGCCATGAGTACGATTACTCCCAAAGCCATCATGATCTGTTTGAAGTAGCGTTCATTGACTACCATACGAAACTCTGTAAAACGTATATCTGCTTCTACTAAAGCAACAACCTTCCCGCTTCTGTTCTTAATGGGGTGAAAGGCCGATAACCAAGTGCCATTTTCACTCTCGTACATTGGAATGGTTCCACCGGTTTCCAAGTGCGAGATTAATTCGTCCGGCGTTTGTTTGTAAGTATTCTTAAAATCGACATAATCGCCTGAGCGAACACCATAATAAAAGCTATCCACTTCCTCATCGTATACCAAGGTATACATGGGGGTACTTAGGCCATTCGTTTCTACTATTTTTGAAAGAAATGAATTGATGATTTGGTAGCGATCGTCATCACCGATAATTGCCGTATCTGCTCGGGAAAAACCATTCATTAAACTTTCATGCTCATCTCCATCAATCGCAGAAGCAGCAGATGATACCAATGCTGTTAGTTTATCGTATTGTCTTTCTTCTTGCAAAGAGAGGTCATTAAAATAAGAGAATACGATAAAAAAGCCCGTTATGAGGATAATACTCAAATAAATGATTAACATCATTCGAGTAGCCAGGTTGCCAATTAAACGATTAAATAACGAACTCACGGGAGCAATTTAGTTAGTAGGACGTAAAATAAGGAAAAATCTTACAGTAAGCATTCATTTCTTGCACGCAATTATGGTTTTATGTACACGTCTAAAAAACTAATTTGCGCAAATCGCAAATGCATCAATTATCAATGCGCTATTCAATTTTTAACTATTTTCAACAGACCGTAGATTTGTTCCAACGATTTAAACTTATTGCCATGAGTATTACAAAAGAAAAATTGAACAAAGTTGTTGATGCGATTATCAAAGATGAGGCAATTAATCGCATAGAGGCCTTTAATACAGATGAAACAAAATCTACCGAGGGCATTAACATACGCAACCCATACACCAAAGAAGGACAATTGGATCGCTTAAAATTCTTACACGAAAATGCGGGGGTTGACTTACAGTATATCGCTGGTGAGAAACAACTCGAAGGATCAGGGTATCTTAATTATCCTTGAATAGCCCCAATAAAAAGGTTGTTTTGAAGCTTCGCTCCACTCCCCATCTATCACTGCAAAATTGTAGGCAATTTCATTTTTCGCTCCATAAAGAAAAACGGTATTCACGCCTTTACCCGTCGCGGACCATAGCACATAATTATCTCCTTCGGCATTTTGGTTAACCGTATAACCCTGTTTTTCGTAATAATCTTTCTCCTACAGGTAGTATTGGGTTGTAAATTCCTTATCTGAAAGATCTTTTTGATAAAAGGGATACTGATCCTTTGGATTTTTGGTCACCGCGATGGTTATTGAGTCCTTATTCTCAAAAAAGTGTTGCCTGCTGACGGCGTTATAACTCGTTTTGGGCCATTTACCTGGAATATTAATGTTTCCATGGGGAACGATCGTTAAGGTGGTTTGATCTGCTTCTTGGTTATAATTATCGCTTACAACTACCGATGTCTGATGGGTTGCGCAACCTAAAAGGGTTGTAAAAATTAAAAGTGTAAGTAGTTTGTTCATCATGCTAAAAAGCGGCTTTTTATTAATTATTTACTGTTCTACTAATACGTTTCAGATAGAATAGTAACGGAAGTAGACGAAAGTATTCTTTATTTGTTTTTTTGAATCACAAACAATTTCGCCATTTCGCCGTCTTCCTCAATGTCTTTGTCGTAATGGAAACCTAATTTTTCAAGGACATGAATAGACCCTTCATTTTCAGGCAAGACCATGGCAATGATTTTGTCCAGGCCCAATGTTTCAAATCCAAACTTCAAACATGCCTTGCCTGATTCGGTTGCATATCCTTTGCCCCAATATTTTTTCATAAACCGATAACCGAGATCTACTTCGTCGAGATCAGCTAAATATTTCAGTCCTGTGAATCCAATGAATTTTTTCTCAGCTTTTAACTCAACCACCAATCGACCAAATCCATGCTTATTGTAATCACCTAGCACATCTTCAACAATTCGGCGCTCCATCTCTTCCAGCGATACCACTCCTCCATCGTCGGTATATTTACTCACTTCTGCGTCGAGATTCATTTCATAAGATGCAGGAATATCATCTAATGTAAACGGTCGAATGAGCAGGCGTTCTGTTTCTATCAATAGGTTATAATCAGGCTTGAGAAAGTTGAGGCTAATGAAATTATGACTTAGGGTTTGAAAGGCTAAAATAGTGAAATTAGCGAGTACATGCTAATCACAATTAACGCAAATAGAATAGTCAAAAAAATGCGGTTTAGATTTTCACCCGAACCGCATTTTTCACAAATAGTTTATTCGATTAATTAAATCGGTAGTGATTTGATCTTACTGAGGGTCTTTTTCGCGAATTCTACTTTCTCAGGGAACATTTCTTTTCCCTTAATATCTTTGGCAACAATAGCGATTTTCTCTTTTGTCTTCTTTGACATAGAGATCACCTTTTTTGCTTTTAATATCTTGTTTTTGCGTTCCAATATTTCTTTTGCTTTAGGTCTAATACAAAGTTAGGTCATTTTGGCGACGTGTTCGTTTTTTTCGGCTGTAACTTCCATTGTTTTCATTGTGGTTCGGTACTAAGATAGCGATAAAAAAACAGCCCCCTTTTCAGGAGGCTGCCTCTAACTTAACCAAAATCCTGTCATAAGACAGCTAATGTTGCGTTTATACATCGACGCCTTTCAGCATCTTATTCCAATATAAACGAGGAAGAATATACTTTTTGAGCCACCAAAGTCTTAAGTGTTCCTTCGAAGAGTCTTTGATTAGCATTTGTTTCAATTTTGGATCTGGGGTAAAGTTTCCATCATAATCAAACTCTGCCAGCACCATTTTTCCATACCCAGTTACTAAAGGGCATGAGCTATATCCGTTATATGAAAGACTTCCAATCTTGTCGGATTTAATCAATTTTTGAATATTATCCACAACAACCGGCACCTGCTTACGAATCGCTGCTCCTGTTTTAGCTGTTGGTAATGCTGCTGCATCTCCAAGTCCAAAAATATTTGGGTATTTATTATGTTGCATGGTGTGGATATCAACATCTATCCAGCCTCCTTCATTCCCTAATCCTGATTCGCGAATAAAATCCGGAGCAGCTTGCGGTGGAGCTAGGTGTAACATGTCGAATGGCATTTCGATAAATGATTCACCAGATGCCCGTTCGCCTAAATCGGCATTTTCATTAAGCACGCATTGATTCTCTCCTGCCTGAACGTGTTTAAACGTAATTATTTGGTTTTCTGCATCAATTTTAACCGGAGCATAAAATGGTTTAAAATGGATACCGTATCTAGCAATTACTTGTTCAAGTGTTTGTTTAATTTCTTTTACTCCAAAAATTACCGAACCTGGAGTAGCGAATACCACATTGGTTTTATCTGCCAATCCGTTTTTCTTAAAATAATCGGCGGCCAGATAAGCTATTTTCTGAGGAGCTCCTCCACATTTGATAGGTGTTGTTGGTTGTGTAAATACTGCATTGCCACCTTTGAAATTTCTCAAAACTTCCCACGTGTGTTTTGGATCAGTATAGTTACTGCAAACAACGCCTTTATCAATAGCCTCTTGAAGGCCTTCAATCAGCGAGGTGTCAATTTTGATACCTGGAGAAAGAATCAGATAATCATAATCCAAAACTTGTCCGCTTTTCGTTTCAAGGTTGTTTTTATCAGGATCGACCTTGGCAACAAATTCTTTTATCCAATTAACGCCAGCTGGCATAACCGCTGACATTTTTCTCTTTGTCTTTTCATAGTCGTAAGCATCTGCTCCAACCAACGTCCATGCAGGTTGATAATAGTGATACTCTGCTGGATCGATAATGGAAACATCGAGGTTTTTATCTTTGACTAAACGAGCTGCTGTCATGATGCCTCCTGTTCCGGCTCCGACGATTAGAATTTTCTTCATATTGGTTCATTTTGGGCTTCGAAGAATTAAGTAATTGTATATAATACAATCAATCAAAAATTCTTCTAAAGACATTGATTAGTTGGAACCAATATAGGAGCTATAAAATTTACAGTTGGTGATAATTATCACCCAGCCCGATATGAAAATATGCAACTACTTCGAAAGGTCGATAATCAATCCACCGTTTTGGCCGCTCATGACCGATGGCAATACACCATCCCATTTTTTCGCTTTCATGTACTCGATGTATTGCGGAGATTTTTTCAATTGTTCCGCTTTGATTTTAATCGCCTCTGTCTCTGACATCGCATTAATGATAGCCTGAGCAGAGTCACCTCTTGCACGCTCAATTTTTGCATCTGCCAAGTTTTTCTCTTCGATCTTTTTCAGTTCAGATGTTTTATTCTTTTGCTTTTGAGTCTCTTTCACGGTTATCTCCAAAGCAATATTCTCCGGAAGGTTAACATCTGCAATTTCAACGAAATCCAATGCGATGTAGTTTCCATCAAAGTCGGTCTCTAAAATGGATTCAATTTCCACCTCTAGCGCTTCACGTTTGCTCGAATAAACTTCTTCATAAGTGTATCGGCCAACAAGGTCTTTAATGGCACCCTTTACTTTCTTGTCAACGAAAGACTCTGCATAAGCTTCTCCATGACGTAAGTGCAGCAATGCTATCTTTCCTTTTTCTGCATGATAGTTAACCGCTACAACCAAACCGATTTCCGTTCCGTTGATATCCATTACTTGAGATTCATAGCTGCGCGACTGCTGGCGAACATTGTAGGTAATAATGTCATTCCTTGGAGCAACTAAATAAGTACCTTCCGCATAGTACTTTGATGTGTCTACACCACCACCATAAGGCTTGTAGATGAATCCTTCTTCTCCAGGATCAACATCCTGCCAAGACATGAATAAGATAATGAGTACGATAAGTCCTACGACTCCTAATAAAATGCGTCTAAAAAGTTTTGTATTGTCCATCGGGTTAATTGTATTTTGACCGTCCATAGAATGCTGTTAAATCAATTGTCATTTGGTTTAATGACTTTATAGGCAATATAAAAAGCAACGACATTCGCCAACAAAGCCAATACCTTCAGAATTACAGGTAACACTTTGATGTAACGGATGGTTAATGTCAAAATAATTGCGGCAAAAAAAAACCACACTATTTTCATTAATGTCGTCTTCATGCGATTCATTGGAATCCGGCTTTTGTCCTTTAAATTGTTTATCAGTGATAATAGTAGCGTTTTTTCTTGACGGCATCAGTTAAAGCCACCAGAATAGCAGACAAACAGAAAAGATCTAGAAATCGTCCATCTGCTCTTCACGCTGCATTACCTTCTGGTAATTGTTCAGCTTGATAGACACATTCAATGTTACTATTGGCGCCAATGGTCTTGACATCGAATAATAATAGACGTTCTCGATATTAGAAATCGAACCACGTCTTGCTGTTCCGAAAACATTTCGTCCCTGAAGGGAAACAGACAACATACGCTCGAAAAAGCTTCGTTTAACGGTAATGTCTTGCGTGAATGAATCAAAACTCTCTCCTTGTGCCGTTACTGATCCACTGTTATAACGCGACACCAATTGAATTGAGAATCCTTTTACGGTAAAGGTATTTGAAATATTCCCTGAGTAATTGAACGATTGATTGTTGTAATCAACGCCTTCTAATTCTCCCGTAAGATTTAAAAGGAAGGCATTCGCTCCAGCGTTTAATTTCCACCAGTCCGTGAGGTTATAACTTAAAGAACTCTCAAGACCTATCGATTGCGAAGTTCCAATATTATAGGGCTGACTGATTAAAATCCCCTCATCATAAACTGTCGAAATTCGGTTGATGATATTGTTACTCATTCGGAAGTAAGACTCTAAACTGAAGAACCCTCTTTTCTTCAAAGGTTTGATATAACTCACCTCAAAGGCATTGATGTATTGTGGCTGCAAGTTAGGGTTTCCACTTCTTACATTAAACGGGCCTTCCCAAGTGATAAAGGGCTCAAAATAATAACTTCTTGGTCGTTCTATTCGTCTTGAATAACTTACTAAAAATTGATCTTTATTCTTTAAGCTGTAGGAGAAATGAGCTGAAGGAAACCAATCCAAACGGTTGATTTCGGTAAAGTCAGTGGCAGCTGTTGATGTAATGTTTCTGTAGGTATATTCTGCTCTTAAACCAACTTGGTAACCCAACGATTTATGTTTTCCGCTAAACATACCATAACCTGCATGGATATCTCTTACATAATCCACATCAGAACTGAAGAACGGATTAAACTCGAATACTTCGGTTTCAGTATTGTAGACATAGTTTCGACCGATATCACTGCTGGTTCCTAGTTGAGATTGTATACCTACTTCCATTTTACGTTTCTTCTTTAATGGACGTTTATAATCAATATTAAAACGATAAGAATTAGAAGGCCCCGTTTCGGTATAGAGGTTTCCTGAGCGTATTGTTCCATCACCTGCGTACGCCAATGTCGTATCATTTTGTACTACATCTCTAATGTTTGCTATGGCTTTAACACTGATGTTATGGTCTTTATTTCTTTTGATGTTATACTGGTAATAGAAATTACTTGTGCTGGCTAAAAAAGAAATATTGTTTTCTTGCTCGTTGTAGAAAGTTTCCAATAAACTGTCGTTATCATAATTCTCAAAATTATAGCGCGAATAAGGTTGCATTAGGTTTGATCGGATATTCGTTCGGATGGCCAAAACATGACTATTATTCGGAGCCCATTGGATACCACCGCCGCCGCCCCAGCCGCCCATTTTCCAGTTGCTTTCTCCTTCACTCAATAAGGTGTTCACCAAAGAGTCGTAAGTTGTAATTCGCTCTTCCGTTGTATTGCTCGGTCTAGAACGTTGACGTGTGTTCACATTCAAGTCAAATGTCCAAGCGTTCTTTTTCACATTCAAAGAGACGTCTCCGTTGTAGTTATCAAATCGACCAACACTCCCGTTGATCAAGCAGCTAATGCCTTCTAGTTTACTTTTTTTGGTGATAATATTAATGACGCCACTTGTTCCTTCAGCGTCAAATTTTGCAGAGGGATTTGTAATGATTTCAATGTCTTTAATACTACTTGCTGGTAATGTAGCTAATGCGTCACTTGCATCGAGGATAGTTGGTATCCCATCGATTAGCAAAGTGAAACTCGAGCTACCTCTCAAGCTTACTGTTCCATCCGCAGAAACGGATATCGAGGGTACATTTTCTAGGATTTCGAGCGCTGTTTGACCTTCTGCATTTAATTGATCCTCTACATTTACCACTTTCTTATCGATCTCGTAGGTAATATCAGGTACACCTCCTATCACTTCTACCTCATCTAAGACATTCGGCGTTAGAGTAAAGTCCTTTAATTGTCTTGTAATTTCGTCTTCTGTCAATTCAATCGGACCAAAAACACGTTGTTTATAGCCTACGAAACTCACTTTAATCTCATATTTCCCAACTGGTAAATCAGGAATTGAAAAGGCTCCACTTTCATCTGTGACGACTCCTCCAACCGCTTTTCCTTCCAGCAATCTGGATGCCATGATCGTAACATAAGGCAATGGATCGCCAGTCACCGAATCGATTACATTTCCGAAGATTTCTCCTGTGCTCGTACCACCAGCTCCTGGTCTACCACCTCCTCTCGGAGGTTGCGCAAAAGTGTTGAGGGTTAAGAAGAGGACAATTACCGCCGAAAGGTATTTCATGGAAAATAATTTTGATACAAAAATATGCTTTCTAAACCGACTAAACTGTTAAATGTTTGCTAAAAAAATAAGCTGAACCGCGTCGTTTTCCGAATTTTCGGTCAAAATCTGAGTGATTATAAGAGCTATAGATGTTCCAACAAGTGAATGAAACAACAAATAAAAAATTTTTAACTGAGAGGTTATTTAGAAGCCATCTATCAGCATGGTCACCGTTCCGCGGTAATCATAGAGCTGTCCGTCACGATCTTCGAATGTTAACTGATAGACATAAACACCTTGAGCATGGTAACCTCCCAATGAGGTATTTAATCCGTTCCAGCCCTCATAACGATCATCTGTACTGAAAATCTCTTCTCCCCATCGGTTGTAGATACGCAATTGATAAGAATCAAAATCATACAAAGAGATGACCGGTAAGAATCTCGGATTCTCTCCGTTCACGATAAACGCGTTAGGAATGTATACGATTGGGTCTAAAGTTGCACATACGGTATTGGAGAATGATGTTTCCGCAAATCCGTATGAATTAACTGATTCTACTGCTTTTACGCGATAACAAAACTGTCCCTGCGAGTCGATATAATCCGACACGTCATCAACATAGGTTCTTAAACCAGGAAGTGTTGTTCCGATTGGTGTATCACCAAACACACCATTTTCTCCGCGATAAATTTCATAACGCACAATGGAACCGTCAAATCCGCCATAAGAAGACCAACTCAGGATGTGTTTCATTTCCACATGATCCGTCTCCACTTGCAAGAAACTGGTTCGGGCCACATTGGAAGTTGTTCCCACATTTCCGCAGGTATCAATCAGATTAACACGGTACTGGTATTCTCCTCTTTCAGGGAAAACCTCGTTGTCCAAGAATGTAAAATAGGAGACACCGGTTAACGGTAGCATTTCACCCAAGTATTGGAAGTCAGCGGAATACGGATCTTTTACCTCTAACTCATAACCATCAACAGATGCATCCTCATCGGTATAAACCAATAATTCAATATCGCCACTTAATTCATGAGTAGCCGTTGCCAAATAATGGAAGTCTGGGCGACTCGGCGGCTCAGCTACTTGACAAACACGATTGGACAGTGAAATGGTATCATTTACTGTCACTGCTCTCACATAATAGCAATAGTTGACATCGTACAACAAATTGGTATGCGAAAAGCTTAAATCTGCCGAAGTTACTGTACCAATAACTTCATAGGTAGAACCTCCTATACTAACGAGCACTTCGTATTTTTCAATTTCATCTACCCAACCGACATAAGGTGTCCATTCCAGGTTAATGGCACGGTTGCATAGGTTATATTCCCGTTGCAGATGTATTGTAAAATGTGGATCCAAACCTGGCGCAGACGTTTGATAGCTACCAATATCCGTAAAACATGAGTCAAAGGCTGCTACCCTAAAACCTTCTGGCTCAATAGCAGATGTTGTTGGAACGTAAGTATAAGTTGTGGTGAATCTTCCCCAAACAGTATCTACCTCTGTCCAAAATGGAGGATCGTTTCGGTAAATGATATAACCGTAAGTATCAGGCGCTGGATTTACATTCCAGCTCATATCAACATATTCTGAAATTGGATTAACTGTTACCCAATCCAATACTGGTATGTAAGGATTGATGTCATCTTCCAAATCATCACCTATAATATTAGAAGTAGAAATACACCCGTAATCGTTTGCAACGCGAACCTCATAAGACAAATAAGCCTCGCAAACATCTATTGTATCTAAAACCATATTTGTACCATAAGGTACTTGTTTTCTCAATGTCCATGTTCCAGCCGGATATTCGCGATAGATTTCATAAAATGGCGCGTCACCATCATTCATTGGATCAGCCATAGCATTCCATTCCAAATTCACACGCCCATCCCCTAAATCTGTCATAGACAAAAACATAGTTTCTAAGGTGTCTGAAGAAGAGGTGCTTCCACCCTCGCATCCAAATTTTGTATGAATGTAATAATGCTTACTTCCTAAATCAGCAGCAGCACCTGCAACATTGTAAAAGTCCGTTGCGATAGTCGGAATCGTAGCAATTAATCCATCCTCTAAAGACCAAATCTGATATTCTTCGAAACTACCCTCTGGATCTACAGAAGGTGTCCAAGTTAAATCAACACTTCCATCATCCAAAACATCCACACAATGCAAATTTGCAGGCTCAACAGCTAATGAATTCTTTAATCGAATACGAATCGTTTCGTAAGTTCTACCCGGAACAGCACAATAATCGTCTTTTGCATTGAGAACAAATGTATACAACTGCTCTTGACGTTGCACACCACATGCATCCAAAAGATGATCGCAAGAGGTTTGCCAGTTAAAGTTTACCGTCACACCTTGTTCTCCAGAAATTACCGGAGGTTCATCCAATGTCGCGCATGGTAAATAATCACAACCAGAACCGTCATCTGTGAGGTCTGTTCCGAAGTAGTTACCCGTAGGAATTAAAGTTACTGTCTGGGGCGTGCCATCTTGCAAGAACTCTTCATCCGTTACGACGATATCAAAATTGATCAAGTCTCCGGCATAAAAAACGGCTTCGAATGAAGTACCACCGTCAAAAGGAGGAGTGATTGTTGGAGCTGTGTTTTCATATCCTGGACAAGGAATCACAATCATCTGCGATTCGCGATTAATGGTCGCAATTTTCATTCCTTCACGATAACAATCGATGGTTTGTGCAAACCCAAAATTACCTGGCGTATTGGAGAAGAATGAAATTGAGCCTGTTGTTGGATCCATCGTTGCCGGAATATTGCCGGGATCAAAACTGGCATCCGGTGTTGGGTTGTCGAATGCAAATCCGGGGTTAAACGGAACCGGTGCTGGATTTGTTGGCGGATTAAAAGCTCCTGAAGGAAAATGATCTAAAGGAACACCCCATGAAAAGACCAATGAATCGTTATCTACGTCAAATGCATTGGCATCGAATTGGAAATCACTTCCTGTGCACAAGAGCATGTATGGATCTTGCGCGAATGATGGTGAAGAATCTAAACATGCATCTGGACGCTGATACATAATCGAAGACAGTGTAAATCCGTATGCATAAGGATTGTCTAGATTCGTAAGATCCCAGTTTCGAGAGAAGTCGTCAAACGTAAACGCCCAACCTTCAGCGGCTGGTGTTCCGGTTAGTGTAATTGTTCCTGACTGGTAAACAAACTTCTGAACAGCACCCGGTCCTGAACCGCCTCCTGTACCTGTTCCACAATCCAACATATCTGGCCCACCTAATACTTCATTACACACTGGCGAAAGATCTGCATCAGAAACAAAATTACAGATTATGGAAGTTACTGTTGGGTGGTTCCATACTCGAATTTCCTGTGTCGCATCAATAATTTCTAACCCGTTACAGTCGCGATAGATAACCAATGTAAATTGATAATCATCTCCGCCTAGTGCACGCCAAGTGATTTCACC
The DNA here is from genome assembly GCA_049611865.1 of Crocinitomicaceae bacterium. Lineage (GTDB taxonomy): Bacteria > Bacteroidota > Bacteroidia > Flavobacteriales_D > Crocinitomicaceae > Crocinitomix. The sequence continues at coordinate 148,359 of JBMZAY010000003.1, read as the reverse complement.
TCCCATTAAATGGGCAGCAAAAACACCATTTCCTAAAAATGTGAGGAGCATTATGATCAGAGCATTGCGCAGCATCTTCTTCTTTAACGTAGTTAAATCCTTTTTATTGAATACGACCTAAAGTATTTTAAGTTGCTTTAAATCTGCGATAATTATGGGGTTTCTGTAGATATAGACATTATTCCAACCCATATTCGATTAATTCCATCATTATCTCTGTTCCATGAAGAACGTCTGAGGTATCAGAATTGTTGATTTCTAGATTCTTAAAAACGCTTTTTACTTTGCCAATGTTTCTTGCGTAAATTTCGTACTGGCGACGATAGTCAATAACGGTTAAAAAGTTCTGTTTTTCTAGAGTCACTGATGAGTCAAAAGCAATGGTTTCCAGCGCATACGACTCGTAAATATTATCATAATAACAAGACAGGGATTCTTCATTGTTTAATGCATTTCCATCCCAATTCCGATCATAGGCAATAGCGAAAATCAATTTGATCATTCGGTCATTTTCTTCAACCACCTCAGCTGTAGTTGGCGTTCGCTTTTGGGTCCAAATATCCTGAATCTCCCAATCGAGGGTATTATTTGTCCTGTGATAACGACGAAGCTTTTGAATGGTGTCACCTTCTTCATCAATTAACGTTTCGGCGATTACCTCTTTGATTTGATAATAACTGGTATCGTGAACATCACCTAAAGCCTCATCATGAAAGATATCCGTTACATTATATACACGATACAACCCCTCTTTAGTAGGAAAATATTCATAACCATAAATGATGGATTCAGGATTGTCTTTTTTGCATCCTAAAATCAAGAATAAACCGATGAAAGCTAAATAGCGCACCTTCCAAATTTACGTTAAAATCGGGTGCTAAACAACTATCGCATGTGTTTTAATTGCATTCCGTAGAGGATGCTAAAAACACCTCCAACAATGGCAAAAAGTACGATCAGCATCGTTGTAATCTGCATTCCGCCGAAGAAATAGATGGTATCTGCAATGGGTATCAACGAGTAAATCACATAGAGGTGAAAACCAATTCTGCGCATTTGAAACATCAACCACAACGAAGCCAGACCAATGGCAATCGTCATTAGGGAAATAGCAGAAATCAAATAAAAGTTTTCATTCCCTATATCCGCTAATGCTAACATTTCAGTCATCGTACCCTGCATCAATTCCGCTGACTCTTCTGTAAATCCCGCCATCATTTCAATTTTTTGCTCACGCATTTGCTCCTCATTCAAAGGCCCGTTGATGGTGTTCATTACTTGAACAATCAGTTGAAAAGCTAAACTAATTGCAGATAGTATTAATAAGACCTTTAATGTTGTTGGACGTTTAATTCCTGCTTTTTCCATTTGTTTATTTTATTTGGGTTATGAATTGAATGGCTTTTTGAATTTCAGGATGCATGTACTTATCATCTTCAATAAAAGAGACTTCTTTTCTAAAATTCGTCACGAGCGTTTCAATTTTCGGACTTGATTTTAACGGTCTTCTGAATTCTAAGCCTTGAGCCGCATTGAAAAGTTCTATTCCTAGAATCTTTTTCAAATTCTCCACTACTCGGGCACATTTTGTCGCTGCATTGGCCCCCATGCTTACATGATCCTCTTGACCGTTAGAAGATTCAATTGAATCTACTGAAGCTGGTGTGGCCAATTGTTTATTCTGACTAACAACTGAAGCAGCAGCATATTGAGGAATCATAAATCCTGAATTTATACCCGGATTCGCTACCAAAAAAGCTGGTAAACCACGATTACCTCCGATCAATTGATAAGTTCTTCTTTCAGAGATATTTCCTAATTCAGCTAAAGCAATCGCTAAATAATCCAGTGCCAATGCTAATGGTTGACCGTGAAAATTTCCTGCAGATATAATCTCATCCGTATCAGGAAAAATAGTTGGATTGTCTGTTACGGCATTTATTTCACGCTCAAAAATGGTTTTCGCGTAGTGAATAGCATCTTTACTTGCGCCATGCACTTGCGGAATACATCGGAAAGAATATGGATCCTGAACATGCGTTTTATGTTGTTGGATGATTTCACTACCTTCTAAAATCGCACGCATGTGTTTAGCTGTTTCAATCTGTCCTTTTTGATTACGGACCTGATTTACATTGTCATAAAAAGGATTGATGCGGCAATCAAAAGCATCAACAGAAACAGCACCAATGATGTCAGCTGCGTTGGAAAGTTGCTGACCATGAATCAAACACCAAACACCATAAGCACTCATAAACTGAGTTCCATTCAACAATGCTAGCCCTTCTTTGGACTTTAGTGTTAAAGGCTCCCACCCCATTTTTTCCAATACTGTGCCGGAATCTAATAGCTCGCCTTTGTAATGTACTTTTCCTTCTCCAATAAGTGGCAAGGCCAAATGTGCCAGCGGAGCAAGATCTCCAGAAGCCCCCAATGATCCTTGCTGGTAAACAACCGGGATGATGTCATGGTTGTAAAAATCAATCAAACGCTGTACAGTGTCTAACTGAACTCCAGAATGCCCGTATGACAGGCCTTGCACCTTAAGCAGGAGCATTAATTTGACAATTTCCTGTGGCACTTCCTCTCCTATTCCGCAAGCATGTGACATTACGAGATTTTTTTGTAAGACACTTAAATCTTCATTTGATATAACTGTGTTACAAAGCGAACCAAAACCTGTGTTGATACCGTAAAAAACCTCATTACCAGAAGCCATTTTTTCATCCAAGTATGTCCGGCATTTCTCAATTTTTTGTTGCGCATCTGCACTTAATTCTAGCTTCTGTTCGCTTTTTAGAATTGCTGCGACCTGCTCAATTGATAAGTGTGCGTTTGAAATATTATATTCTGCCATGGCTAATGTTTATTCAGAAAATCTTCTTTTGTCAATGTTTCTTGTTCTCCTGTTCCCATGTTTTTGACGGTAACAGTACCATTATTTAATTCGTCTGAACCGATAAGGATCACGAACGGGATATTGCGATTATTCGCGTATTTCAATTGCTTTTTCATGGCCTTGGCTTCGGGATAAACCTCGCAAGCTATGTTGCGTTTTCTTAGACCAGCAGCTATTTGCATACTATAGCTTTGCTCATCTGCTCCAAAATTGATGAATAAATATTGTGTTGTATTAGTAACAGATTCAGGAAATAAATCCAGCTCCGTCATTACATCATAAATGCGGTCAGCACCAAATGAAATTCCAACACCAGACATGCCACTTAATCCGAACAGCGCTGTTAGGTCATCATAGCGACCACCACCGCAAATACTGCCAATACTTACATTATTTGCTGCAACCTCGAAAATCGCACCGGTATAATAGTTCAATCCTCTCGCCAGGGTTAATTCTAGCTCAAGCTTTGCTTGTTGCAATCCAAGCTTTTCGATTTGAGCAAATACCCATTCCAGCTCTTCAACTCCTTTTAGTCCTGTTTCAGAATCGGCCAAATAGTTTTTAAGCAAATCCAACTTTTCTGCATTCGAGCCTTTTAACTGAAATAATGGATCAATTTTTTCAATCGCTGCATCACTAACGCCGCGTTCAACTAATTCTTTGATGACTCCTTCTTTTCCAATCTTATCTAACTTGTCGATAGCAACGGTAATCTGAACCAATTTATCTGATTCTCCGCATACCTCAGCAATTCCTGAAAGGATCTTACGGTTATTAATTTTAATTGAAAAATCGGGTAAGCAAAGGTTGGTTAATACCTCATCGAAAATTTGAATTAACTCCACCTCGTACAGCAAAGAATCACTTCCTACAACATCTGCATCACATTGATAAAACTCTCTGTAACGCCCTTTTTGGGGACGATCTGCTCTCCAAACAGGTTGAATTTGGTAACGTTTGAAGGGAAAGGCCAAATCATTCTGATTTTGCACGACAAAACGAGCAAACGGTACGGTTAAATCGTAGCGCAATGCCTGATCAGAAATTGAGTTAGCAAACTTTGGCAACTCATCATTTGCCAAAGCAGATTGATCAGCCTTCTTTAATTTGTCTCCAGAGTTGAGCACACGAAAAATTAGTCGATCCCCCTCTTCTCCATATTTTCCCATCAAGGTTTCGCGCTTCTCCATTGAAGGCGTCTCGATCGGCAAAAAACCATACTTTTTAAAAACGATTTTAATCGTGTCAAAAATATAGTTTCGCTTCACCATGGTTTCAGGTAAAAAATCCCTTGTTCCTTTTACGAGTTTCGGTTTTGTGCTCATAATTAGTAGTCCTGTATCAAAATTGAATGTTTGCGCAAATTTAAACTTTTGATTTGGATTATATTAAAGATGTTAAAGTTTATGAAACCATTAAGTTTTCTCCTTGAACAAACTGTGCCAATTATATTTTTTACCTTTGATTAAGAAGGTATTTTGAATGGGGCATCATAACAAACACGACCGAGGAACCAAGAACTTGAGATTGGCTTTTTTCTTGAACCTCACTTTTACGATTGTAGAGGTGATAGGTGGAATCTATACTAACAGTATTGCCATTCTGTCTGATGCTGTACATGATCTTGGTGATAGTTTAGCACTGGGGACAGGTTGGTATCTTCAGAACAAATCAACGAAGGAAGCCGATGCCAAATATTCATTTGGATATCGCCGTTTTTCACTTCTAGGGGCTTTAATTAACTCTGTCGTCTTATTGGTAGGTTCAATATATATCATTTATGAAGCTTTTGAAAGGCTACTTCATCCAGAACATGCAGATGCAGAAGGCATGTTCTTGTTTGCGATTTTCGGGATCATTGTTAACGGTTACGCGGCTTGGAAACTGAGTACTGGCGAAAGTATGAATGAAAAGGTAATGTCATGGCATTTACTCGAAGACGTTTTAGGATGGAGTGCGATACTTGTTGTTTCCATTGTTCTTTATTTTAAGTATATTCCAATTCTAGACCCTATTCTTTCATTGATGATCACTTTATACATTTTATGGAATGTATTTAAGCGCCTAAAAGAGACGATTCACTTGTTCTTGCAAGGGCAACCCAGGAATCTCGACCGAAATGACATAATCAATGAAATATTAGCCATAGAAAAAGTGCATAATATGCACGATGTCAGAATGTGGTCACTCGATGGAGAGCATCATGTTTTTAGTGCACATGTCGAGGTGAAGAATGTTGATTCCGTTTCCGAGATTATCAAAATCAAGCAAGAGATTAAAGTTATATTAAACAAATATCCCTTTGAGCATTGCACAATAGAAACAGAATTTAAAAACGAATAATGTCTGATTCCGAAAAACGAAACAAAATAAAAACAATTACGCTCTTTTGCGGGTCTAAATCTGGGCAACTGAGTGTTTATGTAGACATGGCCAAAGAAACTGGTCAATTGTTGGCTTCAAAAGATATCGAAATTATATACGGTGGTGGAAAAGTGGGCATGATGGGCGAATTAGCAGATGCCGCCTTAAATAATAATGGTAAGGTAGTAGGAATCATACCCAGCTTTTTGTGCACCAAAGAGATTGCTCATGACAGCCTATCCGAATTAATCGTTGTTGAGACGATGCACGAACGGAAGTTGCTTATGCAAGAAGGTTGTCAAGGTTTTATTACCATGCCCGGTGGATTTGGTACCATGGAAGAGTTTTTTGAAGTTTTAACATGGGGACAACTGGGTTTGCATCAAAAGCCTATTGCCCTTCTTAATGCAGGAGGATATTTTGATCCATTAATCGATTTTCTAGACCAAATGTTGGCGAAAGGTTTTGTAAGTAAAGCGGATCGCAATATGGTTTTAGCAGCAGACCATCCAGAAGAACTGCTTGAAAAAATGATGACTTACACGCCTCCTCCCGTGCCTCAATGGTTGAACCCATCCACAACATAAGAGCAATTGAACCTTGGTTTATTTTCGTGAGTAATTTCGTAAATTTGCACAAATCAAAATTGGCATGGACAAATTCAAAACACGCATACGCTATTACTTAATCGGTTTGAGTATCGGTTTGATATTTGTCTATTTCATGTTTGGAAATAGAGGCTGCTCTTGGCTTCCTGGGAATCGTGTAAAAAACATGATCGGTGAAAAAGAGATTATCATCGGCGACAGCGTTTTGGCAGTCATGAATTGTTTAAACCTTTCAAACGACGACGTTTATGAAGTTCTAAAAAGTGATGGTAACGTTGAATTTTCTGAAAGCATTACGGATGAACGGCCAAAAATCTATCACATTGAAGGTGAAAAAGAAGGCAAAATTTATATTGTGAAATTTGCATTGTATGAGCGAATTCCGATGGTAGATGAAGGTCATGCTGAGGTGATTTACATCGATTACGAAAAACGTTCTGGACAGTGTGCAACCGATATAAGCAACAAGGATAAATCTGTATTACCATTACCTCATGATGATGTAATAGCCATTCTAGAAAGCAATGAGTTCAGAATTTTAGAGCGAGCAGAATGCGAAATGGATTTTTATGGCCTTGATGAAGCATCAGTACTTGCTTTTCAAAAAGAGGCAAAGATTGATATTAAAAACTCTCAACCACGATTAAGTCCAAACCCAATCTATATTTTATCTGGTGAAATCAGTGGGAATCAATATAGCATTGAATATATAGTTGGTGAGTTGAGAACTCGAATCTCAAAAATTACAGGACTAAATTCGGCTGACTGCTCAGATTTGTAACAAACATTACAGATTAGAGGGAAGTGATTCCCGAAATTTGTCAGAAAAAACAACAATTGATATGGGATTATTTTCAAAATTATTTGGTGGAGGGCGCAACGAGCGCGTTCAGGAATTATTAAATGAAGGTGCTGTTATTATTGACGTTCGCACAAAAGGTGAGTTTCAGTCTAATCACGTAAAAGGGAGTAAAAACATTCCTTTACCTGAGTTACGTAGTAAATTGAACAAAATTAAGGCGCTTAACAAACCTGTTGTGGTATGTTGTGCCAGTGGAGTGCGCAGTGGTCAAGCAAAATCTATCTTAGAAAAAGAAGGTATTACTGTTGAAAACGGAGGTGGATGGCGTTCATTGGCTTAATCAAGTCGAGAGGACAAATCTATTGGCGAAACCTATTTCGCAATTGGACGATTATTCGTTTGATTAAAATAGGTATTGGGTTAGGTTTTACGCTGAGTTACCCAAAGCATGAAGAGTGCGCGCTTATGTTTATCGGCGCGTACTTCTTATTTTTAGCAATATTTACGCGTGGGTGCTCTCCAGAAGGACAATGCGATATTTAATTTGCTAGAGAGAAACAAATGACGAAAAAACTTGATCTCCTTGATTCTGCTGATATTGACAATTGCCAGGTAGATCTTTCCTATAAGAACGGATTCGTATTTCATCCATTTCTACTTATTATTGTTTTAATCTTAGGGTTGATAGGTATTGCTGCTATCATTTATGGCGAACTCGGATATTTCGTCAATCCTCCCTTAATATTGCTTTCAGTTTTTGGTTTAACTTATCAACATGGCACTGATATTTCTGCTGGCAATCATTACATCCGGCCTTATTCAAGGTTTTTTGGTCTAAAATCAGGCAAATGGATTTCCATGGTTGTATTAACCGATGTGACGGTACTAAAGGCCGGATCTTCTCTTGATATTGATCTTAAAAAACTATCAAAAGAACAACTGAATAAAAAAGGAGTTTATGATCTCCACCTGCTCAATCCCAATCATCGGAAACGCCAATACATAACAACTTTTAACTCGTTAAAAGAAGCCATAAAAGAAGGGTCCCATTTAGCTGATTTATTGGATAAAGAATTTAAAAAAATATACCCCCTTCATATCCAAAGCAACACGAGCAAGGCGCTACGAAAGACACTATTAATTTTGAATCCTATCAAGAATTAAAGCAGCAACCTCGAAAGCTGCATGATCTCCATCGACTACTAACATTGCTTGGTTGTAATCTGACTCTCTTGATCGCAGCATATCTTCTACTCTTTTTATGAGTAATTCTTTGTCATCTATTTCATTCGCAATCAATGGCCGAATGGTTTGATCCTGCATCAAGCGCTCTGTTATAGTCGCTAAAGATACTTTGATGTAGATGGATGTTCCGAATTTATGAATCCATTCACGATTGCGATCAGAACAAAATGCGCCTCCTCCAAGTGCAATCACAGCCTTTTGATCACCATAATTTTCTATCCAATTACTTTCGATTTCTCTAAAACCTTCCTCTCCCTTATCCGAAAAAATTTCTGCTATTGGCTGACCCACTTGCTTTTCAATTTCCTGATCACTATCCAAAAAAGAAACGCCAAGTTCTTCTGCTAGCAATTGACCAACAGTCGTTTTACCTGCGCCCATAAAACCGATCAGGAATATTGGATGATTCATGAGACAAAAATAGTGAAAAAGCATTCAATCATAAATCAGGATAAATGCTTTTAAAAAGACCTCATTACATTGAAATTCATCACTTTATTTCCATTCGTGAAGTTGTTTTCAAAATGATAAAAAAAAATAATCCTCTTTTTTTCAATTTTTATTTTGGCAGATAAAATAAACCCTGTATATTTGCACCCGCAAACGGTTGATCTGGTAGCTCAGTTGGTAGAGCATCTCCCTTTTAAGGAGAGGGTCCTGGGTTCGAGCCCCAGCCAGATCACAAGAAAGTCCTTCGTTAATTCGAGGGACTTTTTTTATGAAGAAGTTTTTGGGGCGAGAAGTTTATCCCGACGGTTGAGCTTGCGAAACTTAGTCGGGGAGCCCCAGCCAGATCACAAGAAAAACGGAAGCCTTATTGGTTTCCGTTTTTTGTTTTACAGCAAAACAAGTTGGTAGAGATTCCGTGACTGCGGGAGGGGCTTGAGTTCGATCAGGCTCAGACGGAATAAATTCAGAAAATCTGATCATAACCTTACATGTTTACGTTATAGATTTACTGCGAATAAGCTAATTCCTTTTTCATACATTTGTTTTATGAGATTATTCTTTTTATTGATAGCACTTTTTGCCCAAGCTTATGTGGCATCTGCACAGCTGTCCACCATAGAGATCAAAGCCAATAAATTTTCTAACCTTCTCGTTGATGGCAATGCTGATTCGTCATACAAGATGCTTGCACCGGAAGTGCAATCCCAAATGACCAGCGATCAATTAGGAACATTGATTGGAACGATCGAAGGACAATTGGGTATGTTGCAGGAAAGAGGCAAAGTTACGCAAACCCAAGAGGGTGATTATGAAGTAACGTATCAACCTTTTCAGTTTAGGGAATCATTGCTCGCTCTTAAGCTCGTTTTTAATAAAGACGAATTAATCAGTGGTCTCTACTTCGTTCCGCATAAAGAATTTAAACTGGAGCTGGCAGATACGGAGTCCTTTTATGAAGAAGAAATAGAAGTGGTTACTGACAAAACCTACTTTCTACCAGGAATTGCAACCTATCCGAAAAATAAAGAAAAATGCCCTGCTATTATTCTCGTACATGGTTCTGGCCCCAACGACATGGATGAAACTCTAGGACCAAACAAACTTTTCAAAGATTTAGCACATGAATTAGCGAAAAATGGTATTGCTGTTTTCCGTTATGAAAAAAGAACTAGAACTTACGCAGGCAGATCCGAGATGGATGTCGCCAATCTAACCCTTGATGAGGAAACGGTTGATGACGTAATAAGCGCAGTTGATTTAGCCAGAAAGGATAAACGTGTGAATAAGAAAAAAGTTTTTGTTTTAGGGCATAGTCTTGGAGGAATGTGTGCACCAAGAATCGCACAACGCTCAAAATGGGTGAATGGTATTATAATAATGGCTGGAAATGCGAGACCGTTTGAAGTATTGCTGCAAGAACAGTTGTATTATATTTTTAATGAAGATTCCCTGATTAATGAGATGGAACAAGCCACCCTCGATCAAATAGAAAATCAAATAAAAGCACTTGAAGAGTTAAGAAAAAAAGGAGAAACGGAGAATGCTCTGCCTTTTGGACTTTCTAGGGCTTATTGGGAGTATTTGAATAACTACAACCAAACGGCAGTTGCAAATGAACTCAATAAATCCATTTTAGTATTGCAAGGAAAACGGGATTATCAGGTAACTGTAGAAGATTATGAGCTCTGGAAATCAACGCTTCAAGAAAAAGAAAATGTGACCTTTCATTTATATGACAAATTAAATCACATGTTCAGGGAGGGAGAGGGACTGTGCTATCCTTCTGAATATGAAATTAAATCAGCCTTACCAAAATATGTTGTGGACGATATAATCGCTTGGGTTAAGGCACAAAACTAACGATCAAAAATGAGCAAAAAAGAAAAATTATACGATGCATTTGGTGAATTACTTTATGTTATCGCAATAGCCGATGGTGTCATTCAACCTGATTAATTGGATGAACTTGAACAGATTATAGAAAATCATCCAGAGGGTGAGAGCATCAACTGGTCATTCCACTAAGAAAAGTAGAAGGCGCAAGATCCTGAAGAGGTCTACAAAAAAGTGATCAACACCTGTCATAGCCGCGGCCCCTCTCCTATCTATAATGAATTCATCCAAGCTATGGAGCAAATAGCGGCGGCGGCGGAAGGAGTTGATGAAAACGAAGATCGAAAAATAAAATCCTTTTCTAAAGACGTTGTTGAACGGTTTAAAACTGATTTGGAAAAAGGCTTCAATAATCAATAAAAATACTACCCACTCAAACCTTTGGCAACTGTTTCACGTATTAAGCGTAGGTAGTAAAGAAAGTCAATTAGATTTTTTTTTATAAATTAGACTCCGAAATGAAGAAAATTAAGAACACATTAGCCGTGACAGCTGTGTCCGTATTGACATTAATGAGCTGTACAAAACCAGGTTGTATTGATGAAAGAGCTACAAATTATAGCGCTGAAGCACAAGAAGATGATGGGTCTTGTCAGTACAGAGGTGATATTACATTTTGGTGTCTGCCAGCCGTATCTATAGGATTAATTGATGCTGGACATACCTCTCTAGCTTTCGAATTGGAGGGTACGATAAAAGATTCAATCAAAACAGAAGTGTTTTTCGCTCCAAGTGGGGATTGTAATACGCCAGGTGTAAAAACAATTCCAATGGAAGAGTTACCTTATCATTACCGTCATTACAAGTATCGCGTTAGAGGTGCAGGTAATGCAGTATTATACGAGAACTTTATTACACTAGAAGCAAATCAATGTCTTTCAATTCAGTTAACTGATTAAGAAAACATTATTATCATATTGAAAATGCGAGAAGAATTCTTCTCGCATTTTTTTTTGCTTCATTCTATTCTTTTTGAAAATCCATTATCTTTGCCGCACAAATGCCCAGGTGCTGAAATTGGTAGACAGGCCATCTTGAGGGGGTGGTGTCCTATGGGCGTGCGGGTTCGACTCCCGTTCTGGGCACGAAAGAAATCCGATTCCGTTTTAACGGAGTTGGATTTTTTAGTTTAATCACGAGTCGAAACGAAGTTTCGGTGAGAGAATAAACTAAAAAAGACAAATGAGCGCAGCGAAGAGGATTTTATGATCGGGCTTGACATCCTACTGGGATTAATAGCGTTACAAGAATCGCTTATTATATTAACGAACATATCAATTGTATCTAGGCTGTAGTAATGCGCCACACCCGTGTAAACCACTCATTTGTATTAAACAAAATCAATTTTAGGTTCACAATAAAGACTGTTTTTAAAATCAAATTAAAAGCAACCCAGGCAACTTTGACATAAAAAGAATCGTTATTATTAGGAAAGTTTTACCAAACATAAATAATTACTAAGAAAAAATATAACTTATGAAACTTACTAGAACGTTTGCTTTATTGATGTTTTCTGCGCTGTTTGTCTTTACAGCTTGTAAAAAAGAAGATGTAACAACAACTGAAGAAGACAACACAACACAAAATGTTATTGCAGAACCAATCGGTGATACTGATGGTGGCGGAGGCGATGCTCCTGGTCCAAGTGGCTCAGATGTTATTGTTTACGGTGCTTCATGGTGTGGGGCATGTTCTTCATTAAAAGATCAACTGGATGGTGAAGGAATTGAGTACACTGAGAAGGACGTTGATGATCCAGAGGTTTCTTCGGAATGCTACAGTTTAATTCTGGAAGCTGGTTACGAGATCGACGGGAGTTACTCAATCCCAGTTGTAAAAGTAGGAGACAATCCTGTTTTGTACGGAGCAGACGTTACGTTAGAAAATATAATCGGTCTATTGTAATTGAAACAATAACCAAAAACAAAATTAAAGGCTGGTTCAAATCGAATCAGCCTTTTTTTTTATTATTTATCCTTGGATAATTGCTTTGGACAAATTAAGAAAAATGTAGGAATTAAGACTACAGCTCCTATCGTAATCAACTTATAGTGCTGCGCCCATTCATTTAATTCTCGTCCTATCAATCCATCTGTCGTTAATGTCATCAATAAAAAAGAAAAACCGAGTGCAATTGTTAATCCGTTAAAAGATCTCCGACTTTTTGCATCTCTTTCTTTGTTTGTTTTTAGTTTTTGCCATTGCAAAATCAAATAAAACCATGCGGGCAATAAGCAGAAAAAAGCATATTTCTGTTGATGTGGGAATATAAGCGGTATCAAAAGGAACAAATAACTGATTTCATAAAGTTGTAAGTAAGCAGAATCCAGTTTTTTAAAAGGAGGCCATTTTAATACAAGAAGTACTGATAAAATCAAGCCGATTCTAACCAAATTCATAACAAGAATTGCATTTTCAGTTCTAAGATTCACTATATGCCGCTTCGAATCAATGATTCCTTTAGTTTCTGTAAGCAAGGTCGGTATCCAAGCCGTTAGAGAATGTGGACCTAAATCCGTTTCTAAAGAATGCTCTGTATTAATTGGGTTAATCGCATCAAACCAAGCCAAATGAACCTCCCAATTAAAAGACCACCCCAAAATAAAGCCAGGCAATAATATCAAAATACCAAGGAACAGAATCACCAAAAACACAAATTTGTACTGCGCGCGATACAATAAATAAGGGATCAATACAACGGGCATAATCTTAACATTAATAACGAATGCCAGTAATAAACTGCCCCATAACCAATTTTTAGTTCGCATTAAACGCAAAGACTCTAGACTTCCCCAAAGCAAAAAAATGGTCATTTGAACCATTTCTATATTGTACAACAAAAATCGAACTGAGAAAACCAATAAAATCAGCCAAACCCAATTCGCTACTTTAGTTTTGATGTAAGCTTTTAATAAAAGTCCTAGTCTGAATAAAAAAAATAGGTTTAGTAATAACCAGACCATTTGAATGATGAAGGGGGATGTTTTTCCTAATGGTAGTAGAATAGTCGCCCAAAAAGGACTGTAGAAATAATGACAGAAATAGCCTTCACTCACATACAGCCATTCTCCATAAGGTACATTTCCTTCAGACAAGTAACGAGCTGCTTCAAGAAATACAGTAAAATCACTCGGTGATCGTCCGATCTTAACGCAATACAAGGCTAATACTCCAAAAAAGAAATACAGGGTGTACTTCGAACTCAGTATGCGTTGAATTGCGCTCATGCCGCAATTTAGTGAAAGATATGCCTAATAAATACAGATTAGATAAATCGTTCTAAGAAATCCACTTTGCATCCTTAAAATTGGGCTTACGCTTTTCTAAGAAAGCATCACGCCCTTCTTTTGCTTCATCAGTCATATAGGCCAAACGCGTCGCTTCACCAGCAAAAACTTGCTGACCAACCATACCATCATCTGTCAGGTTCATCGCAAATTTTAACATCTTGATAGATGTCGGTGATTTCGCTAAAATTTCTTGAGCCCATTCGAATGCGGTATCTTCCAATTCATCATGCGGAATAACAGCATTGACCATTCCCATTTCGAATGCTTCCTGAGCTGAATAATTACGCCCTAAAAAGAAAATTTCTCTGGCTTTTTTCTGCCCAACCATTTTGGCTAGATAGGCTGAACCATAGCCTCCATCAAAACTCGTTACATCCGCATCTGTTTGCTTAAAGATGGCATGTTCTTTACTAGCGAGTGTTAAATCGCAAACCACATGTAAACTATGCCCTCCTCCAACAGCCCATCCCGGAACCACAGCAATAACAACCTTTGGCATAAAACGAATTAAACGTTGCACCTCCAAAATATTCAGTCGATGCGCTCCATCCTCTCCTACGTAACCTCTTTGTCCTCGCACCGATTGATCTCCCCCACTACAAAATGAATAAACACCGTCTTTTGTTGAAGGGCCCTCAGCAGACAATAACACGACGCCGATATCTGGATCTTCTTGAACATCATAAAAGGCTCGATAAAGTTCACTTGTCGTTTTTGGACGAAATGCATTTCTCACATTTGGTCGATTAAAAGCGATGCGCGCTACCCCATCCGATTTTTTATAGGTAATATCTTCAAATTCAATTGCTGTTTTCCAGTTTGGTTCTGCCATATTTCTTTTTTTTCAAAAATACAAAAGGTGTTTCAAAAACCGGCAAGTAGTACTCTTTGTTCTGTGATTTTATCGAACCTTAATACGAATAGTGCTGTTTATCATAATTATCAACCGCTTATAAAATGTCGACAACCTTCGCATCAATTAGGCATTATTATTGATTTGTATTAACAAAAATTTAGGAGTTAATCGGTCGAAAAATTTGTAAATTCGTAACCATCTTTCCGGATACAGATATACTAATATTAACCGATTTCAAAAGGCAATAACAGGCCGATTGATCCGTATTCAAACCAATAAAGTTTAAGAATACATGAAAAATACATTGTTCATCACCACACTATTATGCAGTACTCTGCTATTCTCGCAAAATGATAAAACAACTACGACTTTAAAATTTGAAGAAGTCTTCGGCTATCTCGAATCCAATTATGTTGATGAATTTGACGGGGCATCTATTACCGATGCAGCTATAGTTGCTATGTTAAAAGAGTTAGATCCGCACACATACATGATCGCTGCGGAAGATGTTTCAGCATCGAATGATAGAATAAACGGCAGTTTTGTTGGTGTTGGTATTCAATTTAGAATTGTGGATGATACACTTTCGGTGGTTAATACCATTCAAGGCGGACCCTGTGAGCAAATTGGTGTAAAAGCAGGTGATAAGATCGTTGAAGTAGATGGCGAAAACATAGCAGGTATCGGCTTAAAAAATACTGGTGTACGTGAGCGTTTACTTGGAGAGAAGAATTCATTGGTTGTACTTGGCATAAAGCGAAAAGGAGAAAAGGAATTATTAGAATTTGATGTCCGTCGGGACAAAATTCCGCTTTATTCAGTTGCCGCATCTTACATGGCAACAAAAGAAACTGGTTATATAAAGGTTACCAACTTTGCCAGAACTACGCCAACTGAGTTAAGAGCTGCTATTCTTGATTTGCAAGATCAGGGTATGAAAAATTTAATCCTTGATTTACAAGGAAACGGAGGTGGATTACTTCATGTTGCCAAATACATGGCTGATGAATTCTTGACTGATGATAAATTAATCGTTTATTCTGAAGGTCGTTCACAACCAAGACGAGACCTTATAGCAAACGACATGGATAGTCGCGGCAGATTCTATCACAAAAAGAAAAGAGGGTCTTTCGAAAAAGGAAAGCTTGTTGTTCTTATCGATGAGAGTTCGGCATCTGCCTCGGAAATTGTATCTGGAGCATTGCAAGATTGGGATCGTGCTTTGATTATAGGAAGAAGAAGTTTTGGTAAAGGATTGGTTCAGCGTCCTTATAAATTATCTGATGGATCGGAACTTCGAGTTACGATCGCAAGGTATTACACTCCTTCCGGTAGGTTTATCCAAAAACCTTATGAGGATGGTGTAGAGGCATACCGTAATGATTATGTTACTCGATTTGAAAATGGAGAGTTGATGCATGAGGATAGCATAAAATTTCCTGATTCACTGAAGTTTAAAACCTTGTTATTGGAAAGAGATGTGTATGGAGGCGGAGGCATAATGCCTGATATTTTCGTGCCTTTAGATACATCTGAATTATCACCAATGTATCGCGCCATTAGTAGAAAAGGAGTCATCAATACGTTTACTTTCTCCTTTGTCGACAAAAACAGAGAACAGCTGAAAGCGAAGTATAAAGATTTCGAGGATTTTGAAAAAGACTTCGCTATAGAGGGTGCAGTTATCGATGAGTTTTGGACAGCTTGTAAAGATGAGGAAATTGAATTCAGTGATGAAGATTATCAGACATCAAAAAAACTACTGCACACACTTATTAAGGCAAGAATTGCTGCCAATTTATATGAAACGTCTAAATTCTATCCAATTTACAATAAGGCCGAGAATGAGATTTTTATAAAAGGTTTGGAAATAATTGAAGGAAAAACTTTGGATGAATTGGGTATGGATTATTAATTTTGCAGATTCTAATTGATTTAAACTTAAAAAAATGAAAAAGACACTTGTTGCTTTAGCCAGTTTAGCACTTTTTGCATGTTCCGAAAGTGGAGATGATTCTGATAACGGAGGATCAATCGTTGCTACTACAGATCCAGTAGTCAACAGTAATGAGTTTGAGGTTGTGGAAGAAAAAGAAACGACTACAATTGAATACGTGGAAACAAACCACGATTTTGGAGATGTGACTTATCCAAGTGAGAATATTTATACGTTTAAATTCAAGAATACTGGAAACAAGCCTTTGATTATTGAAAATGCAAAAGCTTCTTGTGGATGTACTGTCCCAAACAAACCAGATGAGCCAATTTTACCAGGTGAAATGGGTGAGATGGATGTGATATTCAGACCAAAAGAAGGTCAACAAGGATCTGACGTTACGAAAAGAGTTACTGTAACTGCAAACACTGATCCGGCTCAAACATATTTAGAAATTTCAGCAAATGTGCTTCCCGCTATAGGTGGTTAAAAGACCAATACTGAAAGAATTTAAATGCCATCTGTTGCTGTGGATGGCATTTTTTTTATGCATCTACGATTTCCATCTTACGCAAAAGAAAGGAAGCATTCATATTTTGACAAATTCCCTTTTTCAGAATATAGTCAAAACTTAATTCGTCATTTTCTATTAATGCATCAAAATAATAGTTGTCAACTTCTGGCAATTGATCGGCAAATGCGCAAAGACTTAGATCGTGTGTAGCGATTAATCCTGTTGACTTTGTTTTAACCAGCTTCTCCACAAATTTCTGAGATCCTTCCGCTTTGTCTTTACTGTTTGTTCCTTTTAATATCTCATCTAGAATGATAAAATAATCATCCTTTTTTAATGCATCTACGATGAACTTCAGTCTTTTTAATTCCGAGAAAAAATAAGACTCATCATTTGTTAAAGAGTCACTTGTGCGCATACTCGATATTAGTCGAATAGGCTGGTATTGATAAGATTTAGCACAGACGGGCAAGCCATTATTGGCCATGACCAAATTTAATGCTATCGTTCTTAAGAAAGTACTTTTTCCGGCCATGTTTGCGCCAGTTACAATATAAAAGTCTTCATTTCTAATTTTGAAATCGTTAGTGATTCGCGTTTCGGGTTTAATCAGGGGGTGTCCTAAATCTTCGGCAACGATTAAATCATATCCTTCGATTAACGTTGGGTAAACGAAGTCTGGATGGTTATAAGCATAGGTACCAAAAGAAATTAATGTTTCAAACTTTGAAATAACCGAGAACCACTCTACAGTGTCTAGTTTATATGTCCTCAACCACTGCTCTATCTTCGATGCGTGACGCAAATCCCACATAAATAAACCATTAGCAATCAATGCGAAAAAGATATTATTGCGTTGATCAAGCTGCCCAAGCCGCTTCGCCAATCCCGCAATTATTTCAGATGCCTGCTCACTTTCAGTCATCAATCGATTTTTCTCCTCCAAGAACGCATCTGGCGCATTTTCTGGCAACTCTTCAATTAACTCCAATAAACCGCTGTACTGACCAATCAGTGTGCTCAATTTTCCTACCTGATTCGAAAGTGTCGTTACTTTTCCCAAATATATTCCGGTAATAGCAAGGTTGATCAAATACCAAATCAGCAATATTCCCGATGAGATAAATTCTAATGCATATAATGCTATCGCAGCGATAGAAATAGCTGAAAAAACAATCCACAGTTTGCCAAAAACTTTAGGAATCTTTGGTTCGTAAGAGTTTAACAAACGAGCTATCTCCTTATTGTCTACTTCACTATCAATCAATCCAGCAGTTGTTTGGAACGTCTGACGCCATTCCGGAATTCCGGCCATAAATTTGACGGCATCTTGCTTCTTGCTAATCTTCTCTTTGGAATTGTTGTTTAAGGTCTCAGCGAGATTTGCCGTTCCCGAGCGTGTAGATGTTCGATTAATTCTTTGAAATAAAGAGCCTTCACCAAATAGATCAATATCCTGATTATAATGATGATTTTCTGTTATCCATTCTTCTCCTGTAGCTTCTCCTGTCCAATTGTATTCAGAAAGTTTTATCTCTCGCTCATTAATGGCCCTGAGCAAACGAAAACGATTTCTTTGGTGTTTAAAATCTTCATTTTTTGAAACGGCAAATAGGAAAAGAGCTAATCCAACAACACCGATAACAATAGCAAAAGTAAAGTGAGCCATTAAAATATAAACAGCAAATCCAGTTGCCAGAAATAGTCCTAACCGAATCATCCCCATAACAAAGAGAACTCTTTTCAGACGGCTTAATTCTAAATCACATTTCTGTATTTGTGTTTGATAAAAATCGATTGGATTCATGCTTTCAAAAAATTTTAACTAAGTGGCTGGCTGTTTTTTAATGATACGCCAAAATAAAGATGGCATATAGCGCTTGATATAGACAGCCCATATTTCCTTATTTCCAATAAGTACCGACTTTTTACGTTTTGTTACAGCTTTTAGTAATTTTTCAACGCAAACATTGGTAGGCATACCCGTTTCTTGATTATGATCCATTTCTCCGTGTGCATCGCCCGAGGCATTTAATGCTGACTTCGAAATTTCCGTGTTTATTTTACCCGGATAGGCAATGGTTACATGAATGTTGTTCTTTTCCTCTTCCAATAAAAGACTCTCATAGAATCCTTGTAAAGCATGTTTTGAAGCAGCGTATGCTGAACGCAAGAAAAAACCAAATTTCCCAGCAATGCTCGATATAACAACGATATGACCCGATTGCTGTTTTTGCATAACAGGTAAAACAGCCTTAGTGAGCGCGATGTTTCCGAAATAGTTTATCTCCATGATTCGTCGATCAATATCAATTGGAGTTGCACTCGCCTCACCTCGCTGACTTAATCCTCCGTTGTTATAGAGAAAATCAATCCTTCCCCACTTCTCTAGGACTTTGGAAGTTAGTACGTCGAATTCTTCTGATTTCTCTAAATCAAATGGCAATACGAAGCTTAATTCTGGATGTTTCAATGATTTCTGAAGCGCTTCAAGCTTCGATTGGTTTCTTGCCGATAAAACTACTTTTCCGCCTTGATCGTTTATTTGCCTAACTATTTCTTCTCCTATACCCGAAGAAGCTCCGACTACCCAACTGACTTTATCTTTAAAAAACATTTATTATCTTTCTTTAATGGTGTTGCAAACACCCAAAAACTCTGCTGATTTGAGTCGTGAAATTAAACATTTTTCGTAGATTTAATCCAACTAACCAACCTCGATTTCACAAATCAATAGCTCGTTATTAGGAATGACTGAAAAGGAAACCATTTTGCCAAAGAGAATCCACGATGAAATGCGATTCGCATTATCGATGAATTTGGCAATTGTACTTTCCGTTTTTCTTGCCATTCTATTCACCGTGTTTCTCATTCGGGATCAGCCAGCAACATTCTTTACAGGTTTGGGACTTG
The DNA here is from genome assembly GCA_049611865.1 of Crocinitomicaceae bacterium. Lineage (GTDB taxonomy): Bacteria > Bacteroidota > Bacteroidia > Flavobacteriales_D > Crocinitomicaceae > Crocinitomix. The sequence goes on along the minus strand of JBMZAY010000003.1, from coordinate 128,589 downwards.
CGCTCTGTTTGGCTTCAGCAGTTGGAACTTACATAACGAGCAATTATAAGGTCACTGGTTATGCATTCGCTATCGTAGGACCAATTCTTGTTGTTGGTTACATGAACTTCGAACCCAATGGATTTCATTTTGCTGACCCATTATGGCTCATTATCGTTGCCTTGTTTACTTATTTTGTTTTGGGTAAACGCGTTGGAACAATCGTTTTTGCTTTTTAGGCACTTGGTTTGTTCTATTTCATACTATTCAATTTGGAGGCGAACATTCATGCCATGAAAAGCCTTTCAGAAATTGAACGATATGCACTACTGATGAACCTCTTTATCTGTTGTTTAGTGATAATGTACTTGGTTCATTTATTCTTAAAACGCAATGACATTGCTGTTTTGGAATATGAAAACATCATGAAAGAACTGAAGGATAAAAACATACTCGTTCGAGAGAAAACAGGGAAAAAACTTCCATGTTAAAGGAAATCCATCACCGAGTTAAGAATAACCTACAAGTCATCAGAAGTCTCCTGCGCCTGCAATCACGTGAAATTGAAAATCAATCCTCGCATTCTCATTTTAAAGAAGCAATTGATCGCGTTAGTGCAATGGCTTTGATTCATAACCAGATGTATCAATCTAAAGATTTAGATCGTATTAATCTTGAACCGTATTTACAATCACTCTCCAAAAATATACTCCATTCTTACGCACTTGAAATTCCAGTTGACATTCAATTTGACATCTCTTTGGCCCACGCCTCTTCCAATAATATTGTACCAATGGCCTTAATTTTCAATGAATTAATGTCTAACTCACTTAAACACGCTTTCAACGAACAAACCCGAGGTCTAATAACGGTAGAAGCTTATCAATCTTCAGATAAAAGAATTGAATTCATTTATGCAGATAACGGCCAATGGAAACCACCTGAAAGAGAAGATTCATTTGGAATGGAATTGATTGAAACACTTGCAGAACAGTTGGGAGGAAATGTAGAAAGAAACACTGAAAAGGGAACAAAATTCACTTTTATCTTTGAAAGTGAATACCTCTAATCAATCCAACAAAAAATATGGTAAATACCAAGACATTTCAGTACATTTGCTAACGTGAAGCCTTTGACCATCGCCATAGACGGATATTCTTCTTGCGGAAAAAGTACGCTAGCAAAAGAAATTGCTCGTGAATTGAATTATGTTTATGTAGATAGTGGTGCGATGTATCGAGCAGTTACCTTGTATATGATGAACAAGGGAATATTAAAGGATGGTGCTTTTATCAAAAAGCAAGTTATTGATGCATTAGACGATATTAATATCGAGTTCAGGACATCCTCATCGGAAAAAAATGCAGACACTTTCTTAAATGAGAATAATGTCGAAAAGCAAATTCGAACCTCACTTATTTCTAAAAACGTAAGTGGTATCAGTGCCGTGGGAAAAGTGCGTAAAAAACTGGTGAGTCTTCAGCAAGAGATGGGCGAAAAAGGAGGTGTGGTGATGGATGGCCGCGATATCGGCACAGTTGTTTTTCCGAATGCTGAGATAAAACTATTTATGACCGCCTCCAATAGAGTGCGCGCCGAACGAAGACATCAGGAACTTTTAGCAAAAGGAGAAAATGTAAGCCTTGAGCAAGTAGCAAAAGACCTACAACGAAGAGACTACCTCGATATGAATCGTGAAATCAGTCCGCTGAAGCAAGCTGAAGAAGCTATTGTTATTGATAATAGCCAAATGAACCGAAAAGAGCAATTGGATCGCGCCATGGAAATTATTAAAGAACGTATTTCCAGTCTTCAAAATTCACTCATCTCTTAAATAATTAGTGATTCTATACAATTCCTATCTTTCGCTTAAAATCTAAGCCATTATCGAGAATGGCCAACGCTTTTCCGAAAAACCCAAGTTTGATTATGCTATAGGAATGGAAAGTTTTTTTAATTTTGCGCCTTCAAATTAACGTTAAATGAAAGTAATGGCTGCGAACAAAGCGATCGAACTACTTGGAAGCGAAGGTGAAGCTCTCCTAAATCATAAATGTGAAACCATCTCTAAAGACATGTTGACACTACCTGGTAGTGATTTTGTTGACCGTAGTTTCGGTCTATCAAACCGCAACCCACAGGTATTGAAAAATCTTCAAGCTTTATATAATCATGGTCGCCTAGGAGGAACTGGTTATTTGTCAATTTTACCTGTTGATCAAGGTATCGAACATTCGGCTGGTGCATCTTTTGCCCCAAATCCAATTTATTTTGATCCTGAGAACATTGTTAAATTGGCTATTGAAGGTGGTTGTAGCGGTGTAGCTTCAACTTTTGGTGTCTTAGCTTCTTGCTCAAGAAAATATGCTCACAAAATTCCATTCATCGTTAAATTGAATCACAACGAATTCTTGTCTTATCCGAATACGTTTAACCAAATAGAATTTGGATCTGTAGAGGAAGCGTGGAATATGGGTGCAACTGCAGTTGGTGCAACGATTTATTTCGGATCTGAAGGTTCAGAACGTCAAATCGTGGAAATTGCGCAGGCCTTTGAGCGTGCACATGAACTAGGCATGGCAACTATCTTGTGGTGTTACCTTCGTAATAGCGACTTTAAAAAAGATGGAAAAGACTTCCACACAGCAACTGATATCGCATCGCAAGCTACTCACCTTGGAGTAACAATTCAAGCAGATATAATTAAACAAAAATTACCTGAAACTAATTTTGGTTATACTACCATCAATTTTGGTAAAACGCACGATAAGGTTTATTCAGAGTTAACTTCTGATAATCCGATCGACTTAACCCGTTATATGGTAGCAAATTGTTACATGGGTAGAAACGGTTTGATCAACTCAGGTGGTGCTTCGACAGGAAGCGGTGCTTCAGATTTAGCATCAGCTGTTAAAACTGCAGTAATTAACAAACGTGCCGGTGGTCATGGATTGATCTCAGGGCGTAAGGCATTCCAAAAAGAAATGGGAGTTGGTATTGAATTGTTGAATGCAATTCAAGATGTTTATCTTGATGAATCAATTACAATTGCCTAACTTTAAGACAACAATTTTTTTGAACTAATTTTATAAAACTTACTATGGGTTGGTTTACGCGAAAGAAAGAAGGGATTTCAACATCTACTGCAGAGAAAAAGGAAACGCCTGAAGGGTTGTGGTATAAATGCCCTAAATGTAAGGCTGTAATTACGTCAGAAGAACATAAAACGAATCTTTCAATCTGTAAAAACTGTAATCATCATGAACGCATCTCAGCAGGCGACTATTTCGAGATGTTTTTTGACAAAGGTAAAGGAACAGAATTTGCGAGAGGTATCACTTCTGCTGATCCGCTAGAGTTTGAAGACACAAAAAAATACGTGGACCGCATTGAAAAAATGCAGGAAAAAACGGGTCTCAAAGACGCCATTCGAGTGGCCTATGGAAAGATTGATGGAGAGGTAACTGTCATTGCAGCGATGGATTTTGGTTTCATTGGTGGTTCGATGGGTTCTGTGGTTGGTGAAAAGATTTCAAGAGCTGTTGACAAAGCAATGGATTTAAATGCGCCTCTTTTAATCATTTCAAAATCGGGAGGTGCGCGTATGATGGAAGCAGGACTTTCTTTGATGCAGATGGCCAAAACTTCAGCAAAATTGAATCAACTGTCTGCTGCTCAGCTACCATTTGTATCATTGTTAACGGATCCAACAACAGGGGGGGTAACTGCTTCTTTTGCGATGTTAGGTGATGTCAACATTGCTGAGCCTAACGCATTAATCGGATTTGCGGGGCCAAGAATTGTTAAAGAAACAACTGGTCGTGACTTGCCTGACGGGTTCCAGCGTTCAGAGTTCTTGTTAGAGCATGGTTTCCTCGACATGATTGTCGATCGTAAAGAGTTGAAGAAAAAATTGGCTCAAATCTTCAGCATGTTGAAAGTTGAAACAACAGCCGAAAAATAATTAATCATAAATTAATCCTAGTAAAGTAGTTGCTATTGGAAATTAGTACTATCTTTGCCGTCAAATAAGAGTAAATTACATAAGAATCATTGAAATAATATTGGCATGTATTTATCAGCAGAAAAGAAAAAAGAATTTTTTAAGAAGCACGGATCGGGAGAGAACGATACCGGTAGCGCAGAAGGTCAAATCGCATTATTCACATACAGAATTGCACACTTGACTGAGCATTTGAAAAAGAACCGAAAAGATTTCGGTACGCAGAGATCACTTCAATTATTAGTTGGTAAACGTAGAAGTTTATTGGATTATTTGAAGAACAAGGACATTGAGCGATACAGAGCTATCGTCAAAGAATTGAAGTTACGTCGATAATTAGTTCGATATAAATATTTTAGAGGGGGGCAATTGAAACGAATGTTTCAATTGCCCTTTTTGTTAACAACCCTTTGAAATAATGAAGAATGAAAATTAAATAAACAACCGAAGTGGGATCCCACAAAGAGTGGGATTATATAGAGGCCCCCACTTCACAATACAAACACATATGAATGTAATAAACAAAACAATTGATGTTGGTAACGGTAGAGAAATCTCTATTGAAACTGGTAAACTTGCAAAGCAAGCTGATGGATCAGTTGTTGTAAGATGTGGAGGGACAATGATTCTCTCTACTGTTGTATCAAATCATGATGCAAAAGATGGTGTCGATTTTCTACCATTAACAGTAGATTATCGTGAGAAATTCGCCGCTGGTGGTAAGATCCCTGGTGGATACCTAAAACGTGAAGGACGACCGTCGGATGATGAGATTCTCGTTATGCGATTAGTAGACCGTGCACTTCGTCCATTGTTCCCTGATGATTATCATGCGGATACACAATTGATGATGCAATTAATCTCTTTTGACGGTGTTAATATGCCAGATTCTTTAGCAGGTTTCGCTGCATCTGCTGCAATCGCAGTTTCAGACATTCCTTTTAACGGGCCAATGTCTGAGGTTCGTGTAGGACGTGTTGATGGAAATTGGGTAGTCAATCCAACTTTCGAGGAATTTGAGCAATCTGATGTAGATGTAATGATCGCAGGTACTGCAGAGAACATCGTAATGTTGGAAGGTGAAATGCATGAGATTTCAGAAGCTGAAATGGTAGAAATCATCAAAGTAGCACACGAAGCAATAAAGAAACAATGTGCATTCCAAGTGGAATTAGCTCGTGAAGTACCTAGTTCACAACCAAAACGTGAATATGAGCACGAAACACACGATGAAGCTATCAAAGAAAAAATCTGGAATGCTGTTTTTGAAAAATGTAAAGGAGTTGCTAGACAAGGTTTAGCAGATAAAAATAAAAGAGCTGAACTTTTCCGTGAGATCTATCAGGAATATGTAGACGGCCTTGATGAGGAAACGCTAGAAGCTGAATCTCCATTTATCCAGGTTTATTTTAATAAAGCGAAAAAAGAAGCAGTTCGACGTGTAATGTTGGATGATCGTATCCGATTAGACGGACGACAGTTTGATGAAATCCGACCAATATGGTCTGAAGTGGATTATATCCCTTCTGCTCATGGTTCTGCTGTATTTACTCGTGGTGAAACGCAATCGTTAACGACATTGACATTAGGTGGAAAACTTGATGAACAGATGATTGATAACATGAGTGAAAAGCGTTACGAAAAATTCTTATTACACTATAACTTCCCTCCATTCTCAACTGGAGAAGCACGACCAATTCGTGGCGTATCTCGTCGTGAAATTGGACATGGTAACTTAGCCTTGAGAGCATTAAAAAATATGTTACCACAGGGTGAAGATAATCCGTATACCATTCGATTGGTTTCGGATATTCTTGAATCAAATGGTTCTTCGTCTATGGCTACTGTTTGTGCTGGTACACTAGCACTAATGGACGGCGGTATTCAGCTCAAGAAGCCTGTTTCAGGTATTGCAATGGGATTGGTGACTGATGCTGAAGGTAAGTATTGTATTCTTTCAGACATCCTTGGAGATGAAGATCACTTGGGAGACATGGACTTTAAAGTTACAGGTACTGCAGACGGAATCACAGCTTGTCAAATGGACATCAAAGTAGATGGACTTTCTTTTGAGGTATTAACAGAGGCGCTTGAGCAAGCAAGAGCTGGTCGTTTGCATATCTTGAATGAAATCTTGAAAACGATCGATGCACCAAGAACTGAATTGAAACCTACTGCACCGCGTATCGAAGGATTCACTGTACCAAATGATTCAATTGGAGCAATCATTGGTCCTGGTGGTAAAATCATTCAGGAAATGCAAAAAGAAACAAATACAACAATCACTATCGAAGAGAACGAAAAAGGAGAAGGTGTGGTTCAAGTATTAGCTTCTAATGCAGAAGATATGGAAGCTGCTGTTAAGAAGATTCGTTTGATTGCCTTCCCTCCTACTGTTGAAGTTGGACAAGAATATGAAGGTAAAGTAAAATCGATTCAAGCTTATGGATGTTTCGTTGAAATCTTACCGGGTACCGATGGTTTGATTCATATTTCTGAATTAGAGCATCGCCGCGTAGAGAAAGTAGAAGAAGTTTGTAAAGAAGGTGATGTATTGAAATTCAAAGTAATTGGACAGGATCCAAAAACGAAGAAATTCAAACTTTCTAGAAAGGTACTTCTTCCGAAGCCTGAGAAAAAGCCAGCTGAGTAAGCTGTATTTTAATCATAAACTAAAAGGGTTGGTATTCATCATGAACACCAACCCTTTTTTATTTTCTCAATTTAACGGTTTTGATATTTTCTGTATGATATCGAACAGTATAACTAAAAATCAATATTCTAAAAGATTTAGGCATCAATTTTGTACTTTGTAAATCAAATCAACTCCTATGAAAAATTTATACTTTTTGATTTTCGGTGCTGTTTTATTGCTAGCAGCAAGTTGTAAGCAACGCGTTTATCTTACCGTTTCAGAACCACCAATTGTTCATCTCGATAAGAATCATACCCGAGGAGGTGTAATCAATCGAACCTATGCCACAGGCGGATCAGAAATTCTCGAAACGATTGACAATGCTTTAACATTGGAGGGGGAATTGGATCACAAAGGTTCAAAAGCTGCTGTTCAAGGCGCATTTGATCAATTGACTACAAATGGTCGATTCGAATTTTTAACCATGCTGGACAGTATGCATGTTCAGAATGGAGGAATTGATGTTTTTCCTGCTCAATTGGATTGGTACGAAGTAGAGCAGATTTGTCTTGAAAATGATTTACACTTTTTAATTGTACTCGAAGTATATGATACCGACACAAAAATCTCATACTCACAAGTTATGACCACCAAAAATACACCAATAGACTCTGTTCAGGTCCCTGTTCATAATGCAACGATGACCACACTCATTAAAACGGGGTGGCGCATTTATGATCCGAAAAACAAATGGATATTAGATGAGATCTGGTTAAACGACCGTTTAGTTTCTCAAGGAAGTGGAGTTAACCCTGTCAAGGCTGCTGCAACTTTGATGAACCGTGGTCAGGCCGTAAAACAGATTAGTACGCAAGTGGGGCGTTTATATGATGGTCGAATTGAGCCGCAATTCTTTCGTGTTTGGAGAAACTACTTTAACAAAGGAAACAGCACACTCAGAATTGCCAATAGACGCGCAGAGGCTGGTGACTGGGATGGTGCTGCAGAACTTTGGGAAAGAGACATGAACAGCCCAAAACGTAAAATTGCCGGAAGAGCACATTATAACATGGCTATTTATAACGAAATTAATGGTGATGTGTACAAAGCTCTTGAACTTGCTCAAAAGGCATGGGGTGATTATCGCATCCGTCCTGCTAGGGATTATGCCAATATTCTGCGCAATTGCATTATTCGAATTGAAAGAGAACGTGCATTGAGTGAGCAGGAGTAATAGCTATCTATTTCATCGCTTTTAACATTTTTTAAAATGAATTTTTGAAATTTTTGAGTCCTTATACGTTCTATTAAGAGAAACAAAGACAAACAAAAATTTCGAGAAGATGCAACATTCATTTTTAAAATTTCTAGGTGCTGCCTTGTTGGGCGGAGCAATTGGAGCCATAACGTTATCCTCATTTCAAAATCAAGAGAAAACAATAATTGTTAAGGACGAAAAAACCATTGATCTACCTAAAACACAATTTTATCAGACCTCTAGTGGAGGTTTAAATAATGACCAACAAGGTTACGCAAACTTAACCCCTGCTTCAGAAAAAGGGGTACAATCTGTTGTGCACATCACAACTGAATTTGTTCGGGAGGAGATTACCTATGATCCTTTTCTTCAACTGTTCTACGGAGAGGATGCTTACAAAATAAGAAAGCACCGAGGTATGGCCAGCGGATCTGGAGTGGTTATTTCACCGGAAGGTTACATCGTAACCAACAACCATGTTGTACAGGACGCAAAGAAAATCACTATTCATTTAGATGGAAATAATTATGAGGCAGAGCTTATCGGCACAGATCCTTCAACTGATTTAGCTGTAGTAAAAATAGACCGTAAAAACCTACCCTACTTAGAGTTCTCTGACTCTGATCATGTAAGATTAGGAGAATGGGTCTTGGCCATCGGGAATCCTTTAAACCTACAAACAACCATAACAGCTGGAATTGTCAGTGCTAAAAATCGGAATATAGATTTGTTGTCCGGTAATTATAATCCCGAAGAAAATGTATTCCCCGTTGAATCATTTATTCAAACCGATGCAGCCGTGAATTCGGGTAACAGCGGAGGAGCATTGGTCAATCAAAATGGAGATCTCGTTGGCATAAATACAGCGATTGCTTCGGGTAATGGATTCTACACGGGTTATTCGTTTGCGATTCCTTCCAATATCGTTAAAAAAGTGACTTACGATTTAATTAAATACGGTGAAGTTAAACGCGTGCAGTTAGGTGTCAATATTATGGACAATAATAGTGACGTTGCTCGCCTGAATGCTCTTGCAATTGAGGATGGTGTCGTTATTACAGGAATCATCAATGGAGGCAATGCTGCAGATGCCGGTATGCGGGCAAAAGACGTTATATTGGCTATTGATCAAAAAGAGATTGATTCGGTAAATAAATTGCAAGCAGAACTCGCTACTCGCAAACCAGGTGATAAAATAAAAATTAAGGTCGCGAGAGGTGAACAAATTAAAGAAATAAGTGTTTTACTAAAATAAGATAAGTAATCGTTTCATAGGTTGGTTGGTCCAATGACTTCATAGGTCATTGGAAACGTCCTCAAATCATAATTGAGGACGTTTTTTTTATCATACATTTTCCTGACTTTAGTCACATCTTCAAACAAGCGTTTAAATTAATTTTGAGCCCTATATATTGAAGTATGCGATTAACCTTTCTCATTCCTTTTCTCTTCTTGTTGAGTTGCAGCGACAAACGTGAAACGACTTTTCCGCAAGAGAAAGACATCGCAGAATCCATTTATGCAGCTGGTTATCTTAAGAGCAAGCATCAGTACGATGTATAAGCCATTATTAATGGTGTGGTTAAATCGTGCCTTGTAGAAGCTGGTGATCTTGATAAAATTAATGCCATTACTCCTGCCGCATTAGGACAAGCAGCGGAAGTACCATTAAACATGCTGTAATTATTGTCTGTTGGAAAATTATTATATCCTAAAGTACCGGACATATCAGTGGTTAATACTTTTACACCCGGAGCTGTTACATCCAGCCCCTCACCGTAATTACTGCCCCACCAACCTTCTGGTGAGTAATCTGTTGGAGACTTTAATTCATCACACATTGAGGTAGCTCCTGCGGAAATCGTCATTGCATGCGAGGCTGGCCATATCGACCAAGGATCGTATTCATTTCCAGAAGAAAATAACATCGCTGTTCCTAAACCTCCTCTACCGTTTTCAATATTTTCTATGATGACGAGGTTGCTCATCGCGGTATCAATCCCTAAAATATCAAGTTCAGAATCACGCACACACCATGAGTTACTTAGAATATCGGCCTCTCCCTCGTTTACTGCCCAAATTATTCCGTCTGTCCCTGCTTCTGATGATGTGAATGGAACAACATCTCCTCCGAATTCGACATAATAAAAGATTTTTACCGGAATGACTTTACAGTCATAAGCTATCCCTACCGTTCCTTCTGAGTTGTTTCCTACAGCCGCAATGATTCCTGCACAAGCAGTACCGTGACTATCGCTTGAAAAATCCTCATTTGGATAACCTTCACTATCTCCTCCAGTCGCATCAAACCCTGGCAATAAGTTTGGTTTTAGGTCGACATGATTAGTATCTGTACCTGAATCCAAAACTGCAATCTTAATCGATGCGTCTCCTGTTGTCAGATCCCATGCATCCGATATTTGCATATCAGCCCCTGGTGTCTCACTGAATTGAATCGGCGTCCCTTCGTTTTCTGACGCCCATTGATATTCAAAATATGGGTCATCAATATTAACCTCCAATGTAAACAGGGTATTTACCGAAACAAAATCGAATTTGTTTGTTGCGTTTAATTCGGCTTGTAAACTCCTTATATCTGAAGCTTTATTGGTAGATGCCACATAAACGTTTTCAAGTGAATGATGCGGTAATATTTTATCAAAAACACCTGCAGGGATTACTTCTAACCAATCCTGAGCGTTGGGTTTAAGAAACATTTCCTTTAAATCGCCTCCATAACTGCCATGATCTGTTTTATAAAGTGCAGAAACAAATTGAACTGTTTCACTTGATTTAAGGTGTTCACAAATCAAGTGATAATCTGATGTTTCCAAACCGTCTAATCCTTCTACTAATGTAACCTCAAAACCAGTTAATTCATTACCACTCCGCAACGGCTTTAGAAATTCCTCTTGTTCTATCAAAGCCTGTTTTTCGGCTGTGCTTACAGAAGGGTAAAAGTCAATAATAACACCTACCGGTTCTTTTTGAGCTTGACAAAATTGGTGAGCGATTAATAGGATAAGGGTAAGTATGTTGATTTTCATTGGCTTGGTTTGAACCCTTAAGATACACAATCTTATTGAAAGTCATTTGTAAATTGAAAGCATAAAAAAAGCCCCTCATCATTACAATGAGAGGCCAAATTCAATATTCGCAAACTCTAGTGTCTTATCGTAATCTTTTTCGTTACGACAGAATCGCCAGCAGTCAATTTTATAAAATAAACCCCGGTTTCGAGATGCGATAAATCAATCGTTTTGATTGAGCTACCAATAAAATCATTGTAAACCGTTTGACCTCTTAGGTCAATCACAGCAAAAACAGCATTTTCAGCCACATGATTTGTTCTGATGTTCACCTCTCCGTTAGACGGATTCGGGTAAACGCTCCATACAAGTTGGTTATTCTCAAAAATATTATCAACTCCAATGATAACACATTCCGTCGTATCTGAACAACCGCCGTCAATAGAAATTATCACCGCATAAGTTCCCGCTTCTGTAGCTGTATATGACTGATCAGTAGCGCCATCAATCGGTGTGTAATCTGGACAATTTACCCATTGATAAGATGCTCCAGTTTCCGCTGCTGCTAGGGTAAAACCATCAGCAGTGACAGTTAAGTCAATCGTAACATCTAGTCCAACCTCTACGTCAGTAGTAACTTCACAACCATTGTCATCCGTCACAGTAATTGGATAAGTTCCGGACATAAGTTCAGTCAAGTCAGCCGGAATATCATAAGGAGCTGTCCCACCGATGACCTCGTCAATTACAATCGAACCGTCCATTGCTCCTGGACAAGATTCATTGGTTACTGTTGTTACAATTTCAATCTCGTCTGGTTCTGTTAATTCAAATAAAGCAGTTGATTGGCAACCGTTTGCATCTTCTACAGTTACTTCGTATGCACCTCCAGCTAAATCAGCAAGATCTTCTGTATCATCAAAATCTCCGGTTCCATCATTATCCCAATCAAATGAATAATCTGGTGTTCCGCCAGATACGGTGATATCTATTGTACCATCTTCTTCCCCAAAACATGAAGGATTTGTTGCGATTCCGTCAATTGTTATGGTCTCACTTCCATCAATTGTAATCGTCGTTGTACACGAATCAATATTTCCATAAATGTCTGTAGCATAAAGCGTCACCTCTTGCTCACCGACATCTGCACATGAGAATTCAGTTGTTGATAAGGATAAAACATCAATTCCACATCCGTCAGTTGTGCCATCATCAATATCAGCAACCTCGAGCGTAAGAGATCCTGTCTCATCCAAAATGAAAGTTCCTGAACCAATACAAGCCAAAACAGGCGCTAAGGAATCAAGAACTGTAACTCCTGCCGTGCAAGTTGATGACAATGCTTCTGAATTTGTAACAGTTAATGTAACTTCTATGGCACCTACAGGTATTTTATAATAAGTCCCGGCTGGGATTGGATCCGCTGCTGTTGCATTATCAGACTCGCCATCCAAAGCATTAATTCCACTGAATGTCCAGTTTCCAATATCGAAAGTTGCACCATCAGGGCCAGTTTCTGAGACGCGATGCGCCCATCCATCCATATAATCCCATGGTGTTCCTGTTCCGTCTAGATCAATATCTCCAAAAACATCGATAACGGCTCCATCCATAAATAATTCAATTGCATCATCCCCATTAATATTCATGGCGCCATCTGTGTAATCAGGAGCAAATCCAAACCAGTTTTCGAATTCTACTTCTTCAGAAGCCACGTAGATATGCTGGCCGGCAGTAGCTGATACCGCTGGAAATGTAAATTCTTCACCATCGGTTCCTCCTCCGTTGTTAGCAGATCCTAAACCGTAAATACTAAGGTCTTCAATATCATTGATTACGTATACCTCGACTCCTTTTGGTAATCCACCTGTTAGCGAACCATCGTAAACAGCTGAGATCACCATGCTTGGACCAACATCCCCTGTGAAAATATCATCACAGTTAAAATCGATGATGCTTGATTCGAAAGTTGTTGCACCGTCACAACCTAATAATGAACCGCCATCTAGATCTTCCGGATCTAAAGTGGCTGTTCCGTCAGCACCCAAATATAAATTTATATTTTGACAAACTGCCGTTGGCGCACCACAGGTGAAAGTAATCGATAAGATTGGCGCAACACCATCATCTTTAGATCCAAATCGACGAGCAGTACATGTTGAACCTTCATCCCCAATTAAGATCCATCCAAAGTTTGAACTCGGATCATCTAACCAATTTTGAACATCAGAAACCAGAGTTGCACTTGTCCAGTCATAGTCGCCTTCAACTGCTGTCAAAACAGTAGTTGCAGAAGCAACCGGATTAAAGTCACCTCCGGCAGTTACCCAAGGGTCTGTTCCAAACATTGCATCAAGCCAGGTTGCATCCGGAGCAATTGCCGCAGCCCCAGTCCCTGTTCCACTAGAAGCACCCTCTCCCCAGTCTTGTGTCACAGCGTGTAAAGAATAATCCTCAGCAGAAGCACCACCTCCAGAATTATCGACATTTAAAGTCAAGGTTACATCTGTAACGGTAACACCTCCGGGTATTAGACCAGCAATATCGAAGTGTAATAAAGCTCTTCTTGAATTGTCAGTACAAGTTTGTCCTGAATACAATTTACCCAGTCCGTTTGAGTTTGAACTCTCAGAATAGATCGAGTTATCCTTATCAGGGTTAATTTCAATTGTTGATTGAGCAAAAGTCAGCGGACTGATTCCCATCAACACAAAAGACCATAGTAATTTTTTAAACATTCGTGTTAAGTTTAAGTTGCTAAGTACGAGCATATCACATACAAAATGATTATGCCTGCATAATTATTCACACCAAAGATAAGGATATTGATTGATCCTTGCGAGAAAACCTTGTTAACAAAAGATTAACAGCCAAAAACATAACATAACAAGCAGTTTAAGACACAAAGCCAACGGCAACTGTTGCGTTTGATAGCGGATCTAACAATATAAAAGAACCATTCTTTGGATTAGTTTTATAGTTATCCAATACAACGGGGGCGGCTGTCATTAAAATTACCTCTGCGATCCCATTCACTTTCAAAGGAGAATCATTACGAGCGAATTCCAATGTCTCAAAATCGAGTTGATGCTGAACCGCATCTACTTTTACTTGCTTTGAAAATGAGCCGTGACGCAAGACATACTTTTGCGCTGGATTGAGTGGGTTTACATTCAACCAACACATTCTTGAATCAATTTTTTTCTGACCTGTTGCGGGTTGATCAAACAATTGTAATAGATCTCCTCTCGAAATATCGATATCATCTTCCAATTCCAGAACAATAGCATCTCCTGCTTTAGCCTCTAATAATTGATCTTTGTAACGGTGAATTGCTTTAATCCTACTTGCTTGCGCTGATTCAGCAACAGCAATGGTATCGCGTAATTTAACTTTGCCACTAATTACTTTACCAGCATAGCCTCTGAAATCATGAAATTCATCAGAATGCGGACGGATGACATATTGCACATTAAAGCGGAATGGTAATTCATCAAAATTCTCATCTTCAATTGCTTCCAAGTGCTGAATGACGGTTTGTCCTGTATACCATGACATATTATCGGATCGATTTACGACATTATCTCCAAATTTTGCAGAGATTGGAAAGAATGAACAGTTCCGATCTTCGAGATTAAACTTCTCGCACAACGGCTTCAGGTCTTCTAGAATTTGATTATAAACTTGTTCTGAGTGGTCAACCAAATCCATCTTGTTGATGATAAACAAGATCTCGTTAATCTCCATCAAAGATGCTATAAACAAATGACGTTTAATTTGTTCCACAATTCCGTTTCGCGCATCAATGAGGATCATAAAAACTTGAGCATTTGATGCTCCTGTTATCATATTTCGCGTATACTCCACATGTCCGGGCGTATCTGCTATTATATACTTGCGTTTATCTGTTGCAAAGTAAATATGTGCCACATCGATAGGTATATGATTATCTGCTATCATTTGGGAAATAACCTGGTCTTCTTTACCAAAAGAGTTAGAAAAAACAATACGGTCTGATTTATCTGAAATCAATTGTAATATTTCGTGAGGTTCTTCAATTCTTAAGGCTAATATTTCTTCTTGTGATTTTGTCATGGTTAGATGAATTTATTCCAAAAGCGTTCATGGAAATAGTAAAGGATCATTTTTGTAAAAACTTCAACTGATCCGATTGATGCCGCAACAGCTAATTCACCCGTTAATACATATGCAATAACCATTGTATCGATAGTACCTACAACACGCCAACTAATCGTTTTTATGAGTGATTTGGTTGTTGAATCTCCCCGCCTAACTCCTCTTTTGTGCACCAAAAAATCAAATAGCATTTGTCTCTTTTTGGCGGCAAATATACTTATTCTATCTAATTAATAGATTATATAGTTAAATTTTTTTTAGACTTCAGCATTTATTATATCTGCCAAGGTCTTCTTTTCGAGGATTTTTAGCATCTCATCACGCACATCAATCATCATAGCGTTTAATCCGCATTTTTGTTCATCAACACATTCCTCGCAGGGTTCGTAGTAATTTAAGCTAACGCAAGGCAGCAAAGCAATAGGACCGTTAAACATACGGATAACATCTGCGAGCAATACTTCTTTGGCATCCTTCAATAGATAGTATCCTCCACCCTTACCCATTTTACTTTGCAGTATGCCTGCTTTTTTAAGATCTAATAATATGCTCTCTAGAAATTTTCGAGGGACTTTCGTTTTATGAGCTACCTCACTTATCAAGACAGGCTTTCTATTTTCCTGCTTACCCAAATAAGTTAGAGCATGAAAAGCGTACTTGGTTTTTTTAGAAAGCATGTTCGACATAAGACAAGCGTTGTGTGGAAACAAAGTTAAGATTTGTTTAATTCTAGCTGTCTAGTTGAACAGATTATTTGTCTTTCAAGTCGTGTATTCCTATTTGGATATTACCATATAAAAGCCTTGGGAAAGTCCTAATCAAGTTGCAATCCGTAAATTCAATCCTTTGATTTCAAAGTCCCTTAAACTTCAAATTCTGATTGATAACATTGACTATTGTTAAAAATTTAAGGAGCAGAATTCATTTATTTTTCTTATATTATTTTGTTAAACGTTTACGCTACAAGTGTTGTTGCAGCCAACCATTCAGCCGATTAAGACGTTTATATTATACAGACATTTTCAAAACGACACGTATGAGACAGCTAAAAATCACCAAACAAGTAACGAATCGAGAAACGGCATCATTAGACAAGTACCTTCAAGAAATTGGCAGGGTTGATTTGATTACTGCCGAAGAAGAAGCCGAATTGGCGCAGCGCATTCGTGAAGGTGATAAAGCTGCCTTGGAGCGTCTAACGACAGCCAATTTACGTTTCGTCGTTTCAGTATCGAAACAATATCAAAATCAGGGGCTTTCACTACCTGACCTTATTAATGAAGGTAATTTAGGTTTAATCAAAGCTGCTAAACGTTTCGACGAGACGAGAGGTTTTAAATTTATTTCTTATGCCGTTTGGTGGATTCGTCAGTCTATCCTTCAAGCTTTGGCAGAGCAAGCTCGAATTGTGCGTTTACCCCTCAACAAAATCGGCATCATCAATAAAGTAAATAAAGCTTTTTCTGATTTGGAGCAACAATTGGGGAGAACACCTACGATTGATGAACTAGCCGATGCATTAGAACTTTCGCACAAAGACATAAAAAACTCATTGGAGAATAATGGCAGACACGTTTCAATGGATGCCCCATTAAAAGAAGGTGATGAAGGAAGTTCTTCGATGTACGATGTCCTTCAAAATTCAGAACACAACAATCCTGAAAAGGATTTGATCATTGAATCATTAAGAGGAGAAATTGAGCGCTCTCTAAGCACATTAAAGCAAAGAGAAGCAGATGTAATACGCCTTTATTTTGGCTTAGACAACAACCCTCCTATGACACTGGCTGAAATTGGTCAGCGATTTGATTTAACACGTGAACGTGTGCGCCAAATTAAAGAGAAAGGAATTCGAAAATTAAAGACAACCTCTCGCAGTAAAATGCTCCGTGCTTATCTGGCTTAATCTCAGGTAAACTGGATATTATTTAGCTTGTAATAAGCTCCTTCTTGATTGGCTATTAAATCTTCGTGTTTGCCCTGCTCGACAATCTTGCCTTTATCCAATACGAGAATGTTATCGGCATTTTTAATCGTCGATAAGCGATGCGCTATGACAAATGATGTTCTTCCAACCATTAACTGATCTAAAGCATCTTGAACTAGACGCTCTGATTCAGAGTCTAAAGCTGAAGTAGCTTCATCAAGGATCAATATTTTTGGATTCTTTAATACCGCTCGCGCGATCGCAATACGTTGTTTCTGTCCCCCCGACAATTGAATTCCTCTGTCCCCTACCAATGTCTCAAACTGATCTGGAAACTCTTGGATAAAATCCAAAGCATTTGCCTTCTTAGCCGCTTCCATAACCTCTTCTTCAGAAGCGTCTTGCTTACCATAAAGAATGTTCTCTTTAATCGTTCCTCCAAAAAGGATCACTTCTTGCGGAACAATGGCGATTTGTTCTCTCAAGTTTTCAACAGCTACTTCATTGACATTCTGTTCGTCAAAATAAATTGCGCCATCCGAAACATCATAAAAGCGCATCAATAAAGAAGAAATGGTTGACTTCCCTGCCCCGGAACTTCCTACAAGTGCGGTTGTCTCACCCACATTGCATTCGAAACTGATACCATCCAACACTGTTATTTCTTCTCGTTGAGGGTACCTAAATACAACATTATCAAATCGAACAGCACCATTGAAATTTTCCAATTCCTTACCTTCTTTTGGTTCTGAAGGTTCTTCCAAAATTCCCATCAAATGCTCGGTCGCTCCAATGGCCTTCTGAATTTTAGCATAGAGATCGGGAATAGCTCCAAACGAAGCTCCTAAGAATATGGTGTAGAGAATAAAAGCATTGAATTCATTACCGGTAATGTACCCATCAATCTGCATTGATTTAGCTTTCCAAATCACAAATGCAATTCCACCAAACATCCCAAAAATGATGAAGGAAACAAATAATCCTCGCATCAAACCACTTTTGATATTCAGTTTCATCACGTTTCTGATTCGATCAATAAATCGATCCGTTTCGTAAGACTCACTCGTAAATGCTTTTACATTAACAATACCAGTCAAAACTTCATCCAATATAGCATTAGATGAAGCCGATTCATTTTGCGCAGCTTTGGATAAATTACGTATGTACCTACCAAAAATAATGGCGATAATTGCTAATAAGGGTACAACAGCCAACATCCACAAAGCTAGTTCCCAACCAAAATAAATGATCGCTCCTAAAGCCACAATAATGGTCACAAATTGGCGGAAAAATTCTGCAATTGTGGTATTCAAAGTTTCCTGAAGCAAATTAATATCTGTTGCTACTCGAGAAGTCAACTCTCCTACTTTATTCTTGTTGAAATAGTCCAGTGGCATATTTACCAAAGCCTGAAAAGACTTCTTTTTCAAATCTCGTAAAACACGTTCTGTAACTGTACTAAAGATTAAAACACGGAAAAAAGAAAAAAATGCCTGAGCTCCAAACACCACAAGCATAACCGCTAAAAGGGTATTGATATCGTTCAAATCAATTGTGCCAAGATCAAAAATTGGTTTTTCCTCAGGATTTGCACCTATTAATTGACCCATTAAAGCAGGGAACAACATGGCCGTCAAACTTGAAAAAACTAAAAACACCCATCCTATTGTGTAAATTCCACTATAGGGTTTCAAAAATCTTAAAAAGCCTCCCGCTTTTTTAAAAGACTCCTTGGATAATTCTACTTTTTCGCGTTTCTTTCGGTTTCCAAACATGTTGACAATATCAAAACAGTGGCAAAATTAAGGGGTTTGAATACATTTATTGTCATAAAAAACACATTATTTGGAAAATTAATCGTGAAAACTTTGTACTCTATTTATTTGTTGTATCTTTGCATCCCCTTTGGGACATTTGAATAAAAAATTAGAGACCTTATAATATTTTGAGAAATGAGTAAAAGAACATTTCAGCCGTCATTAAGAAAGAGAAGAAACAAACACGGTTTCAGAAGTAGAATGGCTACAAAAAACGGTAGAGCAGTAATCAACCGTCGTAGAAAAAAAGGAAGAAAAAAATTAACGGTTTCTTCAGAACGCATGGCTAAAAGATAAGCCTGCACTGGGGTATAAACCTAACATGATATTCAAAAGCTTTCCGCAAAACGGAAAGCTTTTTTTATTCGGTTTCTTTCAGCAAATGCTCTTCGATTTGATCATATCGCTGAAAAAATTAATTTTGTTTCCATGAAAAGCGACTATAAATCCGGACTTAAAGTTGGTATACTAGGCGGAGGTCAATTGGGCCGAATGTTTATTCAAGAGGCGCTCAATTATGACTTACATGTTCATATTCTCGATCCCAATCATCAATGTCCATGCGCAGCAATTTCTCATGAATTTACACACGGTAGCTTGCAAGATTTTGATACTGTTTATCGATTTGGAAAAGATAAAGATGTCGTTACTATAGAAATAGAGCATGTAAATGTAGATGCCCTAGAACAGTTGGAAAAAGATGGTGTTCGCGTTTATCCGCAACCATCTTTGATCAGAATGATTCAAGACAAAGGTTTACAAAAAGAATTTTACCGTAAGAACAATATTCCGACTGCACCGTACCGCTTAATTGATAGCGAGAAGGAATTAACTGCCAATACCGATTTTCTACCATTTGTTCAGAAAGTGAGAACCGGAGGATATGATGGACGAGGCGTACAGGCAATGACTTCGACAAGCGATTACAGTAAGGCATTAATTGGACCGAGTGTTCTGGAGCAGTTTGTCGATTTTGAAAAAGAACTTTCTGTAATTGTATCCCGAAATTCAAAAGGCCAAATCGCAGCTTATCCCGTTGTCGAGTTATCTTTCAATCCGATTGCAAACTTGGTTGAATTTCTATTCGCTCCCGCAGCTGTATCGCTTGAAGTTGAAGAAAAAGCTACGGCTATTGCAAAAACAATCATCGAGAAAATGGACATGGTTGGTTTATTGGCCGTTGAGCTCTTTTTAACAAAAAATGGAGATGTATTAGTGAATGAGGTGGCACCTCGACCTCACAATAGCGGTCATCAAACCATTGAAGCCAATTTCACTTCGCAATATGAGCAACACATGCGTTCAATATTGAATCTACCATTGGGGTCTACAGAAGCAACAATGGCTTCGGTCATGGTTAATCTGCTCGGTGAGGAGGGTCATCAAGGACGTGCAAAATATGCCGGTTTAGAAACCGTTATTAGTTGGGAAGGTGTTTATCCGCACCTTTATGGTAAGCTAGTCACAAAACCTTTCAGAAAAATGGGACATGTGACAATTGTCAATAAAGACCTTGATAAAGCAAAAGAAATAGCCTATCAAGTTAAGGATACTCTTAAGGTAATCAGTGAATAAAAAACACCTCAACCACATAGAATCAATGCGCGCTTTTGCTGCGCTGAGTGTCGCCATCTTTCACTTCACAAATTATTATAATGGATTTGATTTCTTAGTTGATAATGTAAATCAACGAGACGTATTCAAGTATGGCGCACAAGGAGTGGAGATGTTTTACATGGTTTCTGGTTTCATTATCCCATATTCACTTTACAAAGGAAGGTATCAGCTAAAGCACTATTTTCATTATCTCGGTAAACGATTATCGCGCCTCCTTCCCCCTTATTTTGTAACCATTGGACTGATTGTATTGATCGGTTTTGGTCTAACCACATATTTATGGGGAGGTGTTTATGATTTAAAAATCAAACAAATCTTGGCCAATGCATTTTTTGCCGTCGATTTTATTGCAGCTTTTGACAGCATTGTTGTTTATTTCCCGGACAATACATGGATGAACCCCATATTTGAAACACTAAAAGTGGAGTTTCAGTTTTACTTGATGATCGGATTACTTTTTCCTTTCTTAAACAAATACAGATGGACACTAATTCCGCTGGCGCTCGTATGGCTCTTTCTGGGAATTGAGACTGCTAGCGCAAACACAGTACTTGTGCATGCTCCGTACTTCTTATTAGGGATTGCTGGCTTTTACATTTTCGAAGAGGGATGGAACCGTATTTCGATTGGTATTGCTGCACTTGCTTTGATTGCATTGTTCGTCCATTATGTACCGCAAGACTTTGTTGTAGCTGCACTCACCTTCCTGTTTATTCTGTTTGTACCCTCTGGTTTTAGGTTCTTAAATCTAACCGGAAAAATCTCCTATTCGTATTATTTATCGCATGGTTTGACAGGGAGTTGGTTCCTCTATTTTACATTTGAAACCCCACTGGCGCAGCATTATCCCTATTTGATGGTTATATTTGCATTAATAATCAGTTGGATTGGTGCTTTTTTAATGTATTATGGCATTGAAAAACCAAGTATGCTGATTTCAAAAAGAATCAAATACAAGAACAAAATAGAAGACAATGGCTGAAGTAGGAATCATAATGGGGAGTAAATCCGATTTACCTGTCATGCAGGAAGCTGCTGACATTTTAAAAGAACTAGGTATTGATTACGAAATGACAGTTGTTTCGGCACACAGAACGCCTGAGCGCATGTTCGAATATGGTCAAAAGGCACATGAACGTGGCCTTAAAGTGATCATAGCTGGTGCTGGAGGAGCTGCTCACCTCCCTGGCATGATGGCGTCCATTACTCCGCTCCCGGTGGTTGGTGTTCCAATTTTGTCTAGTAATTCAATCGATGGTTGGGATTCAATACTCTCTATCTTACAAATGCCCGGTGGTATTCCAGTTGCAACTGTTGCACTCAACGGTGCAAAAAATGCTGGGATTCTTGCCGCTAGTATTATCGGAGGATCAAACGCTGAAGTTTTGGAACGCGTCATTGCCTATAAAAAATCCCTCAAAGAAAAAGTACTTCAGACTGCAAAAGAAATGGAGGAAAGCCAAAAACCTTAATTCCATTTTAGACAGGAATAATATCGAAGTGATCTGACGATTTAAACTACTGACCATGAAAATTGAAGAAGAATTACAGTCCAAATTTAAAAGTGAACATCATAAACTTGTGGTGAATCTTCACCTTACTTTTGTTCGCATCACTGCTCGATTTCAGGATTTGATGAAAGAGCACGGACTTACCGCAACACAATACAATGTCTTACGTATTTTGAGAGGTCAAAATCAAAAACCAGCAAGCATTGGTCTGATCAAAGAACGAATGATTGAGAAAAACTCGGATGTAAGCCGTATTATTGATCGTTTATTGAAAAAGGATTTAATAGAGAGAAAGGCGAACAAAGCTGACCGAAGACAAAAAGATGTCATCATCAATGAAAGTGGTCTTGCAATACTAGAAAAGATAGGAAAAGCTGAGGATGACTTCTATTTAGCTTTTGGAGACATTGATGAAAATGAAGTAAAAACAATGAATGATTTCCTAGATAAAATACGTTCAAAAACAAAAAGTGATGATGCATAATAATGAGAATTATCTTATATTTATGTGAATAGAACGTTATCAATGTTTAAAACAAATCTTGGTTTATTAAGAGTTATCGGGCTTCTAGAAGGAATCTCATATTTGGTTTTAATCGGAATCGCAATGCCACTCAAATACATTTGGGATAAACCCGAAATGATTTATTCTACTGGTATGGCTCACGGACTCTTATTCGTCCTTTATATTTTCTTTATACTACTTGTCGGTTATCAATACAAATGGACTTTTAGCAAGGTATTTTGGGCACTTCTCGCCTCGCTCGTTCCATTTGGAACTTTTGTTGCAGATAAAAGACTCTTTCGAACAGCATAAGTGAATTCTCGAGACGAATATTTATTAGCGTCAAGGCCATCAATTAAGATGAAAATGGTCGACAACAAAAGTGATTTGGAACAATTCATGCATAACACCTTGCGCCCTGTTTTAAAATTTCAGCACGATTACATTCTTGCGTTAATCAATGCTGAAAAACATATCCAACGTGAAAAGATCCGACAACAAGAAAACGAACAACAACAAAATTTTCTATCGAATTACATCTCCAAGAACAATAAATTGCGTGCCACACTAATTGGTTCCATTGCAGGCCTGTTCATTTCAAGCGAAATAGAATATTACTTGGAAAACAAACGTGAAATCGATCGACGAATCGTAGAAATGGCTATTGTTCGTTATACCTCTACCCTTTAAAATAATTCAGCCCCAAATCATACGAGCGCAGGCCAAACCCAAAAACACACCCTGCTGCAACTGGCGAAATCAAAGACGTATGTCTAAATGGTTCCCTTGCGGCAATATTAGAAATGTGAACTTCAACTACAGGTGTTTGAACGGCTTCGATCGCATCGCGAATTGCAACAGAAGTATGGGTATATCCTCCGGCATTTAATAAGATACCATCCCAGCCATTTTCTTGAATCTTATTGATCAATTCACCTTCTACATTTGACTGAAAATGGAACAGTTCAAGTCCTGGATTAATCTCCTTCAGTTCCACAAAATACTCTTCAAAACTTTTCGAACCATATACATCTGGCGAACGTTTTTCAAGTAAATTTAAATTTGGACCGTTTAGAATAAGAATACGCTTTGCATCAGTCATGGATCAAATATAGGAAAGATTATCAAAGTTATCTGAAAATTGAGAAGTCTTTATCTGCAAATAGCGTAGAAGCTTATCTGCGTGATTACGATAAATTTACACAGTATTTAGAAATACACAACAGCTCGCAGCGGCCTGAGGATATAGGTTTAGAGGATTTGCAAGAATTTGTGCGATGGATTACAGACCTAGGAATTGCAGCTCGGTCACAAGCAAGAATCATTTCTGGACTGCGTAATTTTTTCTTCTATCTCATTTTGGAAGATGAGATAAAAACCGACCCTACAGAATTACTAGACCTGCCAAAAATCGGCAAGAAATTGCCTGAAGTACTAGACAAGGATGAAATCGATGCTTTAATCAACGCCGTTGATCTGTCAAAAAATGAGGGGCACAGAAATAGAGCAATTGTCGAAACTTTATATAGTTGTGGATTACGGGTAAGTGAATTAATTAATTTAAAAATCACCAACCTTTATTTTGAAGAAGGCTTTATACGGGTAATCGGTAAAGGCAACAAAGAACGTCTAGTACCTGTAAGTAAGTCAGTAGAAAAAGAAGTCAATATATACCGTGAGCATATTCGCCGACACCAAGATATTGCGCATGGACATGAAGATTTTCTATTCCTCAATCGAAGAGGAAAGCAACTTACACGCGTGATGATTTTTACTATCATCAAACAGCTGGCGGAAAAGATAAATTTACAGAAGAATATTAGTCCACATACTTTTCGACACTCATTTGCCACCCACATGGTTGAGCATGGTGCGAATCTACGGGCTATCCAAGAAATGCTTGGCCACGAATCCATCTCAACCACCGAGATTTATACGCATCTGAGCAATGATGTACTTCGCGATGCCATTATTAAACATCATCCTAGAAATAAATAACCAAAAGCGAAACATAATCGCATCCACATTGTTTTCATACCAGTCAGAACTTTTTCTCCAAAACAAGAGCTGTATGAATGGCTATTGTTAGTGTCATAGTGTATCATTTAAATCAATTACATTTGCGCAAGTGAACGAAGATCAGAAATACATGAAGCGATGCATTGCATTAGCTAAGCTTGGATTAGGTCATGCTGCTCCTAATCCATTAGTAGGGTCGGTTGTCGTGCACAATGATAGAATCATCGGAGAAGGATACCACGAACGCTGCGGAGAGGCCCATGCCGAAGTAAACGCCATTGGATCGGTAAAAGATAGATCATTGCTTGAAACATCTACGATTTATGTTAATCTTGAACCCTGTGCGCATTTTGGCAAGACACCTCCTTGCGCTGATTTAATTGTGCGTTCAAAAATCCCAAAGGTTGTTATCGGAACAGTTGATCCTTATGCAGAAGTGGCTGGAAAAGGAATTGAAAAATTGAAAAAGGCTGGAATTGATGTTACGGTTAATGTGCTAAAAGAAGAATGCTTGGGCCTAAACCGACGTTTCTTTACTTTTCATGCGAAAAAAAGACCTTATGTGATTTTAAAATGGGCCGAATCAGCGGATGGTTATATGGACAAGGTCAGAGATAAAGGAGAAAAGGGAATATTCTGGATTACGGCTCCTGAAACGCGTTCTGTAGTGCACAAATGGCGTCATGAGGAAGCTGGAATCTTAGTTGGGAAAAATACGGTTAAAAACGATAATCCTTCGCTGAATTGTCGTGACTTCGACGGCAACAGTCCTACTCGCATTGTCATTGATCAAAAGTTGAGACTGGACTACGCGGGGTTCAAAGTTGGCGATCGCTCGGTTCAGACTTACATCTTCACTGAAAAAGAAATCGAATCAAGCGGGAAATTAAAGTTTTTCAGTCCAGCGAGTTTTTCAGTAGAAGATATTTTGAATAAGCTTTATGAACTGAATATTCAATCAGTCATTATAGAAGGTGGAGCTGAGACTTTATCTCGTTTTACAGCCTCCGGTATTTATGACGAAGTAAGAGTTTTGATCGGTAACAATCAACTTGTAGATGGACTAAAAGCTCCTGTTTTGGGAGGTGATGCCGAATTGATTCAAGCATACAAATACGGAGTAGATCACGTAAAAATATACCGTCATGCTTGACTTAGTATTAAGTATATTGTTTTTCAACGTCATCTTAATCCTATTCAAGTTATTTGAGAAATATCGCGTTGATAATTTCCAAGCTATTATCATCAATTATATTGTTGCCGGATCTTGTGGTTATTTCATGCTTGAAAATCGCCCTTCTGTATCGGAAATAGCTGAATTTGACTTTCTACCCTTTGCCATAGTGATTGGACTTTTTTTTATTGTTGTTTTTAACCTGCTTGCAGAAGGGGCGCAAAAAGTAGGTTTAGCGATTTCCACAATAGCAAACAAAATGTCTGTTATTCTCCCTGTAATTGCAAGCATTTTATTGTATGGCGATTCTTTGACAGCTTTAAAAATTATTGGAATTATTCTTGCCCTGGGAGGTGTATTCCTGAGTTCAATTGAAAAAGGAAAGCTCAGTTTTGATAAACAGTATTTGTGGATTATCCTAGTAATCTTTTTAGGGCAAGGTGTCGCTGACATACTATTTAATTATGCGCAACAGCATCACGTTTCCAATGATCAATCACCTTTGTTTTTCGCGGTCTTATTTTACTCCGCTTTTGTTTCGGGATGTTTATTGTTAACCATGCAAATCATAAGGGGCAAGGCAAAACTGAACAAGAATAAACTGCTTAAAAATATACGCTGGGGAATCGCTGTTGGAATCCCTAATTACCTAACGCTCTTCTTTTTCTTTCGCGCTTTGGAAAGTGGCTTTTTTGAAAGCTCTCAAGCTTATCCAATTCTAAACATGGGTGTAATCGTCATATCTGCTTTGACAGGTTGGCTTGTATTTAAAGAAAAATTGAGCCTAATCAATTGGCTGGGTATTCTCATTTCCGTTGTTGCTATTGCTGCGATCAGTGCAGGCTGACAAAAAAACAACTTCTGGTTTTAACCCTAGAAAACAGATCTTAAATAAGGTCTAAACAACTTATGGCTGTTTTTTTCGTTTAGTTTATGACGGATGATTCTGCAGGGATTGGGTTGGGCCGATTTAGTTTGTAATATAATTCCCACACGAAAAACAAAGGAGGGTTGCCCCTCCTTTCCTTATTCTATATCACCTTCTATCTAATCAATACGACCAACTATTGGTGTATGTATTGAAGAAGTCAAATCCGAATTTGAGATTAAAATTGACGGATGTGGCGTTATTTTCTCTCAATACATAATAAGTTCCTATTTTAAATAATTGTCTTTTGATTTTAAATGCACGCTCTACACCAGCATAAAATTCGATGTGTGCATAATCCGCTTCTTGTATTAGTAGTGCTCCACCACCAGCAACCAATTCCAACTTCAATTTATTGATCAGTGGTATTTTACTCATGATTGCCCCGTTAAAGTGATGGATCGCATATGCTTGTAAATAAGGCTGTGTTGTGTTAAAGGTAGAATCCAATAGCTGCGTTGTATTCAGCGGATTTGAAAAGAAAAATAAATCCGATCCTCGAATGAATTTACGTTCGATATACTGCACCTCATCAGCCGTTTTTCCAAAGAAAGTTCCTGCCTCTACATCCCATTTCAAATTACCGAATGTAGCGAGGTTCACCTCATCCGATATCCCTATTTCCAAGAAGTCAAAATTAACATCACTTCCTAAAAGGTTGGGTACACCTTTTTTGTAATGCATCCGTAATTCAGGAAATGCTGTCCCTACGATGATCTTTTTATTCCCTTTAAGAATGTATTTCTGCTTAAATCGATACAATAACTGCAATTCAAAGATCGAAACTGTATATGTTTCATAAGGCACTATATCCGGCCAGTTTAGAATTTCACCAACCTGAATCGCCCATGGTGCTTGCTCTAAATTTGAAATATCTCTTCTAGTCGAATAATCAAATTTTAGCTTTCCATATAAACCATTAACAATCTCATAACGTTGACTTACATTAAAAAATGTTTTTCTTACATAGTTACCTCGACTGAAGAAGTTTGCTAAGGATTGATCAAAGGTTACAAAATCATAATTATCTCCAACACTCACTTCAAGATTACCAAAATGTCGCGGCAAATAAGTGTAAGCCACCGTCAAGTCCCCCCTTATGTCCTTATTTCTGAAACCATAGTCAACATACCCACTAATTCTAATATCTTGTACGTTTTCAAATTCTTTTGAATATGATCCACCTAAACGATGACGATAACCTCCTATACCAAATGGTTGCATTTGGTTGATCAAAGGGTTAATAAAAATCTCTTGTTTCTTTTCTCTGTCTCGAAATCCCACTCCACTTAAGACGATGTCCCAAAATCGGATTTTATTGTAATCCGCATTTACACTATCAATGTATTCATTGCTTGTGACCTCTCGTTCAATACTGTCTTGGATACGAATAAATTCCATTTCCTCTGCCTTCAATGAAATCGGACGAATTTCCTCCCAATAAGCCGAATCTCGGTCAAATGCTTCCTCGTCATATTCAAGCAAGACATTTTTAAAAGCACGATCACCAAAACCTTCTGCATCTTTTGATAGATTGAATTGATAATTTGAGTGCTGAACATTGGTATTCCCCAAAACGAGATAAGAGCCATCCTTAATTGTATAGGTGTACTCGCGACGAGTTATGATCCAATTTCCATCTACTTCTTTAAAATCTTGGATTACCCGAAAATCCTGAAAGAAAGGCATTGAAGATGAATTGATTTTTAAATCCATCGACTTAATGGCCCAAACACTATCAATGACAAACAATGTTCCTTCGAAAAGCGCTGCCTCACCAAACCTTGGAGCAACATCTATTTCATAGATTTTCTGGTTATCCTCGTTAAAAACAGATTTAAGCGTGAATTTATAGTTGATAAATGCATTCAGTGCTAATGGAGAAACAAGTGGTTTTGTAGTCACTCTAGGCAACTCTATTAAATTCTCATATATATCAAAGTCACCATCTTGCGTTTTTTCAAAGAAAATATAAGGGTTATGTTGTACCACTTGCGTCGGTAAAATACTATTTGGATCAGAGAAATCTCCAGAAACAGCTACCGTACTATTCGATTTCTCCGCATAATCATTGTGCGCCAAAATGACTTCTTTAAATTGATTAGATTGCTGAAATCGTGTGATTGACTTTGATTCGATAAAATTCATTCTTTCACGCAAACTAACCGAACCAAAATCTGCTTTTAGTGAATCTGGTAGGGCATTTCTTCTCCTTGGTTCTTTTTCCAAACTCGTTTTGACATAAGTCTCGCATTGAAAATTATTGTATGATTTACGAAACTCCTTTTTCTTATCGATCACGTTTGAAATTACCTCTTTGGCGATATCACGTTTATCTGCATAAATCTCTACTGTCTCTAAATCCGTCGATTGTGTCAAAAGAAGAACATTATTTGTGACTGTTGACATTCCCTTTTCGAAAATCACAGTATCAACCAGCTCTTCAAAACCTAACATCCTGAATTGGAGAATAACGGTGTCCTGTTTCGCAACATACAGATAATATGCTCCTTTTGCATTTGATGGAACCCCGTATGTCGAGTTCTCTACTGATATCCGAACTCCGGGCACTGCGTATCCATCTTCATCCAAAACGGTTCCTTTTACAACGTGCTG
Organism: Crocinitomicaceae bacterium; assembly: GCA_049611865.1. Taxonomy (GTDB): domain Bacteria; phylum Bacteroidota; class Bacteroidia; order Flavobacteriales_D; family Crocinitomicaceae; genus Crocinitomix. Next base: position 99,434 of record JBMZAY010000003.1, on the reverse strand, counting down.
TCCAAAAGTTGAACTCACAGCAAATAAGGTCATTAACAAGAATAATTTCTTCATAGGTTTTTGCAATGTAACAACAAATAAGTAGCGAAGTAAGTGTTATTGTTACAAAATAACACGCACATTAAATTGGCTACAATACAAACCTGGGACGAGATATGGCTTCATTAGTTACAGGTAGAAGAAAAAAAATCAAAAAAAAACTGCAACAGCTACCTAAAGTTCTCTGTTGCAGTTTTCTCTCAATGCAAAGGCATTTTGCCGTAATCAGCGGCTAACCAAATAAATAATGGTACAAAGGTAAGACATTATTCTTCCCAATCCAAAATTTTATCGATTGTGTTGTAAGAAATCGAGTGGTAATTTGGTCTTGCAGCTGCATATATTTTTCTTGCCCACTCTTTCTTCTCAGGAATTTCGGCCAATGCCGTGTAAATTGGGCGCAAGAACTTTCTTCGACCTACATTCATTAAGAATTCTTCTAGATCGACGTAAATCCCTTCATAACCATGACGAATCGATGAGACATACCATTCTGACATAACTTCTGCATTACCGCAAGAACTAAATCCGAAAGCTTCATCCAATCGTTGATATTGATCGGGTTTTGTTTCAGCCGGAATTTGTCGAATAAAATGCATCCACTCCTGTGTTGACCAATCATCCTCAGGAATAGCCAAACTTTCCACTGATTCCATATCAGCAACCAACACCGCTTTTGCTTCCACTTTTTCAAATCGATCTGATTTGATTTCGATTGCATTATCCGGAATCCCTTCTCCATAAATCCATTCATCCGTATTAAATGTAACCCCTTCTTTTTCCAATAAATTATCATTGAGGTATCCAACAAACCCCTCAGTTGTTAATGTCTCAAACTCATGATCTGCAAAATATGTTTTAATGAAAATATCAAAAGCTTCTCGACCGACAGCATCTTCTAATGTTTTTAAAAACAAAGCTCCTTTTACATAAGCGATACTCGTCATTCCTTCATCTGGATCCCTCCCTTCGAGATCAAGTTTCAAATGTGTATCCTCTGGATGTTCACCCTCTAACATCTCATTTGTCTCATGCATTAATTCATCATACTCAATCGAAAACAACATGTCTGAGTGCTCTTTTCCATAAAGCGCTTCCATAATTCTACTTTCGAAATAAACGGTAAAGCCTTCATTCAACCAGAAATCATCCCATGTCGCATTCGTTACGAGATTGCCGGACCAAGAATGTGCCAATTCATGTGCGATTAAAGAGACCAACGAACGATCTCCAGCTAAAATAGTTGGCGTTGCAAAGGTTAAGCGCGGATTCTCCATACCTCCGTAAGGAAAAGAAGGAGGCAGCACAATAATATCGTATCTACCCCACTTATATGGTCCATAAAGTTCTTCAGCTGCAGAAATCATATCCTCCACTTCGGCAAACTCATAAGTACATTTATCGATCAATGACGGTTCAGCGTAAACACCTGTTCTTTCTCCCAGTGAGGCAAAAGTGAGGTCTCCCGCCGCCAGAGCAATTAAATAAGTTGGTATCGGTTGAGGCATTTCGAAATGATATTTTCCCTCAGCATTTTTCTCAGTTGGATTATCTGCACTCATAACCGCCATCAATTCAGATGGCACTTGAATATCTGCACTATATGTAATACGATTACCAGGTGTATCTTGACATGGGATCCACGTGCGTGTCAATACCGCTTCTCCTTGCGTGAAAACGTAAGGATGTTCCTTATCTGCAGTTTGTTGCGGATTTAACCATAACAAAGCTTTTGAATTTTCTCTTGTAGCATAGTGGATATTCACCTTTTTCGTTTCTGCATTGATTTTTACCGATAAGGATTGCCCCAAGAGTTCATCATATTCGCCTAATTCAAAGCTTGTTTCGTCTCCATCGTTTAAGGTTACTTTTTCAATATCCAAATCATGAATATCAAATACCATTTCATCAGTCTCCGCTAGCATTTCAATATCATGTGTCGCAACTCCCGACAAAACGCGATTATTGAAATCAACTGTTAAGTCAACATGGATATGTGTGGCATGTACCTCATTCGTGTTTGCAAGTGAATGTTTGTCTTCGTATTGGATTGAATCGACATTGGACTCAACGGCAGCTTGTTCCGTTTGCTCCTCAGCAACCTCTGTACAGGCTGTAAGCCCTAAAACGATTAAAATTGAAATACCAAAAAAATGTCTCATGGTAGTTTGATATACTTTTATAGTAGGCAGCAAAGATAATCAATCTTTTTCGAGACCATTCAGCGCGGATATAGTTTTCAACGAATTGCCTTTAAACATTCATTTTTAATCGATTAATGAAATAAAGTGAATTTATATGATGAACGGTTAGTGTATTTATTAATAATTATTTAATTTCACGGGCTCAACCGAATCAGACGATTATGAGCGCAAATACAGCCACAGCACCAGAGAAAACTATTTTTGGCCATCCAGTTGGACTGTATGTATTGTTTTTCACAGAAATGTGGGAACGCTTCTCGTATTATGGAATGCGAGGCTTGTTAACGATATACATCGCTCGATCGGCTTCATCAATGATCAACGAAGGTCCTGGTCTAGGATGGAACACAGGTGATGCGCTATGGATATACGGATGGTATACTATGTTGGTTTATGTCATGTCTATTCCTGGGGGAATTATTGCCGACAAATGGTTGGGACAGAAAAAAACAGTCCTTATTGGTGGCTTGTTGCTTTGCGCTGGTCATGGTACATTAGCTATTCCATCTGAAACAGCATTTTTTACAGGTTTGATTCTGATCATTCTAGGTGTTGGATGTCTTAAACCAAACATCTCCACAATGGTTGGAGGACTTTATCCAAATGGTGATCCGAGAAGAGATAAAGGATTTACCATATTTTACATTGGGATCAATATTGGAGCTTTTTTGGCTTCTATTTCGGTTGGTATAGTGGCTTATTACTACGGATGGCATGCAGGTTTTGGATTAGCTGGAATTGGCATGTTACTAGGACAGATTGTATACATGGCTGGCCTTAAGCATCTGAAACATGTCGGAAACTTCATTGGAAAGTCTGAAGATCCTAAAGTGCTCGAAGCTGCAAAAAAACCGTTAACGAAAATCGAGAAAGACCGTGTTGTAGTATTAATTCTATCATTCTTAATTATTATTGTATTCTGGTCTGCGTTCGAACAAGCCGGTGGATTGATGAATCTTTACACTGATGTAAAAGTAGATCGATTCATAGGAAGTTGGGAAGTTCCAGCAGCTGTTTTCCAAAGTCTTAATGCTGGTTACATCATTATTTTAGGAATGGTTGTGGCAGGCTTATGGGTATGGTGGAAAAATACTGGGAAAGAGTCTTCATCTCTATTTAAAATGGCACTGGGCACAATTATTATGGGACTAGGTTTTGTCTTCATGATGTTTGCATCTAAGGAAGCTTCAGCAGAGCCATTTGGAAAAGCTGCAATGATATGGGTTATCTTAGCTTATTTATTACACACGCTTGGTGAATTGTGCGCCTCTCCAGTGTCATTATCATTTATTACAAAACTAGCACCACTTAAATATGCATCAATCATGATGGGGCTTTATTTCGCAGCCACAGGATTTGGTAACAAACTTGCGGGTTCAATTGGCGAAGCTTCTCAGCTGGAAATGTATAAAGGAGATTTAGTTGCTCAAGTGGAGGACGTCAACGCATTAACCGGCAAGGTGGATTATGAGTATGTGCTTGATGGTACAGAGATTAAGATAAATGATTATCCGATTAACCATGACTTAAATATTGAATTTGAAACTGATGTTTATTTGTCAGAATCAAAAGATATGGTATTCAAACTCCACCATGAGGAAACTGAGATTTCTCAAATAATGTCATTTGATGCCGAAAATGCTGAGAAAATCAAAGCTGAATTGACAGCTTTTGGAGCAACGAATAGCAACCCAATGCACGCTAAGCTTCTTTTCGAGAAAGATGAAGAGGCGATCAAGGTTGTTGAAAATAAAGGGGATGGAAAGCAATATGGTGTTAGCTTCGTTATGGATGAAACTCAGAACGAACAAGAATATAAAATATTCATGTGGATCGTTATATACACAGTAGCCTTCGGACTACTATTGATCTTATTCCTAAAGCGTTTAAAACGCTTAACTCACGGTGCTGAGGATATGGAAGGCACAGATTTCGAGGAGCAAGAAGGGTATGAGCTTGGTGAAGAAGCTACTGCAAACTAAATAAAAGAAAGAAAGACTAAAACCTAAATATGCAAGGAACAGAATCTCAAACAACAGACTTCTTTAAGTCAAAGGTACTTGGACATCCCTCGGGACTTTTCGTACTCTTTTTCACTGAAATGTGGGAGCGATTCTCGTATTATGGAATGCGAGCGCTTCTGGTGTTATTCTTAGTTAGCTCATTTGGATTGGGTGGATGGGAATGGCCACGTGAAAATGCTTTAGCGCTTTACGGAACTTATACTTCATTGGTTTATATCACGCCGATTTTAGGAGGCTGGATAGCTGACCGTATCATTGGATATCGTAAAGCAGTTGTATGGGGAGCATTGATTATGACCTTAGGTCACGCTTCAATGGCTATTGAATCCAATCCGATTTTCTTATACATCGGTATAGGATTATTGATTGTTGGAAATGGATTCTTTAAACCAAATATGACATCCATTATCTCTCACATGTATAAAGATGTCCCTGAGAAAAAAGATGGAGCGTACACAATCTTCTACATGGGCGTAAATGCCGGAGCATTCCTAGGAATACTATTGTGTGGATATCTTGGTGAAAAAGTAGGCTGGAGTTATGGTTTTGGTTTAGCAGGTATATTTATGCTATTGGGTATGCTTCAATTCTACTTCTCTCAAAAAATATTTGGAGAAATTGGATTGAAACCAGAAAAAGATGATGAAGGTCAATCCAATGCTAAATTAGAGTTTGAAGGTGACCGCTTGAACCCATTCTACATGCTGGATAAGATCATGATATTCTTATCTGCTGCGATTGGTGTAATTTGGGTAATTAATGATCCCTTATCTAAAATAGCTGGTATCAATCTACTTGTAATTGCAGATCAGGACTTTTCTAATGAATTCATCATCATCGGATTAGTTGTTTTCGCTGCATTGCTTATTTCAAGACTTACACGTTATCCTAAAATAACCAGAGACCGTATGGGTGCGATCATAGTGTTCGCGGTAATGACCGTTGTATTCTGGATGTGTTTCGAGCAAGCCGGCGGCTCAATGAGTATTTTTGCAAACGATTATACAAATCGAATTATGACAGGTAATTATTATTATGCTTATGTTATAATCGACGTGGTTGTAACGGTTGTTCCAGTTGCAATTATCACTTGGGTTCTATTCAAATTGTTCAAGCAAACATTCCAGAAATATCGTTTAGCGAATATCATTTTAGGGAGTAGTTTCTTAATCATTTGGGCCATTATCTTCTGGAAATTCAATCGTGATTTGAGCTCGAACACATACATTGCTTCATATGAACTAATTCAAACAAACGCTTCTGCAGACAGTTATGGATTAAACGCTGATCGCGAAGCAACATACAATGGGATGATAAAAGGAGATGGCCAATTCATTATCCCTGCTACTGAAAAAGGTGAAAGCGATGAAATCGTCTCTATTGACAGTATCGAATACCAAGGAAACTATATTGTTCACGAACACTCAGACAGCAAGTATATCTCTGTAAAGAAGAAAGAACAAGCGGAAATGGATAGTTTATATTTAACGCAAGTTAAAGCTATAGAAGATGCATCGACCGCAACAGTGTACTATAGCGAAAAAGACTCAGTAAAAATGGCTCCTTTATCTGCTTTAACCTTTAATACTATCATCTCTGAAGCAGTTACTGTAAGTCCAGGAGAGCGTATAATTACGAAAAACACCAAAGTGATTGAGCCAGTGGAATTGTCAGAAGGTGAAGATTTTTACCTAATGGGTCTAGCAGGTAAGTTCCGTTATATGACTGAATCTGGAACTGAATTTGCAAAGAAGGAAGCCGAGAAAGAAGGCAAAACTGCCGAACTCATTCCCGCAACGGTTACAGAAATTAAGAAAGGTGAAGTTGAGATTCCTGCAACTTGGTTCCTCATCCTGAACTCGCTCTTCATTATTATGTTCGCTCCATTATTCAGTAAATGGTGGGAAAGTAAATATAACCCGAGTGCCAATGCTAAATATGGAATCGGATTAATACTACTAGGTATCGGATTCGGAGCTTTAGCAATCGGGGCTTCTGGCATACCTGCAGGAGCAAAAACAGCATCGGTGAGTCTAATTTGGCTTGTACTCGCGTATCTCTTCCATACATTAGGAGAACTTTGTTTATCTCCAGTTGCGCTTTCATACGTTAGTAAGCTTGTTCCTGGACGTATGATTGCAATGATGTTTGGAATTTGGTACATCGCAGTTGCAATTGGTAACAAACTAGCAGGTTCTATTGGTGGACAAATCGATAAAATCGCGGAGGACAATAGTATGTCGTACTTTTTTATGATTTTTACAATCGTGCCTGTCATTTTCGGAGTAATTGCGATTATCCTGAATCCAATCGTCAAAAAACTAATGCACGGCGTACGCTAATAAAGCTAAAACACAATAAAATTATAAAACGGTCGACTTCTCACAGTCGACCGTTTTTTTTTGATTCCAATAGTTTATTCTATATTTAGCCAACTAAAACGCTAACATGAATCCAATCTTAAGAAATATTTTAGCCGTTATTGCAGGGTTAATCGCTGGTAATATCAGTAACATGGGGTTAATCCAAGTCGGGTCAATGGCTTTTCCGCTTGAAGGGGCAGACCCAAACGATATGGAGGCTTTCGCGGCAGCAATGGCTAATGCAAAAACAGAGCACTTTGTTTTTCCTTTTCTTGCTCATGCATTAGGAACATTGGCTGGCGCCTTTGTAGCTGCCAAGATTGGTGTGAAATATGCAATGACACTCGCTTTTGTGATTGGTTTTTTCTTCCTCGCTGGAGGTATATTGGTCAATTACATGATTCCAGGACCTACCTGGTTCAAGGTTTTAGATCTAGCCATTGCGTATTTGCCAATGGCATGGATTGGAGGAAAAATTGGCAATCGAAGAAAATAATTCTTTATTCAATCACAAAACTGCAATCTTGATTCAGGATTTGCAAATGATATACACCAACAGCCAATTCAGATACGCCTATGGTCGTATTTGAATCATCGATTATTCCTTTTTGAATGAATTGACCAGTCTCGCTGTAAATAATATATTCAGTTGCTGTCTCCATACCATTTAACTGAACATTTAATAAATCATGCGTAGGGTTAGGATAAATGGACATCGAAATATTTTGTTCTACAAGATTCGCTAATTCCATATTTTCGATAACAAAGCCGTCTTGATTAACAATCCAGTTGTTCGGGTCAATACGGATATCATTCAAGGCTTCAGGAAATGGAAAAACAAAAGTTCCCTCTCCTTCTATTAAATCTGTCAAACGGAAAACTTCTGTGTAACCATCAACACCTTCAACTTCAATTTCTAAATAATTCGAAAAATACTCCGTAACGCCAGGCATAGAAACCATTTGATTTAAAACAATGACGATTTCATCTCCTACATTAGCGTATTCTATTGAGTAAGTTGGAAATCCTTCCCCATAATACCATTCGTTAAAGAAGGTTGTGAAATCCATGCCAGAAGTGGCCTCTGCAACAGCCTTAAAATCATCTCCTCTTGCTGTTCCATCTTTATATGCTTCTTGAAAATCCCTCAAAACTTGAAAGAATAAGTCGTCATCATTTAATAAAAACCGGAAAGTATGTACAATTGCTGCTCCTTTGTCATAGGTTAGTCTACCACTAAAAATACGAGACACATTCAAGGTGTCATCAACATATACCGAACCTCCTGATGCACTCATAATATTATCATGCCGATCAGCCATGTGACCAATCTCATCACCTGGATAAAACTCAGCCATCATCAATTCTTCTGAATATGAAGCAAACCCTTCATTAATCCATATGTCAGCCCAAGATGCACAAGTAACATTATCGCCAAACCACTGATGACCTAACTCATGCGCTGTTAACCAATTCACAAAATACCCTTGAGTAGTCATGGTCTGATGTTCCATTCCCCCTCCAATAGGCGCCATACAGTGTCCATATTTTTCCTCGTGAAATGGATACAAACCAAATACTTCAGAATAGTATTCTAAATAGTCTGCTGTTTCATCTATATCGCTCTCAAACCAAGGTAAGCAAGCAGGATTATCATAGATAAAGTTTTGAATCATAATGGGATCTGAACCATCAAGCTCAGCGTATATGGTATACTCCACATACTTTGCAACAGAAACCGAAATCAGGTAATAATCAATTGGGTAATTCGATTTCCAATCAAAACGATGTTTACCTCCTCCTACTTCCGTTACACTCTGTAGCAGCCCATTTGAACCGGCCATATTTTCTAAATCCGTTGTAACCATAACGCGAACAGAGTCTGCTTTATCCGTTAGCAATTGTTTCACTGGAAACCATTCATAAGCGGCAAACGGTTCACTTAAACTCCAAGTCACTTGATTTCCCCAACTCGGAGAAGAATCATTGGTCATTCCTCCACCGCCTAATGGCCCACCACCGGTAGGCGGTGTTCCGGCATAATCTATCTCAAAGAAAAAGGATTCTCCTTCAGTAAAGTCAACATCGATTAAAACCGCTGATTCATCTCTGCTGAAAGGAACCGGATCCACTCCATTCAGGCGAATTTCAGAAATCGTAAAATCATCCCACAACTCAAAAAGGAATGTTTCCATATTCGAAACAGCAGTAGCATATATAGATCCCGTGCCAGAAATATCAGTCGAAGTACGCTCCAAATTTATATCCAATACATAATAGGTAACATCATACTCCATCGTCTTCAAAATATAGTCGTCGCTCAATCGAGCCGAGCGATTAAAGTTTGATTGATGTGCTTTAAGTCTTGAACATGCATGTCTGTCTTGGGCAATACTATTTAAACTAAAGGCCAAAATAGCTATTAGCAGAAAAGGGAACTGTTTTATCATTTTTATTGAGGTCTGTCAAAACCTAAACGACTCTCTAACAAAAAGAATAATCGCAGGTTTCTTATCAAATATACAAATAGAACTTGGTTAACCCTTGTTGCAGAGGCAAAGAAAACTTTAACTGTAGCAATCAACTATTCTCACTACAAGAACCGTTCTTTATCGATACCCAACCAATTTAATGTTGACTCACAGAACATATTGTCAATATCCTTCTGAGGAAGATCACTCTCCTCGATGAATTTACCGATTTCAAGATCACCTAGTGGGAACGGATAATCCGTACCTAAACAAACCTTTTCAGAACCTTGAATTTTAAGGATATACTTTAATAAATCGATATCATGCGTGATACAATCCGTCCAAAATTTTCCCAAATACTCTCGAGGATTCCGTTTATTGTCAATTGCTACCAAATCCGGTCGGCAATTGAAACCATGCTCGATTCTGCCAATTGTTGGAATAAATGAACCTCCGGCATGGGATAATAGTACACGTAAATTCGGTAGTTTTTCCATCACGCCACCGAAGATCAGGGAAGCCATTGCTCGTGAAGTTTCCGCCGGCATCCCTACCAACCAAGGCAACCAGTATTTCTCCATACTATGGAAACCCATCATCTCCCATGGATGAATCATAACACCCATGTCCAATTCTTGGATTGCTTCGAAAATTGGGAAGAATTCAGGTTCACTTAAGTTTTTGTCGTTGACATTGGATCCAATTTGTACGCCATCAATGTTCAATTCCTTTTTCAATCGATGTAATTCTTGAATCGCCAAATCAGCATCTTGCATCGGAATTGTTCCCAAACCGATATAATTCTTCGGATAGCGAGCTTGCAGATCAGCGATGTGATCATTCAAAAATCGGCTCAATTCTAATGTATCTTTTCCTTTCGCCCAATATGAGAACATTACGGGCACTGTGCACACCACTTGTACTTGGGTGTTAAACTGCTCATATTCCTTGATCCGCACATTTTCATCCCAGCAATTCTCTTCGATTGTGCGGAAATAGTTATTTCCTTTCATCATATCAGCCAAGCCGGGCTTTTGCTGTTTTAGCCAGATAAAATCGCCATATCCAAATTTTTCCGTCCAATTTGGCATTTCGGGCGGAAGGATATGTGAGTGCATGTCAATTTTCAACATATCAATAGATCAAGAAGGTTAAAGTGTTCTCCAAAGATAGAATTTACTTTTGTCTCAACTCGATAAATTCTTCGATTTTTCCATTTTCAATTAAAACCGTCAAATTATAATGAGTTATTTTCCATTCACCATTTTCTAGCACCAAGACACCACTCCCTCTGCATTCCTCCATCCAGGTATCCAAAGACTCTTCGAACCATGCCGTTTTCTTATCTGCTGAGAAATACCAATTTCTCCAGTTCGTCTTGAAATCCCAACCTTTGCCTTTGTCGAAATAAGGTCTACAAAAGCCTGCAAAAGTTTCCTTTGTCCAGCGCTCCCCAGGATCGGTACCGAGATAAATGAAATTGTCATTCATAAATCCGAAATATCCGTCAAAATTAGCTTTGGCAGCATAAGAGTGCCAGTTGTTCATTAGTGTATCTAACGGAATAACCTCAGTTTGCTTAGTTTCAAACTCCGAACTGTAAACAGATTCAATTTTCAATTTCCCTTTACGGTATGAATAGCAGATATGATCAATTCCACTGTGAGCATAAGAACCATCAATATAGAAGTCAAAATACACGTCAACATAACTTAATCCAGAAGTAAAACTCGTAATTGTTACGCGCGAAATTTCCTCTGAAAAATGGTCGTTTTTAAATTTCGGAGCTACTGTCATAAATTGACTTAACGTTAGCGCAAAAGAATCATCCTTACCCAAGTGTGAAATAAATGCACCTTCATGAAAATATGCTTTTATCGCTGTCGAATCGCCTTGATTGAGTGTCGCATAAAATTGTCGTGTCATTGATTCTAACGTATCCGACTGACCCCAACAAATGTTGATTATTAAACTAACACAAACCAACCATAAACCTTTTAACTTCATATTCTGCCAATTATCCTATCAAAACTAAGATTATTTGAAAACATCGCTATTTTTGCAAATACCAAAAATTCATTTATGAAATTACAACTATGGCTACTATCCACTGCATTTATTCTATCAGCGGTTGGATACGCACAAGAACGGCGTAAAATTGATTGCGTGGAATATGATTTAGATAACGGAATTCATGTGATTCTTCATGAAGATCATACCACACCGATTGTTGCAGTAACAATGATGTACAAAGTCGGTTCTAAAAACGAAAATACAGATCGAACAGGATTTGCCCACTTTTTTGAGCATTTGATGTTCGAGGGGACTGAAAACATCGATCGACATGAGTATGATAAATACGTGGAACGCGCTGGCGGTACATTAAATGCAAATACATCGCACGATCGCACATTCTACTACGAACTATTACCATCTAACCAGCTTGAATTGGGGTTGTGGTTAGAATCTGAGCGGTTATTGCACGCCAAAGTTGATAACGTTGGTATCGAAACGCAACGAGAGGTTGTAAAAGAAGAGAAACGTCAGCGTATGGACAACCAACCTTATGGTTCGTTTATGTATGAAGTGTTCCGCAGAGCGTATAAAGAACATCCATACCAATGGATTCCAATCGGTAGTATGGAGCACCTGGATGCTGCTCAAGAAGAAGATTACATAAATTTCTATCGCACTTTTTACGTGCCGCACAATGTTACTTTGTCAATTGCAGGAGACATTGATGTTGCTCAGACCAAAAAATGGATTGATGCTTATTTCGCTACCATTCCAAACGGTGAAAAGTTGAATATATACCGTGACAAGGAATTTTTGGAATTCCAAGCATTTGTTGATAAATACAAGAATTATGTTGGTGATCAGCCATCAACGGGTGCATTCGCTAAAGATTTCCATGGCGCAATAACAACCGAGGCATTCATCAAAAAATATTTTGCCAAAGCAAGCAGCAAGCCAATTGAAGTTCCGAGACCAACAATAAAAGAAGGTTTGTTAACGGAAGAGATTAGAGATACCATCTATGATAACATTCAACTTCCAGCGGTAATGATGACTTATAGAACACCTGAATTATTGCACAAGGACAAGCATGCTGTTGAATTGTTAACAATGATTTTAGCGGATGGAAACAGTTCTCGTTTGGTTAAAAATGTTGTAGATGACCAACAATTAGCACTTGGAGCTTACTCTTTTCCTTTTCAATTGGAAGATCCCGGTGTAGCCATCAATTTTGCCGTTGCTAATATGGGGGTTGATCCTTCAGAACTAGAGGCCGCAATTGAGAAAGAAGTTGAAAAACTTCAAAACGAATTGATTACAGATCGTGAAATGGAGAAATTGAGAAATATGATCGAAAGTCGATTTGTATCTTCTTATTCTACAATGGCCGGAATCGCAGAGGCATTAGCTAATTATCACGTTTACGAAAACGACACAGAATTAATCAACACAGAATTAGATAAATATATGGCTGTAACAAAGGAAGACATTAAACGTGTCGCAAACCTTTATTTCACCAAAGAAAACCGTGTAGTTCTTTATTATTTACCAGCCGTTGGACAATAAACTACAGCTAAAAGACTAAAAAAATGAAAAAGATAATATTTGTATTAAGTCTATTCTTCTCAGCTGCTTTATTTGGGCAGGTTGATCGAACAGAAGCACCTAAGGCACAACAGAATCCAGAAATCAAGATTGATATGCCTCAAGATCTTCACATGGAGAATGGTCTGCGTGTAATCATTGTTGAGAATCACAAACTACCGAAAGTTTCGTTCCAGTTGTTTGTTGACTATCCAAATCCACTTGAGGGTGACAAGGCAGGAGTTAGTTCTATTTTCGGTGAAATGTTGGGCTCAGGAACAAAAACCACTCCTAAAGCAGAATTTGATGAGAAAATCGATTACATGGGAGCAACTTTCTCTTCAAATGCAAGAGGATTTTATGCTTCTTCTCTCAAAAAACATACCCCCGAACTACTTCAGTTGTTAAACGAGTTGATAATGGAACCTGCTTTTGCACAAGAAGATTTTGATCGCATTCTTTCTCAAAACATTTCTGGATTGGCTTCTCTTGCCTCAGATCCTTCTGGAATGTCTTCTAATGTTGCTTCCGTTGTAAATTATGGTGTAAATCATCCATACGGCGAGGTCATGACAGAGGAGACTTTAGGGAATATTTCTTTGGATGATGTAAAGGATTATTACAAAACGAATTTTATCCCGAATCACGCCTACTTAGTAGTCGTTGGTGATGTGAATTTCAAGGAGGTGAAGGAGTATGTTTATAATTATTTTGTTCCTTGGAAAAGCAAAGAGTACCTTAAACGTGTTGATTATGTAACACCGAGAAATTCAGGTAAGAACGTCTATTTTGTTAATAAGCCAGGAGCCGTGCAAAGTGTTATTAAAATCACACATACGGTTGATTTGAAACCAGGACATGAAGATGAAATCAAATTAAAACTCTTAAACCAAATTCTTGGTGGTGGCAGCTTTTCCGCTCGTCTTATGTCAAACCTTCGAGAGGATAAAGCATACACTTACGGTTGTTATTCAACCATAAGTAGTGATGAATTGAAAGGTAATTTTTCAGCAGGAGGAAGCTTCAGAAATGAGGTTACAGACAGCGCTATAGTTCAAATTTTAGAAGAGATTAAGCGTATCGCTAATGAACCGGTTACCGACAAAGAGTTAGACTTGGTCAAAAAATCAATGACTGGTGCTTTTGCGCGTTCACTAGAAAGCCCTCAAACAGTTGCTCGATTTGCTTTAAATATGTTTCGCTTCAATTTGCCACAAGACTATTATAGCACATACTTAACAAAATTGGAACGAATCACCAAAGAGGACCTTCTTTTGGTTGCTGATAAATACTTGCAACCATATAACATTAACATTGTGGTTGTCGGTAATGATGAAATCGCAGAGAAGCTGAATGATTTTGATGTGGATGGTAAAGTTGATTTTAAAAACCAATACGGAGAAGATGAGGAAATGCTGAAAGCTGTTCCAGAAGGCGTAACCGTAGAAAGTATAATAAATAGCTATGCTATGGCTGTGTTAATGGCTGAATCGAAAGAAGCATATGATAGCAAACTCAAAAGTGTACAACAAATTGAAATTTACCGATTGGCTGAAATCAAAGACTATGGTGCAAAGATTTATCGATATGGAGCAATGGGAGCTCCAAATAAGTCGGGAAGTATGATGTATGTTTCTAGTGCGATGGGCGGCCAGGTCGCACAAACTGAGTGGTTTAACGGCGAGACAGGACAAGGAGTCGATGATAATGGGCAACCAAAAGAATACACAGGTGATGATTTACAGGATAAAAAACGTACGAGTTTCCCTGTTAATCAAATGGCTTATTTGAATGATGAAAAGGTTCAAACGACGTTGATGGGAATTGCTACCTACAATGATAGACCTCACTACAAGGTTAAAGTTGTAGAAGGAGATGAGATTAGCTTTGAATATTACGATACCGAATCTGGTCTATTGAGTAAAGTAGAAGGAATTGTTATGGACGAAAACGGTGAACCTACAGAAACCTTAGTTACCTTTGAAGACTATGTTCAAAGAGAAGGAGTTATGGTTGCGTCTAAGCAAGTAATTAATGCGCAAGGCCAAGTTCTTGAATTCAATTTGATTAGAGTAGTGACGAGTAACAAGGCGAAAGCAAAGATCTTTAGTGGTAAAACCAAAAAAGTACAAAAAGCATTAGTAGCACTATCCCTTGGAAAATAAGCTGTTAAGAAAGCATTAGGTTATTAACATAACTTGTGCAATCAAAGGAATTGAAGTACCTTCGTGGTCTGTTACGACTGTGAAGGTACTTTTTTTTATATCCCTACTCTTCTTGGTGCCGCATGGATATGCCCAAGTTGTATTCTCTGAAAGTTTCGATGAGGCGGATGATGCCGTTACAGGATCTGATGCTATAGGGCCTATAAATTGGACAGCTACTTGTCCGGGATCACTTGCTGCTACGGATAAAGTAGTTAGCGGTAAGTTAGAGGCCAGAGATACCAACAGCCCCGCAGCTGTATTTGAAATAGATGTATTCGACATCTCAACTTGTACCGGTTTAGAAATTGCCCTAGACATTGAAGAATCCGTTGATATGGAAGCCTGCGCGGACTGCGGAGGAACCGGAATTACATGCATTGATTGGGTGAAACTAGAATACAATCTGGATGGAGGAGGATGGACAGAAGTCGCTGGTGCCTCATGTCCAGCTACGATGATGGAAGCACCCGGCGAAATGATTCAGATTGGAAATATCGGTGGAGGCGGTCATATCACATTCACTTCACCTTGTATCGATTTTGGATCGACCATGCAAATTAGAATCAGTTGCATGTCATGGGCAGGTGATGAATACTGGTTATTCGATAATATTACAGTCTCATGCAACGATTGTGTTCTTCCTTTGGAATTAGTTGAATTTAATGTCAATGAAGATGATAATGGAACACTTTTGACATGGGAAACACGCTCAGAATCAAACAATGCATATTTCGCAATTGAACGTTCTTATAATGGTAAATCATTTGAAGAAATAGCGCACATTGAAGGAGCAGGGACATCTTCAGAGCGTCTAGTTTATCGCTATAATGATCCACAATTTCATCAATCAGATTTGGTATACTACCGATTAAGACAGGTTGATTTTGACGGCAAAAGTCGGTTTTCACAAACAAAGTCATTGAAAACAGAAGCAAGCAGAAAGATTTGGGTAACTTAAAATCAAATTCAGTATCGATTGAAAGACAATAATTCAAAACCAATGAGAGTGGAAGTGTATAGTATGACAGGTCAGCTTCTAAATGCAGAGGATATAGATGGACTTGGCCTCTTAAACTTTAAGGACAGCGGATTTTTTATTGTAGTTATTCCTGAGATAAATTATCGTATGAAAGTTCAATTATTCTGATAATAGTTATCCACATTTCATTTGCTCATAAACTGTTAACAAATAAATGTCCGGCTAATCAGATGTTGCTAAACAGCATTTCCTATCTTTGTTATGATGGAGGAGAACAGAAATATCAAACCCAAAAATAGAAGAAGCCTTGGAAACACCTCGGTTAATGCCGTGAGTGAGGCAGGTAAATTACCGCCACAAGCCATAGTTATTGAAGAGGCTGTTCTTGGTGCATTATTATTAGAAAAAAATGCGGTAAATGATGCTATTGATATCCTTCAGGCGGAAAGCTTTTACAAGCCTGAACATCAGAAGATTTTTGCTGCAATCCTCGAATTATTCGCAAATTCAGAAAGCATTGACATCCTCAGTGTAACAGAAAGATTGCGGAAAAATGGTGAACTTCAAATGGTTGGTGGACCGGGGTACATTGCACAATTAACCAATCGAGTTGCCTCAGCTGCTCACGTTGAGTATCACGCACGAATCATTTCTGAAAAACACATTCTTCGTTCATTGATTGAAGTGTCCTCTGACGTTATTAAAAATGCATACGACGAAACACAAGATGTTTTTAATGTACTCAATGAAGCTGAAGAAGGACTCTTTAAAATTGCTGAAGGAAACCTAAAAAAGAGCTACGGGAAGGTTGGGGATCTTGTTCAAGAGGCCATTGGTGAAATCCAAAAAGCAAGTGAAAATACCGACGGTGTAAGTGGAGTGCCAACTGGATTTACTGACTTAGATCGATTAACATCGGGATGGCAAAAATCCGATATGATTGTGCTAGCTGCCCGACCAGGTATGGGTAAAACAGCATTTGTATTGTCAATGGCTAAGAACTCAGCCGTGCAATTTGGTCAAGGTGTAGCAGTCTTCTCTTTAGAGATGTCGAGCGTTCAGCTAACGAAACGTTTAATGGCGATGGAGACTGGAATTTCATCGGAAAAATTAAGAAAAGGATTTACCGATCAAAATGACTGGGATCAGTTGCATAGTCGTGTAAACGCTTTAGCCGAGGCTCCAATATACATAGATGACACCCCGGCATTGTCTATTTTTGAGTTGAGAGCAAAATGTCGTCGTTTAAAAATGCAACACGATATCCAATTAGTCATTATCGACTATTTGCAGCTGATGACCGCAGGAACAAAAGGTGGTAATCGTGAGCAAGAAATATCGGCGATTTCAAGATCAATCAAAGAAATTGCAAAAGAAATCAATGTACCAATAATTGCCTTATCTCAGCTGAGTCGTTCAGTTGAAACAAGAGGTGGTGATAAACGCCCAATGTTATCTGACCTTCGAGAATCTGGTGCTATTGAACAAGATGCCGATATGGTTGTATTTATATACAGACCAGAGTATTACGGCCTTGTTGAAGATGAGAACGGTATGCCGACGGATGGAATTGGCGAGATTATTGTAGCTAAGCATAGAAATGGTTCATTGGACACCGTTCGATTGCGCTTTATCAAGCAATTAACAAAGTTCGACAATCTGGACGCTTTTGATGAGATGGATTATGGTTCTGGCTTTGCGCCGAATAAAAGTTTTGATGCTGGTAGTTCCGACACCATTACAGTTGGAAGTAAAATGAATGATGATGATGATGACTTTTTAAGTAACACAAGTGAAGAAGTACCTTTCTAAAATATTATTTTTCCTTTTCATCCTAACAAGCACTCAGGCTAATGCTACTGCAATTCTTGTTCCGATGGATGAAAGCCAAAAAAACCATTTAAAAGCTTACGGCGTTGCATATTGGACACTTGAGCGTGAAATTGTAATGGAGTGGTTATTGAATTACCGCGGAGGCAGTTTTCTTTTTCCGCATCACTCTCTTATCGAAGAGGAATTAATTGTTCGGGGTGTTTCCTATTCTGTGCTTCCGGATGTAAAAATCAAAAAAATTAAATCCGATATTGCCAATCCTGAGGTTAACATGGAAGTGGTTCAATTGGAGAAAGCCCCTAAAATTGCCGTATATACACCTTCAGGAAAACAACCTTGGGATGACGCAGTGACGCTTGTTTTAACGTATGCTGAAATACCCTATGAAGAAATATATGATTCGACTGTGGTCATGAATGGACTTCCTGAATTCGATTGGCTCCACCTGCACCATGAAGATTTCACAGGACAATACGGAAAATTCTACCGCGCCTATCACACGCAATCTTGGTATCAAAAACAAGTCAGGGATAACGAGGCTATGGCTAAGAAATTAGGTTTTGAAAAGGTATCAGAATTAAAGCTGAATGTAGCTTTACGAATTCGTGAATTTGTTGCGGGTGGTGGATTTTTATTTACCATGTGCTCCGGTACGGACAGCTATGACATCGCGTTATCTGCCCTGAATACAGATATTTGCGAGCACATGTATGATCACGATCCATCAACTCCTAATTTCCAGAGTCAAATTGACTATACACAGACATTGGCCTTTAAGGATTATACCGTTTCGACTGATCCAATGGAATATGAATATTCGGATATTGATGGGACCAAAGATCATTCGCGAGTACCTGAAAATCAAGATAAGTTTTATCTATTTGACTTCTCAGCAAAGTGGGATATTGTGCCTACCATGCTCTGTCAAAATCACACAAAAGAAATTGATGGTTTCATGGGGCAAACAACTGACTTTAGAAAAGAGTTTATCAAACCAGATGTACTGGTAATGGGGGAAAATAAAGCGATTGGAACGGCGCGATACATACACAGAGAATATGGCGAAGGAACTTGGACCTTTTATGGAGGACATGATCCTGAAGATTACCGCCATTTGGTAGGAGACCCTCCCACCGACCTAAAATTACACCCTAATTCACCTGGTTATCGATTAATTTTGAACAATATTCTTTTTCCTGCAGCGAAAAAGAAAAAACGAAAAACGTAATCTCGATAAATAACTATTACTCTTCGATAAACAGATGAAATAAAACCCTGAATTGATTTATTAGTTTGATTCTTAATTAATTTGTTTTATTTTTGAATCTTCAGTTTTGACCGACGTTAGTATTATGCTAACAACAAGTGATTAACTGAAAGAAATTTATCCAACAATGCTAAAAGGAAACTGGTCCATATTATTATTCATTTTTGTTTTGCTTTTCGGGCAAGATGTCATCGCACAGCGAGAAATTAAGAGCTTGTTAAACGACGCTAAAAAGCTTCAAGGATCACTAGATTTCCCCCAAGCTATCAAGACGTACAAAACCGTACTCGAAATGGATGCGGACAACGCTGATGCTCAAGAGGGGTTGATTGATATTTATTTGTATCGTTATGAAATATTTGACTCTGCAGAGGTTTATATTGACAAACGCTTGAACAATACTGTTGCTGACACCAATGATCTCATCTTCTTTCATCAAGGTAATTGCTACCGAATGCAAGAACGACACTATGAAGCCATCGATGCTTACCTATTCTACAAAGGAAGAACTGAAAACAAAGGTCGTTTAAAAGCAGTGCAGGATGAAATTGATGAACCTCTAGAGTCTTGTCGATCTGCTATCAAAAACCAAAATATCGTCAATGACAATACAACTTATACGGTTCAAAACATGGACTTCTTCATTAATTCTGTTGATTCAGAATACACACCGGTTTTCATAGAAGGAGACAGCTTGTTATTATACAATGCGCGGTATAAAGATTTCGAAACAGAAGAGATCACAATTGACAATAAATACTACGAAAACATCTATTACTTTGATTTAGAAGAATCGGTTGCATCGAGCTACAACCCAGGAATCAAGCAAGATGATCACCATGCAGTGATTGGAACACGATATGATAATAATGATATCTTAATTTTCTACAAAAACAAAATTTGGTTATCGTCAATAGAAAAGGATCGACTGAATGAAATTGAACCGCTTCCCAAACCACTTTCTAATTTTTACTTCCAACCACACGGTGTATTTGCCGATTCTGGTAAGACGATTATTTTCAGTGCGATGACGGTTCCTGAATACGAAGGTGGCAACCTTGATTTATACATCAGTCATCTAAAAGACTCAATTTGGTCTGAACCAAAACGTATCTCACCAGTCATCAACTCTGAGAAAGACGAAGACAGTCCGTATCTCACACCAGATGGAAAAACATTGTATTTCTCATCGAAAAGACATAATAGTTCTGGAGGTTATGATTTTTATAAATCGGAATTAGTAAATGGAGACTGGACATACCCTGAAAATTTAGGTTACCCTATGAACTCGGCAGGTGATGATATTTATTTGAGTTTCACTCGCGACGGTAAGAGAGGTTATTTTTCTTCTAATCGAAACGGTGGTTTTGGAGGAATGGACATATATTCCTTTGCTGTTGACCAAAAAACAATTGAAGGTTTTGCGCATGATAAAAAAGGTAATCCACTTCCAGGTGTTGTTGTGACGCTGATCAACTTAACTGATGGTGGCGAAGAGTATACACAGTCAGACGAGGATGGGAAATTTATTTATCAAGTTGATTCAGACAAAGAATTTAAGTTGCTTGGAGAATTGGATGAATACTTTGATGGTCATGGGAAAGTAAACACGCTAACTGCAGAAAAGTCAGTAACTGCTGACCTGATGTTGGAGAAAGATCCAGGAATATCGATCTATGCGATTGTTACAGATAAAAAATCAGGTGAACCATTGGATAGCGTAAAAATGTCTATTACAGACAATATGAAAGGATCCACCGAAACGCATGTAACAGATGAAACAGGTAGTTATCGCCGAGCGGTGGCCGACAAAAAATTAGACGATCGAGGTAGTTATAACTTCACTTTTGAAAAAGAAGGATACTTATCAAAAACAATCACGTATAACCTTGTATTTGATAAAGAAGGTGTTTACAACTTATCTACCGATATGGACATAAGTCTGGAAAAAATTGAATTGGGTCAGGATCTTTCTAAAATGATTGACATCAACCCAATCTATTTCGACGTAGGAAAGTATAACGTCAGACCTGATGCCGCTTTAGAATTGGATAAAATAGTGAAAGTAATGAACGAAAATCCGGAAATGGTGATCGAATTAGGTTCGCATACCGATTCAAGAGGAAGTGCAACTTCTAATCAAAAATTATCACAGAAAAGAGCTTTAGCATCTGCTAACTATATCAAAGAGCGAATCACCAATCCCGAGCGAATCACAGGTAAAGGGTATGGAGAGTCAAGATTGGTAAACGAATGTGCTGATGGTGTGAGATGTACCCAAGAACAACATCAAGAGAACCGACGTACAGAGTTTATTATCGTTCGTTTAACATATACAGTAGAAGAAGGAGCTGAAAATTAATCAGCCCTGCTAATAAATCCTTTTAGAAATTCATTAGATTTTATGTCCAGCAATTATAATTTCTTGCTGGTAATCGTAATGTTTATCCGATATTATAAATCTGGACACTGCTCTGCCATATCCAAAGTGTTTTAGTGAACGGTTTATAGCGATCGAATGAGGAAGATCAAACACTAAGTCCATCGTCAGAGCACATCTATATAGAATTAGCAGTAAAGATTGACCATTACAGCTGCATAAACTGAAGCGATGCAAACCCTAACCTCCGAAGATTGCTTTATAGAGGTCGTTGCCATTGGCATAAACCAATAACGATAGCAATAAAATAATTCCGAAAAGCTGCGCGTATTCCATGAACTTTTCATTAGGCTTTCTACCCGAAATCATCTCATATAATAAGAACATGATATGACCTCCGTCTAGCGCAGGTATTGGTAAGAAATTCATAAACGCCAACATGATAGAAATAAAGGCCGTCATATTCCAGAATACTTCCCAATCCCATGTTGGAGAAAACAAACTTCCAAACGCACCAAAACCTCCTATGCTTGAAGCTCCTTTTTCGGTAAATAAAAACTTCAATTGAGCAACATAGTCCTTAAGCGTATTGACACCTAATGTCAATCCCCCAGGAATCGATTCTCCAAAAGAATAGTCGTCGTGTGAGATGATAAATGACTCCTTTAAACTTTTAGGTGCAGCACCTATTTTTCCAGTGCTATCAACGTTCACTTCCTGCGTCATCTGAGATCCGTTTCGATAGAAGTCTATGGCGACCGTTTCATTTTTACTATCGTTTACAATAGAGGTAAATTCATCCCAAAAAACGATAGGTTGATTATTTATAGCGACAACACTATCTCCATTTTCAAACCCTGCTATATATGCAGGTCTCAATTCGGCCTCACCTTCTCCTTCTTCTGGATTAGGAGCTAGCACTGAATCCATGATTGCATAAAATCTTGGTATAATACCTTGCATCGCTCCTTCCTTAAAAGCCTCCATATCCACCTCTTCTGGTAGTATAATGGTCGTATCAACACCATTTCGCTCGACAGTAATCTCTTGCGCACCTCTGAGCAAAATGTATTTATTAATGTCAATGACATCTTTCGGCATTTCACCATCAACAGCAATCACATTATCACCATCCTTAAAGCCTAAGTCTTTATAATAATCATGAAATGCATATCCATTGTGCACATTTTCCGGGGCTAAATATTCCTCTCCCCAAGTAAATAAAACCAGAATGTAAATGAAGATACCGACAATCATATTTACAACAACCCCACCAATCATAATAATTAGTCGTTGCCATGCGGGTTTCGATCGAAACTCATAAGGTTTAGGCGGCTGTTTCATTTGCTCTTTGTCCATGGACTCATCAATCATCCCGGAGATCTTAACATAACCTCCCAATGGAATCCAACCAATCCCCCACTCTGTCTCGCCAATCTTTTTCTTGAATAAAGAGAATTTATAATCGAAGAATAAATAGAATTTTTCAACTCTCGTCTTAAACCAACGCGCAGGTAAATAGTGCCCAAACTCATGTAAAACGATGAGGATCGACAAACTTAAAATTAATTGCCCTGCTTTAATAAGAATTTCCATTCATTCGATTTTAGCCCACAAAGATACATTTTTACTTGGAACAGTCTCTTAAAAAATCTTAATCCGTTGATTCAGTTTCAACGTATTTATTTTCTTTAAAATAACTGATAACAGCTTCCTTTAATAGATGTTCTTGCTGCTGTGTTGATATGGGTGGAATGTTTTTGATTTTCTCAAAATGTGGCCATCCATCATCATCATTTGCAACGTATTTGTAAAAACCATAGGGTTCGAGTATCGTGCAAATAGCGATGTGCATTAAATTCATTTTTTCATCCTTTGAAAACTCCCAATAACCTTGCCCTAATTCCTGAACACCAATTAAAAGCATGATGGTATCCATCTCCATACCTCCACCAAAACGTTTTTCCAATTGTTTTACCAATTCACGAAATTCCATTTCAACCTTATAGTCCATGATAATAAACAGTTTTCTGTTTGAAACAATTTAACACCTCTTTCGAGGTATGCAAAATTCCGAATTATTTTTGGTTGAATGAACTATTTGGACATCTTAATCATAATTCCATTAATCATTGGAGGCTGGAGAGGCCTCAAAAAAGGATTCATAATTGAGATTTTCACCCTTCTAGCGCTACTGGTAGGCATTTACGCTGGTATTCATTTTTCAGATTTTATGGGAGTAATTCTAAGGGATAAGGTTGGATTGGAATCAAAATACCTTCCGGCAATAGCTTTTACTGTGACATTATTATTAGTAGGCGCTATGGTCTATTTTGCAGGAAAACTGATTGAAAAGGCAATTAAAGTTGTTGCTTTAGGTACGGTCAACAAAATTGCAGGACTTGTTTTTGGTTTTATAAAGATTTGGTTTCTACTGAGTGCTATCCTTGTAATGCTTGAAGCATACGACCACCAAAATCAATTCATCCCGAATGATTTAAAATCAAATTCTTTGCTTTATGAACCTGTCAAAAACACTTCTTTAAAAACAATCCCTGCTCTTGAAGAAAGTGAAATGTTTGAAAAACACATGTTTGACTTTTTCTAATCGTCAAGATTAGTAAATATTTTTATTTCCTTGGAGACGCTCAATGTGACGGGGCAGGTTTCAATTATACGTTTAATTACAGCCAGATCCTTATCATCAAAATTATTCTCGCCGAAATCAAATTCAATATGAATCTCTCCAACTCGTCGAGGCTCGCTATACATGACCTTTTGAGTGTCGGCAGTAATCTTGGTAATTGATTTGTTTTTCTTATTGAAATGAATTCCAATAATTGTCAACACACATGAAACGAGTGCATTTACCAATAAATCCGTTGGAGAGAATGATGCTCCTTTTCCATTATTGTCAATTGGAGCATCAGAATAAATTGTAGTTTCCGATTTAAGGTGTGTCATTTTGACCCTTAGGTCTCCTTCATAAGAGATTTCGTAATTTTTGGCTATTTTGGACATGAGTAAACTTTTGATTAATTGGATAATTCTAAGGTTTCTACTTTGTATTTGACTAACTTTGTATAAGTGGAACTAAGATACGTATATATACTTGGTTTGATTTTTTCGAGCCTTACTTTATTTGGTCAAGAACCAGACCGAGATGAAGGCGGTGTTTTAATGCGAAGAGACTTCATAGCCGGTCTTAATTTTAATACGAATGCCGGGTCCACTGGCTGGGGCGTTGCTTTTGAATACGCGATCCAGAAAAATTACAAGTATCGAAATACATATGGATTTACGCTAACCAATATTCGCCACCCTAAAGAATTTAAAATTTACAGCAATCTCAGTTCGCGAGGTTATTTTTATGGTAAAATGAACTCGCTGGTGTGTTTTCGACCGACCTATGGTGGCAAAAGGACATTGTTTCGCTCAGAGCGGGAAAATGGTATTGAAGTAACAGCCAAATGGTCATTAGGACCAAGCTTTGGACTGGTTAAACCAGTTTATGTGCGAATAGATGTCGGGAATACCACTTTGGAACAACGATATGACCCATCTGTTCATAATAAAGAGAACATTACTGCAAGAGCTTCATGGGGGAAAGGGTTTGGAGAATCCACCGTTGAAATTGGTGCTTTTGCAAAAGCCGGAGTCGATTTTAATTTTTCAAATACCAAGAACAAAATAAGCGGTGGTGAGTTAGGAATAATGGCGGATTATTTTGCAACAAATCCAGTTTTGCTATTGGATCAAAATGATCCCCAGCGATACTTTGTATCATTATATTTGCAATTTAACCTTGGACAAAAACTCTACTAATTGAGATATGGAAACATTGGAGAAAGAGAAAGTAAGGATAAAAAAGCCAAAATGGCTTCGAGTTAAATTACCAACTGGAGAGAATTATAAGAAGGTACGTTCCCTTGTTGACGAGCACAAACTGCATACAATCTGTGAAAGTGGTAATTGTCCAAACATGGGTGAATGTTGGGGAGAAGGAACCGCTACTTTCATGATTCTCGGTAATATTTGCACAAGGTCATGTGGTTTTTGTGCAGTTAAAACAGGGAAACCTCTGGAAGCAGATCCATTCGAGCCAGCAAAAGTGGCGCAGTCAGTAAAACTAATGCAGGTAAAACATGCCGTAATCACATCTGTAGACCGTGACGATTTACCGGACGGCGGATCAGAAATATGGGTAGCTACTGTTAAAGCGATTCGCAGAAAAAGTCAGGGCACAACCATGGAAACTCTCATTCCAGACTTCGGTGGTAAATGGGAAAATTTACAACGTATTATAGATGTAGCACCAGAAGTTGTATCACACAACCTTGAAACTGTTCGTAGATTAACCAAGCAAGTTAGAATTCAAGCCAAATATGATCGTAGCCTAGAAGTTTTAATGCGCTTAAAAAGAGGTGGCATGAAAACAAAATCAGGCATAATGCTTGGTTTGGGAGAAACTGAAACAGAAATTTTAGAGACCATTGATGATTTAAGCAATGTTGGATGTGATATATTGACAATGGGGCAATACTTACAACCGACTCCAAATCATCTCCCTATAGCTGAGTTTGTTACTCCTCAAAAGTTTGATGAGTATAGAGAATATGCACTGGGCAAAGGATTCCGATTTGTAGAAAGTGGACCGTTGGTACGCTCATCTTATCACGCTGAGAAGCACTTGTTCTAGTTCTTCAGCCTTTAGACTAGTATATTTTTTTTCGAGGCTGATAATTTTGTCTTGAAAAAACAATGACAAATGCCGAACTTTACGCTTCAGAAAACTGTTCTATGATTACGCACAAAGTGTGGCTATAAATTATTCCATTGCTGATTTCAGTAAAAACTCTTTTGTTTACGGGAGTATCCTTAAACATTGAGTTTTTCATTATAAAAATGTGAATGAAAAATCAAAAAGCAATACCGAATAATTAATAATTATGTCGTATATTGTGCGGATGTAATTGCGCTTAGATGAAAAATAAAATTATGATGAAAAAAGCACTACTATTGGGATCTTTACCAGCCTTAGCCATTGCCTCGGGGTTATTACTCTCTAGCACAAAGAGTTCCGGAGGAAAATATGAGCAAAGGCTATCTTCTCATTTAACAAATGAGGAGACTGTTATCGACAAAACATTCGAGCTCTACGGAATGCTCTATGGAGAGTATACGCAGGAAGACTATGCAAGAGCAAAGCAAATTGCGATGTCCGCAAGCGCTGACCGTGAGACTTACAATTGGATGGATCTAGGTCCTGACAACGTAGGTGGACGTACACGTGCAATCGTTGTTGATCGCAACAATATAAATTTAATCTACGCAGGTTCAGTTTCAGGCGGACTTTTTCAATCAATTAACCGCGGTGGAACTTGGGACAAGGTTGAGGCATTTTCAGACAACTTGTCGATTTCTTCGATGTGTCAAACCATTGACGGAACATTGTACGCCGCAACTAGTCACCAGCAAGAACAAGTTGGCGGATCCGAAACAAGTGGTGGACGAGGTTATGGAGCTTATGTAAGAAGTGGTGATGGATCATGGTCTTTAATCCCTGGAACTGAAAACTTCAATTACATCAACGAAATTGCTTGTGATGACGTTAACAATTACGTATGGTTAGCTACTTCATCAGGTTTGAAAAAGTATGACCCAGCTGTCGGAACTTTAGAAGATATAGATTCATTTGGTGGTTTTGGTACAGCTTGTACATCATTGTCTGTTTCTAGTGACGGACAAGTATTGGTTGGTTATGCCGTAGGTGGTGGACCATCTGTTGCTATGGCTTCAGAAAACGGAGGTGCTACTTTCTCGGAAGTTTCAGAGACTTCTGAAGTTGAAGGTAAGATCAACAGCATAGGTGTTGGCAGATTAGAATTTGCTATTTCACACGAACAAGTTGGTGGTAAATACTACGTTTATGCTTCAGGTGCTTCTGGACAATTGAGAGGAATCTGGAGATCTGAAAATAACGGTATAGATTGGGAAAGAATCGCTCCAGCTTACACTGGTGAGCCGGGAGGTTTTGGACCGTTTACCGCTGGTAGTGCAAGTGGACAAGGATTATATAATAATATCATTACAGTTGTTCCGGGTGCTCCTGATCGTATTTTATTGGGAGGAATTGATTGCTATCAATGGAGAAAAGGTGGCAACTGGGAACAAATCTCTCAGTGGTTCTTGCCTCAAACGAGTCCACTTTATGTTCATGCAGATAATCACGAATTTACATGGGATGCAAACGGACGTTTGTATATTGGTAATGACGGCGGAATCGGTTTCTCTGATAACGCGACTACTTTAGATCCAACTTTCCACCCTGCAAACCGAGGTTATACTGTAACGCAATTTTATGCAACTGGTGTATCAGCTCACGGTGATGTAATTGGTGGAGCGCAAGATAATGGTGTTCAAGCCAACTATCACACTGGTACTACTTGGAGAGAGCACGACCGCCTTGGTGGTGGTGATGGTTTCTCTGCTGATATTTCTTTCATCAATCGTAATTTAACATTCGGATCAGTATACTTTTCATCAGTTTACAGATCATCAGATAGAGGAGAAAATCCTTCTGCATTTATTCCAGACCCGTTTGAAGCACCTGCTTCACCTTGTACACCTGGTGCAATTGATGGAACTGGATGTGGACAATTTTATACCGAGTTTGAAATGTGGGAGAATCCTAATGATTTAGAATCTTTAGATACTTTAGATTACATTTCTCCTGAAAGTTACAGTGCTGGAGACATCATCCAAGTACCATCTGCAACTTCTCAAACTTTCATTGAATATGAAAGCCCTATTGATATTGTATTTGACGACACATTAGTTTATAATGATGCACTTACTTTTGACGATACTGTAGTTGTTGACCTACTTACTGGTGGTGACTTCAATTTAGGTTTGCTTGATTGGGAGTTCATTTTCGGTGCTGCTGAGATTTCTGAAGGTGACAGTATCTTAATTATTGGTATTGAAGAGTCTGATACAATTATTGTTGAAAGCTACACGACAATCGATCACTATGTTGGAACGAATGACCTTAAGCCGGGTGAAACTGTCGATATGGGTAATGATTCTGTTCTATACAATATTGCTTGGGATACTTTACGCGTACAAGATCCTTACCAGTCTTGGTTCGCACTTGACATGGGATCTGCGAATGGTGTATGGATGACTAGAAATGCACTTCGTTTCTCTGCTCAGGAAGAAAATTGGTTCAAAATTGCTGATGGAGTTGGAAACGTATCAACTATGGAATTCTCTAAAAACGGTGATTACTTATTCATTGGAACATGGTCAGGTCAATTGTACCGAGTTACTGGTTTCAACGACGCGTATTCGCCAACTGAAATGTTAGAGGGACCAACAATTGCTGGTGTTACTTACGACACATTGATCGATTATAAAGGAGATCGTTTTGTAACAGAAATGCAGCAAATCGAATCGTTTGGATCGCCAGTGACAGGAATTGCTTCCGGACCGCTTGGTGAGGACGATTACCTAGTTGTAACACTTGGACAAATCGTAACTTCTGGTCGTGTAAGAGAAAGTACAAACGCTACTGGTGTTGACCCATCGTTTACAGCGTTAAACTTCCCTGGTGATGAAGGAACAGGAGCGGCTGAAGCAGGTATTCCATGTTTCTCTGTAATCGTTGACCGTGATGACATTAATACAATTGTTGTAGGAACTGAATTCGGAGTGTTTGTTACTGAAGATGGTGGTTCGAACTGGTCTAATATTTCAGGTCAATTCGGAAATGTTGCTGTATTTGATATGCAACAAAACTGGAGAACTTGGGATGAAGGATGTAAGCGTCCAGGTGAAATTTACATCGGAACGCACGGTAGAGGTATCTGGAGTACAGATGCATTATTATCAACTCCTGATAGTGACAACTTGGCGAAAGAGAAGTTTACCGTAAACATCAACCTATACCCTAACCCGGTAGTTGATCAAGCGATGGTTGATTTCAACCTTGATACGAATGGAGATGTTCAATTACAAATCTTCAACTTAAATGGACAAATGGTTCAGCAAGTTGTTGCAAAAGATCTTCAAACAGGTGCAAATAAAATTGCATTCGACGCTCAAGATTTACCAAAAGGAACATATATCTTAAGATTGAGTGCTGATAACTTCAACGAAACAACGAAGTTTATCAAACACTAAAACACTAAGCAATAATTTTTCATCATAAAAAAGCCCTCTCTAAAATCGAGAGGGCTTTTTTTTATTGGAAGCTCACCAACGTCGCGAAATGTTAGCGTCTTCTAATTTAATATCGAGATGCTATTGGAAATCTTATCCATGAGAACTCGCTAGATATTGTCAAAAAAAAACGCGGAAGAAAGCATTCCTCCATCCGCGTTTAACTCTGTTCTAATTATTTAATTAATTCAGCTGAAATTTTTGCCCATTACGCACCATTCTTCTGAGCAATACGCTAGCTCTGTATTTATCGTCTCCGTATTCTTTATATAGGTGGTCTAATTCAGCTAAAACCTTATCCAAGCCAATCTCATTACCCCAAGCCAATACGCCTTTCGGATAGTTAACTCCTTTTGTCATTGCCAAATCGACGTCTTTTGCAGAAGCTATGTTTAGGAAAACTGCATCAGCAGCTTCATTGATCAACAAAACCAGTATGCGGTTTAAAATCTCATTTCCTAGTTTATCATCTTTATTTGCCTGAGGCTTTTCTGCTCCATCAGAATAATCGTAATAACCTCTACCCGATTTTCTTCCATACCATCCTGCCTCTGAATGCCGCTTTTGTGTGAAAGATGGCCTATACTTAGGATCATAGTAGAAAGCTTTAAAAACAGTTTCTGTCACGGTATAATTGACATCATTACCAATATAATCCATCAATGTAAATGGTCCCATTCTAAAACCACCAAGTTCGGTCATTGCCCAATCTATCGTGGCAAAATCTGCCACTCCTTCTTCGTAAATTTTTAATGCCTCACCATAGAACGGTCGTGCAAGTCGATTGACAATAAAGCCCGGTGTATCCTTGGCCAAAACAGTTACTTTCTTCCAGGAATCAATTAAGTCACGGGCTGTCTTCGTTACGCTCTCATGAGTTTGTACAGCAGGAATAATTTCAACCAGTGGCATCAAAGGCGCTGGATTAAAAAAGTGAATCCCTATTACACGATTTGCATGTTCACATGAAGCTGCGATCGAAGCAATAGAAAGTGAAGATGTATTTGATGCAAGAATACAATTCGAATCTACAATAGTTTCGAAATTGCTAAATACTTTTTGTTTGATATCCAGGTTTTCCACAATTGCCTCAATAATAATTCCAGCTCCTGTAAAATCTTCTTGATTTGTAGTGTACGTAATTCGATCCTGAATGGCTTGTGCTTCATCTTGTGATACTCGTCCCTTCTCTACCAAACGATTCATTATTTTGGCAAGCTGCTGCTTTGCTTTCTCCAACTGTTCATTATTGGTATCTGCTAAAACAACTGGATGACCAGATTGAGCGGCTACTTGCGCGATACCCGAACCCATTGATCCAGCTCCTAATATTCCTACTTTCATTTTCAATTCTCTTTATAGGTTTATATAATACTTACTCTCCCTTAAATTCTGGCTTCCTCTTTTCTAAAAATGCCGCAACCCCTTCGTTATAATCGTATGTAGAACCAGCAATCGTCTGTAATTCCTCTTCTGTTTTTAATTGGGTTGTCAAATCTGAAATCATGGATAAGTTGAGCGCGCGTTTAGTTAAACCAATCCCTTTCGTTGGCATCTTCGCCAACTTTTGCGCTATCTTCATTGCAGATGCTTCAAATTCCTCTTCAGGGTAATAAGCGTAGATCATACCCATCTTTTCTGCATCCGCTGCGGATACTTTATCTCCCAACATCATCAAAGCCGAGGCTTTTTGCATTCCGACTAATCGTGGTAAAGTGAAGGTGCCTCCAGAATCTGGTATAAGTCCAATTTTACTAAAAGCTTGGATAAAACTAGCGGATTCTGCAGCAACACAAATATCACAGGCTAGTGCTATATTTGCTCCAGCACCAGCAGCAACACCATTAACGGCACCCACAATTGGTTTTTCAATATTTCGAATACGCTCAATGATAGGATTATAATGATCTCTTACAATAGATGTCAATTCGGGCCCATTAGGATCCGTAACTTCTTGTAAATCTTGTCCGGCACAAAAAGCTTTCCCCTCTCCGATTATGAAAATGGCACGGACACTAGCATCTTCTTCAAAAGCATCTAATTGAGCTTGACACGCCAATGCCATTTCCTTATTAAAACTATTAAATACATTTGGTCGATTGAGTCTAATAATTCCGACCCCTTCGTTTATTTCGAATTTGATACCGCTCATAAATTACTTTTTTCTTTAAAATTAATTAATCCGAAATGAAATCGAAGTTTCAAGCGATAATTCCTTGCATTTTAGTTAGCTTTATTGTTCAAATTTCAAGATTCTATCATGCAAAAAACAGTTTTAGTTACAGGTGCAACTGCAGGTTTCGGAAAAGCCATTGCTTTAAGGTTTGCAAAGGAAGGACATCGTATAATCGCTACAGGACGTCGCCAAGAGCGTTTAGATCAGTTGGTCAAAGAAATACAGGATAACTATAATATGGAAGCCATAAGCTTGGTCTTTGACGTAAGGTCTGAAGCAGCAGTCAATGAAGCCATAGAATCCCTTGATACAAATTGGCGCAGTCTAGATATCCTTGTGAATAATGCAGGATTAGCCAGTGGATTAGACCCAATTCAAGATGGTAGCACAGAGGACTGGGACAAGATGATTGACACAAATGTTAAAGGATTACTTTATGTATCCCGAGCTATTATTCCTATAATGACAGAACGTCAAACCGGTCACATTATCAATATCGGCTCTACAGCTGGTAAAGAGGTTTATCCTAACGGAAATGTATATTGTGCTTCTAAGCACGCAGTTGACGCCATATCAAAGGGAATGCGCATCGACTTATTGAAACACGGAATCAAGGTGACACAAATTGCTCCGGGCGCCGCTGAAACCGAGTTTTCGATTGTTCGTTTTCATGGTGATGTCCAGCGTGCTCAAGATGCTTATATCGGTTATCAACCCATGACAGCTGATGATATCGCAGAATTAGTTTATTATTCTACGACATTGCCTCAACATCTTTGTATTAATGATTTAGTAGTGACGAGTTTAGCTCAAGCCAATAGTTATTTGATTCATAGAACATAATCAATTATTGATTATTATTTATTTGCCTCCCGATTTCTTGAGAAAGCCGTATGGCAGACTCATAATGCAAATGACTACCGTCATAAGTGTGATATGCTGTTGGATCAATGTCTAACCAAATTCCTCCCGACTGCTGAAACAATTTGCTAAAAGTTTCTTCATCAAATCCACTTTTGTCATTTTCTAAAACAATCATACTTTGCATCGTTGGAACGCGAAAAGCATAAATATCATACCCTTCTTGTGATAACGAATCGACAGTTGACATTAACTTGTTTTGTAGCGAATCGTTGGTTTGATAACGCTCAAAAAGACCCTCATAAATATCTAAAGCAACAGCACTATCCTCCGGAATCCGGTGCGATTTTACCCACCCATTTTCGGGATAAAATGTCTCATAATAGCGATCTTTAGGTATTTTTCCAGCGAGATAATCCAAGACTTCTGTCAGCTTGTATGGAGCTACGTGTTTCAGGTATTTAGATAGATAAAGCCCCTTAAACAGGTCGAACTGAGCTGTATTTTGGTAGTCGTGAAACAACTCATTCTTTGCCGCTTCTAGCGTCAAACTATGTGGCGTAATTCCGAGAATGATCATTCCATTTGGCTTGGTTTTATCAGCTAAAAAATCTAAGTATTCAGCTGAAAAACCGCCCGAAGAATAACCGAGGTTAAAGCCTTTTGAATTGGGTTGCCAAGTAGACGAAATCTCATTCGGTGAAACACCGCGATACGTGCGAGAATCTCCTCCAATCACAAAATCAAATTGATTCTTATTATGCGTTTTTCTCAACCAAAATTCATTGCGCATTTCGATATTCTTAATAGGATCAGGCAATACCCATTTCAAGCTAATACTCAAGACAATCGTGAGCATAAACATCAGCGGTATTTTAAATCGAAGCGCCATCTAAAACTGAAAATAAATAAATTGTTTCCCTTCTCCTCTGAAGAATAAAATAAATACAATGGCCAGTGAAACAATTAATACGTCCACCCCATATTGCCAGTATAATCTGACCCATTTTTGTTTCTGTTTTCGAATGAAAATGACAATTTCTATCAAAAATGCCAAACCAAGAAAGATTAGTGCATCTAAATAAAATTCAAAAAAGGAAAGATCCGTCCTCTCTCCGCTGAATAATTTGGCAATGATATCATTTCCTTGCTCCATATCTTTGGAACGGAAATAAACCCAAGCTATAAGCGCTTGAACAAAGATAATTGGAATCAACAGTTGATGGTTACCAAATATTTTCGGCCATTTTGTTATACGTTCAAAGGACAGCCAAAAAATATGTAGGGCTGCCCATAAAAGAAATGTGTAGGCAGCACCATGCCAAAGACCTGATAATAACATAGTAATTGCCATGGCGATTAATCCCCACCAAAATCCTTTTTTTGACCCGCCTAGCGGAATGTATACATAATCCCTAAACCACGACGAAAGTGAAATATGCCATCTCGTCCAAAACTCACGCATACTTCTAGACAAATAGGGGTGATTGAAATTCATCTTAAAATGATATCCCATATATTTCGCAAGTCCTCTTGCAATCAAACTGTATCCGCTAAAATCGGCATATATTTGAAATGAAAAGGCTATCATAACGATCCACCAAAAAAGAGTCCCGTCATATACAGCTTTCCCTTCAAAAGCACTATCAATAAAAAATGAAAGGTTATCTGCTATAACCATCTTTTGAAAAAGTCCAAAAACGATCATCTTAATAGCATTCCATTGCTCCAAGACAGAAGGGGTACGAACCCGATTCAATTGAAATAAAAAGTCTTTTGCTCTGACAATAGGTCCAGCTACAAGCTGCGGAAACATGGCTAAATAACTAAAAAAATGCAGAATATTACGTGTTGGCTTTAATCTAGCTCTATAGATATCGATGGTATAACTGAGTGATTGGAATGTGTAAAAACTAATCCCCACTGGCAAGATGAAGGCAAATTCGGGAATGGTATCCTGCAGATTTACAGTGACGCCAAATTTCGCCATTAAGTCTTCGCCTATAGTTGCAAAAAATAGGCTGTATTTAAAAATAGAAAGCGCGCCAAGGTTTCCAAGAAGGGATAAAACTAACCACAGCCTTCTTCGCTTTGGTTGCCCCTCAATAGCTAACCCCGCAAAATAATCGATCAAACCACTGGCAACAATTAAAAATAAAAATCGCCAATCCAACCATCCGTAGAAGAAAAAGCTCGCTATGGTTATCAGACTCCATCTAGAATGGCGGTTATTCCGAAGCAATGGCCACAGTGCAAAAAAAAGCACTGAAAACAGCAAAAACTCTATGGAATTAAAAATCATAGCTTAGCTCGCAATTGTATCGGATTTTACAATAGAACAAACATAGTGTTTTCATTTATATTAAAAAATGAGTCGCTTGCACTGCTCAATTAACATATCTTTGGGGCACATGAAGTTTCGCTATGCAAGTCATACCAATCATCTTAAACCAATAATTGAGTTTTACACAACATTATATGATTTTGAGGTGCTTGGTGAATTTAAGGATCACCAAGGGTACGATGGGGTTTTTATCGGATTACCAAATGAAAATTGGCATTTAGAATTTACTGTTTCCTGGGAGCAACCTTTACATCGTCCTGATGAAGATGATCTGCTTGTTTTCTACCCTAAAAACATGAATGATTACGAACTCATTATAAACAAAATGTCCCTTTTGAACATGAAACCATCTCGTCCTAAAAATCCATATTGGCGCAGATACGGCACCCTGGTGATCGATCCTGATGGCTTTGGAGT
Source organism: Crocinitomicaceae bacterium (assembly GCA_049611865.1). GTDB lineage: Bacteria > Bacteroidota > Bacteroidia > Flavobacteriales_D > Crocinitomicaceae > Crocinitomix. Next base: position 64,046 of record JBMZAY010000003.1, on the reverse strand, counting down.
CGTTTTTGTAAAGCCTGAAAAATAAAAAAGGGTGCATCCGTCCGAGACGAATACCCCCCTGTTATTTTTAAGAACTTCTTATTTTATTAAGTCGACACTTCGGTTGATAAAACTGGTCAGCTCTTCACCTTTTAACATACCCTGTGATAGTCTTGCCAAATCAGTTAATTGTTTGGCTACTTTCTGTTTGTTTTCTTTTTGCTTACGCAAAATAGCTCCTACTGTAGGATGATTCGCGTTTACAGAAAGGTTGTACATTTCGGGAAAAGAACCAAACATGTTCATTCCACCGCCACCGAGTTTTTGCTGTTCTTGCATTCTTCGCATAAACTCAGGTTGCGTGATAACGATTGGAGCTTCAGTCTCACTCATATCTTCCATCTGAACCGTAAACTTATCTTTATCCACTACCTCTTCAAAAATCGCTTTTAACTTGTCTTTTTCTTCATCCGATAATTTCGAAGGTATTTCTTCATCCTTCTTAATCAACTTATCCAAAGTATCCGCGTCAACACGCGCAAAACTCAAATTCGACTTCTTGCTTTCCAGCTGTGAAATATAGTGTGGTGTTAGCGGGCTATCCATTAATAAAACATCATAACCTCTATCTTCCGCTGCCTTGATAAATTGATGTTGTGCATCTGCATCATGCGCATATAACACCACTATTTTATCATCCTTATCGGTTTGAATTGCGGAAATTTTCTCTTGGTATTCTTCAAGTGTATAATATTCTCCCTTCACATTCTTAACGAGAGTAAACTTCTCTGCTTTCTCGTAGAATTTTTCATCTGTCAACATTCCATACTCTACAAAAACCTTAAGGTTATCCCATTTCTCTTCAAAATCTTTACGATCATTCTTGAACATTTCATTCAATTTACTCGCTACTTTTTTGGTGATATGTGATGAGATTTTCTTAACATTTCCATCAGCTTGCAGATAAGAGCGTGAGACGTTTAATGGAATATCTGGAGAATCAATAACCCCATGTAATAAGGTTAAAAACTCTGGTACAATCTCCTCTACCGAATCAGTAATAAAGACTTGGTTCGAATACAATTGGATCTTGTTTTTTTGCACTTCCATTGTCTCTTTCAATCGCGGGAAGTACAATATTCCAGTCAGGTTGAAAGGGTAATCTACATTCAAGTGAATGTGAAACAATGGATCTTCCATTGTCATAGGGTAAAGTTCTCCGTAGAACTTCGCGTATTCCTCATCCGTTAAGTCTGCAGGGGTTTTTGACCAAGCAGGATTAGGATTATTGATGATATTGTCAACTTCAACATCCACCTTTTTGATATTGCCTTCTTCGTCTTTCTCTCCGTTTGGATCGTCCTGTTTGATAGTTGATGTTCCAAACTTAATCTCTATTGGTAAGAATTTGCAGTATTTATTCAAGATTCCGCTAATTCTTCCATTTTCTAAAAACTCAGTTGAATCGTCTGCGATATGCAGAACAATCTCAGTTCCTCGATCGTCTTTTTCGATTTCAGTAATCTCATACTCCGGTGTTCCGTCACTTTCCCACTGAACTGCCTGAGCTCCTTCTTTAAAAGATAAGGTCTTGATTTGAACCTTTTTAGCGACCATAAATGCGGAATAGAAACCGAGTCCAAAATGTCCAATGATTTGCTCAGCTCCTTCTTTGCCCTCGTATTTTTTAACGAATTCTTCGGCTCCAGAGAAGGCGATTTGATTGATATATTTCTCAATCTCCTCTTCCGTCATTCCGATCCCTCTATCTTTAACTGTAAGCGTGCCGGCATCTTTGTCTAAAATAACCTCAACCTTCAGGTCTCCGAGATTACCTTTAAACTCACCCGAAGAACTGAGCACCTTTAACTTGCTCGTTGCGTCAATGGCATTAGATACCAATTCACGCAAGAATATCTCATGATCACTGTATAAGAACTTTTTAATAAGTGGAAATATGTTTTCCGTCTGTACATTAACTGTTCCTTTCGTTGCCATCTTCTATATTATTTTTAACGTTTGATGACCAGAGCGCAATGTATATGCCATTTAGCTATCGCTGACAATATGTCCGAACTAGCCCTGCTGCAGGTGACAGATTAGCGAGCATATTCAAAAAAAACTTAAATTTTGACAGTTGATTACTAGATCTGAAATCTCGGATTTACCGCAGCGTTATACATAGACCCGAAAGAATAATTGATACCCGTATTCATCCAGTAAGTATAACCCGATCCTAATTGCTGCTGTTGTAGTAACAGATCTTCGATACTCGCTCCTTGTCGCGCAATATTCACCTGGTTGTTGAGGATGTTGAAACTGCCGTTAATGCGCCATGTGAATCCTTTGAATAATCGAATTCTCAAATTCATCCACAGCGAAACAGAGTTCAATGAAAAGTCATGCAAGAAGTTCTGATAAGAAACTGTTGAAGAAAAATTACCCCAATCTTCCTTGACAGTGCCTCCGACAGTTAGCTCATGATACGCCAAATGGTCATCTACCTGGTTAAAAACAGTCGTGTCATAGTATTTGTTGTAGCGAGCACCGAGATTATAAGCAACGATAGCCTGCTTATTGAAAGACTCAGAATATTCAAAAAAATCAAATTCTAAACCTGCCGAGCTTGAAGCATAAACTTTGTAATTACTAAATATCGAATTGCCTGCATTTGCAAAAAAACCGTAAGACCAGTGCTCGTTGATACTGATTACATCTTGCGCATTTGCCCAAGCATTTCGCTGACGAGCAATAGTTTCTTCATTTTCATATATGAAACGTGATTGGTTTTGAGAATAACCAGTACGAAATATGAATTTATTTTTTTCTGTGATTCGTTTTGCTGCGGCACCACCGTTAATGTTTCGAAAATGATTCGTCTCCTGTCCGTTAAATCGTGCTCCAGCGTTCATATCAAATACCCAGGCATTCCATGGATCTTCCGGCGTAGCAGATTCCGCGCTATCCTGTTGAAGAATCGTAAATTCTATTTGATCTTCATGACCTGCTTCAATGCGATAACGTAAAAGCCCAAGCTCAATATAGCGCACCCGCATGGCTCGTATTTGATCCGAACTCATGTCAATCGTTGTATTGTAAGAAAGAATGTCTGATAAATGATCATAAACACCTAACCCTAAAAACTGAATACGTTCAGCCCGTCCGCCACTACCACTTTGTTGAGCTGTGAATAATAAGTGTACGTCAGCTTGCTTTCGATCACGAACGAATACCACATTTTTGACTTCCTGTTGTGTATATCCGTGATCGCAAAAAGCACAGTCTAGATAAACGCGAATTGCATCCATTTCTGGCGTATCTGATGGCGGATTTTGTGCAAAGTTAACGGTCAATAGCATCGTCATAACCAAAAGGCACGAAATTCGTAACATAAATCAAGTTATTTAGCGTTTCTGAGCAAAATGCAAATTTGCAAACTCTTTGTAAAATCGCTAAGTTTAAATAGTAAAGACTTTCAACATTCGATCGTTAATTTACATATTAACAATGCTCTTGTTGTCTGCGCAAATTGCTTTTGCGCAGACTGGGAAACAATCGCATCTAGCGGTTGGATTTTTTGTTGGTGCACACTCAAATATCATCACCTATGCTTTTGTCTCAACAAGAGATGGGAAAATCGTAGGTGCGCAACTAGTGCGTAAAGAACGATTTATGTACACCGCCTTGGGGCATTGGCCCGGTTTAGTAAACCCCAACCGCAAAAACCTGCTTTCAGAGAATGGCCTGGACAGTTGCTACCTGGTTATGGATGAATATGAGAAGATAGTGGGCTATTACTGTCCCGTTTTTGAAGAGCTGTGGAAAGTTCGCTTCAGGGAACATCCGTTTCTTTACGATTTATATGGTTGGAGCCATGGACAATACAAACCCTCACTTGCCCAACGGGAATTTTTACTTGCAAATTATGGTATTGAAAACATACTAACTGACTATATTTACGGAGAGAACTTATATCAGCTTTTAAAGGACATACAGGATAAAGCTTGGATTAGTACGTATACCGCTTTACCGCCAGATCCTCCAGTGAGTGGACCATAAAGTAAAATGAAGGAGCAAGACAGTAAAAAGAAAGGTACGGAGAGAAATTCTCACATCGAACGTTTATTAGCGAAGCGTCGTGAGCGTAATGCATCACAAAGTATTGCACAGCTCGTAAAACGTATCATCAGTGGCGATGAGCAGGCCTTGAGTGAGTCAATTACCTTATTAGAAAGTACGCGTCTCGAAGATCAGGAAAAAGCACAGGAGATTCTCAAAGGATGTTTGGGAGAAACAGGAAAAGCTTTGCGGATTGGAATTACTGGTGTTCCGGGTGTCGGTAAAAGTACCTTTATAGAATCATTCGGAACTTATCTTGTAACATCGGGTAAAAAAGTTGCTGTAATGGCCATTGATCCTAGCAGTGAAATTTCTGGAGGTAGCATTCTGGGTGATAAAACAAGAATGCAAAAATTATCTGTCCACCCAAAAGCATTCATTCGTCCTACTGCAACCTCAGGTTCCTTAGGGGGTGTGGCTAGAAAAACAAGAGAAACGATTTTACTCTGCGAGGCGGCAGGATATGAAATAATAATCGTAGAAACAGTAGGCGTCGGACAATCTGAAACAGAAGTTCACGCGATGACAGACTTCTTTCTCTTGCTCATGCTAGCAGGAGCTGGTGATGAATTGCAAGGAATCAAACGGGGAATTATGGAAATGGCAGATTCCATTTTAATTACCAAAACAGATGGGAAGAACGTTCGAAAGGCAAATTTGGCTCGAACCGAATACAAGAATGCGCTGCATCTTTTCCCTCCTAACCCTAACGAGTGGATTCCGAAGGTAGAAACTGTTAGTGCTATTGAAGAAAAAGGTATCGAGAAAGTATGGGACATCATTCAATCTTACGTCTTATTAGTAAATTCAAATGGATGGCTAAATAAGAAGCGTAATCAGCAGAATCATTATTGGATGAAAAAAACAGTGCAAGACGCACTCCTGAATGATTTTTATAAATCACCTGGAATTAAAGCGTTACAAAAAAAACTAGAAGAAGATGTGCAAAATGGAACGATAACATCATTCCAGGCAGCGGCACAAATGCTAAACTATTACAAGGATGGAAAAACTGACATTTGAATTAAAAAGTGATGATACCGAAGACGCGTATATTGAACTTAATAAGATGCTAAAAATTCTTCAAGTTGCACAGACGGGTGGTCATGCAAATATCCTCATCACCAATGGGGAGATCGTTGTAAATGAGGAGGTAGAATTCCGTAAACGGAAAAAGCTACGTCGTGGTGATTTGGTTGCTGCACGGGGAGTTGAAATTGAAATAGTTTAGTTATTTTAAAGCGAAATTAAAGAATTATGGAGGCTGGATATAGCGAAGAAAAATTCAAACAACACATTCGTACGGTCGTTTCTGAAGCAGAAGGAGATTCGCTTCAAGAAAGACCCTTAACCTTAGACGAACTAAAGGAGTTAGCCCTGAGTATGGGTATGAGGGAGGACGAATGGGATGCTTTGCAAAAAAAGGCCTTTGTGCACTTAAAATTGGCTGAAGATCATTTAAAAGCAAGAAATTTTGAACAAGCAATAAAGGAAGGCGAAAAGGCGACATCAATTAATCCCTACATACCTAATGGCAATTCAATTCTCGCCAAATCATACCAAATGTTATGGTTAGAGGACAATGAAACAAGCGCTGGTGAAAAAGCTGAATATTATGCTAGAAAAGAATTATTGACAGATCCCAACGATAAGGTTGCTATTAATGTACTCAGCGCAATCAATAAGAAAAAGAAGATCGGCGGAAAGGATAAAAAGGCAATAAAAAAATACCTCATGATTGGAGGAGGCGCAGTGCTTTTGGTTATCATTCTACTATTTCTCTCCAACATGGGAGAGAGTTCCGCAGCATCTGCCGAATTAGAAAATCAACTGATTGAAGCGCAAGAAGATGTTTTTGCTAAACTTGACCTTGTTGAAACGGCAATAGATCAGCGAAACGCCATGTTGCCAGATCTATTCGGAGTAGTCTCCAATCAAAGCAGCGATTTGCAAAAATTAAACAGCGAAATTGATAATCTACAAGCTGAAATTGATGCTAAGTCAGGTCAAAATAAATTTGCATTAGAAGCTGAACTAGATGAAAAAATCGGTGAAGCGAAATTATTGGTTCAAAAATACGGACAACCCGAGAGTGTTGAGCGCTTAATGATACAAATCGAGGGAGCAGAAAACCGCATTGCTTTTGAGAAGAAAAATTATAATGATGCGGTAAAGTCGTATAACATACTTGTAAAAAAGAGTAAAGGTGAATATCCAGAGTACGAATTGGAATCTTATTATAATGCAGACTAAGCTTTCCATTCAATATCGTTTTCAGATTTTGCTCTTCGTATGTAGTTTTCTGACGTATGGAGTAAATTTTGCTCAAGAAGGCTATGCACAAGGTTTATTGCCCGGTGAGGTTGAGCAGAATTATAATGCGATCAATACCCGAGGCCTATATTCAAATGTTGAAGATGTTCCCAACGTAAAGGTTGCAGAAGACCGAAACGTTTGTGATCCTCACAACATGCTTACCACAGACAGCCAGGATGAAATGCAAGCCATCATTGATCAACTCTATACAGACAAGGATTATGAGATGATGGTGGTGTGTTTGAATTCTATTGGTGATAACAATCCTCGTGATTTTGGAACTGATCTATTAAACCTGTGGGGGGTTGGCGACAAAGACACTGAAAATGGATTAATTATTCTTGTAATCAACGATGTTCATCGTGTAGAGTTTATTACTGGTAGAGGATTAGAAACGATATTAACGGATGTTGAATGTTACGATATTCAGCAGGAATATATGATTCCGTTCTTTAAAGAAAATGATTATGTAACTGGGGTTCTGAGAGGTGTTCAAGCCGTTAATGATGACCTGCGTGGAAAACAGGTGTTATACGATGAAGATCCAGATGACGTCAATTCTAACGATTACGACTATTACAGCATGTATGAGCCTGAACCTTGGTACATGAATCCTTTTCTCATTGGTTATTCCATTTTCGCTGGTGTATTGAGTCTTTTGTATGGGATCTTCTTGATCATTGCGCTTGCGTCGAAAGATTTGCATTTCCGCTATCGTGTTATGAAATTATGGACGCTATGGATTTTTGGTTTTATCGCTCCCTTGCCTTTTGCTTTTCTAGTTTATTACACTCGAAAATCATCTAATCGATGGCGTAATATGGATCGCATAGGATTAAAAAGTGGCGACCTCCTTCATAAACTCAGTGAAGAAGAAGAAGACGCGCACCTGAGCCAAGGTCAAATAACCGAGGAGATTGTAAAGTCGATCGATTACGATGTATGGATCAATGATGCTGGTGATGACATCGTCATTTTACCCTATAAGAGTTGGTTTACAAAGTACAATAAATGCGATCACTGCGGTTATAAAACCTACTTCAAAGAATACGATAAGATTATATCAGCGGCGACCTATTCACATGCAGGAAAAGGTGAAAAAAAATACAAATGTCAGAATTGTGGACATGCCAAAATAAAACGCTATACAATACCTCGTAAACAAAGAACACGAAGCGGTGGAGGATATTATAGCGGTGGAGGTTCTTTTGGTGGAGGTTCTTTTGGCGGTGGTTCTTTTGGTGGCGGCGGTTCATTTGGTGGAGGATCTTTCGGTGGTGGAGGATCCAGAGGCGGAGGTGCTGGGAGCAGCTGGTAAAATTTGATCTGGCACAATAATTGAAATTAAGATTATAAAAACGATACTATGAAATTCATCTTATTATCCTGTCTAATTGTAGCAACAGGGTTTTCATTCGCGCAAGACACAACAAAGACAAAAACACATAATCAACCCGTCTCCAACAAGCGCATTGTTGGTTTAAAAGCTGTTCCTAAAGGAATCGCTAGAAAACCATTGGACGAAACTTCAGGAAGCACCAATGTGTTTGGGGGATATACGATAGACAAGTACACTGTAATCATTCGCAATTCAGACACCAAGAAGCTCGCTAAAATTACCGGCAGTCAAGTAAAGATTACTGAGGAGCGTATCAATGGAACAGAAATGAAGGAGATTTCTTTGAAGTTTAGTGATACCGAATTTATGGAAACTACAGACTATCTCTATCGTGTATTTGGAGAAATGCCTTCAACTATACCAGATGATTTACCTGCAACCTTGAAGGTTTTCAAAACGAATAATCTAGATTGCTACGGCATTGCTGAATTAGATGACCGTACAATCATTATGCCTTATAAAGGAGCATTGGTCTACCTCATCAGAATTTAAGGTTTATCTCTACTTTATTGTATTGGTAATACCAAAATTAATTGCCAACTTTGTTATATAGAATTCATACTATGGCAGCAAAGAAAAAACCATTCATTCTTATCACCAATGATGACAGCATTTCGGCAGGCGGTATAAAAGCGTTGGTCGAAGCGATGAAACCGTTGGGAGATTTATTGGTCGTTGCGCCAGACAAACCTCAAAGCGGAATGGGGCATGCCATCACGATTCACGATCCGTTAAGATTGAAACGATCCAATGAATTCCAAGGTGTAGAAGCATATACGTGTACGGGAACTCCTGTAGATTGCGTGAAGCTAGCCATCTATGAAATTATCAAAGATCGTCCGACTTTACTGGTATCCGGAATCAATCACGGTTCCAACGCTGCTACCAATGTGCTATATTCTGGCACTATGTCTGCTGCAGTTGAAGGTGCTATAGAGAATATTCCTTCTATCGGTTTCTCATTGTTGGATTACGCGGCGGACGCAGACTTTAAGGCTGCTGCTCATTATGCAAAAATCATTGCTAAAGGGGTAATCGAGAATGGATTACAACCCGGTGTTTGCCTCAACGTAAATATCCCGAAAGGTAAATTGGAGGAAATTAAAGGACTTAAGATCTGTCGTCAAGGTAAAGCTTTCTGGGAGGATTCATTCGATAAAAGAAAAGATCCATTCGGAGGAGAATATTATTGGTTAACTGGTGCATTTGCCCGCACAGACAAGGGAGAAGACACTGATCTTTGGGCATTGTATAACAATTATGTTTCAATCGTACCCACCCATTTTGACATGACCGCGCATCACTTGATTTCGACCATGAATGAATGGGACTTAAAAGTATAAATTATGGAAGAGCGTTTAAAAAAATATGATAAAATGAGTATCGGAATTATTGTCGGGATAATCCTCACAGTAGCCGGATTCTTTATCTCCTACCCGATCTTAACGCGTGGATTGGACATGACGTTAGCGCAATACGTTAATTACGCCCAAGTTGGAGCAGATAAGCAAAACATTATGATCTTTTGTTTACTTCCGAATATGTTCTTGTTCTATTTCACCAATTTTAGATGGCATCTAAATGAATTGACCAAAGGTTTGGTAGGTATCACTCTCCTCTTCGGTATTCTACTCGTGATTTTATCTGCTATTTAGCGTCTAAAATTCTTTATCGCTTTTGGAGAAAATCAACTTCAAATCGCCAAGGCGAATAAAGCCTAGGGCAAAAAGTAACCCCCCTCCTGTTACGAGCAGGATAAATAGTCCATTCCATTGATTTTCCATGCCGCTCAAAAACTGGTTGTAGGTTAATAATAAAATACCGACTAAGCCAAATAAAGCCACACGCAAATGGTTTCCGAATGAAAGATCAAATATGATATTTGCCATGATAATTTGCGCTATTGCTGTCAATGTTTGAGTAGCTAATGTGGCTACCGCGGCTCCCACCACACCGAAGGAATCAATTAGGAAATAGTTTAAAACTATATTTAAAATAACGCCGCCCAGCGCCATGTAATTAAGATATCTGAGGCTACCATTCGCCGTCAAAAGTGTTCCAAAGACGTATGTCATGGATACCGGAATAAAACTCAATATGAGATATCCAAAGGCTTCTGAGGCTTCCGCAGTTGCTCCCGGATAGCGCAATTCAATCAACTGCGATTGGTATAAATATGCAACGATTCCAGTTACAACACTTACACCAAACAAAATTCGGAAGGCCAGTTTCGCCATCTCATTGACATTTTCTTTGGCTTTAATCAATCTTGCAAATATTGGTAAGAGCATACCCGCAAAAAGCAATGCAAACATGTTCACAGCATCCAACAAGCGGAAACCCTGAGCATAGATACCGGCTGCTTCATCTCCGTTTGGCAATATACGCTCCAGCATCACTGCATCAATGCGATTATACATCATCATCAATAAGATTAATAAAGCATACGGAAAGCTTTGCTTGAGCATATAAATCGAAAACACTTTCTTAAAGCGGAACCTGACTTGATCAATTTGATATAATAAAACAGCAATGGAGATGAGCGCTGCTGCTCCATAAGCGACGGTTTGTGCATAAACAAACCATTCAATCTTCATTTCTCCACCAAACCAGTTGGTCCAAAGCATAGCACTGCATATCCCTATAAGCAATAGGCGATCCAAAACGGAAATAAATGCATCCGTTTTAAACAAGTGTAAGCCCGCTAAATTGGACCTGGAAAATTGTACAATCGCCACCAAAAACTGATTAATGATTAAAAGCATCAGGAGCCAACCTTCCTCGGCTGAGAAACCTACTATAAAACCCGCTAATCCCGTTGCTGCTGCGTAAAGAAAAAAGAGTAAAAACCGAAGCGACAAAAGTTTTCCAAAATGATTAGCAACTTGGTGGGGATGTTGCGCAATATTCCGTGCATTATAATTGGTGATGCCCAAATCAAGCAAAATATTGAGCAAAAAAGAGAAGTTTAATAGGGCAAAATAATTTCCGTAAATGGCCTCCCCCACTCGATTTTGAACCTCGGCGTCAATGCCAAGTATGTAGAATGGTTTTACCAAGAGGTTTAAAACCACAATCAGAAACAGGCTCGATAAAAACTTCTTTTGCATATTTACAACACCTAATATAAGTAGTATTGCATTCATTTGTCATAGATATTTCAATCTTCTTGTGGAGAACCCGAAAATTATTTTCAACCAAATTCATGTTTCAGTCGTAGTTTAAAGTATAAACTCCCAAAACACAATGAAATTATTTTTTTACACCTTACTATTATTGCTGTTGACTGCAGAAAGCTCTGCACAGGATAAGCTAATTGTTTTAACAAGTAATACCAATTCAAAAACAACCATCAAGATAGAAAATGGAGATATCTGTAAAGTATGGTTAAACGGTATCGACAAACCATTAAAAGGAGAAGTAGAACAAATCACAGAGCAACATTTCACAGTGAAAGGTATGGTCATCTATTATGATCAAATAAGTAAGTTAAGAAGGGTAAACATTACGAATTTGACATTAGGAGGTACACTTTTGACAGTTGGTGCTGGCCTGACGCTTACAGGCACTGTTACCCTTTTTGACGGATTGAACGGTTCATGTGATAATTTCAGCTGTATTACACCCATTTTTATTGGAGCAGTTGCCACAGTTGTTGGAACATTCTGTTTGATCTCTGGATCATTAGTAACCGCTTTTGCTAATAGGCATTGTAAAATGTCTCATTGGACCCTGACAATTGAAACGGATTCGGCATGATTTTTTCTATATTTGAGTGAACCATGAGATCAAATTATGAAATTCAGTGTTATCGCCATATTCACTATAAGCTCCCTAATCCTTTCATGCGGATCGACTAAACCAACTGCAAGGACCGAAAGTGTTGAAGACAATAAAAATCAACACTCGGAGAATATGACGGAAAAGGTGGTTGATCGTGAATACAGCAACGACGATACACTTTTAATTTGGGTGGGTAGTCAATTGGACACACTGGCATCAGGAGCAAATCAATTGGGATTACGAACACAAGAAGGCGTGAAATATCCTGCTATTGAAGGTTGGGAATGCGTTCATGAGCGAATCAATGGGTTTATCTTTGAGCCAGGCTATACTTGTTTATTGAAGGTAAAAGTAGAGCAAGTTGAAGGTAAACCGCAACTGAGAATGGTTGAATTGGTCTCAAAAATGATGGATATGGACTATTATCGCGTAAACGATATCTGGGCATTAACACATATGAATGGTGAGGTATTGGACATCAGCACCCAGCGACCTAACATGGAAATTAACCTCAAAATAATGCGTGTGATGGGTAGCGGATCTTGTAATAATTACATGGGTAAAATTGAAACTTACAACTCGTCAGCGATTCGTTTTGGAGCACTCGCCGGGACCAAAATGATGTGTCAGAACATAAAAACCGAAGATGCGTTCTATGCGGCAATGGCTAATACACGTAAATACGAAGTCAAGAATATGACACTTCTATTTTATGATGAAACCGGAGTTGAAATCCTAAGGTTTCAAAAGGTTGATTGATTCTTATGCTTCGCGCAGCCGAGAATATTCTTTTCAAAATGGGTATTTGATACCCGAACTATTTATTAGGATTCTTCTGAGATATAATCCACAATTAATCATTATTTTTGCCAAAAAAAAGCGTAAAATGTCAATAGAAAAACTATTTGAAACAGGCGAAAGACGTCAAGATAGAAGCCATTTAAGAAATATGGTCGCAATTGCAAAGGCTAATGGTGTCATTACTGATGAGGAACGTGAATTGCTTTACGAAATCGGTAGAAAAATCAGTTTGAGTGATGAGCAAATCAAATCAATCATCAACTCGCCAGAAGATCTTGCTATTACTCCTCCTGTCAGTGGTGATGAGCGTTTTGAGCAAATTGTAGAATTGATTCAAATGGTACAGGTTGATGGTAAAATCGATGAAAAAGAAACCAATCTTTTAGAGAAGGTATCAGTTGGAATTGGTTACAAAGATTTGGATGAAGTAGATGTTGAAAGCATTTTAGCCTTGATTATCCGAGGAGAAGATACAGATACGATTATCGAAGAGTTGGGATAACTCATTCCCTTTAATCATATTGAAAGCATTCGTAGTTTATTCTGCGGATGCTTTTTTTATACCCCATCTTAAGCGTCCAAAACGTTGATGTGTTTGAATAGAATCTTCATGTCCATTCCAAGAGAATGATTCTTGGCATAGATCAAATTTAAACGCGAAATGGCCTCGTCATCAAGGTTGGTTTCCTCAACCATTAATCTTGCTGTTAAAATACCTCCCTTAATGCGTGGAAGTTTCAGATTCGAATGATGTTCGATTTTGGCATATCCAATCAAAGAGCGCTTACCCAACAATACGTCTAACATGTTTCTGAACCACTGCTTCTTGCTCTTATAAATCCATATTAAAACCGGACTGAGTGCGATTGATATTAGTGCGAAGAAAAAGTCTAATGTTCTTTTATTTCTGCGATGAGCAGGTTTATTGATGCGATTAATGTCCATTACATACAAATCGCCCTGGGAATCAATTGAATTACTGCCAATAAGAAATGATGTTTCAGGTTGAGCTATCTTAAAATCAAGTTTATTATTCTCTAACTCCAACATCTTAGAAATAATGGTCTCTGCAGACACATCTCTTGCACAAAAAATAACCTCATTAATTTTATGAATATCAATCACTTGATTCAACTGATTCATTGTTCCTACATAAGCCGAATCTTTCTTTTCATTTCCGGGCGCCAAAAACACGGTTGATTGAACTTTTGTATTGGTTTGATGCAGTAATTGACTGACACGTTCTGCTTCTTTCAGTTCTCCAATTATCACAAAACGTTTGTTCTTAGCTCCGCCTATCCTGAACTGCTCCGGTAAAAGAAAATGAAGCAAAACTCTAGAAATCAGATAATAAATCATTACCCATACTCCACCCAAAAGAATGATTAATCGAGAAAACTGATAATCCTTCGAAAGTAAAGCATAAATCATTAAAATTAAGGCTGTACCTATACCAGCCCCAACAACATTTTTAAACAATTTTATGGGACGGTCGTATCCACCACTGAAGACCTGTGTCAAGAACCAAACAACACCATAGACTGGTAAACCGTATCTCAGGAGATTTTCTGGAATGACGATGGCTTGTATGGTTTGATATTGATGCGCGATGAAAAACAAACCAGCAATGATTAGGGCAAGATCGAAAATTGGCAATGTTAGTTTTCTGATGGCACGATTGAGAATAGCCACCCCAGCTCTGAAATAGATGGCCAGATTAATCAAAAAAGAATAGATCCGCGCATTTTTGCTGGAGAAATGTTTCTTAGCAAATATGATCATTGCGTTATAGAAAACAAAGACGTAGTTGACACTACTTTTCTTCGTACTCTCTCCTTTGTAATGAATGATCCGTGTATCTGGGTAATAGTAATTCTTATACCCCCCCAACACGATTCGATAACTCAAATCGATATCCTCGCCATACATAAAAAAGGCTTCATCCAATAAACCAACCTTATCCAATGCTTCTTTGCGCATGAGCATGAATGCCCCAGACAAAATTTCAATTTCATGGGTTTGGTCCTTATCCAAATATGAAAGATGATAACGACCAAATCGTTTTGATTTTGGAAATAAGCGAGACAAGCCAAAGATTTTATAAAAAGCATCCCTTGGTGTTGGAAGTCCGCGTTTGGATTCTGGCAAAAAATTTCCCTTACCGTCAATCATCTTCACCCCCAGTCCTCCTGCATCAGGATGCTCATCCATAAATGCAACTACCTTTTCGAATGTATCTTCTTCAACGATAGTATCAGGATTAAGTAAGAGATGATATTCTCCCTTAGCAATTTTAAAAGCCTGATTATTCGCTCTTGAGAAACCGACATTATCTTTATTTGCGATCAAGGTAACTTGCGGAAATTTCTCACGCACCATAGCAAGTGATCCGTCAATGGAATTATTGTCTACGACAAAAACCTCACCTTCCACGTTCTTAAGTGCTTTATATACCGAATTAAGGCATTGTTCCAAAAAGAACTCTACATTATAATTGACGATAATGACGGATAATTTCATCATGGTTTTACTGCGCATCCAATTGACTCTGCTCAATAAGTGCCGTGTGCAATGTTATTTTTCCTTTGTGTAAACGTGTCCAGATGGGTCTTATTACGCCATTATGCACTGAAATGTTCGTGTAATCACCAAAAAATATTTTTGGGTTCGGTCGAAAAGGACTTTCACTGATGCGGATATTTTCGAAAGTATCTCCACCGTCTTTTGATACAGCCAAGTAAACATCAGTGCTACGGTCATCATCATGATTTCTTCGATCATAAAAAACGCAGTAGACGTATCCGTTGGTTTGATCAATGGTCAACCAAGTTAAAAATTGATGTTTACCCGAATTGTCATTATTGACTTTGACAGGTGTCGTCCACGTTTTTCCTCCGTCAGTTGACTTGATTAACCAAATGTCAGTATTATTAGTTCCGTTTCTTTGATCAGCCCAATTGACATAAATAGTTCCGTTGTGTTCACCTCCGCTAATATCGCAAGCCGTTACCGGTAAACCATTGCAACGATATATTCCAGGTATTTTGATGACCCATCCGACAGGCTGTTGAGTAATGAATTGCTCTTTTGTGAGCCAAGTTTTGCCTTCATCCAAGGAATAATTGAACCAAATTGAGTCATTTCTAGACCATGCAACATACAGTTCTCCATTTGGTCCAACTGCAGGAACAGCGCCTTCAGCTGTTTGATCATTATCACGACAATCACCAGGAACAAAAGAAATTTGCTCCGGATCTGACCAGGTTTCACCGCCATCTGTACTCTTGGAAAAAACAATGAAACTAAAATCTGCAGGATCCTTTGAATCGTAGGCGTCAAACTGGGTCCAAGTCATATAAAGATTATTGTTTTTTGGGTTCAATGCAACCCATTCTTTATCGTGAAACTTTCCATTAGCAAGGGTATGACTTTTCATCTTAAATTTACCCTTAAGCTTTTTCGAACGTTGACATACCATTCCTCCTACTAGAGGCTTACCGTCGATATTAGAGAGATGGAAATAAAAATACCGTCCAAGCGTATCTATGATCATACAGGGATCTCCATTCACTCCCCATTTCGAATACATTGATTTAGCCTTCCATGTTTTTCCACCATCTTTCGAATAGTAATAATCGTTCATAACAGATCCTGCAATCACCTCATTCGGTTTTTTAGGATTGATGAAAATCGATGGTTCTACTTGTGAAAAATGATAGGTAGCTTTTTTAGGTAAGGGCAACTGGACATTCTCAAAATTGGATTGCCCGAAAAGGATAGGCATGCATAAAAGCAAAGAACCTAAAAGTGTAAATTTCATTTCATTGATTGGCATAATGCGAAATTGGGGATAATTTTTGTGAAAGCCTTAAATCATTAGAACGGATATCCAATACCGAAATTAAAACGCAATGGATGCGGCAGTTCGTAATCGATATATTTGCCCGTGACTTCGTCATATTCGAAATAGGATTTGTAAGCTGTTTTATCTCCAGATAACCACCAACGCTCGCCTTCCGGTAAATGAGGGTTATGGAGTGCCCAGGCTAAATCTAACCTGACAACCAAGAAATCAAAGTCTGCCCTAATTCCATAACCAACACCTACTGCAATCTCTCTCCAAGACGAAAGCTTTAAAACTGAAGGGTCATCGGCATCTACACCTTCTTTTTGCCTGTTCCAAATATTACCCGCATCAACAAACCACGCTCCTTCTAGCATGGATGTCATCTGAAAGCGCCATTCAGCATTGAGTTCAAATCGCATATCACCAATCTGTGTTTCCGTTGAATTTGAGTCTGCATATGTCTTGACTGACCCAGGCGCCATTGTTCTTGCTTGAAATGCTCTAATATCATTAGAACCTCCCGCAAAAAAGGCTTTTTCATAAGGTAAAGACGGTGAATTACCCGTTGCGTAACCATATCCCGCCAAGGCTCTAAAAACAAGGTTTCGTTGCTCTGACACATGAATACTAGCTATGTATTGAATGTCTAGTTTTAAAAACTGGGTATAAGGCACATTAAAAAACTCCTTTAAGCCCGTTTCAGGATTAATAGTCGCAAAACCTGCTCCAAGGGATTCGGCACCTGAGTAAATAAGAGGAGTCAGCATCCATCCAGAGACATCAAATGACGCTGTTATATCATGTAAATGTTTACCGCCCAAACGTTTTCTTCTGTTCGAGTTTAAATTGCTATAGTGGTAAGTTGGGGATAAAGTAGTCGTTAAGTGGTCCGTATATGAATTCAGTAAGAAAGGATCATTCAATTGTTCCAATCGCTCTTGGAAGAAGTCCTCTTTTTGAAGTCGTACGAAATCGATTTTAACCAAATCCAAGGACCATTTCTGAACTTTATCTTGCTGAAAATGCAACTGATAACCAAAAGCAAACAAGGCTCTACGAAACTCATTTCTCCGCTGGTAATTCAATGCTAAATCAAAAATCGTTTTTGGGTATGCTCTTTTTGAGATCCCCTCCTGAGCATTCTTGGGCAATGGTAAGATGAGTTTGGGAAATGTTAACGAGATCTTAGGTCCCCATTCAAACGTATTCAGTTGCCATAATTGTTGCCCTGCTAATCCTCCATCTTCATCTGCGCCTACAATAAGGGGTTGCGACTCCATACCTCCAACAAAGCTGATTTGCAATTGTTGAGCGCCTCTAAATAAGTTTTTGTTTGAATAAGTAATTTCACCGTTAATACCCAGTATACCATTGGTATTTGTTAGTCGCGGTGCAAAGCGGAAGGATTGTTTTTGCAAAGGCATGAGATCATAAGAAACATTCACATATGGTAAGCGAGGGTTTTCAGGGTTAAGTTTAACTGTTGGGCTAATATTGAGAAAAACACCAAGATTTGACAAAGTACGGTAGCTTCGCTCAACATAGTAATCCTTGTAGAAATGTTTGTCTCCTCCATCTGCGGACATATCAATTTCCAAAAAATTCTGACGATCTAAAAGATCAGGATCCAAGAAAGGCTCCTCGTTAAAAACAAAGGTTCCTTTACCATAAAGATGTAACGTGTCCAATAAATGAAATCTACCCTTAGCATCTCTGGGCTTTAGACCTAATTCTGAACATCTTAAAACGTAAGCCGTATAATTTTTAAATGAAGCCGTGTCTGGATTGTGCAAATAAAATGTAGCATGCTTCACTTTATATGACATATGGTTAATCGTAATTTTTCGCTCTCCTTCAGGGTCACTTGGATCGTTTACAATCCTTGGTTTCACAAAAAGGGTAATATCCGCTTGCTTAGGACCGACCGTTGTGTCTACGAGATACCCTATATAATTCTTATTAAAACCAAACATTCCCGATTCACTCCGACAATATTTAGAAAAGTCCTCTCGCTGTTGATCCAGTTGATTCTGATCCAGAAGGTCACCAGATTTAATAGATTCTCCATTTACCCTCGTCATTTTTCGGTAACTCGCTAAAAGGGTCGCGTTCATCGAAGCGCTGTCCAAAATGAAGTTTCTGACACGATGAGGCTCACCCGGATCGATGACAAACTCCACAAATGCTTTTCTTTTTCGCTCTTTGTATCTTATGGTGTCTTTTACTTCAGCCTCATAAAACCCGTTCTTTCGGAGGTAAATCTCAATTTGATTTTTTGATTTTTGCACTCTGAAAGTATCGAGCAATACCGGAGGCTGTCCAAAATTTGAACGTACCCACTCTCGCCATCCTAGTTTAACCTCTTTGTCAGCTATTGTTTTGTGTCGATAAAGTGAGTCACCTTTTGCAGCGGCTTTATCAACTCTTCGATTATTAATCCGATTTTCTTTGGTTTTTCGTTTTTCGTTTTTCTTTCGATATTTCTCCGACTTCTTGCGCATTTGCTCTTTATGTCGGGTAGTATCGATTCGATTGTAGAAAAACAATTTTAAACCTTGATTGGGTATTGGCTTCACTAATTCCTCAATCTCCGCAACATCCAACAGAGGATGATCATCCTCGTATTTAACCTTTCCCCTTTTCTCTGTTTCGAATTGAACACTATTGTCCTTTAGTAAATAGTCTCCCTCTGGCACATACTTCGCCTGACGACACCCTGAAAAGATAATCGCAAGCAATAATAGAATAGTATGTTTAAGGAAAGTCTTATTCATCTAAAACAGTAACTTTACAAAAATAGTTGAATCGGGCAATGTCACTTTCAAAAAACGAAATAAAATTGGTGAAATCACTGCAAATGAAAAAGTACAGAGATTTGCATCGATTGTTTGTGGTTGAAGGAGTTAAATTGGTCG
This sequence comes from Crocinitomicaceae bacterium, assembly GCA_049611865.1. Taxonomy (GTDB): domain Bacteria; phylum Bacteroidota; class Bacteroidia; order Flavobacteriales_D; family Crocinitomicaceae; genus Crocinitomix. The sequence goes on along the minus strand of JBMZAY010000003.1, from coordinate 44,887 downwards.
AAGAATTATTCGAACAAAGTACATTTAAAATAGATGGTGTATTTCATACACCTGCATTTGAAGGAAACATTCCCCGCTCTGTGCATACATTCCAGATTAGCGAGAGTGAATTGGAGCGTATTTCCGGACTAAAAACCCCAAACAAAGTTCTTGCCGTTGTTAAATATCCAGAACATAAGGATATTGATTTCGATGAAGAGAATCTGATTTTGATCCTTGACAATATAAATGATCCTGGAAATCTGGGAACAATCATACGCACTGCCGATTGGTTTGGTGTTCACCAAGTTATTGCATCGCCATCAACTGTTGACTTATTTAATCCTAAAGTTATCCAATCCTCCATGGGCGCTGTCTATCGGATCAATTATCATCGAGATGATTTAAAAGAGACCTGTATAAAACTGAAGAATGCTGGTTATCGCCTTATGGGAGCTGATCTAGGTGGCGAGAATTTGTTCTCCGTGGATTTCCCACAAAAAACGGCTTTAATTATGGGTAGTGAGTCGCACGGTATTTCAGAAGCTGTGCAAGAAATATTGGACCTGTCAATTACTATTCCTCAATTTGGAAAAACGGAATCACTTAATGTGGCCATGGCTTCAGGGATTATATTATCGCACTATAAGCGAAAACTTTGATCCCAAAATTAAGCACAGAGCACGTGATTGAGTTCTTGTAACTCTCTTGCTTTCTGATCTTCTCCTACCTTATTATAGGCATGCGTTAAATCGCCGATGAGCCTTTTCAGGATTTCGGTGTTCGAGCAGGGCACGAAATAGTCATTACGCAACGGTAGATTGAGACTTCTCAAATAATGCTCAATTTCGTTTTGATCAAATATGCGCCCTTTACTCACTGGGTTGATATAGAACAAAATATTACGCTCATGCTCATCCAAACCAAGCATCTTTAACGTTTGGAATTGATCTACAAAACCTAAGACAAATTGATTCGGTAAATCGATGCCGTATATTGGGATTTCCAATTTTTGCGCAATGATCGAGTAAATCATCGAAAGACTCAATTGATTACCTTTTCTTGATTCCAGTACCGAGTGAATAAACGAACTTTGAGGTGAATAGAAACTAGCATCTCCGATCTGAAAGCCGCAAATATCAAAAAGAACATGATTGAAAATCTTGACGATTTCAAAAGCAGTGTGCTCCTCGTTGATTTCTAACCAGACTTTCTGTTTGATCTTTTCAAGTTCCACTTCAATGCTTGAATGATCTAAATGAGGAAACTGAAATTTACTGATGATTGTTGCTCCTCTTAATAAATCACGGTTGGATGAAGCGCGCCATTTTTCCAACTCCAGTTTTATTTCGTTGATACGTATTTGTCTGATAATTTCAAAAAGACGCTCACGGTGAGGTTCTTCGGTGCGATAATCACTCCAATGATCTTCTAAATTAGGAATGATTTGATCTCCCATTTTGATCAATTCTACCTTCACCCGATCATAAATAATCGGGTCTGGGTCTTCAGCCAACCTTATCAGGGAGTTAACCTTAATTTGATGCCTATCGCTTGTAATTTTCACCGAAACAAAGGTAAATCAGTTGAATCGGCATAATGAGTTGGTACACAAAATGTTTTTAACGCTATTTTGTTAATCTGTCCAGTATAGTTTGGATGAGCGTTGCCATTTTAGATTTGTAATTGGGTTCGAATTCGTTTGAATACCTATTCGCCAAAACCAAACAAACCGTTACGGTCTCATGTCCTAAAGCGCTGGCCAAAGCATAAAGACCTGAAGTTTCCATCTCTAAGTTCGTAGCTCGAACATCGCCCCATTTAAACTGTCGTAAATTCTCTTTGAAATCGGGCAAACTTAAGGGCACGCGAATAGCTCTACCTTGAGGGCCGTAGAAACCATTGGCAGTTGTTGTAATCCCCTCTTCCATACCCTCTTTCAACAAATCTCTTAGCCTATCTGATGAACGTTTGATATAAGGTGGGTTTAGGTTTTTACTCCAACCTGTAACTTCATAAAATGAAGAAAGCGCATTTCTTTCGTCCTCTGTGTATGGCATGACGTAAAAGTGAGCAACGCCGTCCAGTCCGATCGCGTATTTAGAAATAATATGAGATCCTGGTTTAATATCCGCATGTAATGCACCACACGTGCCAATTCTCACTAAATCTAATACACGCTTCTCCGCTTTTTCTTGACGACTTTCAAGGTCAATATTAACAGCTGCATCCAACTCATTCAGGACAATATCAATATTATCCGTTCCGATACCCGTTGACATTACAGTTAATTCTTTGCCTTTGTATGTTCCTGTTAAGGTACAGAATTCTCGATTCTGATTTTCAAAACGAATTGAGTCGAAAAAAGTTCCCACAAATGCCACACGATCCGGGTCACCGACCAAAATTACCGTATCAGCTATATCCGAACCAGAAATACCCAAATGATAAACATTACCATTTTTATCAAGTGTTAACTCAGATGCTTCAAACTTCTTCATAGACTAAATATTGATTACTTTAATATAAGGTTCATTTTCTGTTTTCATCATTTCTTCGTAGAGTCTTTCGATAAATGAATCATTTTTAAAATAATACATCAAGAAATTCTCAGACCGTTCTTGAAAACCGTTGTTAGGAAATACTTTAGATTGCAGTCGCTGAATTTTTTTCCCTTTTTGATCGTGTCTTGATTTTTCAGCTTTGATCATTTTAGATTCAATGCGATCAATTGATTTTTCCATTTTGGTAAATTCAGCCTCCACCATACTCATCAGACCAATATTGATATGCTCAACTTTATCCTTAAGCTGTTTCTCAATTTCCTTTAATGCCGCTTTCTCTCGATCAAGCTCTATCTCGATTGAAACTTCTTCTAATGCTATCTCTTTGATCAAGTCGTGATAATCGCGTTTAAGATCGGTTAGACTCAAATTCAATTCATCAAGATCTAACAATTGTTTCTCATTCATTAAAACGAAAGAATCACGCACGCGCAATAGAGGGTATTGCATATTCAGTGCTTCAAATACAACTTTAATCTGTGCCCAATACGCAATTTCACCTCCACCACCTACATAAGCTATATTTGGCAAAACAGCTTCTTGATAAACTGGTCTTAACAGTGCATTCGGAGAAAAAGCAGCTGGATTTTCTGCAAGCATCCTCAACAAATCTTCCTTACTTATTTCTTGTTCGCCCACCTTGTAAACACCATTTTCTAAAGCTATTCGGCTACGTTTATTGTCGTCATCAATTAAAAACAGATTGACATTTCGTAAATAGACTTGCTGATGATACCCTGCCTCTTTGAGGGCTTGATTCGTTTTGGAAACTGCTTCAAAAGTCACCTGTGACTCTAATTCTTGCTGAGCAATCCCTTGAAATTTATTTTTGAGTATAGGATCATTACCGTCAAGAATCACCAATCCATAATCACCAAAAAGCTGATTAACTATGCCCCGTGTGGCAATCGAAAGACGCTCTCCATCCTTATAATTATTCAAAATACCATCGAGCTTTTCCAAAATGGTATCATCTTTAAATTTTGCTCGTATCGCATCTTTAAATGCACTCAATTCTTTCAAGATTATTTCACCGGCAATGACATCCTCTTGATTTTCTTTTTCCCATGCAATTTTCTCACCGTATAAGAATAAATGGTTAATTTCTTCGAAATCGTGATCTTCAGTTGCCATCCAAAAAACAGGAACATAATTTGCTTTGCCCTGGCTATTCAATTTTTCGGAGATGACAATAACTTGCAATATCTTATACAAGGAATACAAAGGGCCTGTCATAAAATTAAGTTGATGCCCGGTTGTAATCGTATAGGTGTTCTCATCAAGAAGCGAATCAATGTTCTTTTTTGTTCTCTCACTTTGATCAAAACCGTTATACTGTGATTTTAAAACCTTGACTAAAAGCTCACGGTCTTCTTGTAAAAAGGTCTTTTTATCCACTTGCTCATGACACTTATCAAGTGAAAAAAAAGAATCTACAAACGGTGAAACTGACGCCTTTTCCGTTACTAAATCTCGAATAATTTTTGAAGAAAATTGGAATTGTTCAAAGGAAAATTGCTTTTGCATCATAATACAAAGTTAGCGAATTAAATGGATCCGAATTAAGGTTAAAATAGCATTAAAGAGGATAACAAAAGTATACCCTAAATGTTCAAAAACCTGCCCAAACTATTCCATTCTAAGATAAGTCGTTAAGAAAAACAAAATGAACAAAGCACTGATCGCAGCACTGATCAAATAATAATAGGCGTCACCTAGCGATGCATAGAAAACTAGGGCTATCCATGCGCCATTGCCGATTGCATAAAGTTTAAACCCTCTTCTCTGACCCTTTCTCATTTTTACGACTCCTAAAATGGATAGAATGCAAGAAATCAATACCAATGCACTCAATACTGTAAATAAAAGCATAAAACCACCCACTACCCCATCAATTGCAAAATTTTGGAGACTTTCAGAGCTATTATTTAGGCCTCCCAAAAAAAGAATTGCAAATAAGATTGCTACTAACACATTTCCGACGATAGAAAGTATGCTCAATGTGTTAAACAAAGGAGACTTTTTGAATTTTGATGTGGTCATTGTATAGGTAAGATAATTTATTAGTGCCCAATCAAAAATAACATTCCTTTTCTTTCGCCATCTAAAAATGGTCAAAAATAAACTAGACTTTTCTTAAAGCTCAAAATGAATTGTGTTTCTTAACTTTGCGATCTGAAAATTGAATGAGATAAGTTTATGAAAGCAAGAATAACAACAAACAAAGGCGTGATGGTTGCTGAACTCTATGACGAAACACCTATCGCAACATCAAACTTCGCAAAACTTGCCAAAGACGGATTTTACAACGGCTTAACGTGGCATCGCGTAATACCTGATTTTGTAATACAAGGGGGATGTCCTGAAGGAACTGGACAAGGTGGACCTGGCTACACAATAAATTGTGAAGTAACAGCCGAAAAGCAATACCATGATAGAGGAGTTTTATCAATGGCACATGCTGGAAGAAATACAGGAGGTTCGCAATTTTTTGTCTGTCATTCTCGAACAAATACAGCACATTTAGATGGTAACCACACGTGTTTTGGAAAAGTGATAGAAGGCGTGGACATCATTGATGATATTCGTGAAGGTGATAAAATTGAATCGATCGAAATCGAGGGTTAAGTATATTCTGATGCAAAAAAGAAGCCATTCGTCTGAGACGAGTGGCTTCTTTTATTAATGACGATCAATTAATCTTGTTGCTCGTTCAGCTTTGCAGCAAGATCAGGACATTTTTCTTCTAATGCTTCTATCCATGACCCTTCTTCAAAAACTTCTGTCCCGTGATTTCCTTTTACCTCAGCATCACACTCGAAGTAATTAATATCAAAATCACCAAAAGCGTCTGCTTCCATACATGCGCACATTTCTTCGGCAGCGCTACCTTGTTCTTCAGAGTATCCTCCACAAGATACCAATGCTAATAATCCTATTCCCGTAATTACTTTTTTCATAATCTGTGTTTTTCAATCTTTATTTCAAATAAATCTTATTTACAATTTCTCTGTTTGCACAGGCGTTTAATTTATCAATTATTTCTGACTTTTTTTGTGATAATTCCTCTCGAACGACAGATGAATTGATAGAAAGGTATAGTACTTTGTCTTTGATGTAGATCGCTTTCGTACGAGCCGCAACGGATTTCCCCATAATCTCTTCCCATTTGAAAAGCACACCTGTCTCAATCATTTTTTCGTCCATGCCTAGAGCTTTAAAGTAGTGATCTAAAGCTTCGCGCATGTTTATTCCATCTTCGTATTTACCTTTTTTCAACCTTACCTCCGTTTACACGATAGACATTTCGGTCTATCGCTATTTTTTCAAACACCTTTTCAATCCGGTCCTCATCTGTATCCGTTATAAATACCTGACCAAAGACATGATCAGATATTAATTGCATCAAATGGGAAACGCGCTGATGGTCTAATTTATCGAAAATATCATCCAAAAGCAAAATTGGCCTAACTTCTAAGTTTTTACGAATCACATCAAACTGTGCCAATTTTAAAGCGATCAAAAAAGATTTTTGCTGACCTTGTGAGCCGAATTTTTTGATGGGTTGATCGTGAATTAAAAACACCAAGTCATCTTTGTGGATTCCGAACGTAGAATAACCAACCGCATTATCTTTTCTTCGGCACTGTGACAATCCTTCTTTAAAGTCTACGTCCTGTAGTTGTGACCTGTAAGAGATATCAATGACTTCCTTTTTATTTGAAATGGCGTCAAAATAAGTTTGAAAAACAGGAATAAAGGCTTCTAAAAATGAAATTCGTTTCTCATAGATAACCTTCCCTAATTCGATCAGCTGTACATCCCAAACATCGATCGACTCTTGATCAAAAATGCGCAGTTCCTGAAATTGTTTCAGGAGCGCATTCCTCTGTTTGAGCACCTTATTATATCGAATCAAAGTCTCTAAATAAACGCGATCGAATTGGGAAATGATACTGTCAATAAATTTTCTTCTGGTCTCACTGCCTTCTGCAATCAAATTCGTGTCATAAGGAGAAATTACAACTGCAGGGAATTGCCCGATGTGATCAGACAACTTCTCATACTCTTTCTTGTTTCGCTTAATCTTCTTTTTTTGCCCTTCTTTGATAGCGCAGGTAATTCCAATATGCTTTTCATCACGTTCAAAATCGCCTTGAATCACAAAAAACTTTTCACCGATCCGAATGGACTGTTTATCAATCGGGTTTAAAAAGGAGCGACAATAAGCCAAATAATAAATCGCATCGAGTAGGTTTGTTTTACCTGCTCCATTCTCACCTATGAAAACATTAATATCCTCAGAAAACTCTAATGAGGCCTCTTCATAGTTTTTATAGTTAACAAGTGCGAGCGAGTTTAGATGCATGTTCTTTCTCCTTTGTGCATAATTATGCCATTCAAAGGTAATCATTCAACAACAAAAACAAGGATGTCTTATACGCTAAATTCTATTAATTTTGTTGTATGTATCCACGATTGAATTTACCATTGTCAGAATTGCCCATTCGTGGAGACAAAGTTAGATGCCGCATACGTAAAAAAAAGCTGTTGCTGACGCCGGAAGAATGGGTCCGTCAGCAGTTCATTTATTATCTTATTGATTACCTAAATTATCCTGAAGGAAGAATAACAGCGGAGCAAATGGTTGAATACAATCGAATGAGAAAACGATGTGACATTTCGCTCTATGACAGCTACGGTAAACCTCTTCTGATTGTGGAATGCAAAGCTCCGAATATAAAAATAACTCAGGAAACTTTTTTACAAATTGCCAAATACGCTCATACTTTAAAAGCGCCATTCTTAGTTTTGACAAATGGATTGGAACATTATTGCGCCCTTGTCAATAGTGATACTGGGAAAATCCAATATTTAAAAGAGATTCCAAACTACGACGGACTGATGTCTGTTCTGGGGTAGCTATTGACTTATTTGATACCTACCAGTACCTATTCCATTTATGAAATCACTCCACGCGGCAGGATTAAGCAAATTATTGACCGGCCCCTGACCTCTTGTATATAGATCCTGATACTGCTCTACGCGATATGCACTGTAAGACGAGGTTCCGTCTGAAGCTAATAATGCACCTACAAACGCCATTTCTTGGGGAGAAAGCCTCTTTTGCGCTCTTCTTAAGTCATCATCTGGTAAATCCATATTTACAAATACCGTTGCAAACTGCTCTTTCGATGGCCATGGGTAAACTTCTACCGGATCCATCTGAATTGTATCTTCATGCATCATTTGAACCAATGAAATTTCTTTTTCGGTTAGCGTGTCAGGTACGATGTATGTTTTTCGTTTATAACCTAAACAGGCAAACTCTATGGTATCTCCTGGATGCACTACCAATGCGAAATAACCGAAATAATCTGCAATAGTTCCTCTGCGGGTTGTTTTATCGGCGACTCGTGTAAATGGAACACGCATCAGGCTATCGGTAATTACAATACCTGTAAGCTGAATAAGGTCAACACTATCTTTAGGAGCGGGCTGCGAATTTGATTGCTGTCCGAATGAAGACCCAGCCAAAAGCGCAAGTACAAAAGTGAAAAATATTTGTCTGATCATCTTGTTCAAATATCGCTAATAATGATTGGCTCACAAAACAATTTAACAATTTTTAAGCGGTTCCGTGGATTTATGCTATAATTCAAATTCCTTTTTATTAACTTTGCGGGAATTTATACATCAAATAAATTCAAAAAATGCCTGTTACGGATATAAATAATGTCAAAGAAGGTTTAACCTACGACGACGTCCTCTTAGTTCCTCGCTATTCTGAAGTACTTCCGCGAGATGTCAAATTAGAGACAAAACTAACCAAAAACATAACGCTAAAGACACCAATTGTGTCTGCTGCAATGGATACAGTAACTGAATCTGCACTTGCGGTAGCTATTGCTCAGCAAGGAGGGATTGGCGTGATTCACAAGAACATGTCAATCGAGCGTCAAGCAAGAGAAGTAAGGAAAGTTAAAAGATCCGAGGCTGGATTAATCCAGGATCCGATTACACTCAATGAGGCAGCTGTGGTTGCTGATGCCTTACAGCTTATGCAGGAGAATAAAATTGGAGGTATTCCCGTTGTTGATGAAAGTGGGCATTTAAAAGGAATTGTAACCAATCGTGACTTACGTTTCGAAAAGGATCTTCAAAAGCCGATTAAAGATGTGATGACTGCAGATCATATCATCACTGCTTCTCAAGGAACGGATTTAACGCAAGCAGAGGAAACTTTGCAACGTCACAAAATTGAAAAATTACCTGTTGTAGACGACAATAATAAGTTGATTGGCTTAATCACTTTCAGAGATATAATCAAAGTTAAAGAGCATCCAAACTCATGTAAAGACGAATTTGGTCGTTTGAGAGTCGCTGCTGCTGTGGGTGTAACTGGAGATACAATTGATCGTGTTAATGCGATTGTGGAAGCAGGAGTTGATGCCATTGTAATTGATACGGCTCACGGACACACGAAGGGTGTGGTTGCAACTTTAAAAGAAGTTAAAAAGAAGCATCCAAATCTGGACATAATTGTGGGGAATATTGCAACGGCTGAAGCTGCCAAATACTTAGTCGAAGCTGGAGCTGATGCGGTAAAAGTAGGGATTGGGCCAGGATCAATATGCACGACAAGAGTCATTGCGGGCGTTGGTGTACCTCAATTATCTGCAGTCAATGATGTCGCATTGGCATTAGAAGGAACTGGAGTTCCATTGATTGCAGACGGAGGCATTCGTTACACAGGTGATTTTGTAAAAGCAATCGCTGCCGGTGCCGATTCTATTATGGTTGGCTCGATGTTTGCCGGTGTTAAAGAGTCTCCGGGTGAAACGATAATTTATCAAGGAAGAAAATTTAAGGCATATCGCGGAATGGGATCAGTCGAAGCAATGCAGAAAGGCTCGAAAGATCGTTATTTCCAGGATGCTGAGGATGATGTAAAAAAATTAGTACCCGAAGGAATCTCCGGTCGTGTACCTTATAAAGGAAACTTGGAAGAAGTGATGCATCAAATTATTGGTGGATTAAGAGCTGGAATGGGTTATTGTGGTTCTGCTGACATAGAATCACTAAAAGGTGCTCCATTTGTGCGCATATCAAGTGCGGGTGTCAATGAAAGCCATCCACATGATGTCTCTATTACAAGAGAAGCACCCAACTATAGCAAGAAATAATACGTAGTCAATTACAATACAGTAAAAGATAACCATGAAGTTAATACCATTATTATTATTCGGATTCTTATTTAGCGTAGGTTTAAACGCACAGGATAACCACCCTGTCGTGTTAACAATTGAAGGTGAGGATATCCATGCCTCTGAATTCATGTACATTTATTCTAAAAACAATGATAACGTCTCATTCGACAAGGATTCGCTTGATAACTATATGGAGTTGTTCATCAACTACAAGTTAAAAGTTCGAGAAGCGAAGGAATTGAAGTACGATACGATTCCGAGACTAAAGCGCGAGTTGGGTCAATACCGTGATCAATTATCGCTTCCGTACTTAACGGATAAAGATAAAACAGAGGAACTGGTAAAAGAAGCTTATGATCGCACTGTAAATGAAGTTAGAGCAAGTCACATTCTTGTTAAGGTAAGTCAAAATGCAACTCCAGAAGACACTAATGCGGCGTATGTTCGAGCTATGACATTAAGAAATCGAATCATTAATGGCGAGTCATGGGAATCTGTAGCGAAAAGTAAGGGAGGCTCCGACGATCCTTCGGTCATGAAGAACAATGGTGATTTGGGTTATTTCTCGGCTCTTCAAATGGTGTATCCTTTTGAAAATGCCGCCTTTAATACACCAATCGGTGAAATTTCAATGCCTATCCGAACACGATTTGGATATCACCTCATCCGCGTAGACGACAGACGACCAGCTAAAGGTATGATTGAAACGGCTCACATCTTGATTTTGGTCAATGAAAAAGAATCTTTGGAAGCGAAGCAGTTGGCAGAGGAAAAGATTAATGAAATTTATGACCTGTTGCAAGAAGGAAACGCATTCGAAGATTTGGCTAAGAAATATTCTGATGACAAATCGTCAAGTTCAAAAGGAGGATTATTGCCTTTGTTTGGTGCTGGGGCTAAACAAAGAATGGTTCCTGAATTTGAAAATGCAGCTTTCTCTCTGGAAAAAGACGGCGATTATTCGAAGCCGGTAAAGACCATGTTTGGTTGGCACATTATCAAACGCATTCAAATTATTCCTTTGCCTTCATTCGAAGATATGCAACGTGAATTAGAATTACGTGTAGAGCGTGACATGAGAGCCGAAACGACAAAGGCTTCATTCATAGAGAAACTGAAGAAAGAATATAACTATACGAGCAATCTTCCTAAAATAATGAATTTGCTGGTAGCTCATTCAACTGATTCAATTTTTAAAGGGAATTGGGAAGGCTTTAATACCGATGCTATTGACGATAAACTTCTTTTTGAATTTAAAGACAATGTTTATTATGTAAAGGACTTGGAGAAATTTATCATCAATCGACAAACACGAATGCGCCCTATTGGACGAGAAGGATACTTCAAAAGCCAAGTAGAGTTGATGGTAAATGAAGAAATATACAAGTATGAAGAATCGCAGTTAGAAAACAAATATCCCGATTTTAGAAATTTAATAAACGAGTATAGCTCAGGTATATTGGTTTTCGAAATTATGCAAGATGAAATCTGGAAAAAAGCTTCCAAAGACACGGCCGGTATCAAAGCTTATTTTGAAGCGAATCGCACAGATTTCACTTATGACAAGAGATACAAGGGTGATTTATTCATTTGTAAAGACAAGAAAACTGCAAAAAACATCAGTAAAATGTTAAAGACCAACAAACTAACTGCTGATGAAATTGTCAAAATGATCAATCGAGATTCGCAACTCAATGTAGAACTTAGATCGCAAACTTTTAATTCTGAAAAAACGGAAGCGTTTATAATTGAGAAAAAGAACGGTAAGAAAATTACAAAAACGTTCAAAGAAGGAATTAACAAGACATACGTCCGCAACGACGAGTATTATGTCATGCATGTCAAAGAAGTCCTTCCAGCTCGTCAACGTGAGTTTCATGAAGCTAAAGGATTAGTTACAGCGGCGTATCAGACGCAACTTGAAAAAGAGTGGATCAAGAGCCTCCGTGAAAAATACAGCATTAAAGTTCACAGTGAAAACTTATACGGTTTAGGAGCTGAATAAACCTAATTATTGTTAAGAAAAACCATCAGTCTGATACTGGTGGTTTTTTTATACTTAAATTTATCCTTAAATGTCTTCATGTCGATGCGTTTAAAAGTATTACACCTCGCTTTGATGCCAATCTTTGGATGGTTATTTGCTTGTTCAGGAGAAGCGAATAAAGGAGCCATTATTGCTCAAGTAGGTGAGCGCATGCTTTATGAAGAAGATTTAAAAACAATTAGCTGGACAAGATCTGATAGCGCAGAGATTGTAGGAGCTTTTATCGAAGATTGGGTTGCTGGTGAAGTTTTACTGCAAGCAGCGGAAAAAGATAATAATATTGATGGTGAAACAATTGATCGTAAAGTTGAGGAGTTTAGACGAGACTTGTACACGCATCAGTACTTAAAGGCACGTGTCGAAGCGGAAGTTGATACTGTGGTAAGTAATGAGGAAATACAGGACTATTATGAAGCACACAAGGGAGACTTCCAGTTAAATGATTACCTGGTAAAGGTACTATACCTTAAAGTTCCACTCGATGCTCATGATATTGACAAAATAGGGTCGGCTTACAAATTGCAGCGCGAAAATGACCAAGAAACGATTGAAACATTTGCAAAAATGTACGCGAGCAACTTTTATTATGATGTCGACAACTGGATTTATTTTGATGATATCCTAAAAGAGATACCTTTGCAGGATATAAATAAGGATCGCTTTATACTTAAAAGATCCAAAATACGTTTTGAAGAGAACGGATTTTACTATTTCTTGAATATTATTGATTATAAGTTAAAGAATAGTATATCACCTCTCAATTTCGAGCGGAACAACATAAAAACAAGAATCCTAAACATGCGAATGAGGGATATGCGTGAAAAAATAGAGCATGAAATTATACAATCAGCATACAACAATGGCGAAGTTCAGATACCTTAAAATATTCATACTTGGGATAGTTTGCGTGAGCATTCAATTACAAAGCTTTGGTCAGACTGAAGGCATGAAACTAATCGACAAAGTTGTTGCACAAATTGGGGATGAGATTATTCTATTATCGGATATTCAAAATCAACGTCTTCAGATGATCCAAGACGGAATGGAAGGTGATGCATCTACAGATTGTGCAATTTTAGAAGAATTCATGTATGAAAAACTTCTAGTAAACCAAGCGAAACTGGACAGTATTGAAGTGCCTGATGACATGGTGAACCAAGAAATGGAGCAGCGAATTCGATACATTGCGGATCAAATAGGGAGCATTGAAAAGTTAGAGGAATTTTATGGTAAATCCGTTGCAAAAATTAAAGCTGAGTTTTTCGAAGCAATTAAAAAGCGTATTCTGGCAGAGCGAATGAAAGAGCAAATAACGCAAAACGTTCGCATCACACCTAAAGAAATTAAAGCATTCTACAATAGTTTACCAGAAGATAGTATTCCTTACATCAACTCAAGTGTTACTGTCGCACATTTGGTGCTTTATCCTGAAATAACGCAAGCTGACAAAGACAAAGCGAAGAATACACTAGCAAAAATCAGACAAGATGTATTAGATGGGAAGCTTAGTTTCTCTGCTGCAGCAACGCGCCATTCAGACGATATGGGAAGTCGAATCCAAGGAGGAGATTTAGGATGGCAAACTCGCGGTACAATGGTTCCGGCCTTTGAAGCTGCACTTTTTAAACTAGAAGCAAATGAAATCTCGGATATCGTTGAGACACAGTTTGGTTTTCATGTTATTCAATTATTGGATCGCAAGGGTGATAATTTTCATTCAAGGCATATTCTAATTCAGCCAAAAATTAGTGATCAAGCATTAGTTAAGTCCGCCACACGAATTGACAGCATATACAATGCTATTAAACGAGGAACGATCACTTTTTCTGAGGCGGCTCGTCTGTTCAGCGATGACGATGCCTCAAAGTATAATGGAGGACAAATTCTTAATCCTTACACACAAGATTATCTTTGGGACTTACAAAACATTAACGCTATTGATCCTCAGATGTACCAAATGGTACAAACATTAAGTCCTGGGAAAATGACTACCCCTGCCCTTTACACAAATGTTATGGAGCGTAATAAGGAGGGAGTTCGAATTGTTAAGTTAATTTCGAAAACAAAACCTCATGTAGCAAGCCTGAACACAGATAGGCAATTGATTGAACAAGCCGCCTTGAACAAGAAAAAGCAGCAAGTCATTGACGATTGGATTACTCAAAAAATTCGCAAGAATTTCGTCCTCATTGCGCCAGAATACATGTCTGGATGTGATTTTAAGTATGATTGGGTGAATACACAAGAATCGGCAAGCAACTAGGAATCTTCGCTGTTCACTTGTGTTTCAGCAAATTTTTTGAAGTCATTTAGGTATTTCTGAGACTGTTTCTTAAAAGCTCCTGGCATGAAAAAAGCCATTGCTTTCATGCCCCAACTTTTAAAGATAAATTCATTCTCTGACTCGTAGATTGTCGTGTTCTGATCCTTCTCTGAAAATCGACTAATCACCCGATTAAATACAGGCCCTGCTTCATAAGTCATCTCGATATATTCCGGCAATTGTTTTAACTCAATTGTTTCTATCATGGCCATTTCTCTTTTGCCGCGCTTGAATCGTAAACGAGATTTCGCACCTACTTCTCCTTTATCCCCGATAATGTGGTCAAACCCTATTAATCCGTCCATCCATTTGAACATATTCTCTTCATTATCAAAAAGGGCTATTGTGCGACCAAGAGGTTGGTTTATCTCGACAGAAACGGTGTATTTCATCTTATACTTATTACATTGAATGGTAAATATAACGCTTATTGACGGAAAGCTTAAGTGGTCGCACATCATAAGAAATTGAAGCGAACACAACACCGATGATTTTGTTAAATTTAAAAGAAATTCAAAACAACAAAAATGAACTATAGAAGACTAGGAAAATCTGGGTTGCAAGTGAGTGAACTTTCATTAGGTAGCTGGCTGACGTTTGGAAAACAAATAGAGAATAATATCGCAGAAGATTTGATGAAAACGGCTTATGATAATGGAGTCAATTTTTTTGACAATGCAGAAATCTACGCCAACGGTGAATCTGAGGTAGTAATGGGTGAAATCCTAAATAAAATGGGATGGTCACGCGATAGTTACATTATATCTAGTAAAGTGTTCTTTGGTGTTCAAGGGTTGATGGATTCAAAACCTACACAAAAAGGATTAAACCGCAAACATATTACCGAGGCATGTCATCAAGCTTTAAAAAGGTTGCAAGTGGATTACCTCGACCTTTTCTTTTGTCATCGACCTGATAAATCGACGCCCATTGAAGAAACAGTTTGGGCCATGCATAACCTCATAACACAAGGTAAGATATTGTATTGGGGGACTTCAGAGTGGAGTGCACAAGAAATCATGGAAGCTCACATGGTTGCGAAACAGTATAATTTAATTGGTCCGACAATGGAGCAACCACAGTACAATATGCTTCATCGACATAAAGTTGAAGTTGAATTTTCTCAGATTTATAAAACAGTGGGATTAGGTACAACAATCTGGTCGCCGCTCGCATCAGGTATACTGACAGGAAAATATAACACAAATAATCCTCCTGAATCAACACGAATGAACATTGAAGGTTTGGAGTGGTTGAAAGACAAAACACTAACTAGGAACAACTTAGAAAAAGTTGAAGAATTGCAAACCATTGCAAAAGACTTGGATTTAACCATGCCTCAACTAGCTTTGGTTTGGGCGTTAAACAATTGCAACGTTAGTACTGTCATTCTGGGTGCTTCAAAATTATCGCAACTCGAGGAGAATCTAAAAGCATCTGAATTAAAAGGCCGCTTAACAGAAGAATGGATGGAGAAAATTGACGGTATTTTGGGCA
Source organism: Crocinitomicaceae bacterium (assembly GCA_049611865.1). Classification (GTDB taxonomy): domain Bacteria; phylum Bacteroidota; class Bacteroidia; order Flavobacteriales_D; family Crocinitomicaceae; genus Crocinitomix. The sequence continues at coordinate 29,266 of JBMZAY010000003.1, read as the reverse complement.
ATAAACCGGAACACCCTAATTTCTAGTTAAGGTGATCATTTGAAACTGACTTTAAGCGGAGTTTTTGAAAAAGCTGGACATAGATAAAAGCGACGGCAAAGAAAACTCCGCTAATTACAACCATTGCACCGGTAATACTTACATTGATCCATAAAGCAAGATAGTACCCTCCAATCGCGGAAAGAACGCCTATTAAGGAGGCCAAAACCAACATAGGTTTTAAACGATTTGTCAATAATTGGGCTGTTGCCGGCGGCACAATTAAAAATCCGACCACCAAAATTGCTCCGACCACCTCAAAAGCAACAACCGTTGTTAAAGAAACTAACGTCATTAAAAAATAATGCCACCTTCCTGTAATTATGCCAAGCGATTGGGCGTAATCTTCGTTAAATGCCAAGATCTTAAAACCTTTGAATCCCCAAATAAGAGAAATAACGATTATTACAAATGCTACGACTTCAACATAGAATGCTCTCGGCCCTATGTAAAGGTTACCGTCGATGATAATTTTGTCCAAATTAATCAGTGCTACATCTCCATATAGAACACATTCCATATCGATATCCACATTACCTTTCAGCCAAGTTGAAATCATAATCATCCCTAAAGCAAATAACAAGGTATACGTGATCCCGATCGAAGCATCGCTTTGAATCCTAGCTTTTTTTGAGAGAAAGGTTATTAAATAAGAGGTCAAAACACCCGTTAGTGTTGCGCCGATCAATAGTAAAATTGAGGTTTTATCTCCACTTAAATAATAAGCCACAACTATACCAGGAAGAACAGCATGAGAAATCGCATCACCTACCAACGACATTTTCCGTAAAAGCAAAAAGCAACCAAGCAAAGCGGCATTAATCGCCACAATACTCGCAGTTAGTATGATCCAAAATTCGTTCATTTAAAAATCTTCTTCAGGAATCCCTTCGATTCCCAACTCTCTTTTTAACTCAGCCTCTATTTCTGGCGATAAAATGTGCTCAATAGCCTCGGCTCCGGAGTGGACATGATAGGTATCAATTGTTGTTCTTTTTAATAAGTATTGTTCCCATAATCGATGCAAGCGAACAATACGTTTGCTTTCTTTAGCACCCGTATCTGTCAGTTTAAAAGCATCTCCTATTCTTTCAAGATAATCATTGCGTATTAACCGTTTAAGCCCACGTTGCAGTTCGTTCGTATCGAAAACCCTTACGCTCAATATATCTGTTGCTGTTACATTTTTACTCAATTCAGATTGTGCTCCAATGCCTTCATGGAATTGATAGATCGCTTTGAGGATGTTTTCATGTCGAATTTTCAATCGGTTATTTCTTGCGATGAGATATCGGGCAAGAATCCCTCTTCGTGTCGAAAAAACAAATGATAGCAAGGTAATAACGGATAATATCATGACAACCCAAGGTCCTGTCGGCGTTCCGGTTTTGGCATAGGAAACGTAAGCTCCAATCAATCCTGAAAAAACCGAAAAGATAACTGCTATTAATACCATCTTTGGAAGATTATTAGTCCAAAATCTTGCTGCTGCTGCCGGCGTTACAATTAAGGCAGACATCAGAACCACTCCCAAAGCTTGAATTCCAGACGCGATCGAAAGGACTGTTAAGGATGTAATCAGAAATTCAAGACCTTTAACTGGTAACCCAATTGATTTTGCAAAATCCGCATTGAAAGAAACAGCAGTAAAGCCTTTGTAAAACAAGATGATAAGTAAGAAAATAATCATGAAGATTACAGCAAAAACCCATATTTCGGATTTACCAATTGCCGCTGCTTGTCCAAATAAAAATTGATTGAGTCCTCCATGATTACTATATCCGGCGTTTTGAATATATGTCAACAGGACAATACCAAGTGCGAAAAATACCGACAGCACAATTCCAATAGCCGCATCTTGTTTGACCTTCGATCTGTTAACAATATAATCTACAAGGTAGGTCGAAATCCAGCCCGTAGCACAAGCACCGATGAATAAATAAAGGATGCTCTTATCACCTGCAATCATAAAACCTAGGCAAATACCAGGAAGCAATGCGTGCGCAATCGCGTCTCCAATTAATGCTCTTTTCCGCAGATAAGCAAAAGTTCCGATCATCGCAGATGATCCATTAATAAAGAACATTCCGAGCACCACATAGAGTACATTAGGATCTTTAAATGATATGAAATCGATAAAGGTTTGCACCGAATACTTTGCTTATAAATCCATATCCTTTTCTCGGATGGGAAATTCATTTTCTTTAATCAGGTTGGCCACTTTGGCCAAAAGGGTTAACTGTCCTCCATAGGCATTTGATAGATTATCTTTTGTCAATACTTCTTGAGGTGTTCCCTTGGCTATTAAACGTGTATTAAACAAAACGAGGTAATCAAAATAATCGGAAACCGTTTGTAAATCATGATGAATAATCAGCACGGTTTTTCCTTGAGACTTCATTTCCTCTAGCAAAGCGAGAATCGCGTTTTCTGTTGCTGCATCAACACCAACAAAAGGTTCATCCATGAGATAGACATCCGCCTTTTGAGCAAGCGCTCGAGCAATAAACACGCGCTGTTGCTGCCCTCCAGACAACTGAGCGATTTGTCGATTTTTAAAGGCTGTTAATCCTACTTTTTCGATTGATTCTGCCACAATTGCAAGATCCGTTCGATTCGAACGCCTAAAAAGATTTGATTTTCGATAACGTCCCATCATCACAACATCTTCAACGGTTGCTGGAAAATCCCAATCGACTGATTCTCGCTGAGGAACGTAAGCTATTCGCTCACGCATTTTTTCCAAATCTTGTTGAAAGATTTTCACATAGCCACTAGATGGTTCCAATAGCCCCATGATGGTCTTTAGCAACGTTGTTTTTCCAGAACCATTCGGACCGATAATGCCAATAATCTTACCGGCAGGTAATTCAAAATCCACATCCCATAATACAGGAGCCCCACCGTATGTGGTAGTTAAATTATGTACCTCAATTGCGCAATTAATCATCTGTTCTACTTTCATTGGATAGCGATGAAACAATCATCTCAACATTAACTTTAAACATGCCAATATACGTCCCTGCCTCACCATCAGGTTCTCCTAAAGCATCCGAATATAATGGCCCCTCTAATCGGAGCTGAAAACCCTTTTCATTTGCACCGTCAAGGATGGCTTGAGCAGTTTTATCTGATGTTGATGTTTCTACAAAGATTGCTGGAATATTGCGTTCGATAACAAAATCAACCATATCGGAAATGTCTTTTAATCCTACTTCTGACAGGGTTGAAATCCCTTGAATCCCTCTCACTTCAATTCCGTATTTCTTACCGAAATAAGAGAACGCGTCATGTGAGGTGATCAGTACCTTTGCAAAATCGTCAAGGTTAGCCAGTTGCTTCTCCAGCCAAATCGACATGTCTTCTACACCAAATTTATATTTTTCAAAGTTCTTTTGATAATAGTCTCCATTATTCGGTTCAATCTTTTTCAATTCATCAACAACCCCGGCTAACCCTGCTACCCATAATTCTGGATCAAACCAAATATGCGGATCGAAAGCATCGCCTGCATCTGCCGATCTAATTAAATCATTCTCATTTAAACTAGCTGCCACCTCTATCACTGGTTTGGTCTTTCCATATTTCGTGAGCATCTCTGACATCTTGCCTTCAAGATGCAATCCGTTACACACAATAACATCCGCTTCTTCAAGCAACTCAACATCAAACGGCGTTGGTTTATATAAATGTGGATCAGTACCAGGCCCCATCAAAGCCGATACTTCTGCGCTGTCTCCAACAATATTAATTAATGCATCTTCTATGATTCCAGTGGTCGCAACAATATGTAGAGGACCACTTCTTTCATTTTCATCTAATCGACAAGACTCGATAGCAAAGACTAAAATAAGCCCTATTAGTATTAATCTTTTCATATTATTCCTCTAACAATTTTACACTGATATTTTCAATCACTTTTTTTGACAGGTTAATCTCTCGATTTTCATTGACACGTATCCGAACAGAATCATCAAACGGAAATTTTTCAAGAATTTCAATCTTTGTTCCGAGCGTCAAATCCTGTTGCTCAAGAAATTTTAACAAGGATAAAGAATCTTCATTTACTTGCACGATTTCAACCTTCGATTTAATTCCCACATCGATGAGTTTGAGTTTTGAAGAACGATATTCGATGTGCCCCGCTTTATTCGGAATTGGATCGCCATGAGGATCAAATTTTGGATAATCCAGAAAATGGTCCAACGAATCAATGAGTTTTTCTGAATCTATATGTTCTAATTGCTCTGCCACTTCGTGCACTTCTTCCCATCCAAAACTTAATTTTTTTACCAAGAACGTTTCCCACAATCGATGTTTACGAATGATCTGTATGGCGATCTGCTCTCCCTCTTTCGTTAATCTACACCCTTTGTATTTCACATAAGACACCAAGCTTTTATCCGATAGTTTTCTCAACATATCTGTTATTGAAGACGCCTTCGTATTTAAGCGATCTGCTAAATGATTTGTCGAAACGCGCGTAGTTGATTGAGCAGACAAATGAAAAATTTCTTTTAAATAATTTTCTTCGCTATGAGAGAGGTTGATCATGCTACTTTCTTTTTAAACCGTATCGCAATCCAAATATAAACCTTCTTACTTGTAATGGTCCGTATGCAAATGCTGTATCAAAAGAGTCACCAAATGGATTTTGTGGATCAATAAGTGGTGAGTCCTGTGTATAGTTGAAGATATTCTTTACACCTCCAAAAATTTCAATTCCACTGTCTTTAAAAGTTTTGGTGATTTGAATGTGCTGAAGCGTAAAAGCTTCTGAATAATCGTCCATAACAAATCCCTCTGGCGCTGCTGGAAGTCTTTGTGAACCGACGACACTTCCGTTGTAATCAATGGAGATACCGTATTTACGCCATTGGTACTTAATCCCGAAAACACCAGACATACGCGGAGCGAAAACCTGATCAGTTCTCGTCACAGAACCATCATCTTCGTTTATCTCTTGCTCAAAAACATCCATAAATGTTGCCCCTAATTTTAAGCGAAGTGGAATTTTAAATTTGTGGTTGATTGCAAAAGAAGCTCCACGAGAAATACCAATTCCACCAAGATTATCGTAGATAATTATGTTCGGGTCAGTGTCAAAATCTGGAATAATTTTATTTGAAAAACGCGTGTAAAAAAGATCAAAGTCCAAATTACCGTATCCTGCAACGGTGTAGGTATGATTAAGGTTAAAAGTCACGTTGTGCGAACGCTCAGGTTGCAAGTCCGATTGAATGACCACATCTCTGGCTCCACTGATAAAGGCATGATCTTCCGTGAACAAAAACACCTGACGAAAACCATTACCGTAATTCAGTCGGGCAGTGGTATAGGTTTTAAAAGTCTTTTTTAAATTAAAACGAGGCGCGAAAATAAACCCATGTTTTTGGTGGTGATCCAATCGTGCTCCACCGAGGATCACAAAATCGTCTCTAATGTTAAATTCGTCTTGCAAAAAGATACCCGGAATATAAGAGTTATCGTCTGTATTTGATGTTGTATTATCTTCGTAAAGCATCCATCGATTCGTCAGTCCACCAATCAAGAAATGTTTTTTACCGATTTGATTCTCCCAGATTAAATTGCTGAAATATACTTGTTGTAAGGCTCCATAATTTACATCTCCATAATATGAATCTTGCTGGTGCACGTTAGCCGAAAAATCAAGCTTTAAACTGCGTTTTTGAGCTGGAAAAACATAGTTTCCGAAAAGCTCCCAGCGCTCCGTGTATATACTCTCCCCGTATACTTCACTCCCTCCTCTATCTTGAGGTGTCCAATTGAGCTGACCTCCAAATCTATCTTCAAATAAATAACGTGCTCCCAATGAAAATACTTTATGCTCCTTGTCTTTGGACAGAACTGTCCATTTGTTCAAAACAGAAAGACGGTTATTTAGCGGTATATCCGTAAAGCCATCCTCGTTGAAGTCCATTCTGTAATTATTGCGGTAATAATCTCCACTTAAGCTCATGTAAACACGTTCATTCAATTTTGGGGCATAGGAAAGCTCAGATTTCAATTCATCGTGGGTTGTATAACGTAGATCGAGATTCAGGACATCACTTTTTTCGGGTGATTTAGTAATGATATTGACAACGCCACCAACCGCTTCGGTACCGTATAATGTAGAAGATGGTCCTTTAATAATCTCGACGCGCTCAATCAAAGACGTGGGTATTCCATTAAAGCCGTATACTGCAGATAAACCACTTACAATTGGCATTCCGTCAATCATTACTAAAGTATAAGGACCTTCCATGCCGTTAATGTGAATATCATTTGTGGCACAAACACCACAATTAATATTTTCCTGAACACCGTTGACCGTTTCAAGCGCTTCAATTACACTATTAACTGGATTTGATTTGAAAAAAGTCTCATTCAAGACTTCAATCTTAACGGGGGATTTTGAGATCATGGTTTCACGCATGGTGCCTGTTACAACAACTTCATTTAGCTCGATGTCTTGTTCTGAAATATCAATCAAAACTGTATCCGAGTTACCATTGTGTGTTATTTGCACCTCTGAATCAGCGAAACCCATAGCGGAAATGCGAAAGGTATATTGTCCTTCCTTTAAATGATCAAAAGTAAAAACACCATTAAAATCCGTTGTTTCTCCTTTGTTCAGTGATCCACAGAAAACGCGCGCAAAAGGCTGTGGAACATCATGAGCAACGACTTTACCTGTAAAAGTTGATTGATCACTTTGCGATAAGGCTACAATCGAAGAGAAACTGATTAATAAAAAAAATGCTTTCACTTATTAAAATTATTTATTTATGCAAAAATAAATCATTTTTTAGACAAGCCTAAATATTAAAAGCTAATTTTTAACGTTTCTTTTAATTTGAAGGCTTATCTTTGCCCAAAATTTTAATAGAACAACAGCAATGGCTACAAATAGAACATTCACAATGATTAAACCTGAAGCAGTGGCTAAGGGTTATACAGGAAAGATTACGAACATGATTATTGAAGGAGGCTTCAAAATCAAAGCGATGAAATTAAAGCAGTTAAGCAAAGAAGAGGCAGGAGAATTTTACGCTGTTCACAAAGAACGTCCATTCTACGGTGAATTGGTTGATTATATGTCAAGTGGACCGATCGTTGCGATGATCCTTGAAAAAGACAATGCGGTTTCAGATTTTCGCGCTTTAATTGGTGCTACTGATCCTGCTGAGGCAGCTGAAGGTACCATTCGTAAAGCTTATGCAACTTCAAAAGCAGAAAACGCAGTTCACGGGTCTGACTCAGACGAGAATGCGGAAATCGAATGCAACTTTCACTTTGACGCTGAAGAAGTGGTTGGATAATAGCAATAACTTACAGATAAAAAGCTGCTAATTGAATTAGCGGCTTTTTTTTTTCAAAAAAAAACCGAGGTAGGCCTACTCTCCCACCTCGGTATTACCGTTAACCGATTAGTTTATAAAATTAAACATATCGTGTCTACTCTTTCAAGGGATTTTCGACAGCCTCCCTGCGTTAATCTAAGTCCTTACAAATTTGGGATATTATCAACTTAAAAAAAACAGATAAAAGACTGAATTTTAAAAAATTTCATAGGTATTAAAACGTAAAAACGACAATTAATAACAACATGATTAGAATCATTTTACTTATTAAAAAAAAATTGTATCATTACCTAAATATTAAGCAATGAAAAGTATCATAATCTGTATAAGCGCTATCTTTCTATCATTTAATGCTGTTTCTCAAGATGAACCGTTAACTCAAACACCACATCACTTCGGACTCCATGCAGGCGTGGTATCGGGATTTGGCTTCTCTTATCGCTACTGGCCAGGAAAACTCGGAGTGCAAGCCACTGGAATACCGATATTTGGACCAAATAATAATTTTTTCAGTTTAGGCGCAAATGGATTGTACCTCATTCGTGATAATCGAGTAGCAGATCTATACACTTATGCGGGGGGACAATACTTAAGATTGACCGGTGACTTTTTTGGTGAAGAAAATGTGGTCATGGTCGGAGGTGGCTTGGGAATTAAGTTTGACCTTTGGCAAGTCGTTAATTTAAATTTTCAGGCAGGATACGCAGGTTACAACATCAACAATTCGCCTCTCGCAACATTTGCTGCAGGCTGGGGTATTTATTACCATTTATAAATCGTTAAAGCATGAAAAAGTTATTAATAGTGTTCATAGGAATCTCATTCTTCAATAACTCAATTTTTGCTCAAGAGTATGAAAATGAAGAGGAAACAAAACCCGTTCTAACTCCTCACCATATCGGTTTAAACGCAGGAGCCACTACGGGCATTGGTTTTTCATACCGCTATTGGCCTTCGAAGATGGGGTTTCAAGTTACAACTATACCTACTTTCGCGCAAGGAGATATCTTCGTTAGTAGCGGTCTCAGTGCGCTTTATTTAATGAAGGACAATGATCGCGTCGACTTGTTCGGATATTTCGGAACGCATCTGCGAACAACGGTTTACGATCATATCATTGTAGATCCAATCACTGGAGCATACGAGGGAGAGGTGCGCAAGACGGACAATAATCTATCACTTGGGTTAGGTGTAGGTTTAAAGATTGACTTCTGGGATGTGTTAAACTTGAATTTACAAACTGGATACGGTGTTCGCAATATTGGCGATGAACCAGGAACCTTCTTAACAGGAGAAATCGGCTTATATTACCAACTCTAGTTGTTTTTCTTTTTCAATTGCCTTTCTCGTTTCATTGCATAAAACGAGAATCGATGACTAACCTTAATTGAAAACCACAGGTACTGGAATTGATCTGTAAATCCAGAAACAGCGCCATCTACTGGATATGTTTGACGGTATAAAGGACCGAGGTCAAATTCATAATTAATTCTATTTACTCCTGCGTAAAACAAACCGATTGGAGCACTTAAAAACAAATGTTGATTTTGGTTAGGAAAAGCCACATAATTACCTCTTAAAGCAACTGTAAACCGAAGTTTCCCTCGCTTTATTCCACCAATGGGAAAGAACTTCAAATCAAGACCAGCTCCTGCATATCCAGCCCCAAACCCTAACCTCATGTAGCGAGAGAAAAGATGATCAAAATTAACCCCAACTAATCCAGATTTACCTGCAAATTCAAGACCGATTGAACTTTTGAAAACCCCCGCAAACTCCATCTTATTCTGCACCTCCTTCTCCAAGTGAATCACTTTTGTCGAGTCTTCTTGAGCCATTCCATTCAATCCTATCAGTAAAAATAAGATAAAGATGAACTTACATTTTGCCGCATTATTCTCCATTACAATTCTTTTGATTCTGCTTGAACACATGTACTCCATGCCTCGGCACGAGCCCCAAACCAAGCCTTAACTTTTGGCCAAACCTGACCCAATAATTCTGTGTGCCGATAACGATCTAAATCTTCTTGAGAATCCCAAACACTATAAGTGAAATACACACCATTTCCGCTAATATCTTTTAAGAGTTTAACGCCACGACAACCTGGCTGTTTACCAACTCGGTCTTTAATGGTTTCAAAGTATTCTTCAAAATCTTTGCAGTGCTCTGCTTTAAATGTCATTTTTACGATGCGTTCAATCAACATATCAAATTTTTATTCTGATGGGAACAGGGATTCAATATTATCCTTCGATCCTTTTGGATGAAATTCCATCCTTACCAAATCTCCTACATGCAAACCGAGCAGCGATCCGGCTCCTCCTCCGTTTCCTTTGACTCCTTTGTTAATAGCTATTTCTAAAAAACCAGCTTCGTTAAATAAAGCAAGTTTTTCAGCTGTGGGCGCCTCGTGGTAATTTTTTGAAATGGTTTCAATAAAATATTGGGCACTCTTAAAGTAAATCGTGAAAGGATTACCGTTTCCTACTTCGTTAAAGAGTTTCTCGGTGATATTGACAATAACATTTCCGTACTTATCGATATGAATTACGGCTCCTTTGATGAGGTTATTCTCTAATGTTGGTTGTGCTGTGAACACCTTTTTAACAGATTCAATAGGCTCACCCATTGTTTTCAGCTTAATTCCCTCTACCAATTTTTGAATCGTCGGGACATAGATGTAACGCGTTGGAAAACGCAAGGCAAATTTGGCACTAAAATCGTCCAACCGTATGATTTCTTCTGCATTACGATAATCTTTAATCAATGAGAAGATACCATTGTCGCATCCTACAAAATAATGCCCGTTTAACTTCATCACAGCAGGATATAAATTAGACTCTGGACTTCCGATACTTATTTTTGGTAAAGCATCTACACCTAGAAAATGAATAGTACCCTCAGGGAAATCGCGCAATACATTATTCAGATAAAATGCAGCTTGTGCAATACTGAAGGGTTGAATGTCATGCGAAATATCTACAAGACTGATATCAGGGCAAGCACTCAAAAGCTGTCCTTTCAGGGAAGCGACGTAGTAGTCACTTAATCCGAGATCAGTTGTTAATGTAACGATTTGCATACATCCAATTTTCTCAAATAAAACAGATGGTTTCCAGTACCCTGTGAATGAGAAATGTTTAATTTTACCCAAAATTAGTTTTTAATTTAAGTAAATGGAGGGCGGCCTTCAGATTTAATTAACATATTTTGCAGGAAAAAACAATTGAGATTAAAGGTATTTCGGCCGTTGACTTATTCGGTGTCAATGACAAAAAGCTTGATAAGATTAGAAGCTATTATCCGAAATTAAAGATTATTGCCAGAGGTAATAAAGTAAAAGTAATAGGAGATCCAGAGCTCATTGAACAGTTTGAAAAAAAACTTGTTTTGCTGATAACCCACATCAATGAATATAGCTCATTGACGGAAAATAATATTGAAACACTCATGCTGAAAGAAATGGAAGAAATTCCTTTCCAAAAGTATGGGGAATCAATCGTTCATGGGAATGGAGGATATTTGATTAAGGCGCGTACCGCAAACCAACGAAAGTTAGTTAAGGCTGCCATGGAAAACGACATGGTTTTTGCTGTTGGCCCAGCCGGAACTGGTAAAACATATACGTCTGTTGCGCTTGCTGTTAGAGCGCTTAAAAACAAGGAAGTAAAACGTATTGTTTTAACAAGACCTGCCGTAGAAGCGGGAGAAAACTTAGGTTTTTTACCGGGTGATATGAAAGAAAAGTTGGACCCGTATTTGCAGCCGCTTTACGACGGACTCCGTGATATGATTCCAGCTGAAAAACTATTGGAGTACATTGAAACGGGAATTATAGAAATCGCTCCACTGGCCTTTATGAGAGGGCGAACGTTAGACAAGGCTTTCGTTATTTTGGACGAAGCTCAAAATACGACCATTAATCAAATGAAGATGTTTCTGACCCGTATGGGTAGAAACGCAAAATTTATCATCACTGGTGACCATACACAGGTCGACCTCCCGAAAAACCAAAAGTCGGGCCTCATAGAAGCTGTAGGAAGATTGAGTGACATTGAAGGAATTGAAGTAGTAGAATTAACAGCAAATGATGTCATTCGACATCAATTAGTAAAACGAATAATTAACGCATTTAAGGACGATTAACACCAAGTTGCATGAACGCAATCAAAGAATCGCATTTTGAGTTTAAAGGACAAACTGCCGTTTACAACGGAAAAGTTAGAGATGTATACACGATTAAAGACGATCATCTCGTCATTGTCGCTTCAGATCGAATCTCCGCTTTTGATCATATTCTACCAAGACCTATCCCATACAAAGGACAGGTTCTCAATCAATTGGCAGCTCAGTTTTTAAAGGCCACAGAGGATATTGTTCAGAATTGGTTAATCGACACTCCAGATCCAAGTGTTGCTGTTGGGCATAAATGTGAACCATTCAAGGTTGAAATGGTTATTCGCGGTTATTTAGCAGGACATGCTGCCCGAGAATACAAAAAAGACGAAAGAACATTGTGTGGGGTGGCACTCCCTGAAGGTCTTAAAGAAAATGATAGACTACCTGAACCGATAATCACACCAGCAACTAAAGCAGAGGAAGGTCATGATGAGGATATCTCCAGAGAAGAAATCATCGCGCAAGGTATTGTATCTGAAGCTGATTACCTTTTATTAGAAAAATATACGCGACAACTTTTTCAAAGAGGAACGGAAATCGCAGCTGAAAGGGGTTTAATTCTGGTGGATACGAAATATGAATTTGGAAAGAAAAACGGAGAGATTTATTTAATCGATGAGATTCATACGCCAGATTCGTCGCGTTATTTCTATGCCGATGGTTACGAGGAGCGTCAAGCAAATGACGAAAAACAAAAGCAACTCTCGAAGGAGTTTGTTCGCGAATGGTTAATCGAAAATGGGTTTCAAGGTCTAGAAGGTCAAACAATTCCAGAGATGCCAGATGCTTTTGTAGAATCTGTAAGTGAACGCTATATTGAATTATACGAGCACATCACAGGAAAACAATTTGTAAAAGCGGACATTTCTAACATCGAAGAGCGCATCAAAAACAATGTTGCTGCTTTTGTTAATCAAATTAATGGATGAAGCTGAAATTGTTCGGACTCATAACAACGCTGCTCTTTTTGAGCATCAACACAATAGTCTTTAGTCAAACCGATCATCAAGAGAAACAAGCGCTTCGTTCGGCCAAAAAGGCGGAAAAATCCTTTGTCAAAGGGAAATTTGAGAAGTGTATCATTCTCTACTCTGACGCCATTGATTTAGCGCCGCATATTGTCCATCTCTATCACGATAGAGGAATGGCTTATAAAGCCAATGACCAGCCTTATAAAGCAATTGCCGACTTCACAAAAATCATTCAAAAATTACCTAACGATGAGGAAAGCTTATGGCAAAGAGGACAGCTTTATCTCAACTTAAATCTCCATACGCGCGCACTTCAAGATTTTGATTCTTACCTCATCACACATCCTGATAAAGCAAAAGCATATTTTTACAAGACGCAAGCGTTGGAAGGACTTCGGAAAAATGAAGCCGCTGAGATAAGCATTAAAAAGGCGATTAATTTAGAACCCAGAAACAGCCTTTTCCAATTATATTACGCTAAACTTTTAATCGATAAGCGAGATTTTAAAGGAGCTGAAAAGATTCTGAATGACCCACTTAAAACTGATTCTACATTAGCCTATCACCATTTAGTAAGCGGATATCTTTTACTTGAGAAAAATGAGTTATCGAAGGCTAAAGACGCAATTAATAAATCTTTGCAAATCTCTACAGCCGATACATATAAAGCCTTTTCAAACTTCCTGTTAGCTAGCATTAGCTTAATGGAACAGAATAATAGCACGGCTGAAACATATTTTAATAGAGCCATTGAACTCGATCCTGAGGCATTGTATTATTTTGCGCGTGGGAGTTATTATGCCGAGATAAATGATACGGCAGCTGCGCTCAGGGATTTTAATCAAACAATTCAGTTAGACCCAAATTACACTGGCGCTTACAATAATAGAACCTTCTACATCTGGTTTCCACAGCAAAAATTCGAGAATGCGTTGGCGGATATGAATAAGATTATCGCTCTTGACAGCATGAATGCGTTTGCGTACAATAACAGAGCTTATGCTTACAGAGGATTAGATCGTTATGAATTGGCTTATCTAGACGCCTTCCATTCAATGGAGCTCGTACCACGTAATCCATACGTCTATAAAAACATTGCTTTGTTCTACGACGACTTTAATGATCAAGAAGGAGCAAAAGAAAACATGCTCAAAGCTTTGCAACTCAATTTCCCGGTCGATTCTGACCCAGAATTCAAAGCCTTATTAAAAAAATACGGATTAGAAAATGCTTATTGAAGGGTTACTTTTCTAACAAGCACTCCTTCGGCCGTATAAACGTGAATAAAATACAAACCGGGAGCTTGATCACTCAAGTCAATCGATTTTCTGAATGCCGCTTGCAAAATGATTTGGCCCGATGAAGTGTATACTGCCGTTTTAACTGGCTCTTCACTCTGAACATAGATCATATCTTTTGTCGGATTCGGATACACCGAAATTGCTGACTCTTCATTTTTAGAAATCGAAGAGAAATTATTAATTCCAACTTCTACCTCTAATGTCGCAACACCACAATAGGCATCTGTAACCGTAACTGTATATATGCCTGACTCAACACCCACCAAATCTTCATCTGTCGACACAAAACCATCTGGCCCTGTCCAAGAATAAGTGAATGGTCCTATTCCCCCGGAAACACTTAAATTGACGGCCCCGTTTGCCACTCCTGGATCAGCGTCAGTTACCGCAACTTCTAGATCATCAGCATACGACCAAAAACTCGCGAACAGAACAGATAAAAACAATATCTTTTTCATAGCTTTCTCTTTACAATAAGACCCCGCCCTTTTCCAAAATCTCTTTCAATGACTGCTGGGGTGTAATTAAGTTATTTTTTATGTAGTAATTCTTCTTTGTGTCTTGATCGACAACCATCGAATAATCTTTCAATTCAAAATTTGGCTTTGCCAAACTGAGTGACTCAATACCATCCAATGACAAGCTAATCTTTTCGCCGTTAGCCGCTAACATTATAGGTTTTCCATTCTCATTAATGAGTGAAAAATAGGCTTGTAATTCGTACTGATAGATCTTGCTCATTTTCCATTCACCTGCCGAATATTTCCAAATACGGTATCTTCCTTCATTCGACATAACCATCCACAGGTCTTCTCCAATCATACAAAGATCAAAATAGAAGTGACTGAGGATATCGGACTTCTCCTTAACGCTCAAATAAGGTTGATTAAAAATATATTGAGGCTGATCAATCGCTGCATCCACCAAGGCTCTAATATCAAAATCCGTAGTTAAAGGAACTAAATTCGACAACCCGATTTTCTTAATCGACTCATAACGGTCATTTAATACGTGATCCATAAAATTGATGGCCACCAGAGAATCACCGTAAAAGTCCCACGCTAAAGGATTTAGCTGACTCGTTAGATTCCTACCCATTGGTAGGACATATTTCTCTGCCTTTGCTATAGGTTCAGTAACGTTTCCAACATAATAAGTCGCTAGCTGATGATTATCGTTTATGGTTAAATAGTAATATTTACCATTTTTAATAATGATCTTACGTTCGGGATTTTGCCCAAAGACACCCCCCATCAAAACGAGCGCAATATTTAAGAGCCAAATTCGCATTAGAACGTTGTAATTGATTGTGAAAGTTCAGTTGCATCCATATTATTCGTGAATCGCGCATAGGTAACTCCTCCAGAAGTGTACCTAAATCCCCATCCATCGAATGCCTCGTATGGTATATCTTCCAAACTTTCAAAAGTCACGCCGTAACAAGCATCATAATACACACCATCAATTAACGCTATCTGGTGGTTATTAAAATAGGAACTCGGATTATCTGAACAGGAGCCCGGAATTCCTGTTTCATCATTTACATCTGCCGTTATCCAATTGTAATCAGTGTATGGATAAGGCAATAAAGACGTGTAAGAATTTTCATAAGGATACTCCTCACAACCGGATCCTGTTGGTACACCAAAGTCCCAATTCTTGACTAAAAATCGATTCACCGAAAATCCTCCGCAGGTAGTTGAATATACAGGTGTGATGTATACATAGTTGTTTGTTCTCACTACCCCTTGAATTTTAATTGTCGACAAAAAGAGTTGTGCGAAAGTATAACATTGAGCATTTCTGTTTGCTAATAAGGCTCCGAGGTTTGTATTTACGGTATTCTTTGGTTTATAATAATGTAAGCTATCGTCTGCATAGTTTAAAACAACCTGATCAGTAAACTCATTCCAAACTGCAGCAATAATCTCTTCATCAGTTGACCAGCCATCTGCATTGCGACAACTTATGTCATACACAGAATGATACCATTTGAAATGGCCTGCTTCACTTTGCGGGTTGTCTCTCGTTACATACATGCTATTTTTAGTCGTGTCAACATTTCTCCACGTTTCTCCATCATTGAATGAAACATCCCATCCAATAGCAAACGATTTATAAAAGTCAGACTCCCCAGCCGCAAAAGCTTCATCGGCATAGGTTGATGGATAATAAAAACCGTAAGTTCCAGGAGCTTCCTCTTCTAAAGCTATTTTCCGAGGTTGAAAATTAAACCCCTCCGGTCCTATTCCTCGCACCATGATTGAATCTGGTGCGTTTTCACAGACAAACGTAAAATGTGCATTTACACGCGCCTTGTTACCACTTACATACGCAACAGGAACCTGTTCCTCTACTCCATTGATCCAATGCGGTGCACCGTAAAAAGTAGCATCCTCGTCCTTTCGAATTGGAAGGTTACCGCCCGTAAAAGTGGCTTGATCTATGGTAACACTTGAGTAGCTAAAATCTTGCGCTGATAGGCTCAAAACTGACAGACTTGCGGTCAAGGTCAAACCTATCTTTTTGAAATTCTTAGTTAACTTCATCTTTATTGAAGGTTACTGAAAGTCAAATTGTTTAAAACATTGCTTTCAGAATTGTTTTATAATAAACTATACCCGATAAAGTTAGCGAAAATATATGATCTAAAAAATTTTAAATCAGAATTGAATTAAAAGGCCTTTTCTCCAATAATATTGCCATGCGGACTATAGCTGCAGACCCAAATTTCTCCACCATGCCTGCATTTTTGGAAAGCCCCACCCACATGAGTCGTTTCTTTCCAAACAATCTGGGTATAATGACCATAGCGGTTGCCATTTCGAGCTCTGTATATCGGGTTTTTATGGTTAAAGTACCTCTTCTCTTCTGCCCAATTATCTACAACCTCAGAAGGGGAAGCTGATCCACTGGTCCAGAAAATATTCTCTCCATAAGGACCTGTACTGTGATACATATCGCATTTTTTACTAAGCTTATTTGCCCATTCCTGAGCGTAGTCTGCTAAATCATCTGACCATTCTAAAGGAGGCACTCCAACTTGTTTACGATAATGATTGTGTCGTTTTAACATCTCGTCTTCGTCGAAGGAAACACGATTTAATTGTTTCGTTTGCGTAGAACTTGCCAAAGTCAGCAAGCAAATAAAAAAAAGAAATTGTCGCATCTGTAGTTGGTTATTTACTGTAAAACGATAAGATGCGAAAAAGTTTCAATAGAAGAATAAAATAATTTATTTCTCAATTGACAAGTGATTAACTACATTTGTGTCGAATTCGATTTTTGAAGCATGAAGATCTCATACAACTGGCTGAAGACATATATTGACACGGACTTATCAGCGGAAAAAATGGCTGAAATTTTGACCGATACCGGACTTGAAGTGGAAGGTTTGGAAAAAGTAGAAACCATTAAGGGCGGATTAGAAGGTGTTGTCATTGGGAAAGTTCTCACAAAAGAGAAGCACCCTGACGCTGACCGATTGAATATTACTACGGTAGATGTTGGTAATGATGAGCCACTGCAAATCGTTTGTGGAGCACCTAACGTCGATATAGATCAGCACGTTGTGGTGGCAACAGTCGGCACAACGCTATACCCAAGCCCAGATGAGGCATTTAAAATCAAGAAATCTAAAATTAGAGGTGTCGAATCTTTTGGTATGATATGCGCGGAAGACGAACTTGGTTTGGGACAGTCGCATGATGGAATAATGGTACTCGAAGACAAGCCATCAATTGGGATGCAAGCCAATCAATATTTCGAAATCGAAGATGATTACCTAATTGAAATTGGGTTGACACCCAATAGAGCTGACGCCATGGGTCACATTGGTGTAGCTCGTGATTTAAAAGCCTACTTGAACTTTCATGAAAAGGCACAATTAAACGTCAAGGTGCCCGACGTTGAATTAAATCCTGCTGGAAAAAGCGACGTAAATATAACCGTTAAAGATACGGATGGTGCCCCCCGTTATGCCGGAGCTGTAATAACAGGTTTAACCGTAAAAGAATCACCTGATTGGTTACAAAACCGATTGAGAACAATTGGTTTATCACCAATAAACAACCTCGTTGACATCACTAATTTCGTACTACACGAAACAGGCTGTCCATTGCATGCGTTTGATCTCAAAAAGGTTGAAGGAAACATTATTGTACGACGCGCGCAAAAAGGAGAGAAATTAATCACTTTGGATGAGGTTGAACGTGAATTACAAGAAGATGACTTAATGATCTGTAATTCTCGCGAACCCATGTGTATTGCTGGTGTTTTTGGCGGACTTGATTCCGGAGTTCAGTCAACAACGGATGCTATCTTCTTAGAAGCTGCTTATTTTAATCCTGTTTCAGTTAGGAAAACTGCAAAAAGACATGGATTGAACACAGATTCTTCTTTTAGGTTTGAACGCGGTGTCGATCCAAATTTTGTTTTATCCGCAAGAGATCGCGCGGTTTCCCTAATTCTTGAGATTGCCGGAGGTGAACTGATCGAATTGTCAGATCAATACCCAAATCCAATTACAGAAAATGAAGTTGTATTAAACCTAGATCGATGCCGCAGGTTATGCGGAGTAGATTTTGCAAATGAAGATATAGCAAACATCCTTGAAGAGTTAGATATTAAGATCGTTTCTGATTCTGAAGAAGAGTTGGTATTAAAAATCCCTACGTATCGTGTTGATGTCACGAGAGAGGCTGATGTAATTGAAGAGATTCTTAGAATCTATGGGTTTAATCAGGTACCCGTTCCGGATAAATTAAATGCCTCTTTAACTTTTCAGCAAAAGCCCAACCGAGACAAAATTTATAATATAGCTGCAGACCTACTGGTTAACAATGGTTTTCATGAAATCATGAATAATTCACTAACCAGCTCAGCAAATTGGGACCAAATTAAATCGGACGTATTCCAACCAGAACATGATGTTCAATTGCTCAATCCACTGAGTAACGAGTTAGACGTTCTGCGTCAAACAATGATCTTCGGAGGATTGAAAAGTATTGTCCACAATCAAAACAGACAAGCACCAGATTTGAAATTATTTGAATTAGGTAATTGTTATCGCAAAGATGAAAAAGGCTATCAACAATCGGCTAATCTTTCTATTTGGTTGACAGGAGCGAAAAATGCAGAAAATTGGACAGACTCAAACGAATCCAACACCTTTTACAACCTTAAAGGGATTGTAGATGGCATTCTTAATAAATTAGGGATTAATAAAAACCCAATGATTGTCGAACTGAGTAATGATCTCTTCGAGGACGGTTATCAGATTAAAATTGCCAATAAAGCCATTGCCGAGATTGGATGGATAAAACCAGAAATCTGCAAAGCTTTTGGAGTTAAAAGTCAGGTATATTATGCCGAATTTGATTGGGACCAGGTTATTGCTGCTTCGGTCATGAACAAGATTAATTTCCAACCTTTACCGAAGACACAATTCGTTAGGCGTGATTTCTCTTTATTGTTAAACAAATCAGTTCAATTCAGCAAAATCGCCAGTATTGCTCGAAAAGCCGACAAAAAAATCTTGAAGGAAGTTGGACTCTTTGATGTCTACGAAGGCAAGAACCTGCCTGAGGGAAAGAAATCATATGCCGTTTCTTTTATTTTCCAAGACCAGGAAAAAACTTTAAAAGACAAGCAAATTGATGCGATTATGGATAAAATCCGTAAAGACCTTGAAGGTAAATTAAGTGCTGAATTGCGATAAAGGGAAGCCAGTTGGACTAAACGTGTTTTGCTTGCGTCATCCACTCAAAGTCTGCAATTTTTGATTCGATCACTTTCTGCCACAAAAACTGCTCTCGGATTAATCTTAGCGACTCTTCTTGCATTTTTTCAACCTTTGACGCAGGGAGCCTGCAAATACTTTGAATGGCCTCTTTTATCAAGATAACATCCAGTTCTGGCAAAAGAATTCCATTTCCGCTAACCTGGCGAGAAACCGCGCCAACATCCGTTGCAATGATGGCTAACCCTGAAGCCATTCCTTCCAAAATAACAGTTGGCATTCCTTCAGAATGACTTGGACATATTAAACAATCTACTTCTCTTAAGTATTGCTTCATTTTTGCTTCATCGCGCACCTCTCCTGCATAAGTAATTCGTTCATCAACGATCCTCTTATTTTCCGGAATTGGTCCAATAAATTTCATCCTAAACGGCGTGTCGGCAGAGATCAACAATTCTAATGCTTGATTCAGTTCTTCAATTCCTTTTCTTCGTTCATACCGACCAATAAAGACAAAATTTCGAACCTCCCCTACATGTTTTATATCTGACACCAGCCAAGAATGGTCAATTCCATTGGACTGTAACATAAGACGTTCTTCCGACACGCCTTCCTCCTGTAAAATCGAGTGAATCTGGCCACCGAAAGAATAAACATAATCAGCTTCTCGAATCATTGTACGAACGGTTCCTTTCAACAATGCAAAAGCAGCTTTTACAGTCAATGATGGAGGTTTTTGAAACATCTCAAAACCATGAAAATTAACCACAACTGGTACATTCCAGTTCCCTGCCTTTCGCTCTTTAATGAATTCCCAACCCGTAAAGCCTTGTGCATATACTAAATCATAGGGATTTTCATTTCCCTTTTGATCTACAGCAATTTGATCATAGATATGGTTTGAGTAACGCTTATTTTCCCTGAGATAATGACCAGGAAAAGGATCCATTTTAGGAAATGCGATCACTGTCTCAGTGATATATGCTTGTTGCGCTTTTGTGAATAATGTTTTAAACTGTTGCTCAGAATAACCTTCACCTCCACAATGCACAAGATGTACATAGATGCCATGATCGGCCAATAAACGCGCTAGAATTATTGAATGCTTTTGCATTCCGCCCAACTGAAAAGGGTACATTCCATCTGTCAAAAGCAAAATTTTCATCGAATCAAAATTAGACATTATTTTCCTGGATTCTCTTAAGTGGGGACAAGACAACTATATTTTTACTATTCTTTAACAGTCAATTATAAAACAAAAAAGCCTTTCTATATCATAAAGAAACAGAAAGGCTAAATGTCAGAAGAAATAAGATTTGCTCAAAGCAAATGGTCAAAATTTAGTTGGTTGGCTTTTCATAGGGCATATGACCTCTTCTTTTCTTCTAATGTTTATTTATTTCCTAAAATTTTCTCATAAGTTCCATCGTCATAAAAGTATATCTTGACACCTTGATATTGCTCGTCGACTTCTATCCCCATGAGGTTGACAATTTTGTCTAGTTTACGCCCGACAGTTTTTCTATTGTCGACTCTGATCGTTTTTAAGTGCGTCTGTTTACCATTAAAATCGAATTGAAATAAACGATAATAGTTGATCACTTTCTCAAACTCAATGTCAGTTATTGAATAATCAATTGGCTCAGATGATTGCCCTGCACCTTGAGCAGATTCCATTACCTCCCATGATTCACCATTTGTGGAGTGCTCGACAATATAATAATCGTTGTTCAATTCAGAAAGCGATTGCCAAATCAAATAATTAACCCATGAACTGTTTCACCTTCGAAAGAAACCAGTTCGATTGGCAAAAGGGTGCAGTCCAATGATCCTCCACCTGTAATTGTCCACGTTAAGTCAAATGCACTCCCGTCAGCCGTGTAATTATCGATTAATAGTATAAATGCATCGCCAGCGGTTGCAATAATTGGATCTACTACGGCATCGCCTCCTGCTCCTTCTGTCATATCCCCTGCTCCATCTTGCAAACCTGTGTCACCAGCTGTACCTGAATAAGAACAACGAATAGGAGGATCACTTGGAGGACATTGAATATCAGCCATTGGGCCCCAAACAGCAAAATCATAGTCAACCGCCGTTTCTATCATAAAAGCATAAGTACCATCTGTTTCAGCTGAGAAAAAATACCACGAAGATTCATTTTCTCCATTCAAACAATCATCATTACCAGCGTTCAGATCATCATAATTACCATCGCCTGATGCGTTACCAGAGATGGTTTCATCCGAACATACAGTTTCTCCTCCATAACAATCTTCTGAGGTAGCCGGTATACAATCTGGGTCTGAATCAAAAACCAAACTCCAACTGGTCCATGTGCCTACATCACCAGATGCATCATCTGTAACACTTAGGGTCCATGTACCATCAGCATCTTGATAATTGTTCGCATCCCCAATATCACCTTCTGGAATATACGATCCATTAAATGGTGCAGTCCCAGCAGTTACAGGTGTCACTGCGTCCATATCAAAACATGTAATTGAGTAATTGTTCCCACTCCCCCCGTTGTCTGAAGTCAGCAAATAAGTATCTCCTGCAGGATCGGTTAATATAATATCTAAGTCGGCATCCCATGTATGGAGGATGTCAATACACACTTCCTTTAATCCGTACGTGCAATTAATCACGCCGATTCCTGTAACTGTGATGTCATCAGTAAACGTGCTATTTGGAGTAATTGGTATAAGTGGTGTTGAAGTAAACGTCTGTCCAATAGCAGTAAACCCACTGAATAAAAAAATAGCAGCTATTATTCGCTTTAACTTCATTATTCAAGATCGGTTTTAGTGATAGGCCCAACTATCTCAATTCCATTATCCTCTAGCTTTAATAGCATTTCCGATACATCGAAATCAATATCTGTAAGTATCTGAAACTGCTCAGCTGTATCGATAAATTTTATGACACGAACACCTAGTATGTCTCGAAGATCTGCGATAACGCCCTTGGCCTCAGCCGGGAGCGTAACAGCATTAGCCTGAAATTCATAACTAAACTGTTGGGCAAAAGACGTGTTCAGCCCTACAAAAATTTAGAAACAAAGTAACAGTTGTTTCATAGTTGGTTTTTAGTTGGTTCGTACTAGAACTAGTGAAGAAAGCAATTTAATTGTTTTATTCCTAGCAGAATTCGACAAATCCTTTTAAAAATAAGGCAAATCGGTGCTGTCGGTCTCAAAACAACATTTCTATGGCGATTAGACACAAAAAAAGCCTCGACCGTTTGATCGAAGCTTTTCGTTATTTCGTTTTCTGTGCGTTTCGTTATTTCCCTATACTTCCAAATACTTTTTTCAAGATATCACTAACACGAGCCGCTGGGTTAAGACGAATTTTCTTTTCTTCTTCTTTTACCAAAAAGAATAATCCGCTAATTCCTCTATCTGTTACGTAAGCATCCAAATCAGCATTTACTTTTTCCTTACCAAAAAGGGGTGCCCAGTTATTGTATTTTGTGGCAACTGGATTCCAGTAGCTTGTTAGCTTTACCGTTTCGATCGCATCCTTAACGACTGGCTTAAACGCATTGGTTAACGGCAAAGTCGTTTTATCCATTAAATACATGGTCGCTGCCGAATCAGATCCATTCAAAATGGCAAAACCATCAGAAATACTCATGTTCGTAATCGCATCAACAAAAATAGGCGCAGCCTTTTTTGATGCTTCTTCAGCTGCACGATTTAAGGTTAATTCAATTTCATCAACCTTCCCTTGTAATCCCCACTCTATGGCTTTATCTTTTAAAGCAATAGCGTCCGGAGGAAAAGGTAATTTAATTGCTGGATTTTTGAAAAAACCATCCGTTACACTAGCCTTCGAAGCGCCGTTTCGAATACCTACTGTTAATGCTTCTTTCAAACCTTGAATAACTTCTTCATTCGTTAAAGATGGAGCTGGTGTTCCACCGTTACCACCTGTATTTACTACTTCATTCGCAACCCCCTCTAAAACGTCACACTGTGTAAATAAAAAGAGTGAAAATATTCCGATTATTATGCTAATTTTTTTCATGATAAATCCAGTTAGTTATTTGATCAAACTTATTAATTATTTCTTTATGTTTATCAAAAAGAATACCACGAATCAAATTTACAGCAGATAAGCTCAATCAATGAATGCTATAATCGTAACAATAGGAGATGAAATTCTCGTTGGTCAAACCGTTGACACAAACTCCGCACATATCGCGCAACAATTAAATAAATTAGGAATCTCCATTGCCGAGATCCTCAGTATAACAGATACCGAAAGACACATTAAACAGGCGTTGGACCAATACCTTGGAAAGGCAGATTTGATTTTTTTAACTGGAGGACTCGGCCCTACAAACGATGATATTACAAAGAGGGTTTTAACCGAATATTTCGAAGATGAATTAGTCATTTATCCGGAAATCCTCTCAAAAATTCAAAATTTCTTTGAACGATTTAACAAGCCGTTTTTGGAAGTTAATCGTCTGCAAGCAATGCTCCCGAAGAACGCCCGAATTATCGAAAACACAAGGGGGACAGCCAGCGGGATGTGGTTTACAAAAGGACGATCAAACGTTTTTTCAATGCCGGGGGTACCATACGAGATGAAAGGACTCCTAGATGATTTCCTAGAGGAATTCACAAAAGATCACCCACCAGGAAACCTTTACCATAGCACCGTACGCGTTACAGGAATTGGGGAGTCTTTTTTAGCCGAACAGTTGAAAGATTGGGAACAAAAAATCTTAGACAAGAATATCAGCGTTTCGTATTTACCTTCTGTAGGAGAATTGAAAATAAGACTTACAGGTACCATTAAGCAGATGGATTTTATTGATATGAATATCAACTACCTTTTGAATGAGAAAAAGAACTACGTTTATGGACGGGAGAACGAAACATTGGTTCGCGCCATTGGAGATATTTTAATTCAACGAAATCTCACTCTTGGCACAGTTGAAAGCTGCACAGGTGGCAGCATTGCAAAAAAGATTGTTGCCATGGCTGGCTCCTCCGAGTTCTATAATGGATCAATTGTCTCATACACCAATAAATTGAAAGCCGAACTAGTTGGTGTTAAAGAAGAAACATTAGCTAAAAACGGAGCTGTCTCAGAACAGGTTGCAAAGGAAATGGCTGAAAATGGCGCTAGAATTCTTGGAACGGATTGTTGTATTAGTGTATCTGGGATAGCAGGACCAAGCGGAGGTTCAGATGCGAAACCAGTCGGCACCGTTTGGATTGGATTGCGAACTCCAGAAGGAATACGGGCAAAGAAATTTAATTTTGGCCACAACCGGACGCGAAATATTCAAGCATCCGTTTATGCAGGTTTAAACTTTTTACGTCTCTCTTTAATTGGTGAATTGAAATGATGACTGTTTTATAGGATCACCTTGAATTTAGGTCATTGGAGTTGATCATCAAAAAAATCAATTATTTTTGCTCTAATATTTGTAAAACCAGAAAATAGTTAGTTACTTTGCACCCGCCTTAACCATTGGTAAAGGCAATATGTATTGAAAATAGCGCATTAAAATAAAGAAAATGTCAAGAGTTTGTCAGTTAACAGGTAAGAAAGTGATGAGCGGAAACAATGTTTCGCACTCAAACAGAAAGACGAAGCGAAAGTTTCTACCGAACTTGATCACTAAGAAATTTTACATTCCGGAAGAAGACCGTTATGTAACATTGAAAATTAGCACCTCAGCTTTAAGAACAATCAACAAGATTGGCATTAGCGCTGCTATGAAAAAAGCGAAAGCTAAAGGTTATTTAAAATAAGCTGAAAAAAATCATCAAAGATGGCGAAGAAAGGAAATAGAGTTCAGGTAATTTTAGAGTGTACAGAACACAAGGAATCAGGAATGCCTGGAACTTCACGTTACGTGACAACTAAAAACAGAAAAAATACGCCAGATCGTTTAGAATTGAAAAAATTCAACCCGATCTTGAAGCGCATGACTGTTCACAAAGAGATTAAGTAATTAACTGATTTTATAAGCGGTATAAAACATTAAAAGATGGCTAAGAAGACAGTAGCAACTTTACAGACCGGTGGAGGAAAAGAGCATACAAAATGCATCAAAATGATTAAGAACGAGAAAACTGGTTCTTATACATTCAAAACTGAAATCGTTCACAACGATAACGTAAAAGGTTGGTTCGCTAAGAACTAATTCGAATTTGTTGCAATTAATGAATTTTACAGCTTCTTCCTTTTCGGGAGAAGCTTTTCTTATATTTAACTATGGGATTATTTGATTTCTTTTCCAAAGAGAAAAAAGAAAGCCTCGACAAAGGGCTAGAGAAAACAAAACAAAGTTTTCTAACTAAGTTAACCCGAACCGTAGTTGGAAAATCAAAAGTTGATGATGACGTTTTAGATGAACTTGAAGAAGTGCTCATTACTTCTGACGTCGGGGTTGAAACGACACTAAAAATCATTGAGCGTATCGAATCTCGAGTTTCAAGAGACAAATATGTCGGGACGGATGAACTGAATGGCATCCTGAAGGAAGAAATAGCTGCACTACTCGAAGAGAATAACTCAAATGACGTTGAGCAATTTTCTTTTCCGGATACCAAAGGTGAACCTTATGTCATCATGGTCGTTGGTGTCAATGGTGTGGGGAAAACAACCACCATTGGTAAGCTTGCCAATCAATTTAAATTGGCTGGAAAAAAGGTTGTCCTTGGTGCGGCGGATACGTTTAGAGCTGCAGCCGTCGATCAATTGATCATCTGGTCTGAACGCGGTGGTGTTCCTATCGTTCAGCAAGGAATGGGAGCTGACCCTGCGTCAGTTGCATTCGACACATTACAATCTGCAAAAGCGCAAGGGGCAGATGTGGTTATTATCGATACTGCCGGACGATTGCATAATAAAGTCAACCTGATGAATGAGTTATCAAAAATCAAAAAGGTTATGAGCAAAGTGGTGCCGGACGCGCCACATGAAATACTTCTCGTTCTTGACGGATCAACTGGACAAAATGCATTTGAGCAAGCCAAACAGTTTTCGCTTGCCACTGAAATTAACGCCATGGCTATTACCAAACTCGATGGTACAGCTAAAGGTGGAGTTGTGATCGGCATTTCAGATCAAATGAAAGTTCCTATAAAATACATCGGTGTTGGCGAAGGAATCAATGACCTTCAAGTATTTAATAAAACGGCTTTCGTAGATTCGCTTTTCAACTAAAATTTACATGAGGTGGGGATTGGTTGTATTCGTTTTATTGTGCTCGTTAGTTGTTAACGGACAGGATACAACGAACTACTGCACACAAATCAAGACGGGTCAATTCTATACGGTTTCAGGGTCAGATACCTGTTTTATAAGAAGGACAGCGGACAGACAATTCGAACGTTGTGGAGCTGATACTACGGAAACTACATTTATTGTCGTTTGGCTGAGAACCAATAAGTACATCCTCCGGGATATCAATTACAATCCTTCAACGGCTCAACGCGTTATGCATCGAGATGCTGTTATGACTATCCTCGAAATAAACGAAGATCATTACCGTGTTCATTTCAAAAGAAAAGGACAAAAAAAACAATATTTCAATATTTATTGTGCTCAATAAATCACATGCTTATGAAAACTAAAACGCTTAAGAAGAATAAAGTAAACATTGTGACCCTAGGCTGTTCAAAAAATCTATTTGATTCTGAAGTCATGATGGCGCAGCTGAAAGCCAATAAATTTGAAGTTGAACATGAAGCACAACAAGATGATTCTGAAATTGTAATTATCAATACTTGTGGTTTTATTGACAACGCCAAACAAGAATCGATAGATACCATTCTACGTTATGCTGATGCAAAGTCCGAAGGATTAGTGGACAAGGTTTATGTTACAGGATGTTTATCCGAGCGGTATAAAGATGATCTTAAAAACGAGATACCTGAGGTCGATGGTTATTTCGGAACGAGGGACCTGCCAAGATTATTAAAAACCTTAAAAGCCGATTACAAAAAAGAACTTATTGGAGAACGATTATTAACTACTCCATCTCACTTTGCATATTTCAAAATAGCGGAAGGATGTGATCGCCCATGTGCTTTTTGCGCTATACCGCTCATGCGAGGCAAACATGTGTCTACTCCGATTGAGCAACTCGTTGACAACGCAAAATCGCTAGCTGACAAAGGTGTTAAAGAATTAATGCTTATTGCTCAAGATCTTACGTATTATGGTCTAGACATCTACAAAAAGCGAAACCTAGCAGAATTGTTGGATAAACTTGCTGATGTGAATGACATCGATTGGATTCGCCTACACTATGCGTTCCCATCAGGTTTCCCAATGGATATCTTGGATGTGATGAAGGAGCGTGAGAATATTTGTAATTACCTGGATATGCCGCTACAGCATGGATCAACCAATATGTTGAAAGCTATGAAGCGCGGTATAACACGCGAAAAAACAGAAGATTTAGTTGATAAGATTCGAGAAAAAGTTCCTGGCATAGCATTGAGAACGACTTTGATTTCTGGTTTTCCAGGTGAAACCGAAGCTGATTTTCAGGAAATGTATGATTGGGTAGAACGAACAAAATTTGAACGTTTAGGGATATTCACCTATTCACATGAGGAAAACACAAGTGCTTATGCACTTGAAGATGATGTTCCAGCTCAAGTTAAACAAAGTAGAGCTGACCAAATCATGGAGCTTCAATCCGAAATTTCTCATGAACTGAATCAAGCGAAGATTGGCAAAACATTTAAGGTTCTTTTTGACAAAGCAGAAGGTGATTATTTTATCGGCCGAACAGAGTTTGATTCACCGGAAGTTGACAATGAAGTTCTTGTTAAAATCAACGAAGCAAATCATGTTCGAATCGGTGACTTCGCTAATGTAAAAATTACATCAGCTGATCATTACGACCTTTACGGAAACATTGTTAAATAAGAGATTATTTCTCCTCCTCTTCGTCAGTTACGTCTTCGTAATCGACAAAATCTTCTCGCTGCTCTTGTCTCTGACGGAATTGCTCAAAAGGGTTACTGCCAGATTGTCCAAAGTCCATATCCGGACCGGATGGGTTGATGGGTTGACCTGTCAATAAACTTCCGATAACACGTGCACCTCTGAAAATTATATTCACCAAAACAAAGAATCCAATTATCGCGAATATCCACCCAAAAACTGGCGTAGTGTAGATGCTCACAATAGATTCAGTAAACCATTTCACTACACCGTTATCAACCATAGCTGGATACTGAATGCAAAAGATAAAATAAACCAAAGATCCACTTAGTAAATAGCGCTCTACCTTCGGATCTATGGATATGGCAAATTTCCCTGCTATTGGATGTCTTGAAAGCATATTGAGCATGGCTCTTTTCTGTAATTTTCCCATAAGGTAAAGTCCTAAAACAATAACTCCTAAAACGAAGTTAGTCCAACCAGCATCTCCATTGGCACCATCAAAACCATTCTGGTATTTAATCATATAATTCGCTGTTACCGAAACCAACAAGAAATATTTAATGATTCTAAATGCGTAATCCTGAATTTGTCTAACGCGTGAACCTTGCTCGAGATCAGTAACCAAACCCCTCAAAAAATTAACGGCTAACATTATCACTCCCCACAAAAAAGCGAAGATCGAAAAGGCCACGCCCAATCCAAAAATAAAATTTAAAATTTCCATAAGCTA
>JBMZAY010000002.1:0-287256 GCA_049611865.1 Crocinitomicaceae bacterium | reverse complement strand
ATTAATCCTTGTTCTACTTCGTTCAAAACATTCTGTTCGTTAGTTGCTTAACAATATATTAAAAATTAAATTTATTATCTTCAATGAAGTTAATGCGACAGAACCTCAGAAGGTAATTATTTGGGGTTTAAAATGAATCAACTCTTCACCAACCTTCGCGAACAGAGCTTATGCTTAGACAAATGTCGATGGTTTTCGAATCCTATCAAAGAAATCTCACCTCCTTCTTTTTGGAATTTACCTTGCATTCCATCAATATTACTCAAGAAAGTATGATCCACAAAGGTTGCTTCACTGAAGTCTATTACTAATCTTTGACTTTTAGCTTGATCATCCAAAATATTCTTGAATTTGAGGTAGTTTAAAAAGGTTGCAACACCTATAATATGGATAGTGATAGTTTCATCCGATTCACTTTCCTTTGTTTCGAGATAAAACACATTTTTTGGTTTCACACCATAGACGAACTCTAAGAAAATCTTTAAGACAATCCCCGCAATTACTCCCACCAAGAGGTCAGTCATGAGGGTAATAACCAATGTTGTAAGAAACTGTAATAATTGATCAAAGCCTATACTACTTATTTCCATTGCCTTTTTAGGTGAAGCCAGCACATAACCAGTGTAGACTAGCATTGCTGCTAATGCAGCATTTGGAATTGTTTTAATTACAACGGCAGCTAATAATACAAACAGGAACAGAAAAAGCCCATGATAAAAATTACTCATTCGGCCCTTGGCCCCAGCGTTGATGTTAGCCGAACTTCTTACTATTTCAGAAATCATCGGTAATCCTCCTATAAATCCAGCAATAGTGTTACCTACACCCACTGCAACGAGATCTTGATTCAGATTGGTATCCCTTCCTTTTGGGTCGAGCGAATCCACAGCTTTTGCACTCAATACAGACTCAATACTACCAACTAAAGCAAACATGACAATGTATTTAATTGAAGCTCCTGAAAAGACTTGAGAAAAATCTGGAAATGTAATCCCACTCAAAAAATTATCAGGTAAATCGACCATTAGATCGGTCGGAATAATATTGTACTCACTTCCTCCCAAAATAAAGACGTGCTCCACAGAAAGATGAAAAAGAAAACCTAAAGGAATGGCAATTAATAAAACCAAGAGTGGTGCTGGAAATTTCTTAATAAGGTTTTGCTTAAAGACCGGGTGAATAAACAAAATAATTAAGCTTAAAATTCCAATCACCGTGACCTTCGGGTTTAAATGCACAATTGAATTCGGAATTTCAGCCAATAAGTTCATCGGAGATTTCGCTGTAGGCTCAACTCCAAAAACAATGTGTATTTGTTTACTAATAATTGTTACACCTATGGCTGCCAACATTCCTCTAATAACAGAAGTTGGGAAAATTGCACCTAACTTTCCAACCTTCAACAAACCCAAAATAATTTGGATGGCCCCAGAAACCACAACCACGGCCAAGGTTAGTTGATAACCTTTGATTGGATCTCCTCCGCCCAATTCATCAACTGCAGCCATTGCAATAGCAATCAATCCTGCCGCCGGCCCTTTAATGGCTAATGGTGCTTTTGAGAGAAACGTTACCAATAAACCTCCGATAACAGCAGTGTAAATCCCAGCGATAGGCGGAAATCCGCTGGCTTCGGCAATTCCTAGACACAGCGGTAGTGCAATCAGGAATACTAGAAATCCAGAGATTAAATTAGCTTTGGTCGTATTATTATTAATCATACACTCCTATTCTACGAGGTTTGAGCTTATACCCTAAAAACGTCTCAAAAGTAGCATTATAAATTTACTTGCTGATTCGGTTTTAAAATGAGGTTTTATCTGTTGCGGATTAAAAAATTCAATTCTGTTTACGTCAAATCGAAAACAATTAACATCCCAACCTTCAAACCATTGAATATCTGACAACTAGATAAAACATTCATTAGGATATGATCCAAGTTTTTGAAGGAAAAAACATAGAATGAATCATGAATACAAGTCCGCTTTTAAGTTTTAAGACAAAAATAACTGTTTAAGATCATGGAAATAACTTAAATATTAGATACTTTTGTCGCGATCTATAGTCCCAAAAGAATTTCTTCACAAATTGAGTTCCGCAAAGGAGCAACCGATATAGTGTGCGAAACTGTACTTTTAGACCTAAAGTAATCCAATCTGTAACAACAAAAACAACTTTATGTTCAAAAAATTATTTTTGCTTACATCATTATTTTCATTGACATTAACCTATGGTCAGGATGATAATCTGGATGACGTATTTGACGATGGCGATACCCCATTATAGTGACCAGAGTTGTTTTAATAGCAGGAATTTTAGCCCTCAGTTTTTCTTCTTATGTTTGGATGAGACCTTTTTCAGTCATTTTCGCTATTGCTTTTTTGATAGCGTTAATTAGTGATATATTTGTCCTGCCTTTGTTAATAAACAATAAAGAGAATACCGATCGTGATTAATGCCATTATTATATTCTGGGCTGTACTTAACCTATTATTGGCCTTCTTTGTGATTCACGAATTAGGTTTGTTGTTTTATTCACTTACATGATTACGAAAACGTAAAACCAAGGAATTTGATGTACAGAACGCACCTGAGGTTTTATTACAATTACCCATCTACAATGAGCGATTTGTTGTAAGAGATTTGATCGATTCCATTCTAAAAATCGACTATCCTGCGGATAAGCTTACCATTCAAATTTTGGATGATTCTACTGATGACACGGTAAGCATCGTTCAAGAGCATTTAGAGAAAATCAAAAATCAAGGATTTCGTATTGAACATATTCGTCACGAAAAAAGAGAAGGATACAAAGCAGGGGCATTGGATTATGGATTTTCATTGAACCAATCGCCATTTGTCGCCATTTTTGATGCTGACTTTAGGCCTAGTAGTGATTTTTTAAAAAAAACCATTCCATTTTTTGAAGACAAAGAGATAGGTGTTGTACAGACCCGTTGGGGGCATCTCAATGAAACTAAATCATTATTGACTCGAGCACAAACTATTATGCTTGATGCACATTTTGGAGTAGAACAATTAGGTCGTTTAAGCGCCGGAGGTTTTATCAATTTTAATGGTACTGCGGGCATTTGGCGAAGATCATGTATAGAAGATGCTGGAGGTTGGCAAGCAGACACATTGACCGAAGATCTTGATCTGAGTTTTAGAGCCCAAGCAAAGCATTGGAAATTTGAATTTTTGCGTGATGTCGTTTCTCCAGCGGAACTTCCTACGAGTTATGGTGCTTGTAGAAATCATCAATTTCGTT
This sequence comes from Crocinitomicaceae bacterium, assembly GCA_049611865.1. Classification (GTDB taxonomy): domain Bacteria; phylum Bacteroidota; class Bacteroidia; order Flavobacteriales_D; family Crocinitomicaceae; genus Crocinitomix. Next base: position 283,985 of record JBMZAY010000002.1, on the reverse strand, counting down.
GGTCAAAAGGCGCAGCAGAATGTTTTAGAAAAAACATAAAATTGCTTTGGACAGCACCCGTTTCCATAGGTGCAAAAGTTATAGGCACATTTCACTTACTCAATAGCTCTGTCTATGTACTCGTGCTTTTATTGACAGCTTTTGCGCCGTTCATTTTTTTTCTTAGCGTAAACGGAGAATTAAATAATTTTGAGTGGATTCCGCTGATAGGTACCAGCATTAACCTCATGTTATTGATCGTTTTCTTGGGTGGAAAATTGATTTGTGCTGGATTTTCATGGCGTACGCTCTTGTGGTTCATTCCTTCTTTGTTTTTCTTCTTCTCCATGTCAATCGGGATTTCTTTACACATGGTCATGGGTGTTATAGAAGGATATCGCGGTAAGAAAACACCTTTTATTCGAACACCTAAATTTGGTTCAATCATGAAGGACAAATTGACCGGTGATTATCAACAAAAAGCCCGTTACAATCTAAAACTTATCGAGTTTGCATTTTTTGGATATGGCTTTTTCTGGTTGATTATCGGTTTACGGGATATGAATCCCTTTGTACTGGTTTACAGTTTTATCCTAATCACAGGGTTTTCATTGGCTCTTTTTGGTGATACTAAATTCAGAAAACGACCTGGGGCGAAACTCGAACCGAGTGGCTTTCAAGTATAGTTCTATTTTAGATTAGATTGAAGGGCAATATTTGAAAATTTATTCCCTCCATCCGCGTTAATCGCGGACAAAGCGCCATTGATAGTGAGGTAAAAATTTTCTTCTCCAATCACCCCTCGCATATCAGATACCAACAGACTATCTCTCACAGGCCCTTTAACATGTGTCATTAGAAATTGAATGTTCCTAGCTTTATAGTCTATAACCATATCTTTAAGCGCATGCATTGCTGTAGAATCCATTCCATTAATTCCCCTTGCATCCAAAATCACAGCTTTCAAGTTTGATTTACGCGCCTCTAAAAATTTCATCTTATCCTGAAAATACCTTGTGTTCGCAAAAAATAGTCGGGCATCAACTCGCACAATCAGCACATCTTCTTGCTCCTTGATATGATCAAAGCGATCAACATTTAAAAACGTTTTACTCTTTTCATCAAGTCCCAGCTCGGCGATATGCGGATAAGACACGTGGATTAACAAGCCAATAATCGAAACCGCAATTCCAACTCCTATCCCTATCTCAACACCAAGCACCAAGGTTGCGATGGCCGTGATCATAAACATAGCGAAATCCATGCGATCAGTTTTCCACAAGTGCTTCGCCTCTTTGTGGTCAATTAATCCAAATACTGCAACAGTAATTATTGCTGCCAGCACTGCTTTTGGTAAAAAATCAAAAAAGGATGTTAGAAAAAGTAAGGTCAAAATAACCACTGCCGCGCTGATGATCGCCGCCAAACCAGTCTTTGCACCAGATTGGTCATTTACTGCACTTCTACCAAATCCACCCTGAGTCGGAAATGCTTGAAAAAAGGATCCGATAACATTAGTTAGACCTAGAGCAACCAGTTCTTGATTGGCATCAATTTCATAATCCTTATGCTTGCTTTGTATTTGTTTTGCTACCGCAATGGATTCCGTGAATCCAATAAAAGTTATCGTTAAGGCAATTGGTAATAAATCCATAATCGCATCCCAATCCATCAAAGGAATCTGAAAACTGGGGAGACCCTGCGGAACATCCATTACTACCGATACGTTATATGGTGCTTCATTTAGGGTCAAAAATCGACCGACTAATAAACCGATGATCACAACAATTAGTGGGAAAGGAATTTTTCTATTCCATTTTCGTAGAAGAATGATGATTATGACTGCCGAAACACCAACAGCTAAGGTGTACAAATTTATTTTGTCGTATTCTTGAAAAACATGGTAAATGGTTTCATGAACTTTTCCTCGAGGTATATCTATACCTAAGAGGTGTTTAAATTGACTGAAAGCAATGTAGATGGCAGCGGCTGACGTAAAACCAGAAATTACCGGATGAGAGAGGAAATTTACCAGAAATCCCATACGGAATAATCCCATAAGCAACTGGAAAAAACCAACCATTAATGAGAGTAATATAGCCAAACCTATGAATGAATCAGAACCTACCTCAACCAATGCGCCTACACCCGTGGAAATTAGAATGGAAACCATAGCAACTGGTCCAACAGCCAATTGTCTGGAAGTTCCAAAAATGGCATAAATTATTAGAGGAATAGTAGACGCATACAAACCGTAAATAGGTGGTAAACCTGCCAGCATAGCATAAGCCATCCCCTGCGGAATCAACATTACACCGACAGTTAGACCTGCGGTAAGATCACCTGAAAGGTATGCCCGTTTATAGTTAGGAAGCCAATTTGTTATGGGTAGGTATTTCTTCATGTTGCCGTTGACTGAGCCCAAATATATAAACACCACCAAACATTTTAGGTAACTCTTGTTACTTTAAATCAGATTATTTTGGGATTGTAAGAAAGCTAAGATTAAAAGTACCATGTCAATAATATTTGTATATTTTTGTAGCACTACCGAGTTAAAACCCAACGCTCCTGCAGAATATTTTATAATGGCAAAAAAAATTGCAATAATTGGCCTAGGTTGGCTTGGACTACCCTTGGCTACATCCCTAACAGAGAAAGGGTATTTGATTAATGGTAGTACACGAAGTTCTGAAAAGCTCATGTCATTGCTGAAATCTGGAATTATTGTTAAGGTAATTGATATTCAAAATCATGGGATTAAAGGCAAAATAGCTTCGCTTCTCAAAGAAATGGAAATCGTTGTGATTGGAATTCCTCCTGGTAAGGACAAACACTATGCGTATCGACTAAATCATCTAATAAAACATATACCAGAAGGTGCAAAGGTTATCTTTATTAGTTCTACTTCCGTTTATGGTAATCCAGATGAATTGGTTACGGAAGAATTTCCAACTGAACCTGAGACCGAATCGGCAAAGTCAATTGTGGAAGCAGAGTATATGTTTCAACTAAATTTTGGAGCAGATTTAACCATAGTTAGATTCGCCGGATTGTTTGGACCCAACAGACATCCAGGTCGTTTTATGAACCCGAATAGAAAAATAAGTAGACCTCAAGGTGTTGTGAATATGATACATCAACGTGACTGTCTAACATTGTTAACGGCGATCATAGAGCAGGATAAATTTGGCTATATCATCAACGGGTGTGCAGATCAACATCCTAAACGGATAGAATTTTACCAAAAGGCTGCTTATGAACTGAGTTTAACTCCTCCTGCTTTCGATATGGAAGATGAAACAATCGGTAAGACGGTATGCAACAAATTGAGCAAATCACTATTAGGAATGAATTACCACTGCCCCAACCCTATGGATTGGCTATAGTGATTATTCCTTCACACTAATTTCTGCGAACCCCGTGGAATCAAGTCTCACAAAATGTTCGGTTAAACGGCCGTCATCAGCATAATTATAACCCACCTCGTCAGTCTCACCATATGCATCTCTATATACGGTGAGAATTTCATCCATACTGACTTCTGAATATGCTTCTGACATGCCCCATGCCGGAGCATCACCGCTGCTTGTGAATTCTGCCAATTCGATCGTATTTTGAATGTTGTATTCATTTAACGACGTGCCGAAAATTACTGCGCCAGTATAATAAGGACAGGCTTCGTAGGATGAGTAGTTCATTATCCAAAGTAATACGGTTTTACCATCTCCCATTTCGATTAGACCAATTGCGCTAAATACAGCATCTTGCATCATTGCCAAATCAATCGATTGCAGGTATTCCTCGTAACCTCCTGCTCTTTTGATCGAATCAATTTCCATGCATGCTTTTAGTATATACGATTGGTCAGCTGCCGGCCCATTTTTTAAACCGCCTTCGGTAAATTCTTTCACCGTTTCATAGGATAGCGACCTCAATTCATTTTCAGCTTTTTCAATCTCATTTTGCAGGAATATTGAGTCTACTGATAAGGGCAAAACAAGTGTATCATTAAACAATGATATAAGACCTTTCATTTCATCCGGAATGGGAATTTTTTCCTGAATTAACGAATCACGCTCCAAATGAACAGTATCACTTTGTAGATTATCATTGAGGCTTTCTGATTCTAACCGATCTTCAGTACCCCCACAGGCAATTAGAATGACTACGATAAACAGTAACGCAAATAGACGCATAGGCTATATTTTAAGCTACTAAAATAGGGAAATTGGTATGGTTCTCTCACTATTAAAGAGAAACAAATATCCTCACGATTATTTTGTATACATAATTTTTTATTTATCTTTCAGACGCTTAACTAATTACCACACTATGATAAGAATATCTACCTTCTTAATGATAGTATTTTTTTCAGGAACGATTACAGCACAAACAATTGAAATCGAAAGTTTCGAATACGACGGTGAAATGAGAGAATACCGTTTATATATTCCAGAAATTTACGATGGAACTGAACCAGTACCATTGGTATTTAATTTACATGGGTACGGATCAAACAACGTGCAGCAAGAAGCTTACGGCGATTTTCGACCTGTTGCTGATACTGCAAATTTCATTATTTGTCATCCGCAAGGATTGCCAGATGATTTAGGTACAAATCATTGGAATTGTTTTGGAACATCGAGTGTAGATGATGTTGGATTCATTTCTGCTCTTATCGATACGATTTATTCAAATTATAATATCTATGGTAATCAGATATATTCAACTGGAATGAGTAATGGTGGATTCATGAGCTATAAACTGGCTTGCTTATTGAGTGGTAGAATAGCTGCCGTTGCTTCAGTTACAGGATCAATTACACCAACCGAATATGACGATTGCATTACCAATCATCCAATGCCAGTTATGCAAATTCACGGTACTGAAGATCCAACCGTACCGTACGATGGAGGTTTCCTTTTCATGCCTATTGAGGATGTTGTTGATCACTGGGTTACGTTTAATGAGTGCGATACTGAACCGATTGTTACAGAGGTTCCTGATACTGATCCGGATGATGGTTGTACGGCTACGCATTATTTATATGACAATGGCCTTATGGGAAGCACGGTTGAGTTTTATAAGATTAATGGTGGTGAACATACCTGGCCAGGAAGCGAATATGTGACGAGTGTAACAAATAATGACTTTAACGCATCTGTTGAAATATGGCGTTTCTTTAGAAATTATACACTTAACGAATTAACTAGTTCTGTTGAGGAAGAGGAAGCACTTATTGACCTGTTTACGGTTTATCCAAACCCTTTAGTGGGAGAAAAGGTGAATTTAAGATTCAATACTTCTGCAGAAAAAACAATCGTTGTTCACAATGCGCTTGGACAAGTCGTATATCAAACTAAAACAACTGGACAACAACTTGAATTTGATGGATTAAAAGAAGCCGGTTTGTATTTCTTGTCCGTTTCAGTAGATGACCAACAACAAACTGTAAAGTTAGTGCGTAACTAGAAATTTATAGCGTACTTGTTTTTCGCCTATTCGCCCAGTTAGGAAATAAATCCCTTTTTCTAACCCTTTCTTGAGGTTTATTTGACGGTATTGTTGAACATTATAATGATCAATGACCTGTCCTGATGAATTGTAAAGGAAAAACGCGCCATTTTCGATGCTTTTATTGAGTACAATAGCATTTAGCGTTGCATTATAATACAGCGACAATGGTTTATCCTTTGCAGCAAAATTAGTAGCTGTATAATCGGTAATCAAGGACAACGTAACGGGTAAATGGTCAGACATATAATATAAAGCTTCACTAATACTATCAGGAACGGTTGGGTTATATGGAGCTATAATCGATTCGTTAAAACGATCGCCATCTTGTCCCAATGCATTGTATGATCCAGCTAAGAATCTTAAGCCATTTGTATTGGTCAAAGCATCATTAGATAAAAAGATAATATCAAATCTATCGTCCATACCACCACCTGCACCAGTTCCAAAAGATGATGTTCTCGTACTTTGCGTATGAATATCAGCATAAAAGGAATTATTATTCCAGTTACCAATTTCGTCAATTGGGTCATTGAGCGGAACACCAGCCCCTTCGAGCATGGCTGTACATCCAGACTCATTGCCTGAATAAAAATTGAAATCACCACCGGCTATGATATTCTCAGGAATACCAATATCATTCAAATGATATTTTAAAACGAGCGCCTCGTCTTTGCGTTGGTCAAAATAACCTGATCCTGCCTTTAAATGCATTCCATATACGTGCAAGTAAATTGTATCTGATTCAGTACTCAGGTCTGGATGTTTATAGTATAGTTTGTAACCACTAATATCCCTTAACCCTGTTGGTACTTGAAAATGACTCAATAAACCCAGTTTTTCAGCATTGTAATAAAGCATATTGTCTGTGTCTGGCCCATCTTCATATGCTGCAGCCTCGTAATGGTCTACGCCGTAAACATTCAATGCTTCACTTAAGATGAGATTGGCTCCTGCCTCACTCGTCAATTCATTTACAACCAAGATATCTGGTTTGGAATAGCTCATGATTTTTCGCAAATCCGCTATTCTACCGGGAATTTCTTCGGGGAACTTTAAGAGGTTATAATACATCACTGAAATCGTGTCCTGTGCGGAAGCTTTAAAAGTCCCAAAACAAACTAAACCAACGAACAGTGCTGCTTTTAACATGTTACAAAGATAGGTTAATCTATTTATTAATTTACTGTGCTTGCATAGTTATAATAATTATCTTTGCAGGACACAATTTTGATATGAAAAGCTACTTACTCCCCTTATTGCTATTTGGCGTGATGTTAATTTCATCATGTACGGCATCCCGATTTGTAGAACCCTTGGATAAGGACGAAATCAGTATTGGCGCTTCATTTGGAGGACCCATTATTGACTTTGGGGGACCACTACCCATGCCTATTACCAGCGTTGAAGTGGGATATGGATTGGATAGCAGTCTAACCGTATTTGGAGGTTGGCACACCACAGCTGCCATTTTCGGCAATGCACAAATTGACTTGGGCTGTAGCTATCAATTTTTAGAACAAGACCGATTTATTCCAAATCTTTCAGTTTCGCCTTCCATCAATATGATTTATGACTTTGGTGATCGCAATGGAAATATCTGGCCGGTACTGGATATCAATGCATTTTGGAATTATGGCCAACGAAGCAGCTATTTCTATGCCGGTTTCAATAATTATTTTGAGTTAAACAGCACAGGTGCAAATGATCAACCACAAGACCGTTATTGGTTATTTAGCCCACAAATTGGTCATGTTTTAAAAGGCAAAAACGGTCGTGGACAACTAACTACTGAATTTAAATTCTTTGGGCCATACATCGAAAATTCTTACGCTTTTGTTCCGTTCATGCCAATTACTGGTAATGGAGGTGCACGAGGATTTTTTATTGGCTATCGTTGGACCATTAATAAAAACTAAGACATGAAGAGAATCAGTATATTTTCAATGCTAATCATCTCATTGATTGGTTGTAAAAAAGCAAAATTAGACGCACTCGCTTTCCCAAGCGAACGACTGGACAGTTACGAATTTGAAACCTACGATGCAGGTGATGCATCCGTGCCGGATATTTATGCAGTTGACGCCGAAAACCGAACCTTAATCAGCATGACTTCCGTTGATCAAAATACAGGGGACGCATACACCATATATGGTGTTTATATTGGTGATACAGCAACAATTGCTGAAGACACGGTGATTATGTACTGTCATGGACAGTCGTTGCACATGGACGCCTATTGGCCAAGAGCAACATTGCTAGCAAGCCTTGTTGAAAAGCACCATTACGGCGTTTTTATGATGGATTATCGCGGTTATGGCATGTCAGAGGGATCGTCTTCGGAGCAAGGACTTTATGAGGACGTTGATGCCAGTATTGATTGGCTAATTGATCATGGCGCGCAAGCCGACAGAACCTTTTATTATGGGTTCAGTTTAGGATGCATTCCAGTTATCGATCGTACCGCTTTTAGATCGGATTTTCAACCCAATAAAATTATCATAGAAGCGCCTCTTGCTTCTGTTGCTCATTTGGCACAATCGTCACTGATATTGAACATCAATCCATCCTATGTTTCAACTCTGGAATTTGACAATGCTAATAAAATGAAAAGTGTTGATGTTCCTTTACTGTGGTATCATGGGGTTGAAGACGATTATATAGCGATTAAGAATGGTGAAATTATCTATGATAATCATTCAGGAACCTTTAAAGAAGCTCACCGCATTGAGGAGGCCGGGCATGGAGACATACCGGGCACCATTGGTTACGAAGAATATTTGGATCAACTAGAAATCTTTATTCGACGGGAGTACTAGTTTAGTTGTTGTGAAGAGTTGCTATAACTCTAGGAACAACGACCAGATCTTCTATTAGACCATGAACAGCTAATTCACGCTGGAAGAGGTGCAATTGATTAAAAAGAACCTGAAAAACGAGGTTCTCTTTCAGGTTAGTGTGGAACAACAAAAGGTCATTCTTTAGATCATCCAAATGCAGGACAATATTATCATTATGCGTATTCAAAAAATGAGCTACGGCAATTTGCTCCGCTTTATCATTGGCTTCTCCGTTCAAAAGTTTTTCGATATACACAAATAGCACCGATTCCTCTTGGTTGATGTGCTGTACCAACTCATTTCGATATTTTTCTAAAAAAAACTTAAGAACACGAATCGCCAAGTATTGACGTCCAAACTTAAGGTTAAGTATATCAACCGTTTGCTCGATCTTTGGCAACCAATGATTTAGATATAAATCGTGGCTTAATTTCAAATAATTGAAGATCTCATTCAGATTAAAAACATCAAAATGATCAGACTGAAAACCATCTGGATCACTTAGTGTTAATTCTAGTTCTTTGATAAAAGCGGTGGACAGCTGATTTTCTTGACCTTGTTTCGAAACATTCTCAATTGTTGCAGCTGGGTTACTAATGTAGATAGACATAAAGGAGATAATTTGATCTTATCAAATATATGTGCTCCTTTCGTTGCTTACAATACCATAAATAAGGTAAAGCGCCGGATAAGGCATCCCTCAAAAGTGGTATTTTTAAGCCTCTGTTGTCGGCCCACCAAAATTCATAGGAATACCTTGTGGTTGATCGACGCTTTTAATTTTACCATGTATCGATTCATACTTCGAAACATTATCCTTGAGTGCATGAACTAGTTTTTTTGCATTTTCAGGCGTCAATATTATGCGAGACTTCACCTTTCCTTTAGGAACACCCGGCATTAGCTGAATAAAATCAACGATAAATTCACTAGGAGAATGTGTTATAATTGACAGGTTCGAATACTGGCCTTCTGCTACTTCTTCTGGCAATTCAATGTTTATTTGGTTTGGATTCTTTGGTTCGTTGTTTTGACTCATTTTCGTGTGTTTTGAATATCTATTTTTGAATAAACTCTGAAACCCTAAGGTACAAAAAAAGCACCCGTCAAAGACGGATGCTTTAGATTATTCAATCTTATTTTTCTTAGTCGTTGTTTTCGTTTACAAGCTCATCGTACTCTGCTTGTGAACCAACTACTAATTTTTGGAATTCTCTGAAACCTGTACCTGCAGGGATTTTATGCCCAACAATTACGTTTTCTTTTAATCCTAATAGGTAATCTTCTTTACCATTCAAGGCTGCCTCATTCAACACTTTTGTAGTTTCCTGGAAGGAAGCTGCTGAAATGAAACTTCTTGTCTGTAATGACGCTCTTGTGATACCCTGAAGAACAGGTTTAGATGTTGCAGGAACTGCATCTCTAGCTTCAACCAAGTTCTTGTCTTTACGCTTCAACATTGAGTTTTCATCTCTCAATTTACGTGCTGAGATGATTTGACCAGCTTTGAGCGTTTCTGAATCACCCGGTTCAACAACCACTTTCATACCATACAATGCATCATTTTCTTCAAAGAAGTCTGCTTTATGCACTGACTGACCTTCCAATAGTTTAGTATCTCCCGCTTCAAGGATTTCAACTTTCAACATCATTTGACGCACGATTACCTCAAAGTGTTTGTCATTGATTTTTACCCCTTGTAGACGATATACCTCTTGAACTTCGTTTACCAAGTACTCCTGAACAGCAGTAGGCCCTTTGATATTCAAAATATCTTTAGGCGTAATTGCTCCATCAGATAATGGTTGACCTGCTTTCACAAAGTCATTTTCTTGAACAAGTAAATGTTTCGATAATGGTGCTAAGTACTTACGCACCTCGCCCGTTTTCGATTCAATGATTACCTCACGGTTACCACGTTTGATCTTACCATAAGAAACGATACCATCAATCTCAGAAGTAACAGCAGGGTTAGAAGGGTTACGTGCTTCGAAAAGCTCCGTTACACGCGGTAGACCTCCTGTAATATCTCCTGATTTACCAGCAACACGCGGTATCTTCACGAGGATTTTACCTGCTTCAATTTTATCTCCGTCTTCAACAATTATATGTGCGCCTACAGGTAAGTTGTATGATTTCAACTTGTCTTTCGACTTCGTATCAATGATTGTTACAGTCGGAATATTTTTCTTTCTTCTGTTTTCCGTAATAACCTTCTCTCTAAATCCAGTTTGCTCATCAATCTCTTCACGGTAAGTTTCGCCTTCGATAATATTTTCGAACTGAACTTGTCCTTTTTGCTCTGATAAGATCACGGCGTTGTATGGATCCCATTTACAGATCACATCACCTTTCTTAATCTTACCTTTCGCTTTTGAGATCAATTGAGAACCGTAAGGAATATTAGCCGTCATCAACACAGTTCCGTTTTCTGGATCTGTAATCTTAGCTTCACCTGAACGTCCAAGGATCATTTCAACATCTTCCCCTTCTGCGTTCTTTGTTTTAACCGTCTTTAATTCTTCAATCTCTAAATTTCCATCGAATTTTGCGATTAAACTGTTCTCATCCGCAATGTTCGATGCAGTACCCCCTACGTGGAAAGTACGTAGCGTCAACTGTGTACCGGGCTCACCAATAGACTGTGCAGCGATAACACCGACGGCATCACCTTTAACAGCAAGGTTTCCTGTAGAAAGGTTACGTCCGTAACACTTCGCACATACACCGCGCTTCATTTCACACGTCAATACGGATCTTACTTCAACCTCTTCGATTTCAGCATTCTCGATTTTCTTAGCAAGAGGTTCTGTTATCTCCTCACCTGACTCAACGATAACCTCGTCTGAACCAGGAGCGTATATATCCTCTACAGCAACACGTCCCAAAATACGATCGTAAAGTGGTTCAACGATGTCGTCGTTCTTCTTTAATGCTGAAACAACAACACCTCTTAACGTACCACAATCCTCAGTATTAATTACAACATCCTGTGCAACATCTACCAAACGACGAGTTAAGTAACCCGCATCGGCTGTTTTAAGGGCCGTATCCGCCAAACCTTTACGGGCACCGTGAGTAGAGATGAAGTACTCTAATACCGATAGTCCCTCTTTAAAGTTTGATAGAATCGGGTTTTCAATAATATCTTGTGATGAAGCACCAGATTTTTGAGGTTTCGCCATCAATCCACGCATACCTGAAAGCTGACGAATCTGTTCTTTCGAACCACGCGCACCAGAATCCATCATCATATAGATTGAGTTGAATCCTTGTTGGTCATTCGTTAAACGATTCATCAATGCAGACGTTAAACGCGTATTGGTATGCGTCCAGATATCGATAATCTGATTGTAACGCTCATTGTTTGTGATCAATCCCATGTTATAGTTCATCATCACTTCTTCCACGTCTTTGTTGGCTTTTTCAACCATCACTTCTTTTTCCGGTGGAATAATAACGTCGTCCAATACAAATGATAGTCCTCCTTTAAAGGCCATCTCGTATCCTAAGCCCTTGATGTCATCTAAGAACTGAGCAGTACGCGCTGTACCGCATTTCTCAAGAACACGAGAGATAATTCCTCTTAACGCCTTTTTAGTAAGTACTTCATTAACGTATCCTACTTCTTTAGGAACCATTTGGTTGAAAATCACACGACCTGTAGTAGTCTCAATGATGTGCTCAATGTCCTCACCATTTTCATCTACATCGTGTAATCTCACTTTGATACCAGCGTGGATATCAATCGCTCCTTCATTCTTTGCAATGATTACTTCTTCAGGTGAGTAAAATGTCATTCCTTCACCTGCTACCTTCATATCGTCAGTTGATTGCTTCAACTTTGTGATATAATATAGACCCAATACCATATCCTGAGAAGGAACGGCAATTGGAGCACCATTTGCTGAGTTTCTAATATTATGTGAAGAAAGCATTAACACCTGCGCCTCTAAGATAGCTGCGTTACCTAGTGGTAAATGCACCGCCATTTGGTCACCATCGAAATCGGCGTTAAATGCCGTACATACTAATGGGTGCAAGCGAATAGCTTTTCCTTCAATTAATTTTGGTTGGAAAGCTTGAATACCTAAACGGTGCAACGTTGGTGCACGGTTAAGTAAAACAGGGTGACCTTTCAATACATTTTCTAAGATATCCCAAACGATTGGCTCTTTTTTGTCAACGATTTTCTTCGCCGATTTAACCGTCTTAACAATACCTCTTTCAATCAACTTCCGAATAATGAATGGTTTGAAAAGCTCGGCAGCCATATTCTTTGGAAGACCACATTCGTGCAATTTCAAATTCGGTCCAACAACAATTACCGAACGTGCTGAGTAATCGACACGTTTACCTAATAGGTTTTGACGGAAACGTCCTTGCTTACCTTTTAATGAATCTGAAAGCGATTTTAACGGTCTGTTCGATTCTGTTTTAACCGCTGACGACTTACGTGAGTTGTCAAATAATGAATCAACTGACTCTTGAAGCATACGCTTCTCGTTTCTCAAGATCACCTCAGGTGCCTTTATCTCAAGAAGTCGCTTCAAACGGTTGTTTCTGATAATTACACGTCTGTACAAGTCGTTCAAATCAGAAGTTGCAAATCGTCCACCATCTAATGGAACCAAAGGTCTCAATTCTGGTGGGATCACTGGAACAACCTTAACGATCATCCACTCCGGTCTGTTCTCAACACGTGTTTGTGCTTCACGCAAAGATTCAACTACTTGTAGTCGCTTCAATGCTTCTTTCTTACGTTGTTGAGATGTTTCTGTATTGGCTTTGTGACGTAAGTCAAATGATAACGAATCTAAATCCAAACGCTGCAATAAATCGTGCAATGCCTCTGCACCCATTTTAGCGATGAATTTGTTCGGATCTGTATCCTCTAAATACTGGTTTTCTTTTGGTAATTCGTCCAAGATATCCAAGTACTCCTCTTCAGTCAAGAAATCCATGTACTCAAGTGGCTCACCATCAGCACGCTCTGCTATACCTTTCTGGATAACAACATAACGTTCGTAATAGATAATTTGATCCAATTTCTTAGTTGGTAATCCTAATAGGTAACCAATTTTGTTAGGAAGTGAACGGAAATACCAAATGTGTGCAACTGGAACTACCAATGAAATGTGTCCCATACGCTCACGACGAACTTTCTTTTCGGTAACTTCAACACCACAACGGTCACAAACAATTCCTTTATAACGAATACGCTTGTATTTTCCACAGTGACATTCGTAATCCTTTACAGGACCGAAAATACGTTCACAGAACAAACCGTCACGTTCTGGTTTGTAAGTTCTGTAGTTAATCGTTTCCGGCTTTAAAACTTCACCATAAGATTTCTCAAGAATCATTTCAGGCGAAGCCAAACTAATCGTAATCTTGTTAAAATTACTTCTCGATTTTTGCTCTTTTCTGTAAGCCATAATTTCTATTCGATTTAAGACCAAAGATGGAAGACTATCTGTTTACACCGTTAACCTCTGCTTCTTCTCTTTTATCCAATTCTTTTTACTTCTAATTAATCCATTGTAATATTCAACCCAAGTCCAGCCAACTCATTCAACAATACGTTGAACGATTCAGGAATCCCTGGTTCGCCGAAATTCTCACCTTTTACAATCGACTCGTAAGCCTTTGCACGTCCAATCACGTCATCTGACTTGATTGTTAGAATTTCGCGTAGAATATTTGAAGCTCCATAAGCCTCCAATGCCCAAACTTCCATCTCACCAAAACGCTGTCCACCAAATTGAGCTTTACCTCCTAATGGCTGCTGCGTAATCAATGAGTAAGGTCCGATTGAACGAGCGTGCATCTTATCATCTACCATGTGACCTAATTTCAACATGTAGATTACACCAACAGTAGCAGGCTGATCAAAACGCTCACCTGTATTACCATCAATCAAATAAGAACGTCCGAAACGAGGAACACCTGCTTTGTCGGAGTACTCATTGATTTGATCAATCGAAGCACCGTCGAAAATTGGTGAAGCGAACTTAACGCCTAACTCTGTTCCAGCCCATCCAAGCACCGTCTCATAAATCTGACCTAAGTTCATACGTGATGGTACCCCGAGTGGGTTCAACACGATATCAACCGGAGTACCGTCATCTAGGAATGGCATGTCTTCTTGACGAACGATGTTTGCAACAATACCCTTGTTACCGTGACGTCCCGCCATCTTATCCCCAACTTTCAGTTTACGTTTTTTAGCAACGTATACCTTCGCCATTTTGACGATACCTGTTGGTAATTCATCACCAACAGAGATTTGGAATTTCTTACGCTTATAAATTCCCAATAAATCATTCGCTTTAATAGAGTGATTATGGAGAACGCGTTGAATTAATCTGTTTGTATCTGCATCAGCTGTCCAATCGTAAGGATTAACAATACTGAAGTCTACAGTGGAAAGGTTTTTCTGTGTAAACTTCACACCTTTTTTAAGCACCTCTTCTTTGAAGTTATTGAAAACACCTGCAGATTTGTGACCTTCTAGGATATTCAATAATTTCTCGATCAATACACCTTTCAACTCTTTTGCTTCCACTTCGTAATCAGCATCCAACTGCGCCAACATTGGCTTGTCTTTTGCTTTCGTCTTACGATCTTTGATAGCTCTTGAAAACAATTTCTTTCCAATAACTACACCTCTTAAAGAAGGAGAAGCCTTTAAAGATGCATCTTTAACGTCACCTGCTTTATCACCAAAGATGGCTCTTAGTAGTTTTTCTTCTGGAGAAGGATCTGTTTCTCCTTTTGGTGTAATCTTACCAATAAGGATATCACCTTCTTTAATTTCAGCACCAATGCGGATAATTCCGTTTTCATCAAGGTCTTTCGTTGCCTCTTCTGAAACGTTTGGAATATCTGCAGTTAGTTCTTCCAATCCACGTTTTGTATCACGAACATCCAACGAATATTCATCGATATGGATAGAAGTAAAGATATCTTCACGAACAACTTTTTCAGAAATTACAATTGCATCCTCAAAGTTATAACCTCTCCAAGGCATGAATGCCACTTTAAGGTTTTGTCCAAGTGCTAATTCACCTGCTTGAGTCGCATAACCTTCACAAAGAACTTGTCCTTTGCTTACTTTGTCTCCTTTTGAGACAATTGGACGAAGATTAATTGTTGTACTTTGGTTCGTCTTTTGGAACTTCGTTAATTCATAAGTCTTAACATCTCCATCGAAACTCACCAATTTATCTTTATCCGATAAGTTGTATCGAATTTTAATTTCGTTTGCATCAACATACTCAACGACACCGTCACCTTCAGCATTAATCAATACACGAGAGTCTCTTGCCACAATACCTTCAATACCTGTTCCAACAACTGGAGAATTAGGTTTTAACAAAGGTACGGCCTGACGCATCATGTTTGATCCCATCAATGCCCGGTTGGCATCATCATGCTCCAAGAAAGGAATTGAAGATGCAGCAATCGATGCAATTTGGTTTGTACCAACGTCCATCAAGCTAATTGCATCTGGAGCAACAACCGGGAAATCACCTTCTAAACGCGCCTTGATTCGTTCATTAGCAAATTTTCCATTTTTGTCAGTCTCAGCACTAGCTTGTGCAATAATCTTTTGCTCTTCCTCTTCAGCACTTAAGTATGTCGGTTTCGAATAATCAACCTTACCGTTCTTAACTGACCAGTATGGAGTTTCAATGAAACCTAGTTTATTCACTTTTGCGAATACACATAATGAAGAAATCAAACCAATGTTTGGTCCCTCTGGTGTCTCAATAGTACAAAGTCGACCGTAGTGTGTGTAGTGAACGTCACGTACTTCGAAACCTGCTCTTTCTCTCGAGAGACCGCCTGGTCCGAGCGCTGACAATCTTCTTTTGTGCGTTACCTCTGAAAGTGGATTCGTTTGATCCATAAACTGAGATAACTGGTTCGTTCCAAAGAATGAGTTAATAACAGATGACAAAGTCTTCGCGTTGATCAAATCAATTGGAGTAAAGACCTCATTGTCACGAACGTTCATTCTTTCACGGATCGTTCTTGCCATACGTGCCAAACCAACTCCAAACTGGTTGTGTAATTGCTCACCAACTGTTCTTACACGTCTGTTTGACAAGTGATCGATATCATCAATCTCCGCTTTCGCGTTGATTAATTCAATCAAATAACGTACAATCAAGATGATGTCGTCTTTTGTCAAGACTTTTTGCTCAATATCAGTATCTAATCCGAGCTTTTTATTGATTCTGTAACGACCAACTTCTCCAAGATCATAACGAGAATCAGAGAAAAATAACTTTTCAAATACACCGCGCGCTGTTTCAAAATCAGGTGGCTCGGCGTTACGTAATTGTCTATAAATATGTTCAACAGCTTCTTTTTCTGAGTTAGAAGTATCCTTTTGCAATGTATTATAAATGATTGCAAAGTCAGCTGTGTTTAGGTTTTCTTTGTGAAGGATTACTGATTTCACACCAGCATCGAAGATCAGGTCAATATGCTCCTTCTCTAGAATAGTTTCACGATCTAATAAAACTTCATTTCTTTCGATCGATACAACTTCTCCTGTATCTTCATCAACGAAATCTTCTACCCAAGTTTTCAAAACTCTTGCAGCCAATTTACGTCCTAAAACTTTCTTTAATCCAGATTTAGTTGCTTTTACTTCATCAGCAAGGTCGAAGATTTCTAAAATATCTTTATCGCTCTCATACCCCAATGCTCTAAACAAAGTGGTTACAGGCAATTTTTTCTTACGATCGATATAAGCATACATTACAGAGTTAATGTCAGTAGCAAATTCGATCCATGATCCTTTAAAAGGAATAATTCTCGCTGAATACAATTTCGTACCATTCGCGTGACGCGATTGACCGAAGAATACACCCGGCGAACGGTGAAGTTGTGAAACGATTACACGCTCAGCACCGTTGACAACAAAAGAACCTTTTGGTGTCATGTACGGAATAGTCCCTAGGTAAACATCTTGAACAATAGTCTCAAAATCTTCATGCTCAGGGTCAGTGCAATAAAGCTTTAACTTAGCCTTTAATGGCACACTATAAGTTAATCCTCTATCAATACACTCCGAAATGGAGTAACGAGGTGGATCAACAAAATAATCCAGGAATTCAAGCACGAATTGGTTTCGTGTGTCGGTGATTGGGAAATTTTCACTAAATACCTTGAAAAGCCCTTCATCACTTCTATTTTCAGGTGTTGTTTCCAACTGAAAGAACTGTCTGAATGATTCCAACTGGATGTCCAGGAAATCCGGATATTCAAACAAAGCCGACTGGCTTCTAAAATTGATTCTTTCTTTCGTTTTATTATTTGGTACCAAGGCTAATTTTTTTTTGTTAAAGAATATAAACTCTGTTATTCCGAACTATAAAACAGGAGTAGGCACGTGCCCAAAAGGGCAGTGCCTATCCTGTGTAATGCAAGTAAAATTACTTAATCTCTACTTCAGCTCCAGCCTCTTCTAATGAAGATTTAAGACCTTCAGCCTCATCTTTAGCTACACCTTCTTTTAATGTTGCAGGTGCACCGTCAACTAGTTCTTTAGCTTCTTTCAAACCTTTACCAGTTAATTCTTTTACTAACTTAACTACAGCTAGTTTAGAACCTCCAGCAGCTTTCAAGATTACGTCAAACTCAGTTTGCTCTTCTCCACCACCAGCGTCTCCACCACCAGCAGGACCAGCAACTGCAACTGCAGCAGCAGCAGGTTCGATTCCGTACTCTTCTTTAAGGATGTCAGCTAATTCGTTAACTTCTTTTACTGTTAAGTTAACTAGTTGTTCTGCGAATTCTTTTAATTCAGCCATTTTATTTTGTTTTTAAATAAGGTTAATAAATAATTATGCTTCTCTTTCTGAGAGCGTTTGTAAAATTCCAGCCAATTTGCCTCCTCCAGACTTCAAGCCCGAGATAACATTTTTGGCAGGAGATTGAAGCAATGTGATAATGTCTCCAATAAGTTCTTCCTTGCTCTTAATAGATGTAAGGAATTCTAGATTTTCCTCTCCTGTGTAGATCGCTTCTTCGATGAAAGCCCCCTTCAAGAGTGGTTTCTCATGTTTCTTACGGAAATCTTTAATCAACTTTGCCGGTGCATTTCCAGCTTCAGCGAACATGATCGCAGTAGGACCTGCGAGTACTCCGTAGAGATCCTCGTAGTTCTTATCCTCGATCTGCTCCATAGCTTTTTTCAAGAGCGTATTTTTTACAACACGCAACTCAATATTGCTTTTGAAACACTTCTCGCGAAGTTGGTTAACAGTTTCAACAGTTAAGCCTGCTGTATCCGTTAAGTAAAAAACACCCGACTCAGACAATTTACCAGCCAAGTCTTCAATGTACTGTGATTTTTCTTCTCTTGTCATAATTGCGGGGTTTATTAATTAGCAAATGATTTGGTATCAATCGATATACCCGGACTCATCGTTGAGCTAATGCTAATACTCTTGATATAAGTACCTTTAGCAGCAGTTGGCTTCAACTTTACGATAGTCGACAATAATTCATTCAAGTTTTCCTGAATTTTTGAAGCATCGAATGAAGCTTTAGCCACTGCAGAGTGAACGATACCGTATTTATCAACACGGAAGTCGATTTTACCCGCTTTCACTTCAGATACTGCTTTACCAATGTCCATGGTTACTGTTCCAGTTTTTGGGTTAGGCATTAATCCTCTTGGTCCGAGAATTCTACCTAAAGCACCAACTTTCCCCATAACCGATGGCATAGTAACGATCACATCAACATCAGTCCATCCTCCTTTAATCTTTTGGATGTACTCATCAAGTCCAACATAATCCGCACCAGCAGCAGTTGCCTCTTCTTCCTTGTCAGGTGTACAAAGTACAAGTACTTTAACATCCTTACCAGTTCCGTGAGGTAATGCAACTGTACCACGAACCATTTGGTTTGCTTTACGTGGGTCTACACCCAAACGAACAGCAACGTCAACAGAAGCGTCAAATTTTGTTGTAGAGATTTCCTTTACTAATTCGCAAGCTTCAGACACGCTGTAAGCTTTCTCCCGGTCTACTTTTGCCAGGACTTCTTTTCTTTTCTTACTAATTCTAGCCATGACTTACGATTAATTTGATTCAGGAAATGCACCAGTAACAGTAATACCCATAGATCTTGCTGTACCAGCAACCATGCGCATTGCAGATTCCACTTTAAAAGCGTTCATATCCTGAATTTTATCTTCAGCGATCGCTCTTACTTGGTCCCATGTTACTTTTGCTACTTTAACACGATTTGGTTCTGCCGAACCCGACTTGATTTTAGCCGCTTCCAATAGTTGAACTGCAACAGGTGGTGTTTTAACCACAAAGTCAAATGACTTATCGTTGTATACAGTAATAACAACCGGAAGAACTTTACCAGCCTTCTCCTGAGTTCTAGCATTGAACTGCTTACAGAACTCCATAATGTTCACCCCTTTTGCACCGAGTGCCGGTCCAACAGGTGGCGAAGGATTAGCGGCTCCTCCTTTGATTTGGAGCTTGATTAATCCATCAACTTGTTTTGCCATATATGTTTAGTTTTTGTAGTCAAGCATACCGGTTACCCCAGGCGGGAAACATTCTAATAACAACCCGGGCAGTACTCCTACACGTTAATATACTTATTACGTATTCTTCTCTACTTGCATGTAACTCAATTCTAAAGGTGTTTTACGCCCGAAGATTTTTACCATTACTTGCAATTTCTTCTTCTCTTCATTCACTCCTTCTATCACACCGTTAAATCCATTAAACGGTCCGTCAATTACTTTGACTGTTTCACCCTCAACATAAGGAATGTTCATTTCTTCTTCTTGTTCTGCTAATTCATCGACCTTACCTAAAATTCGATTAACTTCTGCTTGACGCATTGGCATAGGATCTCCTCCTTTAACCGCGCTCATGAAACCGATTACATTAGGTACTGATTTAATGATATGCTGAACCTCACCTTCCAAAGCTGCTTCGATAAGCACATAACCTGGTAGATAATTTCTTTCTTTGCTAATTTTCTTTCCGTTACGTATTTGGTAGACTTTTTCAGTCGGGATAAGCACTTGACCAACAAGGTGATCAATTTTGTGACGTTTGATTTCGAGCTCGATGTAATCACGAACCTTTTTTTCTTTACCACCAACTGAACGTACAACGTACCACCGTTTTTTTACTTCTGCCATTTCTTCCTGCTTGAATCTGGGTTTGAAATTAAATTGCTCCTACCAACTTGTAGTAGAAACCAAGGATCCCGCTCCACAATGGTGGATTTTCTCCTTTTGTTACATTGATTCCGAAAATGTAATCCATAACAAAAATCAACAATGCGAAGATCACAGAAGCTACCAATACGACAAGGGCACTGCTTTGCAATTGTTGCCATGTCGGCCACGTTACTTTGTGTACTAGTTCGTTGAACGACTCTTCAATATATTGTACCATGTTCGCCACTTCTTAAAATTTTAAATCATTAGAAGAGAAACTCTTCTTTTGGAGATTTACAACGTTTGCAACTCCTTTTTTCGCACGGGCGGAAGGATTCGAACCCTCATCAACGGTGTTGGAGACCGGTATTCTACCATTGAACTACGCCCGTAAGAGAGAAATTCCCATCCGTCTAAGACGGACAGGATCATTTCTCAATTTTATATGTCAGGAGAGAATCTTAGTCTAAGATCTCAGTAACCTGACCTGCACCTACAGTTCTACCACCTTCACGGATAGCGAATCTCAACCCTTGGTTGATCGCAACCGGTACGATAAGATTAACTGTAATTGTTACGTTATCACCAGGCATTACCATTTCACGTCCTTCTTCAAGGATGATCTCACCAGTAACGTCAGTTGTTCTTAAGTAGAACTGTGGTCTATATTTGTTGTGGAATGGAGTGTGACGTCCACCTTCTTCTTTTTTCAAGATATAAACCTCAGCTTTAAACTGTTTGTGAGGAGTGATTGAACCAGGCTTAGCGATTACCATACCTCTTCTGATTTCAGTTTTTTCAATACCTCTCAAAAGAAGACCTACGTTATCACCAGCTTCACCTCTGTCCAAGATCTTTCTAAACATCTCAACACCAGTAACAGTTGACTTTAATTTCTCGTCACCCATTCCTAAGATATCAACCTCTTCACCAGAGTTAATAACACCAGTTTCGATTTTACCTGTAGCAACAGTACCACGACCAGTAATTGAGAATACGTCCTCAACTGGCATCAAGAAATCTTTGTCTACTTCACGAACGGGTAATTCGATCCACTCATCAGCAGCAGCCATCAATTCCATAATTTTCTCTTCCCACTTAGCTTCTCCGTTCAAACCACCAAGTGCAGAACCAGCAATGATAGGAGTGTTGTCTCCATCGTATTCGTAGAAAGAAAGCAATTCTCTAATTTCCATTTCAACTAGTTCTAACAACTCTTCGTCGTCAACCATGTCTACTTTGTTCATGAAAACAACCATTCTAGGTACACCAACCTGACGTCCTAACAGGATGTGCTCACGAGTTTGTGGCATAGGACCGTCAGTAGCCGCAACTACTAAGATCGCACCATCCATCTGTGCAGCACCAGTTACCATGTTCTTTACATAGTCGGCGTGACCTGGACAGTCAACGTGTGCATAGTGTCTGTTTGCCGTTTCGTATTCTACGTGTGAAGTATTAATAGTAATACCTCTTTCTTTTTCTTCTGGAGCGTTATCAATAGTATCGAAGTCTCTTACCTCAGCACCACCAGCTTTCGCTAATACAGTGGTGATCGCAGCAGTCAAAGTCGTTTTACCGTGGTCAACGTGTCCAATTGTCCCAATATTTACATGTGGTTTGGAACGATCAAAAGTTTCCTTAGCCATAATCTACAATTGTTTACTTATTATTTAAATCAAAATTATACAACTATAAAAGCACCCGAGTCAATCGGATGCACTTTCCCTTTAAAACCAATGTCGGCTTTCGATTTTTCGATCGAAATAACTATGGGTTATTTTTCAAGTTTCAAAATCCGCCTGGCTTTGAGCCAATGACGGGATTTGAACCCGTGACCTCTTCCTTACCAAGGAAACGCTCTACCCCTGAGCTACACCGGCACTAATTTCTATATGTAACACAACCATCTCGTTAGACAGCTTAAAAGCCATTGGCTTTTTGTTACTGAGCGGGAGACGAGACTCGAACTCGCGACCCTCAGCTTGGAAGGCTGACGCTCTACCAACTGAGCTACTCCCGCTTAAATAAGTGGGGAGAGCAGGATTCGAACCTACGAAGTCATAGACAGCTGAGTTACAGTCAGCCCCAGTTGGCCACTTTGGTATCTCCCCGACCATAAAAATTAAATTGAGCCTCTGGAGGGACTCGAACCCACGACCTGCTGATTACAAATCAGCTGCTCTAGCCAGCTGAGCTACAGAGGCAAAAATTCAATGTTAATTTTTCTATTTAAAGAACTAAAAAACTCCCGCCTTTTTCAAACGGGAGTGCAAATATATACTAAACAATTTTATTGTGGTAATAAAATTGAATTTTTTTTTACTTTTTTTTATTTACCTAATAAATCTTCTTTAAGGTCATCATCAGCTGGCTGGTCACAAAGCCAGACACCAAATAGGGCCTTCTTAAAGTCTAACCCTTTGACTGTCACCAAAGCTTTATCATTTTTATAAAGTGTACATCCTTTCCCAGGAACGTATACGAGGTCATAAAAATCATTGGTTTTTATATCTTCTTTGAAACCTTCGGCAATCATCGTTTCCATACGGTCTTTAATACCACTAATATCTCCACCCGTTGATTTATCAAATCCTTCTCTCAAGGCTTCTTCAAAATTTTCATTGTCAACCATTCCAGAAATCACCTTAATCTTGATGGCCATTTTTTTGTCATCGTTGATTATTGCGTTGGCATCACTAGTTTTATCTTCAAGGTATAAAACGCAAACATAGAGGTCTAGGAAAAACTTTTCACGAATACCGCCTCCATTCATTTTGAGGTATTCACCATCTACCTTCATAACATTCGGCATTACGTTTCCGCTAATTTTTGTCTGTGAGAATCCAGGCAATGCCATGAATAGTCCCATTAATACGATTGCTAATTTTTTCATTTTTTGTATTTTGTTGTAATGATTAACAAGATGCGCGCCAAAATGTTGAGTCATCGCATATTGCTTGTGTTTTTTTATTGTGTGTGCATAAAAATAAAAAAAAGGAGTCAACAAAATACATTGTTGACTTCTTCATATAATTCTCAAGGCGCTATGCCCTTTTTTTCTCTTTGTACTTTTTAACTTGTTTTCTCAAAGCTTCACAAGCAAGGTCTGTTGCCTCTTCGAAACTCTTACACTGTTTTTTAGCGAACAAATCTTTTCCAGGAATGGATAATTTAATTTCAGCTACCTTGTTTTCTGGTTCAGAAGGATTCCCGATCCTCAAGAACACTTCCCCATTGATAATGTTATCGAAGTAAAGTTCTAATTTCCCGATTTTCTTGTTGACAAAGTCGATCAACTTTCGGTCGGCATCAAAATGTACCGAGTGCACTTGTAAATCCATACTACTTCTTGGTTTTTCGGTTTTCACCGCCTCACACCACGCGGATGAGATTGTTCATAAATGGTTTTAATTTGCTTAAACGAATTGTGCGTGTAGACCTGTGTGGAAGACAAATCTGCGTGGCCTAGTATTTTTTTGATGGTCTCCAGTGAAGCTCCATTATTCAACATATGCGTTGCAAAGGTGTGTCTTAACACGTGTGGACTCTTTTTACTCAAATTCGTCGCCTTTCCAAGGTAGTAATTTACTTTAATATATACAAATTTTGGGTTTAGTTTTTTTCCGTTTTTAGCAACCATTAACAATTCATCTTTAAAGCCTTCCTGTTGCTTTAATTCTCGATATTTCTGGATCAAATTAAAAAGCTTTGGCGCAATCGGAATGATTCTTTCCTTATTTCTTTTACCTATTACTTTAATTTGTTTAGGGGATACATTTGTTGACTTCAACTCGATTAATTCTGAGAGTCGAATTCCTGTTTGATAAAACAACTCCATAATCAACTCAATCAAATTCTGTTCAAAAACAGTTTCCTCTTCTTCGAAGATTTCACTATTCCAAAGATGTTTCTCTGGAACAAATTGTGGTAATGTCTTTCTCTTCTTTAAACCTTTTACTTTAACCGCAGGATTAATATTAATCTCGTTTACTTGTCTTAGAAATCTAAAAAAGGTTTTTACAGAAGATAACTTTCGATTTACGGATGCATTTTCAAGGCCTTTCTCAACAAGATCAACCAAATAATTCCTCATTACGCGATGATTGACTTCACGTACATGCTCATCGGAATCAATTCCGCAAAGTTCGTAGAACTGCTCTATATCTTTCATATAAGCCGTTACAGTGTGCAATGAAAAACGTTTTTCATGCAATAAATAACTCTGGAATCGTTCGGTATATGACATAAAAAAAAGGAGTGTATAAACTACACTCCTTTTTAACGAATTTTATTACTAAAAGTTACTAAGCCTCTTCACGTTTGATTTTCTCAATGTAAGCAGCTTTCAACTTCATTTGTCTATCTTCTACTGAAGGCTTAGTAAAGTGTTGACGCGAACGCAACTCTTTTAGAATTCCAGTACGCTCAAATTTCTTCTTGTATCTTTTAAGCGCTCTCTCAATGTTTTCGCCTTCTTTTAATGGTATAATCAGCATATCTTTTATTTAATTATAATCTAATCAGGGGCGCAAAGTTAATCTAAAAAAACTTGTAAACAAATTTATTTTAAAATTTCTCTTGAGATTACCAGTTTTTGGATTTCAGACGTTCCTTCACCGATTGTACAAAGCTTAGAATCGCGATAGAATTTTTCTACTGGGAAATCTTTTGTATATCCGTACCCTCCGAATATCTGAACGGCATCCGTTGAAACTTCCACGGCAACTTCTGACGAATAATACTTGGCCATCGCGCCTTCCTTTGTCATTTTTTCACCCTTGTTTTTTTTGTCTGCCGCTTCCAGTAATAATAATTCAGCTGCTTTAATTTTTGTACCCATTTCAGCTAACTTAAAAGCGATTCCCTGGAAGTACGAAATTGGCTTACCAAACTGTTCTCTTTCCTTTGAATATTTTACAGCAGCGTTAAATGCTCCTTGCGCAATACCTAAACCAAGTGCTCCAATTGAAATACGTCCCCCATCCAAAACAATCATTGCTTGAATAAATCCTTCTCCTTCTTTACCGATCAATTGATCCTTGTGAATACGACAATTGTTAAAAATTAATTCTGCCGTTTCAGAGGCGCGCATTCCCAATTTATTTTCTTTTTTTCCAGAAGTAAACCCTGGCGTTCCCTTCTCAATAATAAAGGCAGACATTCCATGTGAATCGCCTTTTTCACCTGTACGTGCTATAACAACAGCTACGTCTCCTGAAATCGCGTGGGTGATAAAGTTCTTAGAACCGTTTAAAACATAATAGTCTCCATCTTTCACAGCGGTTGTTGCCATACCTCCAGCATCGGAACCTGTTCCTGTTTCAGTTAGACCCCAGGCACCAATGTACTCAGCAGTTGCCAATTTTGGCAAATATTTTCTCTTTTGTTCCTCCGATCCATGATAATAGATATGACCCGTACATAATGAATTATGTGCAGCAACAGAAAGACCTATTGATCCGCATACTTTGGCGATTTCTGAAACAATCGTGATGTACTCGAAGTACCCCATTCCACTTCCTCCATATTCTTCAGGAACTAGAACACCCATCAGACCAAGATTACCCAGTTTTTTAAATAATTCAACAGGAAATGTCTGGTCCTCATCCCATTCCATCATCTTTGGTCGAATCTCTTTTTCGGCAAAATCTTTTACCATCTGCCGAATCATAATTTGATTCTCGCTTTCTTTAATAATCATAATACTCAATTAGCTTAGCGGTGCAAAAATAACAATTCTCCATCTAAACTTGGATACCTATTTGTAAAAAATGAAGCTGCTCAAAAGAGTTCTGCAGACTCGCTTCTAATTTCTAAACAAGCTAAACCGATTAAAAGTTTACATAATGTACGAAAATGTCTTTATCTGATTTTGACAAAATGCTGTCGGGAAGCCAATCGAGGTTTTTTATTGGCGCTTGTTGACGCACCTCCATTATTCGGGAAACAAGTTCCCAAGATGCCGCAGGAATATTTTTCAGCTCAAGCTTTGTTGCCTTATTTATATCTCTTTTCTGAACTAGTTCAAGATCTATTTCTACATATTCCATCAAGTTACTCTTTGCTTCCTCTGAAATGTATAGTTGATTGAGTTGATTTTTCGACACAAATCCTCCAAGTTTGTCCCGGAATTTCACAATTCTTTCAGCATAAACTGGGCCGATTCCAGGTATGGTCGATAGATTTTCTGCAGTTGCGCTGTTGATGGATATCAATTTTTTCTCCAATTGCTTTGTGTTTTGTTCAGCTATTGATTCTACCTCAAATACGATATAGGACTCTAGTTCATCATATTTTTCGTCACTGACAACATAAATCTTTTTAAAGTCTTCTTTCTTACGGAATGGCCCAAATCTGTTTTTGTAACTAATAAAAGACTCGGCTTGCTTTTGACTAAACCCCAACCCTTCCCAATCAGATTGATTCAGTTTATTCGGGTCAAACGGTTCTAATATTAATTGATTTTCTTCGTGTTGAAAATCAATTTCTTTATCCTCATATTCAATATCCCCTTCCAACTGCAAATATTCGATATTTTGCATATTTACCGTTAGTCCATCCGGTAATGATTGGCGTTTGCCGACATTTAAAATGATCGTCAAAACGATTAGTAAAGTAGAAAGTAGTATAACACCTACCCTCTCCTTTTTAGAGAAGTCAAAGTAATTCTTCACGCTTTGGGTTAATGAAGTGTTAATACGTTTTGCTATTCCTTTATTGAACGGATCTTAGCCATAAATCTTTTTAATTCCTCATTGGCTTTAGGCGCCAAAATGAATAATCCAATCATATTTGGTACGAGCATGGCAAAAATCATTGCATCTGAGAAGTTTATAACACTATCCAACTGAGATGCAGCTCCGACAATTACAAACAAGCAAAATAATCCTTTGTACATATACTCTACTCGTTTACTACGACCGAATAAAAATGTCCAAGCTTGATACCCATAATACGACCAAGATATCATTGAAGAAAATGCAAACAAAACTACCGCTATTGTCAAGATCAATGGGAAAAATGAGATCACAGAACCAAAGGCAGCCGAAGTAACTTCAACCCCTTGCGTAACTTTCTGGCCGTATGTAATAATTTCACCGTCACCATTTGTTATAATCAACACTAAAGCCGTCATTGTACATACCAATACGGTATCAATGAATGGTTCTAATAATGCGACCAAACCTTCACTAGCTGGATATTTCGTTTTTACCGCAGAGTGTGCAATCGAAGCGGATCCAATACCAGCTTCATTTGAGAATGCTGCTCGCTGGAATCCTTGGATTAGTACACCTAAAAATCCACCAGCGATGCCATAACCAGTAAATGCTCCACTAAATATTTCCCCAAAAGCCCATGGTATTTCTTTGAAGTGCATACCTAAAATAACAAGCGCTGCTAACACGTAGATCGCTACCATAAATGGAACGATCTTATCCGTCACTTTTGCAATTTTCTTGATTCCTCCTATAATTACAATTCCAACTAGAACAGCCATAATGATTCCGAAAATCCATCCACCTCCAGTAAGTGGTGAGACTACTGCATTTGCCGAAAAATCTGCCTTTGAAACCATTTTTTCCTCTCCGCCATAAGTAAGCGTTACTTGATCTGAGCTAACTGACTTAACATCTGCAGTCACTGTCACCGGGTTGTAGAATGTAATTGAAGTACCAGCCAATGACGTTAGATCAGTTTTAGGTGTAATCGCCTCACCGGTAGCGGCTAGCATTGTAGAATCCCCGGCTATAACCTTTACCGACTTTGATACCGTCTCACCATTCGCTTTATAAAAGATTGAATCATTCGCAGCTTCATCGATTACGTATTCTTCAGATTTGAAAAAACTATATCTTACTTGCTCGCCTTCAACATCTGAAAGGTTTTCATACTCATCAATCTCCGTTTGACCATACGATTCTAGCATGGCAAATGCTTGATTCGACTGGAACATGTTTCCACCTCCAAAAGACCCACCAATACACATGATTGCGAATATTATCGCCAAAACCTGACCTAAACCTGCCAACTTTTTGTCGCGCAATCCTTTTTTCAAATAATACATCGGTCCGCCATATACGCGCCCGTTTTCATCAATTTCACGATACTTTACACCAAGGGTACATTCTGTAAATTTGGAAGCCATACCAATAAATCCTGCTACGATCATCCAAAAAGTTGCTCCTGGACCACCAACAGAAAGCGCAACAGCAACACCAGCGATATTACCCAAGCCAACTGTAGCTGATAATGCCGCAGTTAAAGCCTGAAAATGTGATACCTCTCCATGGTGTTCTCCTTCTGGCTGTTCAACACGAATAGTTTGGACAACATCCCCATCAACGGTATGGACAGTGTCAGAGGCCTCGATATGATCGGCACCCTCTTCCAGCGAATCGTATTTACCACGAACAATATTGATTGCCGTAAAAAAGCCTCGAATATTGATCAGTTTAAAATAAATCGTAAAAAAGATCGCAGCAAAAATCAACACTATTAAAACCCAAGGAACTCCCACGTTTTCTGTGATTGGGACTGGAGCAAAGATCAATTCTACGAACCAACCGGTTGCATTACCGAAA
Organism: Crocinitomicaceae bacterium; assembly: GCA_049611865.1. Classification (GTDB taxonomy): domain Bacteria; phylum Bacteroidota; class Bacteroidia; order Flavobacteriales_D; family Crocinitomicaceae; genus Crocinitomix. Next base: position 254,844 of record JBMZAY010000002.1, on the reverse strand, counting down.
GCTTCGTCGATCTTCTGATCCATTCCTTTTTCAACGGCAAATGATAAAACTGGAAAAATAGAAAGTACTAGTAAGAATAATTTCTTCATTGAGTTTTTTTCTGATTTTGGAGCTTAATATCAAGCCAGACAAATATAAAAAATTGTCTGAATTAATCAGTTAATAAAGAGAGGCATTCCTCCAGACTTTTCGGTTGGTAACCTAATATTTCCCTTGCCTTGGTAAGTTCAAAACCTGTTCTTGGAGGTCGCTTAGCAGCTTGATTTAGACGTGTGGAACTAATTGGTATAATATTGCTTGTGTTTAACTTAAAATACTCGGCAATCCTAATTACCAATTCATATATTGAGCCGAAATCAGGGCCACAGATATGGAAGGTTCCTTTGGCTTCAAGCATCCCTGTTTGAATGCAAGCCCAAGCTAGATCATCAGCCCAGGTTGGCGATCGAAATTGATCATTTACAATGGTTAATTCTTGACCAGACTTCAAAGCTTCTTTTGCCCATAATACAAGATTTGATCGCGACATATTCTCCCCTTGACCGTATACGATAATCGTTCTCAAAATAGCCCAGTTTGTGTAAGAGCTCGCTGTTAATATATCTTCAGAGTCAGCCTTAGACTTTGCATAAATACCCAATGGATGCCTACTGTCCATTTCCTTATAAGGACCGTTTTCTCCATCAAAAACAAAGTCGGTAGATAGGTGAATAAAAAAGGCCTTTATAGTTTTACTTGCGTTGAACAAATATTGAACGGCTTCGACATTAATTTTTCTACAGTTATATTCGTCATTCTCACAAGCATCAACATTTGTCATTGCAGCAGTATTAATTACTATGCTTGGCTGATAATCCTCGATTATCTGTTGTACTTCACCTTCATTAGTAATATCCAATGATTGATAATATTGATCGGGGCATTTCGAATTCCTGTTTTCACCGAGGGAAGTCGCTAAAAACGGAATATTCCGTTTAACGAGTTGTCGAACAATTTTTTGTCCCAATAAGCCATTGGAGCCTGTGATTAAAAACTTCATAAACAATTTACAAGTTTATTTTTTGATACCTAAGGCTGAATTCAGTTTTTTGATTTGTTCTGGATTACCAAGCACAAATAGTTTCGAATTTGGCAGAATTTTAAGATCATTTGAAGGGTTAATGATGTATTCACCTTGAGGATCACGATAACCAATAACATTACAGTCAGAAAGTGATCGCTCCTGTAATTCACCGATAGTCGTATATTTTACATCTTCAGGTAATTCTTGAAATGCGATTTCTTCCAGGTTTACAGCTGCTTTACCGGAAACCTTGATCAAATCCATAAACTCCATGATATCGGGATTAACAACTAACGAAGCCATGTGCGCTCCACCAACTGTGTCGGGCATAATAACGTTGTCTGCTCCCGCTATTCTTAATTTTCGCATTGATGAATAGCTCGATGCTCTTGAAATAATTTTCAAGTTTGGGTTTAATTCTCTTGCAGACAAAACTACAAAGAGATTGTCAGCATCCTTCGGCAAAGCAGTAATTAAAGCAGATGCTTCTAGTATACTCGCTTTTAGCAAGACCTGGTCATCCGTTGAATCACCTTTGATAAATGACGTTGCTTCATATTGTCTGTCTTCGGTGATATCGGCATTACGTTCGATAACAACAAAAGGTCGTTTGTAAAAACGCAGATCGTGAGCAGCCTGCTTTCCAACTCTACCGTACCCACAAACTATTGCATGATTTTCCATTTTTTTGACTGTTTTTAAAGCTTTGTATTCTTGAAAGTAAGATTTATACTCTCCACCAACAATGTATGAGGTAATCGCTGAGACTGCATAGGCAAAAGTACCAAAACTGGTGATGATTAGAAAAGCCGTAAATAACTTTCCTGCGTCCGACAATTCGTTTACCTCGTTGAAACCAACAGTTGATATTGTTATGACTGTCATGTAAAAAGAGTCGAACAAGGTCCAACCTTCAACCAACATAAAACCAAAGGTTCCTACCATCACAATGATTAGCAAAAGAAAAATCGCGTAGTATACTTTGGCGAAGTATTTATAATTGAGTAGCATCTATATTTCCCAGATTGATTTTCTTCTTCTTTGTAATTTGAATATGTGTTTGTGTTCTAGGATGAACGCCATGACCATATAGATGATAAATGGCGAACCCAATGCGATAAAAGAGGCATAAATAAAAAACAACCTTACCTTCGAAACTTCCACCCTCATTTTACGTGCAAACCAGGTGCTAACTCCGAAGGATCTGAGTTCGAAAAACAAAGCTATTTTTTGAATTAAGTTCATTTATTTAACACTTCTCTTCCAATACCACAAAGTAAGCATTTTTTTTGATTACATCCTTGTTTCTGTAGCGCCAAAAATGATTGAGAATCGTAGGAAGAGGCTATGTTAACACCAATTGAATTCCATTGTCGAACAACGCTATTATCTTCTGCAGGCAACGATCGTAACAGGTGTAATGACTTAGAGATGAGACTATTATTACCTTGAACTGATCCTATCGCGTACATATACGGTACGACAGCATTTATAATTAATACGTTTATAAACCCGTGCGAAAGCTGAATCTGTTGCTTTTTTTTGCATTCTCCGCCTAATCTATATCTTGATTTCCAATAAGAATCTAATTCAAAACTCAGCCACGATTGAAAGGATTCTAAAGTAAAATGTATATTCCAGTCAGGCATCGTTTGAATATGCGACAACACTTTCGAAAATTGAGCCAATCTGATATCAGGGAAACCGGATGGACGCATCCGAGAATATTTCCACCCGAGCTCCACTGCTTTGTTTCCAAACAAATTACATTGATGGGCATACGTATTTTTCATCATCGAAATGTACTTATCTTCTCTTATCGATGATTCCAGTAACCCTGAACGACCAAAGAGGTAGGTTAGCATTTCAAAATCATCTTCCATAAAACGACGTATCTCGCGATTTTCGATTTTCTCAACTAACATTTCAAATGGTAATTGATTCACTTTCCCACCGAAAGTACGAGCAAGCAAAACTCGCTTAAGCTTAGTTAAATCTCCATCATAACGCTCTAGTAATCGCAGTATTTCAACTGACTTCAAAAAGAGACGTTTATGCAAACGTGACTCCTTCTCCCGTTCAATAATTTCTTGTGCTACACTTTTAATTTGCAATGAACAAGGAATTTTATTTTTGTTATTGTATATACCCTTGAATTTTTCGTAATGACGGTTATCCAGTCGATCTTTAATCTCAACTGTTGGTAATTGAAATTGATTGATCTGAACATTTTCATCAAAATCGTAAACGAAGTGAGCAATTACATTTGAATATGCTGGGTCATCTTGATGTCCATGTCTTCGCCAATCTGAGGCTCTAACATGAAACTCTATTGGGCCTGCCCATTTTTGCCCATTCAATTCTACAATGCAATCTAAAAAGTCTGGTCCGGCATTGAGATAGTATTCTCCAAAATCAATTATATCAAGTTGATCTCCATCCACAGTCGTAAATGATGATCCCAGTAATCGTTTTTCAAACAGAAAATGTAGGTAATCTTCGCGTAATCCCTTCAACATAAATCGAGCCTGAAATGGATCAGGCGTTTTATTTAGTTACAGGGGTTGTATTAGATCCCGAATGAGATCGGAACAAATGTATAAAAAATGTTTGAACGTCGAATTACTCTGATAATGCAATGGTTTATAAAAGATAAACCTTCCCTCGAAGAACGAGGGAAGGCCATATACTCTGGCCTCTTTTCCCCAAAAGAGGCCTAATCCAACGCTACAAAGGTACCAAAATTCGCTCTAAGTGCATACTTTTTTTAAAACCTCATCACATGATCAAAAATTTAACATTTGAATGCTCATTCTTGATCTAACTCGATTGAGTGTGGAATGCATGTCAATAATTATTCGATCGGAAATAAATTTTGAATTATCTTTACCAAAAACATCAAAATTGAAGGAGATCCGCCAGAAATATCGTGTTGTTTTCGCAAGCATAATCATTGGTATAATAACGCTGATGTCAGGCATCTATCTTGGTTTTCAACTTGAACGGGCTGAAATTCGACATACGGTTCGAAATAACATCAAGTCAACTGTTAAAAAATCTGATCTCGAGTTAATTACGATTCATAAAGATGATATTCGGAAAGAATTGCAATGGAAACATACCGAAGAGTTTGAATGGAACGGTGAAATGTACGACATCATTTATGAAGATGAAAAAGATGACAGCTTGTTATATTGGTGTTGGGCGGATAAAGAAGAGTCGGCATTGAATCGACAAATGGAATCCTGGATATCCCATCTACTATTTAACACTCCGAATTCCAAAGAAAAACATAAAACAATTCAAGTCAATTATAATCATCTTTTCATTTCGTATGCCAATGGCAGGGGCAATAACTTAGTCTTATTCAAACAGCACACACCTTCTTACAAGGTTAGCCATTGGCTTATGCATAGTCAAGGTCCTCCATCACCACCTCCAAAGAGCATCTGTTAAAATCGGTTTACTACGATAAGAGATTTTATCAAAATTTAAACGAATAACAGATGAAAAAAATAATTTTCCTGCTGTTGCTAATTGTATTTACCGTTGAGGTAAATGCTCAAATAGTGACAGTTAAGGACGTTGAAACGGATATCGTACTATTCGATGTATCGTTAATCAGCAACAGCCCAAGTAGGTTTTTAGAGACAAATACAAAAGGGCAAGTAGACATTACTTCAATGGAAGGAGTTGAGGTAATTCAAATCATAAAACTGGGATATACAACTCAAAAATTATCCTATCAAGCAATTGTTGATAGTGGTTTGGTCATCAGAATGGAACCGTATAGTATTTCTGGTGAGCGGGTTATTATTTCTGCAAATCGTTGGAAGCAAAATGCCGGGGAGATTCCCTTCCGGACAACCAGTATAACTCCGATAGAGCAGGAATTACAAAACCCTCAAACAGCTGCAGATTTGCTCGGTGCTTCGGGTGAAGTATTTATTCAGAAAAGTCAACTCGGAGGCGGTAGTCCAATGATTAGGGGGTTTGCCACCAACCGTTTACTATACGCTGTCGATGGCGTTCGAATGAATACGGCCATTTTTAGAGGTGGAAACATACAAAATGTGATCTCATTAGACCCTTTTTCAATGGAAAGAACCGAAGTTTTATTCGGACCTGGCTCAGTTTTATACGGTAGTGATGCCATAGGGGCCGTCATGAGTTTCAAGACACTTGATCCGCAGTTGTCGTTAACAAACGAACCTCTTATCAAAGGGAGCGCAGCTACACGTTATTCCAGCGCGAGTAGCGAAAAGACCCTGCATTTTGATTTTAATGTTGGGTGGCGTAAATGGGCGCTTTTAACCAGCGTTTCAACGAATGACTACGGGGATCTCCGAATGGGGCAAAATGGTCCAGAGGAATACTTACACCCTTTTTATGTGGGAAGGATAGACAGCATGGACGCAGTGATTAAAAACGATGATCCGCTTATTCAAAATCCATCTAGATACCAACAAATGAATCTTATGCAGAAAGTTCGCTTTAAGCCAAACGATCGATGGGAATTTGACTATGCGCTGCACTATTCTGAAACTTCGCCTTACAGCAGATATGATCGACACATTCGATTAAAAGATGGCTTGCCAAGATATGGAGAATGGGGGTATGGTCCTCAAATATGGATGATGAATCTACTAAGTATATCGCATAGCGCTAAAAAAGGCGTTTATGATCAAATGAATATCCGAGGCGCCTATCAATTTTTTGAGGAAAGTCGTATCAGTAGAGACTTTAATGATCCTTCTCGAGAAAATCGTATCGAGAACGTTTTTGCTTATTCAGGAAACATCGATTTCACCAAAGCTATTGGTAAAAGACACACTTTCTATTATGGTGCTGAATTTGTCTTAAACAAAGTGACTTCTCTCGGTATCAAAGAGGACATTATTACTGGTAAAAAGACAAAGGGAAGCACAAGGTATCCGCAATCCAGTTGGAGCTCAACAGGAGCCTATTTAACACATCACTATCGGGCTACCGATAAGTTAATTTTACAATCTGGACTTAGGTATAATCAGTTTTTACTCAATGCCAATTTTAACACTGAGTTTTATGATTTTCCATTTAATTCAGCAGAAATAAATAATGGAGCATTAACCGGCAGTGGAGGATTGATTTGGAGACCGTCCGACAAATGGAGCATTTCTTCTTATCTATCCACGGCATTCCGTTCACCTAATGTAGATGACATTGGAAAAATCTTCGATTCTGAACCAGGTCGAGTTATTGTTCCAAACCCAAATCTAGAGGCCGAATACGCTTATAATATTGATCTGGGAATCACTAAAGTTTTTGGAAATTTTCTCAAAGTGGACGCTACAGGTTTCTTCACATTATTAGATAACGCTCTAGTAAGAAGAGATTTTACTTTAAATGGTCAAGACAGCATCATGTATGACGGTGAACTGAGTCAAGTTCAAGCATTGCAAAATGCAGCAAACACAACGGTATACGGATTACAAGCCGGTTTCGAAGCTGATCTTGGACGAGGTTTCGGAATGAGTGCTCGTTTTAATTATCAAATTGGAATGGAAGAATTAAACGATGGTACGATCAGTCCATCTCGTCATGCTGCTCCATTCTTTGGGGTCAATCGTGTATTCTATCGCTATGAAAAATTGCAACTCGAATTTAATATGCAATACAGTGGTGGAATTACCTATGAAGACCTCCCATTAAGCGAGCAAAACAAACCACATATTTATGCGATTGACGAAAACGGGAACCCCTATTCCCCGTCATGGTACACCCTAAATCTAAAATGGAGATACGCTTTTGCCCAACGATTTGTTGTTGGCGGAGGAGTCGAAAACATTACAGACCAGCGTTATCGCACATATAGTTCTGGACTAACCGCTCCAGGCAGAAATTTTGTTTTATCCTTTAAGATTAATTTCTAGTTTGATTCGGGACAAATCATTAGCCGTCATCTTTCGATACCTCCTAAGGATGGCGGTTTTTTTACACTGTAATTTCAGGTGTTGATGCTTTTTTTTTCAGAATCGTTTTAACCGTTTTTAATTTCTCGTATTTTTGCACGAATAGAAGTAGCATCAGTAATGTATCGGATGTTTTATTTCGAATACTAAACAGGTTGAAATTAGCAGCCTAACTGATAAAATATTGAGGGCGGCAATAATGAAAAACATTCGCAACTTTTGCATCATAGCGCATATTGACCATGGTAAAAGTACTTTGGCAGACCGGCTATTGCAAACAACCAATACCATTTCAGATCGTGAGATGAAGGATCAGGCCTTGGACGACATGGACCTAGAGCGTGAAAGAGGTATTACTATTAAAAGTCATGCCGTTCAAATGGATTATGAATTGAATGGCGAAAAATACACGCTAAACCTAATTGACACACCTGGTCACGTTGACTTCTCCTATGAGGTTTCGCGATCGATTGCGGCGTGCGAAGGGGCTTTATTGATTGTTGATGCTTCTCAAGGTATTGAAGCGCAAACCATATCTAATCTATACTTAGCACTGGAAAATGATTTGGAGATCATTCCTGTCCTCAATAAGATGGACTTACCTGGTGCTCAGCCTGAAGAGGTTACCGACGAAATTGTGGATTTAATCGGTTGTGATCCTTCTGATGTTATCCCAGCAAGTGGAAAAACTGGCCTAGGTGTTGAAAACGTCTTAGAAGCGATTGTGAATCGAATTCCTGCACCTCAAGGTGATCCAGAAGCACCGCTTCAAGCTATGATTTTTGATTCGGTCTTTAATTCTTTCCGAGGAATCATCGCTTATTATCGTGTCTTGAATGGCGAAATAAAGTCAGGCGATCGCGTTAAATTTGTCAACACAAATCGTGAATACAATGCTGACGAGATTGGTATTCTCCGCATGGACATGGAAAAAAGAAGTGTTGTCAAAACAGGTGATGTAGGTTATATCATATCAGGAATTAAGCAGGCCAATGAAGTAAAAGTTGGGGATACAATCACGACAGTAGAGAATCCATGTAAATCTGTTGTGCAAGGTTTTGAGGATGTAAAGCCGATGGTCTTTGCTGGAATTTATCCCGTAGATACGGATGAGTATGAGGAGTTGCGTTATTCCATGGAAAAATTGCAATTAAATGATGCTTCTCTAGTTTTTGAACCGGAATCTTCTGCAGCACTTGGTTTTGGTTTCCGTTGTGGATTCTTAGGAATGCTGCACATGGAAATCATTCAGGAGCGATTGGAACGTGAGTTTAATATGACTGTTATAACTACAGTTCCGAACGTATCATATCACGCCTATCTAAAGAAGGGGGAGGAAAAACTGATTGTCAATAACCCGTCAGAACTGCCCGATCCTTCGAAAATGGATTATGTGGAAGAGCCTTACATTCGAGCTCAGATTATAACGAAATCTGATTATGTAGGTCAGATCATGAACCTGTGCATTGAAAAACGTGGCGAATTAAAAAATCAGGTATACTTGACCCAGTCTCGAGTTGAGATCACTTTTGAAATGCCACTTGGTGAGGTTGTTTTTGATTTTTACGATAAACTGAAGTCGGTATCAAGGGGATACGCTTCCTTTGATTATCATCCTATAGACTATAAGAAATCAGACTTAATCAAATTAGACATTCTTCTAAACGGAGAGCAAGTAGATGCACTCTCAGCTCTCGTACACAGAAGCAATGCACATACTTTAGGGAAAAAGATTTGTATTAAATTAAAAGAACTTATCCCGAGACAACAGTTCGAAATTCCAATTCAGGCTGCCATTGGTGCTAAGGTAGTTGCGCGTGAAACTGTGAAAGCCTTGCGGAAAGATGTAACGGCCAAATGTTATGGTGGTGATATCACCCGAAAGCGTAAACTCCTGGAGAAGCAGAAAAAGGGGAAAAAGCGTATGCGTCAGGTTGGTCGAGTAGAGGTTCCTCAGGAAGCATTTTTAGCAGTATTGAAGTTAGACGATTAATGAAGGTTCTTGGCATCATACCCGCTCGCTTTGCTTCCAGTCGATTTCCTGGAAAGCCTTTGATTGATCTTGCAGGAAAGTCGATGATTCAGCGTGTATATGAACAAGCATCTTTATCAGCGCTATTAAATGATGTGGTGGTAGCCACTGACGATGAGCGAATAGTTTCGCATATCGAATCATTCGGCGGAAAAGTAGTAATGACGGGAGACCATCATCGCAGTGGAACAGAACGATGCGGTGAGGTTATAGAGAGTTATTCAGATTATGATGTTGTCATAAATATCCAAGGTGATGAGCCATTAGTACAGCCAAAACAATTAGAACGTGTCATCGAACTATTTGATGATCCTAAAGTTCAAATTGGAACTTTAGTAAAGGTCATGAATAATCCAGCAGATATTCGAAACCCTAACCGAATAAAGGTTGTATTAGATAACGAGAAAAACGGCATTTATTTCAGTAGGAGCCCCATTCCACATATCGCCCAAACAGCACATGAAAAATGGATGGATAAAGGTCCTTTTTATAAGCACATCGGTATTTATGCTTGGCGTATGGAAGTCTTAAAAGAAATCATCAATTTACCTGCAACTTTGCTGGAAAAACAGGAATCATTGGAGCAATTGCGTTGGCTATATCACGGTTATCAAATCCGTACGGCTGAAACCAAAATTGAAACACCCAACATTGATACCCCAGAAGATGTTGATGCTGTAATGGCACTCTTGCGTTGATATCCACTTCCATCTCAAAAGGAGGAAATCCATAAATTCTAACACTTATTCAGGTTAAGTCCTATCTTTGCACCAATATACGATTCGGAGAATTATGCGTAAAAAAGGAAAATTCGATCAACCTAAAAAGGATCATTCGAAAGGAAACAAAAGAGGTTTTCAGCAACAAAAATTTCAAAAGAAACAAAAGGGTGATCCACTTCCTTCGTTTAGTGAAAATGTTCGTTTGAATAAGTTTATTTCAAATGCAGGAATATGTTCGAGACGAGAAGCAGATGTTTTGATAGAATCGGGCGTTATTCAAGTAAACGGAAAGGTTGTTACTGAAATGGGCTACAAGGTAAGTCCATCAGATGAGGTGAGATACGATGGTGCGATTATTCAAACTGAAACAAAGCGATACGTGTTATTGAATAAACCAAAGGATTTTATAACCACAATGGACGATCCTCAAGGCAGAAAAACGGTTCTTCATTTAGTTAAGAATGCTTGCAAAGAACGTGTTTATCCAGTTGGGCGCTTAGATCGAAATACTACTGGACTTTTGCTTTTCACCAATGATGGTGATATGGCAAAACGATTAACGCATCCACGATATGAAGTTCGCAAAATTTATCATGTTGAACTGGACAAACCAATAGGCAAAGAACACATTGCAGAGTTACTAAAGGGTGTAACTCTTGATGACGGTGATTTTGTAAAAGCAGATGCTGCTGAAATTATTCCGGACACAAATGGCCGTGAAGTGGGTGTAGAGTTGCACTCTGGTAAAAACCGTGTGGTACGAAGAATGTTTGAAGCTATTCACTTTAAAGTTAAGCGTCTGGATCGAGTGCAGTTTGCAGGTTTAACTAAAAAAGATCTTCCTCGCGGAAAATGGAGACATTTATCTGAAAAAGAAGTAAGCTTTTTAAAAATGGTTTAAGGATTTAATTATTCGCTTTTTTCAACGCGCCAATAATATTTCGTTTTACTTGATCAATTACCAATGTTTTTGCCTCGGCAAATGAAATTCCATATTGCGGTTGAATGTTACGATATTCCTCTGGATACACTCCCAATAAATCTTGGTAAAAAGCATCCAAAGTCTCATCCGAAGGATTAGCAAATTCTAGCTTTAAATCAAAACGTCTAAGTATCGCTTCATCGATCAGCTGAATTTGGTTGGTTGCGCCTATGAGAATCGCATCATCCGGGAAATCATCAATGAGTTGTAAAATTGTGTTCACTGCACGCTTCATTTCACTTGTATCGTTATTGTCGTAATCGCGGATACTACCTAGTGAATCGAATTCATCAAAGAATGAAACAGCTTGTTTGTGCTTCACATTTCTGAATAATGAGGCCAATTTTTTTGCCGTTTCACCAAGCTTTGATGAAACGATTGAACTAAGATTGACAATGAAAATCTTCTTGTTCAATCGATTCGCCAATGCCTTTGCAGTCATTGTTTTACCACAACCCGTTTTACCGTATAGGAATAGTTTATTTGCGACAGGCAAATTATAGGCCTCAAGTGCTTCTCGATGTTCATACTCATCTAAAAAGTCACTGATTTTTGTCTCAAGCTCAGGCGAAAAGACAATGTCGTCCAGTTCAACTGCTTCTTGATTGGTGAGGTATAGGCTTGTACTCATAATCCAAATTTAGGCATTTTTATAGCTCCAAAATATGCATTCATATGAATGATAAAACAGAATCAAGTTCAATTTGTTTATTGTTCCCAAAATGCAAGACAAGCATCTATTTGAAACTCTTCGAGTGAGTCAAGGATTTTGTCTGCAATATTCAAGCGGAGATCTTCTTGATGCGTTTTTTCAGGAACAGCAATCGCTTTCATGCGAGCAGCTTTCGCAGCTACAAGGCCATTGAAGGAATCTTCAATTACTAAACATTCCGTTGGATGAACGTTTAATTTCTCAGCACAATTCAGAAAAACATCAGGGTGTGGTTTCCCATGCCTTTCATCTTCAGCTGAGTGCATCACTTCGAAATAAGAAGCGATGGCCAAACGATCTACAACAACATCTATAATTCTATTATAAGAAGAGGTTGCCAACCCTATTTTATAACCTCTAGATTGTACTTGCTCTAAAGCTTGATGTACTCCTGGCAACGCTTTTCCTTGTGCCCGAATTTCACGGATAAGGATGTCGACAATATCATTTTCTACTTCCTTAACTGTTTTGTTGGTCCATCCCACTCTTTTGTGCCACATCTCAACAACTTGATCAATTCGCAACCCAACGGTCTCTTCACAATCCGTTGTCGTTAAATCAAGACCAACTTTTTGAAAGGCTTCAACCTCTGCAATTTTCCAGAGCGGCTCAGAATCAATGAGCACTCCATCCATATCAAAAATGACCGCTTTCACACTATTTTTTTTCGGCTAAAAGAATCGCCTGATAGGTGTTTACAATTCCCGCTTGTTCGCAAAGATCGTCAAACGAAGCCGTTTGACCAGGATCACCTGGTAATGGAGTCATGCGGTCGACAATTTGCACAGATTCAAAAATTATCTCTTTAATCTGTACCATTGTTAATTCTGGATAGTAAGATTTAATTAAAGCAGCCAAACCTGCATCCATTGGTGCAGCCATGGATGTTCCATCATAAATTTCATAATTATTATCTGGTGTAGTCGAATAAATTTCCAAACCTGGGGCAAAAACATCCACCATTTCGTTTCCATAATTTGAAAAATCAGCAGCTAAACCATCCTGCACCAAATACCCTTTTTTGATTTTTGCCTTCTTATATTTTGTTGAAGCACCAACCTCAATCCAATTTGTAAATTTAGCATCCATTCCTTCGTATTTTGGACTCGGGAAATTGGCACTTTCGTCGTTATCTTGTCCCTCATTTCCCGCACCATGAACCAATAGTACATCATTCACTTCAGCATACTGAATGGCCTCCATAACCATTTCTGGATACATGCTATATGCCTTTCCAAAACTCATGTTAATCACTTTGGCACCGTTGTCAACCGCATAGCGAATCGCCAATGCAATGTCCTTGTCCCATTCATCACCGTTAGGTACTGCTCGCAATGACATTATTTTTACGTTATCTGCAACGCCATCATTTCCAATCCCATTATTTCTTGCTGCGACAATTATTCCCGCACAATGGGTGCCATGACCTGAATCCGGTCCTTCAACGTCATTGTTTCCATAATCTAGATCTGTCAAATCAGATACATTATCACCAATAACTTCTCCTCGTGGATCAATGTCAGGGTTGTAGTTACAGTCTAAAGTATCGCGGAAGTAAGAAATAAATTCATTGTATTCATGATAACCTAAACCTAACATTTCGAAAACAATCATGTTCGAAGCCGCCTCGCCATATTCGGGATCATCTTTTACCTCTTGGAGCTGTTCCATCGTGTAGTGATCACCAAATTTTTCCGTCAATTTATCATGTGCTTCAGTGATGATCTCAGTTGTTGATTTTAAATCATCCAATTCACCTTGCGCGTATTTGCGTTGGCTATTTATCTCTTCCTCAATTTGCTTGTAATAAGCAAATTTTTCTTGGTCTTCAGGAGCCAGTTCACTGTATTTCTTTCCTTCGTACGTCGGTTTTAATTGAGCATATATTCTGGCTAACTCTAGTCGCACATCGTTGATGTTTTTGCCTTCCTTATTACCTAAGTAATTCCAACCGTTTATATCGTCAATATATCCATTATTGTCATCATCAATTCCATTTCCTGGAATTTCATCTTCGTTAACCCAGATACTACCTTGTAGATCCTCATGTTCAATGTCTACACCAGAATCGATTACAGCAACAACTACCGTTTCAGATTTTTTACCGGCCAATAATTTTGCGTAGGCCAAGTCTGTGTGCATTCCATATTTGGCATCATTGTACCAGTTTAAAATTTTCTTGTCTACATCTTGCGCAACAACTGTTAAACCGAATAGAGCGACGAATACTGTTAGGGTTAATTTTCTCATTTTATTATTTAATTTTTACTTCATACAAATTTCCTCCACCAATACCTTTCCTCTCCTCGTCTGTTAAGAATATTCGATCCTTTCCAGCAAAACAAACCGCTTCACGTTGCTTAACAAAAGGCATTGAAAACATTTGAACCGAACCATTCCAAAAATGATCTCCTTCAAAATCTGATAATAGGTACATCCGAGAATACGTGATGATCGCAATAGTATTTGTTTTCGGGTTATAATCTGCGCCGGTTATTGAGCATAGTCGCCAACCTGCTGTACACAGATAAACACTACCTTTATATTTCGCTTTATACTTGCCAGGTTTATCGGGTAACTCATAGATGCGACATTCTCCTGTGAAAGGTTTTGTTCTACACTTCGTTAACAGGTAAAGTTTGCCCTCCATCCAAAAAAAGGCTTCGCAATCGTAATTACGGTTTTTTTTCTTGGCCGGATAGTGTTCTTGATCTTCGTATGTAAAGGTAATTTTCTCTGGTTCGACTTTGTCCTGATCAACATAATCTGGCGGCAATATGTAGATGTGACATTTTTTACGAGCATTATCATTATTCCCAAAATCACCAATAAATAATCGTCCGTCATCATCCTGTGCTAGATCTTCCCAATCTTTGTTCTTAGTGTCGTCAACGTTAACTTTCTTGACCAATTCACCTTTTAAATTCAGCACGAAGACCTCACTTTTATGTCCTCCATCATTATGCGTTATCAGGTATTTATCTTTGTAGCAAATCAATCCCGAGGTTTCATATACGGCATCAGGCAAGGCAGCAATTTTCTTTAGTTTCACCTGACCATTTGCGGATACTGCTGACATAAAAAGAAGTATTATTAGATAGAATCTTTGCCTCATAATGCTAATAACCCCAAAATTATACCAAATCTTTCGAAACACCCTATGAAATGGGAATTTCTTAGCAAATGAAAAAGGATTTAATGAATTTTGTGTGGTTTCAGTTCGAATTTTTAAATTTGATAAGTATAAGCCTATTACGCCATGATGAATCCCAGCAAAGCGGGTTGGATAAAAAAGTATTTTTCAATTCTCGATAATTATCACGAGAGTTTGGATAAATATCCTGGAGCTATTCTTTCAACAGAAGAGTTGTTCTATGGTTACTTGCAACCTACGGGTGTAATGTATGGCTATCCGACTAGCTTGTTGTTTCTTGAGAATGATTTTATTAATGAGCTTTCAAGGGAGGAGGCTTTTAAAATTTTGCTGTTGGAAGGACTTATCTTGACAGACCATTTAAAGAGAGGGGCTTTCGACATAGACGCTCTAGAAGATTCGTTAGAGGCTTTCGTTGATTTCTATGAGCAAACAGAAATTGAACATGCTAAAAAAGGCTGGTTTGATTTTTCGAATCAAACGCCTTATGACAAACTGGAGTCCATCATCTCTCAACGCGTCGATATTAAAACCAATTTCTCAAATAAGTTGTGGACCACTTATTTGTACAATAGTCTCATTTTCCATGATCTCATTCTTTACAATGAATTTCACGACGGTGTGCCGGCTGAAAAGCTCAAATATAAGCGTCAACAATTGGCTGCTGATGTGATTAAGATTATCGCCATTGCTGCCAATGCAGATGGAGAATTAACCGAAGAGGAAGAAGCTATTTTCGAAGTATTTATGGCATCAGCTAAGCTTCAGAAAGATGATCGTGATGATGCGAGAGCGTATTGGGAAGGCGAAAAAGGTATTGAGGACCTAACACTAAATTACGACCGGTCTTGGGTAATAAATCGTTATCTGATGGAGGTTGCGGTGCTGACCGTTTGGAGTGATCGCGTTGTTGTTCAAGCCGAAAAAGATTTTTTAGAGCAGCTAACTCGGAAACTTGAAATTCCGGATGATGAACGGGACAAATCCTTTATTGCCATTCAAGCATTTGTGATGAATAATTATGAAACCGTCCCTTTCTTGCGTGGTAAAAATGACGCCGAACGATTAATGGATGGTGCTACAGAACGATGGAAAAACATTCTCGGTCGAAATAAGGATAAATTGGCTGCTGAATTAAAGGAAAGCAAGGACCTCATGGCTTTGATCGCTAAATCAACAACGGAAGAACTTACTCAAGAGGAAAAAGAAAAGGCGAGAACACAGCTCAAAGATTTGGCCCGCACCATTCCATCCCTGACCTTGTTTATGTTACCAGGTGGTAGTTTATTGCTTCCTATTATTTTAAAGATAATACCTGACCTCGTGCCTACCGCGTTTCGCAGTAATCAAATTGAGGAGGAGAAGCCGAGTGAGGCTCCTGAAGATTAGTACAAGAAATTGTGGTATGGATACCGTATCTGAAAAATCGCTTTTGCTTCTTTGTAGAGTACCTCTTTTAACTCCTCAATATTGGTTTTTTCTATCGCAGAAATAAAAATACAATCGTCTGCATTGAGTTTTGCCATCCATGTTTTTCTCAATTCAGCCAGTACGAATTTTTTGCCTTCTGGATGAAAACCGATTTCGTCTGGTTTTGGATTATAAGCATCTACTTTATTAAAAACAACGATGGACGGTTTATCTGTTTGCCCACCCTCAATCTCCGCAATGGTTTCATTGACAACGTGATATTGCTCTTCGAAATTTGGATGCGAAATATCAACCACATGCAATAAAATATCGGCCTCTCTTACTTCGTCCAACGTCGATTTAAACGATTCGATTAATTGATGTGGTAATTTGCGAATAAATCCAACCGTATCAGACATGAGAAAAGGAAGGTTATCGATTACGACCTTTCTGACTGTTGTATCTAATGTGGCAAACAATTTATTCTCTGCAAACACTTCCGATTTACTCAAGAGATTCATCAATGTTGATTTACCGACATTCGTATACCCTACAAGTGCGACACGAACCAATTGTCCACGATTTGACCGTTGAACGGCCATTTGTTTATCAATTTTCTCCAGTTTTTTACGCAAGAGGGATATTTTCTCTTTAATGATACGTCTGTCCGTCTCAATTTGCGTCTCACCCGGTCCACGCATACCGATCCCCCCTTTGATACGGTCAAGGTGGGTCCACATTCGTGTTAATCGAGGCAAAAGATATTCGTATTGAGCCAATTCAACCTGCGTTTTTGCATGAGAAGTCCTTGCTCGACTGGCAAAAATATCGAGGATCAAATTGTTGCGATCCAATACCTTTATTTCAAATTCACGTTCTAGGTTACGCAATTGAGAAGGTGATAATTCATCATCAAAAATGGCGATATCAACATCATTTCTGTTGATGTAATCTTTGATCTCATTTACTTTACCTGAACCGATGTAGGTTTTTGAATTTGGACGGCTAATTCGTTGCAAAAACTTTCTTTTTGTTTCAGCACCAGAAGTACGCGCCAAGAATTCAAGTTCTTCAATGTATTCTTTCGCCTGCTCTTCACTTTGGTCATCAGTTATGACTCCAATTAGAACGGCGTTTTCTGCTTTTGACTCTATTTGAGAAAATCCTGTCGACATGTATCCTCCTCTACCTCTTTATTTTTAGAACCATTTACCACCAAGTGCTTCTCTTACTGGCCAAGGAATAGAAGCCAAAATCAAAATCAATGCGATGGTATAAAAAATAGCCAGTCGTTTAAACTTTAAATTATCGTTTCCGGCCTTCTTTGATTTTGAATGACCGACTGTAATTAACACCATTGCCGCTGTCATCATTAATGAATGTTCTACGGTAAAAAAACGTAACATTTTATTGGCCATCATACCCTCAACGAACTGTACTTTTGAACTAACGAAGAAAAGGATCCATCCCACTAAGAACTGAATGTGAAAAGCAATCATTGCGAACATCGCTAGTTTCTTATCTCCTCCAGTAAATACCTTTTTACCTTTCCAGCCCATATTCATTTTCACAACTGCCGCTAACAATAAAACAAGTACTATCCAACGCCATCCAGAATGCGCGTGTATTAAAATGTTCTCCATAATTCCGTATTTTTGCACAAATTTAAGGTTTTAATCGCAGTCGTTCACTGTTTTCAAAACTTTAACGAAGAGAAAATAAAAGGTTTTCTATGTCAAAAATCCAATTGCTATTGACGATAATCGGTTTGTACTGCGGAATTGCATATTCGCAGATTCCTGAACCCGAAAACGGGGTACATACTGAAAATCAAACCATCGCGTTGATGAACGCTCATATTGTTGTGAGCGCAGATGAAGTGATCGAAAGGGGTACGCTGATCATAAAAGATGGAATTATTCAACAAGTCGGGCTGGCGGTTATTCCTCCAAGAGATGCGGTAAAGATTGATCTCAAAGGATATACGCTCTATCCGTCTTTTATTGATATGTATGCTACAGAGGGCGTCGAAGCGGTTACCTATAAACCAAAAGGTCGCAGTCCACAGTTAACCACATTAAAGGAAGGCCCTTACTATTGGAATCAGGCCATTCATCCAGAGGTTGATGCTGTAACGCGTTATAAAAAGGACCTCTTTAAATCCAGAGAGCAGTTTATTCAGCAAGGATTTGGATCAGTTGCTACACACGCCGCCGATGGAATCATGCGAGGTACATCCGTTTTGCTAACAATTGGCGACAAAAAAGAAGCGCAGGTCATCCAATCGCAAGCAGCGCACCATTACGCTTTTACAAAAGGATCTTCTAAACAGACCTATCCTAGCTCACAAATGGGAGCAATTGCATTAATCAAACAGTTCTATTACGATGCATATTGGTATCAGTCGCAGAAGGAAATAAATCCTGCTCAATTGGATAATGTATCCATTGAAAGGGCAATAGAAAATTTAAAATTGCCTCAGGTTTTCGAAGCAAAAGACAAATTGGAAATCCTTCGCATATATCGCACGGCAAAAGATGCAGGGTTATTGGATCAAATTGAAAGATTGGTGATTAAAGGAGGTGGTGACGCCTACGAGCGCGTTGATGAAATTAAGAAAACAGGTGCTGCATTAATTATTCCGGTACAATTTCCGAAGCCATTCGACATGACTGATCCTTACCTTTCTCGATTTGTTTCACTTGCCACTTTAAAGGACTGGGAATTGAGACCCTATAATGCATATATCCTCAATAAAAACAATATCCCTTTTTGTTTTACGACCGATGGCCTAAAAGATAAATCAACCTTCTTAAGTCAAATCAGAAAGACGATCAAACACGGTTTGCCAAAGGAGGAAGCTTTGCGCGCCTTAACGGAAAATCCAGCTGAATTTCTTGGTGCATCAAAACAAGTAGGGACATTAGAAGCTGGTAAAATCGCCAACCTGTTAGTTGTTAAAGGCGATCTTTTTGAAGATGGTGAAATATACGAGAATTGGATACGTGGAAACCGTAAACGTATCAAAGATGTAGATCTTGTGGACATTCGCGGAACCTATCACTTAAACATCAACAAAGTTGTATACAACTGGGAAATCAAAGGATCGATTGAAAAGCCAAAAGGCACTCTAGAAACCTACGTTTGGGCCACTGATTCTGTTACCGGCCAAAAGACCAGTGACACGGTAGCAATCAATACCAATTTAAAATTCAGTCAATTGCAATTGAGCATGTCTTTATTGGAAAAAGAAGGTAACTATAATGGGGTATTGCAATTGAGTGGTACATTCAATCCTACTTTAGGTGTGTTTCACGGTCGGGTTAAATTGCCTGATGGTGAATGGGCCGACTGGAGTGCTATTCGAAACGAAAAATTCAAAGAGAAAAAACAGAAGTTTAAGTTGGATGTGGACACCAGTGCGCTGGCGTCTCTGAGTTATCCGAACATGGCTTATGGTTTTGACACCTTGCCCGAAGCAAAATCATATTTTATTAAAAACGCTACGATATGGACGAATGAAGAGGCAGGCATTTTGAAAAACGCCAATTTATTGATCGAGAATGGAAAAATCAAATCTGTCAATAGCAACTTCACGCGCATCCCAAATGGGGCCATAACAATTGATGCTACTGGAAAACATGTGACAGCCGGAATCATCGATGAACACTCGCATATCGCGATTAGCAAAGGTGTAAATGAAGCGGGACAGAGCATAACAGCAGAAGTTTCTATAGGTGATGTTGTACGCTCAAATGATATTAATATATACCGCCAATTGGCTGGAGGAGTCACCGCATCTCAATTGCTACATGGTTCGGCCAATCCAATTGGAGGACGCTCGGCCTTAATTAAACTTAAATGGGGTTTTACACCAGAAGAAATGCTCATTGAGAATGCACCTGGTTTCATAAAATTTGCATTAGGTGAAAATGTGAAACAGTCGAATTGGGGCGATAACAATACCGTTCGTTATCCGCAAACAAGAATGGGTGTTGAACAAGTTTTTTACGATGCTTTTTTCCGTGCAAGGGCATATGACGAGGAATGGAAAGCTTACAATGCGCTTTCGGACAAAAAGAAATCAATAACAACTGCGCCTCGCCGAGATTTGGAGTTAGAAGTACTCGTAGAGATCCTAAATAAAGAGCGCTTCATTACCTGCCACTCATACATTCAAAGTGAGATTAATATGTTGATGCATGTTGCCGATTCTATGGGCTTTACGCTGAATACATTTACCCATATCCTTGAAGGTTATAAAGTCGCGGAACAAATGAAAGTTCATGGCGCGGGTGCCTCTACATTCGCTGATTGGTGGGCATACAAGTTTGAAGTCAATGAAGCTATACCCTATAACGCAGCTATTTTGCATAAAATGGGAGTTGTTACGGCCATTAATTCAGATGATGCAGAAATGGGTAGACGATTGAATCAGGAAGCCGCGAAAGCTGTGAAATATGGTGGTATTTCTGAAGAGGATGCCTTGAAGATGGTAACACTTAATCCTGCCAAATTATTAAACCTCGATGATCGGATGGGAAGTATCAAAGAAGGAAAGGATGCTGATATTGTCATTTGGTCAGATCACCCGCTGTCCATCCAAGCAAAGGCCGAGAAGACTTTTGTTGACGGGATATTGCTTTATGATATCAACCGCAGCATTCGATTGCACGAAAGGGACCAGAAAGAACGCAACCGCATCATTCAAAAAATGATGGAGGCGCAGAAAAAAGGTGTTCCGACTCGTCAACCGGTTGAGAGAAAACATCCGCATTATCATTGTGACACCCTTGAATGGTAAAACCGAAAGAAAGCTTATGATACAGATCATCACAAATAAATTTTCGCTTTTCACCCTGTTGATTGCAATAGGGCTTGGTACTATTGGTTTCGGTCAAGTGCCTTCTCCTCAAAAGCAGGAATATAATCGTATTCTATTTCAGAACGGAACGGCGCATATTGGCAATGGTGAAAAGGTGCAAAACGCTAGTGTGGCCATTGAAAACGGCAAAGTTTTGTTTGTTAGAAATGCGCTGACTTATCAGTTGGATGAAACCGAATGGGACACTATAATTTCCATTAAAGGGAAACATATTTATCCCGGCTTTATAGGAGCCAACCTGACTATTGGACTCACTGAAATTGATGCTGTTCGAGCAACGAGAGATTTTCAAGAAACGGGTACTATCAACCCAAATGTTCGGGCTTTAATTGCTTATAACACCGACTCGAAAGTCATGTATACAGTTCGGACAAATGGTGTTTTAGTTGCTCAATCAACACCTCGAGGCGGTCTTATATCAGGAACCTCTTCTGTTATGGCTTTAGATGGTTGGAACTGGGAAGATGCGGTCTATAAGGCTGATGATGGTGTCCATGTCAATTGGCCGCGAAAACATCGAAGTACAGGTTGGTGGGCAGAACCCGGAGAAAGCAAGGAAAACAAAGCCTACACCGAAACGGTAAAACGTTTATATGATTTTCTCGAAGAAGGGTTGGCCTACTCGAAAAATAAGTCGCCAGAACAACCATTATTAAAATTGGAAGCCATGCGTGGTATTTTTGACGGTTCAAAACGTCTTTTTATTCATGCTGACTTTGCACCGGAAATCAATGATATCGTTGATATGACACGACAATTTAAGTTGGAACATGTCGTCATTATTGGAGGCTACGATGCAGATTTAGTAGCCGAGCGCCTAAAAGAAAACAAAATCGCCGTGATGTTGGGAAGACCTCATAGCTTGCCCAAGTTTGAAGACGATTTAACCTACGCAGCGTTTCACAAAGTAAAACGTTTGCAGCAACTGGGTGTAGAATATTGCATTCAGGCAGCTGGAGACATGGAAGTGATGAATGCACGAAACATTCCATTCCTAGCAGGAACAGCCTGGTCTTATGGATTAACAGAAGAAGAAGCCGTTGGAGCTGTCAGTTTAAATGTAGCCCGCATTCTCGGAATCGATGACAAAATAGGCTCTCTTGAAAAAGGAAAAGATGCAACCCTCTTTGTCTCGGATGGCAATGCCTTAGACATGCGAACCAATAATGTATCCATTGCAATGGTGAAAGGGAATTTTATCGTTTTGGATAATCACCAAAAACAATTATCCGAGAAGTATCACCAACGCTATGGGTTGGAGTAATCAATCACCTACTCACCACAAACTTTCCTGTTTCACAATCGCCGTTGTCAAATTGAATTTGATAAAGGTATAAACCTTCTGGAAAGGAGTTCGTAGCAATCGTTTCATTTGATTGCACGTTGTTATCCGACCAAATCAGTTGTCCGTTTGCGCCATAAATAGAAATCAAGTTAGCTTGCTTTGCAGCTGATCCAAAATCAATGGTAACACAGTCCTGTGCGGGATTAGGGTATACACTTATTCCTTCTTTTATAGTTTCGTCAAGACTCGCCTGAAAATATGGGAATTCACACATAGAGAATTGTCTGAGAACGTCGCGCTGAAACATTAACCAATCGGGGCCAGCTCCAGGACCAATCGTAAGCATGTATGCACGACCGTAATTAAATTCAATGTCCGGAAATGTTGCATGCCCACCTACTACAAAAACATCCAAATCACCATCCTCGTTAAAATCGGCAATCAAAGGTGCATGATTCAATTCGAAATCGTCCGTTCCGTAGTGGGCTCTTAAATTCACTGACCAAAGCTCATTTCCGTCCATTCCATCTAATCCAATTAGATTACCATTAATCGCACAAAATACTACATCTAAATTTGCATCGTCATTAACATCTGCCAAAGCCACACCTCTGAAGGCACTGCTAAACCCATCAATCGTATAATCCCATTTGACCTCTCCGGTATTCTCAAGGGCAGTAACTTTAAAACCATTGGTCACAATAACATCACAGCTTCCATCACCATCTACATCACCAATACTGGCAGGAGAGCCAACGTACCCGCCTGGTCCGCCATATTTCCACTCGGTTGAACCATCCTCTCCATTGATACAATAAAGGGTGTCGTTATACGATCCGATTAATAATTCCGGATTGCCGTCGTCATCAAAATCAGCTACCGCCGTTCCATGATAAACATGATCCAAGATTGGATATGACCACATCAATGAACGATCGGAACCATTGTAGGCATAAACGCTGTCTTCATAATCAAAATTCCAAGTAGCGACGACAATATCCAATTGACCATCGCCATTTAAATCAACCAATGTTGGGGCTGTTTGAACCCATGAATTATCATCCACTAATAACTCCCATTCTTCATCGCCAGTTTCAGCATCAAAGCAGATCACATATCCTCCAAATTCACCGTGTAAAACTTCAGGCGTACCATCATCGTCTATATCAGCAATGGTTGGAGGTGAATCACTTCCACGTGTATCCGATTCCCAAATCACATCGCCCGTTGCTCCATCAAAACACCATGTTTTTGGATTGCATGATCCCGGAACAATCACCTCTTTGGTTCCGTCGCCATTCACATCATAAGTGATCGGAGCTACATCATTGCAGCCATGACTTCCCATCGGTGAGGCATTGTATTTCCATAACAATGTACCATCATCGGCATTCAACGCATAAATGCTGCTGTCATTTCGATAGCAACCAAAGATCACTTCGAATTTGCCATCACCATCGATATCATCGGCACAAGACATTCCAAAAGAGGCATCATTTGTTTCGTACCACCAATCGATTGTTCGTGTTTGTGAAAAAGAGGGAGTTGCTCCGAACCCAATCAGAACAAGAAAAAGGGGTAAATATGATTTCATTTTTGTTGGTATTTGGTTTCCATAAGTTACGAAAAAATCCAAATTCAACCTTTAAAATCAGTGCTAAAAAATGTCTTACACAAATCCTTTATTCTGCAAAACCAATTGCATTTCCAACTGCAGCTTTTGAGCCGCTTGACGGGAAGAATCCGCGAAATCTTCACCATTTCCAGCATAAATGATTCCACGCGAAGAGTTCACCAAGAGACCGCAATCATCATTCCATCCATAATTGGCTACATCCGCTAAAGAACCTCCTTGCGCTCCAACGCCAGGCACTAAGAAAAAGTGTTTTGGTGTCAAAGCTCGGACATCGCCAATTGCCTCAGATCGGGTAGCACCAACCACATACATCAACTTTGATTCGTCACCCCATTCCGCTGATTTTTTCAGTACTTTTTCGAAGAGTTTCTCTCCTTTAATATCGGTAGTGAATTGAAAATCTAAAGCTCCTTTATTCGAAGTTAAAGCCAAAAGAATGACCCATTTATTTTCGTACTCAAAAAACGGTGTCACACTATCCACTCCCATATAAGGAGCAACCGTGACGGCGTCAAAGTTCAAATATTCAAAAAAGGTCTTCGCGTAATAATGAGAAGTATTCCCTATGTCTCCACGTTTAGCATCTGCAATGGTAAAGATCTCCGCTGGTATATAGTCTAGTGTCTTTTTCAATGCATCCCAACCTTTGCTTCCATGACATTCATAAAATGCAATGTTGGGTTTATAAGCTACACAGAGATCCTTTGTGGCATCAATGACTCTTTTGTTGAATTCGAAAATCGGGTCCTCGTAATCCAATAAAAAAGAAGGGATTTTATCCAAATCCACATCCAATCCAACACAGAGGAAAGATTGTTTTTTTCGTATTTGTTCAACCAGCGCTTGGTGTGTCATTTTTGGGTTATTAGTTTTCTCCGGCTTTCATTTTTTCTGCATTCTCGGCGATTTTCAGCGCGTCGATAATCTCTTGAATGTCACCATTCATAAAGCTTGGGAGATTGTACATTGTTTTGTTAATACGGTGATCCGTGATTCGCCCTTGCGGATAATTGTATGTTCTAATCTTTGCTGAACGGTCTCCAGTTGACACCAATGATTTACGGTGCGCCGAACGCTCTTCCATTTTCTTCTCCAATTCAGCTTGATATAGACGTGTTCTAAGGACTGTTAAGGCCTTTTCGTAGTTCTTATGCTGCGAACGTCCATCTTGACATTCAACAACTGTATTGGTCGGGATATGCGTTAATCGAACGGCAGATTCTGTTTTGTTAACGTGCTGTCCACCTGCACCTGATGCACGATAGGTGTCCTTTTTAACGTCTGCCATGTTCAATTTCACATCCACTTCTTCTGCTTCCGGCATGACGGCTACAGTGATCGCGGATGTATGCACACGCCCTTGTGATTCCGTTTCAGGAACCCTCTGTACACGGTGTACACCTGACTCAAACTTCATCGTTCCGTACACACCATCTCCTTCTATTTCAAATGAAATTTCACGGTATCCAGCTGTTCCGCCTTCATTGGTATTCACCACTTCCATTTTCCATCCCCGTGATTTGATGTACATCGAATACATACGAAAAACATCTTCCACAAAAATGCATGACTCGTCCCCACCTGTTCCAGCTCTTAACTCGACGATCACGTTTTTATCATCCTCTGGATCTTTTGGAATCAACATTACTTTGATTTCCTCCTCCATCTCATCTTTTTTTGGCAATAATTCGTCCAATTCCATTTTTGCCATTTCCTTCATCTCCGGATCATCCTCAGTCTCCAACATCTCTTTTGAAGTTTCAATGTTGTCAACAACGTTTTTGAATTCCTTGTAGGCTTTTACAATTTCCTCGAGCTCTTTGTATTCTTTATTCAACTTCACGTATCGATCCATATCCGCGATGATGTCAGGATCAACAATTTGTTGCCCAACCTCATTAAAACGAACCGCGATCGACTCCAGTTTCTTTAATATATCACTCATTTCTTATTAACTTATTCAATTCTATGCAGGAACAGTTATTTGGTCCATAATTGCCTTTACATCTGCTGGTAACAGTTCTAACAATTCTCCAAATTTCTGAACCATCTTTACTTCACTTGCGTCTATATCTCCGTCTGCTGCAGCAATCATCATACAAGCCTTGATTACATCTCTTTTCCCTTCTTCATTTAGAAGAGCAGAAACACTTTGTAGATATGCTTCTGGCTTTTCATTCTTACCTTGTACGACATCAATTTCATGATAGATATTGGCTACATAGGCTCCGGTTGTTTCTTTATAGACCTTATGGAAAACAGATATCTCCTGATCATCCACAACTCCGTCTGCAAGGATCATCATGATCAACAATTTTTTAATCGCTATTTGTTTGGTTGGCAATAGTTCCTCGTCCGTATTTCTTGGAGCTTCAGTTGTTGTTTGATCTGATGCAGGAATCTGCTCTTTCACTTCAATTTGTGGTCGATTTTCCACTTGCGGTTTTGCTTGTGGACGGTCACTAACATCAATAGTGGCTCTCATTTCCAGTATACGTTCGATGTATGTATTCCGACAGCTTTGACATTCCACGTATCTTCCTTTTTGTCCCAATGGAATTAAAGGAATAAAATACAATGTGAAAAATTGAGTTACTTTTTTCAATTTGTATGGTTGCTGGCCATCACATTGCGGACAATAGAATTGACCTTCTTCAACCGTGCTGCGGACACCTCTTGTACCAAAAATGATTAATCCTAACATAAAAATTTTCTTAATAAATAAACTCTCCGTATTCTGATCGAATTGTAAGTTTATTACCTTCATTCGCTTCGCAACGTCCAATCACTTTTGCTTCAATACCGAACGACTCTGAAATAGCAATGATTTCATCAGCTAAATCCGGTTTAACATAGATCTCCATACGGTGTCCCATGTTAAATACTTTATACATTTCTTTCCAGTCTGTTCCTGACTCTTCCTGTATCAACTTGAATAATGGAGGTGTGTCGAACATATTGTCTTTGATCACATGCAGATCTTTAATAAAGTGTAAAACTTTTGTTTGAGCTCCACCACTACAATGTACCATGCCGTGAATATCAGCTCTGTGATCATCTAAAATAGCCTTAATCACTGGTGCATAAGTTCTTGTTGGAGAAAGCACAAGCTTACCTGCATCCAGTGGTGTGTTTTCAACCTGATCAGTGAGTTTTTTTGAGCCGCTGTAAACCAAATCTTCTGGTACTTCAGGATCAAAGCTTTCCGGGAATTTTTCAGCTAAATATTTATTAAAAACATCGTGTCTTGCGCTGGTTAAACCATTACTTCCCATACCGCCATTATATTCCGTCTCGTAATTCGCTTGACCATAAGAAGCTAAGCCGACAATAACATCGCCGTCTTGAATATTCTTATTGGTAATTACATCAGCACGTTTCATTCGCGCAACGACTGTCGAATCCACAATAATTGTTCTGACAAGATCCCCGACATCAGCAGTTTCACCACCTGTTGAATGAATATTTACTCCATGTTTTCTAAGATCTGCTAAAAGCTCTTCTGTTCCGTTAATAATTTCGGAAAGCACTGAACCATCTATTTTGTTTTTGTTGCGACCGATCGTCGAAGACAATAAAATGTTTTCCGTTGCCCCAACACATAAAAGATCATCAATATTCATTATTAATGCATCTTGAGCAATTCCTTTCCATACAGATGCATCTCCTGTTTCTCTCCAATACATGTAAGCCAATGAGCTCTTTGTTCCGGCTCCATCGGCATGCATTACGACACAATACTCTTCATCCCCAGTTAAATGATCAGGAACAATCTTGCAAAAGGCTTGAGGAAACAAACCTTTATCGACGTTCTTGATGGCATTGTGTACATCTTCTTTCGAGGCAGACACACCTCTTGAATTATATCTTTGGTCACTCATTAATTTGGTATTAACTCAAATAAAAAAAGCACCTCTCACGTTTCCGTGACAAGGTGCTTAACATTTTAATATTTTACTCGCTAGTTATCTGATCCGTCTTCTTCTTCTTCAGTCCCTTCGGTTGGAACATAATCAAAACTCAAGATCACACACTCCGTACGACGATTCAATTGGTGATAGTAATCGAACTTCTCTGGTTCAGATTTTTTCAATTTAGTAATCATATCACACTCTAATTTCGTGAATGTTGTATCACCACCTGGCCCAATTTCCTTCAAGGTCGCTGGAGTTGATTCTCCTAAACCACGTGGGATCAATCTTTCAGCTGGAATACCTTTTTCTTGCACCAAATAGTTCACACAAGACTCGGCTCTTTTTTGTGAAAGCGTCATGTTCGCACGATCAGAACCACGGCAGTCAGTATGTGATACTAGCTCAACAATCAAGTTTGGATTCTCAATCAATAGATCATACAAATAGTTCAAACTGTCCTTTGAGTTGATTAACTGATTTGGATCCTCATTTGTTGTATCAACCAAAAGCTCTGCACTACCCAATGGATAACGAACCTCCGGTAATCGAAGTGGCTTTTCAATATTCAACACTTTTAAGTCACGAATGATTCTCGTATTTGTCTCAATACCTTCAGTTGTAAAGTTATCGTTTGCACCTAAGTACAATTTCTCAATTCCTTCAACTTCCAATGTCCAAGTAGCACCCGGCTCTACAAAACGCTCACCATCAGGCTTTGCCCCTAAGTTGATTTGACCAGAAGCATCGGTTACTAGGTCGTAGCTAGATCCATCAGAACCAACTAATTTCACTTTTGCACCTTCAATTGGGTAACCTTCTTCTTGATCAGATACTAAGATCATCACATCAACCAATACAGGAGGTAAATAGAAATCCCAAATATCTTGTGAGTTATTCCCTTTTGATCCGTTACGGTTTGAAGAAATATAACCTCTTTCTACTTTATCTTTTTCTGTATAAATGATGTGGTAATCATCGCGACAAGAGTTCATTGGGTAACCAAGGTTAGTTGGATTTTCCCACTTATTATCCTCTCCAACACGTTCCGCTCTAAAGATATCTAGACCGCCAAGACCAACCAGTCCGTCCGAAGCATAATATAATTCATTATCAGGACCCCAAGTTGGGAACATGTCGTTTTGTGCTGTGTTGATTTCAGGACCTAAGTTTACTGGAAGTGTCCATGTATCCGATCTTTTGTCATAAGTTGACATCCATAAATCGACTCCTCCGAATCCACCGGCCATGTTCGATGCAAAAATCAACGTCTTACCATCAGGAGAAATAGTCGGCTGACCAACATTTGTTGAATCGTGATCCTTCAACTCCAATAAAACTGGCTCACCCCAAGTTTTACCTTTTTTCTCAGCCATATAAATCTCACAACCTAAGTTCATTTTTTCTTTCACTGGACAACGTGTAAACCAAACACTTTTTCCTCGAGCGTCAAAACAAACACTACCTTCACTATCAGCAGAGTTAATTGGAGCCTCCATTGGTGTCGGTTGTCCCCAGTTTCCTTTACGGTCAATTTTTGAAACCCAAAGGTCCATAAAGTTCTCCCCAGTAATCGGGTCAGCACCTTCACCTGTCGATCCAGCACGAGAAGATGTGAAATACATTTCTTTCCCTCTTGGATCCATTACCGTAGCATAATCATAAGAGTTCGTATTCAACTTAGTAACGTTATTTACCAAGTGCTTTGTAGGGTTTTCTGTACTTTCTTTATAGAAATCACAAGAAGCAATTCTTGTTTTTGCCATTTCGCTAGAAGGATCTAACTTTAGATACTTTTCGTAATTTTCTTTTGCTTCATTGTGTTTGCATTGCGCCATTTCCATTTCGGCAAGTAACATGTACACGATTGGCTCCCATTCTTGGTAGCGTAAAAGCACTGCCTTTTCATATTGCTCTTCAGCCGCAGCGTGCTCACTTAAGATGTCATAGCATCGTCCTGCCATGTAAGTGAAGTAAGCCTTCTTCTGACGTGCTTTCGCATTCTTTGGACTGATTTTTTCAGCCGCCACTTTGAACGCTTCGGCAGCCTCAGAGTATGCTCCCGCTTTCCAAAGATTCACTGCTTCACCTGAATAGCTGCGTACGACTGGTTCTGTACTTTGAGCAAAACCATTTGCTCCAAACGCAACTAATCCAGCGATTAAAATAAAAGACTTAAGTGATTTCATATAGTTTACTTTTATGATATAAGCTTATTACCTAAGAGGCGAAAATAAGTATTTAATTTCACATTATTACCCTTTCAGGTGTTAAAATACGCTTTTAAACTGTTTAAATATTAACGTTATTATTGCCATATACTCGCCATTTCTCTAATAGTTTCAAAAATCCTTCAGGTAATTCAGATTCAAAGAAGACTCTTTCACCTGTCACAGGGTGATCAACCCCCAGCGTTTTTGCATGCAAGGCTTGTCCTGATAAGAGCTTGAAACAGTTATTAATAAATTGCTGGTATTTCGTAAATGTTGTTCCTTTAATTATTTTATCTCCCCCATATTCTAAGTCATGAAAAAGCGGATGACCGATGTGTTTAAAATGCACGCGAATTTGGTGAGTTCGGCCGGTCTCCAATTTACATTCAACTAAAGTAACGTAGCGAAATCGCTCCAATACTTTATAGTGTGTAACAGCATGTTTTCCATAATCCTCCTCCTCATCATAAACTTTGAATACCTTCCTGTTTTTTCGCGAACGACCTATATGGCCTGTAATCGTACCTTCGTCGTTTTCAACATCACCCCAAACTAAAGCATGATAGACTCTTTCTGAGGTCCGATCATGAAACTGTTGCGCTAAACTCGTGAGGGCTTGCTCGGTTTTTGCTACAACCAAAATACCCGTAGTGTGCTTATCCAATCGATGGACGAGTCCTGGTCTACCAAAATAATCTTCGCGTTGTGGTAAATTATCAAAATGATGTACCAGTCCGTTCAGCAATGTGCCTGAATAGTTTCCATAACCGGGGTGCACAACCATATTAGCTGGCTTGTTAACCATGATCATTTGATCGTCTTCATAAACAATATCAATCGGAATGTTTTCAGGAACCAATTTTGTTTCTCTGACCGGGTATGGTAAAACCACAGAAATCTCATCGTTCGGTCTAACCTTATAATTGGATTTAACAGATTTGCCATTGACAAATAGCGTCCCGGCCTTAGCAATATTTTGAATACGATTTCGGGAAACGTTGGGAATACGTGTCATCAAGAACTTGTCGATACGCAACGCATCTTGACCAATATCTGCAATGAGTTTGTGATGCTCAAAAAGATCTTCTTGACTATCGTCTATTTCCTGGTCTGTGATTTGATCCTTATCTGATTCTTGTGTCATTACTCTTTAACCAATTTCTTCGCATACAACGGATTCCCGTCAGTATCTCGAATGTCGATCAAATAAACGCCTCGTTCGAGATGGGTTACGTCAATTGTATGTTCATTTTCAGCAAAGGTAACCTTTCTTCCACTCAAATCATAGATCGTTACATTAAATGAACCTTCTACACCTTTAATATTCACAAGGTTTTGAGCTGGATTTGGATAAAGTTTAATTTCTTGTAATTCACGTTCTAATTCTTCTTCAGACAAGGTGTAATCCAATCCAGTAGAGAATACCGGGCGAATCATCAATGAAATATCAAAAGCAGATGTTAACCAAGAGCCAGATGTATTCCTGAAGACTTTATCTCCATTATCGAGATTGGCATCCATGCCAACATTCAAACTTCCTGATTCGATGTTTTGCCAGCCTACATAAAATTTTTCTCCTACAGGCAAATAGCTGCTATCTGCAAAGGGTAAATAATCATTATTGTTAAACTCATAATAACGGAATGCATTTTGCGCCCCAGCATACTCTGGTGAATGTGCATTGAAATAATTGTCTTGATATATTATTTCACCCGGTTCTCCGTCGTTGTCATCCCAAACCGTCAAGAAGAAAAGCGTTCCACTCATATCATTGACTGAAGGAACAAAACTCATCAATATTCCTGTTAAAGCTCCTGATTGATAAGCCTCAAACTGATAGGCCAATAACGATCCTACCCCTTCAATTCCGTATGCGGCTTCAGCGGAACCATCGTCATAAGCGTAATAGTTCATGAACGATTGTGTAAATCGTGTAGTATCGTTCCATTTATTAATGTTACGATCGAGGCCTGCGGCTGATGTAAAACTAAAGGTTAAATCAAATATCGCCGAATCGCCTGACAAACCGAAATCATAGAAATAATCACCTGCTCCATCAAACGTACAGACGTTATACTCTTCAGCAGCAAAACTTGCATCTGGTGTTGATGTATTTGGTATCACAAAGGGGCCAGCTTCAATGGCATCACCTCGTTCTACCTCCCAATTTCCGAAAGCAAAATTGGTTGCATCCGGTCCAGGAATAGAGCTGTAAACAATGTATGATAAGTCTTCCTTTATATGTTCGTTTCCGGTCGTGTTATTCTTGTAATGCTCCCAAGGAACTGCAGTATAATCTTTTAATATTGTGTGCAACGGTTCAGAAATAGCCACATCTTTAAACGAGGTGATTTCGCCAGAAAAATCTTCTGCTACGCTCACATAGTCAATATGCCAATGATCTAGAGCACCTGAAAGCGAAGCATAGTTTTTAAACCTAAAGCGATAACCGTCATCGAAATAACCGGTCTTGATTTGAATACGAGCTGTATCCCAACTATCTGGACCAACCTCATCCGGTAGACCATACCATTCCTCAATACCATACCATGTTTCTGAGTCTACGTCCCACATTTCAACGACTAAACTATCAAATGTGTCAGGCATGTTTCCGTACCCTTCGGCTTGATAAATAAAAGTTAAATAAACCAAGTCGCCGTCAGAGAATCCTGACAAATCAATTGGACGCGAAGTCAAATAATCAGCAACGCCATAGGCAGCATCATTACCAAACTCATATGGCCAACCATCCTCGTCCACTCCATCTAATGTAGCAACACCCAACGACCATGGCTGGTATGCAAATGAATAATTTCGCCAAGCGTAATTATCTGTCCAAAGTGTCATTGTGTCCGTTACCGTTTTGGTAAAAACGCGCGCACTATCTTGACAATACGTGGGTTGATCTGGCCCTGTATACCAAATCGTATCTTGATCCGCATCCAATACACCATCGATCAGCGTATCAATCAACACATAACACTCTTCAAATACGCTCATTTCGACTGCGCCAACAACTGGGTAAAACTCAAGATCATTGACCCAAATATTAATAGGTGTAAATGGATAATGGGTTTCTTTTTCCAACAAAACGCCATCCTCAATTTTCACAGTGTCATGTCTTGAAAAAAGCGAGTCACAAAAGATAGCATCTCCTGGATATGGAATGGTATTGGTTTCATTCATCAACCTATAAAAGAGCTCCTCAGAAATTCCACCTTCATCATATTCTACATCTTGCGGGAATTTATCCAACGAAAAATCATCCCATGCATGCTGAATATCCAACGTTTCATATTCGTACAACACCAAACTGTCAATCGAATTGACACCCGCTGTTTTAGTTTCGACCTTTCTTTCCTTTGCCAATGATCCGTTCACCAACAGCGGACTAATGCGCTCTTGTGCGAATCCGGATAACCCAAACAGGGTTATCATCATGATGATTAATAGGCTTTTATTCATTTGAACAGGTCTTGACATGATTATACTACGTCACAAATGCAACGGAGGTTGGTTACTTTTAATACTATTGAGGTTGACTTTTGGTTGCCCAGACCGTGATGGTTGATCCTGCTGCTACATTGATCCCTTCTCCACCTCTTGGGTTTTGATCATGAATCACTGCATTCATTACCTCATCTTCTGTTGAACAAGTTGCACAATCTGGATATAAAGACAACG
Source organism: Crocinitomicaceae bacterium (assembly GCA_049611865.1). GTDB lineage: Bacteria > Bacteroidota > Bacteroidia > Flavobacteriales_D > Crocinitomicaceae > Crocinitomix. Next base: position 221,204 of record JBMZAY010000002.1, on the reverse strand, counting down.
TCAAATTAGATAAACGGTCGCGCGCCTCAGATATTGTTAAACCTATCAGCTTTGGCAACGATGTTGTCTCTCCTGTTTTTCCTTGCGCAACCACTAACTCGATTCTTGTCCCTTTTGGAATAGCTGTTCCAGGTGGGATATCCTGACCATTATAAACTTGTTTCAAAACAAAACCTTTTCCCTCTACAGCAGGCTGATAGGTTACTTTTGTCCTAAACCCTATGGATTGCAAACTGTGTTCTGCCATACGCTGTGACATATCGACTACATCTGGCATTTTGATCATTTGCGGATTTACAGGAACCACCGACAACAAAATTTCTCTACCGCCTTTCACAAACATTCCTGAAGAATCCGTTGGTTCAGGATATTGCCAACACACTGTTCCTTTTGGCCATCCATCCATATAAACGGAATCTTGAATGGTGTACTTAATGTCCTTTCCGGCAATAAATTCATCCAAATCATCCATGTGGATTTTATAGAAGGTTGGAACTTCTATTTTTTCTCCGAAGTTGGTTGAGCTTTTGAGGTACCACATCTCACCAACAACAATTATGATCCAAATGACAATTATCGCCGCCAGATTGAGCAGGAATTGCTTACTGATAAAGAACCGGAAAAATTTTTTCATTCTCTTTGGTTTAGTTGGCAAGAATGATTCTTGCGCTACTTCGGACAAATATAAGTAATCTCCCTAAAAGAGTATGATCATAGCTAGTGAACGTAAGACTTATTTATTATTTGCGCAGATATGCCCCAATAATGAGCTTTGTTTTTGTCAAAAAGTAGGCTTTTTGATTGGCAAACATAAAATGTGATACACCAGAAGGCATGCGATACACAAAATCTACCTCCATAAATGCGCGATTAGAAACGGCCTCTATCCGATCTTCATGCATAAGCAACAAATAGTTATTCATTGCACCTATTTTTTTGGCTTGTGTTTCATAGATCTTTATGAATGTTCCAAAGACATCAAAAATGGCGACACCTGTTCCGGGCACAAGCACATATAAATAATCATTGCTCTCTAACATTTGGGTGGGTTGGGTATCGTTTTCGAAAAGGTTAAAAAGGTTCTCGGTTTGCGAAACAACTTCTAATTCACTGTTGACACGCACAAGATTCATTAAGCCACCATCAAGCACCCAAAAGGTATTTCCCGCAAATGATTCACATACCAGCAATGGTTGTTGCAAGCCAATATTAATGAGGTCAATTTCACCATGAATATCCGTTAATGTATTGTCCAAGAAGTGGATAACAGATCGCTCTTGATCAAAAAGCAATGTTCTAAACGATTTGGTGCTCTCCATAGAGGTTGGACGCATGGTTTTCAAGGACGTTGAATAGATTGTGTCCATTGGACCAAAATATTGTAAGATCACATCCTCTTGACAGAGGTATACACGACCAAAATTATCTACTGAGAAGTTGGAATACTTGCCCGAAATGGAATCAGTCGCTACAAACTGTCGATCCTGACAAAGCGCAACAAAAACACCAAAACATATAATTAGACTCAGAATAAATCGCATATCTTTATTATACGTATGAAGTTACGATAAATTGTTGAAGGATGGTTGCTTGGGTATCTAGAATCCGTATGTGAATCCACCTAAGACCTGGAATCCTTGAACCGGATAACGGTTCCATCTAAAATATTTCTGCGCTGCCAGATTGTTGAATTGCAAAAACACAGAGGTCCTTTTGTTGTAGCGGTATTCTAAATGCAAATTAGCATCTGCAACAAATCCAAGATTATAGTCTTCATCAACAGGATCAGTAACAAAAAGACCTTCTGGACTTCTTCTTCCTCCTAAGAGTTGTAGATCTGCCTTTGCATAAATTTTATCGTATAAATTATATGATCCTCTTAATGCAATATCAATCGCTGGTAAATTCCAAACGTATAATTCATCAATCGCTGAATAACGGTTATAAGCAGCAATTAGATCGACCTTCAGTTTCTCACCTGACTGATAAGAAATGCTCCCGTTAATTCCAAGTGCATTCACATCATCATAGATTACATCAAATTGATAGATATTCGACCAAATCGATGGTGTAGTATCATTAATAAAGAGCGCCATTTCAGAAAAATCAGTTGAGTGAGCTTGAACATCAAAAGACAATTTCTTTGACAACGTTCCTTTAATACCCGCATAAAATTTTAGCTCACGTGTATTGACCAAATTGAGTTCTGAATTAATGAATGGATTAAAGCGATTAAGTGATTTAAACGTATTCTGTGTAACTCCTCCACCAATTCCCGCATAAGGGATAAACATATCATTAAAGAGACTGTATTTTCCTTCAATGACCGGCACTGCTTTAAATGCTTCGTCACTGACGATATCAAAGTTGAGATCAACACCATAAGTCACCTTCCATTTTCTGCCATAGGATGAAATCACCGGCTTTAATTGGATGATGGTGTTGTTTTCATTGTACCAGAAATCTGCTAAAACATTTGGGTTGCCAACAGCAAACTTGTACTTATTGTATTTCACGGCAAATTCTGCCGAATACAACTGCGCTTTGTACTTATAGGCCATCTGCGTTCCGATAATGAAATTCGTGTTTTTGGCGTTTAAGTTCAGGTCTTGTGGATCAAACTCGTGGAAGTAATCATAAGCCGTGTGCACGGTATATATTAATTTGGCGCTATCGCGTCCTTCAAAATTTGAAAAACGGAAATTTGCTCCGATACCTTCCACTCTGTTTCTTAACGAATCACCACCAATTACATCTGCTGAATCGAGAATGCCGTAATAATGATACCCATTGTTTAAATAGTTAACCTGACTTTCGATTTTATAACGTGATGTAAAAAATTCACCAAATACTTTCGCCTCAGTATCGTCAAATGTGCTGGGTGAATAGTTTGGAATATCTCTAAATGCCGAGTGATGGTTGATGTGAACACCATATGCTGTTCTTCTGTCCCGAACCGAATTGTAATAAAACTCGCCCAGCGGATTTGCAAAATTTCCGATGCCCATTTTTAAATATCCCGGGTAGAGTTTATCCAATTTAGGTACAATTCGGATTTTCGAAGCCTCAATTTCATCAATCGATATTTCCGTCGCCATGGTTCGCGATAACAAAGGGTAGTTTATGTTCGGAATTGGAACAACCGTATCTACTACCGTTGGTTTATCGGCAATACGATAAGAAGGCGAAATGGTACGAATCGCCTCGGAAACATTTACATAAACATCCTCTTGCGCCCAAGACGTGCTCACCAACATACAGATCAGTGCTACTAGGCTATATTTTAATTTCAATTTACTCTCCATTTCCAATTTCAATTGTGTTATCAACATCTGGCCCAAGGTCTTTTTCACGGTTTTTATATTCCGTGATCACGTCCATAACTAGATTTGCTTCATCAATAATTCCGTCATCCTCAATCACATATCCTTTCAGTAAGCTATTGATGGTAAATTCAGCTTGTACATAATCATCCATACCGATTGAATTCTTTGCTTGTAAGATGAGTGATTTTGCGATCCAATAATCATAGCCCGCTCTTTCCTTCATGATTTTACGAACCACTTCTTCTGATTTTTTATAATCTTCCTGAAGATGATAAATCAATGCAATACTATAGTGTGCTTCTGCACCCAACACGCTGGAAGTTTTATCTTTCACTACTGTAAATTCAGCCAGAGCCTCTTCATAATTACTTGCTTCCAATTCTGCCTTACCTATTACATAATGTGCCTCAATTTTTACATTTTCCAGTGCGCGTTCGTCGTCTTGTACGCGAATCGCATAAATTTTCGCAGCTCCTAGCTCATTGGTGAATGTATAGCAACGCATCAAACCAATATCGGCTCTTAATTTACTGCCTGGGAAGGATGCAACGCTTTCTAATTTTTCATAATACTCCGATGCAACCGCATAATTCTTCTGCTCGTATTCATAAGCAGAAACGATATCAGCAGCCCGTTCTGTAAATCGGTTATTCGATTTGGCCAATAATTTTTTAAACGCTGCCACTTGTTCTACCTCATTGTTCAATTCACCATACGAATCACCCATGTAATAGAGTGCTTCAATTTCTGATTTTGGTCTAGCAAATTGACTCAAGTACTTCTTGAATGAACTGGCGGCTACATCAAATACCGAATCTGAATATTGACGGAAAGCTGCCGTATAAACAATGCTATCTTGCTTCTCCTGATCGATATCCATATTTAAGGTGCTCAGTAAATCAAAGTATTTGTCCGGCTGATTGAGTGCCGTATATATATCCTCTAATCTCGATAAGGCAGCAATTTCTAAATGCGATCCTCTGTACTCATTGATCACCTTTAAAAATTGTTTTTCAGCTTGATTGTATTCTTGGTCAATGAAATGCAACATTCCAATCTGATAGATTGCATCTACAACCTTCGTATGTCCCGGATGGTCCTGAATCAACTGGTTATAATAACGCATGGCTTTTACCTTGTGAGTTGGGTCCGTCTCATCCAACATTAAACGATAAGACTCCGCTGCCTCATATAATGCCGGAACAGCCAACACTGATTTCGAATGGTTGTTCACAATGTCGAGCATGATAGCTGCTTTATCCGTGTATCGTTTTAAGAAACCATACGACAATCCCATCTGATATTTTGCATAATCCAATTGTCCACCTCCTGTTTCAACTGCCAATTGATAGTACTTCACAGCCTGATTATCATCCGGCGAGGTGTTTTTATCTGGGCGGTACATAAAATAGGAATCACCGATTCTCAGATAGGCATCTGTCAATCGTTTTTTATCTTTTCCATCAGTTGCTTGAACATAGGAACGGAAATTTTGAATGGCGCTCAAGTAATCCTTCTGCTTGAAATAGCAATAAGCCATATTGTAATATGCTTCGTTGTGCCTTGGTTGTGTGTAACTTCCTGGCTCATCTAGAAACGCTCTATAGGAGACAACTGCCTCACTGTATTTTGCCATACGGTAATAAACTTCTGCAGACCAATACAAGGCCATGACATTTAACTTCTGGTCAATAGGGTAACGCTTCACCAGTTTAAACGCTTCGATCGATGCGTCCATGCTACCATTTTCAAAAAGCTCTACACCATAATTGTAGGCCATGATTTGATAAGCATTCTTCATTTTGAAGTCCTTGTCTTCAATACGGTCAATCGCTTCAATCGCTGACTTATAATTGCGCATGGTTGTATACACATTCACCAAGTACTGATATACGTCCTGGTTTCTTGGTGATTTTGGGTACCGTTTTAAATAAAGGTTCAGGGCTTCAACAGCCTCATCAAATGGATTGTAATCTAACTTGTAAGATAAGACTGCATAGTTGTATAAAGCATCCTCTTCAATTTCCGCATCAAAAGGCATGGTTGATGCTTGCTCAAATGCATTTCGTGCATAGAAAAACTCTTCTTGTTTCAGGTAGCACTCACCAATATGATAGAGCGCAGTTTGACCCAATTTATCCTGTTTCTTGGCAACTTTATCAAAAAGAGGAATGGCTTGGGCAAAGAGATCACTTTTGTAGTAAGCATAGCCCAATTGATAATCCTCATCACGTGTCGTCGCGCTCTTACTATTGTACTCCTCTAGATAGGGAACCGCTTCATGATATTTGCCTACGCGATAATAAGCGTCTCCAATGAGATGTGCTAGACCTATAGCATTTTTGGGATCAGCAGAATCTTTTCTTGCAGGCGCATACTCCAACAATTTCTCATACTTACCTTGCAAATAGTAAATCTGCGCAATGTAATATGGAACCGCATTTTTGAAATTGGGATCATCCTTCAGCTTTGTAAATCCTTCCAATGCCGTTTGATAACTCTTTTCGGTGTAAGCTATATGTGAATAATAATACAATGCCGGACTTTGGTATTGTCCTTCAATATTGATGATTTCATAAAAGGCATCACGCGCCGGTTTTAATTGATCCTCTTGGAAGTGCGCATAACCTAGTTTAAAATAATACTCTTGTTTTTGATCTTCCGAGAGGTCATAAATATCAATTTGTTTCAACCATTGCAGGGTTGATTTGTATTTCTTTTTTCGATAGTAATAATTTCCTAGTTCAAGATAAACAGTTTGACGGTGAATCGACTCAGGATACTCTTTTAGGAAATTGAGTAATAATCGCTCTGCGTCTGCATGGTAAAGATAAAGCGCGCTTAAAGCCATATAATAATTGGCCTTAACATAAAATGGGTCGTTGGGCAACTCAAGCTCGTTCATAAAAGCTCCAAACTCCTCGTGTGCAGCGCTGTATTTTTCCTTCTCATACAAGTCTTCAGCTTTGTAATAGCGCACGTATTTGGATTCATATCTATCTGAGGTCTGCGTATAACCAGTTGTACACAACAGCACCATCATCATCAATCCGATATATTTCAACATAAAGTTTCTCATTTGCATGCCCTTGGGCTACTTTATCGTATTTCGTGTGCATGATCAAAAATCATGCTTCATTCGTTCACATGTGTTTTAACCCATAAAATTAAACTGTAAGCAGAGGGAAAAGGGGAGCTTTTTCGAAAGTTATAAACGCACTTCTGTTAAGATTAGTGCTACATTCTTCTTATTTAACCCGAATCAATGCAAAAGTTACTTGCTCAATCTCTAAAACTTGCGCCGGAATCTTATTTTTTTAACTTATTTTTGAGTCAGCATGAGCGAAACAGAAAAAAGTATGCAGGGTGAAAACAACATTTTATGGATCAAAGATGGCGAAATCCAACAGGACGATGTTGTCGTTTTAAAAAACGTTGATTTGGCCATTGCCAAAGGGGAATTTGTTTACTTAATCGGTAAAACCGGAACTGGGAAAAGTAGTCTACTTAAAATGCTTTATGGCGAAGTACCGCTTGTATCAGGTAGCGGAATGATTGCTGACGTATCTTTGGAAAATTTAAACCGAAAAAAAATTCCATTCTTACGAAGAAAGCTTGGAATCGTGTTCCAAGATTTCCAATTATTATCTGATCGTTCAGTGATGGACAACCTTGTTTTTGTGATGCGAGCAACGGGATGGAAGAATAAAAAGGAAATTCAACAACGTGGTGAGGAGGTTCTAAGCTTAGTAGGTTTAGATCATAAAGGAGATAAAATGCCGAATCAACTGTCGGGAGGAGAGCAACAGCGCGTCTCGATTGCCAGAGCTTTAATAAACAAACCTGATTTCATTCTGGCTGATGAGCCCACGGGAAATTTAGATCCTGAAACTTCAAAAGAAATCATGGGTGTTTTATTAGCCATTGCCAAGGAAGGTACTTCTGTATTGATGGCAACGCACGATATCTCGATAATGGAGCAATTTCCATCGCGCACATTCCGAGTAGAAAATCAAACTGTTAAGGAGCTAAATCCTATGAATGAATTTAACCCGTTTGAGCAGGTTAAGTTTGAATAGCGTTTTTAGTCTCCTCTAAATTTCAATACAATGTTGAGACACTTATTATCGTTTTTATTTATAATTCAACTCGTTTTTGTACAAGCACAAACTCCAGTTAAAGGTATCACCTTATTGATTGATTTTGAAGATAAGACTGCAGATTTGTCGGTTGAACGTATAGACAATTTACTAAATGGAGTTGGTTACTCAGAGGCGGATGTTCCTCATTCAGTTCGCGATTATTGGAAAGTTCAAAGTAGAGACTCTATTGATTTGACCTACGATATTTTTGGTTATTACAGAGCACCGGAAACTTTCGCTACTTATGAAACAATGGACTGGACCATTGTTAATGATATTGTTACTGATGCTTTGGATTCAGTAGTAGCGAATCATCCTGATTATGATTGGGATGCGCTAACGACACATTCTGCGGATGGCTTGGAGAGTGAAATCTTATCGGTTAATGTCATTACCACGGGATGGATTCCAGGATCAGGAGGCGCCCATTGGTCGACTGATTAGACTGCACCTAATGGTTACAGCCTATATGGTTTTACGGTGCAACCCCTCACGAGCACGTGGGATCCTGAATTTGTACGATTATTTGTTATTTGTCACGAAATTGGGCATGCCGCCTGGGGATTCCCGGACACATACGATTATGACGGTTCATCATTTGGTACTGGCTTTTATTCGGTTATGAGCGGGAATCAGGTTGCTGGGGAAATTGAACCTATCGGAGTGCCGTTTTTTCGTGACGCAGGCTGGATGAATGCCGTTGAGATTTTACCCAATAGCTCCTACTCATTGGAGCAAGATGGTAAAACGCTTGCCATCTACGTCAACCCCAGTGATCCGAACGAATATTTTATTATTGAAGCCTGCATGTCCTCGACCCCTGGTAATGCTACTTTTCCGGTAGAGCGTGGACTGGTGATTTGGCATGTTGACGAAAATGTCACAACGTTGAACACTTTAGAGGATATGACTTATGAAGCGCATTACGAATATAGCATCGAACAAGCTGATGGTAATTTTGATTTGGAAAATGGTGTAAACCAAGGAGATGCTGGAGACATTTACGTTGAGGGAAGTACATTTAATGCGCTCACTATTCCAAATTCAAATTGGTGGAACGGGGATGATTCTGGTCTGGATATTAACTCCATCTCTTTTTTACCCGATAATACGATCCGTTTATGTAATGGTGACTGTTCTGATTTAGGTCTGGATAAGGAGAATGACACGAAAAAGATTTCCATTTATCCTACTGTGAATGAAGGACAGTTTTACATCGACTTCAGAAATTCGTCCATCTCAGCGAATTATGAAATCATCCTTCACAATTCGCTTGGTCAAGTTTTATCTTTTGATACGCGTTCAACTGAAAACAATACGGTAGAGATAACGCTTGATTCGGATTATCAGGGGCTTGTTTATGTATCGATCCTTGGCGAAAACGGAACTTACACCGTCGTTGAAAAAGCGATTATTAAATAGAATTTAACTGCCTGTTAATTCCTTAAAGACCTCTTCCATTGACTTTGATTTGACGGCCATCGTCAATACAAGAAGATCGTTTTGTTGCGCATATTTAGCAATAATCGGACGTATATCGCCTTCACCGGCGAACAACCATTGATTGCCTTCTACCTTTTTCACGCTCTTAATGCCTTGGATTGCACTCAATTTATTACGTGAAGTTTCTTGATCAAATTCAACCAAGACAGTTTGTAACTCTACATCTTTTTGTTGGATATTTTCTGCCTTGTCATCCGCAACAATTTTGCCCTCTTTGATAATTATGACACGATCACAGATCGCCTCAACTTCTTGCATAATATGGGTAGACAGCATAACTGTCTTTGTTTTTCCAATATTCAAAATTAAATCGCGAATATCCACCAATTGATTTGGATCCAAACCACTGGTTGGTTCGTCTAATATCAACACTTCAGGATCGTGAATGATGGCCTGCGCTAGCCCGACACGCTGACGATAACCTTTCGATAAAGCCCCAATTTTTTTATTCTGTTCTTTATCCAAACCAACAAGGCTCACCATTTCTTTGACGCGCTCTTTTTTGTTGGGTAGCTTATAAATACCAGCGACAAAATGCAGGTATTCCTTCACGTACATATCCAAATAAAGTGGATTGTGCTCTGGTAAATATCCAACCTTTTTACGAACTGCTATAGAATCCTCTTCAACATCCAAACCACAAACTTTTACAGACCCTGAAGATTTGGAAATAAAACAGGTAATGATTTTCATCATGGTCGATTTACCTGCGCCATTTGGACCAAGAAAACCAACAATTTCTCCAGAATTGATTTTAAATGATACATCATTTAGTGCGGCTTGTTCGCCATAATACTTAAAAGCATTTTTAACTTCTATCGACACGTCCTATTTTTTTGTTTTATTTCAACTTTACGAAGTTAACGGATTTTGAGGCAAATGGGTACGGAATGTCTAACTAAAAAATGACATTTTATCCATATCCAATAGTTCTTAACCTCTTCTTTATTCTTGACAACACTAATCCAACACCCAAGCCAATCCTTCAATGAAGAACTCATTTCTCGAATAAATAGCAGGGATGGCAATCTCAAAATTACGATTTAAATAACCTTTTCGATTGTTCATGTCAGAAAAAGGAATTCGATTTCCATAACGCGCACTCATGATGTATTTGATATTGTCGAGCTCGATGCGATCGAGGTTTTTGTCGAAATAGTGCTTTTGGGCATTTGCCATCGAAATTGCTCCTCCTTTACTGGGCAATACTCCCGCAAAAAACCCATCTTTGGTGATATCATGGTAAACCGTTTCATATTCTAAAGGAATGATGACTTTTCCAGTTGTATCAATGACACCTTTTAATCCGTTTTTTTCTACTATTGCGAATCCGTCTTCATTAAAGTTTTGGGCATAATCGTATTCCGGGTTAATAACGAATTTATCGTTAAAATCAAGCCAACCCCAGCCGCGACGATTGGGTTTGGTGATGACAAGAATGCGACCATAATTATGTCCTTGAATGTTTCCCTTTTTCGTTTGAAAAACAATTTTCCCCGTCTTGTCTACCAAAACAGTGCTCCCTCCGACTGATGCTCTTGCTAATCCCTTTCTAAAAGAACTTGATCCTGCTTGCTTGTATGCAAGTGGAATAACAGCTTCTCCGTTTCGATTGATGAAACCATAAGCCTCTTCTTTAGCATTAGCTAGACAAACCGAAGCTAATCCCTCAGTAAAGACACTTGACCCCGCATACTTACATGGGATACGTTCTTTTCCTGTAGAATCTACAAATCCCATTTTTCCATCTTCAAAAACGGCACAGGTGTCTTTTTGAAAATCAAAGAAATTCTTGACCTTCTTGTATTCTTTGGTTGGAATGATTTTCCCTTGTTTATTGATCATACGGTAAAAATCTTCTCCTTTCTTTTTGACCCAAGTAACGTCTGACTCAAAATCCATCGCCTTTTCTAAATCACATGGAATTACTACCTCGCCCTTCTGATTGATGTAACCATAACCTGTCACCCATTGGTTGTTAACGAGTGTGTTTTTATAGACTCGTGCTAAACCATTTTTAAACTCATAAACCCGCATGGCTTCGATTCTAAAAATGGTTTCTCCGTTTTCATTAATGCAGGTCCAATTTTTATTTTTTGAATACCCAATAATGTATATCAATAGCGCTAGTAAGAGTAGTAATTGTCTCATTCTTTTGAAAAAATTTAGAAATCGTTTCTATTTGTGAAGATACTTAATTTTCATTGAATGTCTTACATCTGAAATTGCTCCTTACCTTTGCGAAAAAAATTGAATATGACCATTTTAAGCATTCTCGATTTTGTTGGTGTTTTTGCCTTTGCGATTAGTGGTATTCTTGCTGCTTCTGAAAAACAATTGGATCTCTTTGGTGGAATTATCATTGCCTTTGTAACTGCTCTAGGCGGAGGGACATTAAGAGACATTATGTTGGATACCGAAATCATGTGGATGCATGATAATAACTATATTTTCTTGGCACTAGGTGGAGCCATATTCGCTGTAATCTTTAAAAAGGGAATGCGTTACATCAGAAAAACCTTATTCCTCTTTGATACCATTGGAATTGCCCTCTATACTATACTCGGTTTAGAGAAAGCGCTTGTTGCTGAATCAACCGTAACGGTGGCGATTATTCTGGCTGTCATTTCGGCCACCTTTGGGGGTGTTATTCGAGACATTCTTTGCAATGACATACCGCTTATTTTCAGAAAAGAAATTTATGCCACTGCATGTTTGTCCGGAGCAGCTATTTACGTCGGTTTATCATACACGCCTATAGATCCTATATTAAACCTCATCCTATCTGGATCTGTGATTATTTCTATTCGAATCTTTGCGGTAATCAAGAAGCTGCGAATGCCCTTGCTAAACGAAAAAATCTAAGCCATTTTTAAGGCCTGTTCTAAATCTTGGATGAGGTCTTCTGCATGTTCAACTCCAATTGACAGACGCACAAGGTTCTCAGTTACATGATGCTTAATACGCTCTTCAGGGTCTGTACCTGCATGTGTCATAGTAGCTGGATGTTCAGCCAATGATTCAGTACTCCCCAAACTCACCGCTAGTTTTACGAGTTTCAAACTGTTTAAAAATTTGAATGCCGCCTTTTCGCCTCCTTCAATATCAAATGAAACCATAGCGCCATGACCGACGCATTGTTTAGCTGCAATTTTACCTTGACTTGAATTTGGATCTAATAACCCAAGGTAATATACGTGATTTACCTTTGAATGCTGATTTAAATAGTGAGCTACTTTTTTAGCGTTTTCAGCTTGTTTGTCCATTCTCAATTTCAAAGTTTCTATACTTCGCATCAATAACCATCCTGTATTTGGACTGGTTTGATTACCCAAGAAAGTACGCATACCTCTCACGCGTTGCATCAATTCACTGCTCCCTAAAACAGCACCGGCAATGACGTCAGAATGACCGCCGATGTATTTGGTAGCAGAATAAAGTACTAAATCAGCGCCATGTTTAAGCGGGTGTTGCCATAAAGGCCCCATATATGTATTATCTACAGCAAGAATTGTCTTTTCTTCATCACTTGAAAAGTGCTTCGATAGACGATAACACATCTCAATATCAATGAGCGCATTCGTCGGGTTGGCTGGCGTCTCAATGTAGATCATTCCTAACCTATTTTCACCAATCTCATGTGCAATTCGATTTTTCAAATCTTCCTCTGCATCCTTTTCACTGAAAGACAATACTTTGATTCCATAACGTGTCAAGACTTCATTAATGAAATGATCTGTACCACCATAAGAAGGTTTACTGTATAAAACGTAGTCACCCGGATTTAAAAACTCAAGCAAAATAGTTGATATTGCCGCCATTCCGCTTTCAAAAACAGCACATTCCTCTGCTCCATCCCAAAGGGTAAGCCTATTTTCCAAGATTTCGAGATCTGGGTTATTTAATCTACTGTAGATCAATCCCATTTGCTCCGCTTCCTCTTTTTCTCTTAAGCCATAGGCCAATTCAAAATAAGCTTTCCCTTGCTCAGCAGAACGAAAAGCAAAAGTTGAAGTTTGGAAAATAGGGCATTTGATGGCTCCTTCAGATAATTGAGGATCATATCCGTAGGACATCATTAGACTCTCGGGACGCGTTTTATGTTTGCTCATAATCATGGTTTTGTACAAAGATCAATATATATTGATTATTATCCTATAATTATTTATATTTTTGGTTTATATTTCTATAACAACCTTAATATGTAGATATTTTTCCTGTTATTATCGTAATTATCAGCAAAATAAGAAAAAACACCTATGTATAAAATTGACCAGATCGACGAGAAGTTATTAATGCTGCTTCAAGCTAACTCCAATCAGACCATTAAACAGCTTGCGTCTCAGTTAAATCTTACACCAACACCAGTACATGAACGCATCAAACGTTTGGAGAAAGATGGTATCATAGAGCGTTATCGAGCTGAGATAAATCCGGCAAAACTCGGTAAAACCTTAATGGTCATCAGTCATGTCTCTTTACAAGAACACACCAAGTCTTCATTGCTTGCTTTCGAGAAAAAAATCAGTGCTTTACCCGAAGTGATAGAGTGTTACCATGTTACAGGTGATCATGATTATTTACTAAAAGTGATCATTGCGGACATGAAGGGGTACCGTCAGTTCCTGACAGAAAAACTTGCCAAAATTGCCAACATAGGCAATGTTCACTCCTCTTTTGTTGTCGAGGCGGTTAAAAATGATCGTATCATCGACTTGAGTAAAGCACAATAAAAGATTGACTAACGAACTAAAAGTGCCTTTTCTTTGTTGGTTTTTTTTAAGAACCTGTGAATAAGTCCATGTTTTCCCAAAAACCAGGATTAAAAACTTAACTTTGCATCACTTTGAGATTTGCTAAAGATCATATTATCAACGCGAGAAACGAGCGCATGCTCAATATTTTAGCACTTTTATTATTGCTTTATTCTATATACGCCTTTTTCGTCTTTTTTGATGGGATCAGTAAGGAGGAAGGGCCATATGTATACCAACGTTTCTTCTGGAAATGGCATTACGCACTTGTACTGGCCATGGTTTCAAACCTTGCGGCTGTAGGCATATATACGCGGCGTTCTTTTGGTTGGATTACAGGCTTACCTTTATGTTTGGTAGGGATTTTTGAAGGAATTAGGATATTGACCTCCTCACAAATTAACGGCCTCGATTTATTCGGTTGGAATTGGTTGATATTACTCGTATTGACCTTCGTTTTTATAGGAGCAGGGGTTCTATTGATACTCGGCAAAGTTCGTGGACGATTTGATGTTTCTCGGCAAGATGCCATTGTCATGTTGCTTGTTTTGATTACCTTAGTAATTGATAACCCAATACTCAATCCTTTTTTATCTTAATCCTTGCTTTTCTTAGAAGGGAAAAGCCATTTCTCAAAGACAAGGTAATAAATGAGCGCCAGCGTTGTAGCGGGGATTACCATATAACCCCATCCATCTCTTGGAATAGTCTTGTTTGCAACTAACGTTGTATACAATAATAATAACAACAGGCTTAAACCAATTGCGATCAGTGTTTTTAAAAGTGTCCTCAAGAATCCGTTTATTTAAACAATAAGGTTTGCTCCACACAGTTTTCACCAAATGCATAAGGCAAGTAAGCCAGAGATGGAATCGGTTTGGTGATGATCAAATTGGCTTTTTTACCCAAGGTGATTGAACCTAGCTCACCCTCTAACTCCATAGCCGCAGCACCATTGATTGTAACAGCGTTTAAAGCTTGCTCCGGTGTCAGTCGCATTTTAATACAAGCCAATGACTGCACTAATTGCATGTTCCCACTCGGTGTTGATCCAGGATTATAATCCGTAGCTAATGCAACAGCAATATCGCGATCTATCATCTCTTTAACCGGAGCATAAGGTATGTTCAGAAAGAATGAACAGCTTGGTAAAGCCGTTGCAATGGTTTTGGATTTACTGAGTGCCTCAAAATCAGCTTCACTCATTTCTTCGAGATGATCGACCGAAACAGCATTGTGTTTTATACCGACCTCAACACCTCCCATTACTGAAAACTGATTCACATGGATCTTTGGTTTTAAACCTGCTGCGACTCCTGCTTCAAGGATACGATCTAATTGTTCAGCTGTAAAATAATTTCTTTCACAAAAAGCATCGATATAATCTGCTAAGTCTTCCTCGACTATTTTAGGAAGCATCTCATTAATGACTAAATCGACATAAGCTTCTTTATCCTCTTTGTATTCAGCTGGAAATGCGTGTGCACCCAAGAAAGTTGCTTTAATGGTAAAGTCAGAAGCTTCTTTTAATCGCTTGACAACACGTAACATTTTTAATTCAGCATCGACTGATAAACCGTATCCACTTTTGATCTCAATCGCTCCAGTTCCGTATGATTTTATCTCCTTCAATCGCTGCATGGCATCGTCGAACAAATCATCTTCCGACATATCTGCTAGTTTACGTGCAGAATTTAAAATGCCTCCTCCTTTTTTACCAATTTCCTCGTATGATAGTCCTTTGATGCGATCAACAAATTCTTCTTCTCTAGTTTTTGCAAAAACCAAATGGCTGTGCGAGTCACAAAAGGCTGGCAATACATATTTCCCCTCAGCATCAATAACCTCCAAATCATTCCAGTCTACAACTCCTGCCAAATCAGTCATTGAACCGTAATCCGCTATTCTACCACCTTCAATAGCTAAATAAGCGTTTTCAAGGACTTCTAAACTTCCAATAACTTGTCCACGTAATGGTGCTTGAACGTCTTCTTGAATTCCTGCAAGACCTTTAATGTTTTTGATCAGTATTTTCTGCATGATAAGGATTTGATGCTGTAAAGTTAATGAAACGTTCTTAGTACTTAAAATAGCATTCAACTAAAAGCTCAATCTCATGCGCATAAACACGGCATTGCTTAAATTTTGAAATTCAGTTGGAAATTCGGCAAAAAGAATTTGACCAACAAAATCCAAATCCCAATTTTCAGTAATGGAAGTATTGAGTGTTGGAATGAAGAAAAACCCATTGATATCGGGCAAGTACATGGTCGACAATCCTCCACCAAAAATGGGAGAGAAAGCACCAGCTACTTGAAGAAAGGCCGCGTATTTAGTAGGTAATAAATTTTTAGCTGAAAGCGTTTGGTTGGCAGACAAAGCTTGGGTAAAATTGCCATTTCCTGCCCCGTTGCTATTGTAGAAACCGGAGATATTAATGTAGACTCCTTGAGCGAAGGTATAATCCCAAGACAATGAAGCCACAAAAACGCCCGATGTATCCATGGCATTTTCACGTGGATGAAAATAAGTTCCCTCACCTTTAAATCCGATGCTTTTAATATTTCCTGCCAATCCTAATCCAAGAGTAGCATCCGTTCGGTAGTTACCACCAATAAACTGGAAATCATATCCCGCCTTATTGAATTTATAGCGACTCGCTAGAATGGTTTCATCCCAATTACTTCCTGGTCGATGTACCAGTTCAACTTGAGACATCGCTCCAGTGTAATATTGGATGCGCAATGCATCTGAACCCGGCCTTTCTTGGTAATCAAAATCAACAAAATTATAGGCATTAAATAGGTCGTTTGGGTTCCACGCCAAGTTAATGCCCCAGTTGATGCGTTGGCGACCTAAACGAATATTCCATTTACCTCGATTGTATTCAATATTAGCTCTATCAATCGTTGTATTCATGAGCAATGCTGGCTCATCAACGAGGTTCCAGGACATATCAACCACACCGTTATCTAGATCAATTGACGGTGCAAAATTCGGATTGATTTCTATAGTTTCTCCGTAAAAAATACGATTTCGCATTTCGAAACTAAACGTCCAGTTATCATTTGGATAATACTTGAAATTTAGTCGATTATGAATCAGGTTGTCGGTAAAAATATTGTCCAAGTTTACAAATTGATTGGTGTTCATGTATTTGACGTAGCCTCCAAATTCAATTTTATCCCTCCATGAAGTTTGTATCGAATCCTGCGCAAAACCGTTGCCGACTATTGCAACACCTATGAAAACGAGACCATATATTTTCAGCAATTTATACATCCTACTCTCTTACCTCATCAGATATGATTTTACCGTCCTCCATCCTTACCACTCGTCGGGCACGGTCGATTACACGTTGATCATGCGTCGAAAATATAAATGTTATACCTTCCTCCTTGTTTAACCTGGCCATAATATCCAAGAGGTTTTCGGTTGATTTAGAATCTAGGTTTGCCGTTGGTTCATCTGCTAAAACAAAGGCAGGTTTCGACGCTAAAGCACGTGCTACTGCGACACGCTGCTGTTGTCCTCCCGACATTTGATTTGGACGTTTATTCATTACCTCACCTAATCCAACACCCTTTAATAATTCTTCGGTCCTTACCTTTCTTTCTTCATCAGATTTGCCTTGTAACAGCATTACAAAACCTACATTCTCCTTTGCATTTAATACAGGGATTAAGTTATATGCTTGGAATACAAAACCAATGTGCCTCATGCGAAAGTCGATCAATTGATTTCCTTTAAGTAGCGTGATATCCTCACCATCAATCCAAACATGGCCAGAGGTAGGCTCATCCAACCCACCTATCGCATTTAAGAGCGTAGTTTTGCCTGATCCAGAGGGCCCTACTACTGCAGTAAATTCTCCTTTTTCAAAATTGATGGAAACATCATTCAATGCCTTTATTTCAAAATCACCTTGGGTGTATATCTTGAACAAATTCTCTGTTTTAATGACACTCATAATTCTCTATTTTCAGATTAAAGCGCTCTTACGGCTTCGGCTGGATTATATTTTAATGCTTTTCTAGCTGGGATTATCGATGATATTATTGCGGCCATAATGATCATCGCGGATATTGCGATATATACAAACGGTTCTAGTTTTGTATAAACCATAGTATCGTATCCGAATTGATACATGGCGTCCTCTACACTTCCTAAATTCAGTCCGTATTTACCAAAATAAGACACCGATATCCAAGACAGCAGAAGTCCGATTGGAGCAGCGGCAAAGGAGAGGAAAATGGTTTCAAACATGATCATCGTAAATACTTTAAACTTGTTCATGCCAACACATAATAACATTCCCAACTCACGCTTGCGCTCTAATACAGCCATCAGCATTGTATTAAGTATGCCAAATGCCAATGCGAAAATGATAATGACCAGGATGATTAATATCGAGGTGGTCATCATTTCATCTTGATAGGCGAGTTGAGGAGACAATTGAATCCAAGTTCTTGCCTCCAAATCTGGAAACGCTTCGTTGAATGCGTTGGCAACATCTGCAGCATCCTCTAAATCATGGCACATTATCGCTACTTCATGGATGTAATCATCGGTTCCTAGCACTTGATTAAGAACAGGTCTTTCAACATACACGACACCTTTATCATTCATACCGCTTCCTGAATTAAATATCCCTTCTACTTTAAAACCTATACTGACTGAAAGTGTATCAACTGACATGAAATTCAGGTTGACTGATTTACCAACATTTATATTGAGATCATCAATCAATCCACGGCCAATCAGAACGGGATTATTTTTATATTCTTGGAAATAAAACCCGGTATCTAAACGCTCATAAATGGTCGTTACTGTTTTTTCCTGCTCCGGATCGACTCCTACAATTTTTAAATTCGAGAACCCATGCGCATTGCTGAGCGTTCCGTCCGACACTGTACGTAAAGAAAATGACTTGACCCGATCATCAGCACTTAGGAATTCCTCCAATTGAGCAACTTCATCTGAAGGAATACGATTTACCAATTTTTCGTCTTTGACGTATGTATCAGCATGGATTTTTAAGTGAGAGGTTTGTGTATTGAGAATGGTTCTTTTTTGCTGATCCATCATGCCCAATGTAAGCGATACCGTAAACAAACCTGCCCAGACACCCATTACAATGGAGGCAAAGACAACTCCGCTGCGCATCTTATTGCGCCATACGTTTCTCCATGCTATTTTAATGACTGTTTTCATAGATTTATAATTTCATTGCTTCAACTGGTTTTAACCTGCGAATCACTAATATTGGGTAAAGAATTAAAACAATGGAGATGACCAAAACGACCATTGCATGGTTAATTGCAATTTGCGGGTCAACACTAAATGGAATAATGGCCTCGAATCCCATTTTTTCCATCAACTCGGCTTGCTCCCCCGATAATTCGATGGGGTTAAAATGGAAATAATAAGCGATCGGAGAAGCAAATATGACGCCGACAATTACACCAATAATACTGACAAATACGTTCTCCAAAACAACCATCGCCATGCTCTTTCTTTTCTTCACCCCTATGGCGGTTAGTACTCCTAATTCAAACTTCCGCTCCTGCGTAGCCATCAATATGGTGCCGAACATCACAAAGGTGATAATCATGTATAGGATGAAATTCATTATTAATCCTTTTGACTCAGAAGTGAGCATGAGTTGTTCCAATTCGGGATTGATTTCTTTCCAAGTCATTACTTCGTAATCCGCTCCCAGAATTGCCTGAATTTCTAGCCTTGTTTCCTCAAGTTGATCGGGATTTTTTAAATCCACTACCAAAGCCGTAACTATTTCAGGTGCACTTAAGAAATATTGCAGATCCTCCATACACATGTATGCAATGACTCTATTTAACTCTGGTATTTGCATGTCAATTTTTCCAGAAAGTGAATAGAGTCCGGCGGCCATTGCACCATGATATCCCTGACCAAAAAACACAACCGTATCGCCAATATTTAAGTTTAGGTAATCAGCCAACTCCTCTCCCATTAAGATTTCATCAGCGCCTACTTCCGGAAAGCGTCCCTCAGTAATGTTGTTGGTTATTTTGTTTGGAATTCCAGCCGACTGATCATAACTCATGATGTAAGTACCACGCGTAAAATTTTCGAAGCTACTTAATGTTCCGGCCTCGAGCTTCTTATCAACTTTATCAACATTTGGAAGGGCCAGCACGGCATCAATATCAACCTCACTAGACTCGAAACCGTTATCTAACATTTGATCCTCCCAAAAACCTTGAGCATGAATTTGAATATAACCCATGTTGTTCTTTACAATGGATTCGAGCATTTTCTCTTCCATTCCTTGGTTAACGGAACGCATCAGCACAGCAGACATTACGGCAAAAGCAATTGCCGAAATGGTTATGAGTGTTCGGCGTCTGTTTCTCCAGCTATTTTTCCAGGCCAGTTTAAGTATCATGGCATAAATTATTTCAGGCGTTTCATGTATTGCGTCGTAAAGATTTGATCGTCAATATCAATGTCAAATTCAGCTTTGGTGTAGGTGATCTTTGTTTTCTGCGCTTTCTTTTTTGCGGGTATAATTTCCATTGTGGCAGGCATTTTTTTACCCCCGATCATTTTGACATCTTTTCCTAATATGGTATTCACCAATTCACCGTCTTGATCATAAAACTTTGTACGCAATTGCAAGTAACCCTTTTTCGAAATCCAAATTTCAATTTTTCCCCAGATAGCATTCACCCCCTCTTTAGGCTTTAACTCAATTTTATGGCAAGGCAAATTTTCAACTGATTCGGTACCCAATAATTTTTTGGTGTAGTCATCTTTTAAAGATAATTCTCGGACCAAATCATCGTTTGTCATGTCCGTCCCCATCCACGATTGGCCCAACATGGAAGGTGGCATCTTAATCGTCCGTTCGATACTTGGCAAGTATTGCCAAATTTCATTTTTTCGTTTAAGGAAAACTGTTCCTTTATCCTTGGCTGGTGATAGCACTAGGGTAACTGAATAATCCTCTCCTTTTGACCACGTTTTAACCTTCATTTCGCGACTCCATTTGGGGCGAATGGTTGTAATCGTCATCTCGGCGTACATGGTTGTACCCCTCAATCGGTCTTCTGCTTTTTGAATGATTTCTGCTGCAGATTCACCCTGTCCAAAAGTGAACTGAATCAATCCCAACATCAGTATGAATAATAATTTTCTTTTCATGTTATTGCTTTACAAATTGGTCAATTAATTGGTCACGGACATCATCTAATGGAAATGTATCGGGATTCAAAACAAAGTTCATTCTTATACCACTGAAGGTTGCTGTAAAATAATGCATCTTCTTTTCAGCATCATCGCCATACTTCTCTTTGAAATACTGATAAAAAAGCATCTTATAGGTTTGCATAGTTGGTGATTGCTCTTTCATAATCATCTCCAATACCTCAGGTTGAATGGCCATAAGAAAATACAATTTCCAATGTTTCGGATCTGCTTTTAAGGTTTGTACTGTATGGTTAATCACTTCTTCAAAGGCCGCATCGTCAAATCCTTTCTTAACGATTTTCTCCAGAAAGGAGTTTTGCTCATCGATAATAGAGTGCAACAAAACACTCAGTAAATCCTGCTTGCTTTCAAAATAATTATACATCAAACCTTTTGAAACACCCGCTTTCTTAGCAATCTTAGAGATAGAAGCACTGTGATAGGCTTCTTCGGCAAAAACATGCAGAGCAGCATCAAGAATCATTTCTTTTCGCTGATTGCGCATGGTTCTAAATTGCTCTTTGGTTCTCGGTGACATTTTTTTGACTGAACGTTTGGTCAAAATTAAAAATTTAATTTGAACCCAAGAATGACTTTTGTCAATTTTAGAAAAAACAATTGTTTGTAAAACGCAAAAAATGGCGTTTATCTCAGTCGTATATCCTTGATCATTAACTGGAGTTGCGTTCTACCTTGCCATGCATTTTCAGCAATGGAGTATACGAGATCAAAAGGTTGATCTTTTATTTCTTTGTATAGATGTGCCATTCCAAATCCGATAGCATCGATGCGAATTTCCGGATATTCTTTTTGGTAGACTTGCATTTTTAAATGCTCATCCTTGAGGACTTTGGCATATCCTGCATCGTAAACTTGGGTCGTCTTGAACACGGGGTTCAGGTTTTCGGGACCAAAAGGTGCAATTTGTTTTAAAACACGGTAGAATTTTGGAATGCCGCCAATTTGAGATCCGAAAATATCACGAAACTCGATGTCTGCGTCAATTTCTACTTCGGGCGTGAGTTGTTCTTTGGTTATATGCTCTTCAACATAGGCATTAAATCGCATTTTAAAAGCAGTCAAGTTATCCTTTGGAAGTGATAAACCAGCAGCATAGGCATGTCCGCCAAAGCGAGTTAATAAATCAGCACTAGCCGCTATTGCATCATAGACATTAAATCCTTTTACACTTCTTGCAGATCCAACTAACTCTCCTTGCGACTCGGTTAAAACTACCGTCGGTCGATAATGCGATTCAATCAATCGAGAAGCCACAATACCCACTACCCCTTTATGCCATTCGGCATTATATACCACCGTTGATTTGGCATTCAACAGCCATTCGTCCTTCTCAATTTGCTGCAAAGCTTCCTCGGTAATAGATTTATCCAATCCCTTTCGGGTTTCGTTATGAGCGTTAATCTCTTTGCTAATCGATTCCACCTCATCCCAACTTTCAGCCAATAATAATTCAACGGCTTTATTTCCCGATGCAATTCTTCCAGCGGCATTAATGCGCGGTGCAATGGAGAAGACAACAGTCGAAATATTCAGTGGCGCTTGATTTTGAGACAACCTCAACAACTCCGAAAATCCGATACGAGGATTTAATTTTAAGACCTCTAGCCCTAAATAAGCCAATACCCTATTTTCGCCTAGTACAGAAACCATATCTGCTCCAATACTCACGACAACCAGGTCTAATAGAGGTAATAATTCATCAAATTCCCGTTCAGCAATCTGGGCTAGTCCCTGAACCAATTTAAATCCTACCCCACAGCCTGACAATTCTTTGAAAGGATAGGGACAATCCTCTTGTTTGGGATTGAGAATAATCGCATTAGGTAAAACCTCAGCGGGTGTATGGTGATCACAGACAATGAAATCAACTCCATTTTCTTTTGCATAGTCAATTTGTTCGATCGCTTTAATACCACAATCCAAGGCAATGACCAGAGAAAAACTATTGTCAATTGCAAAATCGACTCCTTGTCTAGAAATGCCATATCCCTCAGCATAACGATCCGGTATGTAATACCCCACTTGCTCGTATTCTTGAGTTAAGTATTGAAATACAAGCGCAACCGCTGTTGTACCGTCGACATCATAATCACCATAAACGAGAATATTTTCTGAATTAGCTATTGCTTCGTGTATGCGATTAACTGCTTCTGCCATATTCAGCATTAGAAAAGGGTCATGCAATTGGTCAACACTTGGTCGAAAGAATGATTTTGCCGCTTCAAAATCCCGAACACCTCTTTGCGCCAGAATGCTTGCAATGGGTCGAGAAACTGAAATTTCTTCAATTAATCTCGCAACTATATCTATTGAGGGATGTGGTTTATTGACCCATCTTTTTTCCATATTGAAAAATAATAAACTGTTAAGGGGTCTGCTTCAAAGATAAACAAATCTTGATAGTGCTTTTTAATTTGCCTAAATTTATGTTTGCTAAATTGAAACAGGCAAGATTTTTGTCGTTATAAGCACAAAACTAATATAAAGAAATCAGTTGGATTTATATTATTGATGGGGTTATTATTAGGCGCAGGTCTTGTTGATGACACGAAACTAAAGTCTATTTTTTTCCATAAAAACCACCTACCAAAAACGGACCTCATTACCATTATACCAGCTGAGCATTTTGGTAAATACGATCTCAAAGAACGCGGCGAAAATGACTTAAGAGCCGCAGCAGGCAATACCTTAATTGTCAACGAAAAAGGGATTGTCTTGGAAAAGAACCGACTGCTTTCTATCTCCAAGGAAGAAGTGCGAGAAAACAGCCAATATTTGGTGCGGGATGGTTATTTGCACGGAGTAATTGAAAATGATTCGACGCCGCAGTCTTCGAAGACCACGTCCATAAAATTGACGCCCCCGAAATTATAATTTACGAACTTGCACTGTTCAAAACGCCCTCCTCTGACTTCATCAGAACTCCATTGCTTTTTATCGAATGTCTTATCAAAATAATCGTTCATGCTCGTAATTCTTATTGAGCGTTTGGGCTACGAAATTCCCCATAGAAAAGCATCCTTGTAATAGGTATCCTCCCGTCGGTGCATCCCAATCCACCATTTCACCAATGGCAAAATGATTGGGTTTATCTACCAACTCAAAGCTCTTATTTAATACCTCAAATGGAAGACCACCCACTGTAGAAATGGATTCTTCTATATTACGTAAGCCGTCAATTTTCAGGGGGAAAGATTTCAACGCCTCTACAAATTTAGTATTATTTTGATAGTCCTTTTTGGATAAGGACCATTTGACCAAATGTAATACCGGCTTTGGAAGGTTCAATTTGTCACGGTATTTTTTTGGCGGACAATCTTGACCTAGTCGATCTATTAATTGTGACGTTGTATTGTTGGGTTTAAAATCCACATAAATCTCATCTCCAGTAGTTTTATGATATTCTCTCCAAGCGGCTGATAAAGGGTAAATCATATTACCTTCTACTCCGTAATGGGTAATCAAGGCTTCTCCTTTCCATTGTTTATCGCCGTATTTTATGCTGATATTCTTGAGTGGATTACCTTCGAATTGTTCTTTAAAGGTTTCATCCCAGCTGATATTTAGTCCACAATTCGAGGCTTGAAATGTTTTCATCCCGACCCCAGCTTTCTGAAAGATTTTTAGCCATTTTGAATTAGCTCCTGTTTTGGACCATGAGCCTCCGCCAAGTGCAAAAATAAAGGCATCAGCTTGAACTTTTATTTGACTCGAACCCGTTTGAAAAACCACCTCCTTTTCATCCGACCAGCCGAGAAATTCGTGATTGGTTTTAATCTGAACTTTTTTTTCTTGAAGCCGCTTTAAAATACTTTTAAGTACCGCTGCAGGTTTAAGCCCTTTTATTGGAAACACCCTTCCACTTGAGCCAATAAATGTTTCAATTCCTAATTGATGCAACCATTTTCGTGTATCAGCTGAACCAAAACTCAAGATTGCCTTTTTCAATGGCTCCTGAAATCGATATTTAGCCAGTAGATCTTCTCCGTCTAGCTCATTCGTTAAATTAAATCCACCTTTTCCAGCAACGAGAAATTTCCTGCCTAGCGTTTTCCCTTTTTCATAAATGGTGACATCAAAATGATCAGATAAAAAACAAGCGGCACAGAGATTCGCTGCTCCTCCACCGATCAAAACAATGCGTGGTTGGCTCATGGCAATAATTCTCCTTTAGAGCGATCAAACCAAATCTCTCCGCAGATATACTCATCCTCCCAAGTGAGAAAGCGAAAAACGGTTCCCATCTCATTAGACTCGAAAAGGTGCCATTGATTGTCATAAGCAAGATCACGTTGCCAAATATGCGCCACCACTACCTTAAAAAAAGGGTCATCCATGGTTGAAACACAGGCCGCTACAACTCTTTTAATGTCCTCTCCCATTTGCTCAACCCGCAAAACCTCAAATCCATCCATTTGCGAGAAATGATAATAAATATCATCTTGCATCTCACGTAATTCTTCTTCTTTAGCAGGAGGACAGTGGGGAGCGTTTTCTGCTATAATGTCTGCCCAATCCATTTTGCCTACTTATCCGGATTAAGAATAACTTCGATACGCTCTGCAATATCTTGCAAGTGATATTTTGTCATTTTATCATTTGATTTTACTGCCTTAACTTGCTTTAATAAGGAGTTTAGCTCAGCTCTCACTACCGCCCGAATATCCGATTGGTTTTCATCAACGTCTGTTACGGATACAAACCTTCTGAAGGCAGGAGGGATACTCATCGCTTTTTCCGTCATTAAATAAGACATACGATCGATATAAGCACGCTGTAAATTACGACGGTATACGTCTATTGCAGCTCCAGAACTTAATTCTTTCCAAACTCCTTTGCGCATATCTTCCATAACCTCAATTAAGGTATAAGCTTTATCCCCATTAATCGCCTCATTTTCGATGGTACGAGCCAAACGCCCAAAATCAAGGATGTAGTTCAACCAACGTTCTTGTAATTTTCTGAGATTTTCAATACGACCATCATATTGTATCTTATTAAATATTTCTTGATCAAGCATCCATTCGGGCGTGTCAAAAAGATGCTTGTGCATAAAGGCTATTGCACGCTCTTGTTTCTCTTTAGGAACGTGGGTATAGACCGCACCTTCTTGATCATACGTTTTATAATGCTCGTATATACCGCCAATATTTGAAGAAACATGCCCCATGTAACGGCTAAACTGACCGGTTACTTGTGTGTACAAGTCGCTCAAGTCATCATAATTTTTACCGTCTTCAGAGGTCCATTCAATCAGATTTGGAACAATTCGCTTTAAGTTTTTTATTCCATACTCACTTGCTTTCATCGCATCGTCACCTAAATCCTCCGTTTGAGAACTTGGATCGATTACACCCAAAAATTGCTGTCTTCCGAAACGATAATAAGGATCTCCTTCATGTTCTTTGATCCAAGCATCAAGTGTTTCTTTTTCATCTTCAGCGGTCTCAGCATCCAGTATTGGTCGATATCCCCAGCTGATTGAATACTTGTCATAAATACCAATATCTGGCATCAATGCTACACCTTTATCTTCAGGTTGTGCCACGTAGTTAAATCGCGCATAGTCCATGATTGAAGGTGCTGTACCGTTCTTTTGTGTAAAGCTCGCCGACCTTAATGAATCAACAGGATATGCCACACTTGACCCCATATTGTGCGGTAAACCTAGCGTATGACCAACCTCGTGTGCTGAAACAAAACGTATCAATCGACCCATGATTTCTTCCTTAAACTCCACTCCTCGTGCTTCTGCATTAATCGCGGCCGTTTGAACAAAAAACCAGTTTCTAAGTAATGTCATTACGTTATGGTACCAGTTGATATCCGATTCAATGATCTCTCCGCTTCGCGGATCACTTACGTGAGGTCCATTCGCATTTGGGATTGGAGATGCTAAGTATCGAATTACGGAATAACGCGCATCTTCAGGGCTCCAATCAGGATCTTCTTCAGGTGTAGGCGCATCCTTTGCAATAATTGCATTTTTAAACCCTGCAGCTTCGAACGCTTTTTGCCAATCTTCGACTCCTTGCTTTAAATACTTACGCCATTTCACCGGTGTTGCTCTATCAATGTAATATACAATTGGTTTAACCGGCTCAACCAACTCACCTCTTCTAAACTTTTCCTCGTCTTCTGGCTTTACTTCTAATCGCCATCGATCAAGATAACGAACGGTTTCACTTTTTTGAGCATCAGAACCGTAATCAACTTGGCCAGAAATGAACCAACCTACACGCTGATCGAAATAACGTCTTTTCATTGGTGTTTCAGGAAGCAAAATCATCGAATTACTCAATTCTATAGAAATCGATCCCAAACTCGAATTTGATGGCGGGTTCGCGGCTTGATAAGTCTTGACATGACGTGATTCAATATTTATTGGGTAGGCAGAAATACGTTCAATATAAGAACGGTCTTTATCCATGCGCGAAATCTTATATTGTTTTCTTGATCTGCTTGGCAAACCAATGGCCGTCACGTCTGAAGCGAATAAGTCAGTTACATTAATTACAACCGTATTTGAATCTCCTCCGATAGCCTCAATGGGAAACATGGCCATAATCGGTTCGAAGTTTGAGTTCATCACCGCTTCGTGGACAGGTAATGAATCTGCCGCCACTACCTGGTGTGATACTACACGCAAAAGGACGTCATCATTCTTGCGTTCCCAGCGCAATACTTGTTCGTTCTGTTTTCCTCCTCCAAACCCCATACCGGCTGCGGTTTTTGCAATGCGTGTAACCATCAACATTTCACGACCAAGTAAAGAGTCTGGAATCTCGTAAAAATAATCTTTGTCGACTTTATGAACCGTAAAAAGTCCCTCATCAGACTCCGCTCCTTTTTTAATAACTTCTTTATACGATTTGATGCTCCCTTTTGGTTCTTTCTTTTTCATAGCCGCTGCTGCAGCCGCCTTTTTCTTTTTTCTTCCAAACAGTTGTGCATGAGATTCATTGGCAAGGGTAAAAACGAGGACAATCGCCAACAGACGTAAAATTGTTTTTTGCATGTTTATGTTTTTTTAAGGTAGGGTTCTCCCGATTGTTAACAAATATCGCAAATTAAATCCGCACATAGGGTGAATTTATTGAGCAACCCTAAAAAATTATGGATAAATGGTTGGGATGTTAAATCGTTGATTTCAAATGTTTATTCAAATCTTGAATAGGGATCTTTGTATGCAGTTCTTCTTTAGTTGAAGGTGCGATTATTTCTACCCCGCTAATTCTGTCTATCATTGCTCCTTCACCAATTAAGTTTGTCAAGATGATCTTTGCACCGATTTGAAATGTTTCAATATCCAAATACTCGGACAGAAGTATATCAGAGAGATAAACGCGGAGTTGATCGTTCATTTCAGGAGAAACAAACAATTCCCAATTATTTGCATCAATGGATTGCACATTCATGTAATCATTATAAATTTCAATCTTTAGTTGCCCGTTTGCAGGCAAAGCATCGTTAAAAGTCCAATGGCCTAAATCCGGAGCTTGCGAAATGATGGATCTCGTTATCTTCCATAAATCAGTGTCTCCATTGGGCGAAATAACCAACTGAAATTGATCCGTTTGAGGCTCATCCAATATCCATTTTAATTTTCCAAATCCGAGAATATGATCATCAAAACCATCGATGATTTCGTTTCGCTTTTCAGTTTGACGACCTAAAATCACATCCTCGATAATATGAAGGTTGTTTTCAAACCAATCCCAAAAATCATTTATCCTATCCTTATCTACTTCCTTCATTTTTCTCAAATTTTAGTAATAGACGGTTGGTTTGCTCTTGCAATTTTTTTTGAAAATAACTTGACCAACCAATTAACCATCCTTTGAAGCCTAAAGCCTGACCTGCCCATTCGTGAAGATTAAAATCGTCCATGTGTCGATAGATTTTATCGTCCTTGAATTCAAAGATTGCATTAATGGTATTCTTAACAACATTACCGGTTTGCTGAAAGGTGTATTGAGCGTTCCATGTACAAGAAACCTTATTCTCGCTTGCCAGAAAATTGTGTGTGTTAATTTGAAGATCTTTTGCATTCTGACACAACATCCGCCACATGTTTTTAGCATATTCTCCCTTTAAGGTTCCAAATGCAGGATCCTTAAATATTACCTCATCATGGTATAATTCAACCATAGTTTCAGCATCTCTTTTTTGAAAGGCTTCATAGAAATTCTGAACGATTTCAATGTGTTCTTTGGTGTTTTCCTGATCGGACATTACTGCGAATATAGCCTATTCTTTGTGAATTGGTACTATGTGGATTTGCGTAGTCTAATCTCTGTTATCTCCGGCCAAATACCCAACCTTCCCGGGTAACCTAAAAATCCGAAACCGCGATTAATATAAAGCTGTTGCCGACCGTTTGCATAGAGTCCCGCCCATTTTTTGTAACGGAGCTTTATGGGGCTCCAACGAACCCTACCCCATTCAATTCCCATTTGAGCACCATGCGTATGTCCGCTAAATGTTACATCGATTTCTTTGTACTGCTCGGTAACAACAGTATCCCAATGTGTTGGGTCATGCGAAAGGAGCAATTTAGTATCTGCCTCACACCCTTCAATCGCCTTTGCCAAATCGCCTTTTTGACCAAATCCTTTTCCCCAATTTTCTACACCAATGATCGCTAGTTGATCATTCCCTTTTCGAATGTAGGCATGTTCATTTAAAAGCAAATTCCATCCCATTTCTGCTTGGAATTCCTTTAATTTATCAAGATTAGCAGCTTTCATCTCCTGATTGGGCCAAAGGACATAATCGCCATAATCGTGATTTCCCAATATCGAATATACACCGTGATCTGCGCTGAGTGATGCAAACAATTCTTTATAAGGCTCAATCTCTTTTGCTTCGTCATTCACTAAGTCACCCGTAAAAAAGATGACGTCCGGTTTTAGATTATTGATCATTTCGATCCCCTTCGATACCGCTTTTTTATTGTAAAAACTACCGGCATGTACATCCGATATTTGGACAATTTTTAAGCCTTCAAAAGCATCAGGAAGGTTATCAATCAAGATATCAACCGGAATGATTCGATATCGGTAAGGTCCAATAATCATTCCCATCCCAAACAAAATAGCAGGTAATGCCGCGAGGACCAATCCAGGAAAGACAAACCATTTAGACCTTAAAATTGGTTCTTGAGTAACCAACCAGCGAATACCTCTGGCAATATCCTCCAAAAACAAAACAATATCAAAAATTAGCAATGATGTTAGGTTGATAAAAATAAACGCAAAAAGAAAATTCCGAAAGGCTTTAGACATCCTCCTATTGGCGACAAAAACAACCATCAATGAAATCAATGATAAACCCATAAGTCCCCAAAACACGCCCTGAACAAAAGGTGCAACTGACGAATTCGCGATTACATCTGAAGACAAACCAGACCACGCATACCATTCGAACATCAAAAGAAAGCCCAAGATAAAAACCAGAAAAATTGAAAATCGACTGTGCATGGAAATGTTGTTTAGGCCTTTAAAAGTGTCATAATTGTGATTTCGGGCCAGATACCAATTCGTCCAGGATATCCAATAAATCCGAATCCTCTATTCACATAAAGAAACTGATTATCCTCTTGATGGAGTCCAGCCCATTTATCGTATCTCAAACTCACTGGACTCCACTTAAAACGACCTGTTTCTATACCCATCTGAGCTCCGTGCGTATGACCGCTGAAGGTTATATCAATGTCTTGATACATTTTCCGCACCTCTTCGTCCCAGTGTGTTGGGTCATGGGATAATAATAATTTAACCGGAGCATCACATCCTTGATAGGCCTTTGCTAAATCCCCAATTTGATGGAAACCACTACCCCAGTTTTCGACTCCAATCAATCCGATTTTATCTTCTCCTCGTTCGATATAAACATGCTCATCTAGCAATAAACGCCAACCCAATTCGCCGTGTATGGCTTTTAGGCGATCAAGATTTGCTAATTTTTCTTCTTCACTTTTCCAATTATGATAATCGCCATAATCGTGATTACCAAGGATTGAATAAACGCCAAACGGTGCATTTAATCTGCCAAAAACATCCATATAATCATCCATTTCTGCGGCGATGTTGTTCACTAAATCCCCCGTAAAAAAAATCACATCCGGTTTTTGATCGAGAATCATGTCAATACCACGGTTTACAGCTTCTTTATTGTAAAAGCTTCCCGAATGAATGTCTGAAATCTGCGCAATTTTTAATCCGTTGAATGCTGCTGGCAGATTCTTTAATGACACAGAAGGATAATGATAGGTATATCGATAGGGGCCGATTAGCATTCCAGAAGACAACGAAATAGTCGGCACAGCAGCCGCAATCAATCCTGTTTTTAACAAAAATTCTGATCTTGAAATTCCATCCTCGGCATTCGACTGTTCTTGATTTTGTTTTTGAAATTTCTTGGCTATCCAACGAAAAAGTCGAATGATGTCATCCAGCAACAAAAAGATAACAAAGGAAAATTTGACGATTAAATTAAAAGCAACAAATCCAAAGAAAAAGTTGAGCAACCAAAAAGGTAGACTATTCCCAAATATGAATAAAACAATCCATCCGGAAAGGGCTGCTCCAAGCAATGTAAAATAAATCCCTTTCACGAGTCTTTTCATCCATTTTTTCTTACCATTGGTAGCCGCCTGAACACCCTTAAATGCATACCATTCTAGCAGAATAGAAATAGTCAAAAGGATAATGGGAAATAAAATGGATCTCATGCTAAGTAATCAAATCTTATTAAGGTGTAACGTTTCAATCTCAAGTTTGTTGACGAACGAAGATTGCAAATATTTCAAATTTCGATTAAAAATATTGCAACAGCGTTGAATTCAGATCCCATTTATCGAGTATACGGCACTTATAATGCGACAAAATAATTGTTTAATCATAAAATTGGTAAAGAAAAAAAATGCATCTTTGTTAGGCTCTCATCGAGCACAACGATTAATAGTAACCGCTGAAGGGTCAGGAAGTAGGGCTTGAAACTCACCTTTAACCAACCACAGCATAAAACCTTGAGAATGAAAAAGATTTATTTAGCAGGAATGGCAGCAACATTGATGTTGGCTTCTTGTGGGGAAAACAATGACGCGCTAGACACACAATTAACCGATTCGGAATCGGTGGAAGAAGCTTCTAAGAGCTTTGGTGAAGGTGGGGCTACAAATGGTGAGGAGTATTTCTCAGGAATTGTTGCTGAAGTTGTAGGTGTTGATGTAAAATTCAGAGAAATTACTGAACTTGACAAAATGGATGCTTCAGCAGAAGAGATCACAAAAGTCTTGGATGAAGGAAAAGAAAAAATCGAAGCAGGTCGTAAAGCATTGGACATTTACTCAGATGCAACTTGGCCAAAACGTAAAGAATTCCATGACATAACATTGGAATGGTTTGCTTCTATCGAGGCGTTAATGGATGATTATTTATACGATCTTGCAACTCCAATGGCAAAGCCAGATGATGAGTGGACTGAAGAAGAAGTTGATTTCTACAACGAATACATTGTTGCTTTAGAAGCGTATTATGAAGTAGACAACCGATGGGTTGAATTCCAATATGAATATGCTTCTGCAAACGGATTTGAAATTGGTGGAACAATTGACGAGGATGCAATGGTAAGCGAAGAGCTAGAAAACGCTGGAGCTGGAGAATAATCTTCTTAAAAGAAAAAACTAAAAACGCCCGTCGCATTCGTGACGGGCGTTTTTTTATTACTCAGTTTTTCTTTTAGTGCGCCTCTAACCAGTTGTCTGCAAATTTATAATCCACATCCAATGGTACAGCTAATTCTACAGCCGTTTCCATTTCCGTTTTAACTAATTGCTCCATCGTTCCCATCTCATCTTTCGCTACATCAAAAACCAATTCATCATGCACCTGAAGCAACATTTTTGATTTCAGGCCTTCCGCTTTCATGCGTTTATGAATATTGATCATTGCTATCTTAATCACATCCGCAGCCGATCCTTGAATGGGTGCATTCACCGCATTTCGTTCAGCAAAACCTCTTACAATTGCGTTTGCAGATTGAATGTCTTTGAGATAACGTCGGCGCTTCATTATAGTCTCAACATATCCGTGATGACGGGCAAATTCAACCTGATCACTCATAAAATCTTTCATGCTCGCGTATTGCTCGTAGTAGCTGTCAATCAGACCTTTTGCCTCTTTGCGCAATATTCCCAAATTCTGTGACAACCCAAATGCGGATTGGCCATAGATGATTCCAAAATTCACTGCTTTAGCCGCGCTTCGCTGTTCTCGTGTCACATCCTCGATTGCAACATTATATACTTTTGCAGCTGTTGCAGCATGAATATCCTGTTTATTCTTAAATGCTTCAATCATGTTTTTATCACCACTTAAAGCTGCTATTATTCGTAATTCAATTTGGGAATAATCGGCTGCTAATAGTGTATGATTTTCATCTCTTGCAATAAAAGCCTTGCGCATTTCACGGCCTTTCTCTGTTCTAATTGGAATATTCTGTAAGTTCGGATTATTTGAACTTAAACGACCAGTGGCTGCAACGGTTTGCATATAACTCGTATGGATGCGGCCCGTGTTTTCATTCACTAACTTAGGTAAAGCATCGACATAAGTACTCTTTAATTTGCGCAATGAGCGATAATTCAAAATCAATGGAATAATCTCATGCTTGTGCTCCAACTTTGTCAGAACGTCTTCACTCGTTTTATACTGCCCTGTTTTGGTCTTCTTAGCTTTCGCATCAATTTTTAAAACATCAAAAAGAATTTCACCCAATTGTCGTGGAGAGTCCAAATTAAAATCACTTACACCTGCGAGTTCTTTAATGTTCTTTTCTAGTTTTTCTAATTCATCGCCCAATTCTTGCGAGAAAATGGTCAATCCAGGGACATCCATTCGAATTCCTTCCATTTCCATATCTTTCAATACCTTCGCTAAAGGCATTTCGATCTCGTAAAACAAATCTTTCAGGTGTGGTTTCTGAATTTCGGGCTCAAAAATTTGTTTCAGTTGCCATGTAATATCAGAATCCTCACAAGCATAATCCACCACTTTTTCTGGATCCAAATCTGCCATATTCCCCTGGTTTTTTCCTTTTTTCCCAATTAAAGTCTCGATAGAAATAGGCTTGTAATTCAAGTAAAGCTCAGATAAATAATCCATTCCATGTTTACCTTCTGGTGTGATCAAGTAATGCGCAATCATCGTGTCAAACAGCGGTCCTTTTAAGGCGACATCATATTTTTCGATGATTTTCAAATCGTACTTTATGTTATGAGCTATTTTCTCTATGGTTTCGCTTTCAAAAAACGGTTTAAATTCTTGAACAATTGCTGCTCTTTGATCTGGAGGACAAGCCACGTAATAACCTTTCCCTTTTTCCCATGTAAAAGACATACCTACAATCTCTGCATCCATGGCTTCTATACCCGTTGTCTCCGTATCGAAACACACCGATTTTTGCTCGCGAAGTAGCTCTAGTAATTGTTGTCGCTTTTCTGCAGAAACAACTATTTCATAATCGGGTTTTGTGTCTGCAATTGTTTTTATACCTTCTTCTCCGACTGCCTCGTGTTTTGCCTCTGCCGACGTTTCGATAGCCGGCCCACCAAACAAATCCAATTGTCCTTCAGAGGGTTGTGTTTGTTGTATGATGATCTCTTCTCCTAATACACGCTTGGCTAACGTTCGAAATTCAAGCTCTGTGAAAATGGTTCTAATTTTATCCGGATCAGGTTCTTCCATGCCTAGGCTATCCTCGTCAAACTCAACGTCAACATCCAAAATAATGGTGGCTAATTTTTTCGAGTCTAATCCTTGCCGCGCAAAGTTGATAACGTTCTCTTTTTGCTTTCCTTTTAATTGATCGGTGTTTTCAATCAATCCTTCGATTGAACCAAACTGAGCTACCAATTTTTTAGCCGTCTTCTCACCGATTCCAGGAATCCCCGGGATATTATCAGAGGCGTCTCCCCACAAACCAAGAATATCAATCACTTGTTCTGGATGTTCTACCTCGAATTTCTCTTGGACCTCTGGAATTCCCCAAATTTCAACTGGTTTTTTTCCGCGACTCGGTTTGTACATGAATATATTCTCAGAGACCAACTGCGCGAAATCTTTATCCGGCGTCACCATATATGTGCGATAACCTGCTTTCTCGGCCTTTTTAGCAATTGTACCGATAATATCGTCTGCCTCGTCACCCGGGCTGATTAAGATTGGAATGTTAAATGCCCGAACAATTTCCTTGATTGGCTCAATCATAGCAGCAATATCTTCCGGCATTGCTTCGCGATGCGCTTTATAGTCCTCAAATTCTTCAGCTCGTTTTGTTAAACCTGGGGAATCGAATACGACCGCTAAGTGTGTAGGATTTTCTTTTTTAATTACATCCAACATGGCATTGGTAAATCCAAATGCCGCTGAAGTGTTTTGTCCTTTACTGTTAATCCGTGGATTTTTGATAAATGCATAATAAGCTCTATATATTAAAGCGAAGGCGTCTAAAAGGAATAATTTTTTAGGATGTTCTGGCGTCATGCTGTAATGCTATTTTTAATTAGTTTTTTGAGATCAATTCCGGACTTGGCTGAAGGTCGATATATTCATTGATATATGTCCATTTGCTAATCATCTTCGTCATCGTTTGTGTGTCTCCATCTTCTGCCATTCTCATCACATGATCGGTACTTAGTTCATTTGGGTGTTTGGCTCCAGTAGCAGCTAACAATTCCAAAAATGCTTGTATTGTATTATTGTGATAATTCGCCGCCCTCACACTTTTATCTGCAGGGTCTAACCCTTTCATCAAATGTTTATTCTGAGTAGCAATGCCTACTGGACATGTATTCGTGTTGCACAACTGTGCATGAATACAACCAATCGACAACATCATAGCTCTAGCAGATTGTGTTAGATCAGCCCCCATTGCAATAGCTTTTAAAATTCCAAAGCCATTAAAAACCTTACCTGATGCGATGATTTTCATCTTATCCCGGAGCTGGTGTTTTTTCAAAAGACGATCCACAGCAACTAAACCAAGGTAAAGTGGCATTCCAACATAATTAGCAAATTCTAATGGGGCTGCTCCAGTCCCTCCTTCGGCGCCATCCACAGCAATAAAATCAGGATACTGATCCAGCTTTTTCATTGCTAAACAAATTGCCTCGAATTCTTCAGGTCGTCCAACGCATAGTTTAAATCCAATAGGTTTTCCGCCGCTCAATTCACGCAACTCTGTTACGAATTTGATCAATCCTTCTGGTCCGTCAAAAGCGCTATGTCCAGGAGGTGAAAGTACAGTTTCTCCCGCTTTGACCCCTCGTATTTTTGCAATCTCAGGGGTATTTTTCTTACCTGGCAAAACTCCGCCGTGTCCGGGTTTTGCTCCCTGAGAAAGTTTGATTTCGATCATTTTAACCTCTTCCCGTTGTGCATTCTCCTTAAATTTCTCCCGTGAGAACTTTCCATCATCTGTGCGACATCCAAAATAGCCGGTTCCTATTTGCCAGCTCAAATCGCCTCCCATCAAATGATAAGGAGCGATCCCTCCTTCTCCTGTGTTTTGATAAAAATTGCCAAGTTTTGCTCCTTTATTCAAGGCTATCACTGCGTTCTTTGATAAGGACCCAAAGCTCATAGCTGATACATTATACAATGATGCTGAGTATGGTTTGCTGCAACGTTCACCTCCTATTAATACACGCGGTTCCTCATGTAAAATTTCGGACGGATATAGGGATTGGGTAATGTATTCGTACCCTTCTTCATAGATGTTTTCTTCCGTTCCAAATGGATGTGTTGAGCCTAAATTTTTTGAGCGTTGGTAAATAACTGCTCTTTTATTCTTACTAATTGGTCGTCCGTCGGTTCTGCGTTCGACAAAATATTGTTGAATTTCAGGTGAAATACCTTCGAGCATGTACCGCAGATTACCGATTACTGGAAAATTTTTTCGAATGGCATGTTTAGTTTGAAATGCATCTCTCAGCCCGATTAGAATCAAAGGACCGAAGATAATAAATAAATAGAAATAGTTCTGATGAACAAAAATACCAAGCGATGCAACAACTGCTGTCACTACGAAGGCAATAACAAAAAATATAATTCGAACCATTTTTTTTGGTTTTGGTGCTAAAAAAATTGATTGTTAAAGATAATGTTGATGAGAACCTAAAAGTCTATTATTATCCCGAAATCATGTTAAAAATAAGGAGAAATTTAATAGGAAGTGACCATTAAAGGCAGAATTCTAGTTGAGGAAATTATTCTTCTCCAAAACCTCCTGTTGGTGACCCCGAATCATTGCGATTAATTGGAGATTTCAGGTGAATATCATTTTGTGGATAAGGAATCTCAATTTGATTTTCTCTAAATGCTTTATCAATTGAAAATCGCAATTCACTTTTTAATATCTCAATGAGCAATGTTTGATCCGCCCAAAAGACCAAGTCCATTTCTAAACCATAATTACCAAAATGGAGCAAACGCACCAATGGCTTTTTCTTTGAGCTCACTTTTGGATGTGCCTCAGCGCACTCGATTAACAACTTTTGAACCAACTCTGTATCCGCACCGTAATGAACAGTTACCGGAATCGTAAATCTAGTGAGCGGTGTTCCGACGCTCCAATTAATAACGCTTTCCTGGGTGAGTTTAGAATTTGGAATAACTAATACCTTTTCATCACGCGTTTCAACACGTGAAGTACGCAAGTTGATCTGTATGATTTTGGCGACAAAGTTTTCACTGTTCTTCATGTTTTCAATCTCCAATACATCCCCAACTTTTATGGTTCCTTCAACCAACAACAAGATGCCTGAAAAGTAGTCCTGAAAAATACCCTGCAGTCCCAAACCAACCGCAACCAATAAAAATGTCGTAGCTGTCAAGAATAAGTCAAGATTCATTCCCAAACTTCTCAGCAAAATGACAATTGCAATCGTGTAAACCAAGTACTTTGCCAACTGCACATAGATGTATTCTGTTCCCTTATCAATGTTTTCATTTCGACGGATCGATTTGAGCAAAAAGACTTTCAAAAAGTTGACCGAGACTCTGGAAATAAAAATTAATGCAATCGCGAGAAAAATATGATAAACTGCAATGTGGAAGTTGGTATTCGGTAAGCTGGCAAAACGATATGCCATCAGATTGCCCAAATCTAAATGTGGGTTACTAATTTTTAAACTGAGAAAACAGAAATAAAAGGTTACCAAATAAACCAATTGTTTGAAAAGTTTCCAGATAGCAATTTCTTTGCCTTCAATCTTCAGTTGTTTTTCATCTAAATGAAGTGCTTTGAAATAACGCTTGGTGTATTTAATAAAAAGTTTGGCCAATAAGTAGATCAGTAGGATTAGGAGTATATTACCAAGAGAGAATGTGAAAATATCCTCGGCTGGTTTAATCACTTCTCCAGCCTCGTTTAAAACTGGTTCGGCATCCCAATCTATAATTGGAAAGTTGAAAATACTTTTAATCCATGACCACATAATCTATGTTATTACTCGACCTAGTTTGTCAGCTAGCAACATTCTAACTTTATCCAGGTCTTGCTGTCTTTTTATTATTTCGGCGTAATCTTCACCTTCTTTGAGGTTATTCAGCTGATCTTGCAACTGTAATACTTCGTTCTTAACTTTTACTGTCTTAAAGGTATAAATTGCAGATAGAATATCACGCTCTAAGTTTTTTAATTTGTCGGGCACAAAAATATTTTGCCCGTGCCAATCACTTAATTCGTATTTCTCGGTGATTAGGTCGACAGCCTCGCGACATACCTCAATGTCAGGATGTTTAACAAAATGTTCATCCATGTACAAAACATCATTTTCAAACCCATCCTTATATTCATTCAAAATCAAGTTGTAGATCTTGTTTTCAAAAGATATTTTATCGCGTTCCAGCTCATACAATACTAATTCAATCACACTAACCTCAACTTGTTCAGGTTCTATATTTGTATCAGATTCTTCTTCAGGCTGACTCTCTGTATTGACAACGTAAATCCCGTACTTTAACAAAATTTCAATTATATAACGCTCATAATACTCTATTAAGTTTGTGGGTGTTGGAGCTTGCACCAAAGCAGCCAATTCCGGCGGTAAAAATGCTTCAATTGGCATTTCCTCTTCAGGAGGTCTGTCCGTTTCAGCAGGCTTTTGTGGAACTCCTGATTGCTGATTCTTTTGGCGTTCTTCTAACCGTTTTTGACGTTCATCTTGACGGGCTTGCTCGTCTTTCTTTTTCTGTCTGGTTTTGATAACCTCCTGGAGAATGGTTGGTTCGGGTATATCAAAAATCGTTGCACATTCTTGTGCATAAACCTGACGTTTAATCGCATCATCAATAACCGCTATTGAGCCTACAATATCGTTAATTAACCGTGCCTTTTTTAGCGGGTCGTCTCCGGCATCAGCTAGTAAAACATCTGATTTAAAAACAATAAAGTCTTTTGCATTACTGTCGATGTAAGCCTTTAATTCTTCAGTGGTAGATTTCTTAGCAAATGAATCTGGGTCTTCACCATCCGGGAACAAAACCACTTTTACATTAAGCCCTTCTTTTAGGATCATATCAATCCCTCGGAAGGAAGCCTTTATTCCGGCCGCATCTCCATCAAATAAGATAGTGATGTTTTCAGAGTAGCGTTTAATCAACTTGATCTGTTCCTCTGTTAATGAAGTTCCGGAAGAAGCGACCACATTCTCAACACCCGCCTGATGCATCGAAATGACATCGGTATAACCCTCAACTAAAAAACAGTTGTCGTATTTTATGATTGCATTCTTTGCGAAATACAATCCATAAAGAATTTGGCTCTTATTGTACAATTCACTCTCGGGCGAGTTGAAATATTTTGCAACTTTTTTATCAGCTTTTAAAGTACGCCCTCCAAATCCCAAAACCTTTCCAGCAACACTGTGAATCGGGAACATGACACGCCCTCGAAAAAAATCAAAGGTTCGGTCATCCTTTACTTTTGTTAGACCTGTTTTCAGTAAATAGTCTAACTTATATCCTTTTTGAATCGCTTTTCGTGTAAAACCGTCCGACTCGTCCAAACAATAACCAAGTTGAAACTTTTTGATAATATCTTCACGAAATCCCCGCTCAAGAAAATAGGACAATCCAATTGCTTTGCCTTTTTGGTTTTCGTGAAGGTTCTCCATGAAAGTTTCGCATGCAAAAGAATTGATGACACTCAAGTTCTCGCGGACTGATTGCTCTTCAATTTCTTCCGTTGTCCTTTGGCGATCTTCTTTGATCTCAATATTGTACTTATTCGCCAACCATTTTAAGGCTTCAACATAGCTGAAATGCTCAACCTCCATTAGAAACGAAACGACGTTGCCTCCTTTTCCGGTACTGAAACATTTCCAGATTTGTTTTGCCGGTGAAACCATAAAGGAAGGAGTACGTTCATCTACAAAAGGACTTTTTCCTTTGTAGTTTGAGCCTGCCTTTTTAAGCGCTACAAATTCACCAACAACCTCCTCAACTCGGGCTGTTTGATAAATTTCATCTATGGTTTCTCTTAAAATCATTAAGCTCACTTAAACGCAATAAATTCGGAATACTAACACAAAAATAACCAATTCATTTATTCTGTAATCATGAAAAAAAATTGACCTCCAGACAACCATAAAAAAAACAGGTTTGTAATTAAGCCAAACGAAAGAAAAGATTATGAAAAAAATTACAACACTACTCTTTATGGTTCTATTGGGAATTGGATCATATGCTCAAGATTCTCTTGACTGCCCTGTTGAGGCAAGTTTCACTTACGAGATTGAAGATGGATTTTTGAACCTCACAAATACAAGTACTGGTGTTATTGGCGCTTTCTACAGTTGGTCTGTTGATGGGCTTACATCTTGGGAAGAAAATCCTAGTTTCTCGACAATTACTTTTGAGTCAGAAGAAAACGTTTGTCTAACCGTTTGGGACTCAATAGAAGATTGTTCAGACACCTATTGCGAACTCATTGCATTCGATGTTGTAGATGACGATTCTGTATTTATTGATTCAACCGATTGTGAAGTGGAGGCGAGTTTCACTTATGAAATTGAAGGAGGTTACCTCAACTTGACGAACACGACAACTGGAGCAGAATATCCTGTATATTCTTGGTGGGTAGATGGCTTGTCTTCTTATGAAGAAAATCCAAGTTTCCCAACTGATGGTTTTGAATATGAAGAAAATGTTTGTTTGGAGGTTTACGACTCCTTAGGTGATTGTTTCGACACCTACTGCATGTTAATCTATTTTTCCGATGATTCAATTGACGTAGAAGACAGCACCGATTGTGATGTTGAAGCTAGCTTTGCATATCTCGTAGATGGCGGAACACTGAACTTGACGAATACCTCAACTGGAGCAGATGCACCAATTTTCATTTGGTCCGTAGACGGCGAGTATGCGTACGATGAAAACCCGAGTTTTTCAACAGATGCTTTTGAAACAGAAGAAGAAATTTGTCTCGAAGTATATGATTCTATAGCGGACTGCTCTGATACGTATTGCCTTACCATTTATCTTGGAGACGATTCGACCTGGACTGACTCCACCCTGTCTATGATAACACACACCCAAAACGAAGTGAAACTATATCCTAATCCGGTAAATGATCAACTGAATGTTTCATTTTCGAACCTCGACCAATCAGCTCAGATCTTGTTATACAATCAGGTTGGTGAATTTGTAAGCAGAGAACAAGTTTCTGCTGGAACTTCTCTGCATCAAATGGATGTTGATCAACTCAGCAAAGGGATGTATATCCTAATCTTGCAATCTGATGACGTTTCGACACCACCACAACAATTTAAGTTTATAAAACAATAAGCCTTTTTCATAGTGTGAATAGTATCTGAACTATTCAGGTTGGTTACAAAGCACTACCATTGATTTGGTAGTGCTTTTTTTGATCGCAATCAAAAATCAACTTATTTTTGCAGGCATTGGATAAAAATCAAGAAATAGAAGGATTTGAAAAGGCATTAATGCCCTTTATACCTGATCAAGCAATACCAGCAGTCGTCGCATTTATCGTAAAGTATAATGTCCATTTCACCGTATCTAAGAAACGTAAGACAAAATTAGGCGACTACAGGCACCCTCATGATGGAAAACCACACCGAATTTCAGTTAATGGTAACCTTAACCCATACGCTTTTTTAATTACTACACTTCACGAAATGGCGCATCTATTAACTTATGTTCGTTATGAAAATCGCGTTAGACCTCATGGTGTGGAATGGAAAAACGCTTTCAAATTCATTAGTCAACCATTGATAGAAAAAGGTGTTTTTCCTGATGACGTTTCATTAGCACTAAGCAATTATTTACGAAACGCAAAAGCCTCTTCTGGTGCAGATCCAAGACTGTATAGAGTATTATCTCGCTATGACGAAAACCCACAATTGCGTGTTGAGGATTTAGAATTTGGAACGAAATTTAAACTAAATGGTAAAATTTTCGTTAAAGGTAGAAAGTTACGAACACGATTCGAATGCGAAGAAGTATATTCGCAACGCAGATTCCGCGTATTAGGAGTTGCGCAAATTGAATACATTATAGAAGAGAAAAATGAGCAATAACTTTGCAATCATTATGGCGGGTGGTATTGGGAGTCGATTTTGGCCAATGAGCCAAGAATCACATCCAAAACAATTCCTCGATGTATTAGGTACTGGTCAAACCTTAATTCAAATGACCTATCAGCGGCTAAGAAGATTGGTGCCAGATAACCAAATTTATGTCGTAACTAATGAGCGTTACGCCAGCATGGTTGAGGATCAAACGGGAATACCACAAGCGCAAATCTTAACGGAACCATTAAGAAAAAACACAACGGCTTGTATTGCGTATGCTTCGCATAAAATTTTCAACATCAATCCTGAAGCAAATTTAATTGTTGCTCCTTCGGATCACCTTATTCTCAAGGAAGATCGTTTTGTGGAGATCGTTAATATTGCCCTTGAAAAAGCGGCATCAGGCGATAATTTGGTGACGCTCGGTATCAAACCATCACGTCCTGACACAGGGTATGGTTACATTCAATTTGAGGATGGTAGAGATATCTTAATGGGTGAGGTCAGAAAAGTAAGACAGTTCACTGAAAAGCCCAATCGTGAATTAGCAGAAATCTTTCTAAAGAGCGGAGACTATTACTGGAACTCTGGTATATTTATTTGGAAGGCAAAAACAATATTGGACTCTTTATCCAAGTTCAAACCTAAATTAAACAAGCTTTTCACATCTAAAGGAAACGACTATAATACGCCAAATGAGCAGGTATTTATTAATGAGGCCTTTTTTAAATGCGAGGATATTTCTATAGATTTTGCAGTGCTTGAAAATGCAAAAAATGTCCATGTTGTTCTGGCTAATTTTGGCTGGAGTGATTTAGGAACTTGGGGGTCGCTTTACACTCATCTAGAGACCGACGTTGAAGGAAATGCTGTAATCGGGGATCATGTACATTTATTTGA
The DNA here is from genome assembly GCA_049611865.1 of Crocinitomicaceae bacterium. Lineage (GTDB taxonomy): Bacteria > Bacteroidota > Bacteroidia > Flavobacteriales_D > Crocinitomicaceae > Crocinitomix. Next base: position 177,721 of record JBMZAY010000002.1, on the reverse strand, counting down.
AAGTGAAAACTGCATTGTTAACCTTCCCAAAGGGAAAATGGCCTTATTACAGGGACTTGATGATTATATCGTTGTTGAGGCACACGACATTCTAATGGTTGTAAAAAAAGACCACGAACAACGCATCAAGGGTTATCTGAAGGAAATCAAGAAAAAAGATCCTGACTATTTCGAGGACAAATAATTAGCGTACCCAAAGCATATATGGCAAACGCGCCTGATAGGTGTTTCGTTCTCCAATCGTTCTTGCGAATCCGTATATCTCAAGTAGTTGAGATTCTATTTCTGATTTCGGCATAGTTGCTTGCAAATCATTTTCCTCTATTGCATCCAACAACTCAAATAATTCCTCATTTTTTGGCTTTGGCAGATACGTTATTTGAATAGAATCTTCTGAAATCCCCGCCGATTCTGCAGCATAGGCTATGGCATCATTTAATCCTCCTAGCTCATCCACTAAGCCTATTTTTAGTGCATCAGCTCCGGCCCAAACACGTCCTTGCCCAATGCTGTCCACATCCGCTTTTGTCATTCCTCTTCCACCTGCAACTCGAGATAAAAAATCATCATAAATATCGTCTACCCCTTCTTGGATAATCTTATACTCTTCTTCTGTCAATTTCTTGTTGAGGGACATCACACTGTGCTCGTTTGTTTGAACACGATCAAACGTAATTCCCAATTTGTTCTTAAACATATCTCCTGTGTACGGAATGATACCAAATACGCCAATTGATCCTGTTAAGGTATTCGGTTGTGCAAAAATGCGATCAGCGGCGCATGAGATATAATATCCCCCTGACGCTGCATAATCACCCATGGATACAATTACAGGTTTACCCGCTTTTGATATTAAATCGACTTCTCTCCAAATCACATCACTGGCCAAGGCGCTTCCTCCTGGTGAGTTAACTCTCAGCACCACTGCTTTTATATCTTCATCTTTTCTGATTTTGCGTAATTCTGCGGACAAGCTTTCACCTCCTATTTGATTGGGAGCTCCATTACCATCAACAATTTCTCCTTCAGCAAATACTACTGCTATGTTTTTCTTCTCGAGTAAATTCAATTTTCGTTCTTCCTTGGATTTCTTTAAGGCGTATTTCTGAAAAGACAATAGTTGAACTTCCTCACCCTCTTCTGTTTCACTCAATGTCTCCAAGCGTGCGTAAACACTGTCATAATAAACGGCTGCATCCACTAATCCATAGTTTACAGCATCATCGCCATCACGCACCCAAACGCTGTCCGCCATCTGATTCAGTTTGTCTTCAGAAATTCCTCTGCTTTTGCTTACAGCTTTTGTCATTTCAGACCATAAAGCGTTTAAATATTTCATTGTTTGCTCACGATTGGCTTCACTCATTTGCTCATACAATAGCGGCTCTACTGCACTTTTGAATTTATTGTTTGAACCTCTGATGACTTGCATCTCAACGTCCAACTTTTCCAAGGTACCTTTCAAAAACATCAATTCGGCTCCTAAACCTAAAAACTCAATCATGCCACTCGGAAAGGTATATACCTCATCTGCCGCGCTAGCCAAGTAGTAACCAGATTTACTGTAATTCTCATTATAAGCAACTATGAATTTTCCTGATGAACGGAAGTCAACAAGAGCATCACGAACCTCCTTGATGGTTGCCATACCCGCATTTACTCCATAACAATCCAAAAAGATTCCCTTTATCTTATCATCATTTTTTGCAATTTCCAAGCCTTGTAATATATCATTGAGTCCAAACTGTTTTACCATTTGAAAGCTTGCAGGGTCGAAATTAGCATAGGTATAATCACCAAGCATTCCATTCAAAGTCATGTGAAGAACAGTATTATCTTCTACTTTTATCTTCTTGGATTCGAACATGTCTCCGAATCCTGAAATCATCGCACCCAGGATAACAAAGAAAATTACAACGACAACAATTCCTGAAACAACGCTTGCAAGGAAGCTTGCCCAGAATGTTTTCCAAAAAGTCATATTCATAACATTGAAGTTTAGGTTTATCTGTCAAAAGTAAGGAAGTTTATCGGATAAATGTTTCCTTCTTTGACGAGCGGTTATTTTAGCACAATAAACGAAAATGCAGAATGATTCGTTTTGTTAATTTTGCGCAATGACCAAGAAGAAAGCGATTGTATCTGTCACGAACGACCTTTTTACCGATCAACGGGTAAGAAAGGTGTGCGACTTTTTGGTAGAAGAAGGTTATGATATAACGTTGGTTGGCCGATTGCTCAAAAACAGTCAACCGATAAACGATAGGCCCTACCGCACAAAAAGATTCAAACTTTGGTTTAACAAAGGAGTACTTTTCTACGCCAATTATAACCTGCGCCTATTTTTCTTCTTGCTCTTCAATAAAGCTGATTTGTTGTTGGCTAATGATCTTGACACGCTATATGCCAATCATTGCGCGCGTAAATTCAAGAAAAAATGTCGGCTTATTTATGATTCTCATGAATATTATTGTGGTGTTCCAGAATTGGTTGAAAGACCTCGAATTCAGAAGTTTTGGAGAGCAATTGAAAAAAGAACCGTTCCAAAGGTAGATGTTATGTATACGGTAAATGAATCCATCGCAGATATCTATCGAAAGGAATATGAGCGTGAAGTTTTTGTAGTCAGAAATATATCTGATTTTAAGGGGCTACCCGAAGGTAAATCACGATTGGAATTGGGATTACCGGAGGATAAAAAGGTAGTTGTTCTGCAAGGTGCGGGAATAAATATAGAGCGAGGAGCTGAAGAATTGATAGAGGCTATTCAGCTGGTTGATAACGCTATTCTGATATTTGTTGGAGATGGTGATGTCATTCCTCAACTTAAGAATTTAGTAAGTGAAAATAAATTATCTGAAAAGGTATATTTCTTTGGTAAACGACCGTATGAAGAACTGATGCAATTTACATTGGTTTCTGACTTAGGCGTTTCATTGGATAAGGATACGAATATCAATTATCGCTTCTCATTACCGAATAAAATATTCGATTATATCCATGCGGGCATTCCGGTTTTAGTTTCCAACTTACCTGAAGTAAAACATGTAGTTGAAAAATATGAGGTTGGTTTGGTCATTGATTCACACGAGCCAAAGGAAATTGCTCGGAAAATTAAGATGATCGTTGACAACACGGCATTATCTGATTCATTCATTGCAAATACTAAAACTGCCGCCGCAACCTTGACATGGGCTAATGAGAAAAAGACACTAAAACGAATCTATTCGTGAGCACCCCTTTTCACATAATCGCTTTTGATGTACCTTATCCTCCAAATTATGGTGGTATTGTAGATGTTTTTTACAAGCTCAAACATTTACATGCAGCCGGAGGTAAAATTATTTATCATTGCTTCTATTATGAGGGCAAAAACCCTCCAACCGAATTGTTAGCGCAATATTGCGAGGAGATCTATTATTACCCAAGAAAGAAGAACTTGGTGCAATTTCTTTTTTCAAACCTTCCTTATGTCGTTTTAAGTCGGACAAATAATGATTTATTAAGAAGGTTATTGGCTGATAACTATCCTATTCTCTTTGATGGCATTCAAACCTGCGCCTATCTGAATCATCCCGAAATTCAAAAACGCGTGCGGATTTTCAGAGCTAACAATATCGAACATGCTTATTATGATGGTTTGGCAAAATGGGAGACAAGTTTTGCAAAAAAGCAATACCTCAAATTGGAAGCCAATCGCTTGCAAAAATTTGAGAAGCAATTAAAAGGTGTGGATGCGATTCTATCGGTTGCAAAAATGGACATCCCGCATTTCGAACAATATGGAAAAACATACCATGTCCCACCTTTTTTTAGTAGTGAAAACATAACGGAAATAGATACCAACCAAACACTTCATCAAGTGCTTTTTCAAGGAAATTTATCGGTGAAAGAAAATGAGCACGCCGCTAAATTCATCATTGAAAAAATTGCGCCATTTAGTCCACATCAATTCATCATTGCTGGATTATCCCCATCAGCTCAACTAAAGGAAATGGCAACATCGGTTGAAAATTTAGAAATCATTGATTCGCCATCTCAAGAAACAATGAGTAGTCTCATTGTAAATTCTCACATCAATTTATTGCTTACTTTTCAGCAAACCGGCATCAAACTAAAGTTGCTACATGCGCTTGAGGCTGGGAGACACGTCGTCATCAATTCGTTTATGGATGATGCCGGCATCTTTAGCGATCTATGCCATGTTGCAGATACCCCGGCGGATATTAACTCACTTCTCGATCGATTAATGGAGACACACTTCACAACAAAGGATAAAAAAGAACGCGACGAACGATTTGCCTTGAATTATGACAATCAACGCAACGCTGAAAAGATCTTAGCGGTTATTGAGACTATTGTGTCTTTATAAAGACGTTCTTCGGCTCTGTAAAAAATCGCAAAGCTTCGAAACCACCTTCTCGACCAACTCCCGAATTTTTCACGCCGCCAAATGGTGTTCTAAGGTCTCTAACCAACCATGAATTCACCCAAACAATTCCGCTTTGTAATTGATCAGCAACACGGTGTGCACGTGTCAAATTTTCTGTCCAAACTGTTGCAGAAAGGCCATACTCGGTTGAATTTGCCATGGCTAAAACTTCTTCTTCAGAATCAAAAGGTGTAATCGTCACAACCGGACCGAATATTTCCTCTTGGTTCGTTCTACAGTCAAAAGCCAAGCCCTCAATTACTGTAGGTCTTAGGTAGAAACCATCCTTGTATTCACCATCTAAATGAACTTGCTCCCCTCCTGTCAAAATGGTACCGCCTTCTTCTTTTGCCAATTCGATGTATGAGATCACTTTCTCTAGGTGTGGTTTTGAAACCAGTGCACCTAACTTTGCCTCTGGATCAGTTGGATAGGATACTTTGGTTTGCGACACGCGTTCTACAAAAGCATCTCTAAATTTCTCATATATCGGCCGCTCGATAAAGATTCTTGAACCACATAAACAGATTTGTCCTTGGTTTGTAAATGAAGATCTTAGCGTTGTAGAAAGTGCCTGTTTAAAATCACAGTCGGCAAAAATGATATTCGGATTTTTTCCGCCCAATTCTAAAGATAGTTTTTTGAACATTGGTGCTGCAATTTTTGCAATCGTCTCACCTGTCTTCGTTCCACCTGTAAATGAAATAGCCTTGATTTTTGGATCTCTATTAATCGCATCACCAACTTTATGCCCAAGTCCGTGAACAATATTTAGAACTCCAGCTGGCATACCCGCTTCAATGCAGATTTCAGATAACATATAGGCTGTCATTGGAGTAATCTCAGAAGGCTTTGCTACCACGCAGTTCCCTGCAGCTAATGCCGGCGCTATTTTCCATGTAAACAAGTACAGCGGTAAGTTCCAAGGTGAGATGCATCCAACTACTCCAATTGGCTTTCTTAGGGTATAATTGATTCCCAAGTTTTCCATGTGATGCGACTCTGCTGCAAAATGTAAGATCGCCGTTGCAAAAAATTTGAAATTACTTACCGCCCTCGGAATATCAACATGCGTTGCCAATGAAACCGGTTTTCCATTATCCAATGACTCAGCAGCGGCGAATTCGTCCATTCGAGCCTCTATCAAATCAGCAACCTTAATCATGATATCTGAGCGTTCTGACTTTGACATCCCTGACCAAGTAGGATAAGCAGCTTCCGCGGCAGCCACAGCAGCATCAATATCCGCTTTGTCTGAATCTGGAATCATAGCGTAAACTTGACCTCTCGAAGGATCAACATTATCAATGTGCTTACCAGATTGAGGATCAACTAATTTTCCACCGATATAATTCTTGATATATTTCATGATTGACTGTGATTTGATCCTGTAAAAATACAGATTAATGTGGGATTAATAATGCTTGGTTTGAGAAGCGAATGAACAATTTTTTCAATGAACGTTCTAATCTCTTATAAATTCGTAACTTTGCGCTAGTTTTTAAACGAGGAAAAATGGAAAATGTAGTATATGCCGGATGGATGGGACCCTGGCAAATTGCCTTGATCGTTCTAGCTATTTTATTACTTTTTGGTGGTAAAAAATTACCAGAATTAATGAAAGGTATGGGTAAAGGAATCAAGGGCTTCAAGGATGAGATGAACGGAACGGGAGAAGGCAAAATTGAAGATTCTAAAGATAAATCGGAAGACTAATCACCCTATAGACTATGTACAAATCGTTTGCAGAAATTACATCTGCTCTTGAGCATGGCGAATCGGTTGAATCGATTACCCGTGCTTATCTCGAACGAATTGAAAACAATAAACATCTTAATGCTTTTTTGGAGGTCTTCGATGAAGAGGCTATTGAAAAAGCACGCCTAATTGACGAGAAAAGAGCCAAAGGAAATGCCGGTCGTTTGGCGGGCATGATCATTGGTTTAAAGGACAATATGGCCTATAAAGGTCATCGCGTTTCTGCCGCATCAAAAATCTTGGAAGGGTTTGAATCACTATACAGCGCCACAGTAGTAGAACGATTGCTGGATGAAGATGCCATTATAATTGGGCGTTTGAACTGTGATGAGTTCGCTATGGGAAGTTCGAATGAAAATTCGGCGTTTGGCCCGGTATTAAATCCGCTCAACGAAAAGATGGTGCCGGGTGGATCGTCAGGAGGTTCTGTTGCTGCAGTAGCGGCAAATCTTTGTACGGTTGCTTTAGGAAGCGACACAGGTGGTTCCATCAGACAACCTGCTTCCTTCACTGGTACTGTCGGCTTTAAACCTACTTATGGACGCGTGTCGCGTCACGGTTTGTTAGCGTATGCATCGTCATTCGATCAAATTGGACCGATATCAAATACAGTGGAAGATGCAGCTATAGTAACGGAAATCATAAGCGGTAAAGATGAGTACGACAGTACGCTTCATCAATCCGATGCCGAACATTACGACCTGAAATTTGATGCAGAAAAACAATTAAAAATCGGTTATATAACGGATTGCATTGAGCGAGAAGGTATCGACCCAGAAATCAAAGCTGGAACATTAAAAAGAATTGAGGAACTAAAAGCTATGGGGCATATCGTTGAACCTGTCTCTTTTCCTTTCCTCGATCAAATGGTTCCCACTTATTATGTCCTTACAACTGCTGAGGCATCATCAAATCTAGCTCGATACGATGGCGTTCATTATGGCTACCAAGCAGAAAATGTGCAGGGGGTAGAAAACACGTATAAGAAATCACGATCAGAAGGATTTGGAGAAGAGGTAAAAAGACGTATAATGCTAGGGACGTTTGTTCTGTCCCATGGTTATTATGATGCTTACTACACTAAAGGTCAAAAAGTAAGACGCGTAATCCAGGATAAAACAAACGAATTATTAAGCGAATACGATTTCTTATTAATGCCAACCACACCTATGACACCATTTGAAATTGGGAAAAATGTTGACGACCCAATTACGATGTATTTACAGGATATTTTTACCGTTCAAGCTAATTTAGCTGGTAACCCGGCAATATCTTTACCGTTAGGTATTCACTCAAACGGGCTCCCTTATGGATTACAGCTCATGGGTAATCATTTTGAAGAAGAACCACTTTTGGCTTTCTCAAAATACCTAATGAATGAGTGGTCTAATTAATAATTGAATAATTGTAAAATGAAGAAGTGCATCATTTTGTTCTTGCTTATGCTTGCGCCTATATTTGGCTCTTCACAGGATACGCTCGTTCAAAAAGTTGAGGTCTACTCTTCAATTTCAATCAAGGTAAAACCTAAAGTAGACACTTCATATACCTACCAACGTTTTTTAAATGTGGTTGAAAATTCATTGTTCGAATACTATTCCGAAACGTGGGGAAAAGAACGGGCTTATGCTATAATAGATTCACTGGGTTACGAAGAAGACAGTAAGCCGCAATTCTCTGACTCCGTTTTTATCGCTAGACTAAATGAACTGAACGAGAAAACAATTATTGAAATTGAAATCAATGATGACCTGCTCAAAACAGTTAAATATTTCGCAAAAAATCGCCGCACCTTTACCGCAGTGTGTATCGGCCGATCGAAATTGTTTTTTCCAATGTATGAAGAGCATTTAGACAAGTACAACATTCCTATGGAGCTGAAATATTTATCGGTCATTGAAAGTGGTTTACGCCCCAACGTTAAATCGCGGGCAGGTGCTGTAGGTTTATGGCAGTTCATGTATCGCACTGGGCGAATGTTTGGTTTGCAAAATGATTCATTTGTGGATGAACGGATGGATCCCGTTATGGCAACCGATGCGGCATGTCGTTATTTGAAATATCTCTATGGTTTGTATGGAGATTGGAGCATCGCTTTGGCAGCCTATAATGCAGGTCCGGGGAATGTCAATAAAGCTATACGCCGATCTGGTGGACAAATGAATTATTGGAAGTTAAGGCCATATCTGCCGCGAGAAACACAAATGTACGTGCCTAATTTTATTTCGATGTTATACATGATGACTTATTATGCCGATCACAACATCGTACCAAAAGAGGCTAAGGTATATTTACATGAACTGGACACCGTATGTTTGAGCGAAAGCATTCGTATTTCTCATTTGGACACTTTAATTGGCTTGAATAGCGAAGATTTCAAATATTTCAACCCGATCTACAAGACGGATATTGTTCCAAAAACAGAGGACGGTAAATGTATTTATCTACCGGTTGAACTCATTGATACTTTTTTAGTTATTGAAGACAGTCTCTATGCTTATGATAAATATCTGGATTCTATCGGAGTAAGTTTCGTAGCGTTAGAGAAGAAAAAAAGACACATCGTCAAAGAAGGTGAAACAATGATTCAAATTGCTGAACTCTACGACGTTACACCTAGTGATATTCGTGGTTGGAATGGCCTGAGAAATAATGTGATCTATCCAGGCCAACGGTTAACAATTATGCTTGTCGAGCGGAAATATATTGAAGGTGAAACGTCGAATTCAAGCGCAAGCAGAAGCAGCAGTTCATCAAGCAGCAGTAGTTCTTCATCCAAGAAAACAACTTCAGATGGAAACTATGAATACTATACCTTAAAATCGGGAGAAAGCCTCTGGACAGTGAGTCAAAAATTTGGCATACCTTTTGCGACAATTCAAGCGTTAAATAAGGATATTGATCCCAAACGAATGCAACCCGGAGATAAAATAAAAATCAAACGGTTGTAACTAAAACCTATCCCATGATGCGCTATTTCTTTGTTTCAATTCTATTGTTTTCGCTTTTTTCTTGTGATGGCGATATACCTGACAATGCCTTTTTACCCGAATCAAGTGGTGAACGTGGTAGAGTATTAATCTTAATGGAAGAAAGCCTTTGGAACGGCCCTATGGGTGATACCGTTCAGGCGCAACTTTCGCAACGCGCGCCTGGGCCATACCTCAGAAAAGAACCGATTTTTTCATATTACTGGAAAAAGCCGTCTGAATTCAATCACATGAATCAAATGGGGCGAAGCATCATTAAATTTATCATTGATGATGATTCAACCTATGCTGAAACGGCTATGATTGAGCGTATGGATTATTATGCCAAGAATCAACTCTTTTTAATAATCAAGGATTCTGACCCGAATCGGATGTTGGCTTTCGTACAAAACAGAATGAATGAGGTCATCCAGCGCTTTAATGATTTTGAAACGAATCAGCTCATAGGTGCCTATAAAAACGACTTCAATAAAAGAGCAAATGAGTTCGCGGAAAAAGAGTTCGGACTTTCCATTGCGATTCCTTCCGGTGCAAAAATTAAAATTTCATCTGACACATTCTTTTTTGCTAAACGAGATCGCTCGCGCACATTGCAAGGAAATGAAGCAACAGGTATCAAAAAAGGAACTTACTGGATTCAGCAAGGATTCTTGATGTGGAAAACGCCTGTTATACCGGACTCAAATCAAATGACCTTGGCTGCTATGCTTAATCATCGCGACTCTACCCTAAAGAAAAACTTACCCGGAGAAGTTGAGGGAACTTATATGGGAACTGAGTACTCTGAATATTATGAGCCAGAAGGAAAAGTGTTTGATTACAATGGCCATCAGGCGGCTGAAATCAGAGGACTTTGGATTTATGATGGCGAAGTTTTTGTTGGTGGTGGCGGCCCCTTTGTTCAATATTCTATTTTGAATGAATCGCGAAATGAAATTGTTACGGTATGTGGTTATATCTATGCCCCAAAATTTGATAAACGAGAATATATCCGCGAAGTTGATGCCGTATTGCAAACCATTGACATTAAATAACCCGATCCATGTCTTCAGTTGAAGAAATCATATTGTCCTATGCTCAAAAGAAAGTAAATGGGGAAATGAGTCTGACTGAAATCAAATCTGAATTACGAGAAAAACATAAATTCTCGACTGAAGAATTTCAATTGATTATCGAAAGCATTCAAGACAAAGAATTTGAGCTTGTAAAGAATCAGGAGAGCGCGTTAACTAAAATTACCCAATCAAAGGGCGTTGCAATTTTCTTTTTACTCTTTGCACTCGTTGCTGGTGTTGTTTCTATTTTGACCATTTGGAACAACAGTCAAATAACAACGTACTTGAGTCCGGTTCGAAAATTCTTGCCTTGGATCATTCTGCTCGGTTCTGTTTTTCTGATCCTTAAACATGGGCAAGGTTTCTTGAAAAAGTGATTTCTCATTCGTATTCAAAAAAATAAACTTACCTTCGTCACATTGAAGAGTCTCCCTAATTAAGACTCATTTTTAAATTAACATTAATGAAAAAGACAGTTTATTTATTTTTTGGGCTAGTAGCCCTTATACTCGTAGGATGTGGTGGAGGATCATCAGACGATAGCTTTGATCTCTTTGAATCGACTTATGATGTTTTAATTGACAACGGGCTAGACACTTCGGCAATTGTAATGATTACAGCAGAAGGTGATAGCGCTATGGAATATGAAATTTCAGGATACGGTACAGAATCAATTGAGTTGAAAGAAGGTAAGTATCATGTAAAAGCAACTAGTGCTTTGGATTCAGTTTTTGTGGATGAAGATTTTGAAATCACAAGCGATAGTTATTCATATAATCTTAACCTTACTAAACAAGATTATATTAGAGAAAATGTAATGTACATCGTTAGTGAAAATCCTGAGTTGTATACAACTAATGAAAGTTTCACTTATAATGGTAAAACTTACGAGGAAGTTGACGCTGATGTTATTCCTGGTGCTTTATTAGTTGCTTCGGATTGGGATTATAACCTTGACGAAGAAATGCCTGAAGAAGTAACGATCTACGGCGACAATAACTCTACAACAAAATCTAAAGTTTATAGAGCTGAAACATTCTTACTTTACCTAGAATTATATGAGCTATTCAATGGCATGGGTGAAGAAGAATTGGAAGGATTAGACTTTTAATCGTTGAGCGACAACTCACTTTTAGATAATAAATTTACGGCAATTAATACGCCAGCTGCGGCTGTCACGTATTATTTGCCGTTTTTAGTTTCTGGCGAAATGGATTTGATGGCCATTAAAAATGAGCTCAGAAACGTACACAAGTTTTCAGCAGCTGATGTTTCGATTACGGCTCAGTCGCTGGTGCATGAACGCACCAAGCATCAAAAGAAGAATCCATTTAAATACGCACGCGAATTTCAATTTGGAATTGGATTGATTCTGATTGGCGCAGGTATTATGTTCACCATCTTTTTGTGGAAAATAGGTTTCATCGCTGCGTTACCATTTGCAGGAATTGTCGGTGGACTAGGATTAGTTTTTAAGGCTTTAAGACACTAATCATCGTCCAGATAGCAAATCATAAAGCTCATCCAACATCTTTCGATTATTGTTTAGACGTGGAACTTTATGCTGACCTCCTAATTTATCTTTCGATTTTAACCATTTCTCAAACAATCCTTTCGGTGCAACTTTGATTTTTGGAGGTCCCAATGATAGATCACTACTTCGTTTTGCTTCGTAATCCGTATTAACTGATTTTAATGTGTCATCCAAAATCTGAATAAAATTATTCATTTGATCCGGCTCTTTCTTAAATTCAATCAACCATTCATGCCCGCCTTTTTTCTTGTCTTCCATGAAAATTGGTCCAGCTGTATAATCAGCAATTTCAGCATTCGTGGCACGACAAGCCGCTCGAATCGCTTGTTCTGTATTTTCTACAACAACTTCCTCACCAAATGCATTGATAAAACTCTTCGTTCTACCGGTTATTTTGAATCGATAAGGGGTCTTACTGGTAAACCGAACCGTATCTCCAATAATATAACGCCATAAACCAGCATTGGTAGATATAACGAGTGCATAGTTCACTCCTACTTCCACCTCTTTTAAGCAAATGACTTTTTTAGAATTCACACCTTCAAATTCATCCATTGGAATAAATTCAAAGAAAATTCCATAATCCAACATGAGTAAAAGTTCATTCTTCGAAAAATCATCTTGAATTCCAAAAAAACCTTCTGAGGCATTATAGGTCTCCACATAATTCATGTCATCAAAAGGAATAATCTTCCTAAACTGTTCGCGATAAGGTTCAAAATTTACACCGCCATGCATAAACAATTCTAGGTTGGGCCACACTTCGCGCAAATGTGTTTTCCCTGTGATTTCGAGTATTCGATTACACAAAACCAATGTCCAACTTGGCACACCAGCCAGAATATAAATATCCTCTTCTATGGTTGAATGAGCTAATTTTTCAATTTTCTCTTCCCACTCACTCATTAAAGCAATTTCTTTTGCTGGTGTCCGACGAATCTCTGCCCACCAAGGCATATTCTTTAAAATAATGGCAGACAAATCACCAAAATAGGAGTCAGAATTGAAGTAATTAATCTCCGCACTCCCTCCTAGTATAAGATGTTTGCCTTTATAAAGTTTTCGGTCAGGGATTTGATTATAATATAAACTCAATAAATCTTTTCCTCCCTTATAATGGCACTCTTCCAATGACTCCTTTGATACAGGAATAAATTTACTTTTCGAACTTACTGTTCCCGACGATTTGGCAAACCATTTTATGTCCGCATCCCAAAGGAGGTTTTGTTCGTTTTGCAACAGTCGTTGAACATACGGCTCTATGGTTTCATAATCAGTCAGTGGAACCCTTTTATTAAAATCTACATAAGACTGAATTGCCTCGAAGTTATAAGCGCTGCCCCACTCCGTGTTTTTCCCTCTTGATATCAAATGCATCAACACTTCCTCTTGCACCTCAAGCGGATACTTTTTAAACAAATCAATTTGATGAATTCGCTTTTTAATAATCCATGAAAAAAGGGAATTAAACGGCATAAGACCAAGATAATAAAAAATGGCTCAAAAGCAGTTTTGCCTATGAGCCATTAATTTTTTATATGAGGTACCTACTATCCGAAAAATAGAATCCCGAAAATCGTAATGAGTGCAACCACTACGTAAATAGGAACCAAGATAGATGTTGAATCGTCGAAATAAGGTCTGTTTGAATTTTCTGATGATGCCATAACATTTATTTTTCTGGTGTAAATATAATGAACTCCCTTGAATCAATCATGCTTTTTTAATTGAAAATCGCCTATATCCTGCCTAATAAGCAATTGAACAGGGGGAAACTGCTTAAATATTTGTAAATTTAAACAGTACAAAAAACGAAACCATGAAAAAATTAGTCCTCTTTTGCCTGCTCTTGATTGGCGGCTTATATGCTAATGCACAATACCTTTATTCTAAGGTTAAAATCTACGCTACCAACGTTGAATTAAACGAATTAGCAAATCTAGGAGTTACACTGGATCATGGAAAACATAAATTAAACCATTGGTGCGAGGTTGATCTTTCTGAAAGAGAAATTGAAATACTGGATGAGCAAGGTATTGCATACGACATCCTAATTGAGGACGTAGCTTCTTATTATGCTGAACACATTAATGATCCTATAGAAAAGACAGATCGTTCTGATTGTGATGGCGGTGGTGATAGTGGTTATAACCCAACTACACCTGAGAACTTCTCATTGGGCGACATGGGTGGTTATTACACCTATGAGGAATATTTAGCAGAACTGGATGCTATGCGTGCAGCTTATCCTGAATTGATCACAGAAAAAGCAGGTATTCATGATTTTGAAACATGGGAAGGACGACCGATTCATTGGGTTCGTATTTCAGATAATGCAGATATTGATGAGGACGCTGAAGAAGAAGTATTGTACACCGCTATTCATCACGCCAGAGAGCCTATGAGTTTGTCTCAGACAATCTTCTACATGTGGTACCTTTTAGAGAACTATGGGACTGATGAAGAAGTAACCTATTTGGTAGACAATACCGAAATGTATTTTGTTCCGATGATTAATCCTGATGGTTACAAATACAATCATACCACTAATCCTGGCGGTGGTGGAATGCACCGAAAAAACAGAAATCCAGACATAGGGGTTGACAATGTTGGCGTTGACCTGAATAGAAACTATGCTTATCACTGGAACGAATCCGGCACTTCACCTTTCGAGGATGGAGACACCTACGCGGGAGTTTCTGAGTTCTCTGAGCCAGAAACACAAGCAATCAAATGGATGTGTGAAAATCATGATTTTAAATTTGCGTTCAACTCCCATTCACATGGTGACTTATTATTATTCCCAATTGGTTGGGCGTATGAAGAATTTGCAGAGGATCACGACTATTTCCAAGCCTATACCAATCACATGTCTGTCCATAATGGTTATATCGGTCAAAAATCAACAGAATTATACCCAGCAGCAGGTGATTCGGATGACTGGATGTATGTAGATGATTTAGATGTAAAACCAGAAATTTTTGCTGTAACACCTGAAGTTGGCGATGCATTTTGGCCCCCAAGTTCGGCGATCATTCCCACATGTAAAGAGATGTTGTTCTCAAACCTTGTAATGTCTCATTTAGCACATGTTTATGGCGTTACAGCTGATTTAGAAGACAACCGACTTAGCGCAAGCATGGGTTATTTAAACTATTCAATAAACAGATTAGGTTTAAAAGATGGAGATTTGACCGTTTCTATGACAGGTGTATCCGGAATTACAATTACAGGAGATGCAAATGTGCATACACTAGCCTTAATGGAGACAGAAGAAGATTCTATAGCTTATGAAATTGACGGTGATTTAGTTTTTGGAGACGAGATTAAATATGTTATTCACACTGACAATGGCACTTGGATAAAACATGATACAATTGTCAAAAGCTATGGTGAAGGTTTTGTTGTTTTCTCGGATGATTGTGATGATTTATTCCATTGGTCAGGGGATTGGGATTTGACAGACGAAACGTTTTATTCGCCTTCCAACTGTATTACGGACAGTCCATATGATGATACCTACGGAAATAATGTTGAAAAAGAAATTGAGCTAGATGAAGCTTTTTCTTTCGAAGGTGCGTCATATGCCTATGTGAACTTCCGAGCAAAATGGGAAATAGAAAGTGATTATGATTATGTTGAGTTTATGGCTAGCACAAACGATGGAGCAACATGGACGCCTCTTTGCGGAAACTATACAGTTTTAGGTGTTGCGCCACAAGATGTCGATGAACCGCTATATGAAGGCATGCAGGCTGATTGGGTATTAGAAGAAGTCGACCTGACTGATTATATTGATGAAGACAATGTTAGATTCAAATTCTTATTAATTACCGACGGAGGTTTGCAAATGGATGGATTCTATTTTGATGATTTTTCTGTCGTCTCGGATGGGGGACAATCAGGAATTACCGAGGATGAAGGATTTACATTTAAAATATATCCGAACCCTGCGAATGAGCAGGTTCAAATTCTTGTCGAA
Source organism: Crocinitomicaceae bacterium (assembly GCA_049611865.1). GTDB lineage: Bacteria > Bacteroidota > Bacteroidia > Flavobacteriales_D > Crocinitomicaceae > Crocinitomix. The sequence goes on along the minus strand of JBMZAY010000002.1, from coordinate 161,970 downwards.
AATCCAACAGAGGTGGCTTCTATTATGATTAGGGATGAATTAGGTAGGGTTGTGTACCAATCCAATCAATTTGAATCAATTATTGGAACTGACCAGTTAGAGGCAGGTCACTATTTTGTTCAAATTACAGATAAGGACAACCAAGCTGTTACACAGAAATTGGTAATTCTACGATAAGTTTTAGCCCATGTAACGGTAACCAACACCCTTTACTGTGCGAATGATACTCGAACCGAAACGTTCTCTCAGTTTACGGACGTGCACGTCTATTGTGCGGTCATTTATATGTGAATGGCCCCAAACATTATTAAGTATTTCATCGCGTCGAAATACTTTATCCGGAGAGCTCATGAGGTAAGACAATAATTCAAATTCCTTTTTAGGAATGATACACTCCTCGCCGTTTTTCTTGATCGAATAACGTTCAATATCCAATTGAACGTTGGTTTCGTCTCCTTCCGCAACAACTTTCTCCTGAATGCGCTCCAACAAAGCTTTGATTTTATGAATCAAAACTTTCATTCGAATGGGCTTCACGATATAATCATCTCCTCCAGCTCGGTAACCTGCTACTTGAGAATAATCTTCACCTCGCGCTGATAAAAACAAAATAAAAGTCTCCGAAAATTGTCCTTGTTTGCGCAAGCGCTCGCAGACTTCGATACCGTCGATATCGGGCAGCATAACATCCAATAAAATCAAATGAGGTTGTACTTTTTTTGCCATTTCAATAGCGTCCATTCCATTTGCCGCCGTATATACCTGCAAACCTTCTTTTTCAAGGTTATATTCCAATAATCTTAAGATATCTTTTTCGTCATCTACGACCAATACTTTATGATCCACAAGTTCTGTTTTTGACAAAAGTATGCTACAGATTTCCTTAAGGAGTTAACTCGCAGTTAACAATGCATTAAAGTAAAATAGCCTCAGTGTTAATACAATGTTAACTCATGTTAATGTATTAATAACATTGAGTCAACTTCAAATACCACTTGACGCCATACCTTTGCGGTGAATTTTAAGTATAAATGACAATGAAGAAAGTCAATGTTTTGTTACTAATGATCGGATGCCTTCTTGCGTTCCAATCGTTTGGTCAAACAGGAACAGTTAAGGGTATTGTATACCAAGATCTTGGGGATGGTGAAGAAGTTGTTCCATTGACTACCGTTTCCATCTTAAAAAATGGTAAGGCTACACCAAAAATGAAAACCGACTTTTTCGGTGGGTTCAGTCTTGATTTACCTGCGGGAGAGAACGTCTTGATTTTTTCTAACCAGACCTTACAGCTCAAATCAGATACTGTGGTATTTGATGTGATTGCTGGTGAAACAATTGATTATAAAGAAGTCATGCAGAGTGAAGGTCAGCTTGAAGAAGTTATTATTATGGCTGAAAGAAAACTTGATGACGGAAAATCGGAAATAGCGGTTGTTGAAGACGTTAAAAACGACACGAAAGTGACGACACAAAAATCACGTAAAATGATTGAAAAAACGGGCCAGAGTGATTTAGGAGGTGCTGCAAAAACAATGACAGGTATGTCTACTGTTGGTTCTTCACTTTACGTTCGTGGTTTGGGCGATCGATACAACGTGGCTTACATGAATGGATTACCGATTCCTTCTCCACACCCAGATTTTCGCGTTGCTCCTTTAAGCATCTTCCCTACTGACATTGTTAGTTCAATTGAAGTAAGTAAGGTAATGTCCTCAGAATTGTATGGTGATTTTTCAGGTGGTGCTTTTAACGTAACCACAAGAAGCTTCTACAGTGATCCGACTTTAAAAATTGGAATTGGTGCTGGATACAATACGCAAACAACATTTAATGATTTCAGAACTTACGAAGGTGGCCAATACGATTATTTTGGTTTTGATGACGGAACGCGTCAAATTCCGGATTACGTAATTCAGAATTCTCAAGCGGGAGCTTACCCTTCTGTCAATTCCATTTATCCAAACTCGATCTATCGTTCGCAAGAAGGAAATCCAACTGGTTTTAACGATAATTTTGGTACACGTTTAACACAAGCATTACCAAATTCAAGCTTTTCTATTACTGCTGGTAATTTCTTTCCGACTACAAAGTCGGACGGGGACAAATCTAAGGGTATTGGATTCCTAACTTTATTGTCGCACGATCACAGCTATCGTTATGAAAACGGACAGATTAAAATCATCAATGCACAAAGTGAAGATCGTTTGAACTACGAATTTGACAAGTATAGAAGAGAAACGGCAACAACGGGACTATTTAATCTGTATTTCCGACTGAACCCTAAAAACAATATCTCTTTCAACTCATTGTTCGTCAATAACTCGAGTGATGAAACAAGAGAAACATGGGGTTACCATTTTGATTACCCAAGAAATGTTTATTCGAGACGTATCACCTATCAACAAAACTATATCTCTGTTAACCAATTGATAGGTACGCACCAATTCTTACCTTATGCTGAAGATTCATCTTTCTCTCGTTTAACGATTGACTGGAGAGGATCATACAGCATTACTGGAAGCACTGAGCCAGACAGACGTCAGTTTGTTGCTTTTTATGATGACGATAATAAAGACGCAACGGATCAATATGCATTCAACTTCATCGATCGAAACGAAAACCATATTTTCTACAGCGGTCTTGAGGAAAATGAAATTGCTGGTAAATTCAACGCAAGCTATGTCTTAAAGTATGGTGAGGTTTGGAATGATTACCAAAAAGACAGTTTGCCTGCAGAGAAAATCATCTTAAAAGTTGGTGCTGACTATAAATCGAAAAGAAGAGCATTTGATTACAAACAATACAACTACATCCTGAACAGTTTAGCGGATGAGGTTGGAAACAATGTTGACATTTATAATATGAATGACTTCTTAAATTCTGATCGTCATGAGTTAGGCCAGTTCAGCATTGATGAAGTGGTAAACTTTGGATCATCTTACTTAGCACAACAGCAAGTAACTGGATTTTACTCTGATATTCAAATGCGTTTTAATAAGTTCCACATCATCCCTGGTGTGCGTTTCGAAAGCGGTTACCAAAGTGTTGAGAACAGAAACCAACAAACGCCTTCCGAATACGAGAAGAACATGATTATGAGTAATGACATCCTACCAAGTTTGATTACTCGTTTTAATGCTACGGATAAAGATGTATTCAGATTTGTAGCGAGTAAAACATTAACACGCCCTAAATTTAACGAGGTTGCTCCATTCCAATATGTATTGTACTTCGCAGGTATGAAAGCGCAAGGAAATCCAGAATTGGATAACGGTACAAACTACAATGCTGACTTCCGTTATGAGCGTTATGGAAAACCAGGTGAAATGTTCACAGTTGGTGGTTTCTATAAATATTTAGATCGTCCTATTGAGCAAACAATGCGCGCTACAGCAAGTGGACAGTTAATGAGCTTTGCAAATGCGCAATCGGCAAACGTTATTGGAGCAGAAATTGAAATGATGAAGAGCCTTGCTTTCTTGGTGAGTGATTCGGCAAGAAGAGATACAAGCATCTTAAATCAGTTCAGTGTTGCAATGAATGCTACTTACATGTATACTTCTGTTATTATTGACACAACAGACGGTGGTGCAATTAACACGAATTCAATTCGTCCTTTAGAAGGCGCATCTCCTTACTTGATCAACTTCGATTTGAGTTATAAGAATGATTTCGGTGATAAAGACGATAAGAAATCGGTATTGTTTGCTGTTTCATACAACGTTTTCGGACCACGTTTATTCTCTGTTGGTTCTAACGGAATTGGTGATCAATATGAAATGCCTGTGAACTCATTAAACTTTGTTAGTAATATTACTTTCAACGATACTTACAGCTTCGGATTCAAAGCGAAAAACATCTTAAACCCAACCATTAATATCGTGCAGCAAGACATGGTAAATACGGGAGAAACATTAAACGTTTCAAGCTTCCAAAGAGGTATTGACTTTAGCTTGTCATTTTCTTACAATATCCCATTGTCTAAGAAAAAGAAAAAGCCATCAGATATTGCTGAAGCAGAAGTTGAGTCGGCGGAATAACAAGATAGTTTATAGGAAATACCGGTTTATTGGGCACGCAATTGCTTTATTAATTTAATGTTAAACCATTTTAACGTTTAATTAACTTAAGCGTAATAAGCAGGTAATCGCATACCGAAGTATTGGGTGCATCTTTGTATCAAATCTGAAAAAAGAAAAGAGAAATGAAAATTCAAAAGTCTACTATCAAAATGATGGTTTTAGCAGGTGCACTTCTAGCTGTAGTTCCTGCATGTAAGAAAAAAGGATGTACTGATCCATTAGCAACTAACTATGATGCTGAAGCTAAAAAAGATGATGGTACATGTGAGTACGAAGAAGACACTTGGTATACAGAAGTAACTGTTGGAAGTGAAACGTACAACCAAATCACTGGTACTATTGATGCAGATCGTACGATCACTGCTGCTGGTAACTGGATGATCTCTGGTGGTGTATTCGTTGGTTCTGGAGCTACTTTAACAATTGAGCCAGGTGCAACTGTATATGCTGCTAACGATGGAACTACTCCATTCTTATCTGTATCTCAAGGTGGTAAAATCGAAGCTTGTGGTACTGCTACTGAGCCAATCGTATTTACTCCAATCGCTGACGCTCCAACTCCAGGTTCTTGGGGAGGAATTATCTTAAACGGATACGCACCTATCAACACTGGTGCTACTGCTGAAGGTGAAGGTGGAACAGGTACCTATGGTGGAGATAACGCTGCAGACAACTCTGGTACAATGTGCTATGTTCGTGTTGAGTATGCTGGTAAAATCTTAGGTACAGATAACGAATTGAACGGGTTCTCATTCAATGGATGTGGATCAGGTACAACATTACACCACTTACAAGCTTACAAAGGATCTGATGATGGATTCGAATTCTTCGGTGGAACTGTATCGTTGAAATATGCTATCTCTTCTGGTAACCAAGATGATTCATTTGACTGGACACACGGATGGTCAGGAAATGGACAATTCTGGGTTGTAAACCAAGACGCTGGTGGTGGTGACCGTGCTATCGAGGCTGATAACAACGGAGACAACAACGAAGCTGATCCTTATTCTAACCCGAACATTGCTAACGTTACTTTAATTGGTGTTAACGATGGTGATGATTCTAACCAAGGTTTGAAATTAAGAGAAGGAACTAAAGGTAACTTAATGAACTTCGTAGTAACTGGTTTCCCAAAAAGAGGGGCTCAAGTTGAGCACGACGTAACTTTAGGAAACATGGACGGTGGTTCATTGACGATGATGAACAGCATCATTGACAATGTTAACCCATTTGTTTTCACAACATCTGCTGGTGACGATGCAACTGGTATCGCTAACTTCGAAGATGCAGCTAACGGAAACACTTCAGCTACTGATGGTTCTTTAGTTGGATTCCTTTCAGGATATGTAGGAACAACTGCAACTGGAGCTGGTGACCCAACTGCATGGGGAGCATGGTTTGATGCTGCTTCTTACATCGGAGCTGTACAGTCAGGATCTGATTGGACTGCTGGATGGACAAAAGCACTTTAATCCAAATACAACTTTTCGAAAGAAAAAGGGTTCGTCAATGACGGACCCTTTTTTGTTTATGGTATAAACCATCTGCTGTCACGCAGGTGGTTTTTTCTATTACAGACAATACTAGACAGCTCTAATCAATAAAGTGGAAATCTAGGTCAGGCAAAACAATAAGAGATTGAATCCTATTCAAAAGAAATATACGGCTATATAGTTGACTTATTGTAATCAGATATACCCAAAGAAGAATAAGCTAGGTTATGCATTGTGTGATGAATGTTTCGACGATTGAGAGGCAATGAATCTAATGCAATTAATTAGCAGGGTTAACAATCATATGCTGGCTCGATGATAGCGAGAGAGCGCGCATAAAAAAAGCGAGTCCCAATGTACTCGCTTGTATATCACATTATTGTATAAAAATGTATTCGGTTGCTAATCCTGAAACTTATAGCCAACGCCTTTAACAGTAACAATGTGCGTATCCCCAATTTTCTCACGCAACTTCCGGATGTGCACATCAATTGTTCGGTCACCCACGACCACGTCAGTACCCCAAACATTATTCATAATCGCATCGCGGTGAAATACCTTTCCAGGTTTCGACATCAATAAGGCCAACAATTCAAATTCCTTACGAGGCAAGAACATCTCTTCTCCGTCTTTCGAAATTAAATAACGTTCACGATCAATGACTATCGATTGTTCAACCTCGGGCTTTCCATCCTCAATAGTTTGCCTTTCACCTTTACGACGCAAAACAGCAGAGATACGACTGGATAATAATTTTGGTTTGATCGGCTTGGTAATATAATCATCAGCCCCGACATCAAAACCAGCAATTTGAGAATAATCTTCGCCGCGAGCTGTTAAAAAACAAATCATGGTGTTTTTTAATGCTGGAATTTCTTTGAGCTTTTCGCAAGTCTCAATACCATCCATGCCGGGCATCATCACATCCAATAAAATAAGATCCGGAACATTATTTTTGGCTATTTCAATACCGTTTTGACCATTTCCAGCTTCCGTAACGACAAATCCGTCCTTCTCTAGGTTATACCGTATCAGAACGCGAATGTCCTGTTCATCGTCGATTACAAGGATTGAATGACTCATTGATTGTAAGATTTTATTCAAAAATAATGAAAAGAACTTCGTCGAAAACATCATCATAAATACATAACATTAAGATAACTTTAAGACATTTGGATGAGCCCCGAACTATTGGATTGATTCTAATACTTTTAAATACGAAATCTAAACGGATATTCAGAAAAACATGGTTATTATTGCACTGGAAAAATTCTATTATTAATAAAACCTTAACTTTGAAATTCCGTAGGTAAAAGGACTAAATCATACATTTGCATCTTTTGATCGCGTTTTAGAAAATATCATGCAAAAACTCTCTTTGTTATTTACCCTGATTTTCTCCTTCTCAATTGGAGGATTTTCAATACAAACTTCAGATTCTTTAGAGATCGTATCTAGCGATACCATAATTACTGAATCGGTAATATCTGAATTAGATCTTGACAGCATCGATTTTGTATTTAAAAATCACAAGGATAGCCTCACTTTGGAGCCATTTAAAACGGGTGAATTGCTGTTTAGTTGGAAAAACACGGGAGTTCAACCTAAGATTTTTAGGTATAAAAAATTGAACGAAGATCAATGGGAATCGATTGATTTAATTGAAAATCAAGAAACTATTGAGTTTGATACCCTAAATGAAAACATCATCTTCGACTATGAATTTGTGTCAGGTGATGCCATAAAAGGAGGACATTTTAACACTTTCTCTAATTCAATTTTTAGCAACTTCTCAGCCAAGAATAAGACAGAAGCAGGTCATTTGTTTTGGGCCATTGAGTTGGATGACTTAAATACATTACTCTCTGTATATCCAGACGCAAAGTACATCATCAAATACAACACTAAAATTGGTAAAAAACAGAACGAGACTTATCCTGACGTTTCTCCTTGGGTGGTTGAAGAAACTTCAATCAACAAAGTGAAGCATAAGTTAAAAGATTTGACTGGCGGTGAGTCTTATGTTTACAAAGTTGGACTTCAACTAGAACCTGGCATGATTGTCTGGTCGAAAGAAGGAAAATTCACTGCAGATCGATCTTGGGGTGTTTTTAAGTTGCTTGTTTTAATTGGATCGCTTGGAATGTTCATCTTTGGGATGAAAATCATGAGCGAGGGGCTTCAGAAAGCAGCTGGAGCTCGCCTGAGAAATATGCTGGGCTCAATTACATCAAACCGCGTTTCTGGCGTTTTAACTGGTTTTGGTATCACATCAATTGTGCAATCGTCCTCGGTTACTACAGTAATGACGGTTAGCTTTGTGAATGCTGGCTTATTGACATTGCGCCAGTCGGCAGGTGTCATGATGGGTGCAAACATTGGTACGACATTAACGGCTTGGTTGATCCTCATTTTTGGATTTAAGGTTAGCTTAAGTGATTACGCGTATATTTTTATCGCCTTCGGTGCACCATTGTTGTTCTTCTCCAAAGGAAAAGCAAAAACTTGGGCAAGTGTCATCATTGGTTTCTCCTTATTATTCATGGGACTAGGAGCCTTAAAGGATTCTGTTCCTGAACTAGGTCCTGAATCTGATATCGTTCAGTTTTTTATTGATTTCAAGGACGTATGGTATGGACCTTTGATGTTTGTATTCCTCGGTGCGCTTGTTACGGTTGTTATTCAATCTTCTTCTGCTGCAATGGCATTGACCATGACGATGGTTGCTGGAGGGGTGATTCCTTTTGAGGTGGCTTCAGCAATGATTTTGGGTGAGAATATCGGTACAACCATTACGGCAGAATTGGCATCATTGGTGGGTAATGTGCATGCGAAACGCTCGGCAAGAATTCACTCCTTATTCAATTTGATTGGTGTAACGTGGGCAATATTATTGTTCCCATTCATCCTCGATTTAATTAATGCTTTATTTGTTAAAGGCGATCCATATTCCGACGGTGAAGCAGCAAATACGGCATTGGCGATTTTCCACTCTTTGTTTAATACGCTTAATGTACTTATTCTACTACCTTTTGTTCCATGGCTAGTACGTATGGCAGAAAAGACCGTAAAATCTCGAGGCGGTGCAGATGAAGAGTTCCATCTAGATTATATCGGAACAGGGATGATGGGTACTCCTGACATGTCAATTCTTGAAGCTAAAAAAGAAGTAGCTAAGTTTGGTGAAATCACCAGTCGTATGTCGAGCTTTACACAAGACTTATTGACCGAACAAAACAAGAAGAAAAAAGGTAAACTCCACGAGAAAATCGAAAAGTATGAGGTGATTACAGATCGAGTGGAAGTAGAAGTTGCATCCTACTTAGCAAAAGTTTCTGAAGGTGAAATGTCAGAGACAACTGCGGAGCGCGTTCGTGCCATGAACAGTATTGTAAATGATTTGGAGCGTATTGGTGATGTTTTCTATCAGATGTCAAAAGCAATTGAGCGTAAGGAGGAACACAAGATTTGGTTTATACCTGAACAGCGCACCAGTTTGATGGAGATGTTTACGCTAGTTGACAAAGCATTCACAATCATGATTGATAACCTCAACGCTGATTGGGAAGGGGTATCAATTGATCCGGCCAAAGCAGCCGAAAATGCAATCAACCGCAAACGTGATGAAATGCGTGAAGAGCACCTCAATAACTTAAAGAGCTCTGACTTTAATATGGAGAGCGGAATGATCTTTAATAACCTCTTCTCTTCATGCGAAAAGGTTGGTGATCATATCATCAATGTATCAGAAGCAATTACAGGAAGAATTTAATAGCGGGCTTTTTAGTTTTTATATGAATCTTAACAGCAAGCTCCAGCAGCGCTGTCGCCACCTTCTGCTGTATCGAATGGCATTGCTCCTCCACAACCTTCGAAAATACCGTAATGGGTATCCCAAGTGCCGTAAAAATCGAAGTATGACTTAAAACGTGTATCATTTAGCATACGATACGTATTTCCGCAAACAGTCATAATTTTTCCTTTAGGGAAATGATGGTGATCGTCTAAATCAAAAGCGTGATCTGCACCCAAAATACCGCCCTTATATGCAACGGCTTGACCATAATCTTCGCAATCTGATTCTAATCCATCTAGTTTAAATAAACGGTAGGTTACTGAGAAGAATGATATCGGTCCGACGCGTTCTTCAACTTCGGTATTTTCAATTGTAATGGGCTTATTTTCCACAGCGCGAGGATCAGTGAAGCCTGCGGCTTTTGCATAATTCAAGAAATCATTCCAATATAAAGCTCCACTTAAACATTCACCCCATAAAACGCGATCTTCTTGCAATTTTTTCGGAACACGTCTGTCAGAGTAAACATCTGAAAAATACATTTCCCCACCGGGCTTTAATAAAGCATAAGCATCACGCAATACCTTTTCTTTATCAGCAGCCAAATTGATGACACAGTTGGATATGATTAAATCAAATGATTGCGGTTCAAGATCTAACTTGTCTAATTCCTCGATATTACCTTTTAAAAAGGTAACGTTTGGCTTTTTATAATTGAATTGTTTGGTGTGATAATCAACATACTTATCGGCTACCTCCAATTGCTCATCGGTCATATCAACACCAACAACATATCCGTTTTCACCAACTAGTTTACTTGCAATATAACAGTCTCTTCCGCTACCCGATCCCAGATCGAGAATTCGCAATCCCTCGACATGATCAGGAATGGTTAAACCACAACCGTAATACTTTGCCTGTACTTCATCATGCACTTCCATCAACGCCTCTCGTATATGAGGCGGCGGAGGTGCAATCGTGCAACACGCATTTGTTTTTAAATCTTCAGATTTTTCTAATTCTTTTCCGTAATACTCTTTTACTTCCTCGTGAATCGTAGCCATAATAATCTCTTCTAAATAGATATATAGTCGAACAACATTGCAATCCTTACAGGTTGTTTAGATGATCCAACGCAGACTGAACATCTAAATCATCTTCGACATAAACGGAATAATATCCATTATCCTCCCATACATGTCTTGCAATCTCCGCTTTCATTCGGTTCTTGATTACCGTTCTTGAAGTTATAATGTCAATATTGTTTCGCTCAATTCCGAGGGTCGATGCATAATTAATGAAACGCTCAAACATGTCTGGAGTCACATTGAAATTGCGAACAAATTTGTTAAAATCCTTTAGCTTTTCTCTATTGCGATCTAGATAGTCAATAGCCCAATGATTAAATACACCTCCATAATATAATTCAGTCAAGTAATAAGACGCTCCAGATGTGTCATTTGGAATAAAGACATCAGGATATATTCCTCCACCTCCATAAACTATGCGTCCGCCAGGTGTTTCAAATTTCAACGACTCATCTACCTTAACGCTGTCTTCATTTAATAATTCACCGCTTTCCATGCGATGGAAATAATCATTTTCATAATCCACACCTTCACCATAGGGTTTTTGAATGCAACGTCCTGTCGGTGTATAATAACGTGAAATAGTCAATCTCAATGCACTGCCGTCTTTTAATTCCATCTGGTCTTGAACCAGACCTTTTCCAAATGATCGACGGCCCATGATGTACCCACGATCGTTATCCTGAATAGCTCCTGCAACAATTTCACTCGCCGAGGCAGAAAGTGAGTTGATCAAAACTACTACCTCTGTTTCCTCCAATATTCCTCTTGAAGAGGAATAGTAATTATCCCGTTCTGCCTGTCGCCCTTCAGTGTAAACAATTAATTTCCCGGCACCTAGAAACTCATCTGCTATATCTGTTGCGGCACTCATGTATCCTCCACCGTTATTGCGTAAATCAAAAATGAGTTTTTTCATTCCCTTCTCCTTGAGCTTTTTTGCCGCTTCGCGAAATTCTTTTGCAGCAAGGAATGTAAAACTGTTCAGTTTAATAAATCCAACCTCCGGGGTAAGCATAATCGCTGCATCGATGCTGCTCACTCCAATTGACCCCCTTGTGATTTTTAAATCTTTTGTCAGTCCTTTTCTGTATATCCGTACAATCACGTCCGTTCCCTCTTTACCTTTTAAAAGGTCCATTACTTTTTCATTAGTAACCTCTCCATCCGTGATGACGTTATCATCAACTGCAATAATTCGGTCTCCAGGTAACATACCCGCTGCCATCGAAGGAGAGCCCGGTAATACGTGTGTTGCTACTAAAGAATCATTGTGGATCAAAAATCGAATGCCAACGCCTCCAAATTTTCCGTCTAATTGCTCATTGACGCCTTGTAAATCACTAGCTGGAATGTAACTGCTATGAGGGTCAAGTTTTTCAATCATTCCTTGAATTGAACTTTCAATTAACAAGTCATTATCAACCGTATCCACATAGTTATCTTCTATCATTTGAAGAATAGTATTGTATTTGTTTGAGGTTTCCGTCACTCCAGAGCCAACACCCCCAGATGGAATAAACATTGTACCCAACCATAGTCCAATGGCTAGGGTTACGCCCATCAAAATTGGAATTAAAAATGTATAATTCGGGCCGCTTGGAGGTTCCGGCAACTGATGTTCTTGTTCTGGTGTCTCAATCATATCTCTTCTAAATGGTTTACTTCAATGCCAAATTCTCTTAAAAATTCGACTCCTGATTGGTCTTTGTATTGTTTCATATAAACTACACGCTTTATCCCTGCTTGAATTATCAACTTGCTACATTCCTTGCAGGGTGATAGTGTTATATACAAGGTTGCATCCTCAGCATTTTGGGTTGATTTAGCCACCTTTAAAATTGCATTCGCCTCAGCATGCAATACATACCAGTGCGTTTCTCCATTCTCGTCCTCGCAGGCATTGGTAAAACCCGAAGGTGTACCATTGTAGCCATCAGAAATAATCGTCTTATTCTTAACAATTAATGCACCGACCTGTTTTCGGTTACAGTGAGAAAGTTTTGCCCACTCAGCTGCCATTCTTAAATAGGCCTTGTCGTATTTTTCTTGCTTTTTTGTCACTACTCTGTTATTCTGGGAATGGTAAACGTACAAATTTAAGATAGTATTCGATAGGTTCTACTAAAAAGGTTAATGATTTGGGTTTTCGATTGGATCGGTAAAATAAGCGGTTCAGGTGGTTTCTTAACGCGACTTACTCAACCCATATTTCAGGATACACCACACGGCACGAAACCCATCTTTCCATCCAATTTTTTTTCCTTGTTCTTCAGACCTAGCGTTATATGAGATGGGAACCTCTGCCCATTTTAGCGCTTTGTTCTTAGCTAATTTAGCTGTGATTTCTGGTTCAAACCCGAATCGTTGCTCGACTAAGTTAAGTGTCTTGAACTCCTCGGCAGGTAACAGTTTATAACATGTTTCCATGTCCGTAATGCGAATTCCAAAAATCCAATTCGACAATCTTGTTAAGAATGCGTTTGCTGTATTACTCAGAAAAGAGCCTCCTTTAACTTCTTTTCCTAGGAAACGAGACCCATAAACTACATCTGCGCCTTGCTCCGTTACGGCGGTAATTAATAAGTTGATCTCATTTGGATCTAATTCCAAGTCAGCATCTTGTATAATGATGTAATCTCCCGTTGCTTCTTGAATTCCCGTATGGATGGCTCCACCCTTTCCTTTATTTACGTCGTGACGAAGCATCTTAAAAACGTCCTTATTCACCTTCTCCAGAGCCTTATTAATTTCTTGTGAAGACAAATCAGTGGAACAGTCATCTACGACGATGACTTCTTTTTGAATGTCATTGATTAGCGGAAGTTTGTCGATCAAATGCAAAACATCACCAATAGTATTTGCCTCGTTGTAGACGGGTATGATGATGGAGAGCTTTTGCATGGGGCCAAAGATAAATGTTTCAATGAGATATTGAATAATCGAATAAAAAATGAGTCCGTATTTATCCTACAGAATTTTCCGAGAATGCTTAATTTTACTTCCAATTCAAGAACACTGAAGAAGGGAACTGTCATAAAGTCAACTGGTAGCTGGTACTCCGTAATGGATGAAACTGGAAAGAGATGGGACTGTCGTATTCGAGGTAAATTACGTATGGCTGGAATAAAATCAACCAACCCTTTAGCAGTAGGTGATCATATCGAATTTGAGTTGGAGGATGACGAGGAAACCGGGGTGATTAAAAAGATACTTCCAAGAAGTAATTATATCATTCGTAAATCAATTAACTTAAGTAAAAGGTCGCATATACTTGCGGCAAACGTAGATAGGGTTTACCTATTGGTGACATTGGTTGCTCCCCAAACACAAACTGGATTTATTGATCGTTTTCTCGTTACTGCAGAAGCCTATCATATTCCAGTCACTTTACTCTTCAATAAAATCGATCTCTATTCTGAAGCGGAAATGGAGAGAATGGAAGAACTCAAAGCGATTTACGAATCCATTGGCTACACCTGCAACACGATATCTGCCAAGCGAGATACAAGCGTCGCTTTTATTCGTGAACAAATTAAAGGGAAGAAGGTAATGTTTGGTGGTCACAGTGGTGTTGGAAAATCAACGTTAATTAATACGCTTGCTCCAGATTTAAATTTAAAAACGGGTGCTATTTCTGAAAGTCATTCATCCGGTTTACATACGACTACATTCGCAGAGATGTTTGAACTGGAATCGGGTGGATTCATTATTGATACGCCGGGTATACGCGCTTTTGGTTTAATTGACTTTGATAAAAAAATACTTTCTCATTATTTTCCGGAAATGCGTGCACTTTTGCCGCAATGCAAGTTCAATGACTGTCAGCACATGAATGAACCTAAATGCGCTATTAAAGAAGCCTTTTACAAAGATGAAATAGCAGAGAGCCGTTATATGAACTACTTGAATATGATGGAGGAAGACGAATCCGAGACCTACAGAAAAGACATCTATAAATGAGAGTAGTACTTCAGCGTGTTTCGGAAGCAAATGTAAGGATAGATCATACTATTGTTGGACGAATTGAACAAGGCTATGTGATTCTTTTAGGTATAGAAACTGAGGATACCAATACGGACGTTGATTGGCTTGTGTCAAAGATAAGCAAATTACGTGTCTTTGCCGATGAAAACGGTCAAATGAATTGTTCAATCAACGATATAAATGGTGATGCGCTTATCATCAGTCAGTTTACCCTGCACGCCAAAACTAAAAAGGGAAATCGACCGTCATTTATTAAAGCCGCCAGACCTGAACAGGCCATTCCGCTTTATGAGTCCTTTATTGAAAAACTAGATCAAGAAATCAAAGGAAATATAGCCTCTGGAAGCTTTGGGGCGGATATGAAAGTATCGCTTGTAAATGATGGTCCAGTTACAATTTGCATTGATACAAAGCAAAAGGAATAATCACAGAAGTTTTTTTCTTATTCATTAGATTAGACAAATAATTATTCCAAAGCTCAAACGTTTGTTTAACTTTGATATCCTTGAAAAAAGTTTTGGTCATAAGATTCAGCTCAATTGGGGACATTGTTTTGACAAGTCCCATACTTCGCTGTATCAAGCATCAAAATCCGGAGATTGAAATTCATTTCTTGACCAAATCATCGTTTGATTTTATTCCAGATCAAAACCCATATGTATCAAAAGTGCATACGATTAAACATGACATCAACGAAGTCATTACTGATCTAAAATCAGAAAAATTCGATTTTATCATTGACCTTCATAATAATCTGCGCACATGGCGTCTGAAGAGAAAACTTCGAATTCCCTCTAGAGCTTTTCCAAAGCTTAACCTTGAGAAATTCATGCTGACTACTTTTAAAAGGCGCAAGATGCCAGATGTTCATGTAGTCGATCGCTACTTTTTGGCGGTCAAGGATCTAGGTGTTGTTAAAGATAAAAAAGGACTTGACTATTTCTTACCGGAAAACATATCACTTCCTGAAGCTTTAGACAAAGTGGACGGTTTCATTGCTTTTGCAATTGGCGCCCAGTTCGCCACAAAAAAATTACCGCTGAACCGAATCGTTGAATTGATTCAAAAAATTGATGATACTGTCGTATTATTAGGTGGGCCAACTGACGTCGATACGGGCAATAAGATTGCTAAAGCTTGTGATAACACCATTAATCTTTGTGGTCAATTGCATTTAAATGCATCAGCTTTGGTGCTGAAAGAGGCTAGAAAAGTAATTAGTCATGATACAGGGCTTATGCATATAGCAGCAGCGTTTAAAAAACCAATTATATCTATTTGGGGAAATACTGTACCTGAGCTTGGCATGTACCCTTATCTACCGGAAAATGAACGTATTTTTACTATCCATCAGGTTGAATTAAGCTGTCGCCCGTGCTCTAAAATAGGACATCAGAAATGTCCAAAAGGCCATTTTAATTGCATGGAACTACAAGATTTAAATGCCATCGTTGCTTCCGTAGATCGTGCAAATTAAACTTTAAAAATGGCTTTAAGTTCAGTTGCTTCTTCGGCTTTCATCTTACCTGCTAAAACCAAACTCAACTGTCTTCTTCTTAAAGCTGCATCATAGCGTGCTCGATCTTCTTCGGTTTCAGGAATAATCTCGGGAACTGCTATGCTTCTTCCGTTTTGATCTACTGCAACAAATGTTAGAATAGCTTGATTACTTGGGTCTTGTTCTCCAGTGACCCGATCTTCAACCGTGACATCAATTATAACCTCCATAGAAGAACTAAATGCACGTGACACCTTAGCACTTAACGTAACGATTGCTCCTAAGTCGATTTGTTTACTAAAAGAAACGTTATTAATGGCCGCTGTTACGGCAACACGACCAGAATGACGGAATGCTGCAACTGCTGCGATTTCATCAATCCAAGCCATTAAGGCGCCCCCGAATAGTTTTCCTAAGGTATTCGTGTCATTGGGTAAAACTACTTTGGTCGTCGTGGCCAGCGAAGCACTCGGATATTTCTTCTGATTTGACATTACAGTTATATTTCGTGCAAAGTTAGGTATAATAGGCAAAACCCAATCAACTTGATTTTGAAGTTTTGACTGCAAAAAAAGCTCACATTAAAAATGTGAGCTTTTTTTATCATTTATGTTAAATCGATTATTATCTATACTCAATCTTTTTACGGTTATCCTCGAGGTCTGCTTTCTCGCGCAGTGCCTCAATAACCGCTTGATCTGCACCACCCATTCGCTGAACTTTTAATGGAGCTCTTACAACTTCCTTGTCAGTATTTTCAGGTGCAGGTGTTTCACTCTCAACAATGAAAACGTATACACCTTCGTTACCTTTAATAGGAACTGTCATGCTACCAACGGCCAATTCCTCGCGGAACAACGCTCCAACTACAGCAGGCTCAGCACCTCCACCGTTGTAAACAGATTTCGAATCAAAAGACAATTCAGCTGTTTGAACACCTCCATAAGTCAAGCGTTCTCCAATCTCCTCCAAAGACTGTGGTCCTGTCATTATTTCGATATATTTTTCTGCTTGCTTTTCTTTTAAAGCTTCCGCTCGCATCACTTCTTTGATGTCTTCATATTCAGGAGTTCCCTCCTCTATCTTGTTATCAAGGATTGCAACCACGTACTTCCCATCATCCAAAATTGGATTAGAGATATCACCTTCAGATGCTGCAGCATTAAAAGCAAACTTCATTATTTTGCTTGTTTCAGCCATACCAATCACGAACTCATTAGAGATGAACATTTTAGTTGCCTGTGGCGTCATGTTACTATCCAATGCGATTTTGCTGAAAGCTGAATCCATATCCGCTTCTGTCACTTGATAAATAAAGTCATAAGCACGTTCTTCCGTGCGGCGAATAGTTGTTTCACTTGGCTTAACAAATTTACCTACGATAGCGAGCTTAGGTGTTTTACGATCTGCCTGCCCTAAAACCTCTACGATATGATAACCATAGGCTGTTTTAACCAACTGTAATTTACCGATAGGACCATTGAATGAAGCCTCTGTAAATTCAGGTACCATTGTTTTCTCATCAAACCATTTGTACTCTCCACCGCTCTGTTTTGAACCTGGATCTTCACTAACTGCGTTGACCATTTCTACAAAGTTGTCATTCGCATTGATTACACGCATCACACTATCCGCGATTTCTTTTGCACGCTCTTCTGTTCGAGTAGCACCGGCACTAATCAAAATGTGACGTACCCAAGCTTGCTTTTCAGTTGGTGCATCTGTCACTTTAGCGCTTGCGAGCATTTCTTTTTTAGCCTTGTTGTCATATGCCATGAATGGACCCACAACATCTCCAACTTCAGCATTTTGCAGCATTTCATCCATGCTCTCTGGGTAAACGCCAGCTCCTCTTTCATTATTAAATGAGAAGTTCTGCGCACCCATTCCTAATTTGAAGATCGTCGAATCCGACAAGTAGTCTGAATCACTGTTTTGATAAACAAATCCAATATTACTGATGGCGTTCTTGAAAGGCTCTTTCAGCATTTCCATGTTCGTACTGATGTCTTCCATATCCTCAGCAGTTGGCTGAATTGGGAAGTATACCATACGAATTTCAGCAGCTTCTTGTTGCTCATAAATGCTCTCATTCTTGTGCTCTTCGTAATAAGCTTTAAGA
Organism: Crocinitomicaceae bacterium; assembly: GCA_049611865.1. Taxonomy (GTDB): domain Bacteria; phylum Bacteroidota; class Bacteroidia; order Flavobacteriales_D; family Crocinitomicaceae; genus Crocinitomix. The sequence continues at coordinate 143,901 of JBMZAY010000002.1, read as the reverse complement.
TCCTCTTCAGTTAATGTAACTTCTTCCTCTGGAATATCTCTGTAACGTTGCATGACAAATTTCACCTGACGCTTTTTATATAAGGCATCATACTGATTGTCTGCCTCAAGTTTTGTCACATACAACCCTTTGCGAATCATCGACACGTATTTGTCAGCTGTTCTTGCAGATTTCAATTCTTCCTCAAAACTTTTCCATTGTTTTCTTTGCTCTTTCCAGCCTTCTAATTGTTCAGGTGTGCCACCAACTGGTTCAATTTCCAATGAAGTGATGTAGTTCTGAACAGAATCTTTAGAGAACCCTCCCGGACCATTAAACAAAGGAATTTGACGCACCCAAGGGTGAATGTGATCACCAAGAATCATGTCATTCAACTCATCTGTTGTACACAACAATCCAAGCTTCTCAAACTCTTGGCTCAGAATTGTCCTTCTGATTAATTCGTTAAACGCATCATTTTCCGCGGATCTTCGGGCAGCATCGGTAAAGTCCTTTTGCTGATAAGCAAAATCATTTTGAGCACGCAGCACGTAATCATCTTTTAATGCTCTGAATTCCAGCTCATCAATCGGATCACCATATAATGTAGCAGTCGGAATTTGCTCTGGTCCAGAACCTCCACCTTTGATAAAGTCTGTGAAAATAAAAGCCAACATGGCTAATCCCACAACTACAAGTAATAGCAACGAATTTTTTTGAATTTTACCTATTACAGCCATTTCTGTTTATGTTATAATTTTTAGAATGTGCGAATATAGTCCTATTCCTTCAAAAAAGAAAGCAGTGCAAAGATATTTTTCGGTATTCAGAGCTAGGTCTTCAAAAAGTTAGAAATTAATTGATTTTTCAAACCAATAATTCGTAGATTTGACCCGATTAATTGGGCGCTATAAAGTTGCCCTTCAAATTTTAGGAAACATGAAGACAGTTCAATTCAGAGAGGCCCTTAGAGAAGCCATGTCAGAAGAAATGAGAAAAGACGAGAATGTTTTTTTGATGGGAGAAGAGGTGGCAGAATACAATGGTGCTTATAAAGTATCTCAAGGAATGCTTGATGAATTTGGTGATAAACGTGTAATTGACACACCAATTGCCGAATTAGGATTCTCAGGAATTGCTGTAGGTGCTGCCATGAATGGCTTGCGCCCAATTGTTGAATTCATGACCTGGAATTTTGCAATCCTTGCTGCCGATCAAATCATCAATAGTGCCGCAAAGATGTTACAAATGTCTGGAGGTCAAGTAGGTTGTCCAATTGTATTCCGCGGAGGAAACGGTCAAGCAGGACAATTAGCAGCGACTCATTCACAAAGTTTTGAGTCTTTCTATGCACACTTTCCTGGTTTGAAAGTGGTAACTCCTTCAACACCTTACGACGCAAAAGGGCTTTTAAAATCAGCTATCAGAGATGAGGATCCCGTTCTTGTAATGGAATCTGAAAAAATGTATGGTGATAAAGGAGAAATTCCTGAAGGCGAATACATCGTTCCTATCGGAGTAGCAGATATTAAACGTGAAGGTTCTGACGTAACAATTGTAACATTCGGTAAAATCATTAAAGAAGTTCACAAAGCTGCTGATGAATTAGCAAAAGAAGGTGTTTCTGTGGAAATTATCGACCTTCGTTCTGTTCGACCAATAGACTACGGAACTGTTGTCGAGTCAGTTAAGAAAACGAACCGTTGCGTTATCGTCGAGGAATCATGGCCTATTGCATCTATTGCATCTGACATTGCATATCACTTGCAAAATTATGCATTCGATTATCTAGATGCTCCTGTATTGAGAGTAATGCAATCTGACACACCTTTCCCGTTTAGCCCGAGCTTAATGGCAGAGGCTTTACCAAACCCTGCAAGAATTATCGCAGCGGTGAAGGCAGTGATCTACAAATAGTTTTTTGATGATAGATCGTGTCCACAAACTAATTCGGCACGAACAAAAACCTCCAACAGCAGTCGTTGATTTGTTGATGCGTACCCTTATTGGTACCAATGGTACTTTGTATCAATTATTGGATACTAAGACGAAAATAAATGATTTACAACGGCCTCACTTCTTCTTTATTGAACGAAATGGTAAGGCAATCGGCAACTTAACAATATGCGAGCGAGAGGTGATATTAAACGGAGAGAATACAAATTCTTTTTACATCAGATATTTCGCTTTTGATACGTTATTTCAAGGTGGATCGAAAAAAGGACAGGCAAACTCTCGGTTTCACCAATATTTCAGAGCATTTTTCAAAACTAGTAACTTCAATCCGGTCGAACCAGAATATGAAAAATCGGTTTTTTGGGCATTTATTGATCCTGAAAATTTGCGCTCTTTTAACATGAACGAACGTTTTGGTTTTCAAACTATCGGTCAATTTCAAACGACAGCATTTTCGAGAGTTAAACCGCAAAGTCACAATGTCTCAAGAATTCAGTCCGAAGAGAAAGTAGAGGTTCTTGAATTGATTCGTAAGTTTTATCGAGATCATCAATTTTTCTCTCCGGTTCATCTTTTTGAAAATGACAATTATTACATCCTTCGAAAAAATGGAGAAATTGTTGCAGGAATTCAAGCTAACCCAGTTGCATGGCAAATAAAAAGCCTTCCAGGCATAATGGGTAAATTCCTGATCAAGGGGGCTCCATATACACCTGGAATTCGAAAATTAATCAATCCGAAAAATCATCGATTCTTAGCAACCGAGGGGTTATTCTGGGGTGAAGGATATGAAAAGGAAGTTGAAAACTTATTAGAAGGTGTTTTGGCATTAACGAATCATCATTCGATGCTTATATGGACTGATACAAAGGATACGCATCTTAATGACTTACCGATAAGCTGGGGGCTCATTCAAAATATGAAGAAAAATAATACTGTTCATGTTGTTGCAAAGTTCAATGGATACTCGAAGGAGTATGTCGAAACACTCAAGTCGAAGTCGATCTATTTCAGTGGATTTGATATGACCTGAAAAAAAGAAAACAATCTGTTGAGAATTCCCTAACTTCGTGTGAATGCGCAACCTTTTGCTCAATATCCTAATTTTCTCATTTATTCTTCCAGTGTCAGGACAAGATTTCTTGTCTGAATCAGAGGAATATAATCAAAGTCGGACGATTGGTGTAACAGGATTCCACGCACTTTCCTGGGGAGGATCGATCGCTGGATTGCAATACATTTGGTATGCTGGATACGAAAAAAGTCCTTTTCAGTTTTTTGATGACAGCAGGCAATGGAACCAAATGGATAAAGTAGGGCATTTTTATGCGGCTTATCAGATTGGGCGATTTTCAGGCGATTTATACAATTGGGCAGGTGTGAACCAAAGAAAATCCGCCTTGATAGGTTCTGGATTTAGCTTTGCTTATCTGACTACGGTTGAAATTCTCGATGGATTCAATTCGAACTGGGGATTTTCGTGGTCTGATGTGGGTTCAAATGCGTTTGGCGCATTGAGTTATTATGCGCAATTCAGGAGTGAACATGACCCATACGTTCATTTCAAGTTTTCGAGTTCAACGTCTGGACTTGCTCAATATAGACCAAATGTCTTGGGTAATAATTTTGCAAGCAGAACACTAAAGGATTATAATGGTCAAACCTATTGGGTAAGTTTTAACCCTTTCTATTGGTTCAAATCAGAGAGTAAAATACCAAAATGGATACAATTATCCATCGGATACAGCACCCAAGATCAATTGATCGGGGATGGAGGAACTTATATATACAATGGAGGGTCAGAACAGATTTCATTTAGTCCTTATCGTCAATGCTTTTTATCCCTGGATGTTGATTTCGAATCGATTCCTGCCTCGAGTCGTCTGCTAAAGATCGTATTTAGGGGGTTGAATATGGTAAAGATACCTTTCCCTGCAGTTGAAATTAGTCAAGGTCAATTGACATTTAGACCACTATACTTTTAAGCTGCTATTCTACCATTGATTGGTATACGCCATCAAACTTGTTTTCGATTTCATCTAATGTTGCACGTACCTCATCAAGATTCATGGAGGTCACTAATTTTGTTCGATATTCTTTAAAGTGCGGAATTCCTTTGAAGTAATTTGTATAATGCCTTTTCATTTCGTTGATGGCTAAGATTTCCTTTTTCCATTTTAAAGACATTTCTAGGTGATCTCTCGTCGCTTTAACGCGCTCTTTTAAGGTTGGACCAGGCAAATGCTCTCCAGTGCTTACAAAATGTTTTATCTCATTAAAAATAAACGGATAACCTATGGCAGCTCTACCAATCATTATACCATCTACACTATAACGTTCCTTGTACTCCAGGGCCTTTTCAGGACTATTGATATCTCCATTCCCAAAAACTGGAATCTTCATTCGTGGGTTTGATTTCACTTCAGAAATCAAACGCCAATCTGCTTCGCCTTTATACATCTGTTTACGGGTGCGACCGTGTATTGATATCGCTTCAATTCCAACATCTTGCAATCGTTCCGCAACCTCCACGATGTACTTTGTGGAATCATCCCATCCTAAACGTGTTTTTACCGTAACAGGTAAATCTGTGGTCTCAACAATGCGCTTGGTCATTTCAACCATTTTCGGAATATCCTGAAGAATTCCCGCTCCAGCTCCTTTGCACGCCACTTTTTTTACAGGACATCCATAATTGATATCAATGATATCCGGTTTGGTCTGCTCAACGATCTCGGTTGTTCGAATCATCGAGTCGATATCGTGACCAAAGATTTGAATTCCAATTGGCCGCTCGTATTCGTAGATATCCAATTTTTCAACTGACTTCGCAGCATCGCGAATCAATCCTTCTGACGAAATGAATTCGGTATACATCATATCGGCACCATAACGCTTGCATAAAGCACGAAACGGCGGATCACTCACGTCTTCCATTGGAGCGAGCAATAAAGGGAAATCTCCCAAATCGATATCACGAATCTTAACACTCATTTCAATATCTCTCTAAAGGTGGTGCAAAATTAGAATAAAAAAAGGGATGAATCAAATGGACTCATCCCTTTTCCGAATTATCAATTCTTTTTAGTGTACGCGGTTGTTTCTTAAGTTTCTTGTTCCAAATTGAATACGATAACGCAAGAAAAACTCCATGCTGCCAACACCTTTAGTTGCAGCATTCAACCCTGAAACATTCAGATCGTAAGCAGCGCCAAAACTAAATCCTGACATATCCAAGATTGCGTTTACAATAATGGCATCTCCCCATCGAAAATAAGCGCCTGTAGAGAAGGTAATCTCTTCGAAATAACTTGTCGCTCTCGAACCACTTTTTAATAAAAAACGGAAATTTGAACCGAAATTAATCTCTTTGTTAGGTCCTTGCAAGAATGCACTGAATGCAGGTAAAATTGTAACACCTGATTCCTCCATTAAGAACTCTCCTTGACCATGAATAACCAATCTACGATACAATCGATCATCATCCTCAGTTAGGTTGATGCGCTGTTTAGTAAGGTGATGACCAGCAATTCCTAATCTCAACTTAGCAGTACGACTGATATAACTGTCCCAATAAAAACCAGACGCGATATCAAATCGGCTGATATTGAAGTTTTGACTTAATAGAAGTTCGCCATTATCAATACTTTGATCATAAGCTACACCTGTCCATTGATTGAACCAGTTCATTTCTTGATTCTTTATCACGCGTTGATACCACGCCGGCTGCAATCCAAAAGATATTAAGTTGTTTCGGTCAACTCGCAGCGTATAATTGAATGGTAAAGCTATAACGTTTGTTGTGTACTGTGGCACACCAGCGACATCATTATAAAAGGTTAATCCAGCACCCATATAATTTCCTCCACAGTCGAACATTCTCCAATCCGAACTAGCCGAAATGGTCTGATAAGGATTGTCCGAAACAGTGCCCCATTGCAAACGATAATTGGTGAACAATTGCATATCGCCTTGCGTAAAACCAGCGACTGCCGGATTCATGTATAGCTGCGACTCAGTGAACATGCTAAAATGCTGATCTTGCTGAGCATTTCCTTTAGTCTGAAAAACGGCTACCAACAATGCCGCTATGACTATTCCTTTTTTCATATTATCTAATTAACGTGGTGGTCCCCTTTAACGTTCCACCGCTTCCATTAACAAACGTATAATCTAGCACCCAGGTGAACACACCCGAATTTTGTGGCCTTCCGCGGAAAGTACCATCCCATCCAATACTTTGTGTCTGAGATTCGAATACTTTCTCTCCATACTTATTGTATACAGAAAATTTCATAGCGGCTAATCCTAATCCTTGAACATATAAAATGTCGTTATTCCCATCATCGTTAGGAGAGAACGCATCCGCAACACCCAATGCCTCGACAAAGTTAACTAAAACTAAAACGCTATCTGTTGCCGTACATCCATTCACATCTCTTAAAGTAACCTTATATGTAATACTATCCACAGGACTTGCGGTTGTGGTTTGGCAATCATCACACGTCAAATAATCGTCTGGTGTCCAAATATAAGAGTCGTCTGGAATACTTCCAGTTGCCACCAAGAAAGCTGTTCCACCAAGTTCAATAATTGTATCCTTTTCAGCGTCTACAGTAGGGCTCTCGAAAACCGTAATTGAATTTGTAGTTGAAGCACTTTCACCTATAGCATTGGTTACAGTTAACTGAATATCGTAGATTCCAGGTGTATCAAAACAAACACGAGGGTTAGCCTCATCTGACGTAGGTGGATCTACTGCTCCACCAAAATCCCAAAGCCATGTCACCGGTACACCAAGCGAAGTATCTACGAATGTTTGACAATCACCAACACAGACAATATCATCATAAGTGAATCCAACTAATAATGGTTCACAATCAATTACGGTAATGGTAATCTCATCGGTATTTTCACAACCAAAATTACTAACACCTGTTACCGTAAACGTTGTTGTTTCATCAATTGTAAATGGAATTCCATCGATTACACCACCATCCCAGGTATACCCAAGAGCATCACCTGTTCCTGATAATGTGACCTCACCTCCTTCACAAACAGTAGTCGCAGATGCTTCTGCATTTACTGTTGGTAATGGGTAAACTGTGACACTAATTGTTGTATCATCAAAGGCTACTCCATCTGTAATGGTTAAAGTAATGTCAACAACACCTTCATTTGGGAAACAAACCTCACCTGGATCAGCACCTGTCAACGGTCCACCCAAGTCTGGATCTGAGAATGTCCAAGCCCAACCTGTGATTCCTGTTCCTGCACTTAAATCAGTAAATGTTAGACATTCATCAATACAGACACTGTATGCAGATGGTTCGAATGACGCATTTAAGGCTTCACAATCTATTATGGTGACTGTTATAGTTGCTACATCAATAAAATCACATGGTGCTACTCCAGGACCTGTCTCATAGTCAAATGTAAATACATCACCAGGTGTTAATCCCGCACCATCTAGTACGCCTGAAGATTCATCAAACATTCCACTTGGTACTCCAGAGGTTTCCGTCCAAGTACCACCGGCATCAGCGCCGGGAATTAATGTGTTTAAATCTATTGTTTCACCCTCACAAAGATCGTAAGTTGTAGACTCACCTGAATATGGTCCATCCAAAACTGTTACTGTAAATGAGGTGTCATGTGAACCAATACCGTCAGTAACCGTCAACGTTGTTGTATAAACTCCCGGAGTTGGATAAGTCACGTCATGAGGGCCAACCGTTAATGCGGATGCAGGCGTACCGCCATCAAAAACCCAGTTCCAATTAGTAATCACATCATCGGTAGTACTTAAATCAGTGTAAGTAATCGTTTCTCCTTGACAAATAGTAATATCTTCGGGATCAAATAATGCCGTTGGTCCACCATCAACAACTACAACTGGTTTAGAAATCGTAATGTTATCAATAGCAATCGAAGGATCTGTAGCGACTCCGTCATCAACATTCTGCCATACAAAACTGATACGTAAGTTTGGAATTTCTTCACATTCTGCAGGTAAGGCGTATGTTTTGGTCTCCCACAATCCTTGCTCAACACCTGTACAAGGAATACCCCCGCAGCAAAAAGAGGTTAAAGGACCGTCAATGGAAGTCCATGAAGCTCCTCCATCGATACTATAAAAAACTTCAGCGAAGTCGTCAGCATTACCCCAACCAATCATATCAAATTCAAGCGTCAAATCCACATGACCGATTGTAGAAATATCACCTGATTCTGCTCTTCGATCAGTATCTGTTAAACTTGCACCAGTTTCAGCATAGGCTGCTCCTAAATCACCCAAAACAGGATTAGGGCTTATGTGTAAAGTCTGATCACCAGCACCACAAGCTTCCCCGCAATTACCTGCACCCACACCTTCTTCTTCACAAGAGATGTACCAATTGTTTGGATTGGCTCCTTCAACGCCAATATCGGTATTGATTGTCCACGTTAAGGGTCCGTCAAAATCTTCCGTATAGATAACTACCTGTCCAAAAACAGACGGCAAACTAGTAAGAAAGACAAGCAGAATGAATGATCTAAAAATATTTTTCATGTCAATGTTTTTCGGTCAACTAATGCATAAAGATACATAATCCCATACGCAATCGTTTCGAGGGAGCTCAATAAATATAGCTTTACGATTGCACTTCTAATACGTAACCAAAAAGCAAAGGGTTGATTATTTCGTAATGTTTTTTCTTACGATTCTGAGACAACGGCAACGAGTGCTTCAACGAAGCGTTTGTTGACATCTCCGTATACGTTCAAGTAATCTTCATGGCTTAATTTGATTACTTCAAGCGCTTCTGCTCTACCATAAGTATGTGTGATCTCTACTTTCTTATCAGAACCATCATTGTTTGGATTTTCCTTATAGGTCAAAAAGAAGTGCTTAACACGATCTACAACTTTGGATGGTAAATCTTCGATGTTGCGTATATCTCCATAAGCTTGATCATCCTTTAAGACAGCAATAATTTTATCGTCCGCTTCTCCGCCATCAATCATTCTAAAACCGCCAACGGGAATACAATCAACAAGTATGTTGCCGCGGTCAACGTGTCTTTCTGTTAGAACGATAACATCTAATGGATCTCCATCTCCAACAATATCGGTTCTTCCACTTTTCTCCATACAAAACGCTGCTACTTTGTCATCACAATAGGTTTGTGGAACAAACCCGTAAAGAGCAGGTACGATATTCGAATATTTCTGCGGACGATCGATGAAGATATGACCGCTTTCTTTATCAATTTCGTATTTAATTTGATCTGTTGGGTTAATTTCAACAAACGTTTTGATTGCCTCTGGAGCATTCTCTCCAATTGTAACGCCATGCCAAGGATGAGCAACAAATTTCTGCTCAAAAATGCTAAGTAATTTTTCCGTTTTGTTCATTTCTTCTTGTGTAACAATAAATCGAGACAAAAATAGTCTTTTTTCGTCAATCTAATGCGACGCTATCATTGTAGACTCCAACTCGTTCCTTCGCGTGCGTCTTTCACGACAATTCCAGCATCTTTAAGTTTATCTCTGATCAGGTCAGATGTTCCCCAATCCTTCGCTTCTCTTGCATTTTTTCGTAGCTCAAGAATTATATCCATGGTAGCATCTAATGCTTCCTTTGCGGTATCCGATAATCCCGATGATAAAACTGGTTTAATTCCGAGGACATCAATGATCAACGCATGCATTGTTTGAAATAGTTTGTCACGATCAGCTTTTGAGATTTCCGCCTGCCCATCATTCACCTTATTGATAAAAGAAACTGCATCAAACAAACGAGCGATTAGAATAGGTGAATTAAAATCATCATTCATTGCGTCATAAAAACCATCTGTCATAGCAGAAACGTCCTCCGAACTGTGTTCTGTAACTTTTAGATTTTCCGCCAAACTCAATCCTGACATTAGCTTAGCAAACCCCTTTTCTGAAGCATTTAGTGCCTCAGAACTAAAATCCAATTCGCTTCTATAATGAGCTTGCATCATAAAAAATCGCACCACCATTGGATGGTATCCTTTCTCAATATTTGGGTTATCGCCAGAAAAAAGTTCATGAGGCAAGAGGTTATTTCCTGTTGACTTACTCATTTTTTTTCCATTCAATGTGAGCATATTCGTGTGCATCCAATAATTGACTGGTTTTTTATTGGTATATGCTTTTGCTTGTGCTATTTCACATTCGTGGTGAGGAAATTTCAAATCCATTCCTCCACCATGGATATCAAATTGTTCACCTAAATATTTGTGCGACATGGCTGTACATTCCAAATGCCAACCCGGAAAACCTTGTCCCCAAGGAGATGGCCAGCGCATAATGTGTGAAGGACTCGCTTTTTTCCAAAGAGCAAAGTCTAGCGGACTTCGTTTTTCACTCTGTCCATCTAAGTCTCTTGTCCCTGAAATTAAATCTTCGATTTTTCTTTTAGATAGCTCCCCATAATTTTGCTTGGCATCATACTTTTCGACATCAAAATAGACTGAGCCATTGCTTTCATACGCTAATCCATTAGCGAGAATAGCTTTGGTAATCTCAATTTGTTCAATAATGTGTCCGGTTGCTGTAGGTTCAATACTCGGTGGTAATGCATTAAACATACGCATTACATCGTGAAACCCTGTAGCATACTTTTGCACAATTTCCATGGGTTCGAGCTGCTCAAGTCTTGCTTTCTTAGAAATCTTGTCTTCCCCTTCATCCGCATCGTTTTCAAGATGACCCGCATCCGTTATATTACGGACATACCTCACCTTGTATCCCGCGTGCAAGAGATACCGATATATCATATCAAAAGAAATGAACGTACGGCAGTTACCAAGATGCACATCACTATATACCGTTGGTCCGCAAACATACATTCCTACCTGATTGGGCAGGATAGAAGCAAAAACCTCCTTTTCACCACATAAGCTATTATAAATCTTTAATTCTTTTGACATTGTAATCCTATTAGCATAAAAAAACCCGTCAGTCTAAGACTGACGGGCTCAAATTTAGTGTTTATTTCTTTTATAGTTGACCGTCTGAATGGTACTTACCGCTTTTCCATACCTCGATCTTCAATAAGATACCGTCAGAATCGTACTTGTAAAGTTTTCCATCCCAAAGTTTACCGTCTTTGAACTCTCCGTCCATCCAAAGTTCTTGATCAGAATTGTAGATCTTGTTGTATCCATTCTTTTTGAATTTCTTACCATTTGTTGATCCTTTAGTTCCATCAGGAGCATCAGACGATGGAGCAACAGGTTCTGGCTTCGCATCAAATGCAGGATTAACGCGTTCTTTCTCTAATCGAGATGCAACAGTTCCGTCATTATTGTACATAATCACTTCCTTTACATCTCCGTTAGGATAGTAGCGCTTTGCTTCTCCAGTTGCAACACCATCTTTCTTGGTGTATTCAAATTCAACTTGTCCATTCGGATGGAAATAACGAATCTTACCATCTTCCTTGCCATCGTTATTGAAGAATTTCTCTTGAGACATTACACCTGTGTCATAATATCTTCTAAAAACTTCCACTTGCTTACCACTAGTGAATTTCCCTTCTTCCATTTTGACACCGTTTTCGTAGTACTTTGTATAAGCACCATTTGGACGATTATCGACATAAATTCCTTTTAATCTTGGAGTCTTACCATCTTTGTGATACTTAACCCACTCACCATTTTTACGATCATCAACGTAAGGTCCCTCTTCAATCTTACCATCTTCAGGATAACCTTTGTCAGGTTTCATACGCCCCCAAATCGTCCACATTCCTTGTCGACCGTTCTCGTCTTTTTTGTTTGGATGACCATTTGGATCTTCACCTTCCTGCCAGCGATCGCTTGGCTCGGCGCGCAACCACGAACCACCAGCATAAGCCAATGTCAGTGGCAGAACAAATAAAAAGGATAGTATTAATCTCTTCATCTTTAAGGGGGTTGTAATCTCGTTTTTCGGTAATCAGAAGCAATTTACAAATAAATATTCATTTAATCTATCAAAATTAGATTAATGCTTGAATCTCAAAGATGAATTTATTCATTCAACCGATCATTATTTTTAACCCTCGTGTAATTCGTTCTCTAGCACGTTGTCTAGCATAACTTTACACATTCTTTTTAAGTCGTAATTTGGGCTCCAACCCCAATGATTTTGAGCGTATTGGTCGTCAATGCTTCCAGGCCAAGAATCGGCAATTTTTTGACGGAAATCCGGCTCGTATGAAATTTTAAATTCAGGCAAGTTCGATTGAATTTCAGCAGCAATCTCCGCAGGTGTAAAAGATATACCGGCAAGGTTATACGAAGAGCGAATTTTGACTTGTTCTTTTGGCGCTTCCATTAACGATATTGTCGCCCTAATGGCGTCATCCATATACATCATAGGCAGTGGGGTATCAGCTTTTAGAAAACAAGTAAAATCTTCTCCACGTTTGGCTGAATAGAAAATATCAACCGCATAATCTGTTGTGCCACCACCTGGAAAAGATGTGTATGAAATCAAACCCGGATAACGGATGCTTCTAATGTCAACATCAAACTGAGTAGCATAATACTCGCACCATCTTTCCCCGGCTAACTTACTGATTCCGTATACAGTCGACGGCTCCATGATGGTATATTGCGGTGTGTTTTGTTTTGGTGTATTTGGTCCAAACACGGCTATGCTACTTGGCCAAAAGATTTTTTGGATCAGCCCTTCTTTTGCAAGATTTAATACATTAAACAAACCATCCATATTCAATTTCCAAGCAAAATCAGGATGCTTTTCGGCTGTAGCGGATAGTAAAGCTGCCAGTTGATATATTTCTGAAATATTATGTTTTTTGACAACTTTCTCGAGTTGGTCTTTATCCATGATGTCCAACTTCTCATAAGGGCCATTTGCTAAAGTTGATTTTACATCATCTTTTATATCCGAAGCTACCACATTATCGTTGCCAAACCGTTTTCTCAAGGCCACGACCAGTTCCGTGCCAATTTGTCCAGACGCTCCTACCACTAAAATTTTTTTCATAACATCATTTGTTTTCTGATGTTAACAAAAATAAATTTATTTCAATTAGGAACTGACAATTGTCATTGAAAAAAGTCTTAAGTTTCCATATCTTTGTTAAAATAGTGAAAGTAAGATGAATCGAATATTTGAATCGCTTCCCATACTGCTGAAATTTCTCATCAAAAGAGATCCGGAATGATATTCCTTATTCATTGGATTAATCATTAAATTAACATTATTTAAAAACGGATTATATATGCCTTTTTATCATAAACTGGGGAAAATTCCTCATAAACGACATACGATTTTTCGAAAAGAAAACGGAGAATTACACCACGAACAACTATTCGGAACGATTGGGTTTGATGGAATGTCATCTTTATTGTACCATCTTCACCCTCCTACAATTGTAAAGGAAGTTGGTGACAAGGTTGACTTAAACCCCGAAATTGCGCTCGATAAGGATCTGCAAATGCGCAGCTTGCAAGGTTATAAAGTGGCGCCAAAAGAAGACTTTTTAGAGAGTCGTGTACCGGTATTGGTGAATAGCGATTGTCATATTGTTCTGGCATCACCTCAAAAATCTTTGACAGACTATTTCTACAAGAATGCAGATGCGGATGAGGTAATTTTTATTCACGAGGGCAAAGGAACACTGAAAACACAACTTGGAAACATTCCATTTGAATACGGTGATTACCTGGTTGTTCCTCGTGGAATGATTTATCAGATTGAATTTGAAACAAGTTCTAATCGACTGTTTATTGTAGAGTCTTTCAGACCAATATATACGCCAAAGCGTTATCGCAATTGGTTTGGACAATTGCTAGAGCATTCTCCATTCTGCGAGCGTGATTTTAGACCACCATCAGAATTGGTGACTCACGATGAAACTGGAGACTTTTTAGTAAAAATTAAGAAGCAAGGTATTTTGTATAATTATACCTACGGTCATCATCCGTTTGATGTAGCGGGATGGGACGGCTATAATTATCCATATGCATTCTCAATTCACGACTTCGAACCAATTACCGGTAGAGTTCATTTACCTCCTCCGATTCATCAGACATTTGAGACCGATGCGTTCGTAATATGTTCTTTTGTTCCAAGATTGTATGATTATCATCCAGAAGCAATCCCTGCTCCTTATAATCATAGTAATATTGATTCTGACGAGGTCTTGTATTATGTAGACGGGGATTTTATGAGTCGAAACAATATCGAAAAAGGTCAAATCACTTTGCACCCTGCAGGAATCCCACATGGTCCTCATCCTGGTGCTTACGAAAGAAGCATCGGGCAAAAGGAAACCTTGGAATTGGCCGTGATGGTGGACACGTTTAAACCACTTCAATTAACAAAACAAGCCATGGAACTTGAATTAGACGATTACTACAAGTCTTGGCTACACTAACCAAAAACATTGAATCATGAGTAATACAAATAAAGAATTAAAATCAGTTGATTACGGACTCGAAAAGATTTTTGAAGGAGCGAAAGATTTTTTGCCTTTGCTCGGAACAGATTATGTTGAGTTCTATGTAGGAAACGCAAAACAAGCTGCTCATTTTTATAAATCAGCATTTGGTTTTCAATCATACGCATACAAAGGCCTTGAAACAGGCTCGAGAGATTACACTTCTTATGTAGTGGTGCAGGATAAAATTAGACTTGTTTTGACTACACCTCTAAACTCTTCATCACCAATTAACGAGCATATCGTTAAACATGGAGACGGTGTTAAAGTGGTTGCTTTATGGGTGGAAGATGCAAAAAAAGCTTGGGAAGAAACGACCAGTAGAGGTGCTAAATCATACATGGAACCCACAGTCGAAAAAGACGATAATGGCGAAGTAGTTAGAGCCGGAATTTACACCTACGGTGAGACGGTACATATGTTTGTAGAAAGAAAGAACTACAACGGTTCATTCTTACCTGGCTTTGTTAATTGGGAATCTGAATACAACCCAGAACCGGTTGGTCTTAAATACATCGACCACATGGTAGGTAATGTTGGATGGAACGAAATGAATACATGGGTAAAATGGTACGAGGATGTAATGGGATTTGAAAACTTCTTGTCATTTGATGATAAACAAATTCATACGGAATATTCTGCGCTCATGAGTAAAGTAATGAGTAATGGTAATGGTCGTATTAAATTTCCGATCAATGAGCCAGCAGAAGGAAAGAAAAAATCTCAAATCGAGGAATATCTTGATTTCTACGAAGGTCCTGGTGTGCAGCACATTGCCGTTGCAACGGATGACATTATTTCAACTGTTTCGCAATTGCGCGCTCGTGGAGTTGAGTTTTTATCTACTCCTCCTGAAGAATATTATAGAGCCGTACCAGGTAGGTTGGAAGAGCACAGTCATGAATTAGCTGAAGATATTGAGACCTTAAAAAACCTTGGTATCATGATTGACGCTGACGATGAAGGCTACCTTTTACAAATCTTCACTAAACCAGTTGAAGATCGACCGACACTATTCTATGAAATTATCCAAAGAATGGGTGCGCGTGGTTTTGGAGCTGGCAACTTCAAAGCGTTATTCGAATCAATTGAACGCGAACAAGAGAAACGAGGTACACTATAATTCTTAGGTTACCGTCGCTATGGAAATAAAAAACCCGATTCGTAAAAACGAATCGGGTTTTTAAATATCTAGAGTAAATTATTATTTACCTACGATAGTAGCAGTGAATCCAATATTCTGATCGTGTTGCTCTTCAACTGGAGCTTTAACATCCTCAATATAGAAAGGCATCTCTAAAGCAGAGAAATCTAATTTAAATTCTCCAACTTCTACATTTACACCTTCACCAGTCTCTGTTAATGTAACAGGTGCTTCAACCGGAAGATCTTTTCCAACAATGTTTGCCTTACCGTAGATCATTCCTTCTTCATGACGATCGAAAGAGAAAGAAGCAGTTGCAAATTGATTAACATCGAAAAAATCAGGACTCTTTAAGTGCCTCACTAACTTCTCACTTTCCTCATTGATACTATTCAAATCGACATTTAGGTTAGCAGCTGTAACAGCCATATCTTCGCCTGTTTTTGTAACTTCGAATGAACCATCAAGTGCCATTACAGTACCTTGGTGATCTATTTCTTCACCACTATATGCCATCCAGTTAATTACAGTTGCAGCTGTATCTACAGTGCAGTTTGAAACGATTACTTCAACTTCTTCCACCTCTTCCACAACAGTTGTGTCAGCGTCAGTTGTTTCACCTTCGTTTTCTGCTCCTCCGCAAGCCGCAAAAAATAGCGGTGTAGCGAATAAAATTGGGATAATTGTTTTCTTCATTTTTAAAATTATTTGTTTAGACATGCAAATGTAAGGATTCTTAAAAAAAGTTATACAACTTTATCATTTTTTAATTCAATAGTAATATTATCCCTATTTTTAGGCTTGAAATGAAACGCAGAAGAATTAAAGCAAAAAGAGGTTTAAAAACAGCATACGTTGCAACCATTGTAGGAATAGTTATGGTTCTTTTTGTAATGGGCTGTGTTTCTTGGTTTGTTTTAGGGTTGAATAACCTTAAAAATGATAATATAGAGAGCTTCGAAATAGACTTGTTTTTTGACCAATCGGTCAACACCCTCGAACTTGGATTGATAGAAGAGGAAATCGCATCCAAAAAATATACAAGCAGTGCTTTCTATCGTTCATCGCAAGAAGCTTGGGAGGTATATAAAAGTGAGATAGGAGGCGACACTTCCCTAGCAGTGCTTGATTTTGAAAATCCCATTAATCAATCTGTTATTATGACCTTGAATAAGTCATATTTCTCGTTGGACAGCATGAGGTGGATTGAAAATGAATTAATGACAGAATACGAAGGTAGATTACTTGAAGTATCCTATCGTCCAGAAATTTTTACAAAATATAACGAAGGCATAAAAAAAGGAGTTTATTTCTTATTAGTAATTGCTGCAATGCTGTTGTTTATAGCCATTGGTATGATTAATAATACTATAAGACTTGCCTTATTTTCCAAGCGTTTCTTAATCAAAACTATGCAGTTAGTCGGTGCAACTCCGCGGTTTATTCGACGTCCATTTTTTTGGAATGCAGTTGGGCAAGGTGTGATTTCAGGAATAATTTCCGGCGTTATGGTTTTTGGAATGATTTTTTTATTGTACAACTACAATCCGCTCTTTCTCAAAATGACAGACATGACGACATTCTTCCTTGTGATGGGAGGAATTATTCTCTTTGGAATTTTGATTACAGTAACATCCACTTACTTCGCACTGCGAAAATACTTACGGATTAACTTGGATAATTTATACTAAATTCGCGCATCAGCGCGCGCAAGACATTTTATTATGAGTCAGAATAAAGAAAATTTTGTTTTTGGACCAGCTAACTATCGCCTCATTATTGGTGGTTTTGCTGTTACTCTCATTGGGTTTCTACTCATGATTGGTGGAGGATCTCAAGAATTAAACGAGTTTAATGGTGATGAACTTTTCAGTACCACTCGTATCACTCTTGCTCCTTTATTGGTTATTGCCGGCTATGCAGTTGTCATATACGGTATCATGAAAAAGAAAAAAGTCAACTAAGCCATAATGGGTATTCTTGAAGCCCTCATTCTTGGTATCGTCCAAGGTTTGACCGAGTTCTTACCCGTCAGTAGTAGCGGACATCTGGAATTAACGAATAGTATTCTTCAAACAGGAATTGATCCGAAACGAAGTTTACTCATGACGACAATTTTACACTTTGCTACTGCAGCGTCCACCCTAGTTATATTCAGAAAGGAAGTTGGTGAAATTTTGCGAGGTCTATTTCAGTTCAAATGGAATGATGCAAGCCAGTTTTCGCTAAAAATCATCATCTCTTTGCTGCCAGCTGCTATTGTTGGTGTGTTATTCGAAGAAGAAATTGAATCCTTCTTTAGTGGTAATATCCTTCTTGTTGGATTTATGTTATTATTAACAGGTGGATTATTATTCTTGGCAGATCGTGCAAAAAACACAGATAAAAAAGTGGGGTTTGGCCATGCGCTAATTATCGGAATTTCTCAAATGATAGCTATCCTTCCAGGCATTTCAAGGTCAGGATCAACAATTTCCACTTCTGTTCTTTTAGGCATCGACCGTGAAAAAGCAGCGCGTTTTTCTTTCCTCATGGTTGTACCGTTGATTTTTGGTAAAATGGGAAAAGATGTTTTGGAAATGACGAAGACACCGGATGCTTTAGGTGATATTAATATTTTGGCCATTATAATCGGTTTTATAGCAGCGTTTGTCACTGGTTTGTTGGCTTGTAAGTGGATGATCGCTCTAGTGAAACGGTCAAAACTTTCATATTTTGCTTTCTACTGCTTTATCATAGGAGGCCTTGCAATTGCAGCTTCTTTCTTATTAAAATAATTTATGGACAAAGTTTATGATTATAAAGCTGGAGAGGTTTTACTTGTCCATAAACCACTGAACTGGACCTCATTTGACGTTGTCAATAAATTGCGATACCACATCAAACGCAAATTAGGGGTAAAAAAAATTAAGGTTGGGCATGCCGGTACATTAGATCCATTAGCTGATGGACTACTTATTATTTGCACAGGTAAAAAAACCAAATCCATCAACGATTTTATGGGGCTTCCAAAAACGTATACCGGTACCATAACATTAGGAGCAACAACCCCGTCATACGACCTAGAAACGGAAATCGACCAAACATTTCCTATTGATAATATAACAAAGGAACAAATTGAGGCTAAAGCGGAAGAAATGACGGGAACTTATGAGCAATATCCACCCATTTTTTCTGCAAAAAAGGTAAAGGGAAAAAAGGCCTATGATTTAGCACGTGCGGGTGAAGAGGTCCAATTAAAACCAAAATTGATCGAAATTCATTCTTTTGAGTTGACCAATATTGACCTTCCTCAAGTTGATTTTCGGATCACTTGTTCTAAAGGCACATATATTCGCAGTATTGCTCACGACATGGGTCAACTGCTTCAAAATGGTGGACATCTCTCAGCTTTAAGACGCGAAGCGATAGGCGATTTTGAACTGAAAGATGCAAAAACCGTGGAGGAATGGCTTGAAATAATCCAAGACGAAGATCGTTGACAAGTTCATAATTCCCAAAAATTGAAGATTATTTCGTAATCATCTAAAGTTTGCATTGTATCTTTGTAAACGATGTACAGTGTCAAAGAGATAAAGGCAAATGTATCCGAGGAAATGGCGCTTTTTGAGGATAAATTCAGAAATGCAATGAAATCTGATGTGGCTTTATTGGATAAAATCACGCATTACATCATCAAAAGGAAAGGAAAGCAAATGCGTCCTATGTTTGTTTTCTTAACTGCTAAATCATTAAATGGAAAAGTTGAAGAGTCTAGTTACACCGCTGCCGCACTTATAGAACTTTCACACACAGCATCTCTTGTGCACGACGATGTAGTTGATGATGCAAATGAAAGACGCGGAGTTTTTTCGGTTAATGCGCTTTGGAAAAATAAAATTGCAGTATTAGTAGGTGACTATTTGCTAGCGCAAGGACTGCGGCTATCGGTTGATCAATCACAATTTCAGCTTTTAAAAATTGTTTCTGACGCAGTAAAAGAAATGTCCGAAGGTGAGTTGCTACAATTAGAAAAAGCACGCCGATTAGACATTACAGAAGATGTTTATTACCAAATTATTCGTCAAAAAACTGCTTCTTTAATTGCTTCATGCTGTGCTGCCGGAGCAGCGTCTGTTACAGAGGACAAGGATACTATTGCCAACATGAAACGATTTGGAGAATTGGTGGGAATGGCATTCCAAATCAAAGACGATATCTTCGACTACGGAGACGATAAAAAAATTGGCAAGCCAACGGGTAACGACATTCGAGAACGAAAAATGACACTCCCATTGATATATGCTCTCAACCATTCCGATAAATTGGTGCGCAAGGAATTAATCAATATTGTAAAAAACCACAACGAAGAGCCTAAATACGTAAAAAGAGCGATTGACCATGTTGTGAAATCAGGTGGAGTAAAATATGCCTACCAGCGTATGATTGAAATTAAGGATGAAGCGCTGGCACTCTTAGCTAATATCCCCGATTCAAATTCGAAAAAAGCACTTATTGGACTCGTTGAATACACGGTTAATCGCGAAAAATAAAGACATATGGAAATGAAGTATTATCTCTACACTGCGCTCATTTTTTCACTGACTTTTTTTGGATGTAGCTCAAAATCTGAAGAAAACCATAACACTAACACCCCATCTGAAGTTTCTGCCGGACACGAAATTGAAAACGCATCTCCAACACCAGCAAACGAAACTGAAAACCCATCATTCCAAGCAACTTATGAAAAAGCTGATTATCAAG
Source organism: Crocinitomicaceae bacterium (assembly GCA_049611865.1). Classification (GTDB taxonomy): domain Bacteria; phylum Bacteroidota; class Bacteroidia; order Flavobacteriales_D; family Crocinitomicaceae; genus Crocinitomix. Next base: position 123,613 of record JBMZAY010000002.1, on the reverse strand, counting down.
AATTCTATGAAAGCGGCCAATTAAAAATCGAAGGGAATTATGATCAAAATGAGCAGCGTCATGGTCTTTGGGTTTCCTATTATGACAATGGACAGAAGTGGAGTGAGTCCAGTTATAAAAACGGCCTAAAACACGGTCATTCCATCACATTCTTCCCAAATGGAAATGTTCGCTATGTCGGCGAGTACAAGGAAGATGAAAAGTCTGGAACTTGGACTTTTTACAACGAAGAAGGTGAAGTGACACAAGAAGAAACGTATTAATATCTATCTTAAGAATTAGCAATCTTTTGTTTTTCACAGGATTGCGGTCCAATTTATATTTAAATTTATGTTGAAAACAGCAAACTTTATGTCTGTTTGAAACGTCTTATAAAAGCCGAACAATAAATTGTTGCTACCGTATATTGATTTATACCCCAACAATTGACTTGTCATTGGTAACTTATGGAGCGTATATTACCGACCTCCTTTTAGGTGAAAAAGGTATAATTTTTGTTACAAAAATGTAGCCGTAGCCCAAAACTCGCTTCGGTTGAAGAGTATGAATATTAAATTGATCCTGCTACAAATTATTTTGTTCAGTGCAATAACCTTTGCACAAGATGAGATATGGATTCGTCCAAACAATGGACAGTGGCATGAGAATATTTCGTACAAAATCGACATTCCGGGCGGAAAAATGTATCTAGAAGATTCTGGTTTCACTTATGCATTAACGAGCGATAACGAACATTATGAACACGGACATAGTCATGATCATGATGATGCTCCAGCACAATTCAGAACACATGCAGTTAAAACAAGTTTTGTAGGCGCGAATGAAAGTCCTGTATTTTCAGAACTAAACCCGTCTTCTTTTTACGAGAACTATTTTATCGGTAACGATCCCAGCAAGTGGGTCACGCACAGTGAAGCATACGAAAAGGTCATTTATCATGAATTGTATGAAGCTATTGATCTTGAAGTGTATTCAAAGCCGGGCATGCTCAAGTACGATGTAATTGTCAGGCCAGGTGGAAACCCGAGTGATTTCAAAGTGAAGTACGAGGGGCAAGATAAAATTTCAATTGTGGATGGAGCATTGGTTATCAAAACAAGCCTCGGTATCATTCGTGAGGAAAAACCAATGGCTTATCAGGTTGCCGAAATCGGTCGTAAAAAAGTACCATGCGAATATCAGTTGGTTGGAAATGAAATGCAGTTTTATTTTCCTGAAGGGTATGACACGAGCAAGGTGTTGATTATTGATCCTGAATTGACCTTTTCAACCTTTACAGGAGCTACTTCGGACAACTGGGGAATGACAGCGTGTCCTGATGTCGATGGTTTAGCAATTGGTGGAGGAATCGTTTTTGGCCCGGGTTATCCTACCAGTCCGGGAGCAGCAGATAGCGATTACAACGGTGGTGATGTTGATGTAGGAATTACCAAATTTAATGCAGATGGAACAGGTATTGTTTATTCCACTTTTATCGGGGGTGCTGGTAGTGAAACACCCCATAGTGTCATCGTAAATGATGCAAATGAGCTTTACATAATGGGAGCGACCTCTTCATTGGACTTACCTGTGGGTGGTTCGGCTTATCAAACCGTAAATAATCTAGGTGGAGGTGCTGTAATCGATGGTATTGATTTTACGGGCGGAGCCGATATCTACATCATGAAGTTAGCTCCGGGCGGTGATGCAATATTAGGTGGAACGTTTCTGGGGGGATCTGATTTTGATGGAATTTCGGAAGATGGAGATGTGGCCTATAATTACGGAGATCAATTAAGAGGTGAAGTTTATGTGGATGAAGCAAGCAATGTCTATATCACTTCTACTGCTACCTCTAGTGATTTTCCAATTGTTGGTGGTTTTGATACAACATTGGATGGTGGTAAGGATGCTATCGTAGCTAAGTTCAATACAAACTTGTCAAACCTCTTATGGTCAACCTATTTGGGAGGTTCAGATGATGAATCTGGTAATTCGATTAAGGTATCACCTTCTGGAGACATTTATGTCGTTGGCGGAACGACAAGTAGTGATATGCCAAACATGTCAGGTGGTGTTCACCCTGCCTACCAAGGAGGTTCTGTTGATGGATATGTCATGAAATTTAATGGGCCAACTTATGGGTCTCCTAACGGTACTTACCTCGGAACGAACGATTATGATCAAGCCTATTTTGTTGATTTGGATGTTGATGAATTTGTTTACGTTTACGGACAATCTGCAGGTAACTACGATACTGATGGGTTAAATTATATCAATGCGAATAGTGGACAATTCATTCACAAGCTCACGAATGACTTGAGCACAACTGAGTGGGCCTCTGTTTTTGGAGCAAGTACTGGAAATACTGAAATCTCGCCAACTGCCTTTTTGGTGAGTGAATGTTATGAGATCTATATTGCGGGATGGGGTGGAAATACCAATAGTGTGCCTAGTACCACTTCAGGATTCCCAACTACGCCTGATGCATATCAAAATACAACGAGTGGGAGTAATTTTTACTTAGCGGTATTTGATGCAGATATGCAAAACCTGAAATATGGCACCTTTATGGGTGATCCAAGCTCGGAGGGTGATCATGTAGATGGAGGTACGAGTCGATTTGATAAAAATGGAACCATCTACCATTCAGTATGTGCGGCTTGTGGTGCCAATGACTGGCCTACAACCACCGGGGTCTTTGCAGAAACAAACGGAAGCTTTAATTGTAATATGGCTGTTTTCCAGTTTGAGTTAGCCCAAATTGATGCAACGCTGAGTACAGGTGTACCAATTGTATGTATTCCAGATCCTGTAGAATTTGAAAACGAAAGTTTAAATGGTGATACCTATTTCTGGGATTTTGGTGATGGTGAGACCTCTACTGAATTTGAACCAACGCATTTTTACGAAGATCCGGGCATATACGAAGTTATGTTGATTGTTTCTGATGCTGCAGGCTGTTATGAACCCGACACGGCATATCTGGAGGTAGAAATTCAGCTATTTGAAGGTGAAGCAGGTGCGCTAACCGATACAATCTGTCCTGGAACGTCTGTTGAACTGTACGCGACTGGTGGTGATACGTATTCTTGGGGACCTCCTGATGTATTAGAAGACCCTTCAGGTTCAAACCCCATTGCGACAATTGATGAGGAGACCACATTTACTGTATTAATTGAAAGCGTTTGTGGCGAAACTGAATTAGAGGTAACCGTTTATGTTTTCGATGTGAGTGGAGCGGCATGGGGTGATACAGCAATCTGTGTTGGCGGTGAAGCGACGCTTTTTGCGTCTGGTGGGGATTCTTATTCCTGGACGCCTCCGGAAACCCTAGATGATCCAACAAGCCCTGAACCTATTGCATCTCCACCGTTTACAACCTATTATGAAGTTGAAATTACAACAGAAGAAGGCTGTCTCATAAATGATACCGTCAAAGTTCGTGTGGATCATGATCTTCCTTATCCGAATTTGGTGGATACCGTACATTTGTGCAAAGGTGATAGTGTAAGAATCACTGCCGGTGGTGCATTTGATTATTTATGGACGCCAGATTATATGTTGAGTGACCCAACTTTATATAACCCATATACATCTACAGATATCGATATTACTTATGTTGTCGCGTTCTCCAATGCTTGTGGAACAACTTATGACAGTGTTTTTGTCGATGTCATTGAAATCGAAGGACGCGTTTCACCAGATACGACAATTTGCCCGGTTGGTACTGCTGTACTTTGGGCTGACGGCGGAACCAATTATCGATGGTATCCACCAGCTTACCTGTCAGCTACTGATCTTTCGACGACATCGAGTTCTCCTCCACACGATATGAATTATACAGTTTATATATCAGATGACTACGGATGCGTGGATACTGGCTATGTAAATGTATACCTCTATGATCCTCCTTATATTTCGGTATCTGAAGCTAAATACCCTATTGTAGGTGACACCATTAATATTTGGGCCGATGCTGACGGTTCAGTTATTTGGACACCTCCGTATAATATTTCTTGTACAACTTGTCATGAAACTGTTGTTTGGCCTGCCTCAAATACGGTATACACAGTTACAGTTACTGATGAAAACGGATGTACCAATTATGCTACTGTGCCAATCGAATTTGAGCCTATTATCTACGTCCCTAACGCATTTACTCCGGATGGAGATTCATTTAATAATGAATTTAGAGCCATTGCTCACAATGTGAAGGACTTTAAGATGTACATCTTTAACCGCTGGGGAGAACTAATCTACACTATGGATGATTTAAACGATTCTTGGTCTGGAAACTATAATGGTTCACTTGTATTAGATGATGTTTATGTATGGCAGATTGTCTATACAGATCTGAACGACATCGATCATGAGTTACGTGGACATGTAACAGTCTTAAAATAACTTCTTGTCTCAGCTAGAATAATCTAAAGGTCTTCATGTTTTGCATATACTGATAAAGTATTTCAAAGAAATACAAAGGAGTAAATGAGAAAAAACGTTTCGCTATACATCAGTTCATTATAATGTGTTATTTCCTTCAGCGAGATACTAATGTCATTCAACATCAGCCTTCGTCTCATAATAGAAAATTGATGAGTTGATAATAAAAAAGAACAGCCCATGAACTAATTCATGGGCTGTATTATCCATTTTAAGCAACGTTCGATGATTAATCAACGAATCGTTCATCGACTTCCATTACATGCCCGCAATTGTCACAAGTTCTAAGTTCTTCCGAGGAATAGAAATGTTTGAATCGTGGTTGAAAATCTTTTTCCACGTTTTCTAACTCAAAGCGTGTATCGTGCAGCTTATGATTACAATTATCACAAAACCACATAAGGCCATCTTTAAGGTCCGTACCTTTTCTGACACGCTCAACAACTAACCCTACTGAATTAGCAGGTCTTACTGGATTATGTGGAACATTAGCTGGTAATAAAAACATATCTCCAGCTTTGATTTCTACCTTACGTGCTTTACCATCCTCCTGAATAGTAACAACGATATCACCTTCCAACTGATAGAATAACTCCTCCGTTTCATTGTAGTGATAATCTTTTCTTGCGTTAGGACCTCCAACAATCATTACAATGTAATCTCCAGACTCTGTGTACAAATTCTTATTGGATACAGGCGGCTTTAATAAGTCACGGTTATCATCTATCCATTTCTGTAAATTAAAAGGTCCAGCAATTGCCATAGTTATTGGTTTTAAAATACCCTTATTGAGTATTGATTTCTAGTACTAATTTACACAATTATTCAAAAGTATTTGACGGGATCATCTAAAATGAACGCACAAAAAAGGCGGGTTCATCTGAACCCGCCTTCTCTATAATCTATATTCAGTGTTTACTGCTTAACAACTCGTACTTTTTGTACTGAATCTTCAGCTGTAACTCTTACGAAGTAAACTCCGCTTTCAACATTAGTCATGTCGATTGTATAGTTTCCGAATACGTTAGATACGTTGTCAGAGATGATTACTCTTCCTTCGATATCCATTACTTCGATAACTGCGTTTCCTTCGATTTCGATATTTTGAACAGTCAATACATCTACTACTGGGTTAGGATATACTACTAGGTCATTAGCAGCTTCTTCAGACTCACCTAGACAGTCAACCAATGTTACAGTTACATAAGCTGTATCCGTAGGACAGTATTCGTTAGCTACTGTGTACATGAACTTATATACTCCAGGAGACATTGCAAGTGGAGTAAATAAACCACCAGCTAATGCTACGTCTGGATCAAGTCCTGTGTAAGTCCAGATACCACCACCAGAGTAAATACCATCTAAGTGATCAGATAATACGATATCGTAGGTATTACAAGTAGTGTAGAATCCGTCTCCACCAGCGTAAACACCAGTTTCAGTTGTAACAGTTGTCATTACTGTGTCAGCGTCACATCCGTTAGATACTACATAGTAGAAAGGGAATGATCCTTCTGCCTCAGGGAATACAACATCTGCAGAGAATTCGTTACCTGGTGCAACCGATGGGTTATACCATGTTCCGTCCTCAGTAGAGAATCCAGCGATAGCGTCGAATAAGTTGTACTCAGAACCTTCACAGATAGTTGGACTCAATCCTAATCCTGCAGATACTTCTACTATAGAAGATAATGAAATTGAGAAGTGAATATCTGTTTGGATGTAAGATATTGGATTAACCATTACGTAGTACTCTTGTCCTGGTGTTAATCCACAAGCAGTCATTTCTGATCCGTATGGAGGCTCAGTAGCTTCTGGTGCTAAAGTGTTCGCTGCAACTAAAGTAAAGTTGTCAATAATTCCACAATCACCAGTTGTGTAAACTGCGATTTCAGTGTATCCGTTAGTAATACAAGTACTTGTATCGAAAGTGCTTAATACTACTTGTCCTGAAGGTGGAGCAGTGAATTTGAACCATACAGTTCTATCAACACCGTCACCTGAACACCATCCATCAGAGCTGAAACAATCAACAGCATCTGGAACTAAAGCAGTTTCACCAGCTTGAGTAGTTGCTTCGAAGTTGTGACGTAATAATGGATCACCATCTAATACTAACTCTTCAGCTTCACAAGCGTCATCATTTTGGATATCTGTTCCGAATAAGAATGGAGCAGTCCATTCTGAAACTTCACCGTCACATACTGCTTGCACATATACCCAGTAAGGAGTAGAGTGCTCAAGACCAGTAATATAATAAGGCTTCGTATCAGTAGTAGCCATTCCAGCTTCTTCACCCATTTCAGGCTCGAAACAAGGAGCTCCCCATTCGATGTTCCACTCATCTCCATCAGGAGAAGCGAAGTTAACGAATGCCGCAGTGTTTGTGATGTTGATCATTTCCATTGCGAAAGGAACTTCACAAAGTGCTGGTTGTGTCCAACAGAAAGGACCAGCCCAGTAAGAAGATGAATCAGCATCATCACCACAATCAGCTTTTACATAGTAGCAGTAAGTTTCACCTGGAGTTAATCCAGTTAACGCGATAGCTGGGAATACAGCAGCGTCTTCATCAGAACCTTCAGTCATTGGATCGAATCCATCAACTCCCCAACGTACTGTCCAATCTGTTTCATCATCACCAGGAGTCCAAGATAAACTTGCTTCTGTTTCAGATGTCCCTTCAGCGAACAATCCAGATGGCTCTTCACAGAAAATTGAAGTCGTGAAGCAGTAAGGACCCCACCAATCAGATAATGAATCTTCACCGTCACCACATACAGCTTGTACGTAGAAACAGTAATCAGTACCTGGCATCAAACCTTCTAAAGTGAATGGGTTTGTTGGGATATTCGTTACTGTAGTACCTTCTCCAATTGTGAATCCTGGCTCACCATATTGTAGGTTCCACTCAGACTCAGCAGGATCGTTGTTTACAGTCCATGTTAAAGTAGCGTCTAAACCACCTGAAGCGATCATTGATCCTCCAGTTGGAGCTAAACAGTTAGGCTGTGCACAGAATTCGTTCTCTCCAACCCATAATGAGTAGAAAGTTTCTAAACCTGCACCAGTATCAACCTCACATACTGCGCGAACGTACCAATCGTAACATACGTCTGGTATTAATAAACCGTCTAATGTATCAGTTGGATCATCATCAATGATATCAGTAGCGATAGGATCATCAATTAAGAATCCTTCTTCACCCCATTGAACTTCCCACTGCGACTCAACACCGTCTGGTGTCCAGTTGAATACAGCATCCATATTTGTTACATCTACAGTTTCAGGCGCTAAAGGAGCTGGACAGATAGCCGGCGTACAGAAAGTAACTGGACCTTCTGGGTAACAAGCTTCTTCAGCACCACAAATCGGCTGAACGTAGTAATCGTAACATGTTAATGGTTCAAGACCTGTTAACATAATACTTGTAGCACCACCTGAAAAAACAGTAGTACCTTCGAACGCAGGATCGAATCCTGTTGGTCCGTAAATTACAGCAAAATCAGTTTCTAACCCTGATCCGAACCATGCTAAAGTAGCCGTTTCGAAATCAGAAACGAAGAATGACAATGAACTCGGCTGAGGACAATCATCATTTTCGAAAGTTAAACTGAACTGTGCACGTCCATCCCACGTATCTGTGATCTGTACATAAACAGTTTCACCACCATCAATTGGTGAGTGAGAGATTGATGCAGTTGACCAACTACCGAAAGCCTCTTCGGTTAAAGATCCACACACCCCTGAATGGATACGCTTATCACTTTCGTTTGGTCCTGCATGCGCCACCACCAATTCACCGTCACATGGCGCAACAAACGAATACCAATGATCTCCCGCTGGGAAACCATCGCTCGGCGTTGCCCAAACTCCAGTTGTAATTGGCACTGCCTCTTCACAAGTAGCACCACCCGGAAAGACGGTCTGACCGAAAGAGACATTCGCGAAAAGCGCTAGAAAAAGCACCTTTAGCATTAAGTCAATTTTCTTCATAACTAGTTTTTAAATTATTGATTATAGATTTAATTTCGCTAATGTAGTAAAACATGATTGATTTATCAAAGAATTTCTAGAAAAATAAATTCAAAAAAAGTGATTTAGAAACAATATAAATGTAGTTTCAGTTGATTTAAATAACCGATTACTCAGGATAACTTTGTTACGTTAATCGTTCAATTTTCAATTTACACCGCATTAAAAGAATACACAAAAAAGGGAGGCCGATGACCTCCCTTTTATTGATATATTTCTTCTTTTTCCTCAATCGATTAATTCAGTAGAAATGTTTTCGCTTTATTTCTGTTAGAAACAGTGATGATTAATGTTTCTTCATTATAGGTGATGAGCTCCATATCCTTACAATCATTCATTTCAAAGAATCCAGACTCCAAAGGTGTCAATTGCTCAAACCCACCTTTTCCATCACCTAGCAACACAGCTCCTCGTCCGCCATCGTAACGAATCGTCTCTACCTCAGCCGCATAATTATTGCCAACCGTCACAACATCCATATTTCCATCTTTATTAATGTCCATACAGATTGACTTATTAATAGGTCCTAATTGAGCGTAAACTGGAAGCTCCTCCTGATTAAAGGCAGCACTTTTACCACTCAACAAAATAACCGAATGGAAATTAGTTGCTGAATAGTGCAGTGCTTTTTCGAGTTTATCCTCCCCATAGATAGACTGTAAATCTGCAGTCGCATACTCAGAATAGGTTGGGAATTTCTCGCGAATGAAAGGCATTTGCTCGGAAGAACATTGACGACCACGAACTGGATAACAAATATTGTTTTGATACTTTGCTAAAACAATATCATACGTTCCATTCCCATCAAAATCATGCGTGTATATCTCCAATGGCTTTTCACGTGAAGGATGAAATTTATTATTAGCACCTAAATTACCGGCGATATAATCATTTTTTCCGTCTCCATTAAAATCTGCCGCAGCAATTGAGTAGAACCATCCGATATCTCGTGTTGGATTATACTCTTGCGTCACGTCTTTGAACTTACCATCTGAGTTTTCGAAAAATGTAACTGGCATCCACTCTCCTACTACAACCAAATCTAGATCTTTATCACCATCGATGTCATCGAACAAAGCGTCTGTTACCATACCTGGCCCCATAATACTCAACTTACCTTCTGCTTGCTCTTCTCCTACTGCCTTTGGAGTAATATCTGTGAAGAAACCTGTTCCACTATTTTCCAATAAATAACTTCTTGGGGCAAATGGATAGTAACCAGGTGTTTGACGACCACCTACGAATAAGTCTTGATCCCCATCATTGTCGTAATCAGCCGCAATTACACATTGTGCTGATGTCTCCATTTTAGGTAAACGCGTTTTAGACTGATTTTCAAAATTTCCTTCGCCATCATTAATATAGAGTTGATCTTGCATTAAAGGTGAGTTGTAATTGTACTCATTACCACCAGAAGTAACATATAAGTCTAAATCACCATCACCATCTACATCAATGAACTTAGAATCCATTTCTTCTCTTTTTTCTTCGTTATTCCAAGGACCCTTCTTCTCAACAAATCCTTTTGCCGTCTGAATATAAAGCGCTCCAGAGAAATCGGCTGCTCCTGAAACATACATGTCTTCTAATCCATCACCGTTTGCATCGCCTTTTGAAATGAACGGTCCGAGTTGTGACATCTTATTTGGCAATAAAACCTCACTCTCAAAATCGTTTAGCATTTCCTCTTTGTGAACAAATTCGAACAAAGAGTCAGAAATATTTGTAAACAAAGTCGGAGCCGATGCTTCAAGTTTATAGGTGCCGTTAGCCTCTGCGATTGTAAGGTTATGAATCTGGTTGGCCGCTAAGTTTTGTTTTTTTAACACCTGTCCATTTGGATAAATAATTTCAACCTCATCCACTTTATCATATTCCCCAAGGCCAAAATGAACGATGCCTTCTACCGACGATTCATATCCACGCGAAACTTGAATTTCGTGAAACTGAATTTCCTCTCCAGTTGTAATTTTTACTTTAGCTCCAATTGCATTGATATTATTCTCAGATCCTGTCACTTTTAATCTGACATAATTGTTATTACTCTGCAATTTATTCTCCATCACAAAAGAAACCTCCTCCATATTATTGACCACAAGATCAAGGTCTCCGTCATTATCGAAATCAGCAAAGGCAGCTCCGTTTGAGTTTACCGGTGTCTCAATATTCCAATCTGCTGTTTTCTTTGAGAAATGAATATCTCCTTCATTCTTAAATAAATAATTGAAGATCTTTGCTGTAGGCATCAGCTCCAACTCAGACTGGTAATCCAATTCTTCTCCTTTTTCTTCTCTGATTTTGTGTCCGATTGTATAGTCGTTATCACGTGCTTCACGGCGATATCCGTTTGTTACAAATAAATCCTTTAGCCCGTCATTATCGAAATCAGCAAATAAAGGAGCCCAACTCCAGTCTGTTTTTGAAATGCCAGCAACTTGCGCAACTTCTGTAAAGGTCCCATCACCATTATTCATTTGCAATCCGTTAAACATGTATTGATAATGGAATCCGATAAAAACCAAATCCCAGAAATCTTGTGTACTCATTGCACCCATATTTCTTTTCGAGCGCACATGATCTTCAGCTGCCATATCAACCGTCATGATGTCAACAAATCCATCATTGTTAAAATCGGCCATATCATTACCCATTGAGAAAGCAGAAATATGATTCGTGCGATCATTCACTTCATGGGAAAAAGTTCCGTCGCCATTGTTCATTAACAAGAAATCTGGATCTTGATAGTCATTTGAAATGTATAAATCTGCATATCCATTACCATCCAAATCAGCTGCTGCCACACCAAGTCCGAAACAATTGATCGCTATTCCAGCTTTCTCCGTTACATCCACGTATTTCCCATCTTGATTTTCTAAGAAAACGTGTGCATCTCGACCGTATTTCTTAATCTGCCTTAACTCATCTACTGTTACACGGTCGACGCTAGGGTCGCGTACCGGATGGTTAAGCACGTACAAATCCAAATCACCGTCATTATCATAATCAAAGAAGATAGAGTGCGTAGAACGTTTTTGAACATTAACACCATATTCCTCGCCACGCTCCGTAAACGTATTGTCTTGATTATTGACAAAGAGCATGTTTTGTAAAAGTGTTTCATCTTCAGGACTTCCCGAGCGGCAGACGTATATATCCAGCCAACCATCATTATTGATATCAACCATATTAACACCGGTATGCCAACCATCATTCGCACTTTCGTCAAAAGCCGTTGCCGTGATATCCTCAAACTTCATATCCCCTTTGTTCAAATACAGCTTGTCCTGAACTTGATTCCCGGTAAAGTAGATATCTGTTAAACCATCATTATTGATATCCCCAACAGCTACACCTCCTCCATTATAGATGTACTCGTAGTTATAAAAGTTAAAGTCTTCACTTTCTTCGATACTATTATAAAAATCAATTCCAGTTTGAGACTTATCCAAAGTTTCAAAAGACATCGATATTTCAACGACTTGTTGAGTTGAGTCAGTGTCATTACCTGAAGGATCTTCTCCTCCTCCTCCACAAGCCATTAAAAATACAGCCGGAAATAGTATCCTAAGTTGGTTCTTCATTTTTCTAATGTTTTCCTTAGATTCAGCTACAAATATACTAACTTTATCGCAAAAAATAACGATATGGATCTAGGACTCAACGGTAAAACAGCGATTGTTTGTGGAAGCACACAAGGAATAGGATTAGCTGCGGCTCAAGAGCTCGCAAATTTAGGTGCAAATACAATTCTTGTAGCAAGAAATGAGGCGAAAATCAAGCAAGCGATTGATACACTTGATGTAAAAGTGGCTGGACAGGAACACGATTATCTTGTTGCCGATTTTTCACAACCGAATGAGCTAAAATCAAAACTTGAGCCCTTTATTAAAGATCGTTCGATTGAAATATTAATTAACAATACAGGAGGTCCAGCAGGAGGTCCAGTAAATGCGGCACATACGGATGAATTTTTAAATGCTTTCAATCAACACCTTATTTGTAATCATATTTTGGCTCAAGCTGTAAAAGACAAAATGATAGATGCTGGCTACGGTCGCATTATCAATGTGATCTCAACATCCGTAAAACAGCCATTGGATAATTTAGGTGTATCTAATACTATTCGAGGGGCAGTTGCCAACTGGAGTAAAACACTTGCCAACGAATTGGGGCAATATAACATTACTGTTAACAATGTTTTGCCGGGAGCAACCAACACAATCCGTCTTAAATCAATTGTTGAAAACAAAGCGAAACGAACTGGAAAATCAGAAGCAGAAGTTTTAAACGATATGGCAAATGCCTCTCCGATGAAACGTGTTGCTGAACCTGAGGAGGTCGCCAATGCAATCGCATTTTTAGCATCACCTGCAGCCAGCTATATCAACGGTATTAATGTGCCGGTTGACGGTGGCCGTACGAAGTGTCTCTAGAATTCTTGAAATAAATGGGCATCATAAACGTATTGATGCGCATTTCCACGAATCCCATAGTTATAAATTCGGTTGTTTACCTTAGGATGTACACGGTTGGATAGAAACACGAAGGTGATATTATTCACTGGATCTATCCAGATGCAAGTCCCTGTAAACCCAGTGTGCCCGTAAGTTTCTGGAGGAGCACTGTCAGCACATCCAAATGCAGAAGTATTCAAAGATGGTTTGTTGAACCCCAGACCACGATGAGAATCAGGCTGGGCCTTTGTAAAATGGTCAACCGTTTCTTTCTTGATGTAACGTACACCATTGTAAACCCCTCCATTTAACCACATTTGGCCAAGAATGGCTAGGTCATTTGTAGTAGAAAATATTCCGGCATTTCCAGCAATACCTCCATAAAGAGCTGCGTTTGGATCATGAACGTATCCTTGCAAAAGCTGTTTACGCCAATAACGTTCGTTTTCTGTTGGCACTAGCCTATTTTTATTAACATGATCTCTCGGTTTATACAAGGTGCTTAACATGCCTAATTTTTTATAGAATTCTCGGTACAAATAAGCCTCATACAAATTTCTATCTTCGAGTTCTTTTAATGGTTCTTTAAACCCAAATTTTCTAGGGTCATTTTCGATAATTGACTTGAATATAAAATAAAGTGTATTCATGTTGACATCACTGTATTTATAAGGTTTTGAGGGGTCTAACCAAATTCGATTTAAACGGAGCCACATTGAATCTTTATAGCATTCTTCGAGGTAGAAATTCTCCGCCACTTCTATCGCGAAAACCGTATCCGGAAGGTCGCAGAAATATTTGTCAAACCGCCCTACTTCTTCATTCGTGTATTGCATATATGGTAAAATTGGGAAACCGGCCGGCATACCACTTTTATGGACCAACAATTCCTGAAATGTGATGTTTCTAATCGTACTTGGGAATTTCAAATACTTGCGCAGTGTATCCGGTAAGTAATCTTTCAAACTGTCTTGAAAATCATAGGCCTCAAGTTCGCACAATTTCATGGCCATTAGCGTGGTAGACACCACTTTTGTTAAGGAAGCTATATCATACATCGATTCTTGATCTACCAGTTGTTGTCGATCATAGGTATGATGCCCAAATGACTTATCATAAATAATATTTCCATCTTTGACAGCAAGCACTTGACAGCCCGGAAAAGCTCTCCCGGAAATGGCGTTACGAACCGCGTAATCGATTTTTCTTAGCGTGTCCTGACTTAAGCCAACAAAAAGAGAGTTGGTTCTTGAAAGCTGACTTTTAGGAATTTGAACACCCTGAATTCGTTTGTTTTGATGGATAAAGATTCCCGTCAGCGCCAAGCGACCAGTGAGTTGTTGAACAACGATATTCCAATTCAGATTGCCACTCCGATCTCTTGAAAGATAGATAATGTTCGCTTTATTTTTTACTATCTCAAAGTGTCCTGGTTCAGAAAAACAAAACAACGTGTTGTCGAAAGGATCCTCTTTACTTAAAACATCCTTGACTTTCTGACTCAACGTATCTGGTAAAACGATACATTTTAAGGTCTCATTTTTGATAATTTGATCGATGTTTTCGTTGATTTTGGAATGATTAAACCGAATTGGATTTTCTTGTCCTATTTTTTTATCAATCCTAACTTTCTCTGAGGTGTAAACGGTTAATTTTTCTTTGATAGGGAAAAGCTGTTGGTCGTTACTAATCAATGTGTTTGATCGATAAAGATTCTGGATTTTATACGATTCTATTCGCTCTGCAGAACCAGGTTGAATTTCGTGCGCATTCAACTGATTTTTATAGTTCAAAATTCGTTTTGTACTCTGTTTAAAATCAGCCGATTTATTTTTATTCAAGTCCCATTCATTGAATGGTAATTTTCCTGACACAAAAGGGCTTGATTTGATATGAATTAGATCGACCCCTCTTATTAATTGTTGATTAAACAAATCTCTCGACGTTTCAGCGATGATTAAACCTGTGTAATTTGCTCTTTTTCTGTAAGTTGTTATGGAGGTAGTATCCTTATTTAACAACTTTAATTTTATGGCTCCAACATCTGACCTCAGAGCAGTCAAAAATCGAATTAAATCTTTCTGAACATTTTTATCAGACATGGATGCTACTGCGCTACTTAATCCGATCTGATTTTGCATATCAGTGACCCAAGAATTGAGTATCGTATCTCCTTCAAGCTTATCTCCAAAATCAACGAGTCCAATACGGTCCGATTGAAAAAGTTGAAACCAGACTGAGTCTCTTAGACGATCGTTCGTCTGCCAAAATGGATAACTTGGCAAGTCAAAATGATAAAAATAGTCAATACAATAAAGTGGTTGGATCATGTTTAAAGTATCCCATCTCATTTTTAATTCGGTGAGGACATCAGGGTCCCAGTCATTAAACCTAAGGCCTCCTGGTTGCTGATTTACAACCCAATTTGTAAGACTATCCTGAAAACTTTGAAATTCATTCGGAATATCGAAAATAAAATGTTGATTGTATTGTTGTTCAGCCGTTAAATCCTCTAACAGTGAATCTGACCAGTTTTCAACTGTGATTTCTGGATCAGAAGCAATGCTATCCGCAGAATTATCACAAGCCGAAAGACCCAATAATATAAGAATTGGGAGCAGGATTTTTTGTTTCATACCATTATCCATACCGGCAACAAATGTAATGAAACTTGAGATGATTTAACGAAGGATTGTAATTGTGCCCTCGTATTCATGAATTTCGTATTGACGATCCGTAACTGTCATGCTATATACAAGTACGTTATCCGATACCAAATGTCCGTTATACGTACCATCCCAGGAGAAATACTGATCTGTAGTATAATAGATCATTTCACCCCAACGGTTGAAGATTTGAAATTCAAACTGGATGGCTCCAATAACACTCACACCATATTCGTTATTAAAGCGTCCATCATCCGGAGTAAACGCATTCGGCGCATATACATAGAATTCAGGTTTCACATAAAGTGGCTTGGTCACCGTATCCGAGCATCCGATTTCGTTGTAGGCAATGAGCGTAATTTCATACCATCCTGAAGGATTGTATACTGAAGTTGGAGAGTGATCATTCGAGAAGTCACCATTTCCGAGATCCCAGTCCCAAGTAACACCATCTACTGAGCTGTTTTTAAAGCTTACTAAAAGATCAACCATTGGATCATCTGTTAGTATTTCGAAGTTTGCTAGCGGACGAACAACCTCAACAGTCGTCTCTCCTTCAATCGAATACGTTGCACAAGCATCCTGCACGAAAACTGTGTAGGTTGTTGTATTATTTGGACTAACCGTTACGTCGGGTGTTGTCTCACCTGAATGCTCCCAAATGTAAGTATAGTCTCCTAACCCCTCTGTTGCGATTACCCAAATATTGGCTTCATCACCAGGACAAATCAGCTGATCAGGGCTCATTTCGAGCTCAAGAACCGAAGCTATAACGGTTACCGTAACCGTTTCTTCAATGATATTTCCGCACCCATCTTGGACTCTGATTGTATAAGTAGTCGTCACCATTGGCGAGACATTGACATACGGGGCCGACGAGATTAAAACACCATCATCAAACCATGAATATGAATAGGAGCCATTACCTCCGAAACCTTCTGAGGCCAACACAAGTGGAGTATTAGGACATAAAACGGATGTATCACCGGATGTATTTACTCCTAACGGAGGGAAGATTGGTACGATCACATCTCCTTCTGCTGTTGCAGCAACCCCAGTACAGATATCTTCTACTGATACATAGTAAGTGGTTGTCGTTATTGGTGAAACCGTAATAGACGGAGTAGTTTCTCCGGTATCCCAAGCATAGGTATATGGAGGAAGACCTCCAGAGACATCAACTGTCAATACTGCTTCCTCTCCAGGACAAGTCAATTCTACATCATTAATCATAGCTTCAACTGGCGAAATATCTTCAATTGTCAATTCTACCGTGATAAAATTGTCCTCTCCGCATGGATCGGGATGATTTAATTCGATGATTACCTCCTCAGAGCCTTCGATGATCGCATCACTATATATTTCGAAAGTAAAAGATACTTCAGCAACTCCTGGAGCGAATGTAATTTCATTTGGAATTGTCTCATAATCTACTCCTTCCGTTGCATCACCTAATGTTGCAATTAGGAGTGTAAGTGGGTCTTCGGTATTTGTTCTTGAAACAGTAATTGTTGCTGTTTCGCAACCTTCAGCCATAGAAGATCCATCGCCAAAACCGTCTAACTCCAAAGAAGCTTCCATCTCAACAGAGGCGTAACTAGACAAGCTGTTTGCTTCCAAAAATATCCCCGAATCGTATGCTTGATCTCCTGCATCAGCAATCGCTATGATCAAATGGTATGTTTCTCCGCATTGCACTTCTGCCACAGCTTCAAGCACATCAGTAAAACCATCGTATTGAATGTAAAATGAGCTCGTGGCATAAGGAGCCTCTGACCCTGTACCATTTGCGTTATAGTAAGAACAATTTTGACACGGTCCTGTATTTGAAGGCCCATTGTTGATATTATCAATCGAAACGGGGCCGCCACCGCCTGGAATTTGCGCCATATTGTAAGTTCCACCAAAACCAGGCCCTGAAATAAAGAAAGCGAAAGCATCATTAAATCCTTCATCTACGAACTCTGGGTATTCGTCGGATCCAAAAACGTATCGGAAACGAACTGTATCACTTTGAGGTACAAAATCAAATTCCAAAATGGCCGCATTTTCAGTATCAACCCCAGCAATTGCTGTTAACGGACCATAACCCGGCTCTCCATTAGCTTTTCCAGAAGAACCTGTATCATTTGGCCCAAATGGCCCGCGCTGCTCACCACTGATTCCACCAACTTCGTTGTTAACCGTTCCAGTTGTTAGAATAATTCCGCTGGTTAATCCAACATTTGTCGAAGCTCCATTAAACGAACCAATAGCTTCGAGGGCTCCAGTATATGAGACGTCTGAAACAATAACACCATCACCAACCAAAACATCCTCAACCAAGGCTGTAGGGCTAATACCAGTATTCGTTACAAGCTGCGCCTGAACATTAATACTCAGCACTAATATCGTGATTATTCCTGCTACTATTTTCAGATAATTATTCAATGCGTGTGGGTCATTTTTACATAGATCGATTTCAAAAAGGAAATCCCCTAATCAAATTTAATAATTTCTTGTACAATATAAAACGTTTTTCGGCCCTAAATAGTTGTATAAGAGCATCAAAAAATGAGCCAAACGGGTCATCTATTGATTTAAATGCAAATTTAAGTCAGAAATTCATGCCATTTTTATACTTCAGGTTAAATTTGTAAGAAGTAAATGGCTCTGAAAGATCGCATAAAATCATTTTTGTCTGGTATTCGTGAAAAGCATAAGCTAACATTCATGGATGACAGCTCTTATCATGAGAAATGGAGTTTCCGTGTATCTACCTTGAACCTATTCTCTCTATTAGGGTTGTATTCGATCGTATTGGTAATCGTCGTTATATTATTATTCCGCTTTACGGGACTTCGGCGCCTGGTAAGTTCTGGCAATTCTTATGAAAACGAATTAATCATTGAGTCAAATAATGAGCGAATTGATTCATTGAGCAAACAATTGGATGATACTGAATTGTATATGCAAGAACTACAGCTCATCTTAAATGGTGGCCCTATTGGAGACAGTCTGCTAAAAGATTCAACCACCGTAGCTACAGATTATGTACCTGATTTTAGCAAATCTCCGGCAGATTCTATCCTCAGAGCGAAGTATGAAAGTGAAATGCGACAAATAACAGGTGCCGGACAAACAGAATCTTTTACTTTCTTCTTTCCGCCAGTAAAGGGAATTGTTTCCCAGTCGTTTGAATCGAATCAACACAGGGCGGTAGATGTTGTAACCGAAGCTGAAGCGCCAATAAAGGCCTGCTTAGAAGGAACGATTATATTCGATGGTTGGGCACAGAGCGAAGGACACATTGTTGTCATTCAGCACCAAGATAACATGATCTCGGTTTACAAGCATTGTTCAGCAGTTTTGAAATCAAAAGGTGCAAAGGTTCAGGCGGGTGATCCAATCGCTATCGTTGGTAATTCTGGTGAAAACACCAATGGACCCCATTTACATTTTGAGCTTTGGAAGAGTGGCATTTCACTTGATCCGGAAAGTTATATTCTGTTCGAATAATAGCAGATTGAATTGAATCGATTTAGCTTGATTATTGGCTTTGAACTTTTGACGTAGAGAATTTTGGCAAAAACTCTTCGAAAGCCGGTCTTTTAAAATTGTATTCCTTACCTTTGTGCGTAATTTTTAGGGTTGATGTGGTTTAAACTTTCGCAATTTATCTTACGAAATCGGTTGGCAATACTTGCTGTGATAATATCTATCACGGTTGTATTGGGGTACTTCGCAATAACCAACATCAAAATCGACAACACTTATGGCACCATGTTGCCAAAAGATTCCAAACCAAAGCAAGATTACGAATTACTCAAATCTTCATTTGGTGGTAGTGAGTCATTGCTGATTTTCGCCATTCAAAATGATCACCTTTATCAGAAAGAGACTTTTCAAGCTTGGTATGATTTCGGTGAAAGAGTCGCTGCATTTGATGCAGTAGATTCGGTATTATCTGAAGCTCACCTTTATCAACTTTCGAAAGACACGGAATCAAAGACATTTTTCTTTGAACAAGTTGTTTCATCCAGACCTCAAACTCAGGCTGATGTTGACAGTTTAAAAGGCATCATTCGATCAAATCCTATCTACAAAGACATACTATACAGTGAGATCAATAACACCTCCTTAATGATGGTTTTCATCAACGAAGCCATTATGGTTGATATGAAGAAAGCAAATGTGCTTTTCGATGTGGAGGCAGTTGCCAAGGATTATGAAAGTGAGCTTGGGTCTGTTCGTGTATCAGGTATGCCTCACATCCGGGTGGCTGTTGGTAAGAAACTGAAAGGAGAACTTGGACTCTTTATAGCCCTATCTATAATCGTAACATCACTTCTTTTATTGATTTTCTTCAGATCAATGAAGATTGTTTTAGTTGCCAATACGGTTGTGTTCTTTGGTGTTATATGGTCCTTAGGAAGTATTGGTGCACTTGATTATCAATTGTCCATTTTGATGGTTCTTATTCCACCATTGATCATCGTTATTAGTATACCTAATTGTATATTCCTAATTAATAAATTTCACCAAGAAATTAAGACGCACGGAAACAAAGCTAAGGCCTTATCGCGCGTAATTCAGAAAATTGGAAATGCCACTTTCTTGACGAACTTGACGACTGCTTTAGGATTTTCGACATTTATTTTTACAAACTCAGAGCGACTTTCTGAATTTGGACAAATCGCATCGATGAATATTCTTTTTGTTTTTGTGCTTTCCATAACAATTCTACCTATTGTCCTTAGTTACTCAAAAATTCCGAAGAGTAAACATTTAAAGCATCTTGAAAAACAGTGGTTACATTATACGGTTGAGAGATTGGAGATTTTGAGCTTACACAAAAGAAAATGGGTGTTTTTAGGTTCTGGAATTGTAATTGCTATTGCCATCATTGGAACTATAAAGACTACTGCAACTGGTAATATAACCGGAGATTTACCTCAAAATGATCCTATCACGAACGATTTGAATTTTATTCAAGATAATTTTGGAGGGTCCATTCCTTTTGATGTTTTGTTAGACACAAAAAAGCCGAATACCTTCTTTAACCGTTTTGATGAAATTGATTCTGCTCAAAAATATTTGGCCACTTACCCCGAGTTTTCAAAATCATTATCAATTGCAGACGCCATAAAATTGGCAAGCATGGCCTACAGTAACGGTAACCCAGATAAGTTCGAAATCCCTAGTCGTGCAAAGCTAAATCGAATTGGCGATTATATTGAAAACACTACTGATGGTGCTGCAGGCACAAACGGATTCTTAGATTCAACCCAACAAATTACGCGTATCACTGCCCAAATTAGAGATCTTGGTTCCTATGAAATCCAAGCTCTAGTTGACTCCATGCGCAGCGACTTTATTGCCATTATTAATCCGAAAAAAGAGAAGACGGATAGTCTTTACAACCTAATACAATCCCAAAATGGTGAAGAGCGCACATCTTCCATTCAGGCATTGTATGCACACGAACCCGAAATACTAAGCGATCTGAAGAAAATGTATGCAGCGGGAGACGCAAGTCTTCTGGATTCCTATTCGATGGATGACGCTAGCTTCTACGAAAATCACGACCGACCAGATTTTAATGACAGCCTGCAAAAAGCAATAGACCTAAATGAGTGGAACGTAACATTCACAGGAACTTCGGTGGTAGCGTCAAACGGAACACAGTACCTTGTAACCAACCTATTTATTTCACTGGCCATTGCGGTTGTATTAATCGGCATTCTAATGGCTATTTTATTTCGATCTTGGCGCATGGTATTGGTTTCGCTTATCCCGAATTTCATTCCTTTGCTATTTACGGCAGGAATCATGGGCTTTACTGGGATTCCGATTAAGCCATCGACATTATTAGTATTCAGTATTGCTTTTGGTATCTCAGTTGATGATACGATTCACTTCCTTGCCAAATTCAGACAGGAACTGAAAGTTCATGAGCATGATTTGCGAAGATGCATTTTAGTTGCTTTGCGTGAAACGGGTACCAGTATGATTTACACATCAATTGTACTATTCTTCGGTTTCTTAGTTTTTGTTTTCTCTCAATTTGGTGGAACAAAGGCTTTAGGGATATTGGTCTCTCTAACGCTTCTAATCGCGATGTTTGCAAACCTGTTGATCTTACCAAGTTTGTTGTTGTGGATGGAAGCGAAAATCAGCAATAAAGCTTTAGCTGAACCGCTCTTTCAGCTATATAATGAGGAAGAGGATATCGATTTGGACAGCTTAGAAATTGAAACACAGAGCGATCAATCCAATCTAGAAGAATCATGATAGCAGCCTTATCTCGCTACCAAGAGTTAATTACAAAGGAACTTGCAGGATATAAATTCCCAGAAGAGCCTGGCAATCTATACGATCCCATAAGATATTTTCTAATATTAGGTGGTAAACGAATGAGGCCTGTTCTTGCCTTGATGGGTGCAGAGTTATTTGACGGGAAATTAGAAGATGCTATTCATGCGGGAATGGCGGTGGAATTATTTCATAATTTTTCACTCATTCATGATGATATAATGGACGAAGCGCCTTTGAGAAGAGGTAAAGAAACAGTTCACACGAAATGGAATACTAATATTGGTATTCTCAGTGGGGATGCGCTTATGATTGAATCATACAAATGTTTAGCGAACTATGAACCTGAAATATTAGCTGAACTTTTACCATTGTTCAACCAAACAGCGATAGAAGTTTGCGAAGGTCAACAAATGGATATGGATTTTGAATCGGAATCAGTAGTATCAACTGAGGATTATATTCAAATGATCGCATTTAAAACGGCTGTGCTTTTGGGCTGCAGTTTGAAGATGGGTGCAATCTCTGCTGGCGCAAGCAAAGAAGATGCTGACGACCTCTATCAGTTCGGTTTGAATCTTGGTATTGCTTTTCAAGTTCAGGATGACATCTTGGATGTATATGCTGATCAAAATAAATTTGGGAAGCAAGTTGGTGGAGATATCATTGCTAATAAAAAGACATTTTTGCTTTTACAAGCACTAAAGGATGCTAATCCAAGTCAAAAAGAACGTTTTGATTCGTTATTGCTAAGTAAAGATCCAGCTGTGAAGGTTAAAGGCGTTATGGAATTGTATGATGAGTTAGACATCTACCAAAAAGCTACGGCTAAAAAGAATTATTACCACGACATTGCAATGGACAACTTAAAACACATCAAAGTGAACGATGATAAAAAAGTACCATTGCGAGAACTTGCTGGTTTTCTGCTAGAACGAGAGCACTAGAATCTAATCCAGCTACTTAAAAATAATCTTTCCATTCAGCCATTCTTCATCCAGAATAGCGTCGTATTTTTTATAAAAGTTAATCGCTGGGGTATTCCAGTCCAGAACCTGCCATTCAAACCTACCAACATTTCTGTCCCTCGCTTCTTGATAGACAGCGTCAAAAAGTAGCTGTCCGATTCCTTTTCCTCTCCGTTCCTCAGTGACTAGAAAATCTTCTAGGTACAAGCATTTTCCTTTCCAGGTTGAGTAGCTTGTATAGTAGAGGGCAAAACCTACCACCTCATCATCTACCTCTGCTACAATACAATCAAAGACCTTCTCTTCACCGAACCCGTCCTTAACAAGTTGATCAACAGTATTGATAAATTCCTTTTCTGCTTTTTCGTATAAAGCCAATTCTCGAATCAAATGCCATACAGCTGACATGTCCGAAGGTTTGGCTTCTCGGATGTTGATTTCCATTACTACTGATTATTGAGCAAGGTTAAATCGAAGTGCGATCCCTGCACTCGTGTTCGCCGTGTTGAATGCCGTGGATAATTGCGGCTTGTTTACAACACGATCGAAATATATCGCCACATTCAGGTTAGGTCCAATATTATAATCAACCCTTGATTTAATCGAATACATGTCTTGGCCTGAAGTAACCTGTTGACTGTTTTCAATGATATTTCTGTTTAAAGCGATATTGCTTCTGATCGAAAGGTCAAAACGCAAGTTCAAATCGCTTTCAGGATGTTTTCCAAAGACCTCGAAAGGTAATTTAACCTTAGAGAATTTATAACCACTACCAATTACCCATTCTCTTCCGCGCATCTCTGTGATTTGAAGGTTTGTAACACTCAAAGCTAATGAGCGGTCGCGTTTAAACTCAAATTTCGTTATCAAGCCATTCTTTCCAACAATCCAGGTTGCATCTACTCCTAAGAATGGGGCAAACTGTTCCGTTATGGTAATGCTTTGAATTTGTCTTCCTGGAATTAAGTTGCCGGATACATCAGTTTGTTGAACACCAGCTGCATCAAATGCTGCTAAATTCGTTTGGAAATTGGCTACTGAAATATTTGAACGATAAGCATGTGATAATGAGAAGTTTCTTACATAATCCTTCATAAATTCAAGCTTAGACAAGCCGTCATATCGAATATCCCAGTTAGGCAATGGCAATGCTTTGAATACGTCGAAGAAACTCGTACCAGTCCCACGACCTGTATAGGCCGCCAAGAATGAACCGATTAATACGTCCTGCTGATTGGCTCCAAATCCTTCATAATAACCGTCATCCCCCATGCTTGTACCTGCCTCTTCACCTAATTGTTGTGATACTGTAGGACGGTACGCTCTTAGCTCGTTAAACACATCTGATACATAAGTAGAATCTAACCTAGTAAAAGCGGTCTTCCATGTGATAGTTGTAAAACTAAGCGACCCACTATTAACTCTGTTTTGATACTCCCAATCACCTACTCCTTCGGCAGTTATTAATGTATCATTGAACCTAAAGTAACTGTTTTCATTTTCAGTGAACTTACGATCAATCGTAACATTGATTCTTAAATCCTTAAACGGTTCGAAACTCGCACGACCGTTGTAAGACTGTGTATGCGCGTTGGTGTATAAAATATTAAGATCCGGATTAGCAACCAGCCAACCATTATTCGCTGCAAAAGGGGCATAGGTGTCATATTCACCCCATGCATTCGTTTGTCTGCCTAATAGGTCCAGATTTTGTTGGCCTGATGCAAATGCAAACGATGGTGCTCCAAAATTATCCATCCCCAAAATTGTCGTTTCTCCTGCAAAACCAGGCAACATCATACCGTCATTCTGTGAATAGGTGAATGACAAGTTTCTAAATGACATAAATAAGCGTCCTGTCGTTTTTACAATTGGATGAATGCCTTCTCGTTTTTTCTTCTTCTTTTTACCATCTTCGCCTTCTTCACCTTCTTCATTTTCATTTTGATTATCCTGACCGCCGCCGGTCCCCCCTCGACCATCTGCACCATTTTGTTGTCTCCTATCAACCATTTGGCGCCCTCCTCTATTTCCTTTACCATCATTATTGATTTTTCTCAGGAACTCAATTTTATTGTAGAGCGTCACCATATTCAATTGGCCATTGACCGTAAAATTTCTTGAGTTTTGAACCGTATTCCCTATTTCTGGCAATGCGAGCGGAGCCCGTTGCCAATCATAACTGCTTCTGAGCTTAACATTCGCCGTAATAAAGTCCGTTAATGGCAATTTATCAAATGGAACTTTATAGGTTATATCATAATTATGCCCGTAATTCAGCGTAAACCCACCAAATTGATTATCTCCTGATGCAAAAGGGTCAAAAGCACTTCTTAGATTCGATCGATAGAGCTGGTAATTATCATATTCATCTGTTCCCAATTCAGCATTAGGATCAATGGCTCCGCCTGGTTCCAAAATTATCGCTCTGTTATTAGCGGCAAATGAGAACTTGATATTTTTAGACAAATCATACTTAAAGTCGTAGCTTCTATCCCAATTAAAATTCTTCAGGTATGTTGGTAAGAACACGAAGTTTGTATCCAATGCATTACGGTTTTGCCGTTCGTTGTACATTCTAGAGAGTTCAGTATTAAAGCCTAAAGACCTTGGCCCAACGTAAAAATTGAATTCTCGAATTAAACTGAACCATCTTGATTTCCGCAAGAATTTACTGTTTTTAAACGGTTCTACAAGGAGTGGTTTTTTCGAGTAAACATAATTTAATCCTCCTCTGTATGTTCGGGTGATATCCATTTCTGTATTGATATCACGTCGATATAACTCATTGTACGAGTAACTCGCAGACCAGTTTTCAATGTCCCAAATGTGATTTTCTTTTCCTGCAGGCCTTTCCCTTCGAACATTGGTAAAGTTATAGGAAGTTCTCGTTGTCACGTCTCTTGATTCTTGGGCTCTGAGTAGCCTGAAGGCTGGATCCTCGTATTCACTCAACCTTACATCCGGTGCTAATAAGTCGAATTCAGGCTCGATAATCGCCGTAGAGTAACCTACGTAAAATGGCACTTGGACGTTCAATTTTTTACCTAGGAATTGACCCAATTCCATATTTGACGAAACATCGAATCCCATTTGTGTTTCCCTTTGACGTTCACTAACTTTCTTCTCGATACTTCCCCAGTTCGGTGTTGAATAATTACCGGAAAGATTTACAGATCCAAAATCTGCCAATTGCATATTTACACGAGCTGTTGAAGCCCAACCTCCGGTTTGATCGAAGTCTGTCAAACGTAATTCATTTACCCAAACCTCAGCACATTTATCAAGGCCATCCTCTGCATATTGCCAAGGGTGATCAGTATCTTTCCCTGGGTTTCTTACACCAATCATTATGGTTTTCATCCCTTGAAGGTTCGGGTTTCCTTTAATCTTTATTCGTCGCACTACTCCAAAATCGTCTGGAGCCAAGTTTGTGGCATATTCTACCGTCGTTGGTAGACCGTTTCTATTTCTGAATTTTTTAAGGCTTGTTAAAGAATCAAATACAATCTCCATATTATTGGCTTCCGGCCAGATAATGTCAGCATTTGTTGATACACCATCTACAAATGATCCTGGTGCCCAATCAGTAATTTTAATCGGTGATTCGAATTCATAGTAATTTTCTTCAAAATCAGTACCCAATCTTATAAAGTAGGTTAACTGATCATCTTCCAAATCATTCCAGTTACCTCGAGCCTCTCCGTGCACGAACATCTTTAATTTCTTATACATCCGGACATCAAAGTAGACGTTTTTAAAGGCGGCTCGTGCCTCTCCATCTTTTAGACCGCAGACTTCTAAAGACAGTGACTGCTCATTTAATTGACGTAAGTTGATTGAACCATTATCTTGCTCTCGAATAATTCCTGGAGGCAATACATATCCCACAGGTTCTTTTCCTTCGTTTTCCTCTAAGTTAACCGCAGCTAAGTTAAATTCTGTTGAGTTAGGGTCATCTTGAATTACTTCGCCTGGTTCATTGAGGTTATAGAGGTATTTTCGCCATTCTCCACGAACCAATTCCAAACGTGCAAATCGCAGAACAACCTCATGACTAAAATTGGCCATTAATATTCTCATGAATCGAATTGATCTAAAGTCTGAAATACCATTAATCACACTCTCCGCTGCCTCAATTGGAATCTTGAATTGATACCATTTTTCAGACTTACCATTATCAGGGTTGATGACGATTTCTTGTTCGTTTGTGATAAAATTTTGTCCTACGACCATATCGTTAGGTCGAAGACTCACACGGTATTGGAAATAAGACTCCGATTCACTCAAGTTGTTATCCACGTTGATATCTTCGATATCCGGAGCCTGTGTTCCTCTTGTTGGGTATCCATTCGCGTTAATTGTGTCTGAAATTTCTGGAGTTGCAGAGTTACCCTCTGTACCATTGAAATACTTGTATCGTTGCACAATATCCAATTGAGCAGCGTCGTAATCATCATCACGATAATAGTTATAACGGTCTGATGACGGGTCATTGTTTAACCTGGCCTTTGCCGAAGGATTTAATGAACTCAAACTCACCCAATTCAAGAATTGAGAAAAGTGCGCTCTTTCGGTCGCATCTACCATTCCATCTAATCCGGCATCCTGATAGAAACGAGAAGAACTATTGTTATCAAAAGCATTTACAATTATCTGCTCATTAGAAACAACAGACCATGCCGTGGTATCGTAATCCGTTGGATCATACGAAGCCCCAGTTGGCAGACCATTCTCAAAACTCTTTCGGGAATCCGGAAGGATATCCTCCGAAATATTTCCTAAGTTGAAATAAAGGTCTCCTCCAGACATATTCTTTGTCATTGTATCCGTAGCATCATTGTTAAACGGATCTAACATCCAGAACTGAATAAATTGAATATTTGCCGTTTCAAAATTCGTTGTCGTTAACGCACGCATGATACCTGCCCAACGGTCTTCCGGATTATTAAACGTACCATCCTCTTCGATATCTGCAGCAGTCGTGTCATAGTTATAAGGCCCTCTTTCTTGTGGGTAATAGGCTAAGTCTAATACTGGAATATTATTCAAGGTTCCCTGTGGCGGTTGTTGCTGAGGGAATAATTCATTCTGCTTTAACTGACGCATTTGTGAATTTTCAAGAATGTCTGGATTATCCTTGATATGATCCGGTGTCGTCGAAGTATTTTGATAAAACGCTGTAGGATCAACTTGATACCATGCTAAATGTGCTCTATCAAAACCAGCCTGTGTCCCGGTTTTAATTGCTGCTTCTGGGAATAATCCCGGCTGACCTTGAGGGATTGAAGCCAATTTCCAAGTTTGAAATTGTTTAATATCAATAACAGATTGGGTGCCTTCAAAACCATCAATATATGAAATACCTTCTCGGCTGATTGCGCGCTGTGTTCCCGGAATCAAATATGCAAATTCACCATAGGCCGTGATGTTCGACTTTTCCTTGGTACTAATTACCGGTAAGAAATCGACTAACTTAGTTAGGAAAGGTGCTTCCGTTCGATAACTTACATCTGTACCAACTACCGTATTACTGATAGGTTCATCTCCGATGTTTACTTTCTGCGTCAACGGTTTTTCGGTTAAGTTCATGATCGTTGCACCAATGTTAAAATCCTTGTTGACCTCGTAATTGAAGTGCGCTCCAACGAGGGATTTCGATTGGAATCCAAAAAGCGTATTACTTTCTAACTGTACTTTTATTGGTGTTTGTGATTCAAGGATACCTTGATTCAATATTTTTACGCGGCCGAGGTTGTAATCCACGGTGTAATCCACTCCCTCGATCAATCGGGCTCCTCCAGCCAGCACAGTAACACTACCCTCAGGAATATTTAATGCGTTTAACGATATTTCTGAACTAACAGATGACTGATATCGACCCTTTATACTAAATCGATTTTTACTCGGAAGCAATTGGGCCGCCGTCTTGGTACTATCGTATAGTTCCGTATAGGCAATTCCGTCAATTTCAAAAGGAGCTAAAGTCGTTGTTTCTTCTAGCTTTCTCGCCAAGGTTAAACCAAACGGCTCGATGGTTGTGAAATAGATTCGGCCTGTTCTAGGGTCCACTGTTCCCCCATTTATTGCTCTGTTACCGTCATAACGAATTGGAACAAAATCAAATCGTCCATCCGCATACAATTCTTGGTTCAAATTTAAGCGGTCTAACTCCAACTGCTGCATCAATAATATATCATCAGCACCTTCGTATGGTAAATAGTTCACGTCAACACTTGTAGGCGGGTTATTGTACCAAATATCAAACGTAAAGTCAGCTTCACTTACCTGATAAGCTCCAATCGAATAAACGTTTTTCATCATCAAATCCCAAGTCTTATTTCGAGGGTTGATTATTGTAGGCTTTAAGAGTTTAAGCATCAAGGCACTTTTGGAGCCTTCTTCAACAGGTACATCAGTAGAGAATTCACCGACTTGGAAAGTTCTACCATTGACTGTAAACTGGAAAGCTACACCCAAAACCTCATCTTGGTTCAAAGGCGATTTTAGCGATATAAATCCAAGCTGGGCGTTGTAATTAAAATCTTGTTCACTTAATCTTCTAGCGTTTTCTACTTTTTCATAATGAACAGCCTGAGCAAATGGTCCAGGTGACCCAGATACTGTAGATAAATAATTCACAGAGTTTGAGAAATTACGCACATCAGGATTGTCCTTTAAATTCTCATATAAATTGTTCGCGCTGTTTGAAGGATACTCCTGTCCGTATGCTAATGGTCCTCCTTCATAATTCTCCAATCTTTCTTCACCAAGATCCGTGAAAGCAATAATGTTTCGTGTATCTTCTACCCGGTTGATTCTGTTCGTAACCCAGACCTCTAATTTGGTGATGTTTATTGGTGAATTTACAATTGGCATTGTCTCCATTGCCTCATCGTAATGCTCTCGGAAATAATAACTTAAGAAGTAATGTTTATTTGCTTCGTAATTATCAACACGTACTTCATAGTCTTGAACCTGCGCTCCACCGGAAACATTAATTTCTTGTCGTTTACCTTTTTGTTGCGAAAGGATGGTCTGAGCGGTTAAACGTCCAAACCTAAGGTCAGTTCGGATACCAAATAAACTTTGAGAACCTTGAATCAAGGTTGTGTTCAGAGGTAAGCTTACGTTACCGGCTTCAATCTTTTGGATAATCTCATCTTCATATCCTGTATATTCAATCTTAACTTGGTTTTGGAAGTTGAATGTTGCTTCTGTGTTTTGACTGATTGTCAATTTTAGTTTATCACCAATCTGCCCCACCATGTTCAACTGAATCTGTTGTTGGAAATCGAATGTTGCAACACGACGCTGACGCTCTGGGAGCGCAGGGTTATCGTATCTAGATACATTTACTCCGAACGATAATTCAGCAGACCCTTGTGGTCGGATGTTGATTTCATCTCCACCAAAAATCAAGTCAAAAGCTTCGCCACCAACCTTTAATGGCGGGATTAAATTACGTTGCTGCTCGTTAACCTCTTCTACTTTTTCACCCCAATATTCTTGAAGTGCTTTTTGACGCTGATATTCGATATACTCAGCCTGTGTCATCGATGTTGGGTAGCGATAATACTGATCTCCGATTTTCTGAACTACCTCATAAGAGTCCGTTTCTGGGTTGTAGACAATATCCGTATTTAGGTTTGCCGGATTCTTAAAATCAATTGGAGACTTTCTCTGATCCGTATAATCGTAATAATCATAGATTGGAAAAGGGAGCTTCACTTTGGGCGTATCCTCCTCTTCTACAATCGTTAAACGATCGCCTTCTGTGCTGATAACCGCCCAACTTGACAGGGTGGTCAAAAACGCCATTAATGTTATTAAACTCTTATTCATGTGTCCAAACAGTATTGCTTACTGCCACATAAACCATCTTGGTTGCTTCAAAAAATGGCACTTTATGTTACCATTTGTTCAAACAGAGCCTGGGTAATAGGGGCTACAGCACTTTCAATGCCTGTTTTATTAATTCTTCGACAGATTGGTCGTCTGTCGCTACCTTTTTTAATGCTTTTTCGGCTCGATTCTTATCAAAACCTAAAGATAACAAAGCAGTTAACGCATCATTTTGATTCGTATTGTTTACAAACAAAACATTTTCTGTTCCGAAGTCTGCTTTTGCCACCTTATCCTTTAAATCCACAATCACCCGCTGGGCCGTTTTAGCGCCTATTCCTTTTATACTTTTAATCAAATCAACGTCCTCTCCAACAATACCTGCAGCGATCTCATCAGGCGTTAAGGCTGACAACATTAAAATACCTGTATTAGCACCTATACCTGAAACGGAGATTAAATGATTGAACATCTCACGTTCTTTTATAGAATGAAAACCGTAAAGGGTGTGTGCATCCTCTCTAACTTGAAGTTGCGTGAAAATTTTTATGTTTTCATCTGTGCCAAGACGAGAAAATGTATTCAGACTAATTTTCACAAAATAGCCTACACCTCCACATTCAACAATCACATGTGTGGGTGATTTTTCAACTAATCTACCATTTAAATGTGCAATCATACTATTTATATTGTGCGTCTAAGACCGCTATTTTGATCATGTTGGTGATTTCTCGAACACTGCTTCCGAGTTGAAGCACGTGAACTGATTTTCTCAATCCCATCAAGATTGGACCTATTGCGTCAGCCTTATTCATTTCCTGCAATAATTTGTAAGCAATGTTTCCAGAAGAAAGATTAGGGAAAATCAGTGTATTTACATTTTTATCCCCCAAAGCTGAAAAATCGAACTTCTCCATTCTGAGCTCATTGTTCAAAGCAAAATTTGCTTGAATTTCTCCATCAACGATTAAGTTAGGATAGCGTTCCTTAACAATCTTAACTGCTTTACTCATCTTTTGAGCGTCCGCACCTCTTGCTGAACCAAAATTCGAGTATGACAGAAGGGCGATTCGTGGATGTACACCCAATCTTCTGACCTTTCTAGCAACAATGTTGGTTATTTCGGCAATTTCTTCAGCAGTAGGATCGATGTTTACAGTTGTATCTGCCAAGAAAAGAGGTCCTCCCTTAGTAACGAGCATATACATACCGGCTACCTTATCAACTCCTTCTTGTTTTCCAACCACTTGCAGTGCAGGACGTATTACATCAGCATAATTTCTAGTGATTCCAGAAATTAAAGCATCTGCTTCGCCAGATTCGACCATCATTGCACCAAAATAGTTTCGTTCGCGCATGATTTTCGTAGCCTCGAAACGAGTAAATCCTTTTCTTTTCCGTTTTTGAAAAAACAACTCTCCGTATTCCTCTAATTTTGGAATCATCTCCTCTTCTTTTGGATCGATGATGGTTGCATTTTCAAATTCGAGACCAATCTCTTCGATCAAGCTCTCAATTTTTGTTTTTCTTCCTAATAATATCGGAATGGCATACCGTTCATCTTCGGCCGTATGAGCTGCTTTTAAAACTCTGTAATTATCAGCTTCGGCAAAAACCACTTTCTTTGGATTTTTGATCACCTTCTCAGTTAGAGCATTGATCAATTTATCATCTAAGCCAAGGCGCATTCTCAATTCGGCTTCATAGGCATCCCAATCATCAATGGTTCTTCGCGCAACACCAGATTCAATAGCTGCTCTTGCAACTGCGGGACTTACCGTTGTGATTAATCGTGA
Organism: Crocinitomicaceae bacterium; assembly: GCA_049611865.1. Classification (GTDB taxonomy): domain Bacteria; phylum Bacteroidota; class Bacteroidia; order Flavobacteriales_D; family Crocinitomicaceae; genus Crocinitomix. The sequence goes on along the minus strand of JBMZAY010000002.1, from coordinate 91,130 downwards.
ATCCAATGGTTTTGGAATGATTTGATCTTTACCAAAAGAAATATTCTTCTCTCCGTATGCTTCATTTACTTCTTCAGGAACTGGTTCTTTCGCCAATTCTGCAATGGCATGAACGGCTGCCAACTTCATTTCTTCATTAATGGTTTTTGCACGAACATCCAACGCTCCTCTAAAAATGAAAGGGAAACCTAAGACATTATTAACCTGATTTGGATTATCCGATCGACCAGTAGCCATGATGATGTCATCACGAACAGCAGTAGCATCTTTGTAAGAAATCTCGGGTTCTGGATTCGCCAAAGCAAAAACAATTGGATTTTGAGGCATCGATGCAACCATTTTCTTACTCACAATACCTCCCTTTGAAAGCCCTAGGAAAACATCTGCTTTTTTCATGATATCTTCTAGTTCTATACCTTTATCGTGTACAGCGAATTCAGACTTGTACTTATCGAGGTTGTCTCTATCTTTTGCTAACAGACCCTTACTGTCATACATGTATATATTTTCTTGATGTGCCCCCATTGCTAAATACAATTTAGCGCAAGAAAATGCAGCAGCACCTGCTCCTACCACAACGATTACAACATCTTTGATGTCCTTTTCAGCTAATTCAAGTGCATTAATAAGTGCAGCACTTGAGATAATTGCAGTACCATGCTGATCGTCATGCATGATAGGTATATCTAGCTCTTCCTTTAATCTGCGTTCAATCTCGAACGCCTCGGGCGCTTTGATGTCTTCTAAATTAATCCCACCAAATGTTGGTGAGATTGCTTTTACAGTTTCAATAAAGCGATCAGGATCACTTGCGTCTACTTCAATATCAAATACATCAATATCTGCAAAGATTTTAAATAGTAATCCTTTTCCTTCCATTACCGGTTTAGATGCTTCAGGACCGATATCACCAAGCCCCAGGACGGCGGTTCCGTTAGAAATAACAGCTACCAAATTACCTTTGGATGTATATTTATAGACGTCTTGTTTGTTTTCAGCGATGGCTAGGCAGGGATCCGCAACTCCAGGCGAATAAGCCAAGGACAAATCTCGTTGCGAACTGTACGGTTTAGTAGGCGTAACTTCAATCTTTCCTGGTCTGCCTTTTGCGTGGTAATCCAGGGCATCTTGTTTTCTATTTTTAGCCATCTTGGTTTGGTTTTGATTAAGCCGGTAAATATAAGAAAAATGCGAAAGAGGTATAGTTGCAAATTGAGGAAATAAGGCTAGTATTGAAAAGTTTATTGAATTGGACGATCCAATGGAAACCCAAAAAATATGTACCTTAAGCGAATTGAAGTTGAACTTTAATTAAATGTCGCGTAAAAAACTGGTCATATTGAGTGGTGCAGGTATCAGTGCTGAAAGTGGATTAAAAACATTTCGAGATGGTGATGGTTTATGGGAAAATCATGACATTCACGAGGTCGCCACAATAGATGCCTGGCGTAAAGATCCTGAATTAGTGCTGAGGTTTTATGACGAAAGAAGAAGACAGGTATTGGAAGCAAAACCAAATGAGGCACACAAATCGATCGTAAAACTAGAGGAGCATTTTGATGTTTACATCATTACACAGAACATTGACGACTTACATGAACGCGCTGGATCCTCTCAGATTTTACACTTACATGGGGAAATTTTAAAAGCTCGGAGCGCAAGTGATGACGATCTAATAATTGATTGGAGAAACAACATCTCATTGGGTGATCATGCGCCGGACGGACATCAATTAAGACCTCATGTTGTCTGGTTCGGTGAAGCTGTGCCTGCAATGTTTGAAGCTGAAAAAATTGTTCGCAGTTCTGATATTTTAGTAGTTGTAGGTACTTCTCTAAACGTTTATCCAGCGGCGGGCCTCTGTTTTGCTTGCCCTCCAAAAGCAGATCGATTTATCGTGGATCCAAATGATCTTGGTCTTCAAGAAGAAGCATTCATCCACTATCAAGGAACAGCAACAGAAAAAATACCTCAACTCGTAAAAATACTTATTCAAGATTACAAGAATAAATAAAAAAGAGGTGCTCGTTAATAACAAACACCTCTCCTATAAGTTGATATAATTGCTCTTAGTGTCTAATCACTAATTTTTTCGTTTCGATTGTTTCGTTTCCTTCAAGAACCGTGTAGAAATACACTCCTGACGGCAAAGCAGTAACGTCTATAGTATTTTGGCCGCTTACTAAGTTTTGCACTGACACACGCTCGCCAACAACGTTGAACAACTGCACGGCGTGGTTACCACCTGAAACGTTTGTCAAGTTGACATTAAAAACATCGTTTGCTGGATTTGGGAAAGCTGAGATTTCAATCTTCTCTTCTTTTTCCACATTCAAGAAACAGTCTGCGTCGCCAATTCTGTACTTAACCTCAATTGAATCATGAAGTGTTCCTAACCCCGTTCTCAAATAGTAACGGAAGATTCCACAACAGTTCTCTGTTGCTGAGGCGCCCACCTTGAAGTAAGTTGAGTCTCCAGGAAGAATCTCTGCTGTTTCAGGTGCATTAAATACCAAACCACCACCAAACGGCGTGTAGCAACTTTCGTCTGTACAAACTTGATCATCTAAGCAGCTTCCACCACTTAAGTTATGACGGCTCCAATCTAGTTCTACCGGCTCATCCGTAACATTAACAATGTAGTACCCTTGGAAGTAAACTCCTCCTCCGACATCACCAATAACTTCAGCTTCAGGACTTTCGAGTGTCTCTCCTTCATAGTGGATCTCGATTTGTCCGAAACCTGTTACTCCCAATGTCATTATTGTAAGTAAAGTAAATAGTCTTTTTTTCATCATACCCTCATTTTGATTTGTGTTCTTCAAAGATAACTAAAAGGTTTTGTTAGGTCAACCCTAAAAATCAAATTATTAAGAATCAAACCAATTTTAGAATTCCAATTTTGCCGGGTTATTAAATCGTTATTTTTAGGTTAAAGCCGTTATCTTGTCCAATCATTTAAAAACTGTAAACTTATTTTATTATGAAAAAAATCTTACGCGGATTAGGTGCGGTAGCTGCTTTAACAATGGCTACAGGAGCATCTGCACAGCTGCCTGATTATGGTATCTACCCTTCAGGACACGTTGTAATGGACATCGATGGTGGAACACACAACATTGATGATATTTTGGATTCTGGTAAACCAGTAATCATTGACGCGTTTGCTGACTGGTGTGGACCATGTTGGACTTACCACGTTGGTGGAACTTTGGAAGACTTATATATGTCTATCGGAGACGGTGGAACTGGTGAGGTAGCAATCTTCGGATTAGAGGCTGACCCGAGTGTTCCTGAGGCAAATATTTCTGATGCAGGTACTGGTCAAGGTGACTGGACTTTAGGAGGAGACGTTATGTATCCTTTAGCTGATGATGATGAAGTAGCTGGTCTTATCAACTTGGCTTACTATCCTACATTAATTTTAGTTTGTCCTGATAGATCTACAACTGAGGTTGGACAGGTTTCTCAAGCTGCTTGGGAAGCTGCAGTAGCTGATTGTCCTGGTGTAGACGCAGGTGATGATCCAGCTATAGTAGGTAGCTCAACTGAAACTAACTTCTCTTCTTGTGAAGACGGAGCTACAGACGTTGAAATAGTTATTGCTATACAAAACAACTCTTCTGACGCAATGGACGGTACTTACAATGTACAAGCTACTCTAGGTGGTGCGACTATCGCTGACGTTGATGTTGATTTAACATTAGCTCCATATGCTTACGAAGAAGTAAGTTTAGGAATGGCTTCTGTTGATCCAGGTGCTAACAACATTAATATTGCTATCACTACTGCTAATGATGATGCGACTAATGACGACATCGACGTTACAGTTAATGTTAACGTTGCTGAAGATTTAGGAATTGGAGATATCGTATTAGACGTTGAGTTTGATGGATATGGTTCTGAGTTCGGATACGGTTTTGCATCTGATGGTGTTGCTGAAGCTGATCCTTTTACAGCTTACCCTGCTTTCGGTGGTGGAACTTACCCAGGTCAAATTGATTTCCAAGCAATTGGAACATGGACGAACGCTGACGCTGGATTCACAGCAACTTACCCAAGTTTAGCTGTTGGATGTTACCACTTCTACATCTTCGATAACTACGGAGACGGTTTAGCATTCGGTGACGGTGGTACTTTAAGAATCAACTCTCCGAATTCAGAGTTGTCGATTGATGTAAACCCTGACTACGGTTATGCTGCAACTCCATTATTCAAAGTTTCTACTGCGGGTACTGGTGGATTTGCTGGTGTTGAAGAAGCGGCTACTTTAGAATTTGCTAAAGTATTCCCTAACCCAACAAACACTAACGCAACTGTTCAGTTCGAAGTAAGCGAGCTTTCGCGTGTTAAAGTTGAATTGGTTAATGCATTAGGTCAAGTTGTTTACACAAACAACATGGGTGATGTAAACGGAATTCAAAATGTTATGATTGATGGTTCTAACTTAGGTGAAGGAATCTACATGATCAACATTACTGTTAACGAAAACGTAATTACTAAGCGTCTTTCTATTGTAAAGTAAGCTAAGTAAAAAAATATTGAAAGCCAGTTCTGAAATTCAGAACTGGCTTTCTTTTTTTTAACCACCTTTTAACTCGGTGGTTTTTTTGTTTATTTGAAAGCAAAATAGACGACAATTAATTTGATAGGAAATCAACAATGTAGGTATATAGGATTGGGTCAGGTGAAATAAATTTTTATTTTTGATAAGGTATTCGACTTTGGTCTAATATTTGAACTGTAAAAGGAAAAAAGAAATAACTATGAAAAAATTAAGTCTACTTATCGTAATAGCAGCTGGGGCCTTTGGTGTATTCTCTTTCGTTAATAATGGAGGTGATGGAAGCGTTAAACAAATGCCTTCGGTTGAATTGGAAGACATGGACGGAAATGTAATAAACTCCGCTGACCTATCAAATGATGGGAATCCAATAGTAATATCCTTCTGGGCAACTTGGTGTAAACCGTGCCGTTTGGAATTGAACACTATTATGGAGGAATACGAAGACCTTCAGGATGAAACTGGCGTTAAGTTAGTTGCTGTATCTATTGATGATGAGCGCAACAAGAGTAAGATTCGACCGGTAGTTGATGCTTCTGGATGGGAATACGATATTTGGGTTGATGCTAACAGTGATCTTAAACGTGCGATGGGTGTAAATTACCCGCCACAAACATTCTTGCTAGATGGAGAAGGAAACATCGTTTATACCCATGTAGGTTTTGTCCCTGGAGACGAAGAAGACCTTTACGATGAAATCCGCAAACACTCAAAATAATACCCCAAATAAACTTACTAGTCTAATTCTAGAATAAATGAAGAAAATCTTATGCGGTCTGCTCAGTCTGACCGCTTTTTACTCTTTCGGTCAAGGCGGTTTGGGAGGAACCGTAACCGGAAACATGGAAACAAACATGCAGTATCTGAACACGGATACACTAATTGGTGCATTTGCTCCTGAGCAGCGTGTTGTGATGAACACCTATATGAACGTTAACTATTCTGTCAATAAATTTAGAGCAGGCGTTCGTTTCGAAAGTTATTTGCCTTCCATTGCCGGTTATCCGCAATTTTATAATGGGTCTGGAATTGGATACCGTTATGCACAATATGCTGGAGACGATTTAACGATTACGGTTGGTAACTTCTATGAACAATTTGGAAGTGGAATGATCTTGCGCGCTTTTGAAGAACGTGCTTTAGGTCTGGACAATGCTATGGATGGTGCGAGCATTAAATTTTCTCCGAGAAAAGGAATTGATTTAAAAGCTGTAATGGGAAAAATGCGTTATCGCTTTGATCAAGGACGAGTTTTCAACTCAGAAGGAATCATTCGAGGTGTAGACGGAAACATCAGTCTAAATGAATTAATTCCTGGTTTTAACGAATCAAGTTTTAAAGTAAGCGTTGGAGGTAGTTTAGTTAGTCGCTATCAAGGCGCTCAGAATGATACGATCATCATCCCAAAAAATGTTGGGGCCTATGGTGGACGTATGAATATGCGTTACAAAAAGTTCACTTTAGGGTTAGAGTACATTCATAAGGATAATGATCCTACCGCTCAAAATGGATATGCCTACAATACCGGTCATGGTGCATTGATTAATTTCGGATATTCTCAAAAAGGATTGGGTATTATTTTGACGGCCAAATCCATTGACAATATGCTCTTTCGAGCAGACCGTGATATCTTAGGAAACCAATTGATGGTTAACTTCTTGCCAGCAACGTCTAATCAGCACACATACAACTTGGCTGGAACGTTATATCCTTATGCAACGAATCCACTTGGGGAGGTTGCCTATCAGTTAGATGTGCTTTACAAGATCCCTAAAAAGACGAGAATTGGCGGTAAATACGGAACAGATCTTCACTTAAATGTTGCTCTTGCTACTGATCATGTTAGACATACATCTGGTGTCAATACAGAAGCTACTTATGTGACCTATATCGGTAGACCTTTCGACATGACCGATAGTTTATTCAATTTTGATTTTAACTTTCACATTAAGCGTAAATTCAATAAGAAATTTAAAGGGTCTGCGCATTACTACCACTTCATTTTCAACAATGACGTGAACAATGTGACCAAATTGGCCAAAGGATTTATTACTTCTGATATTGTTATCCTTGATATGCAATATAAAATTGCACGAAAGCATGCGATCAGAGCGGAATTACAACACATGTGGACACCAACCGATCGCGGTAACTGGGCAACATTCCTATTGGAGTACACCATTTCACCAAAGTGGTTTTTCGCGGTGATGGACCAATACAACTATGGTCATCCAGAAGAACGATTACAATTGCACTATTTACTCGGATCCTTTGGATATGTGCATAATGGATCACGATTTATGTTTAGTTATGGTAAACAAAGAGAAGGTATTTTCTGTATTGGAGGTGTTTGTAGACCGGTTCCGGCAACAAACGGACTAACCTTTACGTTTACTCATTCGTTTTAGTATTAGAAAAGCAGATATTATGAAAAAGTCTATTTCTTACATCTTATTTATTCTGACCGTCGCACCGTTATTTATGACGTCGTGTGATAAGGTTGAATTCCCGAATATTCCGATTGAAGGGGTTGATACGAGTTTATATCCGGGTAATTTCTCAGAGTATACTATTCCGAGTTTTTCGGAGAATAGTAATCCCTTGAAAAATGTGCTCATTGAGGAATTCACAGGGCATTTGTGCGGCGCATGTCCGAATGCTGCCGTAGTTGCTAAAACATTAGAGGAAGAAAATCCAGGTCGCGTTTTTGCTGCCGCCATTCATGGTGGGCCTTCCAATAATGGATTAACTGGATTTCATAATATCATTCCTCCCAAATATGATACGGATCACACCAATGAGCAAGGATTAGAATTAGCTTCAACATTCTTCCAATTGGGTATTGGATTTGTTGCTCTTCCAAGAGGTGGAATTAACAGACGCGTTAACGAAAGTGGTGAATTTATGTTCGGCCCGGATGATTGGGCGCCTTTAGTGGCTGCCGAACTCGCTGAGCCTGTTAAAATTAATCTACAAGCTAAATCGAATTATTACGAAGAGACAAACGGCGTATATTTACACGTAGAAACGGACTTTGAACAGTCAATCGAAGGCACGTATAATGTTGTTGCATATGCTATACAAAACGACCGTGTCGATTACCAATATTTCAATGCATACGGTGATAGTGCTTATTACCATCACCACAATGTACACGTTGGAAATATTTTTGGTGAAACTTGGGGACGAACTGTTGGTTCAGACGTTATCGCCGCAGGAACAAAAGTAGTGACGGACATGTCATACAAACTGCCTGATGGCCTAACCAATGAAGATATGCACTTTTTGATTTTGGTTTATAACCGAAATACATATAAGGTTGAGCAAGTAATTAAGCACGAATTTTAACAAATTCATTTTTTATTGTTTAGTGGGCCTTTAATTCTTCAGAATAATTGTTTCGCGCCTCAATGGTTTTAGATAAATCTTTACGTGAATTCCTGTTTAAACACACGTTGTTTTCAAAAAACAATTTGATACTTCCGTGTTAATAAGTTAACCGAAAAATTGACAATATTTTGGTCTGTTTTTCGTAAATTCATTACACTAAAATTCGAAGCTATGATGGAACTGTGCAAAGAAATCTTGGTTAAAGTTAGTTTTGACCGAGTGCTATTTCAAAAGGAATTATCGAAAGCAATTAGCTGGATTCAGTCCGAAGAAATAGATACATTCCGACGCTGGTGCGTTAAAAACTTTGGAAAAAAGTATCCTCAAATTATTCAGGCTGCTTTTAGAAAATCTTAAAAAAGACAACTTACATTATTTAAAGGGCTTCAAATTGCGGAGCCCTTTTTTTATATCTTCTTTTTTGACGCTACAAATGTAATGTTACGTGTTAAACCTTCGTATTTAGTTCGCTTGATCGCTGAGTGCCGGAAGAGCTCGTTAAAAGCTTCTTTGCTTAAATTAGATAAATCAGTTTGACTCAATTGTGGGTGTGGCTCAAACGCTTCTATTTGATGGGTTAAAGAAAATCGATTCCAAGGACAGACATCCTGACAAACATCGCAACCAAAAACCCAACCGTCCATTTGGTTTTGGAATTCACTCGGTATTAATTCGTCTTTTAATTCAATCGTCAGGTAAGAAATGCATTTGGATCCATCAACAACATAAGGTTGGATAATAGCCTCTGTAGGACAAGCGTCTATACATTTGGTACATGAACCGCAATGATCATCTACAGGTTGATCGTATTCAAGGTCTAAATCAAGGATGAGTTCTCCAATAAAGAAAAATGATCCCACTTGTTTAGATAAAAGGTTCGCATTCTTACCAATCCATCCCAAACCAGACTTTGCGGCCCAGGCTTTGTCCAAAACGGGAGCAGAATCCGTAAAACATCGTGCCGAAAGCTCTCTACCGACCCATTCTTCAATGTTCGCTTGAAGTTCTCGAAGTTTACCTCTAATTACACGATGATAATCCTCACCATAAGCGTATTTTGAAATTTTTAAAGGTTTATCCTCAAATAAATCTTTTTCGGGAAAATAATTGAGCAAAACAGAAATGACCGACTTGGCGTCATCCACCAATAAGGTAGGATCTAGCCTTTTATCAAAGTGATTGGCCATATACGCCATTTTACCCTGATAATTTTTGGATAACCACTCTTCTAATCTGGGGGCTTCCTCCTCTAAAAAACCAGCTTTGGAAATACCACAAGAAATAAAACCAAGCTCGTAAGCTCTGTTTTTAATCTTTTTCGATAAATCTGACCGATTCATTAGAACAAGCCACTTTGGTGGTAACCCAAATCGCGTCCTAGATGCTTAAATGCTTTCTCGGTTGCTTTTCTGCCACGCGGTGTTCTTAGAAGGTAACCCTCCTTGATGAGATAAGGTTCGTAGACCTCTTCAATGGTACCTGGGTTTTCACTAACAGCTGTCGCAATAGTTGTCATTCCAACAGGCCCTCCGTTAAACTTGTCAATAATCACAGATAGGATCTTATTATCCATCTCATCCAACCCATTCTGGTCTACATTAAGCGCTTCTAAGGCTACGTTTGCAATTTCAAGGTCAATGGTTCCATTGCCTTTTATTTGAGCGAAATCACGCACCCTACGCAATAGTGCATTAGCAATTCTTGGCGTCCCTCTGCTGCGACGAGAAATTTCCATTGCGGCATTCTCATGAATCGGAACATTTAAGATTCCCGAAGCTCTGGTAATAATTCCTGAAAGTACTTTTACATCATAATACTCCAATCGGGAGTTAATACCAAATCTAGCTCTTAGGGGAGCAGTTAGAAGGCCTGAACGTGTCGTTGCTCCAATTAAGGTAAAAGGGTTTAATGAGATTTGTACCGTTCTTGCGCTTGGCCCTGTATCGATCATGATATCGATTAAGAAATCCTCCATTGCCGAATACAGGTATTCTTCAATAACCGGACTTAAGCGATGAATTTCGTCAATAAAGAGAACATCTCCTTCTTCGAGATTGGTCAACAAACCGGCTAAATCTCCCGGTTTGTCCAATACGGGTCCGCTGGTAATCTTGATCCCAACTCCCATCTCATTGGCAATGATATTAGCTAAGGTCGTTTTACCAAGGCCTGGAGGACCATGTAAAAGAACATGATCCAATGATTCTTGACGCATCTTTGCTGCCTCGACAAAAATGCCGAGATTCTCAGTTACCTTTTTCTGACCGGCAAAATCATCGAACGATTTCGGGCGTAAAACGGTATCAAATTCCTCCTCTTGAGAAAACTGCTCTTCGTCTCTGTAATCAAATGAATCCAAATCAAACTAATTTGAAGATAAAGATACGCTGAAAATGAATGATACGAGTTGTATAAAGGAGATAGTTATAAACAGGATTTTAAGCATTTCAATGCAACAAAACAAAAAAGCACCCGTCTGAGACGGATGCTTTTAATATTTGTATAAATCTATTTTCTAGTGATCGTGCTCACCTTCAGCCAAAGGAACTGTTTGTGGGATGAAGTCATCCTCAGCACCCGGCTTCGAGTAATCATAAGGCCATCTGTGAACTTCTGGAAGTTCACCAGGCCAGTTACCATGCACATGCTCAACAGGAGTAGTCCATTCTAAAGTATTTCCTTTCCAAGGGTTCTGAACCGCTTTCTGACCTCTTCTTATGCTGTAGAAGAAGTTGAAAAGGAATACTAATTGAGCCAATGCCCCGATAATAGCAAATATTGTAATTACAACATTCAAATCCATTATCATATCGAATTGTTCTTTGTAGAAACCTTCAAAGACACTATAATCGTAATAACGTCTCGGTGCTCCACCAATACCTACAAAGTGCATTGGGAAGAATACACCATAAGCTGAAACCAATGTCAACCAGAAGTGAACCATACCTAATTTTGAATTCATCATTCTTCCGTACATCTTAGGGAACCAATGATAAACTCCCGCAAACATTCCGAAGATCGCCGATAGACCCATTACTACGTGGAAGTGAGCTACTACGAAGTAAGTGTCATGAACTTGGATATCCAATGCTGAATCCGCAAGAATGATACCTGTTACACCACCTGTAATGAATGATGAAACTAATCCTACTGAGAACAACATTGCCGGCGTATAACGGATGCTACCTCTCCACAAAGTTGTAATGTAGTTAAATACCTTTACAGCAGATGGAATCGCAATCAACAATGTTGTAAATACGAATACACCACCTAAGAAAGGATTCATTCCTGAAATGAACATGTGGTGACCCCATACAATGAATGAAAGGAATGCAATTGCCAAAATCGAACCAATCATTGCTCGGTAACCGAAGATCGGCTTACGCGCGTTTGTAGATACAATCTCTGAGGTTAAACCTAAAGCTGGTAATAATACGATGTATACCTCAGGGTGACCTAAGAACCAGAAAAGGTGTTCATAAAGAATCGGTGATCCACCAGATTGCTCAAGTATCTCTCCTCCAATAATTGTATCGTTTACGTAGAAACTAGTTCCTAAAGTTCGATCCATCAACATTAATACAACTGCTGAGACTAAAACAGGGAAAGATAATACACCAATGACCGCTGTTACGAAGAATGCCCAGATTGTAAGCGGAAGACGTGTCATCTTCATTCCTTTCGTACGCAAGTTCAATACCGTTACGATATAGTTCAAACTACCTAATAATGAAGATGCAATAAACACAGTCATTGACAATAACCACACAGTCATACCAGCACCTGATCCAGGTATTGCTTCTTCATATACAGAAAGTGGAGGATAAATAGTCCATCCTGCAGAAGCAGGTCCAGTTTCTAAGAACAAAGAGTATAACATTAAGATACTCGACAAGAAGAACAGCCAGTAAGAGATCATATTCAACAAGCCTGACGCCATATCACGCGCTCCAACTTGCAATGGAATTAATAAGTTACTGAAGGTTCCTGATAATCCCCCTGTTAATACGAAGAATACCATAATTGTACCGTGAATGGTTACAAGACCCAGGTACATTCCTCGATCCAAGACACCATCTGGTGCCCAAGTGTCTCCGAGGAAAAATGATAAAACACTATTACTTTCTCCTGGCCATGCCAATTGGATTCTGAAAAGAATCGAAAGAATAACCGCCACAATTGCCATGAAAATCGCCGTGATCAAAAATTGCTTTCCAATCATCTTGTGATCTTGCGAGAAGAGATATTTCGTTATAAAACTCTCCTTGTGGTGATGTCCGTGATCAGTATGAGCTGCTGCTGACATAATTATCTATTTAATATCGTGTTTTTGTATTCTTAATTCTTAATGATGTTCTTCTTCGTGGTGACCTTCATCGTGTCCTTCCTCTCCATTCGCATCGCTGTGGTCTCCATGATCATCTCCGTGGTCACCGTGATGAGCTGGAGCAGGCATTTCCATATGCTCCTTATCAATTGAAGCTGGCGCTTCAAGCGAGTCAACCAATGCCGGTGTTGCATTTCCTGCCTCAGCTACCCAAGCTCTAAACTCTGCTGAGTCAGCTACGACACGAACAGGCATTTTCATGTTGTAGTGAGATACACCACAAATCTTATTACATAACAAAATGTAATTGAAATCTTGATCTCCTACTTCGTCTCTCATCTCTTGTGTAGTCATTGTTGGCTTCACATTCAATGTAGTACGATACCCTGGAACACAGTTCATTTGTGCTCTAAAGTGAGGGAAATAAGCAGAGTGTAATACATCTTGTGATCTTAAAATGAACTGATATTCCTGATCTTTGATCAAAACCAATTCTTTCGTAATGAAATCATCCTGAGCCCATGAGTCGATGGAATCGCCATACATACCTTCCATATCCAACATTCTTTCACGGATACGCTCTAATTTTTCAACTTTTGAGATCTTCTTGTTTAACACAGCCTCAGAGAAAACAACTTCGCCATTTGCTTCTTTTTCCAACTCTCCTTCTATTCCATTGATTTCGTTATTGATTCTGTAAATACCCCAATCGATACTGTTTTTAGTAACAACACCTAATTCATTTGGATACGTAATGCCTCTGTCTGCGTCATCCACATTACCAACCAATTTATAATCAGCGTATCCTAGTTTGTTATCATCCCCAGAGTAACGAACAGTCCAGTTAAACTGCTTACCATAGATCTCAACAATCATTGCATCATCTGACGGCTCACCGGTAATCTTATTCCAAGTCATTAGACCTAAAATGATGATTACTGCTAACACACCAGCTGGAACAACTGTCCAGATCATTTCCAATTTATTGTCGTGTGGGAACCAGTGCGCCTTTTTATCCGGGTGATACGCATACTTCCAAGCGAAGACGAATAATAATGAATTCGTCAACAAGAAAACTGCAATAATGATCCACCAGTTAATTGCATAAAGCCAATCAATGTCTTTACCTATTTCCGATGCGGCTAAAGGCATTAAACCGTCACCATACAATGCCATCATGTAGAACAATGATCCAAAGAAGATCAATAAGAACACCATCATTAAAGAGGCATTAATATTGTTGGTTCTGAGATCAACATCTTCTTCTCTCTTTCCTCTAATTTGCGTGGAAAGTTCATATACACGCATAATCTGTGCTACAGCGATTACCGCTAACACAACTACGATTAAAACAACTAATTTCATTCCCATTTCCTAATTCTTTTGATCTAGATACTATTAAATATGGTGGTGTTTACTTTCGTCCAAATAAGGGTGATTCTTTGGAACCAACGGCGCTTTTGTCAAGGTATTCATGATGAAATAAACGAATACTCCAGCGAAAGCCATGAATAGTCCAATTTCCATGAAACCAATAGAACCATACTCACCCATTGTGCCTGGCGTAACAAGCATGTATACATCCGCCCAGTGACCTAAGATGATGATAATACAAACTGTCATTAAGATACCAGCATTCTTCTTTGCGCTATCTGACATCAACAATAGCATAGGTACGATAAAGTTAATCATGAACATACCCCAGTAGATGTACTTATAGTTTTCAATACGCTCTACGTAGTAGATTACCTCTTCAGGAATATCTGCGTACCAATAAAGCATGAACTGCGAGAAGAATAAATACGACCAAAGAAAACTTAGTGCGAACACCCATTTACCTATATCGTGAATGTGACTGTCGTTAACAACCTGTAAGTGTCCTTTTCTCTTCAGATAAAGTACAACCAACATGATTGTCACCATTGCTGTACACCACATACCTCCAAATACGTACCATCCGTACAATGTAGAGAACCAGTGTGGATCAAGCGACATTAACCAATGCCATGAAGAAGTTGAACTAAAGTATCCAAACAATACTAGGAATAAAGCTCCCTTAGCAAAGTTTTTATAATGGATCTTAGTTCCTCCTTCGATATCTTCTTGCAATGATCTTTTTCTAAATCCTTTGTAAAACCAGATGTAAGTTGTCATGTATATGATTGTTACCACCCAGAAGAACCATTTCGTCAAGAAAGGTGCTTTACCTGCGATGATTGCATCAGATTCTACTACATGATGATCCATCCATTCGTAGATGTGGCCAACGCGGTGTCCGTGTACTTCGGCGCCAAACCATCCACCATCTGTAAAGGTGAAGATCAAGAAAAGTACCAATAGAACTCCGGCTCCTACTAAAACGTAAGAAGCTACTCCTTCTACGACACGTTTGATCGCAACTGACCAACCTGTTTCTGTTGCGTATTGTAGTGCAAGGAAGAATAAAGCTCCCAATCCAATAGCAAAGAAAAAGAATCCGTCAATAAGAAGATTAGAGAACAATCTCGTCATGAACTGATCGGTTCCGCTATTTTGTACTACTCCAATAATAAATGCCAGTACACCGACACCTATTACCCCGAAAATTGTCTTTTTCGCTCTAGCTGAAATTTGAAATTCCATGTACCTTACTTTTCTTTTATTAATAATTTTTTAGTGATCAGCCCCTTCTCCGTGCGCCTCTTCAACTTCTTGAGCATCTCCTTCTGCTGCTTCCATTTCCGTCTCTCCTTCAACTGCTCCTTCTTCCACTTCTTCAGTCGCGGCCTCAGTTGCAGGACCTTGCTCTTTTCCAATTAGTTTTTCAACATAATGAACAATTTTCCATCTTTCCATCGGACTAACTTGCGAAGCGTGTGATCCCATCGCATTTTTACCGTAGGTAATTGTGTAGAAAATCTCTCCAGCTGTTAATTCGGTTTTGTAAGCACCAGGTGTAGGATACTTTCCATTACTGTTTGTAATAACAGAACCTTGACCGTCTCCTTTTTCACCATGACAGTGCATACAAAAGCGTTCGAATAATACTTTTCCTTCTTTTACTACCTCTTCTGACCAAGCGATTGGATTTACATCATTTTTCGCTCCATCTCTACCGGCAGTATCCTGAGCCACTTCGAACAAACCGTGAGTTTTGTCAACTCCGATTGGCCCTCCATGATTATAAGGTGCTAAGAATCCTTCTCCTTGATAAGGAACAGTTCCAACTGGTGGTAGATAAGAAAATTTCTCTTCCACCATCTTCTGAGCCTCTTCATCATAAACACCATCAACTTCACCATAATCCACATAGGCTTCAACAGCAGGAGAACGATACATATCAGGCATGTACTCCAACCCTGGTGAGTTGTGATCAGCCACACAAGAGACTAATCCTCCTGTTGTGATGAATGCTGCTACTGTTAAAAATTTAAACGCTTTCCGTTTCATGCTTTTTATTCTTTTTTCAGAACGAGTCCGAAAGTTAATTTCTTCTACTTTACAACTACGTAATCCTTTTCTTCGATTTCGATAATGTCTGTTGTTTTTATTTTAGAGTGAAGTTCATCAGCACTAAATTTTGTGTTATCTGATAAACGAATCTCCATTACAAAACGATCATCTGTTGTTCTTGGATAAGGATTGTCAGCCGGCATACCTGGCAATGTTTTGTTTCTTAACAAATACGTTAATGCCATTCCGTGCGCTGCAAACAATACCGTAAACTCAAATGTAATCGGAACAAATGAAGGGTAGTTTTCCAACAAGCTAAAGTTTGGTTTACCACCGATGTTCATCGGCCAATCATCAATCATGAAATATTTGAATCCAATGAAAGCGAGTGTCATACCTAACAATCCAAACATAAATGAGACAATTCCCAAACGCGTGTGTTTCACACCGATTATCGGATCAATTCCGTGAATCGGAAATGGAGAAAACACGTCAGTGATGTGAACACCTTCGGACACCAATTTCTTGGCACCTTCCATTAGTACTTCATCATCATCATACATTGCATATATTACTCTGTCTGCCATGTGATTCTTATTTATTCATTAAGTTACTAGCTTGTTCAGCCCAATTATCTCTTTCTGCTCGACCTGGGAAAGATCTTGTAATCGAATCTAATAAGTCGTATTCAGCTTTTGTCATCTTACTTACCTGTTCGAAAGTATAGATTCCAATATCATTTAAAGTCTCTTCCAATTTTGGTCCAACACCGCTGATTTGTTTTAAATCATCTTTCTGATCAGCAGAACCTGAACCCAGCTTATCTAATAAACTTGAAATTCTGTTTTGCTTTTCTTCATCCGAGATTTCTTCTTTTGCTTCTGGAGCGGCCTCGGTTTCAGTTGTTGCCTCAACTACCACCTCTTCAACTGGAGCAGCAGTTGCAGCAGCCATAGCTGGTGCTGGTGTTGGTCTTTCAGGAGCCGAACCATTTTTGTATGATTCACCTGAAATTTTCAAGATTGTTTTCAATTCTGCGATTGGCAACACTGGGAAGTATCTAGCAAAAGCGAGGTAGAATACGAAGAACAATCCAATTGTTCCGATATAGATCCCTATATCTACCCAAGTCGGGTGGAACATACTCCATGATGATGGTAAATAATCTTGGTGTAGTGATGTTACGATAATTACGAAACGCTCAAACCACATACCGATGTTTACCACAATCGAAATGAAGAACGTAAATAACAAACTTGTTCTTAGTTTTTTGAACCACATTAACTGTGGAGAGATTACGTTACATGTCATCATTGATGCATATGCCCACCAGTAAGGGCCAGTTGCACGGTTGATGAATGCGTATGATTCGTATTCTACACCTGAATACCAAGAGATGAAAAGCTCTGTTAAATAAGCCACACCTACAATTGAACCAGTAACCATGATTACAATGTTCATGTATTCGATGTGCTTTGTATGTAAGTAAGCTTCTAATTTCAACCCTTTACGTACGATCAACATGATTGTTTGTACCATAGCAAATCCAGAGAATACCGCACCTGCAACGAAGTAAGGTGGGAAAATCGTGGTATGCCATCCAGGGATTACCGAAGTTGCGAAGTCAAACGATACGATAGAGTGTACTGAGAATACAAGTGGCGTAGCTAAACCAGCTAACACAAGTGAAACAATTTCAAAACGATTCCAGTGCTTAGCTCTACCAGACCAACCAAATGAAAGAATCGAATACATCTTTTTCGATACCGGGTGTTTAGCTCGGTCACGAATTGTGGCAAAGTCAGGTAAAAGTCCGATGTACCAGAATACAAAACCTACAGATAAATACGTCGAGATTGCGAATACGTCCCAAAGTAGTGGTGAGTTAAAGTTAACCCATAGTGACCCGAATTGGTTTGGAATAGGCATTACCCAGTATCCAACCCAAAGACGTCCCATGTGAATAAGTGGGAATAAACCTGCCATAAATACGGCAAAAATTGTCATCGCCTCTGCAGCACGGTTAATGGCCATTCTCCATCTCTGTCTGAAGAGTAATAGTACAGCCGAAATTAGCGTTCCGGCGTGACCGATACCAACCCACCAAACGAAGTTAGTAATGTCCCATGCCCACTGAACGGTTTTGTTTAGTCCCCAAGTTCCGATTCCGGTACCAAGAAGGTATAAAATACAACCAACTCCATACAAACCTAATAGAAGGGCTATTCCGAACAGGATATACCATGTTTTTGGAGCTTTACCTTCGATAGATCGGCAGACGTCTTCCGTAATGTCGTGATAGGTCTTGTGACCTAAAATTAACGGTTCTCTAATCGCAGATTCCTTGTGCATTCGCTTTGATTTAGTATTATCAAAAAATTTTTATTCTCTTTTAGTGTGCTTCGTGGTTTTCACCGCTTCCGTCTCCATGTCCTGTGTCAGCATCATGTCCTCCACCGTGACCATCTCCGTGCCCATTATCGTGTGATCCGTGATCATCACCGTGTCCACCACCATGTCCGTGAGCAGTTTGGATTTCAGCCAATTCAGCATTTTCCTCGTTTCTCACTTTCACTTTGTACCATACATTTGGTTTAACACCAATTTCTTCTAATGCTTGGTATGCACGTTTGTCTTCTGTTTCCTTACGAATCATTGATTCATGATCGTTCCAATCACCGAATGTAATTGCTCCAGCAGGACATGCGTCGGCACATGCAGTAGAAACTTCACCATCCATTACAGGACGTTCTTCTTTCTTAGCTGTCAATTTGCCAGACTGGATCTTTTGAATACAGAATGAACATTTCTCCATTACCCCTCTTGTACGAACCACAACATCCGGGTTCAACACCATACGTCCTAGATCATCCTGTGCTGGATTCACTTCAGAGAACTTACGGTAAGATGGATAGTTAAACCAGTTGAAACGACGTACTTTGTATGGACAGTTGTTTGCACAGTAACGTGTACCGATACATCTGTTATACGCCATCATATTCATACCTTCATTTGAATGTGTCGTTGCAGCAACCGGACAAACCGTTTCACACGGTGCGTGGTTACAATGGTGACACATCATTGGCATGTATGCTACTTTAGGATTGTCAGAAGGTTTTTTCAAACCATCGAATCCATTTGCATCAAAATCTTCAGGGTTACGAGTACCTACAGTTGCTTCATCATCAGAAGCATAATAGCGGTCGATTCGCAACCAGTGCATTTCACGACCTCTTCTTACTTCATCACGTCCAACGACAGGAACGTTATTTTCAGATCCACAAGCTACAACACAAGCTCCACAACCAACACATAGGTTCAGGTCAATTGACATTCCCCATCTGTGTCCAACTTCTTCTACTGGATGCTCATCCCAAAGGTCAAATTCCCCAGTTAGTTTTTCTTCATGCTCCCAACCTGTATGTAAAACATGTCTGTGGTTGTAAGCCGAAGCATCTTTTGTTTTATAAATGTCAAGCGTCGTCTCTTTCATGATCGAGTTACGCGCCATAACTGTTGCATGCGTTTGTGTACAAGCCAATGTGTACATCTCACCCGCATCAGCAATTGTCGCTCCGAATGCTTCGTTTGCATTTGAAGGTGCAATCTTAAACGCATTTGCTCCGATCATGTCTTTCGACGCTTCGCCGTATACACCTGCTTGTTGATAAGCCGACTTACCAATTGCCTCACCATTCTCTCCACGACCGTATCCGTATGCGATACCGATTGTGCCTGGCGTTTGTCCTGGCTGAGGATAAACTGGTAATTTTATTGTTGCATCACCAACAGTAACATTAACAACATTTTGTTTCTGTTCTTGACCTAATCCTTTGTTAAATCCTTTAGCGTCCATATCTGATGGCGCCATGGTTAAGTAGTTATCCCAAGTAACTTTGGATACCGGATCAGGAAGTTCTTGCAACCAAGGGTTGTTGGCGTGGATACCTGTTCCGATACCTGCCTTTTGGTAGAATGAAATCTCCCATTCCCCTGTTGTAATTCCTTTTTCTGCTTTTCCTGCCTCGCTCAAGTTTCCACTGAATGCCACTGGTCCAGCTGGTACAGGCATGTCTTCGCCACAACTTTGGTGAACCATTGCCGACCAATAAGAATGGAAATCTGCGTAAGTGTTTTGAGCAGCGAAGCCCCACTTCTTCCAGATTCCTCTGATATAATCGTAATAATTAGTACTGTCTTTTCCAACATGCTCTGCCATTCCAGCCCATACCATCAATGACTCTGCAACAGGACGTGTGTCATGCAGCGGGCGAATTGTAGGCTGAGACAATGAATAGTGGTTCATTTTTGGATTAAAGTCATCCCACTGTTCTAGCGCATGACTAGCTGGGCAGATATGATCACAAAGTGAAGCTGTCTCATCTGCGTAGCGTGCCATTGACACTTTCGTTCCAACTTTCGCTAAGCCAGCTTTAAAACCTTCAGCATCCTTGTATGTATATGCCGGGTTGGTATCCCACATAACGATCGCACCAACTTTTCCAGCATTCATATCTTTTACTAGAGCATCCATTTTCGCATCTTCAGACATGTGAAGTTCGATAGGATTACTTAAGTTGATTGTAGAACCATAATTGCTCAATGCGTCGTTGATCGCGTTCACAATCACTTGCACTGATTTTCTGTTTGAACCAGCAACTACTAATGATTCTCCTTTATTCGCCTTTAACTCTTTCGCAGCAGCCTTAACACTGTTTTGAACTGCTTCCGGCAATGACGCAGTGTCAACACCTGGAACACTTGTTCCGCTCACCTCTTTCAATAATAAAGCAGCTACTTTACCTTGCTCAGAAGGTTTGATTTGCGTTCTTGCATCAGCATTAGAACCAGTAATCGACATATTCGATTCGAACTGGTGCAAACGTGACATCCATTCACCATCCGGATTTCTTCTTGACAAGTAATCTGGCATGAATTGAGTTGGCATTACCCAAGAGTTAAAGAAATCAGCAGCAATACTTACTACCGTTTTTGCTTTAGTGAAGTCATAATCAGGAATCACACGTTTTCCGAATGACTCTAGATTTGCTTCTCTAATTCCGTTATAAGATAATGCATCGTATTGGATGTGCTGGATGTTTGAATCATCACTTGCCGCGGGAACAGCGGCAGCAATGTTTGCAGCAGCTGTGCTATCGACAGCGGCAACACCTTGAGCAATCATATCCACCATTGGCTCTGCCGCTGGCTCTCCACCACCTAATGATCGTTTCAATTCTGAAATAATCTCACGTGTCGAAGGACTGATTACTGTATTTGATAATAGAACAACTTTCTTTCCGCTATCTGCAGCAGCTCTCAATTTGTTCTTAACGTCTTTGTCAACGGATGACCATGAAGCTTCAGCTCCACCAGACTGAGCAGCGGTTAAACGCTCTCCATCATATAATGAAAGAACGGAACCAATGATTCTAGCATTTGTCCCACCTTTTGTGAATCCGTTGTGTTTATTACCTTTTATATGGATTGGACGAC
Source organism: Crocinitomicaceae bacterium (assembly GCA_049611865.1). GTDB lineage: Bacteria > Bacteroidota > Bacteroidia > Flavobacteriales_D > Crocinitomicaceae > Crocinitomix. The sequence continues at coordinate 69,921 of JBMZAY010000002.1, read as the reverse complement.
CTTCTCTGGTTTTCACCATGATGCTCGCATAACTCTCTCCATCATAATACGATGACGCATACCAGTTAGCAACACCAGGAGTTACATCCTCTGGTTTCACTGCGTATGGAACCGCCTTAATTACCGGCGCTTCACAGGCAGCAACTGTTGCAGCAGCTACACTGAAACCTAGAAATTTAAGAAAATCTCTTCGCCCGGTTGACGATTCTTTGACTTTGTCTTCAGCCAAAAATTGGTCAACACTTAACTCTTGAGGAAACTCATTCTTCGCTGAAGCTACGAACTCCGGCGTTTCATTTAATTCATCAAGACCTTTCCAGTATTTCTTATTTGTTCCCATATCTATATATAAGCCTCTTTAATCTTAATATTAGTAGTGACATTTTCCACATTCCAGTCCGCCTAACTCGGCAACCGTCACCACATCATCTTCCAGGTAACGCTGGTAAGTTGTCTTATCTCTTAATAATCTCTCGTGAATTACGTTGTAGTAGCTCCCTGATTCAGCACCTGCTAAGTCAACGCTAGAAGCACGGTGACATTCAATACACCATCCCATTGTTAAGGTTGGTTTCGTGAATTTCACGCTGTTCTCATCATAATCATCATCCGTTACCCCAACGTTATTAAGGTCTTCGATTGACATGATACGTGCTACTGTTTCTTTCTTCATGTTACCGTGACATTGTTTACAATCTACTCCACCTACAACAACGTGCTGTGAATGGTTAAAGTAAACGTGATCTGGCAAGTTGTGAACTTTTACCCATTTAATTGGATTTGTTTCACCAGTATATTGCTTGATTGCAGGATCCCATCCTGCTGCTTCGTAAATCTTAGCGATTTCTGCAGTCCCTTCTTCTGAACGTCCTTCAGCAACCGTCTTGTGACAGTTCATACATACGTTTACAGAAGGTATCGTAGCGTGCTTTGATTTTGTTACTGCGTTATGGCAGTATTTACAATCAATTCCCAATTCACCAGCATGCAATTCATGTGAATATGCAATTGGTTGTTCAGGCTTGTAATTTTCGTAAACGCCGATGTCTAACAATTTCACCATTCCACCTGCCAATAGCAGTATAACAACGATGAATACAGTTACTCCGAACCAACCTCTGTTTTCCCAAGCCCATTTGCGCGCAGACTGACCGATTGTCAATTGCTCTGGCTGAGGGATTCCGTCTTGATCTCTTTTTAAAGCTGATAAATTACCGCGAACTCCTCCAACAACGAAGATAACAACTAACATTAAACCTGCTAATAACCACCAGTACAACGATGATGATTCTTCTACGACAACTGGACCAGTAACAGCTACATCACCAGTTGGTGGCGGCGGCGGAGTATAAGTTTCAACATAATGAAAAATATGATCGATGTCAGAATCAGAAACGTTTTGTGCCGGCATGGCTACTCCGTTCCAGTCCTTGTACAATTGATTTGCATAGCTATCTCCAGCTGAGATTACAGCGTTTGAATTTTTAACCCATTTGTAAAAATTCTCTTCAGTAGAGTTGTCAATCCAACGCTGGCGTGCACCTTGCAAAGCCGGACCTGTCATATCCTTATCTGGGAAGTGACAAGCCGCACAATTATTGTTAAATAATTTCTTACCTAACTCCGCATCCAATACCGGAGCATCTGCAGCTGCTTCTGCACCATCATCCTGAACGGCATGAACATTGTTAGTTAAGAAGAAAACAGCGACTGCTAATAAAGCTAAGTGCTTGATTTTGTTGGAGATGAACAAAGTTTTTATTTTCATTTGAAAAATTTTATTCCTTTTTTCGATCAGTATACGGGACACTGAATCTCCCACAAAATTAGCACAAAGTCAGATTAAGCCTAGGCTTTAATTATTTTTTTGGAGATAGATGTATTAATTTAAAATGATTCTAAATAGCCGAATAATCGCAAACTCTTAGATAAGAATAATTTGAAGCTACTGAATGATAATTTTGCGCAAAAGAATCCCTTCTTTTAAATTGAGCAAAAGCTGTTTTTTTTAATTTTGTAGAACGATGAAATTAAATCAATTAAAATACACAACACTAATCATTGGTGTTTTAGGTGTGCAACACCTTGTTAATGGACAAGAAGGCTGGATGAGTTTTCCTGCACAGAAAAAAGATACGAGCAACGTCAAGCATGTTGAATTGCAATATGGTGCTCGCAAAGGAAAGGTGACCTTGCATCAAGATGCACGTATCGACAAAATTAGCGAGTTTGTGCGTACTGGAGAAGACACGATGGAAGGCGTGAAAATTGATGGTTATCGTATCGTTATATTCTTTGATCAAGACAAAACGAAAGTAGCGCAACAGAAGGCTAATTTCCTTGCGCGATACAACGATCACGAAGCCTACGTTGACTACGTAGCTCCTAACTATCGCGTTCGAGTTGGAAACTTCAGAACGAAACTTGAAGCCGAGGCTTTAAAAAGTGAACTCTTGACTTATTTCCCAACAGCAGTTGTAGTTGAAGACAAAATTCAATTACCGCCATTACCTACCGAATAAATTGGTATAGAACAACAAGATATTCTCCATAGAATACTCATATTTTCATGGGCATAAAAAATCCTCGACCTAAATGATCGAGGATTTTCTTTTTATGCTTTTAGATGATTAAAGTTTCGGAGCCACCTCCACTTCGTGGTAGGCTTCTATTACGTCTCCAACTTTCAAGTCGTTATACTTGTCAATATTCAGACCACATTCGTAGTTCACTTTAACCTCTTTCACGTCGTCTTTAAAACGTTTCAATGATCCTAATTCGCCATCGTATTTTACAATGCCATCTCTAATTACGCGGACATTGGCATTTCTAAGAATTTTTCCTTCTGTAACGAAACAACCTGCAATCGTTCCGACTTTCGAAATTCTAAATGTTTCTCGCACCTCTGCTGTACCCAGTACTTCTTCTTTGAACTCTGGAGCCAACATTCCTTTCATTGCCTCTTCGATTTCTTCGATGGCTTTGTAGATAACAGAGTACAATCGGATATCGATTCCCTCACGTTCAGCCGCTTTTCTAGCAATTGCCGAAGGTCTTACTTGGAAACCAATGATGATCGCGTCTGACGCCGATGCAAGGGTCACGTCCGCCTCAGAAATCTGCCCAACACCTTTGTGAATAACATTCACCTGGATTTTCTCAGTTGACAGTTTCAAGAGTGAATCGGATACAGCTTCTACTGATCCATCCACGTCCCCTTTTACAATCAAGTTGAGTTCTTGGAAGTCTCCAATCTGGATTCGTTTTCCAATATCGTCTAATGTCAGTTTCTTCTGCGCTCTAAATCCTTGTTCTCGGTTTAGTTGCTCACGTTTAGAAGCAATTTGCTTCACTTCTTTTTCGTCAGCCAAAGCATTGAATTGATCACCTGCGCTTGGCGCTCCGTTAAAACCTAGAATTGAAACCGGTGTTGACGGTCCTGCTTCTTTAACACGCAGACCTTTGTCATTGTGCATCGCCTTGACACGCCCGTATTTCTGACCTGCAATAATTGGATCCCCTACTCTTAATGTACCTGCCGAAACGAGTACTGTAGTTACATATCCTTTACCTTTATCTAGCTGCGATTCCACTACGGTACCAACAGCACGTTTATTAGGATTGGCTTTTAATTCAAGCATTTCTGCCTCAAGTAGAACCTTTTCTAATAACTCTTCAATATTTAATCCTTTCTTGGCCGAGATTTCCTGAGACTGGTATTTACCACCCCAATCTTCTACCAGGATATTCATTCCAGAAAGCTGTTCCTTGATCTTATCAGGATTAGCTCCTGGCTTATCGATTTTGTTAATCGCAAAAACAATCGGCACATCCGCAGCCTGCGCATGAGCAATTGCCTCTTTTGTTTGCGGCATCACATCATCATCTGCTGCAATAATAATAATCGCTATATCCGTAACTTGAGCACCACGAGCACGCATTGCGGTAAACGCTTCGTGACCTGGAGTATCTAAGAAAGTTACACGTTTCTTATCTTTCGTTTCAACCGAATATGCACCAATGTGCTGTGTAATTCCACCGGCCTCACCATCGATTACATTCGCCGAACGGATATAATCCAATAATGATGTTTTACCGTGATCGACGTGACCCATCACCGTAACAATTGGTGGTCTCGGAATTAAGTCCTCTTCGCTGTCCTCTTCTTCTAAAATAGCTTCCTGAACATCCGCTGATATGAATTCAACTTCAAATGCAAATTCGGATGCGACTAACTCAATAGTTTCGCGGTCAAGTCGTTGGTTAATGGAAGCAAATATTCCAAGCCCCATACAAGCAGCGATCACCTCTGTTGAATTCACATTCATCATGTTAGCCAACTCTGAGACCGTCACAAATTCTGTGATTTTCAATATGCTCTTTTCAAGCTCTTCTTGTTCGAGCTCTTCAGCTCTTTTATCAGCAACATTTTGTCGTTTTTCACGACGGTATGTCGCTCCTTTTTTCTTGTTACCACCTTGCAGTCTTGCAAGTGTTTCCTTGATTTCTTTTTGGATTTCTGCCTCTGTAACTTGAGGCTTCTCCTTACGTTTTGTTTGTTTGCCTTTTTTGTCTCCTTTATTCTTATTGGCTTGTTGCTCAATATTAACCTTTTTGATACGCTTACGTTTCTTACGTGAAGCACTATCAGATTTCTCTTTCTCTACCGGCAAATCAATCTTACCAATAACGACAGGGCCACTTAATTTTTGCGGACTTGCCTTTATGGTCTTAACTTCTTCCTTAGCAGCAGGTTTTTCGGATTTCTCCTCCTCAACTTTTTCAGCTGCAGGCTTTTCCTCTACTTTGTTTTCTTCAGCAACAGGTTCTTCTTTAGGCTCGGCTTTTTCTTCCTTTTTCTTTTTGGCAGGTCGTGTTTTTTGATTGATGGCATCCAAATCAATTTTACCGACAACGGAAGGTTTTTTAGCCTCTTCTACAGTAGGTTTTTCTTCTTCTACTTCTTTCGATTCTTCTGCAACCGGTTCCTCTTTCACTTCCTCTTCAGAATTGCTTTCGGCTACTACTTCCGTCTCAACAGGAGCCGGAGCTTCTTTTTCCTCTTCAGGTTCTGAATCAGAGGATTCTTCCTCAACTTCTTCTGCCTTATCCGCAGATTTTTTCATGTCTCTCAGTGAAATTGATTCGCGCTTTTCTCGGCCCAAACCAACACTTTCTGAATTCTGTTTTGCTTCTTTATCTTCAGCAAATTCTTCATCCAGCACACTAAGGATATCCACCTCTATTTTAGTGTTCGGTTTAGAATCAATCTCGATCCCTTTGGTGTTCAAAAATTCAACGATAGTAGATATACTAATGTTGTACTCCTTTGCTACCTTGTTTAACCTTTTTGCCTTACCTGCCATTCTTTATTCTTACTTTTCTGCCTTTAAATTAACTGTAATTACGTTAAAACTCTATTATTAGTTTCTAAAAAAACAATTAACTATTCTTCAAATTCTGCTTTTAAGATGCGCATTACATCCTCTATTGTTTCTTCTTCTAAGTCCGTTCTTCTTACCAGCTCACTTAAATCCAATTCCAATACTGATTTTGCAGAATCCAAACCGATTGCTTTCAACTGCTCAATCACCCATCCTTCGATTTCATCAGTGAACTCGTCAAGATCTACATCTTCGATATCTTCAGCACCCTCACGGTAAACATCTATTTCATAACCTGTCAATCGCCCTGCAAGTTTAATATTATGACCGCCTTTACCAATTGCAAGTGATACTTGGTCCGTTTTTAAATAAACATCCGCTCTGCCATTTTCTTCATCCAGCTCAATCGAAGTGATTTTTGCCGGAGACAATGCACGTTGAATAAATAACTTGTCATTATTGGTAAAGTTGATCACGTCGATATTCTCGTTTTTTAACTCACGAACAATACCGTGAATACGTGCTCCTTTCATTCCCACACAAGCCCCTACGGGATCAATTCGATCATCGTATGACTCTACAGCAACTTTTGCTCTTTCTCCTGGTTCACGTACAATTTTCTTAATCGTAATTAACCCATCGAAGACTTCAGGTACTTCGAGCTCAAATAGACGCTCTAAAAATTCTGTTGCTGTTCTTGACAATACAATAACAGGACTATTATTTCTTAAATCCACACGCGCAACAACAGCTCTTACTTGCTCTCCTTTTTTGAAATAATCCGAAGGAATTTGCTCTTGTTTTGGTAAAATCAATTCGTTGCCCTCATCATCGAGTACAAGAATTTCTCGTTTCCATACTTGGTAAACCTCACCAGTAATGATATCACCAATGCGTTCTTTGTATTTCTTGTAAATGTGATCTTTCTCTAATTCAAGAATTCTAGAAATTAAATTCTGGCGTAAAGAGAGTACATTTCGACGCCCAAAATCACCTAACTTCACTTCTTCAGCAACTTCTTCACCCACCTCGAAATCAGGTTCAATTTCGATTGCTTTTGACAATGCGATTTCGATATTTTCGTCTTCTACTTCTCCATCTGGAACGATTTCGCGGTTAATCCAAATTTCGACATCCCCTTTATCAGGGTTAATGATCACATCGATGTGTTCGTCAGTTCCATATTTTTTCTTCAACATAGATCTAAATACATCCTGAAGGATGTTCATCATTGTTTCTCTGTCAATGTTCTTGAATTCCTTAAACTCCGCAAAGGATTCGATTAATTCCAACGCATTCATTTCTATTTATTTTCAAATTAAGGATGATTTCTCATCCGACTTTATCAAAATGATATTACCAATTTTGTTTCTTTTATTTCGTCGTGCTTAAACACTAACTCTTCCGTTACCCATACTTTCTTTTTTCGCCCTTCTAAACGTTTTTTTTCTTTGGTTTCGATCACAATCTTTTCTTCGTCAGCATCTTTGAGTACACCTTCAATTTTTTTACTGTGTTCAACCGTTTGAACGTTTACTTCACGACCAATATTCTTAATGAACTGTTTCAATACTCGAAACGGCTGATCGATTCCTGCTGAGGAAACTTCCAGCGAAAAATCCTCATCTTCACGATCAAGGTTATGCTCAATATTTCGGCTAACCGAAATACAATCCTCAATAGCAATAGATCCTTCTTCTTTATCAAGTTCCAAAAAGATTTGGTTTCCGTTATTGATTCTTAAATCAACGATATAGATCCCTTTATCCAATTCGTTGATTCGATCCTTTGCTAACTTTGTTACCGTCTCTTTTTTAATCATTTTTGAAGTACAAAAAGAGGGGACATCCTGTCCCCTCATTAATTCAAAATTCATATTGATGGTGCAAATATAGTCAGTCTTTACCAAGTTTGCAACTATACGACCTAGTTTTTAATTCTCGATTGAGATCTGTATACTAACTCTGGTATATGGTATGCACCATAATTTTACTTGGCGAGGCGTCCATTTCAAGACTCATTATTTGGATATGGAACATATAGCGTCCATCCTTAATCGCATTGGGAACATAAACCATTTCTGTTATGGTCTTATCTAATTGTGGGTCATTAGGATAATCCCAAAACAAATGATGCGCTTGGAGAACACCTTCATCTGATTCGCGATCTACTGAAGGCATGTCTACCATCAAATGTTTTATACCAAGATTATTAATAAACTGCATGGCTTCAAACTCCAAATATGGGGGATTGACGTTTGAGTAATTGAAGTTTGTCTTATCGCTATCGTTTGGTAAAGTTCGGATTACCAGAACCTCTCCATTGAAAGCAGTATCTATGTTATCTGCTATATGCTTTTTGGTAATCACTAGATCCGTTTCATCATATTTTGCATTGTAAAAACCATCCGGATTCACAGTAATAATTTGCCCAATGAAATGGAACGATTTTAAACATTGATTTATGGTGTAAGGTTCTGAAGAAATATGACCGACGCATTCTGTATGCGTTCCGTTTCCGTGCGGATTCATCTTTACCGTTTTGAAATTTACCGGCCCCCCTTGGTTGACATCTCCAATAAAATCTCCCATTACCACGGGCTGGATCTCAACTGGATCGGCATACCAGGCCATGGCGTTTTCTGATCCATTTCTTAAAGGGATAGACAGATCCATCCCCTCATTTGTTTCAAAATATTCGGTATCGTTTAAAAATAATTTCATGAATAATGACTTGGTTCTATTTACACTTTAAAAAATAAAGATAGTGGCAATATATCAGATTTCGATAAATTTGTATTTGACATGGTAAAGCACAGGCTGTTTATAGAAGATGATTTTAGTTTTGATTTGATCGGGATTTGCTCGAGCAATGCCGATTATCGTCTTTGTTGGGGAATTAATAAAGCGTTGTCCATTGCTTTAGAAAAGGATAATGACCTGAGCCTATGTTTTAAGAAAGAAGGGGAGCAGTTACATTCTTTTTATTCTTATTATGACGAATTGGATCATATCGAGTATTATTTGGTCAAGAATGTTTCACGTAACTACAAGAAGTTAATTCCAGAAAAAAATCAAATTGATTATTTTTTAGTTGTGAAAAATAATTTTACACGTGGAATTAATGATATCTTAACCTCTTTAAAGGGAATAGACAGTATCTTGACGGCCTTTATATTTGACCCGAATCAATTAAAATCAAGAGATAACTTGGTTTTCTGATAGAAGAGTTAATCGATTTTTAGCAAACCAATAAACCATAAACCCTGTTTATTCAGGGAAGGAAAAGTAAGAGCAATATGAAAAAGACAAAAATAGTAGCGACGATGGGACCCGCATCCACTTCATCTAAAGAGGTTTTGCGGTCGATGATATTAGAGGGTGTTGATGTTTGTCGACTGAATTTTTCGCATGGTTCACATGAGGATCATTTAAGGACAATCGAAATGATTCGTGAAATCAATAAAGAAGAAGGATTGCATATTTCGATCCTTGCTGATCTTCAAGGACCAAAAATAAGAATTGGTGAAGTTGAAAACAATGGTGTTGAACTAGAGAATGGATCAAAGTTGGTTATTACAACTGCACCTTGCATGGGTACTGCAGAGAAAGTTCATTTAACATACGAGGATTTCCCAAAGGATGTTGCCGTCGGTGATTTTGTTTTGTTAGATGATGGTAAGTTGCAATTACAAGTTGTATCATCAAACGGGAAGGATGAAGTTGTCACTAAGGTGATTCACGGTGGAATATTAAGTTCAAAAAAAGGGGTTAACTTGCCGAATACGTCAATTTCATTACCCTGTATCACTGAAAAGGATGCAAAGGATTTGGAATTTGCGCTAAACCAACGCGTAGATTGGATTGGTTTGTCATTTGTACGTTCGGCTCGAGATATCATTGAGTTAAAACATATCATACAGAATAAAAAATGTCATGCGAAGGTTATCGCTAAGATTGAAAAACCCGAAGCAATTGAGGATATTGAAGACATCATCAAGAATACTGATGCCTTAATGGTAGCCCGCGGGGATTTAGGAGTTGAAGTACCTATGGAAACGGTTCCGAATTTGCAGAAGATGATGATTAAAACATGCAGAAAATACGCAAAGCCTACGATTGTTGCAACGCAGATGATGGAGAGTATGATTGAGAACTTTATGCCGACGCGAGCTGAAGTAAATGACGTTGCGAATGCAGTATTGGATGGTACCGACGCAGTCATGTTATCAGGTGAGACATCTGTAGGGAAATACCCTATAGAAGTTATTAAAGCGATGCGGAAGATTGTTGTTGAAGTGGAGAAGAATGATTCTATCTACCACAAAGAGGAATTGCCTGAAAAGAATCAAGAACGTTTCATTACTGATTCGATCTGTTTTAACGCTACACGACTTTCACAGCGCGTGGAAGCTAAAGGAATTATCACTATGACATTTTCGGGTTATACAGCCTATAAAATATCTTCTCAACGACCAAAATCGAACACTTTCGTTTTTACGGAAAATGAGCAGATACTTGCTCAACTTAATCTGCTATGGGGTGTAAAAGGCTATTATTATGACAAGATGGTAAGTACGGATCATACCATTAGTGATAGTCAATACATTTTGCAGAAAAAAGGTGTGCTCAAAAAAGGAGACCTTGTCATAAATATTGCTTCGGTACCGATTGAAGAAAAGGGTAAATCTAATATGGTGAAGTTAAGTTATGTTTAGTGACGCATGTTAACAATTTTGACGAAGCAGGTAAAAACTTGCGCAGACATCTACCAAAACGTTAACAAAGGCTATTACAACGCTTTGATTGTACCGATGCTCCTATTGAATTTAATTGGGGTCATACTTTCTTTTTTTATCGAATTTGGATCAGTTCAAATGAGATACATGTTGTTAGATGGCCCCACTCAAATTGAACCTATATACGTTCTCACTTACAGTTTAAATTATGTTTGGCCCGGAGTCTCAACAATGATATTTGGTCTATTTGCTCCATTTTTTTGGTCGACAATACGTAACGATGGACAACGGCATTTTAATGTATCACTGACCATGAACAATATTTCTCATCAACGTTGGAGTGTTTTTATTGTCTTATTGTTCGTTTTCATCATCCTAAACTTGTTCTTTTATGATGGTCTTTTCGCCAATAGTTTTCTTGAATTGAACATGAACGATTACGGTATATTCGATAATCCCGAATCCCGTTTTTCCTTCTGGTTTAAATCCTTTTTCATCGAAATTAGAGCCCTTATTACGTTCTTGTTTGCAGTAATTATAGCACGGTTTGATCAATTCAAAATTGAAGGTATATCTCGGCATTGGCGGCCAATTATAGTTTCAACTTTGTTACTTATAGGGGTTGACGTGATTCTTCAAACGGCGGTTGAATTCATCAATGGGCAGGGGATCGGCTTGCTAAGTATATTTTTTGAGAATTATTTATTAATTACTTTATTGATGTTCACAGTGTTTTTCTTCGCCCAAATCTTTTTTGCACCAGCACTTTTTTGCTTTATCAGTGGTGGCGAAAAGATTGAAGAAACCGTTTTTAGAAATGACAGTGATGTTCTAATTGATAACGAATAAAGCTAGAGCTGCCCTGCTAAAACAGCAACCAGCTTATAAATTGATCTTTCTCCAGCAGCATTTGTAACGTTAACCAACACGACATACGTGCCGATTGCTGCTTTGGTGCCATTATCGTTGATGCCGTCCCAAAATAATGTGCCTGACTGACCGAGGAAATAATTATCCTTAATTTGGCGAATCGGTCGCCCTTGATTATCGTAAATCTCGACATCTACCACATTGTCCGAACCGATCAAATCAAAATTAATGGTCAAAACATCATTATAACCATCATTATCTGGAGAAAACATTTGTGGATCTAAAGAAACTTCCCCTGCACTGGTAGGCATTGCATATTGAGAGTTTTGGTAACCAGGTGTACCCCAATCGACATTCTCTGAAGCCGTATGCCAATTGTCCGGATTGTTCATTCCTCCTTCGAATGTGATGCGCTCTAATGATTTACCATAATTATCATTTAATAAAGCATAATGGTAATCTTCATCGTAATGAAAAAAGTCTACTATCAGGGTATCAGCATCTAACAAGAAAACAGTTCCAGAATCATTCGGATAGGTAGGTAAATCCGTCTCTAAAAAACGTCCGGTTGCATAGATTGGGAAAAACTCAATTACCGCAGCCGAATCTTCCGTCAATAAAACATACTCGCCCGGATTTAGTAAAAATTGATTTTCGCCGATTTGATCATAACTATCCAATACACCTTCATCATCATCCCAATTGGCCAAATAACATTTATGCAAGTCAATCGTTTTATCGGATTTATTGTATAGCTCCACATAATCTGTACCTCCGGTTTGTGGATTAAACAAAATCTCATTGATAATGACGTCTTCTTGATTGGGTGGTGATGACAGACTTATGTGAATCGAATCGTTCATAACGTTGCCCCAACAATCAGCTCCGTCTTGAAAGCGAATGATATAAGGTTCATTAGGTATCAGCGTGAATATCTTGACCCGCATAGATTCCAAATCAAGATACTCTCCGGATATGTCGTCCACTTCAGGCATAGTCAAGAATGACATCTCAATTGTCGTATCCATAGGTTCAGAAAAATTGACAAATACGGCAGTATCAGATTCGACTATTCTAGTGGTAACATGTGGAGATGTGACATCATCCTCATCCGTAAAAATTGAATTCTCAGCACCCGGTGTTCCTCCATTTGGATTGACAGAAGCACCCCAGTTTCCGGATCCGCTACAAGGGGAATTTAAATGTTTCCGCTCCAATGTCCAACCACCATCATCTTTCTCAGCATCATCATACCAATCAACATCATAATGAATTGAATCCAATTGGATAGCCGAAATGGATTTGATCACTATGTCATCATCGGAATTCGTCAAAGTTGGTAAACCTTCAACCTCAACAAAATTTGGTATCCCAAACAAAATTCCTTCATCTGGTCCGCATATCACAACATATTCTCCTGGAGATAGAATGTAATCTGGGAATGTTGCAGTAATCGTATTGTCATTAATGGTCCAATTAAGGAGATTAAATATTTTATCGGAACGGTTGTAAATTTCGATAAATTCAACCTCTGGCAAGCCTATAACAGGATTGGGATCGGCTAATAACTCAGTAATGATTACATCATTCGCGATGGCCTCTTCCGGAACAAAATAAAGGAAGTCGAGTGTTGCCGGATCTTCAATTACATTGCCGTCATTGTCCTCAACATTAGTAACGGTTATGGTATATTCAGTACCATTCGTCAAAGCGGTACCAAGGGTGAGGTGAACCAGATTTGGACTTACCCCATCTACTACTGCTGCAACCGGCTCACCGATCCCACCATCGATACTATAATTACCCGCAGTTTCAGCAGTTGCTGGATCTACTGCTTCTGAAAATACAAGATCGATTTCAGTTTCTGAAACAATTGAAACTGTTTCTAAAACGGGTGGAATTGCATCGACGTAGGGTGTGCCGAGATCATCGAAATAGAACAAATCGTGTCGAGACGAAGTGTACTTACAGAACACACCAAAATAAGATGTTGAAGTATAGGTATTATCTATTGTAGAGCCCTCAAAAACGTATGTCTCTCCACCAGTAGTGTCGCGATACAACTCCCAATTACCGGCTCCATCTCTGACCACTTGAATCCGAACATTCACATTATCCATATCAACAGCATCGTCTGTTCCATCAATAATTTCTGTGATGTCCGTTCCCGTTTGACGATAAAGGCTGATTTCATCCGCGGTATTTCCCACCATTATAAAATACCCATTCAATGGGCCTTTTAAGTTCTCTTGATCCGAGACGACATAAACACGTGCATTATTACTAGAGGAAGGATTAAAGTCCAATTTGACTGTAAAATCCCAAGTAACGTCATCCAAAACAGAGCTCGCCACAGTCAAATAAGAAGTATCCTCTAGTTCAGGTGCAATTAAATGCAATTGAAAATCTCCATCGACTTCGAAGTTGGTGGTCATTCCTGTCCAAGTAGGGTCGGTTGTGAAATCACCATCTAAAAAATCATCTGAAAATTGAGCTGACGTTATATACGTCACGAATAAAAATATGGCTGTTAAATAAAATCGCATATAGGAGCTTTCTCGGCGTGTTAAATATAGTACTTTTACTGCGTCTAAAAAAATGAATATGAAACTTGCAATTGTTGGTGCTACGGGTATGGTTGGCACAGAGATAATGGAAGTCTTAAAAGAACAACAGCTTCCCGTTACAGAATACCTCATGGTCGCTTCTGAGCGATCGGTAGGAAAAGAGATTCAGTTTGATGGAAAAACCTATAAGGTAATCGGACTGAAAGATGCGGTATCATTGAAACCCGATGTAGCTATCTTTTCTGCAGGTGGATCAACTTCCTTAGAATGGGCACCTCAATTTGCTGCAGTTGGTACGACTGTAATTGACAATTCAAGCGCATTTCGTATGCATGAAAATCATCAATTGATTGTTCCAGAAATTAACGCAAATTTAATCCAGCCTACGGACAAAATTATAGCTAATCCTAACTGTTCTACCATCCAAATGGTCATGGTACTAGCACCGCTTCACAAAGCATTTGGCATTAAGCGTGTTGTAGTTTCAACTTACCAATCTATTTCGGGATCAGGAATGAAAGCGATGACACAGCTCGAGAATGAAAAGGCTGGTGAAAAAGGAGAAATGGCATATCCATACCCGATCCATGAGAATTGTCTTCCGCATTGTGATGTATTTGAGGACAATGGATACACCAAAGAAGAAATGAAACTGACCAATGAGACGAAAAAAATCTTGGACCCTAATATTGATGTTACGGCTACCGCAGTGCGTGTTCCTGTTTCTGGTGGCCATTCAGAATCTGTAAACATCACCTTTGAGAAAGATTTTGACTTAAATGAAGTGCGTCGTTTATTGCACGAAACGCCTGGTGTTACTTTGAAAGATAATCCAGATACGAACACCTATCCAATGCCTTTATATGCAAGAGGTAAGGATGATGTTTTTGTAGGGCGTATTCGTCGTGATTTCAGCACTGATAATGCTCTCAATCTATGGATTGTTGCTGACAACTTACGAAAAGGTGCAGCAACCAATGCTGTTCAAATCGCAGCCTACTTGATAAAAGAAGAATTGGTATAATTATTTGAAGAGGGAGGTTTATTCTTCCTCTTCTGATAGATTATCATACACTCTGACATTGTCCTTATTAACCTTTTTATAGTAAACAACAGACAAATCTCTGTATTCCATTTCGTTGATGAAGAAATCTTGTATTTCAGGGTCAACCAAACGAATTCCGGTATTAAAATAAAGCGGCATTATAACTGCATCGTCCATCAAAATTTGGTCGGCCTTTGCAAACAACTCCATTCTTTTATCATAGTCAATTTCATTTAAAGCAGCCTCATACACTTCATCGAAAGATGGATTCGAGTAACGGAAATAATTCATTGAAGTTTCTTTATCTGCAATAATGTTTTTACCATGAAATAAGTATAAGAAATTGGAAGGGTCAGGATAATCCGCAATCCACCCGAAGCGCCAAAAATCAACTTGACCTTTCTCAACCATAGGGTGTAATTCGGACATTGGAATTACATTCAATGCGATATTAACGTTAAGCTCCTTATTGATCATATAAGTAATCGCGTCAGCAACCTTTTCATTAATACCACCACTTGCATTTAAGTTTAAGGTAATTTCAGGGAATCCTTTTCCATTCGGATATCCTGCTTTTTTCATCAAGCTTCTCGCTTTATCAGGGTTGTATTCAAAACCTTTTACCGTTTCAGAAGGATAACCTTTCATAGCAGGCACAAATCCATGATGCGCTGCGATTCCCTCTCCTTGCAAGATAAAATCAACTAAAGAATCACGATCGATCGCATAGTTAAACGCTCTTCTCACATTCGCGTCTCCAAAAACCTCACTCGTCGATAAGAATCCATAATACTGCACATTTAAGCTATTTACAGATTGGACCTCAAATTCCTTATTCTTTCCATCTTTTGCCTCTTCTAAACTTCCCATAATGTTTGGAATCTCCTCTACTGGCAATCCCCACACCATGTCTAATTCGTCATTTTTGAACGCTTGAAGCTCTTCGTTCTTGTCTTTGATAAACGACACTTTCACCTGACTTAAGAACGGTAATTGGTTTCCAAACTCATCTGTTCTCCAATAGTTGTTATTACGGTTAAAAACAACTTCTTTCCCGTTCTGGATTGAAGATGCAATAAAAGGTCCAGTACCAATGATACGGTCATTCATTCCTTCATATCCATATTTATCAATTGCCTCTTTAGGGTATACTGTTGAAGCGGAAACAGCCATTAAGTATGGCAAGCCAGAATAAGGTTGTTCTAATTCAACTTCCAGCGTATAATCATCCACGACACGTATTCCGTTAACTGATTCTGTTTCACCAGCCGCATACTCTCTCGCTCCAGCAACTTTATCTAAGAACAAACTAGACCATTTGTTAGCAGCATGATTTGAGCACAAAAATGTCAAACAATACTCGAAATCTGAAGCCTTTACTTCTTTTCCAACACCTCCTTCAAAACATTCATCATCGATAAAATGAACCCCTTTTCTGATATGAAAAGTGTATATTTTTTTATCCTTATCAATTTCGTATGACTCCGCTAAGCAAGGCTCAACTTCCAACGTTTCCTGGTTTAAACGCAATAAGCCTTCATAGCCTAGAACCGCAATGTGCGTTGAGTAAATATCATTGAGGGATGCAGGAAAAAGACTTGAATAGTCTTCGATTGAATTCAAACGGAGCAGACCTCCTTTTAATTTACCCCCTTCTACCTTCTCTAAAACTGTTGGGTCAGTTGTATTTGATTCATCGCCATTACCATCACCACATGCAAATAATAATGCTGTAAGGAATAATGCGAATATGGATTTTGTGTTTTTCATGGACATATTTTGTCTGAGGCTAACAAATATATGAATTCTAATGTAAAAAGACCGCTTGTAAGCAAGCAGTCTTTTTAACAAAATCATATATTTTTAATAACACGATTAATATTTCTTGATTTCGAATGTTTCCATGAATTTTGTGGTGAAATTTCCTTTACGGAAATTCTCATCCTTCATGAGTTGTTGATGGAATGGTATTGTAGTTTTAACACCTTCGATAAAATATTCATCTAGCGCACGTTCCATTTTCGTAATTGCCTCTTCCCTCGTTTGCGCAACAGTGATCAATTTCGAGATCATTGAATCGTAATAAGGAGGAATTACGTACCCTGCATAAACATGCGTGTCAATTCGTAATCCATGACCCCCTGGTTCATGATAATCCGTAATTTTTCCAGGACTAGGTCGAAAATCGTTAAATGGATCTTCTGCATTAATACGACACTGAATCGCATGCATTTTCGGGAAATACTCCTTCCCAGAGATTTTGTCTCCAGCCGCCAATTTGATTTGTTCCTTGATTAAGTCGTAATTGATTACCTCTTCTGTAATTGTATGCTCCACCTGGATACGAGTATTCATTTCCATAAAGTAGAAGTCACGATTTTTATCAACCAAAAACTCGACCGTACCAACACCTTCGTATTTAATCGCCTTAACAGCTTTAATCGCTGCACGTCCCATAGCCTTTCTCAGTTTATCTGTCATAAAAGGAGAAGGTACTTCCTCTACTAATTTCTGGTGTCTTCTCTGAATTGAACAATCTCTTTCAGAAAGGTGACAACCATTTCCGTATTGGTCACCAGCAATTTGAATTTCGATGTGACGCGGTTCTTCAATGAATTTCTCCATGTACATTCCATCATTTCCAAAAGCCGCTTTAGACTCTTGTCGAGCAGAATTCCATGCATCTTCGATTTCTTCTTCATTCCAGACCACTCTCATGCCTTTACCACCACCACCGGCAGTTGCTTTGAGCATAATTGGGTATCCTACTTTTTTGGCAGTTTTCTTAGCATCATCTAGGTCTTCCAACAAACCTTCAGAACCAGGCACACAAGGTACACCTGCCTTTAGCATCGTAGCCTTTGCCGTTGCTTTATCACCCATTTTTTCAATCATTTCGGGTGAAGCTCCAATAAATTTGATGCCATTTTCAGCACAAACTTTTGAGAATGCTGCATTTTCAGATAAAAAACCATATCCTGGGTGCACTGCATCTGCATTTGTGATTTCACAAGCTGCGATAATGCGGGCCATATCTAGGTATGATTCACTGCTCGAAGGCGGTCCTATACAAACAGCTTCATCGGCAAATCGAACGTGTAAACTGTCTCGATCTGCAGTAGAATAAACGGCTACCGTTTTGATTCCCATCTCTTTACAGGTGCGTATTACGCGAAGCGCAATCTCACCTCTATTGGCTATTAATATTTTGTCAAACATTTTTCTAAAATTTCGATTTTGTTTGGACATTAAATTTTCCAAACCGTAAGGTTGATTCGTATGTTCAGAATCCTTTTTTGGACTATGAAGGATCTACCAAGAATAGAGGTTGATCGTATTCAATTGGAGATGTGTCATCTACCAATACCTTAACAATCTTACCGGCTACTTCCGATTCAATTTCATTGAACAATTTCATCGCTTCAACCACGCAAATCACATCACCCACAGCAATCGTATCACCTACATTTACGAATGGATCTTTATCAGGAGATGGTTTTCTGTAGAAGGTACCAATCATTGGTGACTTAATCTCAACTAGGTTCGCATTATCATCTGCTGCTGGCGCTGCTTGAGGAGCTGCAGCAGGAGCCGCCGCTGCCGGAGGCATTTGCACAGGAGCTTGTTGTATTGCCGGCGCTTGAACAATATATTGCTGTTCTTGTGGTCCGTGATCTGTCTTGATGGTAATTTTGAAGTCACCTTGCTCGATGCTTACTTCGTTCACCCCTGATTTCGAGACGAATTTTATCAAACTTTGAATTTCTTTACTATCCATGCTCATAATTTATTCAATACCATTTTCAATTACGTTTATTGGGCCATTAATAAGCCCACTTTAAGTATATAGCTCCCCATGTGAAGCCACCTCCAAAGGAAGCTAGCACAAGATTGTCGCCTTTCTTTAGTTTATCTTCCCATTCCCATAGACACAGTGGAATTGTACCGGCGGTTGTGTTACCGAATTTCTCTATATTTACCATTACCTTTTCCTTGGTCAACCCCATTCTATTTGCGGTTGCGTCAATAATACGCAAGTTAGCCTGATGGGGCACTAGCCAATCAACATCATCACTAGAAAGATCATTTCTTTCCATAATTTCTGCTGAGACATCTGCCATATTCTTTACGGCGTGTTTAAAAACGGTTTTGCCTTCCTGGAAAACGAAATGCCGTTCGTCTTCGATGTTTTCTTTGGTTAAAGGTTCCTTTGATCCGCCCACTTCTTGAAGTAAAAATGCTCGACCAGAACCATCTGACTTGAGAATAGCGTCTTGAATACCTAATCCGTCCTCATTTGGTTCAAGTAAAACTCCGCCACCTCCGTCACCAAAGATAATGCACGTAGCTCGGTCTTTATAGTTGATTATGCTAGACATTACATCTGCTCCGATAACAATGACCTTTTTGTATGTGCCGTTTTCTATGTAAACACGTCCAACGTCAAGCGCATACAAAAAACCTGAACAAGCTGCACTTAAATCAAAGCCCCATGCATTGAAACAGCCAGCCTTATCACAGATCACATTTGCCGCACTTGGAAAACGATAATCACCGGTAATGGAACCAACCACTACCATGTCAATTTCAGCAGGATCAATACCACGCTTTTCACAAATACCAGCTATAATTTCGACTCCAAAATCAGAGAGTGCCTCCCCTTTAGCAGCCATTCTTCTCTCTTTAATTCCAGTTCGTGTAGTGATCCACTCATCGTTGGTATCAACCAATTTCTCTAAATCCTGATTAGACAGAATTCCCTCTGGCACGTACCCTTGAACGGAAGTGATTGCTGCTGTGATTTTCGTCATATTATTTGCGTTGACTCTAACAATTAAGAGCCTAAATTTATCAAAAAAAGCTTAAACCTAGCCGTTTTTTATGTTTCATTTCCCCATTAGGGTTGATCAATTATGTAAATGGTAGTTTGGTGGATGCGAACTATAAGTTAAAAACAAGTGATTCTTATACACATCCAGAAACTAAAAAAGGATAACAATGATATACATTGTTATCCCAATTTCTTTTAGAAACCCTGAAATTCTATCAGATGGCTACTTCTTTCTCCATCACCACTTTACCTTTGTAGTAAAGTTTCCCTTCGTGCCAATGAGCTCTGTGGAACAAGTGAGGCTGACCAGTTGTAGGACAAGTAGCAATATTGTCTGCAACCGCTTTCACATGCGTTCTTCTTTTATCTCTTCTCGTCTTAGACGTCTTTCTCTTAGGATGTGCCATTTTTCTTTTGTTTTCCGTTTGATGAACTCAACACACCAAACTTTATTATATTTCTTTTTACTTCTTTTTCAATTTATTCAGCGCCGCCCACCTTGGATCAACACTTTCATCGGATTCGTTTTCCGCTGAATCCGAATCTTCTTCCTCTTCGTAGTAATTTTCTTCTACCATGAGGTAATTATTAATTTCATTTAGCATTTCTTCATTACAACCTCCTTCGGGGTGCACACGTTTGTAAGGCAATAACAGCGAGATAAACTCATAGACCGGCTGCGTAATATCAATTTCAGTTTCATGCGATGCAATAGTCTTGATTTTTTCGTCATCTAACTCTTGTTCAGTAAACTTATAAATCAGGTCATCTTCTCCTGTTACCTCCAGCCAAAAGCTGTCTGTACAGCGATCACACATTACTTGCAGTTTGCCTTTAGCCTTAAAATGGACCTGCAACATGGTTGTCTTTTTTTCAAGTTCCATGTCCAGCTCTAATTCAGCGCCTTCAATATCCGTTGTTTCAAAATGCTCAAAGAACGAGTTTCCTATTTTGAAGTGAAAATTGTGTTTTCCATTTTTCAAGCCTGAAAAGGCAATCACATATTCACTTTTCTTTCCCACCACAAAAATAGAGCGCAAAGATATCAATAAATTTTTATTTCAACAAAGGTTTTTTGAAACTTACTTTTTTGACGTCTGTTTTTGTAGCGGGTTTTTATTTAATTCCTCGTATTCTCGCCTTCTTCTGTAAACGTCGTAGGCCAGAAAATAAGCATTTCTAAATGATCTTTCTGATGCTATACCTTTTCCCGCAATATCATAGGCTGTTCCATGGTCTGGGGATGTTCGAACTATCGATAAACCTGCAGTAAAATTCACTCCCTCATCAAAAGATATTGATTTAAATCCCGTTAATCCTTGATCATGATACATTGATAGAATAGCATCGAAATTTGTTAGATTCGAAGACCCAAAAAATCCATCTGAGGAATATGAACCATAAACGAGTTCTCCCTCATCTCTTAATTTTTGAACCACCGGATTAATGATTTCTATCTCTTCTTGACCCAGCGTTCCTCTATCTCCTGCGTGCGGATTTAGTCCCAAAACAGCAATCTTTGGTTTGCGAATTAAGAAGTCTTCTTTGAGCGATTTGAGCATTAATCTCAATTTATCCTCTACACTTTCGGAAGTAATTAAAGCTGCAACATCCTTTAATGGGACATGACCAGTAACGACCCCAACTCTAAGTGTGTCTGCGACCATAAACATCAACACATCCTTAGACTCAGACAAATTAGCCAAATACTCCGTATGTCCCGGGAATTCGAATCCAGCATCTCTAACACAATCTTTATTGATTGGGGCAGTAACCAAAACATCAATTTTACCTTCTTTCAAGTCTTGTGATGCAGCCTCTAAGGATTTGAGCGCATAGGTCCCGCCATTAGCATTTTTCTCACCTAATACGATTTTAACTTCTTCTTGCCAACAATTAATCAAATTAACCTTTTTTGGTTTTGCTTCACTTGAATCATTAATGACCAAATACTGAAAGTCAGGTCGATTAATCGCTTTTTTATGAAAAGAAACGGCTTTTGAAGAACCGTAAATAATCGGAATTGAATTTGCATATACCAAGGAATCGGACAATGCCTTTATGATCACCTCTAAACCAATTCCGTTAATATCACCAATAGTGATTCCTACTCTTATTGTTTTGTTTTCTTCCATTCTTCCGTTTTTCTTTCTAGAAACCTCGTTAGTAATCGGACTCCAAAGCCTGAACCGCCTTTTGTACGATAAGCATCTTGTTTACTCAAAAAAGCAGGGCCGGCTATATCCATGTGTATATAAGGGTAATTCGTAAAATGCTCTAAGAATTTACCCGCTGTAATCATTCCTGCATAAGGACCTCCAAGGTTATTGAGGTCTGCTATCGATGATTTCATTTCTTCTAAATAATCATCCCAAAAAGGAAACTGTACCACCCTTTCATGCGCTTCATTACCGGCAGCTTTTAATTGTTTGAATTCGTTCTGTTTGGCGTTACCCATAATCGGAACCGCAAAGGTACCCAACGCACGAGCAGCAGAGCCTGTTAAAGTTGCTGCATCAACAACTAATTCAGGGTCATATTTCTTAGCGTAAGCTAACGCATCAGCGAGGACCATGCGACCTTCTGCATCTGTATTTAATACCTCGACAGTTGTCCCGTCGAACATGGTGACAATATCTCCGGGGGCGTATGCATTGACACCAGGTCTATTATCTGTTGCAGGCACCAAGGCAATGATATGGATTGGTAACTTTAACTGTGCTGCAGCATAAATAGCACCAGACACTGTGGCTGCTCCGCCCATATCACTCTTCATCAAATCCATCGAGTTGGGAGTTGGTTTTAGACTCAATCCTCCTGTGTCATAAACGATACCTTTTCCGACAAAAACAATAGGTTTTTTGTTTAGCGCATTTTTTGGCTTCCACTCCATTATGGTCATGGTTGGGGGATCAATCGAACCTTTATTAACAGCCAATAACCCTCCCATCTTCAGGGCCTTAATTTTGTTTTTCTTCAGTATCTCAACTTTGATTCCAACTTCCTCTCCGGCGATTTTTAACTCGTTGGCTAAAACTTCTGCGGTTAAGTATGAAACAGGCTCATTAACTAAATCTCGCGCCCAAGTCGTTGCTTTGCATACAGCATTAATACGATCAATGTCAACCCCTTTATGACTGATCTTGATCTTTGCAAGACTCCATTTTTCTGATGGCTTTTCCTTTAAATATTTTTCGAAAGTATAAGCGCTAAGGATCATACCTTCGGAAAATGCCTCAATAACAGGAGCATCTTCTCCTATTATGGTGAGGTCTTTACACTCCTGACAGGCAGCTTTATGAACTGTCGCACCAAATTTTCTAATGGCCTCGATATCTGTCGCTTTATTGCCGGAGATTTTATATCCAAATGTATGTAAACCTGATTGATTCAAATGGAATTGAACTTTTTCTTTACCTTGTTTCTTTAGATAACTCAGCTCACTCGGAGACCATGGTAATTGATCCAAATCTGACCATTTTTTGACCAAAAAAACTTTGTTTCGTTTTCTTAAGCCAGAAACGGGTACTTTTTTATCTCTTACTGCAATTGGCAACATTTTTCCTTTTTTTCGTAAAGTTATCCATTTTTCTTGGGTGAACGCGGTGATATGATCGAAAGATTTAAAATCCAACACGTAAAATTTCGGAATCATACATTCTACTCAATGGACTCAACCAAAGCCCGCTATTTTACGTTATAGTAACAGAATAAGCCCATGCTTTTTCTTATATTTGATATCCTTTGC
This sequence comes from Crocinitomicaceae bacterium, assembly GCA_049611865.1. GTDB lineage: Bacteria > Bacteroidota > Bacteroidia > Flavobacteriales_D > Crocinitomicaceae > Crocinitomix. The sequence goes on along the minus strand of JBMZAY010000002.1, from coordinate 46,738 downwards.
GTTTTTGCCTGTGAATCGATTTATCACATATTTATTTTTTCTGATTTTGGTGCCGACCATTGGTCATGCCACGCACAATCGATCTGGGTCAATTATGTACCGTCATTTATACGGCACCACCTATGAAATAACTGTACGCACTTGCACAGAATGGCCAAGTGATGCCGATCGTCCAGAATTGGAGATCCGCTGGGGAGATGGAACAAGAGATACCTTACCAAGAGCTACTACCATTAATATTGATGCATACAACGTCCGTGAAAACACTTATGTTGGCGTTCACACATATACCGGTCCGGACTCATACATCATTCAAGTTGAAGACCCCAACCGAAATGCAGATGTCCTGAACATTACTAATTCTGTAGACAAAGTCTTTTGCATTCAGACAGAACTTATCATATCTCCATTTATAGGAGCTCCTAATAATAGTCTCATCCTTGAAGATTGTCCCTGCCCAGAGTTTGCCTGTTTGGGAGAAAAATACTTTTACAATTTTACCGCCTATGACCCTGATGGAGACAGCCTAAGCTATTCCCTTGTGCCTTGCCGTGGTTTGGATTGTATGGAGATGAGTATGCCATCCATCTATAAATATCCAAATGATTTATTAGAAGGTGGAGGTGAATTGACCATTGACCCTGAAACTGGAACTTTATTATGGGATTCGCCTCATTTGGTTGGCAGTTATAATATAGCTGTTAAAATCTCTGAATGGAGAGCAGGAGAGTATATCGGTTCTGTGATTCAGGACATGCAGTTTACCGTTGTCGACTGCTCACATGAAGCACCAGAAATTACCAGTGTGTCTGACACGTGCGTATATGCTGGCTCGTCGCTTGATATACCATTTGTAGGAACAGATGACGAGGATATTGTTAATGTATTTGCGACAGGCGCTGTTTTTAATTTTGATGAAAATCCTGCCGTTTTCATTGATAGCACAGCTCCACTTTCTGCTACGGGAAGATTTCTTTGGGAGCCCAATTGCGAACAAGCATCAAACAGCTATTATATTGTTACTGTTCAGGTAAAAGATTTGCATCCTGGTGTGCAACTAAGCGACATAACTTCTTTTAAAATTAAGGTTAACCTTCCCCCTGTCGAAAACGTTACAGTAGATGCTGTTGGAAATTCAATGGAATTAAGTTGGGATCCTCCTCTTTGTCCCGATATCGATTCTTATCGCATTTATCGTTCAATTGATAGTGTGGATTACACAGAAGATTGCTGCTCGGCAGGAACGCCTGCTGCTTTGGGATATGAATTAGTCGGAACGTCAACAACAACCGAATTTACAGATCTGGGGCCATTGATTGTTGGACATGAATACTGTTACATGATTACAAGTATTAATAGTGCAGGTGTGGAAAGTTGTGTATCCGAGCAGGTTTGTCAGAATCTGAACTTTGAAATACCGGTCATAACACACGTGTCGATTGCTACTACTGATGAATTAATTGGTGAAGATTCAATCTACTGGTCCTATCCAAAAGAATTAGATACCGATTTGTATACTGGACCCTATCGTTATGAGCTATATCGATCAGCAGGTCTAGAAGGTGCAGATGAGCTTATTTATACTTCACCAGACCAAGCATCTATCATTAATCCGGATACCGTTTACTATGACAGTGGTCTAAATACAACCAATGAACCTTATACCTACCGGGTAGAATTGTTTAGTGATGACTTGCGCTTAGGGAGCTCAATCACTGCCTCTTCCATTTTCATTGAACTTATAACGAATGATAATGAATTGGAAATCGTTTGGGTAGAGAATACACCATGGACCAATACGCTCTATGAAGTCTATCGTGAAGAATCACCTGGATCAGAAGTCTTTAATTTAATAGGAACAACAATCACTCAATCGTATAAAGATACAGGATTAGTTAACGGCGTCACGTATTGTTATCGTCTCAAAAGTATTGGCGCATATACATTAGATGGCATCGTTTCACCCATTGAAAACTGGTCGCAAATTGCCTGCGGAGAGCCGATTGATCTCACCCCACCTTGTCCACCAATACTAGATATTTCAGGAGATTGCGATCTTGAAGAGACTTATTTGAATTGGTCCAACCCGAATAATAGTTGTGCCGATGATGTCACTCGATACAATTTATATTTTGCTCCTTTTGAGGGAGACACTTTAACCCTGCTGACCACTTTTGATAGTGATTTAGACACTTTTTATGTGCATCGAGATCGAGGAAGTATAGCAGGATGTTATTATGTAACAGCGATTGATTCGATCCAATACAATAATGAGAGTGAGCCTTCGAATATTGTTTGCATTGATAACTGCGAAGGATATTACGAACTCCCTAATATTTTTACGCCAGATAAAAGTGGAATCAATGATTTATACCATCCTATTCTGCCGTTTAAATTTGTTGCAAGTATTGATATTCGCATTCAAAGCCGTTGGGGCGAAACAGTTTATCAAACAACAGATCCATTTATTTACTGGGATGGAAGAAACCAAAATACAGGTAATTTATGTCCAGATGGCGTTTATTTTTACACTATTATCGTTAACGAAATTCGATTAGAAGGCCTTGTTCCGCGAACATTCCAGGGGAATATTCAGTTAATAAATGGACAGGAATGATGATACTCCAAGAAGTAAAATTATTTCAGTAATTGGAGTAATGAAAATCCTAACTTTGTATATAGATAAAATCTAGAATATGTTTACTGGAATTATTGAGGCGCTTGCCCGTGTTGAAAAAATAGAGAAAGACGGTGGAAATGTACATTTCACCTTCTCGGCCCCTTTTACGAGCGAATTAAAAATTGATCAGAGTGTAGCACACAATGGTGCTTGTTTGACAGTAGTCTCTATCGAAGGTAATACATATACCCTGACAGCAATTGAGGAAACAATGATTAGAACTAATCTGGATCAATTGAAGGTAGGTGATCTGGTTAACGTTGAGCGGTGCGCTCAGGTTGGTGCACGACTGGATGGCCACATTGTTCAAGGACATGTCGATACGACAGGTACTTGTGTTGAAATCATAGAAATGGATGGGAGCACAGAATTTGTTTTCGAATACGATTATGACGATGTTACCGTGAGCAAAGGCTCTATTACGATAAACGGAGTGAGTCTCACGGTTGTTCAATCAGGGAATAAACGCTTTACGGTACACATTATTCCATATACGATAGAGCATACGAATTTCCATCAATTCCGAGTAGGAACAATGGTAAATTTGGAGTTCGATATCATTGGAAAATACGTCCGAAAGATGATGGAAGGACACCTTTCTTCTCAAAGCTAATTCTTGCTTTCCAAGAGCGATTCCATTTGTTTTTTAATGGTAAAAGCTTCTATCAACGTAAAAATCACTTCTCTATCCCTTTCAGGCATAGACTCGACTTCCTTGAATAGGCTCAAAAAGCGAGCGTCTGTAAGTACATTTTCTGCCTTCTCATTAACAGTTCCATTAACAAGGTAGTCTATTGTTATTCCGAAGACCATTGCGAGTCGACTGAGCGTCTCAGCATTTGGTAAAACGCCTTGTGTTTCGTATCGTGTTAACTGTGCAACTGAAACACCAATGTTTGATGCTAATGCGGCTTATGTTAGTCTTTTTTCCTTTCGAAATTGTTGAATGCGGGTTCCTATGTTCATTTTCGTGCGTTTTAGATGCTTTTACGGTAGGTTCTCTACTTAAGTTATGAACAATTGGTAGAAAAAGAAAATGAATTCGACGAATCGCTAAATGTAGAGGTCCGTATTGATGCACCCTGCCTATCAAAAACAATAAGCCCCATTTTAACAAGTTAAAACGGGGCTTTGTTATAATTTTGATTTATTCGGTTATCCGTTCAAGGCTTCTGCACCTCCCACAATTTCCAGAATTTCATTTGTAATTGCGGCCTGACGCGCTTTGTTGTATTCTAATTTCAACGAGCGGTTTAATTCAGTTGCATTATCAGTTGCCTTATGCATCGCTGTCATACGCGCACCGTGTTCACCGGCAAACGACTCCAAAAGAACACTGTAAAATGAGGTCTTCAAAGATTTAGGCATTAATTCAGTAACGATCTCTTCTTTAGAAGGTTCGAAAATATAATCTAAATCTGGTGCTTGCTTTCCTTCCACTTCCTTGTTCTGCTCAATTGGCAAGAATTGCATTGATTTAACGATTTGCGTAGCTACATTCTTAGAATGGTTATAGACCAGCACCACCTTATCGACCTTCTTTGTTGCATAAGCATCCATCAATTTTTCAGCGATGGCATTTGCATTAGCATAAGTCAAATCATTCCAGACATCATCTGAATTTGTTGGCAAATAATCTGCCGTAGCAAAGTGAGGTGTTCTTTTAAACGCATCCATAGCTTTTTTACCCACGGTTACAACAGATACATTTTTACCTGCATAATCCTCCTTGATCAAGCGGTTAGTTTCTTTAACGATGTAGTTATTAAAACCACCGCAAAGACCACGATTAGAGGTGACAGCTACCAATACAACGTTCTCTACTTCGCGCTCATCCGCGTAAGCATTTTCAGCTGCATCAAGAGAGCCTGAAAGGCCTGCAAGAATTTGTTGCAATTTGTCGGCGTAAGGACGCATTTTCTCAACTGCATCCTGGGCTCTTTTTAATTTAGCCGCAGAAACCATTTTCATGGCAGAAGTAATTTGCATCGTTGATGAGACGGATACAATTCTATTTCTAATCTCTTTTAAATTCGCCATTTGTTTATCTTTTCGATGTAATCACCTTAAAGGCAATAAAGTCAACGAAGACAATAAATTGTCCTCGCCGAACTTAATCTTTATTCATATTTTGACGCCAATTCAACCGCTGCTTTCTCTAAAACACTTGTCAATTTGTCAGTGTATTTTCCGGCTGCTAATTGATCCATAACATCTTTATGGTTAGCGTTCATAAAATCAATGTACTCCGCTTCGAATTCTTTTACACGGTTCACTGGAACTTTACTTAAAAGTCCTTTCGTTCCCGCGTAAATGATTGCGATTTGGTTTTCAACACGGAATGGATCTCCTTCTCGTTGTTTAAGGATTTCCACGTTACGCGCACCTTTGTCCAATACTGATTTTGTAGCTGCATCTAGATCTGAACCGAACTTAGCAAATGCTTCAAGCTCACGATACTGTGCTTGGTCAAGCTTCAATGTACCTGATACTTTCTTCATTGATTTAATCTGAGCTGAACCACCAACACGCGATACAGAGATACCTACGTTAATTGCTGGACGAACACCAGAGTTAAATAAGTTAGACTCCAAGAAGATCTGACCATCAGTAATTGAAATTACGTTAGTTGGGATGTACGCAGATACGTCACCCGCTTGTGTTTCAATGATTGGAAGAGCAGTTAATGATCCGCCACCTTTTACTTTTCCTTTCAAAGAATCTGGAACGTCATTCATTGTAGCTGCAATCTTATCATCGTTGATCACTTTTGCAGCACGCTCTAACAATCTTGAGTGCAAGTAGAATACGTCACCAGGATATGCCTCACGTCCTGGAGGTCTTCTTAATAACAAAGAAACCTCACGGTATGCAACTGCTTGCTTTGATAAATCATCGAAGATGATCAAAGCAGGACGACCTGTATCTCTGAAGTACTCACCAATTGCAGCACCTGCAAATGGAGCATAGAACTGCATCGGAGCAGCATCAGATGCGTTTGCAGCAACAATAGTTGTATACGCCATTGCTCCAGCTGCTTCTAATTTTGAAACAAGACCTGCTACTGTTGATGCTTTCTGTCCGATAGCAACATAGATACAGTAAACTGGTTCTCCTTTATCGTAAAATTCTTTTTGGTTGATAATCGTATCGATACAAACTGTTGTTTTACCAGTTTGACGGTCACCAATCACCAACTCACGCTGACCTCTTCCAATCGGAATCATTGCATCAATCGCCTTGATACCAGTTTGAAGTGGCTCAGTTACCGGCTGTCTGTAAATTACACCCGGTGCTTTTCTTTCTAATGGCATATCGAAAGTTTCACCTTCGATTGGACCTTTACCGTCAATTGGGTTCCCCATCGTGTCAACAACACGACCTACGATTCCTTCACCAACTTTAATTGATGCAATCAATCGTAATCTTTTTACAGTATCACCTTCTTTGATGTCTGATCCTTTACCTAACAATACAGCACCTACATTATCCTCTTCTAGGTTAAGTACGATTGCACGTAATCCAGTTTTAAACTCGATCATCTCACCATACTGTACGCTTGATAATCCGTAGATACGTGCAATACCATCACCTACTTGAAGGACGGTTCCAACTTCTTCTAATTCTGCTTCTGACTTGAATCCTGAAAGTTGCTCTCTCAAGATTGCAGAAACTTCTGCTGGTTTTACATCTGCCATTTTTTCTTGTTTTAGATGTTAGACTTTTGAAATATTCCGCACACGGAATGAATCGTTGTCTATCACTTATTTAAATTATAATGTAATTTCTTAATTTAATAATACATTTCTCAAGTCAGCAAGCTGGCTAGAGATTGATGCATCAATTTGTTTATCTTCCATTCTTACAATAAATCCTCCAATTAATTCAGGATCCACCGTTTCGGTTAACTCAATTGTTCCATTCACCTCAGCTTTGATCTTTTCAATAATTTTGTCTTTTGTTGATTGATCAAGAGCTACTGCTGATGTTACATATACCTCATGGATGTTTTTGCTTTTCTTGTACAACTGAATGTATCCTTCTGCGATTTCTGGTAGAAGATTCTCACGTGAATTCTTAGCAATAAGATTCATAAATCCCATGCTCATTTCACTGATGCTCTTTTCAAAAAGCTGCTTAAAAATAGCTTGCTTTTTATGCCATACAATAACTGGACTGTTCAATAATGCTCGAAAATCTCGCGATTCTTCACAAACACTTGCCAATTGATTCATGTCGCCATAAACTTCCTCAACGGTGTTTATTTCAGCGGCTAAATCAATTAATGCTTGTGCGTATCGGTATGCTACTTTAGTAACGCTCATGTAATTAGTTTAAGCTAATGTCGTTCGCAATTTCTTCTGCTAATGCCTTTTGTTTGTCACTTGAAGCTAATTCGCCTTTGATTACTTTCTCTGCAATCTCTAGTGATAACGAAGCTACCTGTGTTTTCAATTCTGCGATAGCAGCAGCTTTCTCAGAGTTGATAACCTTTTGAGCATCAGCTACGATTTTGTTTTGTTGCGCTTTTCCTTCCTCTTTCGCTTCTTCGATTAATTTCTTAGCCGTTTCAGAAGCTTCACGAATCATCTTGTCACGCTCAACACGTGCTTCTTTTAATAAATCTTCGTTTTGCGCCTTCATCGCTTCCATCTCAGCTTTTGTTTTCTCAGCTAATTCAATAGAAGCTTTAATGCTTTCCTCACGCTCGTTTACAGCTGTCAACATTGGTTTCCACGCGAATTTCTTTAATACAAATAATAAGATTAAGAAAATCAATCCTGCCCAAAATATCTGACCGACTGCTGGTGTAACTAAATCCATTTTTTAAAAAATTTTGTTTTAATCAAATTGTTAAAAGAGTGGTGTTAGGCAATCCCTAACACCACTTCTTTTGGTTTCTTAACCTTGTAACAACGCTACAACAACACCGAAAAGGGCAACACCCTCTACTAATGCCGCTGCAATAATCATTACGGTTTGAATTTTACCAGCAAGCTCAGGCTGTCTTGCCATAGCTTCCAATGCAGATCCACCAATTTTTCCGATACCGATTCCGGCACCGATTACTGCTAAACCTGCTCCGATTGCTGCAAGACCTAACTTGCTAAACTCCATTACTTCCATGTTAAGTATATATTTAATTAAAAAACTTACAATTTTAGTGGTGCGCTTCTTCTACTGACGATCCGATATACAATGCTGCAAGCATTGTAAAGATGTAAGCTTGAAGGAAAGCAACCAATAGCTCCAACACCGATATAAACAAAGTCATCGGTACCGATAGTCCGGCCCACGCTGCGCTTTTGTTTACGAAGATGATGGAAATTAAAGAAACCACAATGATGTGACCTGCTGTGATGTTTGCGAACAAACGAATCATTAAGGCAGCGGGCTTAATAAAAATCCCTGCGATTTCAATGGGTACTAATATTATATATAATGCTTTTGGCACTCCTGGAGGCATTAAAATATGCGACCAGAAAGCTCCTTTTGAATTAGCCATTTGAATGATAAACGTAATCACAGCCAACGTCAACGTCACTGAAATACTTCCTGTCATGTTTGGATTAGAAATGAAAGGAATTAATCCTAACAAGTTACCAAATAAAATGAAGAAGAATAACGTCAATAAGAACGATGTAAACTTTTTGTACTTATCTCCTTCAATATTTTCTTTTGCGATATCTTGAACGAAAACGATACCGGGTTCAGTCCATTTCGCAATTCCTGAAGGTGCTACCGGTTTACCACCCTTGTATTTCTTTGCAGAACGAATGAAAATTACCAATAATAAGAACGCTACCAAGAACATGGTGATGACATTTTTTGTCAAAGAGAAGTCTAAAGTAACCTTGTGCGCGTTTGATGGATGGTGGTCAGCGTCAAATTCAACATGCTCCGCTCCAGCATCTAGCTGATAAATCTTTCCGTGAATTTTAGCAAAGTTCAATCCGTCGCTGTTTACCAAGTGATGACCAGCATCATCGTGATGAAAAGCAGATGACATGAAAGTAACTAAGCCTTTGTCTGTCCACAAAATTACTGGTAGCGGAATTGAAAAGTTATCAGTCAGGTGGATTTCGTATGCATCCAATGCGTGATGAATAGCATGTGTTGTCGCATCAAATGGTTTCTCTTCTGCCCCATGGGCTTCTCCGCTAGCCTTTGAAAAAACTGACGTTGTGAGCGCCAATCCTATCAGGATAATTCTTGCGTAGTTTTTCATATCAAAAATGATTCAAACAGAACCTCTCCTTTAAAATTTTCGACAAAGGTATTATTAAAAAAGAAAACGGTATATACTTTTAATCGAAATTTTCGATTTTTTCATCACTATCTTGAAGTAGCTTTACAATAAATGTTACTTCAGCGATTAAAAAGAGGAAGAATACTGTAAAAAACTGATAGATGAAAGGCCTTGTAAATTGGTCTTTTTCGAAGATCCAAGGAGAAAGAAAAAAGATGGCACCTAGCATTTTAGCAATCATCAGAAGGATAAAATTATTCATTACACTGGTGCTCTTTTTTTTGTGACGCGAGGTAATCAATATTAGTCCTAAGATTTCAATCGGAATTAAAAATAAGTATATCAACCATGGTTTTGATTCAAGATATATCTCAGGCAAGGATTTCCATAATAACACAAGATGCAGTGCAAGAACCAATAGAACAAAAAGTGCAAACCGAATATAAAGTTGGCCGACTCCTTTAATCATCTTTTGACATTTGATTAGCTTCCTTTATGAACAGGTAAAGGGATGCGCCTACTCCGACTAAAGTCAAAACTATTGTCCAAACCGGTGTTTCATTACCTTGACGTTCATCCAGTTTTGTTCCGCCCCATGCACCTGCACCAATAACCACAGCCATTTGAATAGCCATGGATGAGAATTTAATGTAAGGATTTTTCACGATGACTTAATATACAACTTCAGAATCTTCTTCTGCAAGTTTGCGTGTTGTTTCAGCCATAGAAGGCGCTTCATTCTTTGCAATGTAATTACATGACCCACTAAATGAACATCCAACCTCCATACCGATTTGATTGGTCGTAATTGTGCCTTCTATCTTAGCGGTTGAGCGAATATTCAAAAGGCCGTCAACAACAATATTACCAATGAGGACACCTTCTATATCGGCATTGGCACACTTCACTTCTCCCTCTATGCTTCCGTTAGGACCGATAACCAATTTGCCCAAGGTGTCGAGGGAACCTGTCAACTTTCCATCTATACGGAAATTGCTGTCCGCCTTGATGTCTCCTGTAATGACTGTGCCTTCTACTAGACGGTTTAATTTATCTGGTGAATTCACGACATCTTCTTTCCCATTTCCTCCTTTGAACATTGCTAATTAATTTAATGTGATAAAAGCAAAGGTACGAATTTTGCTTCTTGAGAACAACAAAGCACTCCGCTTAATAATTGTTAAATGACTCCTGAAATGGTTTAGAAGGGGGGATTTGGGGTAAGTATTTGACTACTCAACGGGTTCAATTCTGATCAATTCAATACGTGAATCGGCTACCTCTACTACAGTAAATCGATAGACGTCGGTTTCGAAATATTCATTTAACTCTGGAATTTTCTCAAGGTTGTGAATCACATAACCTGCGAGGGTTTCGTATTCTTCGTGTTCTTCAATTTTCAGGTTATATTCCTGATTGATATAATCAATTTCAGTACGACCAGAGAACAAATACGCGCCATCTTCCAGTTCTTCTTCTATTACTGATTCTTGATCGTGTTCGTCTTCGATTTCACCAAAAATTTCTTCAATAATATCTTCTACAGTTATTATTCCTGCGGTTCCCCCAAACTCATCTACCACCACAACAATATTCCTCTTCGTTTTTGAAAATTGCTCTAGCAGTTCTTTTGCATAGATTGCTTCTGGCACAACACCAATTGGAAGCATCACATTTTTGATTTGTTCCGGTTTATTGAAGAGTTCATAGGCGTGAACATAGCCTATTATATTATCAATAGAATCTCGGTAGATTAATATTTTAGATAATCCCGTTGTTATGAATTTCTCTTTCAGGTCTTCAATACTATCTTCAATGTTACAGGCTACAATTTCTGTTCTAGGAATCATACAATCCCGTGCCTTGACATTAGAAAATTCGAGGGCATTGTTAAGAATTTGGATTTCATTCTCCATGTGGGCGTCTTCCTCGATTCGATCACTAAGATCACGCACGTAATGGTCGAGATCAACTTTTGTAAAGGCTTGTTGCGAATCTTCAACGTCAGCCTTCATCAATTTGAGAAAAGCGTTTGATAAAAACATGATGATCATCACAGGCACATAAAAAATCGAGTAGACAATCATTAAAGGAATTGCCGCAACCGTTAAAATTCCGTTTGGATTAATTCGAAAAATGGCTTTTGGAAGGAACTCTGCCGTCAACAACACGATAAGTGTAGAGATAATAGTTTGGATCAGAAGGATAATTGAATCACTCTCGCCGATCAAACCAATCAACCAAGGCTCCATCCACATGGCCATGTATATACCATATACGACAAGTGCAATGTTATTACCCAGCAACATGGAACTAATAAAACGAGAGCTATTTTGCACAAAGAATGACAGGATACGACCAGAAGTTGATCCACGATTTTTGTCGAGTTCAATCTTCAATCGGTTTGCAGAAACGAATGCAATTTCCATTCCTGAAAAGAAGGCAGAACAAAGCAAGGTTGTGCCTGTAACAAACCAAATGTTCCATATATTGATAATCGAATCGGGCTCAGGATCCATGTAAACTTGTCTGTCTAACGAATATAGCGATTTTTCTCAGATGGCAAAAATGAAAATTTCACCTAAAGCAATTTTCTACTTCTTCTCCATTTCTTTAAGGTCAAAGCCGATATCACTTCGAGAATAGGCTTTATCAAAATCGATCTTGCAAACATTTTCATATGCTTTTTCTAGTGCCTTCTCCATATTGCGGCCATAGGCCGTAACACTCAATACGCGTCCTCCAGAAGTTAGTACTTTGGGGCCATCTTTTTTTGTGCCTGCGTGAAAAACAACAGCGTCGTGCACATTATTTAAACCATTTATGGTTTTCTCTTTCTCGTATGCCTCCGGATATCCTCCAGACACCATCATGACCGTCGTTGCTGTGCGATCGTCAAACTCAACATCTCTTTCTGACAATGTTCGAGTGGCAACACCTTCAAACAATTCTAGAATGTCTGATTTTAAACGCGGAATAACAACCTCTGTCTCTGGATCACCCATTCGACAGTTGTATTCAATCACATAAGGATCATTTTTCACATTGATCAGTCCAAAGAAAATGAAACCTTGATAGTCAATTCCTTCTTTTCGGAGGCCTTTAACAGTTGGGATGATAATTTGATTTTCAACCTTATCCATAAATCCTTGGTCAGCAAATGGAACCGGTGATATGGCTCCCATTCCGCCGGTATTTAGGCCCGTATCTCCTTCTCCGATACGCTTGTAATCTTTCGCTTCAGGCAGTTTCTTGTATGACTGGCCGTCAGTAACAACAAAAACAGAAAGCTCAATACCATCTAAAAACTCTTCTATGACCACACGCGAAGAAGCATCACCAAACTTGGCATCAGCGAGCATACTTTTCAATTCTCTCTTGGCCTGATCAAGATCGTCTAAAATCAAAACACCTTTACCAGCTGCCAATCCGTCTGCTTTTAATACGTATGGCGGCTTCAAAGTTTCTAAGAATGCGTATCCTTCCTCGAGATTGTCTTTTGTAAACGTTTGGTATTTTGCAGTAGGAATATTGTATTTCTGCATAAACTTTTTGGAGAAATCCTTACTCCCTTCCAGCTGAGCAGCGGCTTTATTAGGACCGATGATAGCAATATGTCTTATTTCGTCATCTGCAAGAAAATAATCATGGATCCCGTTTACCAAAGGTAACTCGGGCCCGACAAAAACATATTCGATTTTTTCTTTTAGACAGAATGCTTTGATGGCTTCAAAATCATCTACGGCAATATCAACATTTGTTCCTTCTTGTGCCGTTCCAGCGTTACCTGGAGCGATAAACAATTTGTCGATTTGTGAGCTTTGTGCGATCTTCCAAGCAAATGCATGCTCTCGTCCACCTGATCCCAATACCAATACGTTCATTTGTTCTTTTTTTTTGCAAAGTTACATTTTGCACTGAGTAAATAGGGGGAATCTTATTAACAATTGAACTTTTTTTTCCGCATTAACCTTTTGCCGAGTTCCTTCTTAATAGTCAGGCTATTGCCTCATCTCCACTGATAAAATCCCAATCTTTAATTGGCTCGAAACGTTGCCAAGACTCTTCAACTGAGGGATGCTGCAGAACCTCCTCTACCGGGACTTCTGGCAGGTGTTCCTCTCCAAGTCCATTCTTTACAAAAATAAAGTTAAATCCGAGTTGATTTGCTCCAACCAAACGATAGCCTTTTGCTTTTCCTAGTTTTACCATCGCTTTAGGTGAGGCGCCGTGATAAACAGGATGCTTTCCCGGAAAGCTGTAATTTGGATCATAAGGGACAACAATATCACGCATCCCAAATTCGACATGTGTTTCAATGATTACCACGTTGGGTTGCACCACTTCTAGAGCCTTCCATACCCAATAATCATTACCGTCGATGTCAATAGAGAGTAGATCAATTTCTCCGGCTAGTCCAGCCTCAGAAACAAGTTGATTAATGTTCTCTGCTGTCACTTTTGCACATTTAAATTTTGGCGCATACATCCATTGGTGTGGATATTTCGAGTAGAACTTTCGTCCTCTTTTGATACTTTTTTCGTTACCATCTAGAAAAAGCCCGTGGTATCCAAAATTGAAGGCTAAATTGGCGCAATTACTATTGATACCATCATCTGAACCAATTTCAACGAAGGTTTTATTTTTCATGCCGATTGCAGAAAAAATCAACAAGAGTAGACCATCTTCTTCATACTGAGAAAAGACTCGAAAACCGGAATCTTTCAAAGGAGGTAACTCTCCTTTGCTTTTCCATCTGAGATACTTAACAAAGAGTTGTCGTTGACCAATTTGTGTTTGAGCATTAAAGCGATCCCTCACCTTTAGGATATAAAATTTGTCTTTCAAAAAGTTCTTAAACCAACCCATCTTATTCGTTTTCTATTATCCAATCCACTTCCTTTTCCCATTTCGACTTAATATTAATCAATTCTTTGTTACAGATGATTTGCTCCGGCTGTCTATTTTCTGATAAAGAACCCGTAGTCCATTCATCATCACCATTTAGATCAACGATTAATCGCAATTGATAGTCTCCGGGAACAAGCTCAGTGAAAACCAATCTATCTTGAACTCTTCGCTTTGCAACAACCTCATTTTTCTTGTTTAATAATTCGACCATTGATCCACTATGTTTTGAAGCGTCCAGATTAAGGAATAAGGTTCCATAATAAGTTGAATCGCGTAACTCGAAATTTGTCCAATTTTCTTTTTGTATGGTCCTATTGTAAAAAGACAAAACAGCTCCAGAGTCTAACTTTAAATATCTCGTTTTGGGATCAAGGTAAGGAAAAACTAATGTTCGGATATCCAACTGAATTGGTTGAACGCCCGCCAATTCAACAGAGTCTTTATCAAAAAAATGGAAGCTCGATCCATTCCAGTTTTGGATCGGCTCAGAAAAGAGTAATTTAAGCGAGTCTTTTGCATAGAGATAGTTCTCTCTCAAACTAATATCGACAGTAATACTTTGCTCTTGGTTATCTTGTTCCTTTGTTTTATAGAGCGGTTTAATGGTGTCTTGTTCTCCTGCCAAGGTAAATATATATTGCATTTTGGGCCGTGGACTTTGTGCTAGCCAATAGACTAATGAATCTTTTGTTGAGGTGGGGTCGATTTCAAGATTGATCTCACCCGCTAATTCACGCACCTTAAAATCGGAAGTTTCATTATTAAAGACAAAGGTGATTTTTCCAGGATATTCATAGGTTGTGGACTGGATCTTAACTTCTTTGGATTTTGGCATGAAGGCTTTTAAGTGTATTTCTTCATCCATTGTGCCTACCAAAATCGCTTCCGCCAAAAATGCGAATGATTCACCACCGTTTAGAAGTAGGTTTCTATTTTGGTCATCAATGGCAAAAACATAATAATCCCGAGCTTTAAGATAATTCATCTGAAACTGACCTTGTTCATTCGTCTGAGACATGTAAAAAGGTTTTATCAAATAAGGGATCGAATCAAACTGTATGGTGTCCACTTTTGGATAAAGACCTACCATAAAATTAGACGCCGGCCTATTGGTTCTACTTACTTTAATTTGTCCCGCTATTTTGCTGGAGTCGATAAAAGTACCAGTGGAAAAGACAACCTGAAAAATACTGTCGTTCTTTTCTGTTATATCCGTTACGGCTCGATTGAAATTAATGGTATAAGTTGTGTTTGGTGACAATGGTTCTTTGAATGTTAACTTTAACTTCTTATTCTTGACCTCAACTTCTGGAGCAATCTTTTGCTGAGGTGTAATGATAATGTTTTCCGTTGGTTGGTTCAGAGATATGTATTCTCTAAACTTCAGTGAGATATAATCATCATGAAAATTAATCGTCCCATTTTTCGGATATGAATGCGCAGTGTCTATTTGAGGAGCAAAAGTGTCTTTCGGGCCACCTTGCAGAGGATTGATCTGAGCACATTGCACAAGCAAAATTGCCAGTAATGAAAGAATGAATATTTCAAGTAATTTTTTCACTAAAAAAGGTCTGAAAGTGTTAACGCCAATTCTTCTAAATATTGTTGATCAACCAAACTAAAATCACCCTTTTGATCACTATCTACATCTAAAACCGCTACTACTTGATTCTCTTTTAGGATCGGAATCACAATTTCTGATTGAGACAAAGCACTGCATGCAATGTGTCCCTCAAAAAGTTGCACATCGGGTACCAATATTGTTTTAGCTTCTTGCCATGCTGAACCACAAACACCTTTTCCTTTCTGAATCCGTGTGCAAGCAATATCACCCTGAAACGGGCCTAAGACCAATTCGTTGTCCTTGACGATGTAAAAACCAACCCAGAAAAACCCAAAAGTCTGCCGTAATGCTGCTGACACATTTGATAAGTTCGCAACTAAATCAGGCTCTCCGTCGATGAGCGCACTTATTTGCGGCAATAAGACTTTGTATCTCTCCTCACGTGTTCCTTCTCCAAATAAAAGTGATTCTGCCATAGTACTGTTTTGCGACAAAAATAGGGGTTTAATGCAAATTACTTACCTCGAAAAAAATCTTATCCACTATTTGTTCTTCTGATTTTATTTTTCGACATCATTCAAACAAAACAAGTCTTCTAAAATCGCATCAGAAATAAACATTCCTTCTTCTGTTAAATTGATTTGCCCATCGGCCTCTATCAACTTACCTTCACAAATCAATTTACCAAGGATTGGTTCAGTATAAGTGTAATCCTTCGCGGATATCTCCTTAAGTTCGTCACGAATAATTCCCCATTTTGTTCGGAGTCGTGTTATTAGATAATCATTGAAAACATCTGTAGCGTCAAGTTCCTCAAGTTCAGAGAATGATTCACCCGATTCCAATGCATCCATGTACTTAAAATTATTTGCAATGTTCCAGCTGCGCCTTTTGCCATCGTAACTATGGGCAGAAGGACCGATTCCGATATAAGGTTTACCTTTCCAATAGGCAGAATTATGCTTTGAAATATAATTCGGTTTAGCAAAATTGGATATCTCATAATGTTCCATTCCTGCCTCTTTGGTTTTTGCCCTTAATAGTTTAAAAAAGCTCAAATATTCATGATCATTCGGCAAGGAGAGCACACCCTTTTTGTGGCGATGGCCGAATACTGTATTTGGCTCAATTGTAAGGCAATAAGCAGATAAATGCGGGATATTCAATTCAATCATTCTATCGAGCTCCGCCTCCCAATCATGTATGGTTTGGTTGGGTATACCATAAATCAGATCGATTGTGATGTTCTGAAAACCTGCAGCTTTAGCGTTTTCAATCGATTCGATCGCTTCTACAGCAGAATGCGCTCTATTCATTTCTTTAAGGGCTTTATCATCAAACGATTGAATACCAATACTCAGCCTATTAATTCCCATCTTTTGATAAGCCTGCAGTTTTTCTGTAGTAATATCATCTGGGTTACACTCAATCGTTATTTCTGGAGATTCAGCTAGCTCAAATGTTTGAGCAATCTTGTGAAGAATTCTATTTAATTCTGTCGCTTCTAGAATACTCGGTGTACCTCCCCCAAAATAAATAGTTTCTATTTTAGTTTGAGCTTGAAAGAAATCAGATCTTAATTCAATTTCACGTAATAGTGAATCAACCATTCTCCCTTTCGAATCGGTTTTAACTGAGAAGTGAAAATCACAATAATGACATTTCACTTTACAATAAGGAATGTGAATATATACTCCCGCCATTACAAAACAGTGCTAGTTCTCTAGCTCTTCTTCCTCCTCTTGCTCTTTGAAATAGGTCCCTGTAAGATCCAAATATCCAATACTATTCGTTTCGAAGGCGCGGACATGGGCTTGTTTCAACCAAAGATCCTCACCGTACCACAACACGATAAATGGAGCATCATCCATTAAAATTTTCTCAGCTTCGCTATAAAGCACATTCGCCGAATCTACGTTAGTAGAAACCATTGCTGCTTCCAAGATCTGATCAAATTTTGGATTATTGTAACGAGCTGAGTTACGATAAGAAGGTTCATCTTTACTTTTAGGAACGATATTACCGTAGGCATTTGTTAAGAATGTTTCTGCCAAAGGATAATCGCCAATCCAATTTGTTCTGAAGATATCTGATCGTCCATAAGCCTTATTTTCAAGCATTTGATTAAACTCAACCGCTTCGATTTCAAGGTTAATTCCCAACACACTGCGCAATTGATTTTGAATCTCAGACGCTACAAGGTAGTCGGTGCTTCCCATTTTAAACTGCATCTGAATGGAAGGGAAATTTTTTCCATCGGGATATCCCGCTTCGGCCATTAATTGCTTCGCTAATTGAGGGTTGTAAACGTATGCGGTATCCTCAACACCTTCAAAGTCATAGTTGTTGAAAACAGCAGGCAGTGGAGGAACAAGACCAAATTTTCCAATTTCGTAGGCCTGATTCTTCAGGATTTTTTCAAAGATCTTTTTTCGGTTGATTGCATAGTTGAGCGCCTGTCTTAGCTTTTTCTTTTTAAAGACAGGCGTATTCATGTTCAATTCTAAATAAGTAGTTGTCAATTCAGGTTCACTACCCAAAATATACATCGGTGGTTTGCTTTCAAATTCTCCGATACGTTCTTCCATCACCTCAGATATTCGCTGAACGGGAACTTTCCTTACGTATGAAAGCGTACCATCCCAGAAATCTTCCATTTGGTCGTCAGCATTTTCGAAATAAATGAAGACAGCACTGTCGAGGAAAGGCAACTGATTACCACTAGCATCCTTTTCGTAGTAGTTAGCATTTCTATATAGCTTAACGATTTCAGAATTCGAGTTCTTATTATCGTATGCAAATGGCCCTGTTCCGACTGGAACATATTCAGAGGCCTCCATTGACTCTCGAGGAATAATAGAACCATAAACACTTGCCATCTTTTGAATAAAAGCCAATCCTGGTTTATTCAGCTCAAAAATTACTTTTTGACCTTCCACGCGAATACCTTGGATCGAGTCAGCCTGCTCATCGTGGAAAGCTTCACCACCAATTATTGTGTTTTGAAAAATTGAATATGCCGAATTATCTGGTGAAGGGTCATAAATTTGCTCAAAAGAGTATACGACATCAGACGGTGTTACTTCACGTCCTTTACCACCTTCGAAACAATTGTTGTCATGAAATAAAACACTTTCTCTCAAGGTGAAAGTGTATGTTTTACCGTCATCAGAAATACTCCATTCCGATGCTAGAGCAGGTTCAATCTCCAATGAAGAAGGGTTGTATCGAACCAAACCATCAAAAATCTGCGAGTAGATTTGACCTTCCTCCAGCTTCTTCACCTCTCTCACTTTGACATTTTTATTATAGCTGCCAATTGACATTCTGAATACGCCTCCGTAAAGTGACTCTTCTTCAATCGTATCTGGTCCATCCAACTGATCCGTTCCTCCGCCACACGACGAAAGAAGGGCTGATGCTAAAACAAAACTTAATAATTTGATTTTCTTCATGTTGTTGATTATAACTCTAATCGCAGTTCTCCATCAAATATATACGATTTTTTATAAAGTTTCCCATTTCCATTCTTAAATCAATCTGACTACTGATGAAGAGAATCAAAAAAATAGAAGGGATGTCTTGTTTATTACTAAAGTAAACTTTATTATTGCATAGAATTTAGGTAAACTGAGTACCGATCAACTGCTTATGCTGATAAGACATAACATCTTGTTCTTACTTGCTTTCATAGGAAGCACCTTTATTGCTCGTGCGGATTTGTCGCTAGAAGGGCATTATCAAGGTAAGAACCTTTTTGTCTCAAATCCTGAGGATGAGGATGGTTTCGGATTTTGTGTGACGAAGGCAACTGTTAACGGCGATCCTATTGTTGATGGATTGCAGTCAAGTGCTTTTGAAATTGATTTTACAACTTTTGGTTTGAAGACCGGAGATCCGGTTTTCGTTGTTTTAGAACACGGCTTAGGTTGTAAACCGAAAGTGTTAAATCCTGAGGTTTTATTGCCGAAAAGTACGTTTGAAATCCAAAAAATTAGTTGTTCTCCAGATGGCGTTTTAACTTGGACTACTACATCAGAATCTGGAAAACTACCATACGTTGTGGAACAATTCAGATGGAATAAATGGGTTGTAATCGGTGAAGTGGATGGTACCGGGGATGCCACAACAAACGAATATTTGTTTAATGTTGCTCCTCATTCAGGTGAAAACAAAGTACGTGTAGTTCAGACCGACCATACTGGTAAGAAGCGTCCATCTGAAGCGGTAACGTTTACAAATGCATCCATTCAAGAACCGGAGCTTTCTCCTAAAAAGGTGAAGAAATCGATCAAATTTACTTCTGGTTCAACAGCAATAGAAACCAAGTATGAGATCTATGATGCCTACGGAAATATTGTGAAAAAGGGCGTAGGGTCAGAAGTAGACTGCTCAAACTTGAAGAAAGGAGCCTACTACGTAAATTATGATAATAAGAACGAAAAGTTCATTAAGACATAATCTATAATAAACATTTTTTAAATCCGTCCTCAATTTTTTGTGGACGGATTTTTTATTTCTATCAATACATACAAGATGAAATTAGAACATATTGGAATTGCAGTAAAAGATTTGGAGAGTGCTAATAAACTGTTTGGTACACTTTTTAATATGCCACATTATAAGATTGAATCCGTCGAATCAGAAGGCGTTAAAACTTCATTTTTTCAAACGGGTGAATCGAAGATCGAATTACTAGAAGCAACCAATCCGGATAGCGCCATCGCAAAATTCATTGAAAAAAGAGGTGAAGGTATCCATCATCTGGCATTTGAGGTAAGTGACATTGATGCAGAAATTGAGAGGTTATCCAATGAGGGATACCAGTTGATTCACCAGACTCCAAAAGATGGAGCAGACAACAAACGCATCGCGTTCTTGCATCCAAAATCTACCAATGGCGTTTTGGTTGAGCTTTGTCAGGAGAAGAATTAATTAGACTTTTAATGTAATCCTGAAGGTGGTACCCACACCTACTTCAGATTTAAGGACAAATACCTTTCCTTTATGAAAGTCCTCAACGATGCGCTTAACCAAAGACAGACCTAATCCCCAACCACGTGTCTTTGTTGTGTATCCTGGCTGAAAAACGGTTTTTAATTTGTTGGAAGGTATACCTTTACCATTATCGGCGATATCGATCTGGACTTGATCCTCTACCTGTCGCACTGTAATTTCAATCTTACCCGTGCCGTCCATGGCGTCTACCGCATTTTTAGTGATGTTTTCTATTACCCATTCAATGAGAGAACGATTCACCATTGCTGTAATTACATCACTTCCTTCAATATTAAATGAGAGCTCAATTTTATTGGAAATACGTTTTCGAAGATAATGGACAACTCCCTCTAAGATGTCGGTTATATCCTCTTCATTTAGTATTGCTTCGGAACCAATTTTTGAAAAGCGATTTGTCACAGTACTCAATCGTTCAATGTCTTTGTTTATTTCTTCGGTAATCTCTTTTTCAATACCCTTTGCCTCCAATAACTGATTCCAGGCCATTAATGAAGATATTGGCGTGCCCAATTGATGAGCCGTTTCTTTCGCCATTCCCACCCAAACCTGGTCTTGTTCTGCTTTTCTGAAGGTGCTAAAGACAAGGTAAGCTATCAACATGAACAATCCTATTATGAAGAATTGTACAAACGGAAAATACTTCATTTGCGCAATTTCTGGGGAATACTCAAAATAGATTATCCCCTCATTATCAGTCCCTAAACGCACTGCTATCGGATCGTTTTTTGCTGCAAGTTCTGAAATGATTTCTTCCGTATTCGTAGAATCGTACTCCGGTATATTCGTTGCAATTACTTCGCTGGTTGATTTATCGATAAACATCACCGGGACAAGGTTATCGTTTTGAATTAATTCATCGGTGAATGCTTGTGTTAAAGAATCACGACTGCGTTGAAGTTCGAGTAGCTTCTGACTCTGGTAATAAATTGAATCGAAGTAGAAGATTTTTTGTTTCGCTCCTTCATATAGATCAATCTCGATAGGCGTTCGGTTCTCTCGCCAAAAAGAGATATAATAAATCAGACTATCTGATTTTGCTTGCTTAAAAAGTGAATCCTTAACAACTTGATTTTCGGATTGATTCGTCTCATCAATCTTTGCTTTAATCTTTGCGTCGAGTGCTTCTAAATTATGGCTTGAAACGATGCGCTCAGATTCATCTGTAAGAATCATTGGTATGCCATTATTTTCAGTAATAATTCGCATAACAAATGAGTAGTCGTCTAGCGGTTTATTGATTTCATTCATGGCCAAGGACCACATTTGAACCTTTTGACGATCCCTTTCTTGGAGTTTTGTCAAAGTCGCCGATAACTCATTAAACGTACGGTTGGTTAAATTGACCAACTCAGATTTTCGCTTAACCGCATCTGCCCATTGCTGAACACGATCTAATTCTTTCTCTTGAACTTTGTTAACAATCTGATAGGAAAACCAAATGGAAGCAAGAAACATTAATAAAGCAGCCCCCAAAAGCGCCAGTTTCCATCGTTGTTTTCTATGATATAAATTCATTCGAGCCATAACCGAAAGAGTGAACGAAACAAATTACGAATTATTCTACAAATCAATTTCTACATTAATAGACTCCTTAGCCTTCTCCTTCTCTGCACTCTCTTTCATCCCATCAATAAACTTTCCCAATCTACGTTTTTGTTTTTTCTTAACAGCTGCCGAATCTTCTACCGGTGCGGCCACATCTGATTCGTAATAAATAAATTCAACTTCCTTTTTGTTATCCACCTGTACTTTTTGTACTGTGCTATCTTTCTTAAATAATCCAAAATCAGTTTTTAAGATTGATTTCACGGTTTCTTTTTCGAGTTCCAAATTTTCTTTCATATCATTTTTGCGTTCATCTTTATCAAGGCTGAATTCTGGGTCATCGATATTGCCGAACATCGTGAGATAAATAACCAAACCTAATCCATCGTCTTCAATTCGACCAAACTCCGTGTATTCAGCTTTAGATTTTAACTGTCTAAACCTAAAACTGAAGTGATACTCAATGTTGTTATCAAAATCATGCCATCCAAATAAGTCAACATCCATGGCATTGCTGCTGATGGTCATTTTTGGTATCGAAATGCGACGATTTTTGACTTCGATTTTATTTTGAAGTGTATTGAATTGCAAATGCATCAACTTTTCTTCAAACTGATCAATATGTTTGTTTAGCATGACTTTTAGCGCCTTATTGGAACGCATATAATCGGTAATTGCCTTCATCGTTTCAAGCTCTTTTAGCTCGCCATCACGAATGGTAATATCTGAAACTGCAAAGAGTTTTTCTTCGACCATTGAGAAGTATGGATTAAAGAGTAAAACAAATTCTGTTTCACCTTGCACTTGCCCTGAGAGATGATTGGAGGTAATCGTATTTTGTTGAAAATCTTCCCATTCTTTGAATAGATTCTTAATATTGATATCCACAAAATTTACACTCCCGCTAATCACGTTGCCATCATTCAAACGATTCTCCAAAGTCAACCTTCCGGTAACTGCTCCCTGCAAGGTTTGAAAAGCCAATTGCTTGGCAGTAATTTTACGATTGGTCATTAATACTTGGCTGTGTACCTTTCTAAATTGATGATTTTCCCAAATGATTTCATTCGCAGACAAATCGATGTTCATATTAAGATTGGCGGGCAAGACAAACATTTCTGGACGTTTCGGAAGGTCTTGGTTTGGTTGAGATAAAAATTCATTTAAATCGATACTGTTTGCCCGAATTGATGCAATCATTCCAAGACTCCCGCTTCCGTCGATATAGGAAACTAAATTTTTCATTGCACCATTAACGAGAATATCAGATCGGCTCGTTTTTACGGATAGATTATGTACAGCACCATCTTTACCATGTACAATCAAGTCTCCTGTGATATTCTTAAAATCGAGGTTGCTACCGGACCCTCTATAGTTAACTTGGTCGAAGCGAATGGTTCCGTTGGATGCATATACTTCAAAAGCATCCTTTCGATATTCCGGATCGAGAAATCGGATGACAGTGGACAAATCAAAATTTAGACGACCGCCCAGATTCAAAACATCTTTAAAGCCGAAAAATCGGTGGAACGCGCCCAAATCGAGATCTCCTTTTGCCTTCGTTAAAAATTCAGGTTGTTCAAAATCGGCAATGGACCCCTTGCCCGAAAAATGACTATTTAAGAGTTTAAAATCAAATTTTGGTAAATTGAGTTGTTCTTTTCGATCCTCAAATTTGTTCTTATAACTACCTTCAATATTAATCTCACTCAAGGTTAAATTCTGTTCAGGCTCCCTAACACTTCCATCTAGGATTGAAAATGTCGCAGAGACCGAAGGCATCTCAGTGCGATCCATTGATCCAGAAATAACACTTTCGAAATTGACACGTCCGTCGCCAATGTATTCCTGTTCATTTTCAGGATCATTCATGAAACTTGTTATCAATTCGTCAACCTGAATGTTATCACCTAGAATTTTGAGATCAATCTGACTCGAATCGAGGAAGCCTGACACGTTAAAATTCATATCCTCGATGCTAAGATCTCCTCGATTAAATGTATAACTCTTTCGGTCAGTATCAATATGAAGCGCCAAATTCATATTGCCATTCTTATCAGCAAAAAGGGTAACCGAATTACTCTTCACGCGTCTCACCCAAAAATCACCTGTCGCTTCGACATCATAAGCCGCTTCAGAAAAATCACCTTTTAACAAGGCTTCTTTAAAATCCATAGCGTAATTCTGACCTGTTGAACGATTGACCCAGTGAAAATCGAAATCCTCTAGTTGCAGCATTTCCATTGAAAAGCTGAATTCCTCATTTGAATCTTTCTCTCGATCAGAAGGCTTAATAATATCATAATTATAATCTCCACTTGCTGTAGTAATAAGATTGAGCTCACCATTTTCTACACTCGCATGCTTCACTTCATAATTACCTGAGAATAGGTTCATGACATTGAAATGAAAAAACATGTCTTCTGCAAATAATAAGGTGTCTCGACTCTCTGTCTCTTTGTAGGCATCTCTTATAAATACATTCTCGAATTGCAGAGATACATTGGGAAAATCATGTAAGATAGACACTTCAATGTTTTCAACTTGAACATCCGTTGTGAGTTGATCATTCAAGGCAGAAATAGCGTATTCCTTGATATCATCTTCATAAATATGGAGAATTACCGTAATTGTGGTTACGAAAAATAAACCAATAAAGAAGGACCAAAAAGCAAGTCGCTTTAATATTTTCCACACCTTCTTCAGTCTGCTCATAATCAATTCTCCTTTTGCTTTTTTGCTATCATTTCTGTAGATTGATGAAGCCCTATTACTATAACGTACCAAGGTAGCGTAATATAGCGCAGATAACAGTCAATGTTACGGAACTTATTAACCTCAATCCGTTAGTAGGTCTGAGAATTATGCGCATAAAAAAACGCTCCCGCATAAGCTGAGAGCGCATTTCCTTTTCTCGATGCCTGATTTATTTCAGTGCGTCTTGAACTCCTTTTTCAATTGCTGCTTCGATCGCACCTTTATTATCCTCGAGGACTTGTTTGATGGTATCCATCGCTCCTTCAAGTGCATCGTTAAGAACAGAAGATGTATCAGCAAGCTGATTATTTACCTCTTCAACAGCTTGTTCCATTCCTTCTTCAATTAGGTTATTTAACAAGTTGTTTCCACCTTCGTTTTGAGTTGAAGGTCCGGTCACTGGTGTTTCTTCTTCGCCACCGCATGATGAAAGTACTAAAGCACCTCCCATCAAGAATACAAATGCAAGTTTTTTCATTGATTCAATTTTTTGGCAAAATAAGAAAAATCACTGAATTTTCGACCATCTCGAACATTAATTAGACATTCTTGTTAAATTTGGTAGAACTTATTTTTAATAACCTAAAAAACACGAATATGGCATTTGAATTACCTGCATTACCTTATGCACACGACGCTTTAGAACCGCATATTGACAGACAAACCATGGAGATTCACCATGGAAAACACCATAATGGATACACGACAAAATTGAACGGAGCAATTGAAGGGACTGATCTTGCTGGAAAATCAATTGAGGATATTCTGGCAAATTGCGCAGACAATCCTGCAGTCAGAAATAATGGAGGTGGGTACTACAACCATTGCTTATTTTGGGAGGTAATGTCTCCAAACGGTGGAGGTACTCCTTCAGGTGAACTTGCAGACGCTATCAATGCAGCTTATGGCGATTTTGAATCTTTCAAAACAGCATTTGCGAACGCTGCTGCAACTCGATTTGGATCGGGATGGGCTTGGTTGTGCGTTCATCCAGGTGGAAAAGTTGAAGTTTGCTCAACTGCAAACCAAGACAACCCATTAATGAATGGAATTGGTTGTGGCGGAACTCCAATTTTAGGATTAGATGTTTGGGAACACGCTTACTACTTAAAGTATCAAAATAGACGCCCAGATTATATCAATGCATTCTTTAATGTTATTAACTGGGATGAGGTTTCAAAGCGTTACGCTGCGAACAAATAATCTATTCTTATAGAATTATGCTAAACCCGAATGACAATATTCATTCGGGTTTTTTTATTTAAATTGCTACATGTTTCAAAAAAAGGATATCCAACTTGGGGAAATATTTGGTTTTACAATTATATGTATTTCATTTTTTACCCTCAGTTCATGTCTAAAGGATAAAACCATTCCTGTGGGCGATTGTCTCACGGAAGTCTCATATACGGTTGAAATTCGTCCAATCATTGAATCTTCTTGTAAAACAGGTTTGGGAGGCGGAACTGGTTGTCATGACGCATGGATTGACAATTATGACCCAATCAAAGCATACCTAGATGGAGGATCGTGCAAAACTAAGTTTTTTTTGAAAAAACAATGCCGGTTATGCCGAATGATTTTGGTATTGATTCCTTAACCGCCGATGAAATTCAAACCATGCGTTGTTGGATTGATCAAGGATACCCAGAAAATTAGTAATTCAGTATATAAGCTTGAACAAATTCTGCATCCCAAGCTATCATTTTATTAACTTTGCCGCTTCAACGATAACGAAGTAAGCATGGACTATAATTTTAAGGATATTGAAACCAAGTGGCAAGCCTATTGGTTAGCAAACAAAACGTATGCTGCCAACGATCATTCAGACAAGCCAAAATACTACGGTCTATCAATGTTTCCTTACCCTTCAGGAGCAGGATTACATGTTGGTCATCCGCTTGGATACATAGCTTCTGATATCTACGCCCGTTATAAGAAATTAAATGGCTTTAATGTGCTTCACCCGATGGGTTATGATTCATTCGGATTACCTGCTGAACAATACGCCATTCAAACTGGACAACATCCAGCTATTACAACAGAGCAAAATCTAAAACGTTATCGTGAGCAATTGGACAAGATTGGCTTTTCTTTTGATTGGGATCGAGAAGTACGAACATCAGACCCTAACTATTATAAGTGGACACAGTGGATTTTCAAGCAACTGTATAACGCATGGTATAACCATGAAACACAAAAAGCGGAATCCATAGAAAGCCTTGTTACAATTTTTGAAAAAGAAGGTAATGCAAAAATAAATGCATGTACGGACCAAACCGAACTATTTACCGCAGATGAATGGAAAGGATTTTCTTTAAAACAACAGCAGGCTATCCTCATGAACTATCGCTTGACATTTTTGGCAGATTCGTGGGTGAACTGGTGTCCTGCGTTGGGTACTGTTTTGGCAAATGATGAAATCAAAGACGGGGTTTCTGAAAGAGGCGGACACCCTGTAGAACAAAAATTAATGCGTCAATGGAGTATGCGCATAACAGCATATGCGGAGCGCCTGTTGAACGACTTAGACCATATTGATTGGTCAGATTCAATTAAAGAGCAGCAAAGAAACTGGATAGGGAAGTCAACAGGAGCAGCAGTTGTATTTAAAACAGAAAGCGGGCATAATATTGAGGTTTTTACCACACGTCCTGATACAATTTTTGGTGTTTCATTTGTGGTACTCGCACCAGAACATGAATTAGTCAATGAGATTACTACTGATCAATATAAATCGGCGGTTGAAACCTATCAGCAACAAACAAGCTTAAAAACCGAACGTGATCGCCAAGCGGATGTGAAAACAATATCTGGTGCATTTACGGGTGCTTATGCTATCCACCCGTTTACTGGAGACAAGGTTGAAATTTGGATTGCAGATTATGTTTTAGCAGGATATGGTACTGGTGCAGTTATGGCTGTTCCTTGCGGAGATCAAAGAGATTATGATTTTGCTAACCATTTCGGAATCACCATTAAGAACATTTTTAAGGATGTAGACATCTCTGAGGAGGCCTACACGGAAAAGGACGCTGTTATTACAGACTCTGACTTCTTAAATGATTTACCAGCTAAAAAAGCAATCAAGAGAGCCATTTTTGAAATCGAAAAACAAGGTTTTGGAAAAGGTCAGACGAATTATCGCCTGAGAGATGCCGTATTCTCAAGACAGCGTTATTGGGGAGAACCTTTCCCAGTTTATTATAAAAACGATATTCCTTATTTAATTGAGGACAGTCGCCTGCCCGTAACTCTTCCGGAAGTGGATAAATATCTGCCAACAGAAGATGGAGAACCGCCATTAGCAAGAGCCAAAAAAGAAGATTGGAATGTTTTTGAAGGTGATCGAATGGAGTATAATACGATGCCTGGTTGGGCAGGATCTTCTTGGTACTTTTTAAGATATATGGATCCGCACAATGAAGCAGATTTCGTCTCAAAAGAAAAAGCGGATTATTGGAATCAGGTGGATTTATACATCGGTGGTTCTGAGCATGCAACGGGACATTTATTGTACGCACGTTTTTGGACCAAATTTCTCTTTGATATGGGATTCATTAGCTTTAATGAGCCTTTTAAAAAGATGATTAATCAAGGGATGATTTTGGGTAATAGCGCAATAGCTTACATTGGAAAAGACTATAAACTATATTCTTACGACCAGATCAAGGACCAACTTAATACTGGAACATTTCGGGGAGTAAAAATATGGATCGATCTTTTGAATGGCGATGATTCGATAAAGTTCGACGAATTAAGGAAGTGGCAACCTCAATTTGCATCAATTGAAGTGGTTCCAAACGAGCAAGGAAAAGTCATTGTGAAACGCGAAGTTGATAAAATGTCCAAAAGATGGTTTAATGTTGTCAACCCAGACGAGCTTTGCGAGAAGTATGGTGCGGACACACTTCGAAGTTATGAAATGTTTTTAGGACCGCTAGAACAAGCCAAGCCTTGGGATACTAAAGGTATTAATGGCGTTCATAATTTCCTCCGTAAGTTCTGGCGTTTATTCCATGATGGCGATAATCAACTAAATGTCGTCGAGGGAGAACCCGATAAGAAAGCCTTAAAAACTTTGCACAAAACAATTAAAAAAGTAAAAGAAGATTTGGATCGGTATTCTTTTAACACCCCCGTTTCAAATTTTATGATTGCTACAAATGAGTTGACTGATCAAAAATGTAATCATCGATCGATTTTACGTGAACTTTTGATTCTAGTATCTCCATATGCGCCGCATATTTGCGAAGAATTATGGGAGAAAATTGGAGAAAAGGAAAGTATTACAAAGGCTACGTTTCCAACTTTTAACCCTGATTATTTGATCGAAGCGGAATATGCATATCCAGTGTCATTTAACGGCAAAATGCGCTTCAAACTCCCTTTGCCAACAAATATGTCTAAAGAAGATGTAGAGGCAGCGGTTTTAGCAGACGAACAATCGGCAAAATATTTAGACGGCAAAGCACCTAAAAAGGTGATTGTTGTTCCGGGTAGAATTGTTAACATCGTCGTTTAGTGATATTCGAATTTGCTAAGAAAAAACTACAACTCTTCAGTACATTAATTACGGATTGAATTTTTGATAGGAAGCTATAAAAGAAAAGAGGCAAAAGTGTTAAACACTAATGCCTCTTAACCTTTCATAGGTATATGTTGGTTGTTGGTTTGTTATTTCTTAACAATGCGTCCTGAGTATAAAGATCCACCTGCTCTCATAGAGTAGTGGTATACTCCTCCTGCAACGCTTGCTCCATTCTCATCGGTTCCATCCCAAACTACAGATTGTTGACCTGCATTTTGTTCTCCTTGTTGCAATTTATTGACCAGCTTTCCGGCCATATCGTAGATAAATATACTTACATAAGTTGAATTGTCCAAATTGTAACCTATTGTAATTGAGTTATCAAAAGGATTCGGGTAGGCTCGAAGTCCCATTTCTGAAGGACTTTCTTCTTCATCAATACTCAACTGATCGAGGTATAAATTATTCAAGCTATCTACGTTGACGAATTCATCTCCTTCCCAATATTCCATAACATGGAAATAGACGAGGAACATTTCATCTGTAGTATTAAATCCAGGCCCAATTTCAATTGGCGGATCGTATGGATTGTGAGGGTTCCCAACCGTATTATCATAAACACCTTCAGCATGCAAATCACTGCCACTCGGCAAATGTTGCATATATCTAAACCAATAGAAATCTTGCCAATCAAAATCCCATTCTGGAATATTCACAAACTTCACGGTATCTTCTGCCTCAGTAACGGCATACGTCTTGATGGATTTACCAAGTAAGTGCATATGAGGGAAAGCACTCAAAACAGTCAGGTTAAAAGGAACATCGGGATAGGAAGCAGTTACATCAGTGTATTCATCTGGTGGTAATGTAAAATCCCAATTCTGTAAAAATGGCCCTGCTAAGATTTCTCTGAATTCCGTTTCAATTGGTTCAGGGTAGAAATAAAAATGTACTCTTGTCTGATCCCATTCGCCATAGCTTCCGTGCGGATAGTGCATGGCAAAAACAACATTTGATCCTGCCGGTAAAACCATACCAGAAGAAAAATCTTCTGAAGATGGAAAGATTGTTGGACTTGCTCCAGGAGTGTATCCAGCCATTAACGGTTCGGTCGATGGACCTCCGCAGTCTCCATCAATAGTATCAGTATCATACGACCCATCTTCATCCATATATACAAGACAGTGATGAACAATAGAGCGGTTTCCAGGAATAATTTCAATCGCTTTTACTCTACGATCCGTAGCCAAACCTGTAGGCAATGAAATACAAACATAATCGTCAAAAGATTCAGTTGCCTTACTCATATAATTTGGCATCGTTAAAACCAAATCTGGATCAGCTGGTAATTGTTGCTCTCCAGTGTAAACTGGTGGCGGCGGAGCTAAGTCAGGATCACCTTCTGGTGCGCCACTGCTCGCCCACTCAATAATCGTGTTTCTTTCATATTCTGTCAATATACGCTCGTCAAAATAATGTTGATAAGATGTGTCCGCCGTCCATGGTGGCATGACATTAAACTCAACATAAGATTGTATTAAAGCACGATAATCGTATGCAGTGCTGTATTCAAGAAAAGATACTGTACCAACGCCCTCCGGGTTATGACATTCTGTACAATTATCGTAAATGATTTGAGCCGCATCTTCACTCCATGTCGGCTGAGCTTGAGTCAGCATTGCGAAGCAAATGATAGGGAAAGCAAGCCATTTTTTCATAGTCGATTTCATTTTTAGTTGCTTCGTCTAATACACTAAATTATCAGGAGAGTACAAGGTAGGATTAACCCAATAGCCTAGTTTACCGATAGACGAACTACCAAATATAAACTTAAATGCAAATAAATCAAAGCGTTGCCTATATTTTTGCAATCAAAGAGTTGACCACATCTCTTGAGATTTGATCCGTTTCATATAGTTTTTCTAAATCCGGTGATTGATCAAAAGCTACCTCATTCATGGCCATTTCATTGAGTTTTGCAATGTCTAAAAAGGTGATTTTGTCCTCTAAGAAAGCTTCCACGCTCGCCTCATTGGCAGCATTTAATATACAAGGTAAATTGCCTCCTTTTTTCATTGCATCATAAGCCAACCTCAAGTTAGAGAAGGTGTCTAAATCAGGCTGCTCAAAAGTCAATGTTGGATAATCCAAAAAATTAAACCTTGGAAAATCGGTAGGGAACCGTTCAGGATAGGTTAATGCATATTGTATGGGTAATTTCATATCAGGTAATCCCATTTGTGCCTTCATAGAGCCATCTTGAAACTGTACAATCGAGTGAACAATTGATTGGGGATGCACGATAACCTCTATTTGTTCATCCTTCAGAGCAAAAAGCCATTTTGCTTCGATCACTTCTAAACCTTTATTCATCATTGAGGCAGAATCAATGGTGATTTTAGCCCCCATTTCCCAATTTGGATGATTTAACGCCGCTTCCTTTGTTATATGAAGCAGCTCGTCTCGTTTTTTTCCTCTAAATGGGCCGCCAGATGCCGTCAAATAAATTTTCTCGATTGGGTTATGAAATTCGCCAACAAGACTCTGAAAAATAGCTGAGTGCTCAGAGTCTACCGGATAAATATTAACTCCTTTTTCTTTTGCTAATTTGGTAACTATCGATCCGGCGACAACTAATGTTTCCTTGTTGGCCAAAGCGATATTTTTACCAGCTCTAATTGCCGCGATAGTCGGCTTTAACCCTGAAAAACCGACCAAAGCAGTCAAGACAATATCAATTTCGGACATTTCTACAACACTCAATAATGCATCTTCACCAGCATATACTTTTATGTCATGATCAAATAAAACATCGTTCACTTTTTGGTATTGTGTCTCATCGCCAATAACCACTAAATTTGGCTTAAAACGGATTGCTTGTTCAATGAGCAATTCAGCATTTCGATATGCTGTTAACACTGAAACCTCAAACTTATCGGGATGAACTGCAACCACCTCTAACGTTTGGGTTCCGATTGAACCCGTAGAACCCAAAAGTGCAATGTTTTTCTTTTTTTGCATAATCTGGCTAAAAATAAGGATTGCTATTGAAATCTCTCTTCTCAGTTTAAAAATCATTCTCATGCAAGCATTTTATCGATCAAGAATTCGTGCCATTTGTGATTTTTTTCATTTCTGACATTTTTTTTTGCTTGATGAAAAAATCTAATTATCTTTGCACCCTGCCTTGCGAAAGCTGGCATACGATTCAGACGAGAATCGAAGTAAAAAGTACTTACAAATCTGTTGACTAAAAAAGGTTTTTAGCAAACACAATTGTAAAATGCGGGTGTGGTGAAATTGGTAGACACGCTAGACTTAGGATCTAGTGCCGAGAGGTGTGTGGGTTCGAGTCCCTCCACCCGCACTAAATGGTCCGTCCGCCTCAGGCGGATGGACCATTTTTGTTTAAAAATAAATAGCATATAACATGAACGTTGTTGAGGAAAAAATTGATGATCTAAATGCAGTGATCCGCGTGCAAATTGCACCAGAAGATTATTCTGAAAAGGTTGACAAAACACTTAAAGATTATCGCAAACAAGCTAATATCCCTGGTTTCCGACCAGGAAAAGTGCCGATGAGCTTAATCAAAAGCAAATATGGCAAGGCCGTATTAGCTGAAGAATTAAATAAAGTGGTTAACGAATCCATAAACAATTTCATCACCACTAACCAAGTTGAAATTTTAGGTAATCCTATGCCTAAGGAAGATGAGGAGGTTAAAGGAGACTTTAACAATCCTGGTGAATTTGAATTTGCTTACGAAATAGGTTTAGCTCCTGAATTTGATGTTAACCTATCAAAGAAGAACAAATTTGACTACCTCAAGGTTGAGATCAACGATGAAATGTTAGATAAAGAAGTAGAAAGTCTAGCAAAGCGTTATGGTTCTTTGGTTGCGTCTGAAGAAGCAGGTGAAAAAGATATGGTTCTTGGAGAATTTAAGCAAATTGATGGTGAAATCACTAATACATCGACTATTTCTTTAGAATTTATCGAGGATGATAAGGTCAAAAAAGAACTGGTTGGACAAAAGGTAGGCGCTACGCTTAAAATCGATCCACGCAAAGTTTCAAGAGGAGATGAGGACATGGCTGCTATGTTAGCGATTTCCAAAGAGGAGGCGGCTGCATTAGAGGGAGACTTCGAATTTAAGATCACTGAGATCAAAACAATGGTGCCAGCAGCTGTTGATCAAGCATTGTTTGATAAACTTTTTGGCGAAGGCAATGTAAAATCTGAAGAAGAGTTAAAAGAGCGAATCAAAGCAGATCTCGAGCGTATGTTCACGAACGATTCTGACCGTCTTTTGAGTCAATCTATCAGTGATAAATTGATCGAAAAAACAGACTTTGAGTTACCAGAGGAATTTTTAAAGCGATGGATCATGGCTTCAAGTGAAAAAGAAGTGACCCGTGAAGAGCTAGATGCTGATTTTGATAACTACGCAAAAAGTCTTAAATGGCAATTGATCCAAAACAAAATCATCAAAAACAACGACATTAAAGTTGAACCGGATGAGGTGATGGAGTATACAAAGGGTTTATTGGTAAACCAATATGCGCAATATGGAATGCCGGCACCAGAGGAAGATCAATTGGTTTCGCAAGCAAGTGAAGTATTAAAAAATCGTGAAGAAGCAAATAAGATTTACGATAATATTTACGGATCTAAGATGTTGGCATTTTTCAAAGAGACAGTGAAATTAAACGAGAAATCATTGCCTTATGATGATTTTGTAAAGGAGGCATACAAGCAGTCTTAATTTGAAAAGAAAATAGAATCTTATTTCAAGAAAAAATAATACCTATATTTATGGGTATTATTTTTTTGTGCCTACTCGAACGAAATCTTGACGGAATTGTTTGTTTATACAGGTGCAAATAGGGATAGAATTTATAATTGAGGAAAATTAAAATTAATGTTTGATAAAGACGAATTTAAAAAATACGCTACTAAACACAGAGGTATTAGTAGCACTGTTGTAGATAGTTATATTCATTCTTCAATGACGCCTTACATCATCGAGGAACGTCAGTTGAATGTAGCGCAAATGGACGTTTTCTCGCGTTTGATGATGGATCGTATTATCTTTTTAGGCACAGGTATTGACGACCAGATTGCAAATGTGATTACGGCTCAGCTGCTATTCTTAGAATCTGTGGACCCGAAAAAAGACATTCAGATTTACTTGAATTCTCCAGGCGGAAGTGTTTATGCTGGCTTAGGTATTTATGATACCATGCAGTATATCTCACCAGATGTAGCAACAATATGTACAGGAATGGCGGCTTCAATGGGAGCAGTATTATTATGTGCAGGAACAGAAGGTAAAAGATCTGCACTGCCGCATTCAAGAGTTATGATTCACCAGCCACTAGGAGGTGCTCAAGGTCAGGCTTCAGACATCGAAATTACGGCACGAGAAATTCAAAAGTTAAAGAAAGAATTATACGATATTATCGCCAAACATTCGGGAAAAACTTTCGAACAAGTATGGGAAGATTCCGATCGTGATTATTGGATGATCGCTCAAGAAGCAAAAGACTACGGTATGGTCGATGAAGTTTTAGGTGACCCTGTGATGGTTGGTACAAGAGACAAAGAGTAAAGATTAATTGAGGATATGGCGAAGAAAGAAGGGATAAACTGTTCGTTTTGTGGGCGACCTAAAAATGAAGTTGGAATTTTAATTGCCGGTGTTACCGGACATATCTGTGAGAACTGTATTGAACAAGCTCATCAGATTGTAGATGAACAATTTAAGTTCGACACAAAAAAGGAGGTTTCGACAGATTTTAACTTGCTTAAACCAGCGCAAATTAAATCACATTTGGATGAGTATATCATCGGACAAGACGAAGCAAAACGCGTTTTATCCGTAGCTGTATACAATCATTACAAACGTCTGTCATTAGTTGGAAAGCACGATGATGATATGGAGATCGATAAGTCCAATGTTATTTTAGTTGGACGAACTGGAACAGGTAAAACACTTTTGGCTAAAACAATTGCTAAAACCTTGAATGTTCCATTCTGTATTGCTGATGCGACAGTGCTCACAGAAGCTGGCTATGTAGGCGAAGATGTTGAAAGTATTTTATCTCGTCTTTTACAGGCGGCCGACTTCAATGTCGAGGCTGCTGAAAAGGGAATCGTTTTTATTGATGAAATTGATAAGATTGCTCGAAAATCGGATAACCCTTCTATCACCCGTGATGTTTCAGGAGAAGGTGTACAACAGGCTATGTTGAAATTGCTGGAAGGTACGGAAGTCAATGTTCCACCGCAAGGTGGGCGAAAGCATCCTGAGCAAAAAATGATCAAGGTAAATACAAAAAATATCCTTTTTATAGCTGGTGGTGCTTTTGATGGAATTGAGAAAATCATTGGTCGACGGGTGAATACAAATGTTATTGGTTTCTCTTCAAAAGATGATGAAAAGCCTGACGGCGAAAACCTCTTGCAATACATCATTCCAAGTGATATTAAAGAATTCGGATTAATCCCTGAATTGATCGGAAGAATGCCAGTGTTGACGTATTTACATCCGCTAGATGAAAAAGCGTTGCGCCGCATTCTTACAGAACCTAAAAACGCTTTAATAAAGCAGTATGTTCACTTGTTTGACCTGGATGGCGTCGAATTGAAATTTGACGCTGACGTACTCGACTTTATTGTACAAAAAGCCATAGAATATAAATTGGGAGCACGTGGTCTTCGCTCGATTTGTGAAGCCATTCTCAATGACGCCATGTTTGATATCCCATCTCAAAAAGACATGAAGGAATTCAGAGTAGATCTGGAATACGCTTCGTCGAAATTTGCAGGTTCGAAAATCGCGAAATTAAAAATAGCCTAAACCATGAGTAAAAATTCAATCGCACACGTAGACTACTTGGATTACAGCCAAGGAGATGATGCTACACGTCAAAAATTCATTCAAGAGTTTGGTGATTCCTTTTCAAATATGGGGTTTGCCATTGTAAAGAATCACGGCGTAACTGAAGAGTTAAGAAATAAACTTTTTGAAGTTTCTAAGGCATTCTTTGAGTTACCGGATGATGTGAAGAAAAAATATGAAGATGAGCAACTAAACGGACAACGTGGCTACATCTCAAAAAATAAAGAGAGTGCGAAAGGAAAATCTGTACCAGATTTAAAAGAGTTTTATCACATTGGTCAGACGGTTGAAGATAATGACCCAATTAAGAATGAATATCCAGATAATATCTGGCCGAAAGAAGTAACGGAATTTGAAGCTGTTGGGCAACAAGTCTTTCAAACATTTGAGAACACAGGACGAAACTTATTGCGCGCCATTGCGCAGTACCTTGACCTAGACGAGAACTACTTTGACGACAAAATCCATAACGGAAATAGCATATTACGTTTGTTGCATTATTATCCAGTAGCTGACAAATCACAAATTCCTGAGGGTGCAGTCAGAGCCGCAGCTCATGGCGACATCAACCTCATCACCCTTTTAATGGGTGGAAGCGCCGAAGGTCTACAAGCACAATCTGTAGATGGTGAATGGATATCAGTTAGTCCAGGACCAGATGAAATCGTTATTAATATTGGCGATATGTTGGCGCGCTTAACGAATGATCGTCTGCGCTCAACACAGCATCAAGTGATTACTCCGAACGAAGAGTCATGGACAAAACCACGTTACTCAACGCCGTTTTTCTTGCATCCGCGTTCAGATATGGACTTAACCTGTTTGGATACTTGTATCTCTGATGAGAATCCAAAGCATTACGATGATATGACAGCCGGTGAATTTTTAACTGAACGTCTGATTGAATTGGGCTTAAGAAGGAAATAAAAGTGAATCATATTCAAAAGAAAACGGCTTCCAAAATTGGAAGCCGTTTTTTGTTTAACTAAAAGCAATGTCGCATCAAATGTTACTTGCTTTTTATGATTAGGCTTTTTAAAATTAAAGGCAGATTGCACAACCAAGACCAACCTGCCTTTTCCCTATGTTCTTATTCAACAACCGTTACTGTTGCGTTTGTACATCTGTATTTGTATCGGATACGTCCTCATTCCAACGTTCCTTCATCGATGTCCTTAGCCGTTGAACGGTCCATGTAAACTGTAGAAGTACCCAATGCCAGATCTTCTTTTTGTAACACGCCCATAACAATTTCTGTTGCTCCATCAGCATCATTGAAGAAAAGTGCATCTTCTCCCCATGTCAATGAGCCTACAAATAGTCCAACATGCTGGTTTTCAGAAAGCGCTGTTCCATCCCACACCAAAGTTTCGGCAACACTCTTTCGGATGGTATCAAAATCCGCGGGATATGCAATTGCCTCACCAGCCGGAACTTCATTCACATAAGTTGTACCGTTCGTGTTCGTGTAAGTAAATGTACCGCCTTCTTTTTGCCCGGCATACTCTTTATGATGTCCTCCATACCAAACATTATATGCTAATGTATCATCGTTATACGTAACATAAGCTCCGGATGTGTCGCTTAACTCTAATAATGTTCCCGTTGGTCCACCAAATCGGAAACGTGCAACTGCGTGGGTCTTATCATCATTTTGATTGTAGAATAATTCATAGTCACAATAAATCTTATTTTGATTTACATCTGAAGAATCTTCTTTGGCACATGATGCTACCAATAATAACAAAGCGCCGATCATTCCATACATTAATTTTTTCATGGTATTCAATTTTAATTAGTTCGGTTATCTGTACTAATGTCGTGATTAATAAACAACACCCCTATTCACTTTAAAAAAATCTTGCTTTTTGTCAGGGATTGACAAATGCTTATATTTGCAGCCCACATTGCTTC
Source organism: Crocinitomicaceae bacterium (assembly GCA_049611865.1). Classification (GTDB taxonomy): domain Bacteria; phylum Bacteroidota; class Bacteroidia; order Flavobacteriales_D; family Crocinitomicaceae; genus Crocinitomix. The sequence continues at coordinate 8,660 of JBMZAY010000002.1, read as the reverse complement.
GGTCTTTTTGTTGATCGTAATAATGTTTTTGGAGAGGTGGCAGAGTGGCTGAACGCGCACGCTTGGAAAGCGTGTTTACGGAAACGTAACGGGGGTTCGAATCCCCCTCTCTCCGCAGGACAGTTTGGAGTGTGAGTCTTGAGCAAGAGCAATGGACTTACACGCATAAACTGGACTCCCTCTAAACTCTCCCTCAAACTCATACTGTATTTTCTTATTTATATTCAATTTAACCCAAAATTATGTTTGGTTTCTATGCTTTGAATGGATACCAATAACGAGATCTCCAAAGGTAACCCCCTTTTTAATCAAAAAAACAGAGAGATGATAAATATCTCTCAATCAAACTAACCCATATTCGTATATTGCGGAAAATAACTATATCATGAAAAAGTATTTCTACATCCTGTCTATTTTGATGATTTCAGCTTTAAGTTGCAAGAAAAAAGGTTGCACGGTTGAAAATGCCACTAATTATAATTCGGAAGCCAAAAAAGACGATGGATCTTGTGTTTATGAAGCGAAAACGTCGTTTTGGTTTAGTGAGGGTGTTTCAGCTTTTCTTGTTGGCCCTTATGATGTAACAGAACTTACGGTTTATATGGACGATGTCGCTGTCGGAACTATGGATCCTGCAGATTGGAAAATAGGCCCAGATTGTAATGGCGAAAACTTCACGGTAGTTACTGACTTAGGTACATTCTCAGGTAAAAACTTCACGTATTCTGTCCGTGACAATTTCGGAACAGAACAATTCAGCGGAACAGTTTCTTTGGTTGGAAATGATTGCAAAAGTGTTGAGTTGAAATGGTAGACATCTCTTCTCTGTCATTGGCTTTTGATATTTAAATATTTAACCGAGAATTTTATTCCGGCAGCACTGCTTGACGCGTAAAAAGAGGTTATTATTATTATGGTAACAACCGCTACGAACATACCTGTAACGATTTAGGAAAAATTACGTATCCTATGGCATAAAGTTTGCTCTAATTTGGTCGTTAACAGACGCCTATGAAACAATTGCTACTCTTTACATTTTGTTTTTTCCTAATGCTGGTTTCTTATAGCCAAGACAACCTCGTCGTGAATGGTGGGTTTGAAACCGGAATCAATAAAGGTTTTGGCTTCGAGGAGATCAGAGGAAAGGAAAAAGAAATCGATGGATGGCATTCACCCACACGAGACTATCCTGATCTGTATATGACACCAAAAAAGAGTGTTGCTATGGCCAATTCGGGACGCAACGCTATTGCATTGGTTTTGGGAAGTGGTCGTCAGGAAAAAACGAAATACGAATACATTACCGGTAAGCTCTCCCGTCCGCTCATTAAAGACAAGGTCTATTGTATTCAGTTTAATACCCTGTTGCATCGCACTTCTAAATGGGCAGCCACTGAGGTTGGTATACTCTTACATCATGACGAAGATGTCATTACCAAGATTGAAGATCGTTCTGAATTAGATGCTACGCTATATGCAAATGATGGAGAGGCAGTGGTGAATACAAAATGGACAACTTACTCAGGCTACTATCTGGCTGCAGGAGGTGAAGAATACATCAGCTTTGGTAAATTCGGAACAAGAGAGTCTGTGAAAATGCAAGACTTAGGCTATGAACCGTACTCACAGATAGACCCTTATCAAAGTAAAGCTTATTATCAATTGGATGACGTTTCAGTAGTTCAAATGGGGCCAGGTGTTGATTGCGGTTGCGCAGATCAAATTCCCGAACCGGAAGAAGGTGATAGCACCGTTGTTTTTCGCACCGAAGCACCCTATTTATTTGCACTTGATGCATCAGGATCAATGAAACGACATGGCTTATTTGACTCATTACGTCAAACATTGGTGCGATTTGTTGATGATGTTTCACCAGGCACTCCAGTCTCATTTAATACGTTCTCAACCTCAGCACGACCAGTGTACACAGGTATTAAAGGAGTGAGAACCACTTTTGTCGTGGATAGTCTAATGCGAAGAGCCTCCGTTGGCGGCGGAACGAACGTTTTGGCCGGACTCCAGTTAGCTTATGAAAGTTGGGATGAAGGCAGACCAGATTCAGCGAAGATGATTCTCATCTCCGATGGACAATTTAATGTTACACCTCAGATCATTGAATTGGTCAGGAATCAACATGACACCTATGGCAGACGACTAACAATGATTCAAATTGAAGCTCGAGCAGTTGGTGTTGAGAAGCTAGAACCCTATCTCGATAACTACATCTATACAACTCAAACCGAATTAAGTCAGGCTGTTGCTCAGATAAAACAACGGCAAAAAGGTTATGCAGGTATTGCAACTCGTTGTGATTGTGTGGAAGAGTTCGCTGATACTATGAACTATCATTTTGTGATTGATTACAGTGGATCCATGCGGGAAGAAAAAACACGCGCCATATTTGCCATGCGTTATTTATTCGATCAAATTCCAGATAACGCAATGATTAGTGTGACCACTTTTAACACACGTTCGCAAAAGTTATTCGTCGGTAAAAAAACAGATATTACCATAGGGGAATTGACCATGATGCTGAGCGCGAACTTTGCCGGAGGAGGAACAGATCCAACACCAGGTGTTCGGGATGGGGTGCGTTTGGCAGAATCCATGTCAAAAAATCGATTCAGTCATTTGGTTTTAATTACGGATTACGGTGCCATGCGATTGTCTCGCCATATCGAATTAGGTCAGGCTATTTCAGCTGGTGCCGATCGTTTTGACTTGGATGCCTATGCAATAACGGTTTCCAATGAAGGTTTTGTGACAACCTATTCTGAATTTGACATCCCAACCAAAAGATATGTTGGCGTGGGCCGCTCCAAGTTTGAAAATGATTTGTTCCGTTTGAATCGTTCAAGTTGTGATTATACTTCGCAACCTTATCACCATAACCCTACAAATGCGACACTGAAAAATGGAGCAAAACGATTTATGGGTGGTTTATTAAAAGCGCTGATTGAAGGTGCGATAAATGCACAATAGATTTTGATCAGCTAAACATTCTAGTGAAACGGTTGACTCCACTAAATTTCAAAGCAATGGGTCGGTGTTGTTTCGTAAAATAACGAAGATGTTAAAAAATTTGAGCTCGTCTAAATCGTTTAATATGCACTTTCAATTTTAATTTATTTTTTTTCATTTTAAATAAGCAACCTATAAAAGAAGGTTGCCGTCTATTAATCAGACAAGAAAATTTCCACTTATACATTTGATTATCAAAGTGATACGTCTATGCGTAGTGGAATACTATTGCCAAAAATAAACCTATGAAAAAGATAATTTTAATATTCACTTTACTGAGTTGGACAATCATCGGGACGGCGCAAGAAATGGATGCTGATGCTTTACCAACAGGGGCACTATCAAATGATTTCTTCTTAACCTTAGACCCAGCTGTGCCCGTTTCACCTTACTATAAAGTTGATATTAGCCATATGGGATTCACCAATGAAGCTGACGCGGTAAAGCAGTGCCGTGATTATCTCACTGCTAACCTCATCTCCAACGAAGTATTTTACGACGAAGGCTACATGATTGTCAGGATTCATACAGAATACATGGACGGCGATCTGAATTACGATAAGCCCTTATTCAATTGACGCTTATTCATCATTTGAGATCAACTCAAATAATTCGCTTAAATCCGGTGTGATAATAATTTCAATTCTTCTATTCTTCGCTTTGTTTTCTGGGTCGACAGGATGATATTCTGATCTTCCAGAAGCGGAAACACGTCTTGGATCCATCGTGCTATTCGACAACATTATTTTCACCACTGAAGTCGCTCTCAAGACGCTCAATTCCCAATTGTCTTTTGGATGACTCCCACTTTTTAGCGGGTCTGTATCAGTATGACCTTCTACAAGAATATCAATATCTGTTTGATGTTGTAATACTGCTGCTAAATCAACAATAGCGCGTTTACCTTCTGAATTAACAGCAGTTGAACCTGAAGGAAAAAGTAATTTCGCCTCCATGCTTACGTAGATTCGACCATCACGCTCTTCTACCGTGATTCCTTGATCGCTAAACCCTCTTAATGCAGATGCAATTTTCTGTTTTAGCAATTTTGAAGCTTCTTCTTTATTTTTGAGCATACTTTCCAGCTCATTGATTCGTGCTTCTTTTTGGTTGAGAACACGCTCTCTTGCGTTTAATTCTTTTTCCAATTTGTTTAAACGATCCTCTTTTCTTTGAAGTTCAATACGCGTTTCCTCTAAGTCACGAATTAATGTGGCATTTTCAGCTGATCCGTTTGAAACCAAATCAGCGTATTTTTTTTCTAATACACGATTTAGCTGACGGGCTTTCTCTAACGCGATGGCTTCTTGACGCAACTCATAACCTAATTTTGCTGTGTCCGCGGCTAACACATCCAAATCATTTCTGAGAACATCAACCTGAACATTCATCTCCTTTAGCTTATTCTCATAATCTATCGCTTTTGTCTTGTAATTAGACTGTTCTTCTAAGCATTTTTGATAGTTTGACTCCAAATCATTATACTTTTTGATTGGAACACAACCCAACAATAATCCCGTTAGCACTATCCAAACGAAGTATTTCATACGTCTTCTCATTTTGATTTGATCTCGTTCTTACAAAGATGCTAAGAAATCATCCAAATTTTGAGTCACCTTTTGGGAGTTATGAACAGGTTGTTTTTGATGGAGCGCTTTAATAGCTAAGCAGAGTCATTCTATTGCTGATCTATAATAAATAGTTCCAAAACACTACTTTAATCAATCCAACACGATCGCAAATTCATCGCAATGGACAACTATTATGAATGAACTAAATTAAATATTTTTTGCTGTCAATTTTTCCTTGAATGTTTGATCATCCGGAGGAGTCAATGGTGTTAATGTTGTGATGTTCCCATCAGTATCGTAGCATACCAGCAGGGGATAAATGTCCAGAAAATATAAATCTTCCATCGCCATGTTTGACTCAGGTTCTTCAACCAAAATTTTGCTGTATGCTTTGTCTAGGTCATTCAAATTAGCAGAAATAACGAATGTCTTCTGATCGTTACTGCACCTTTCGATTATATCCCATGCATTTTTAACACATGCGCTACATCCAATTTCAGGGATTAACACAATCTTTAAGCCTTCGATTTCCTGCAGTTCCTCTTCTGCAAAATTAAAAGCAAGGTATTCGTTCATGATTTTAGTTTCATCTTGAAACGCACTGTGATTACAGGCGAAAAGCGCCAACAAAAAAAAGTAATACTTCTATTTTTCATGTAAAACCATTTTTTGAAAACTAACATTAAAGATTGTTTCAGTAGATTGATTTATAACAGAATCTATCTCTATCGTCCAATAACCATCCAACGTTGGAAACTTAGGGTGTATTATGGTTTTAATTTCATTGGCGCTGTTAATCACTGTGTCTCCGATATAATTGTAGTTCTCGTCCAGCATAAGTATTCGACCCCACATACAATCTGGCCCCTTAAAATCCTCACTGCTACGATTTTCATTGTGTTTTTGACTTATGTGTTGAAATAAATAATATTGTTTTCTGTAAGGGTTATACATGAAGTCATACCAATAGTCCGATTCTTCCTCAAGAACTTTTTTATATAGTGAGGCGTTGTCCGATATCAAATACTTGAAAGGTACGTTTGGAATCTCCACCGACTCTATATGCTCTTCATCAGGATAGAACACATCTATAGTTCCTGTACCTGGATTAAGTTTGGATATCCTATCTGATTGATAAATTATAAATGGAGCTTCTAAAAGATAGTATTGCTCTTTTGTTAACTCCTCAAATTTCTCTTTCAAAAACCACATCCCCTTCTGCTCTTTCACATCAATCAATCTTGGTATTTCTAGTTTACTGTCAAATGGAACATGGTATTGGTAAACAGGAACATATTTTTCGAGGAATCTGTTTGATATGATTTTATTAAATCTGCTTGAATAACTAGCGACCTGATTCTCTACCTCCATCAATTTAAGCGGAAATTTACCCATAAAATCATGCCCCTGATAGTAAAAAATTGAATCTAAGTGAACAGTTCCGTGATTTAAAACGTCTTTCTTAATTACGCCCAGAACGTTTTCTTCGCTAATAAAAAGCCATAAAGAATGTGTTTTTGGTTGAACGCTAAATTGCTCTAGATAAATAGTGTCAATGAGAACTGAAGTAGCGTTCAAATGATCTAATTCAAACTTTAAAACGCTAACTTCATTTTCACTCATCCCCTTTAATTGATAAATGTATTCGGAATTGGTTCGCTGATCATAGTAAAACGCAAAATCAAAGGGATCACCTAGCCCAAAAATGGTTGATTGACTTGTAAAATTATAGCGAAGGTCCTCCTTGGAGAATTGAATGCTTTTGTACCTAATATTTTCTTGATCTCGATTCGATTTGCAAGAAAAAAGCAGCGTTATAAATAACGCCGCCAAAGTAAAAAATGTGTGCTTTTTCTTGTACATTTCTAGTATGCAAATGCGTACAAGAGGTTTTCGTTCCCATCTATGATGGCATATGCAGTAGCTCCGTTGTCCGTTGAAATGTGATAGTGCAACTTAGATGCTGATTGAATGGTTTGCTGGATGTGTTGTGGGATATATGCTAAAGTCGCAAAGAAGCTCTTAATCTTTTCTGTATTATCATCAACAGCACTTAAACTATTGAAGAATATGACTACATCTGCAGGTGTCTTATCATCTTCCTCGCATTTTACCTCACATGTCTCCCCTGGATCCAAGCATTTAATGTACCCATGATAAATAACTCGTTTTACATAACACTTTTCCTCTTGAGCTAGTGTACTGGCCACATCCTCTTGATAAAAGTCGGGATCCTTGGGTTCGTCATTCTTTAATTCTTTTTCACAAGAAGCTGACATTGCGGCTAGACACATTATAGCCAGAACATTTGAAAAAAACTTTTTCATAATAAAAATCTAAAAAGTTAAAATAGTTCAGGAAAACTATTTCGGGTTAAAAAAACTCGTGGGGAGCTATTACAAGCTTATGAAAATAAAAGTTGATTCAAAAAGAAAAAGATGCTCGTTTTTCCGATTTTTATTATTCGGTTAAACGATATCAGCACATACACTTAGAGAAAAGTTCATAACCAGTATTTAAACGGATTACCTCACCCTAACAAAAGAACCGGTTTCTAATCTTTCATCAAATTGATCATAGATCGCGTAATGGTACACCCCTGCCGACAGAGATAAAGGAATATGCACATAATTAAGGAAATTGGCTTGGTGATAAATAGCCTTTCCATCGGAGGTATAGATCGAAAATTTTAGGGCGCTTTCATCAAGGTATGGTCGTGGAATCAAGCACCCCTCTTCGGTAATAAAAGCCCCCGAAGATATATATGTCTCGTCTCGAACTTGGTTGAGCTCATTAATTGGAAATGAAAATAGAAATAAACCGTTTTGACGATCACCGACAATAATCTGATTTCGATCTTCGAATACGTAGACTCCCCATGCACCATTCAGCAAATAATCCGTTTCAGGCAAGAAGGTGTCATAAGCGCCAATTTCACGATAAGGTGCCTTGGTAAGGTCGAAAATACGCAATCCTTCATTGTAATAGGATACAAACGCTAGATGATCAAGCAAGATAATATTATGCGGAACATAATCCTCGTATTGATCGGTACCAAATGTTTCAGCCACACTAATATCCGCCATTGTTTCAGACCAATCGCAAATCCGAATTTTTGTGCCTTGCGTTTCATCAATGAAAGCATATTTCTTTCCATCAGGTGAAAGCCAACCGCTGTGATTATATCCTTGATTTGGATAGAAATCTAATATGCCCAATTGAACCGGTGGGCCGCTAAAATCATAAACCCATAAACCGTCAAATCCACAATTGAGAAATGCCGTATCATTACGCACGTAACAATCGTGTACATAATCGACGTCAGTAAAATGCAATATTAGCTCCGGATCAGTTGGATTTGAAATGTCAAAAATTTGTACACCAAGATTATTGGGTCCACTCACATACATCTTAGCTGTGAGCGTATCAATGTATAAGTTGTGTGCTATTTGAAAAAACACATCACTATCGTAGACTTTTGAAACCGAATCCGGCAAATACTGCAAATCGAAAATTTGCAAACTACTTGTGCCTTCATCACAAACACCATAAAGGTAATTTCGATACGTTTTAAAATCACGATGTTCAACAAATTTCCACTGAAATTTTCCAGCTTCAAAATCGATCAACTCGAGTTCACTACCATTGATCTGAAAAAAGTGGGTGCCAATGTTCGAGCCAATAACACAATAATCTTCCCCTTTCATTTCAAAACCCCAGACATCATTAAAAATCGCTTCCTCAAGTCCAGCTTCTATCGTGGTATCTGTCCAATGATCCAATAGTACCACATTTTTATGGTCCTGGCTAAAGACTGCAAAACCGGTGCTAAGGCAGGTTAACAAACATATCCTGAGGATGATTCTCATGAATACAAAAATACATGCTTTTTTTCGTGTTTCAGAAGCGATTATTGTTCTGATGTAATGATTGATTCAAAGGTCATGCATCCACCTCTAATTAATTTACGTTAAAAATGTGTAATACAACGGTTCCAATTGAGAATTGTATTCAACAAAAAAACTTATCTTAGCAGGCCATAATAACGGGGGTACGCCTTCGTTTTGG
>JBMZAY010000001.1:0-384987 GCA_049611865.1 Crocinitomicaceae bacterium | reverse complement strand
AATGAACATCAACTTATCGCTTTTAAATTCTTAGTAATTTCAACTTTTTAATTCGATCTTTTGGAAAATCGCCAATTCAATACAAATAACTCTGCATTCTCCGTCAACAAGGAGTTTAAAGCGGTTTATGATATTGTTTTAATTGATAATCCACCAGTTGGTGTTGTTTCAGATGGCGTTATGATTCTGAACAAAGCAGACTGCCCGATTTATGTATTCCGTTCGAATTATTCAAAGCGAATATTTACAGAGCGAGTTGCTGAATTACTAAAAGGTGAAATGGTGGACCAGCTTTTTGTTATTCTCAATAGTGTTGATGTCAAACGTCGTGGCTACGGCTACGGCTATGGCTAGGGTTATGGTGAGTATTACACTGATCAGAAATCGAAGAAAAAAGGATTGTTTAAAAGTCGATAAGGAAATAACATGATTGTTGAGGATTTGACCATAGAAGGATTAAAAGTTTTTATACCCAAAGTCTTTGCGGATGATAGAGGTTATTTTTTTGAGTCCTTTAATCAAAAGCTCTTTAATGAGGCAGTTGGCGAATCCATTTCATTTTGTCAAGATAATGAATCCAAATCTTCTAAATTTGTTTTGCGTGGTTTGCATTTTCAAGCTCCGCCTTTTGGGCAAGGCAAATTAGTGCGTGTTACGCAGGGTAGTGTTTTAGATATTGCGGTTGATTTAAGAAAAGACTCTAAAACCTACGGCCAATATGAAAAAGTGCTCTTATCTGCTGAAAACAAAAAACAGTTTTGGATTCCTGAAGGATTTGCACATGGTTTTCTGGCTTTAGAAGACAATACGGTTTTTAACTATAAATGCACCGGTTTTTATAACAAGGAAAGTGAAGGAGGGCTAAATTGGGATGATCCAGTGTTATCAATTGACTGGGGTTTAAAATCAAATCCAGTACTGTCGGAAAAAGACCAAGTACCAACCTCGTTTCTCGATTTTAACACACCTTTTCAATAAATGGAACTTTACCGTTCCATCACACATATTCTCATGTTCTTCGGGGGTGCTTTTATCACCTCTGTTATTATTAACGCATTTTTTCTGCGCTTTTCTAGAACCCTTGGGATTAAATTTAAAAACGACTTAGACGTTCGATGGTCCACGATAGCAAAACCTACCTTAGGAGGGATTAGCTTTTACATCTCCTATTTAATGAGCTTTATGTTCTACGCCATTATTTTTGGAGAAACGGACGTTTTTCAAAATAAAGAATTGCTTGGTTTTTTTGCTACTATCACAATTTCCTTTTTACTAGGTTTGTCTGATGACGCATATGATATAAAACCGCTGTTGAAATTGTTGGTTCAGATTGCCTGCGGAATCATTCTTGTGTATACGGATAATCAAATAAAGCTCTTTGAAATAGATTGGCTGAACAACGGGTTAACTGTCTTCTGGGTGGTTTTAATCATGAACAGCATTAATATGCTGGATAACATGGATGCAATAGCTGCAGTATCTGCAATCTATATCATTTTGACAATGATAGGAATGTCATTGCCTTTTTTCTTTAAGAACAATGTTGATTTTTTCCTGCTTATGGCTATTCTTGGTTCACTTTCGGGATTTCTGATCTTTAATTGGAATCCGTCAAAAATGTTCATGGGTGATACCGGATCTCAATTTCTCGGTGTTTTTCTGGCATACTTCTCCATTAAGCTTCTTTGGAATAATGGTGTGATTGAGGGTGAATATTCTATATTATCAAACCTAACTTTGGTGGCTTTAACTTTTACTGTTCCGCTAGTAGATATAACTTTTGTAGTAATCAGAAGGGCGCTACGAGGCGATTCACCCATGAAAGGAGGTAAAGATCATACAACACATACATTGTTTTATAAAGGATTGACTGATCGGCAGGTGGCGTTTGTTTTTTTAGTCTTTGGTTTGGCGTCATGTCTGTTGGCCTTGAATGTCGTCAAATTTATTCCAGTTGATTCCGTCGTTCTGGTTTTAATGTGGTTTTATCCAATTCTTTTGTTGGCTTCGGTATTTATTCTTATCGATAAAAATAAAGAAGAGGAGTAAATCTGATACTCCAAAACACTTATCCACGCTAGGATGTCCGTTTGAGTCTCTTTCTTCAGTAAACTTAGTTGTTCAAAAATTTTTATTTCATTACTTCATGCTGTAAATTTATACCTTCAAAAGAAACTCTAAAAGGACAGGAATTTCTTTCGATAAACCGAGGAATCATAATTACATGGCAAATCAATTATCACAGGAGGAATTCATCGAAATTTATGGAGCAAGGGCTCACAATTTGAAAAATTTTGATTTGAAAATTCCAAGGAATAAACTGGTTGTTTTTACCGGATTAAGTGGTAGTGGTAAATCATCATTGGCATTCGATACCATCTTTGCTGAAGGGCAACGCAGATATCTGGAGACTTTCTCAGCTTATGCAAGGCAGTTTCTAGGTGGGTTAGAAAGGCCAGAAGTTGACGAGATTCTCGGCTTAAGTCCTGTTATATCTATAGAGCAGAAAACGGTTAATCGTAGTCCGCGATCGACAGTTGGAACGGTAACAGAAGTGTATGACTTCATGCGACTGCTTTTTGCAAGGGCGGCTGAGGCCTATTCATACAAGACAGGAGAGAAAATGGTGAAGTACACCGATCAACACATTATTGATCTGATTCTCCAACGTTTTAATGGAAACCGTATTATCGTTTTAGCACCAAAAGTCAAAGGAAGAAAAGGTCATTATCGTGAACTTTTCGAACAAATCGGTAAAATGGGTTTTACAAAAGTTCGAATTGATGGTGAAATCAAGGATATCGAACCAGGGATGCGAACAGATCGATACAAAATTCATGACATTGAAATCGTAATTGATCGGATTCAGGTTACAGATGAGCATCGAAATAGAGTTTCACAGGCTGTTCAAGCCGGATTGAAATATGGTCAAGGCATTTTATACATTCAAGATCACGATACAGGAGAAGAGGTGCCGTTTAGTCGCTTTTTGATGTGCCCAACAACTGGAATTTCCTATGCAGAGCCTGAACCAAATCTATTTTCATTTAACTCGCCATATGGCGCATGTAGAAAATGTAACGGTCTAGGTGTCATTTCAGAGGTAGACATCGACAAAGTAATTCCTGATCCCAGTAAATCGATCAAAAATGGCGGCATTGATCCATTAGGAAAGTTGAAAAAAAATTGGGTAGCAAAGAAAATTGAAACAATACTCGAAGCTTTTGGGTGTAAAGTTTCTGATCCGATTGAAAAGATAGATCCAGAGCTTATTAACAAACTACTTTATGGATTTGAAGAAGTTATAAGAGTTGATGATGTAAATCGAAATTATTCGTTCGAGGGTGTCACGAATTTTTTAAGTAGATATTATGAGGACGCTCCTTCTCCAGCTTCTCGAAGATGGCTAGAAAACTTCATGAACAAGAAGACTTGCGACCAGTGTAATGGAAGTCGATTGAAGGAGGAGGCAGATTATTTCAAAATTGATGATAAGAATATTGGAGAACTGGCCAATTGGGATATAGCTGATCTCCAAGATTGGTTTGTTGACCTTAATAAACGGTTATCAGAAAGGCAAATGAAAATCGCAGGTGAAATCCTGAAAGAAATTAATAATCGTCTACGATTTCTGCTGGATGTAGGGTTGCATTATCTAACATTGAATCGGTCGGCCGCTAGTCTGTCCGGTGGTGAGGCACAGCGAATAAGACTTGCTACTCAAATTGGTTCAGAATTAGTGAATGTATTGTATATACTCGATGAACCAAGTATAGGTCTGCATCAAAGAGATAATACCAGACTGATTAAATCGCTTGAGCGACTGAGAGATGGCGGGAATTCTGTTATCGTTGTAGAACATGACAAGGAAATGATGGAGGCTTCTGACTTTATTGTTGATATTGGTCCGGGCGCAGGCGTACACGGAGGAAGAATTGTTGCAGCTAACTCACTGAAAAATCTTAAAGCTGGTCAAAGTACTACAGCAGCTTATTTAAAAGGGGAAGTGAGAATTGAAACTCCCGAAAAGAGACGAGATGGAAACGGTGATTTTCTTGAGCTAATTGGAGCGTCTGGACATAATTTAAAGGGTGTAGATTTCAAAATACCCCTCGGAATGTTTGTTTGCGTCACTGGTGTATCGGGTAGTGGAAAGTCATCTCTCGTCAACCAAACACTCTATCCAATTCTGAATGCGCACATATACAACGGTGTAAAGAAGCCGCTAACATACAAGAGGATAAAGGGATTAGAACATGTTGATAAAGTAATAGATATCAACCAAAGTCCAATCGGCCGAACACCACGATCAAATCCCGCCACTTATACCGGATTGTTTACTGAAGTCAGAACGTTATTTGCAAACATCAATGAATCTAAAATAAGGGGATATAAACCAGGTCGATTTAGTTTCAATGTTAAAGGTGGTCGCTGCGAAACGTGTCGAGGAGGAGGTGTAAGAGTGATTGAAATGAACTTTTTACCAGATGTTTATGTCGAATGCGAAGATTGTCAAGGGAAACGATACAATAGAGAAACCTTGGAGATCAGGTATAAAGGTAAAAACATTAATGATGTCTTAGAAATGACGATTGAAGACGCAGCTGTCTTCTTTGAGAATATCCCGAAAATCAAAAGAAAACTTGACACGTTAAATTCAGTTGGTCTAGGATACATACGCCTTGGACAGGCTTCAACTACTATTTCGGGAGGAGAAGCGCAACGAGTCAAATTAGCTACCGAATTGTCTAAGAAAAGTACCGGTAAAACCATTTATATTTTGGATGAACCTTCAACGGGACTGCATTTTGATGATATAAAGATGCTATTGAGCATTCTTCAGAGATTGGTTGATGAAGGAAATACAGTGTTAGTTATCGAACATAATTTGGATATTGTAAAAGTTGCCGATCACATCATTGATATCGGTCCTGACGGGGGAAAGAATGGGGGAGAAATTGTAGGTTTTGGTACACCTGAAAATTTTGTCAAAAATTATCAAACTGAAACATCAAGGTATCTTGAAAAAGAACTCTAAACTCAGTTCTATTACATTCTTGTTACGATTTTAAAATTCATCAAATTCTATCATTTTCTCATGGCTTTAATTGCCTTGATAAATAAGGTTATGCGGGGCGAACAAAAACCCGAAAAAAATGTTCTTCGAGTATCCAAAATGGAAAAAAAACGCCTATCTTAGGCGAATCGTTGAACCTTAAAAGAATAAAATAATAGAAAATGAGCGAAATAGCTAAATTGGAATTAGAAGGACAAGTTTTTGATCTACCTGTAATTACTGGAGCTGAAAACGAAAAGGCGTTGGATATCTCTAAATTGAGAGCAGCTACTGGTTACATTACGTTAGATCGAGGTTTTAAAAATACGGGTTCTTGTCAGAGTGCCATTACGTTCCTCAATGGGGAAAAAGGTATTCTAAGATATAGAGGTTATCCAATTGAGCAGCTTGCGGAAAAAGCTTCTTTCTTGGAGGTTTCATATTTGATTCTGAAAGGGGAGTTACCAACGAAAGAACAACTGAAAGCTTTTGAAGACGATATTGATCATCACACATTGGTTCACGAAGATATGAAACGATTTTTCGAGGCATATCCAGCAAAGGCTCACCCAATGGGTATTTTGGCTTCCATGATTTGTTCTATGTCAACGTTTTATCCGGAGTCACAGGATCCGAATAGATCACCACAAGCTGTTGATTTGACAATCAAGCGATTGATTGCAAAATTACCTACGTTAGCTGCAATGGTATATAAAAACGCTGTTCGTCATCCATTCATGTATCCAAAGAACGATTTAGGTTACATTGAAAATTTCATGTATATGATGTTTGGAATGCCGACAGAGGATTACGAACCAAATCCGGTTATTGCTAAGGCGTTAAATAAATTATTAATTCTTCATGCTGATCATGAACAAAACTGTTCAGCTTCAACGGTGAGAATTGTAGGCTCTTCTCAAGCAAACTTATATGCGTCAATCTCAGCAGGTATCTCTGCGCTTTGGGGACCGCTTCACGGAGGAGCGAACCAGGCGGTTATCGAAATGTTAGAGATGATCGAAAAAGACGGAGGAGATCTTGATAAATGGATTGAAAAAGCAAAAGACAAAAATGATCCTTTCCGTTTGATGGGATTCGGACACCGTGTATATAAAAACTTTGATCCACGTGCTACGATTATTAAAGCAGCATGCGATGATATCTTAGGGGAGCTTGGTATTAAAGATCCTACACTAGATATTGCTAAGAAATTAGAAAAAGTAGCGTTAGAAGATGAGTACTTCGTAAAAAGAGGTCTTTATCCTAATGTTGATTTCTATTCAGGTATTATTTATAGAGCAATCGGAATTCCAACGGAGATGTTTACTGTGATGTTCGCATTAGGACGTCTGCCGGGTTGGATTGCTCAATGGAAAGAAATGTTAGATAACGGTGATCCTATCGGAAGACCTCGTCAAGTATACGTCGGTGAAACGGCACGTGATTTTGTTGATATCGACAAAAGATAACAATACAAGATAGAATAATAAAAATCCCCAATCATTAGATTGGGGATTTTTTTTGTTTTAAATCACGGATAACAGGTGTTTTAAAAGTGTTAGTTTTTATTCAATAGTGATAATTATTCAACGATAATGAAGCTTTACTGTTAAAAAAACAACACCGTTCTCAAAAAATGTATTATTTTAAGGCACCAACTTTAACGTATGCCCTATGATTTTTCACATTCCCTCGTGTGAAAAGCGTTTTGGATTATCCAAAGCGCTTTTGCTGTTTTCTTTTGTCATTGTTTGCAATTTTGCAATTGCACAAACAATTATGCCGGATTAGATCAAGATATCTGTGAAGGTGACTGTGCTGATTTATCTGCAACATATACTGGTGGAGGAGTGCCAACCGATTATACCGTTGCTGCCATAACGTATGCGCCGGATGCAGCAGGTGGAACCTCTGTCTCCTTAACAGATGATTCGCAAACGGACTTGTTGCCAATTGGATTCGATTTTTGTTTTTACGGAAATACTTACAGTGATTTTGTTATTTGCTCTAATAACTGGATTGGATTTTCTACCGGATAAACATCTACATGGGTAACTGCGGCCATTCCTGCTGTTGCCGGAGCACCAAAAAATTGTATAATGGGGCCGTGGCATGATATTAATCCAAGCGTTGGAGGTACCATAAATTATCAAGTCTTGGGTGTTGCACCTTTCAGAAGGTTGGTAGTAACCTATGAGGCTGTTCCGATGTTCTCTTGTGGAGGAATGCTTTTTACAAGCCAGATAATTATATACGAGACCACAAACATTATTGAAAATCATATTTCGTCAAAACCAATTTGTGTAACATGGAACGGTGGTAGAGCTGTGCGAGGAGTTCATAACATCGATGGAACTGCGGCAGTTGTATTTCCTGGGAGAAATAATACCGCTTGGGATGTAACTGATCATGCAATTCGTTATACACCAACTGGAACTCCAACGGTTGAGTGGTACGAAGGGGTAACACTAATTGGCACGGGGACTGATGTTACAGTCTGTCCAGCCACCACAACAACCTATACAGCTAAATTAATTTCTTGTGGAACAGAAGTTGCAACGGATGATGTTGTGGTAACAGTAAATCCTGATCCTGTCATTGATGCTGGTGTGGATGAAGAAATTTGCGATGATGAAACAACGACTTATCATGTAATGTATATGGATCCTTATGGATGTTCTTCATCTGATACTGTTTTGGTTCTGGTCAACTATTCTAAACGCATCGGTGTGCCATCTGCTTTTTCACCTAATGGGGATGGTAATAATGATGTTCTATTCGTGAAGGGGCAAGGGATTGTTGGAATGAGTTTTCAAGTGTTTAATAGATACGGTGAATTGGTCTTCCAATCTGATGACCAACGAATTGGATGGGATGGTACCTATAAGAATAGAGACGAAAACCCTGGGGTCTTTACGTGGGTGATATATTTCACGTTCGAAGATGGTGAGCTACGTATGCTAAAAGGAAACACTACCTTGATTAGATAGAAATACTTTCGGTTATATCATTAATAAATTGTTTTTATAACGTAAAATAACTCTTTGCATAAGAGTTATTTTACGTTATTTTTTTTTCGTACGAATCTTATTCATACCTTAGTTCCTATAACTAACTTAAACATTATGAAACATAATTACTTGAAAGTAGCTGCTTTGGCACTTGCTCTTGCGGGTGCCAACCAAATTGCGGCTCAAATTACCACAACTTATGATTACACAGGAGATGTGCAAACTTACACGGTTCCTCCTGGTATTACATCTATTCGAATTGAATGCTGGGGTGCACAAGGTCAAGCTACAACAGTTGATGATTATGCTCCTTTTTCAACAGGCGGTTTAGGAGGATACGCTATTGGTGAATTGGCAGTAACACCTGGAGAGGTACTGAACGTATACGTTGGTGGACAAGGTGCTGATGGTGCTGGAGGTTACAATGGTGGTGCTACTGGTGGATTTGGAACTGCTGGTACTGGAGGAACTGCTGGTTATGCCGGTAGTGGTGGTGGAGGTTCTGACGTACGTCAGGGCGGAACTGATCTTGCAGACCGAGTAATCGTTGCTGGTGGCGGTGGCGGTGGTGGCCGAAACTACACAAACGGAACTTGTGTTCCTTGTGGTACTGGTGGTAACGGTGGAGATGGAGGCGGAATCGTCGGTGGAGACGGTGATGATCCAGATGATCCAATCTATGGAACATATTTTAATCCTGGCTCAGGAGCTGGAGGAGGAACAGATATAGCCGGAGGAGCAGGTGGAGACGGCCCTGAAGGACCTGATGGAAACCCTGGTGTTCTAGGTGCAGGTGGATTAGGAATAAATGGAAATTACGGTATCGCTAGTGGCGGTGGCGGTGGTGGATACTACGGTGGTGGTTCTGGTGCTGGTGCAAGTTCTGGTTCAGGTGATGCTGGAGGTGGCGGAGGAGGAGGATCCTCTTACGTTGGAGGTGTTGTTGATGGCGAAACGATTGCCGGCGAGCGCACAGGACACGGTCAAATTATTATTACAGAATTGTGTACTCCTCTAACTGTAGATATTTCTTCTACTGAAATATGTTCTGGAACAGAGTTAACACTTACCGCTGATTCTGAGTTAGGCGGAACCGTAGTATGGGATGATGGAGACGTTCCTAACGGAGAAGCTTTTGTTCCTGGTGGACTTGGAGAAGTAACTTTTACAGCAACTTCTGATGAACCTACCGACTGTCCATATACAGCGACTGTTACAATTTTAGAATTACCAGAAGTGACCGCAGAAGTAGATGATATCGATATTTGTTTTGGTGATTCTGTCATTTTTACAGCCAGTGGAACGGCAGACTTTTACGAATGGTCGGGTGATATTGTAAGTGGTGAGTATTATACACCAGAAACTACTGGGGACAATGAATTTAAATTATTCGGTACGGATGAAACTACAGGATGTTCAGACTCATCAACTGTATTTGTATTTGTATATGAGTTACCAGAAGTTGTTGCGACATCCGACGAGGATTCTTATTGCGATGGCGACATGATTACACTAACTGGTGAAGGAGCTGATACATACGAATGGGATATGGGTGTTGAAGATGGTGTTGCTTTCTCTCAGGAAATAGGAACAGAGGTGTATACTGTCACGGGTACTTCATTAGATGGATGTATAGAAAGTGATGAAATTGAAATTACGGTAAACCCTAATCCCGAAATCAGTTTAACAGGCACCGATGAATTATTTGGATCTGACGGTACAATTGATTTAACTGTAGATGCAGGCGCTGCTCCATTCACCTTTGACTGGGATAATGATGGAACAGGAGATTTTGATGATGATGAAGATTTAGCAGATCTTGGCGCTGGTACATACACAGTTGTTGTTATGGATGCAAATGGATGTACAGTAACTGATGAAATCACATTAAATTCTCAGGTTGGTATTGAGGGGATAGAAGCACAGCTATTGACAGTATATCCTAACCCGACTGTTGCTGATCTAACGATAGTGAGAGAAGGTTCTTTTACATATCAATTGATTACAATATCCGGAGAAGTGGTATTAAATGGTGTAGCAAATGACCAAGAAATCTTAAACATGTCAGAAATGGCAAATGGAGTTTATTTATTGCAAGTAAATGCAAATAATGCTTTACAAACAATAAAGGTCGTAAAGCAATAATCAATATCTTAGTGCACATGAAAGAGACCTACTCATTTTGAGTGGGTCTTTTTTTTGATCTCATAAAAACGAACAGTTTGGCGTAAATTCCTTTTGAACAATTTAATTGTAAAAAATGTGATTTTTATCATGGATGCTGGATAAACAATTCTTTATCTTAGTACCATTAATCAACTTTTATTATTATGAAACAGAATTACTTAAAAGGAGCAGCAATTGTTTTGGGCTTATTTTTCTCCAATCAAATGGCTGCTCAAGTTACAACAACATTTGATTATACCGGAGATGTACAAACATATACGGTTCCAGATGGAGTAACTTCGATTCAAATTGAGTGCTGGGGCGCTCAAGGACAAGCAACAACTATTGATGATTACGCTCCATTTTCTACAGGAGGTTTAGGTGGATATGCTGTCGGAGTTTTATCGGTTACACCTGGAGAAGTGTTAAATGTCTACGTTGGCGGAGAAGGTGTTGCAGGTGTTGGTGGTTATAACGGTGGTGCAGTAGGTGGTCTGGGTACTCCAGGAGGTGGAGGAACTGAAGGTTATGGCGGAAGTGGAGGTGGAGCTTCTGATGTTCGCCAAGGCGGAACTGACTTGACAGATCGCGTAATCGTTGCCGGCGGCGGTGGCGGTGGTGGCCGTAACTATACGAACGGTTCTTGTGTTCCATGCGGAACAGGAGGAAATGGAGGAGAAGGTGGCGGAACTGTTGGTGGTAG
Source organism: Crocinitomicaceae bacterium (assembly GCA_049611865.1). GTDB lineage: Bacteria > Bacteroidota > Bacteroidia > Flavobacteriales_D > Crocinitomicaceae > Crocinitomix. Next base: position 374,051 of record JBMZAY010000001.1, on the reverse strand, counting down.
TGGTGACGATCCGGCTGATGCAATCTACGATGTTTATTTCAATGTTGGAGCAGGTGCCGACGGCGGAACAGATGCTGCAGGTGGAACTGGTGGTATGGGAGAAGAAGGAACCAATGGGAATGATGGAGAACTCGGAATAGGTGGTGTAGGTATTGGAGCGACGCAAGGTGCTGGAAGTGGCGGCGGAGGCGGAGGCTACTATGGTGGTGGCTCTGGTGCAGGCCCAAGTGCAGGTTCAGGTGCAGCTGGCGGTGGAGGCGGAGGAGGATCCTCATATCTTGGGGGGGTAACTGACGGTGAAACGTTACCAGGTGAGAGAGAAGGAGATGGTCTCATTGTTATAACCGAGCTTTGTAATCCAATGACTGTAACTGTATCCGATGACGAAGTTTGTTTTGGAGACGAGGTAACAATTTCAGCTACATCTGAAAGTGGTGATGCAGTGACTTGGGATTTGGGTGTTGAAGATGGTGTTGCTTTTGTTCCTGAAATGGTAGGTGAAAACATTTATGCTGGAAGTACAGGAAATGTTGATGATTGTAATGCCGTGGTCAGCATTTGGGTGAATGAATTACCTGAAGTTTTTGGAGCGTCTACTCCTGATGACGGAGGTGCAAGTGTTGGAGCCATTGATATTGTAGTATCCGGTGGATTACCAGTTTACACTTATGACTGGAATAATGACGGTACAGGTGATTTTGATGATACTGAAGATCTTTCTGGTTTAAATACTGGTTCGTATGTGATAGTGGTTCAAGATGCAAATGGTTGTGAAAGTGTTGCACAGTCTTTCTTTGTATCTGATTTAGCAAGCCTTAATGTAAATGATAAAACAACAATTAAGGTTTATCCAAATCCAACTGTTGATCAGGTTACAATTCAAAACGAAGGTGTATTCACTTATCAGTTGATTTCAATATCAGGTGACGCAGTTCTATACGGAAATGCGGTTGATCAGGAAATCATGGATATGTCAGAAATGGCAAATGGTATTTACTTCTTACAAGTAAATACAAATAATTCATTACAAACAATTAAAGTCGTGAAGAAATAATTCTGAACGAAATATTGCAAAATTACAAAGCCCCGTGGTCAACGACTACGGGGCTTTATTCATAATTTAAAAAACATCTTTGAAAATGAACCTAGTTATGAAACATTACTGGTAGGTCACAGTCTCATTATCATTACAAGTCAAACTTTATTTCCCCCTAAAGACAAAAACAGTTTTATTTTGTTTTATTTTTAAGTTATTGTAAAAGAGTTGTTTAATCCAATATTTGATTTAGTTATCAAGATTGATTTTTCTAGACTCGCTCAATAATAGTTGCGTAACCCTGTCCAACGCCAATACACATCGTAACGAGTGCATATCGTTTGTTCGTTTTTTGAAGTTCAATGGCCGCTGTTTGAAGAATTCTTCCTCCTGTCATTCCCAGTGGGTGACCAATTGCAATTCCTCCTCCGTTTGGATTGATGCGTGGATCATCATCAGCAATGCCCAATTCTCTAGTACATGCTAATACTTGTGCTGCAAAAGCCTCATTGATTTCAATGATGTCCATATCGTCTAAAGTCAAACCTGCTCTATCCAATGCCTTTCTTGATGCGTAAACAGGTCCAATTCCCATAATTCTGGGTTCAACACCTGCAACCGCTGCAGAAACAATTCTAGCCATAGGTTTAAAATTGTTACGTTTTACGGCATCTTCTCCTGCAATTAATAAAGCTACAGCTCCATCGTTAAGTCCAGAAGCATTTCCTGCGGTAACAGATCCACCTTCTCTTTTAAAAGCAGCTCTTAGTTTTCCCAAAATCTCTAGAGAGGTATTCGGTTTGATAAATTCATCCTGATCAAAAATGATCGGGTCTTTTTTTCGTTGTGGTATTTCTACGGCCACAATCTCTTCTGCTAATCGACCATTACGCTGTGCTTCAGCTGCTTTCATTTGACTCCAATAGGCAAATTGATCTTGATCTTGTCGATTTATACTATACTTTACAACGAGGTTTTCAGCCGTAACGCCCATACCATCCGTACCGTACATTTCATGCATTTTTGGATTGACAAAACGCCATCCAAAACTTGAATCAAACATTTCTGCATCTCTACCGAAAGGCTTTGAAACCTTAGAAATAACCCAAGGTCCTCTTGTCATGTGTTCAACACCTCCGGATATATATATGTCGCCAGCACCGTCTTTTATCGCTCTGGCTGCATTAATTGTAGAAGCCATACCGGATGAACATAAACGATTCACTGTTTCACCTCCAATTGTATATGGTAACCCCGCTAATAGTGAACTCATTCGAGCTACATTACGGTTGTCTTCACCCGCTTGATTTGCACATCCAAAAATGACATCTTCAATTTCTGCTGGGTCAAAACTAGGGTTACGATTGATCAACTCTTTCATCACAATGGCCCCCAAATCATCGGTTCTAACTGGTGCTAACGTTCCTCCAAAATTTCCAATAGCTGTGCGTATAGCATCTACAATAAATACATCTTTCATGCTTTCCATTTTAAGTGCCATAAAGTTAAAAAATCGATCGGGATTCAACCTTGAATAAGGATGGAAATTAATTATCTTGGCCAAACCATGAAATTTTCGGATAGAAACATCCTTTGGACGCTCGTTGTCATTCAAGCGGTTTTTGGCATACTAACCATTAACGGATTTCCAATTTCTTTAGATGAGCCTTATTCGATTTATCACTCACAACAGCGACTGCCGGCATTATTAGGAGAGGTGAGTAGTGGTAATAATGCACCTCTTCATTTTTTACTCTTGCATTTTTGGATAAAACTTTTCGGAATAAGTGCGTTTGCTGTTCGGAGTTTGTCCTTAATCGTAGCCATGCTTACAACAGGAATTCTGTATCGATTTTCGAGGAAATTCCTTGGACAACAGTTTGCAATCCTAATGGTTGGGTTATTTATCTTTTCAAGACTGAATCATTTCGTTGCGATCGAGGCTAGGATGTATGGGCTGTTTACCATGTTTTTTGTGTTGATTTTATTCGAGCTATACCGATTCTTGTTTGAAGGTAAAACGAATTGGTTGGGCCTAGCACTTTGGAATGTGGGTCTGTTGTATTCCCATTATTTAGGTGGCGTTATTGTCTTCATGGAGTTCGCTTTGATATTGTTTTTTTGGCAAAAGATGACTCCGTACAAATGGAAAACAGTTCTGTATACCTTTTTAGTAGGTTTAGTTCTAGTCCTTCCTGGCTTGTATATGTTATTTGATCGGGCTATTTCTTTTAGTAAAGATGGGTCATGGGTGTCTGATGCACAATGGCTGGATTTATGGACGAATTTGGTTAAACTTTTTAATAACCAACTTACGTTTATAGGCACATTGCTTTTAGCAATAAGCGCCTTGATCATAATCAAAATCAGGAAGATAGAGTTGAACCAAGGAATTGTTCGATTTTGGGGGGTTTGGTCAGTCGGATCTTATATCGTTCTATTCATCATATCGATATTGTTTTCTTCCGTTTTCTTTATTAAGTACTTACAATTCTTGACAATTCCTTTTTATGCTTTAATTGTCTATTTATTTTACGCTGCTTTCAAGGAACTTGGAGGTTTCTTAAAATATGCGCCTGTACTCCCAATGGTTCTTTTTATTGCAAGTGTGAAATTCATTCCAGACGTTAACAGAGAAACTGATAAATTGGTCCAATATGTACTTGAAAGCAAAGGAAATGGAGTTAGTGTCTATTATTGCCCACCACATTATGATTATACTTTAGCCTACCATATAGATCAGGATTTGTTTAGGAAATCATTATCGATTAGAGCTGATTTAGCATTGCGGAATTTCATTTCAGTATACAATGCTGATGATATCAAAACAGATGACCAATCATTAATATATATCGATTTTGATGCTGATCTATTGTATCCCAACAATGGAGTTTTAGAAAAGTTAGATCTTGAAATGAATTTCGAAAGTGTCCAATCTTTCATGGGGGATTTTAATGTTTATTTCTACGGAAAATAAAACATTGAGCGGAATTACTTAATTTTAACTTAACATTAAAAGACCTTTTTTTTACGGTCTTTTGAAAAAAGCAGTTAGCTTTGCGCCGCCAAATTAAGGACGAATGTTTGGATTTAAGGTAAATATCATTGGAGCGGGAAATGTTGCTACTCACCTAAGCAAAGCATTGTTTGCTGCTGGTGTTGAAATTGTTTCAGTTTATTCACGCAACTTCATTAATGCTAGGGCGCTGTCGCATCAATTTGGTGCTCAGGCCGTAGACAGTTTGGCTGATTTGTCCGATGTTGTAGATCTTAATATTGTCTGCATTAAAGATGATGCCGTTTCCAACATCGCTAGAGCGTTAAACAAAACTGTTCCGGTTGTGCATACCTCCGGAATTCAACCAATTACTGTTTTTGAAGGATTTGAAAAGTACGGTGTGTTATATCCGCTTCAAACATTCTCCAAACAACGTGCACTAGACATTGCGTCTATACCGTTCTTAATAGAGGGTAATACTCCTGAATTTGAGAACTGGATCATTGATTTTTGTCAGGACACATTCGGAGCGGAGGCATTCTCAACAGATACAAAAAAGCGATCTGAAATTCACTTGGCCGCTGTTTTCGCGTGTAATTTCACAACTCAGTTAATGGCAGAGTCAGGTGCCTTGTTAAAGGCGCGGACTGATTTGGATTTATCATTATTGCATCCTTTGATAAAGGAGACTATGGAGAAGACTTTAGAGCTTGGTCCTAGAGCAGCAATGACCGGTCCAGCAAAGCGAGGGGATAAGGCTACTGTTGAAAAGCATCTATCAAAATTGGATGACGAAGAGTTACGCGAGATTTATAGCTTGTTATCCAAGCGAATCTCTGATCAGCAGTAGGTTAGAAAAGAATCGCTACGATATTATTTTAGTTCGAATAAAATAATAGTCTACTATTTCTTAACAATCCGAGAGCGATGAATTTCACCTTCCGATTCAATCACAAGGATATAAGTACCCGAGGCTAGATCCGATAAGTCAATTAATTGGGAATATTTAGTTTCTTGAACAACGAGCTTACCATCGGCAGAATAAATTGAAAACATCCCTTGTGCTATCTCAGGTATTTGAATGACATCATTGAATGGGTTAGGGTAGACGGTCACATCATTTAGTTCTGCATAAGAGGTTATTGAACTCGTAATGTAGTCATATTCCACAAAGCTGAAAATATCACCTTCATCACCTTCGAAACGCTCCCAAAGGATATTCATTTTAATCACCATAATGTTATTACCGCCTGTTGCAAAGAATTTAGTGTCGCCAGCTATAACAACACCACCGTCACGGCAATAGTGAATGGCGTGTCCAACGTCTGGACCGGCGTGGCCATAATTTTGAGCTCCTAATTGAAAACCGGCCATCGCCAATTTACCAATAAACAGGTCCGGTTCGCCATCGATTTCGCCATAACCCCAACTTACCGAATACCCCGTGTGGTAATAATCCAAATCAAAGTCTCTTACATCAACATCGTTTATTCCATCAGTTCGAGGACTTAGAGTAGGGTATACCGTATCGATTACTTCGGTTCCGATATCATCCATGCGATACAACCACATATTATCGCCTTCATCGATATACTCATATCCATTTACGCCTCCTAGGTTATACAATCCACCCTCAACACAAACAGCATTAAAATAATCATTGTGTTCTTCTCCAATTCGTTTGTCCCACCCAAAGGTTCCGTCGATATGAAACTTGGCAACATATCCATCATAAGTGTCGTATCCACCATCTCCAATACCTCCGCATACCACAATAGAGTCACCATCTAAATCAATGTCCTTCAGAAAACTAGGTGCAACGTCGTCAATAACATACTCCCATATAACATCACCATTTTTATCTGTGCGAATGATGTAGCCCTCTTGTTTGCCAGGTTCAAAACTGTATGTTTCACCAGCCATAACAAAACCGCTATCAGGTAATTGAATTAAACCAAATGCACGATCCCAATCAGCTCCTCCATAGTACTGCTCCCATAACGGCTCGCCACCCTCGTCAATTCTAATCAAATAAAAATCAAACCCACCAGCTCCATAACTATTGGTATATCCTGCAATTGCATAGGTTGAATCATTCGTAATAACCATCGATTCACCCCATTCAGAGCCAGGACCTCCATAGTTTCGTGACCATTGGAATTCTCCCATCTTGTTCAGCTTCAATAAGTACGCTTCACTGTTGTCTGCGCCAAAGCTGGTGGAAGATCCTGTAACCACGTAGCCCGTGTCATTATCTTCTTTTACATCCCTCGCATAATCGTACCCTGAATTACCGTAGCATTTATACCAACGTGTAGATTGACCGTATGATTGACCTACAAAGAGAATAAAAGCAATTGATATTGAATAATGTATAAACCGTTTCATAATTTATAGCTTAATATTCGCGGACAAGTTAATACTCCTACCATGTCCGTATGTTTTAGAGATAAACCCAAGCATATCGAATGTTCCTAAACTAATCCGAGCTTTATCTCCTCCCCAATAATTTAAATTTAATCCCCACTGCAATTGTCCAAAACCTCCGTATGAAAGCCTTGTAGAACCAGTAAATGACTCTGAAAACGAATAATATGCTCCACCATAGAAATAGGGGAAATAATCTGAAGTTAATATGGTTTTAAAACCTCCTATGATCTGTAATTTTTTATCGCTTTCACGCATTGGAAGCTTTTGAATCGCAAATTCAATAGGTAAAGCTTTAAATACATTGCCCCGGGTGCTTTCAATACCAAGTGTGTCTTGGAAATTATAATTGTTTTCAGCACCTTCAGGCTGATTGATAAAATCCTGTACATCGAATCCTGTGTATTGAACCAAAGAATCGACAGAATGACTTATCGTGCTTTGATTCCAATATATAAATCCAAGATTGTTGACCTGTAAGTTGAGGATTTGCTCTCTTCCTGTTTTAGTTTCAAACTTGAAATTATAATTTAAATCAATTGACGCTCCTGAACCTTGCAAACTAATATAAGGGTTAAATCGATCGGTTTGGTAACCGGACCCTCTGAGGTTAAGCGCTATAGCGTCTGTTTGACTGACCATCCAAGAGTTAGATAAACGTCCTTCAAATGCTCTTGATCCTATTACATAGTTTAAACGGATACTGGATAAAGTTGATTTCTCATACAATCCTATCCCTACTTTCTGATAATGTAAGTATTGGACATGGGTAAATCCAAAATCCATTGTGTCGCCCAACGTTCCTACATTACCATACATCAATGTTTGAAATAGGTCAGTGGGAGTGTGCGATGATAGGAGATGATGGTCAGACAATCCAACAACCAAACCATATCTTTCATCACCAATTGGACTAATGCTGGGTGTATAGAATAAAATCTCTTGTTCAGCTTGTCCACCTAGGGCATTAAGATTACTCATTTTATCAAATGCACGTTCCTTGATTTCGGTTGTTATTGTTCCTCCAAAAATGAATTTATCGGTTAAATCATTATTGAAACGATTACTTGCATAATAGTTCATGGATTGAATCGATAGTACATTTTTATCCTCATCAGGCGTTTCATATACAGATAGCATTTCTTGTCCAAAAACAACAGGAGCAAGTAATAACATGGTGTATAAAGGAATTAATTTTTTCATAGGATTTACAGGACAATCGTAATATTAAGATTAGAACGTACATTGAAATCGAAATAGGCATCTGCCGGAACTTTAATCTTTTCAGATTCATGGCTGTTAAAGATAATTCTCATAACCACTTTAGAAGCAAGTTCTAATGATGTCAATTGATTTTCAGTAAGTGAAAACGTAACGTTGCCAGCTGTTGCAGTTGTCTCGAAAGTTTCTTCCGTATAAATCCCGCTTTGAATAGCATTACTTCCTATGATTGAATCTATAATGACACCGGCCTCATCCAAAAGATAAAACTTGCTATCGGCACCCATAGGAAAACCATTTTGATAAGAAACCATAATGCTGGCTTCGTTTGCTTCGATATTTCCTGGATTGGTCCAATCGATATTAAAGGTGTCTTGAATAGTCAGGTCATTCGCGCCAAGATTCATTGGAAATTCACCATCCAAGAATAGTTCCATTTTTGAATTTGGAAAGAACTCATCGGTACCACCTGTAGTGTTGCCAAACGGATTGATTTTCATTTCATATCCAACCAATAGCGAATCACTCAGATTCTCCAAGAATTCAAGAATGTTTGAATTCGTGTTATTCACAACAAGCGGATATTCAGAAGGTACATAATCATATAATCCTCCTGAGGCAGGATCGATATTTAGTGTGGTATTCTTATTGGGGAAGTCTAATTCAGAGAGGTTATTGTTGCGCGTATTGATACCCGTCAATTTTGTGATTTTGGCCTGAGCAATTAAATTAAATCCATTCTTCACGGTTAACGTCATGTCAATGGAGTCAAGATCAATGCTTCCTGCAACTACTTTTTTAAGTGGGGGCAATGACATGGACATGGTGTCTGTGAACATATATTGCCCAAAGTATCCCATTGCATATTGTGGAACCATATCTCGGAAAGTAAAACCGATTGTGTTTGAATCTACACTGGTAATGACATAGCTATCTGTTTCTTCATTTGACTCGATCGTGACATTAACGCCAAGTGTATTATAGTCAAGTCCATCAACCCCTCTCAAGTCCATATGATAATTGGACATATCAAAAATTGCTTCGTCGGTGCTCGGTACTTCTGCAGAACCAGCTTCCATGTAATAAATATGTTCAAAAGCTTCTCCTTCTCTGGTAACATTTGGCATTTCCAAAGTCAAACTCGTTTTACCTGGCCAAATATTTTCCATCTTCGTTTCGATGACTCCAGCACCAATAATGACTTTCTTTAATTCGATATCGCCCAGGTTCCAAGCCTGATCATAAACTGATTCCTGAATAAAGCTAGGTGTAACTTCAATGGAAGGAATTCCTATTGCGGTCTTTTTAATTACAGTCGTGTCAGGAAGTTCAATCAAGGTGTCAATTGAAAATGAAAAAACAGGTTCGTGAATTACAAGTGACAAATATCCATCCGAATTCGTTTCCGTGTACTTAGCTGGAATCATATCGTTTATGGTAAGGTGTCCATAAACCAGTGGTGCTTCCCAAGCTGTATCCCACCGTGTTTCTTCTTTTTTACATGAAAATGCAAGAACAGCGACTATTACTAAGAATAACGTATTTTTCTTCATGGATAGGTCTTTGACTTATTGCGAAATTACAAATAAAATGGTTGGTTACAACAGGTTGATAAATGAAGCTTTCAACAATTAGAGCGGGATAGATTTATATCTTTGTCTCAAGAAATTAAGAAGATGCCGAAATACAGACTTTTATCAGAAACAGAGTTGGAATCATTTGAAAAGGAATTTGTTGAATATCTTGTTATTAACGGAATAACTGCATACGAATGGGAAAGGTTAAAACAAGAGGAAAATTCAAAAGCTAATCAAATTCTGGATTTGTTTAGCGACGTGGTGATGGAAGGTGCACTCAGAAAGATTAAGTTTTTAGTTTTATATACATCAGAAAGTGTTCAGGCTGTTCAATGTCTCGAAGATCGCATGATACTGGTAGCAGTTAAGAGAGAGGTAGAAGATATTGATTTGTTGACAAAATCATCTTTCAGTTTGGAGGATATTAAAAGTGGAAAAATATCCATTTATAAAGGTCAAAAAATATACAAGGATAATCGTGAAGAAATCATCTTTAACATGACGCAAAAAGGATACGAAGTTTCCGACGGTCACTTATTCAAAGAATTGGCGTTAATTGCAGTTAATGAATAGCAAACTATAGCTTTAATATACCGATTTTAATTTTCTACTAATCAGCATATTCGTCGTAATCGGAATATGTCTTTAAGACTTTTTTACTAGCTATATTTCTTGTGATATAATCCTTAGCCAATTTAGGGTTTCTAGCCGGAGAATATTCACGTCCGTAATAAATGATTTGGATGTGTAATTTGTTCCAAATGTCCTTCGGAAACAGTCGTTTCGCATCCTTTTCAGTTTGCTGTACAGATTTGCCGTTTGTGATTCCCCAGCGTGTTAATAAGCGATGGATATGGGTATCAACTGGAAATGCTGGCACACCAAAAGCTTGCGACATAACAACAGAAGCCGTTTTATGACCGACAGCGGGTAATCTTTCAAGGGCTTCCATGTCCGCAGGCACTTCTCCGCTATGTTCGTCTATTAGTATGTGCGATAGGCCATAGATTCCTTTAGATTTCATTGGTGATAATCCGCATGGTCGAATGATTTCTTTGATTTCTTCAACCGAAAGTTTTATCATATCATAAGGGTTGTCAGCTCTATCAAATAGCAATGGAGTAATCTCATTTACTCGCTTGTCTGTGCACTGCGCCGAAAGCAATACAGCAACAAGCAGAGTGTAAGGATCCTTATGGTCTAAAGGAACTTCTACAGTAGGGTAGCAGTTTTCCAATTCGTCGATGATGTATTTTACCTTCTCAGCTTTTGTCATCTTCCTTGAGTTTGAAACCATTTTTGATAAATCCTATGAAATCTTTGAATACAGTCTTTTTTGTGAATACTTCCTTTGCAACTTGTGATTTTTTTGAAGGGATATCATTTGGTGTTTTCTCAGGTTTATTTGTTTGAACAGCGTTATCTCGACGCTCTTTTGCACGTTCTTCAGCGGTTTTAATACCACTCAATTCATCTGATTTATCAAAACTTTCTTTCGCTTCTTTTGCCCATCCCATTTGCTCTTGAGCTAAAGCCAGATTGTTGTGTGCAATAGCATCATTAGGGTCCAGTTCTACGGCTTTTTCATAGTCAGCCAGCGCACCAGCGTAATCTTTCATGCGCGCTTTAAGGTAGCCGCGTGATTGATACCTAAAACTATAATCAGGGTCATGTTCAACCGCAGCATTCATATCGGCCATACTCAGATCAAGTTTATCGATGTTTAGATAGGCAATACCTCTGTGCGATAAGGCATTTGCATTAGTAGGTTCTTCCTTTAAAACTGCTGTAAATATTCGAATCGCCTCTAAATGGTCATTTTCCTTAACTTTGGACATTCCCAAGGCAAATAATTCATCGTTTGTCATGGTACAAATTTACGAATAGATCAAGAATGCATCAATATCCAGCGTATCGAAAATATAAAGGAATAGACGTTTGGTTTAAAATTATTTCAGACAGACATTTCGTTGAACTAAAGAAAATTGGCGAAAAATGGATCAAGCACGAAGTTAAAGCAGAGCAATATCCTGAAATTATTCTAATCCAAGATATGTTGGCTTGTGCAGAAGGTCGTTGGGAGGTCATGAACAATGAAGATTTTGAAGCCGCATTAGTAAAGGCTGAATAAGAAAGTTCTACTTGCTATATTAGGCTGGTTTACAGTGTCCAGAAGAATATTGTGGAAATCAATTTTGGCAATAATTGCTTTATCTTTAGTTATTGATTTCGAGAATTTTTCACCTATAACAGAGGATAAATTGCTGATTTCAATATTTGGCGGGTTGTTTTTAGGGGCCGGAATAGGTTTAGCGATTAAAAATGGAGCAGTACTAGACGGAGCTGAAATCTTGGGAATTTTTATCAATGAAAAAACAGGTATTTCAATTGGTGTTGTTATTCTTTGGTTCAATGTTATCTTGCTTGTTCTAACAGGTGTCTTATTTTCTCTGGAGATTGCGATGTATTCAATCTTGGCCTTTCTAGTCACAGCTAAAACGATAGACTTGATCCTAGAAGGATTAGAGGATTATGCTGGTTTGATGATTGTATCGAGCAAATCGGAGGATTTACAAGAGGCCTTGGATAAGAAAGGTGGCCAAGGATTAACCGTTTATGGAGGTGTTTCAGGTATAGGGCGCTTTGGTAAAAAGGAAGACCTTCAGGTTATTCATACGATTATCAATCGTATCGATCTCAAAAAAGTTTATCGAATAATTGAAGAAATTGACGCAGATGCCTTTCTTATCGAGTTCGATGTTAATAACGTTAAAGGTGGTGTATTGCGTAAGTATTTCTCTAAGGATAAATTGGCATAACAAGCTTCTAAAATAGTTGAGCTAAAGCCAACAAATAAATCAGGCGACGCTACTTAGCATTGGCCCATTCTACAATTTCTCCTTCATTGTTTTTTAGCATTTCAGAAGGCAGGTTTGATTGAATAGCTTCAACTAGCGCTTCTCGCATCCTTTTTTTGATAAATATTCTGCTTGTTATAAGACTAACTTCTCTTAAAGGGGTGATATTTTTGAAAGGTTTAATGTTTTCCTTTCGTTTAGCTGTTAGGTTATTCGATACCAATTCAGGAATAAGGGTAATTCCTCCTTCCTTGTCAACCAACTTCACTAGTGTTTCAATTGATGCGCTTTCATAACTAAATCCAGATTGGCCCTTGTCTTCTTGTAATTCGCAAAGGTTTACTGCTTGGTTTCTAAAACAGTTTCCGTTGCTCATTAACCAAATTTTTTGATCACGCATTGTATTGATATCAACCTGACTCAATGCTGCAAAATCATGGTTTTTATTGCAATAGAGTAGAATTTTTTCGTAGTACAACGGTGTGATTTTAAATCCGTCTCGCGGCAAAGGAGTAGCCAGAATCCCCATATCTACATCACCGGCATCGATAGCATCCATTAATTCATCTGACAACATCTCTTTGATAAATATTTCCAGGTCGGGATATTTTTTAGCAAAACGACCGATGAAGTTGGGTAGGAGGTAAGGAGCAATAGATGGAATTATGCCCAAGGTCATCTTTCCCGATAAAGTTTTTTTTGAAAACTGAATTATTTCATCGATTTTATCGGTTTCAGACAGAATAATCTTTGCCTGTTCAATGACTGCTTCACCAACTTCAGTTGGTGTTACCGGTTTTTTTGTTCGATCAAACAAAATAACATCCAAATCATCTTCCATTTTTTTTATCTGCATACTCAATGTGGGTTGGGTAACAAAACAATGCTCCGCAGCCTTTGAAAATGATTGATACTTAGCCACAGCGACGATGTATTCTAATTGTATTGTTGATGTCATAGTATAAGTATTACTTATTCAAATATAGGTATTATCAATTTGACTTATGAGTTAATTAGCTGTAAATTTGTATCAACAAAACAATTAAATACGATATGAATTTTAACAGCATAGGATTAAACAAAGAAAAATCAGAAGAAATAGTAAAAGACCTCAATCAGTTGTTGGCTGATTACCAACAATTTTATATGAATCTTAGAGGTTTTCACTGGAATATAAAAGGGGCATCGTTTTTTGAGCTTCACGTAAAATTTGAAGAACTGTACAATGATATCAATTTGAAAGTAGATGAAATTGCTGAGCGTATTTTAGCTTTAAACGGAACACCTTTGCACACTTTCACCGATTACCAAGCGACGTCAGATATAAAAGAAGTAAAGAACATGACTAATGGCGCAGAAATCATCGACCAGTTATTAAGCGATTATCAAATCTTGATCAAACAACAACGTGAAATTCTTGCGAAGGCATCTGAAAATACCGATGAGGGTACGGTAACACTCATGAGTGACTATATAACCCAACAAGAAAAGACAGTCTGGATGTTGAGTGCCTATTTAGGAAAATAAGTGACACATTTATAAATAGAAAAACCGGTCAGAACACAAAAACTGACCGGTTTTTTTGTTTGCATTTCATTCATAAAACATTTCCAAAATCAAAAGCAGCGTATGCAAGCTACTCAAATGAAACGCAATAAAGATCTTCTTATTTAAAGAAGTTTATATTAGAGTCTTCTGCAGAGATGTGAACTCCTTCAGGGAATTCGGCATGTACAATTAACTTATTCTCATGATGTTGTTCTAACGAAGACAAATTTTTACGGTTCAACAACATTAAGCTAGAGTGTCCGTGATGATCCATTTTATCTAATAATGTTTCCCCGTTGAATTCACAAACCCAGTGTGTTTCGGACATATTCTCTTTATAAGCCACTTCGATTGTCGGTACTTGGAAATAATCGTGTTCTCCAATTCCTTCCATATCAAAAAACAAACGCACAAATCCACCTTCGAAGTGAAGGTCTTCTGTGCTGAATCCTAAATCTTTTAATGACTGTTTGCCTGCTGTAGGTGAGTTGATTTTACTTTTAATTCACCTGGATTGATTTCAATCGCCCGTCCCATATTTACTTTAGTTTATCTTTTTTTTCAAATATAGAGGGTATCAATTGTTGGTGATATGACAGAAAGTTTGATCACAGATGATATTTGTCAGTTTCGTATGAAATCGATATGTTTGAGACATAATATTATTCGATAAATGTTTACAAAAGAAGAGGAGAAGCAAATAAGGTTGGATTTTTGGGGCGAATTAAATGCGCAACTTGAACGTACACGAGGCGTAAATGGGAATAAGGTCAATTGGACGAATTTTAATACGCGCATTAAACATTTGTATTTCAGAATGGAGGCGGATCAATTTGGGGTTCGGCTTTGTATCGATCTTCAATTTCCTGATGAAGGGATTCGAAGTTTATTCTACGAGCAATTTACAGAGTTTGAGAATAAACTAAATCATCATTTTGGTGATGCATTGGTATGGATTCCTCAATTTGATCATTCCAACGGTAAAGAGATCGCCCGTATAACCGCTGAGAAAGACGGATTAAACCTATTTAAAAGAGAAGATTGGCCTGTAATGCATTCGTTTTTATTGGAGAACTTCAAGAAATTAGAACGCTTTTGGTCTGAATTTGGAGAGGTCTTTATTCAATTAAAAAGTTAAACCCCAATCAATAATATTAACTGGGGCTTATTCATTTTACAAAGATGCTGGGTTGAAGAAATAATAATTTAAGCTTTATCGTATAAAAGTAGTTTCAACCCTTGCATTTGCAAGATAATAAATCATTGAGATATTCCTTCCTCAAAAAATCGGTCTAAATTGGAAGCTTAAAAACAGCAAAAAAATCCGTTGATTATTAAACCAACGGATTTGTAATAACTTGAATTGATCGATTAATAATAGATTAACCTTCTCACTTTAGCAATATATTTAGCCAGTCTAATAACTTGCTTTGTATACCCGAACTCGTTATCATACCAAGTATAAAGAACAACGTTCTTTTTATCAGGAGAAACTAGTGTAGCGGGTGCATCAAAAACTGAACAGCATGTATTACCAATGATATCGTTAGAAACAAGCTCCTCGTCAACTGAGTAGAAAATTTGATTGACTAAATTTCCGTTCAAAGCAGCGTTTTTAACTACGCTATTAACCTCTTCAGTTGTTACTTCTTTTCCTAATGTTAAGTTTAAGATAGCTAAAGAACCGTTTGGAGTAGGCACACGCACCGCATTCGCTGTTAATTTATTGGCTAAATCAGGAATTACTTTTGTTACTGCATTTCCAGCTCCAGTTGATGTGATAACCATGTTGATAGCTGCCGAACGCCCTCTTCTTGGCTTCTTATGCATGTTGTCCAAAAGGTTTTGATCGTTCGTGTACGCATGAACCGTTTCTATATGCCCTTTTTCAACACCGTAATTGTCGTTGATCACCTTTAAAATAGGAGAGATGGCGTTAGTAGTACATGAAGCAGCAGAGAAAATAGATTCCCCCTCTATATCTAAATCATGATGATTGATACCGTATACGATATTAGGAATTTCTTTTCCTGGAGCAGTTAATAATACTTTATCAACACCTTTTGCTTGTTTGTGTCTTGATAATGCTTCTCTATTGTTAAATACACCTGTATTATCAATAACTAAAGCATTGTTGATACCGTATTGTGTATAGTCGATATCTTCAGGATTTTTAGCCTCAATCATTTTGATAATCTGGCCATTCACAATAAGCGATTTGTTTTCGTAATCGCATGTAACTGTCCCTTTGAAATCGTTATGCACCGAATCATTACGTAAAAGTGCAGCACGTTTAGTGATTTGATCATCGGCATTATTTCTTGTAACAATCGCTCTAAGGCGTAATTGTTGACCTTTACCAGCTTGTTTGATTAATTCGCGAGCAGCTAAACGTCCAATACGTCCAAATCCATACAATACAACATCCCTTGGTTCAATATGATGATCCGTTCCACCAATCATGTTCCCCAATTTGTCTGACAGAAACTCCTTTTTTGAACCGAAATTGTCTCCTTCAGTAATCCACTCATGCGCCAAACGTCCAATGTCGATTTTTGCGGGGGCTAAATCTAGACCAAATAACTCCTCCGCTAAAGCCGATGTCGTGCTGATAAAAATCTTTTTACCAACTACTTTCTCTGCGTAGTCATGCAGGTTGATCATCTCAGAGTTTGTGATATCCAATAAATGGTTTCTGAATAAAACAAGCTCTATTCCTTTGTTGTAGAGCAACTCACCAACGTAATTTGCCAATTTTACAGCCGCTTTTTCGTTGTCAATGTAATTTTGGAGTTCTTTTTCGTATCCTACGGATGATTCCATGTTTTAATTTTTTTGTCTGAAGCATTCTAAGTTCGATGCTGCAGAATTTTTTTTGCAAATTTAGTGTGTTAGAATCGAATTCAAAATATTCAAAAGAAATATTGCTCACAAGTTTTCACCAATCATTACAGTGCTAAATATAGCAAGCATAAAAAAAGCCCTCGACCGAGTGGATGAGGGCTTTTTTTAGTATTTAATTATAGCTTATCCTAAATAAGCCTTTAAAAGCTTATTTCGAGAAGTATGTCTTAATCTGCGAATTGCTTTTTCTTTAATTTGTCTCACACGCTCGCGTGTCAAATTGAATTTAGATCCGATTTCCTCTAACGTTAAACCGTGATTCATTCCAATTCCGAAGAATAAACGAATGATTTCTCTTTCTTTATCCGTTAAAGTAGAAAGTGATCTTTCAATTTCACGTTGTAACGATTCCGCCATCAACAATTTATCAGCCTTTGGAGAATCACCATTTGCCATTACGTCCATTAGGGTGCCACCGTCCTCAGAAGAGGATATGGGAGCGTCCATGGATACATGACGGCCTGCGACTTTCATTGACTCTTTAATTTTATCTTCAGGAACTTCCAATACTTCTGCCAACTCTTCTGCTGAAGGTGGACGTTCGTACTCTTGTTCCAGTTTCGAAAATGCTTTGTTGATCTTGTTTAATGAACCAACTTGGTTCAACGGTAATCGGACGATACGAGCTTGTTCTGCCAATGCCTGCAAAATTGACTGACGAATCCACCATACGGCGTACGAGATAAATTTAAAACCTCGTGTTTCATCAAATTTTTGCGCAGCCTTGATTAATCCTAAGTTACCCTCGTTAATCAAATCAGGTAAAGTTAAACCTTGATTTTGATACTGTTTAGCTACTGAAACCACGAAACGTAAATTAGCTTTGGTTAGTTTTTCAAGTGCCTCTTGGTCACCTTGCTTGATTCTTTTAGCTAATTCAACTTCAGTCTCAGCAGTAATAAGCTCCTCTTTACCAATATCTTGTAGATATTTGTCTAAAGATTGACTTTCACGATTAGTAATGGATTTTGTAATTTTTAACTGCCTCATCCTGTCTTTGTATTTATTTAATTATAAACTTTAGTCTGCAAAGTTACGCTAATTAGGGACGCGTGTCAATAGACAGACATCATTTAATTCACATAAATTTGCTTTTATAATAACCTAGATTTGATAGAAAAGGTTACATGGTAGCACCTAAAATAGAAAATTATTTTAAAAAATTAACAGTCTAAACTGAAAGGAGTGGTCATTTCCCCTTCAAGTAATCTTCTAAATAAGCGTATCTTGGCGCTAGATTCCCTGCTAACGTCGTTTCACTGGCTCTTTCAATAATTCCTTTGTCATCAGAAACAAACAGACTTTGAAATACATTCTTGATCAATTCATTTCCGAAATCCTCTGAAGCATCTTTAGGTAATTCGCACGGAAGATTGTCTACAGCCTGAACACCAATCGCGCCTTCTTGCATAAAATCAACTTCGCTTTCACTGATTGGATCATATCCATAAAGTGGTTCAGCAATGGTTGAAGGCCGAATGGTTGATGCTACAGGTCCGTCGATATCACATGAAATATCTGAAACAACTGAGATTTTAACTTTATCTGATTTTAAATCTTCTCTTGTAAAGATAAAAGGCGAACTCGCATCCCAATAATGACAGGCAATGTACATATTTGCCACTTCCATATATCTTGGAAAAGTTGAGATATGTCCTTCACCGCTTTCAAAAAAGGCCGATTTATCGAAAGCTGAGCCGTCGGCTTTGGCATAATAGTCTTCTACACGCAATTGAGTATAAACAGGCTCGTTAAAGGTTTCATTTAAAAAAGCCTCAGGTTTCACTTCTTTTAAACCAAGTCGATCAAAGATTTCGCGGGCTCCGTATCCCACACGACCAAATCCGGTGGCAACAATTTTGGTTCCTGCTGGCAACTTTACCTTGTCCAGTTCGGCTTCCATTTCTTTACGGTCTTCGCACAAGTTGGCAGGTTTTAAATCATATAAACCGTGTTTTTTTCCATACGCTAAAAACCCGTTATAGCATCCTACAATTCCTGCATAACGGCCAAAACCAATAATACGGCTTTCACGTTCATCTGTCATTACCTCATAGTCGATCAATTGAATTTTACGATCTAGTATCGCTTGCAATAACTTTCGGTTATAAGGTTGCTCTTTATAGGTGTGTGAAAAGAATAAGTATTTCTTTGAAGGAATTAAATCCTCGATATTCACTTCTTTTACACCGATCATGATGTCACAATCAGAAATATCCTCAACTACTGGTATATCCAATGATGAATAGGCGCTATCAGGAAAAGCACGTACTTCACTTTTTTGCACAATTACTTTCACATGCGGCCATTTCTCCATTACTTCAACACATTGCTGTGGTGTCAAGGGTACGCGCTTGTCCGGAGGTACTTTTCCTTCGCGAATTACGGCTAATCTTATTTCATTCATGACAATTTGTCTTTGGATCGATTTTGCGAAAATAGTAATAAATCCTATTTCCTTACAGAAATGGGATGATGCGATGGAATTATTATGTAATTTTGTCGCTCGTTCTTTGGGGCCGACTTGGATTTGACTGCAACTGCGGTAGGCAAGTAAGCATGTCGAGAAATGCGATATACCTCGTAAAAAGTATTCGTAACAAGAATAATTGACAACAATAATTCTTACGCGTTGGCTGCGTAATCTAAATGAATTTTAGATTCGCTTAGTTCACCCGAAGTATAGTAAGGGAACCTCGCTGTCTGCTCAACTTCTGATCATTAAGTTGGGGTCACAGGCATCATTCTTTTGATCTGGCTTTTGTAGAGCTGCGATGCAGAAGTGAGACAAAGTAGCCTAGATACGGTGTGGGGTGTTTATGCCCAGCAACGTGTTGAAGTTCAATCATAAACTAAACATGTAGAAAACTTGTAGACTCATTGTTAGGACGAGGGTTCGATCCCCTCCGGCTCCACAATTAATTAACCTCAACGTATTGATTATGTTGAGGTTTTTTATTTTGTGTGAAACAAATGTGTAAAACAATTTTCACTTTTTTTTCATTCTGTACTCCTTTGTATATACAAAACACAATAAACAATCCACCTATTCTAAACTACTCTATTCTCATTCGATAAATACTATATGAACTGAAACAAAACAGTTCACTAAAAAACGAATTACGATTAATGAGAAAAAAGAGAAAACACCTACAAACAGACTTCATAAAGTTCATACTTGAAAAGTATTCTAAAGAAGGTCAAGACTTACCTGAAGATGAAACACCAATTCCAGATGATGAATCTGAGGATCCGGAATTAAGAAAGAATAGAAAAATCAAACTACTAAAAGAACTTGATGATGAGGTTCAAGGTCAAGATGAAGAAGAATCTCAATCCGATGAAGAAGATGATGAAATCATTGATGAACTATTAAATGAATACAAAAGATTAAAGAGAAAATATGAGAGTACTAAGTTTCGTAAACGAAGAAGATAAAAGATACTATGACGTTGAAACTATGAAGAGAATTCTTGGAGTATCAAGGTCAAAAGTTCAAAGAGAAATAAAAAGACACAACTTTTCAAATGACATTATCTATAAGAATCAATTCTTGTATTCACAAGAGAAGTTGTTCTCTTTAATGGAGACGGTATTAATAGAGAAATTGGAAAATGAATTAAATGGTTAATTACGAGAAAATAAGAAAGTTACAAGACACAATAGAGAAAAATAAAGGGAAATTAAGTATTGAAGACGATTACAAGAAAAGAGAAGAATTACGGATTAAAATTAAGATTGACGAATTAAAAATTAAAATGGAAAGATTGAAATAAGACCTTAACGGGTCTCAGTTATGTCTTCTGTAAAAAGACAACTCATTGACAATTATACCGAGGTTTGAAAACATTACTCGGTATGATTGTCCTATGAGATAAATTTTAATCAAAAAAAATGAGAACATTTGAATTAAAACCTCATCAAAAAGAAATACTCGAGGACATAAATAAACTTGATTTAAGAAGACTTCATTACTTAGTTATACAACAGAATCAAAATAATCCAAACCTTACTCTAAACGAGTTAAAAAAACATATTAAACGAGGTGTTAAACTATATACCCAGTCATTACTGGGGTACAAATACAAGAATGGAGTTGAAAATAAATTAATACAGTATGTATGTTTTTTCGAAACTTCTGAAGACTTCTTTTGGTCACAACATATTAACTCAATTGTTGGTGAAGAAATCAATATGAATCTTCACTTTCACTTATTTATATCAAGTAATAAGGGACTTGTTTTTGTACCACAATTGGTGAATGACATCATTCTTCAATTACTATCTCAAAAGAATAAATCAAGATCTATAAAGAAAATAGATTATGATAGTATAAACGAACTGGACTTTGACTTTAAGACCTATCACGTCAAACAAATGATGTATAGACCTTCACCATCGTTTTATTTGTCAAATATTTGAATTTACTTTCGAAGTTCCCTACTGTAATCCCGATACATACCTTCAAGTATCATAGGAAAGACCTTTGTATTCATTATCTTCTTATAGAAATCAAGTCTATCACCATAATACTCAGACACCTCATCTTTAAGTAATTTATTGAAGAAGTCTTTCTTGTCATCCTCTGAATTATTCCCATTCATAACGAGTTCGAGTTCTTCATTCTTACCGATTCTCTCAGAGACATTCTTTAAGTCGAGTTTATCTTCTTCAGAAAGTTCAATACCATAGACTTCATTAATTCTCTCAATGATATGAGAAAGTAAGTCTAGACTTTCTTCAATTCCACCACCTCCACCTTCAGGACTCATTGGTTCAATTTCTCCTGGTTTATCTTCAAGAGAAAGTCTTGATTCTCCCATCATTTGAATTCTCAACGAACCTAAATCGACTGAATCAGTGATGTCAATTTTCTCTGTTTTATCTTTTGGTAATTTCTTGTTGAGGTATCTCAGGAAAATATACATCTTCTCCCATTGAACTTCAGTAAAACTCATTATTTGAGATATGTATGAGTAAAGTCTTATGAAAGATTGAATCTTACTCTTAAACTCTTTTTGTTGGTCTTCGTTTTCAAGTTGTTTCCACTTCTCAACAACTTCATTGATGATTGGTTGAAGTAGTTCATCTGTCTCTGTATCTCTGTAAAACTCTTTACAGAATCTATTCAACTGGTCTTCTGTGTAAAGACCAAATGATTCTATTTCGTGTTGAAGGTCATAGAGTTTATCAGGTTCAGTTTCTCCCGTTAATACTGTTGAGTTGTAGAATGGTTGAAACGAGTTCACGATATCCTCTGGATCGTTAACGAAATCAAGAACGAATGTATCTGTTTTACCAGTCTTAGTTCTATTGAGTCTTGATAGGGTTTGAACACATTGTACACCACTCAGTTTCTTATCTACATACATTGAATGAATCAATGGTTCATCAAACCCAGTCTGAAACTTGTTTGACACAATTAAAACTCTAAATCGAGGGTCTTTCAAACCACTTGGTATATCAGAACCTTCCATTCCATTATCATTGTTCAATTGAGTCTCGGTATATTCTTTTCCGTGTAAATAAACAGTACCACTAAAACCAACTAAACAAGAATAATTCAGTCCTCGTTGTTTCATTTGACGTACCATCTCTTGAAAGAAAAGAACACAGTGTTTCCTTGAACGAACAACCACCATTCCTCTACCCAGACCATTTATTTTCTTTGAAGTAACAGTTACAAAGTGATTTAGAATGATGGATACTTTTTGACGAATAACCTCATCGTGAGAATCAACATAATCAACTAGTTGTTTCATCACTTTACTCTCAGGAAGTTCAACATCTTCTTCTCCAGTTTGTCGAACTTTGAAATACCTCTTGTAAGTTGTATAATGTTCTAACACATCAAGAGTAAAACCTTCAAAAATTGATTGTTTCATTGAATATGAATGAAACGGTTCGAATTCACCACTGTCATTCTTTCTACCAAATAGTTCGAGAGTCTTATTCTTTGGAGTACCAGTAAAACCGAAGAATGAAATGTGTGATTGTTTACCTCTTGACTCGATTTCTTTACGAATCATCTCTTCATAATCAACATTCCCTTCTTCATCTTCAATTAAATCGACTGAGAGAGACTTTTTCAAGTGTTTAGATGTTTCTCCACTCTGAGATGAGTGAACCTCGTCTATAACCACTCCAAACGTCTGTCCTTTCAATTGTGAGATTGTTTCAGAAATAACTGGGAACTTTTGAATCGTTGTTATAATGATATCTTTCCCTTTTTCAAGGTACTCTTTAAGTTGTTTTGAGTTGATATCAACTGGATTGACAACACCATCTGTCTGTTGTAAATCCATCAGTGTTTTCTGAAGTTGTTTATCAAGAACCTTTCTGTCTGTAATGACAAGAATAGTATCAAACATTCTTTTCTTGTCTTCTTTGGTTCTGTATAGTGACGTAAGTGTATGAGACAACCAACCAATTGAATAAGACTTACCAGATCCAGTAGTATGTTGAATCAAATAATTATGACCAACACCTTCTTCTCTTACTTTACTTCTCAGTTTACGAATAACGTCTAGTTGATGATAACGAGGAAATATTAATACCTCATCTTTCTCTTCAACAACTTTCTTCAATTTATCATTCCATTCTTTCTTTGATTCAACTGATACAAGAACAAAGTTTTGAATGATATCAAGTAAAGAGTTTGGAACTAAAATCTCATTCCACAAGTATTCAGTCTTGTAGTCGTTCTCGACAAGTGGATTCTCAATTCCTTTATTGTATGGGAGAAAACGTGTCTTATCACCACCTAGTCGAGTGGTCATTGAAACTTTGTCATTATCTACACAAAAATGAACGAGACATCTTTTGAACTGAAGTAATGGTTCACCGAGAGGGGTTCTATCTTTCTTGTATTGTTTTTCTGAATCAGAAATGGTTTGACCAGTTAACTGGTTTTTGAGTTCCATTGTGATAATAGGAATTCCATTCAAGAATAGAACCATATCTATTGAATTCTCATTCTTAGAAGAGTACTTTAATTGACGTACAATGACGAATCTATTCTTCTGATATAGTTCTTGATGTTCTTCATTCAATCCACTCTTAGGTTCAAAATAAACTAGGTCAAACGAACAACCACGAGTACTCACACCTTTACGGAGAACCTCAACAATACCTCTTTTTGATATTTGGTCATTTACAACCTTACAAAGTTGTTTATCTGTTGAGGTGTCAAACTGAGAATATAGTTTCTGGTATTCTTTTTCTTGAGTTGATTTGATGAATTCAATTAACTCTTCCTGTAATTGACAAGAGTTCTTGTCATACTCTGTATATAAACGAGAAACATATCCATACTTCTGTAAGGACTGTTCTATATGTTTCTCGAATCGTTCTTCGTTTGGTTTGTTCATTTTCAAACTTCTTTATATGGTCTCAACCAAGGTTGAGTTATCTTCTTGACACACTCTTATTTTACCAGTTACAACTTCAGAAATTATTGATTGTCTATACTCTTTTAACAATTCAATTTTCTTTTGTTCCATTAATATCAGATCGTCAATTTCCTTTGTTCGTTCATTCAAATGATTAACAATCTGTTCTTGTTCATTCAATGGAGGAATTAAACATCTAGTTGAATAAAAACTCCCGTGATTCAAATCAGGTATCGTTGTTGTTCCTGAAAGAAGAAGAATGTGTTCTCGGAATCTGTTATTACTCAGGTACCAGACTAAAAAATCTTTATTCAGAACTTCTCTATTGAAGTCAATCCTAAAAAAGTTATTATGAAATACACCGTGAACATTTGTAACTACTTCACCAGTATTTCCAGTTCTTCCATAAATGATATCATCTTCATAACAAATTACAGATTCCTTAGGGTTTTGAACATACTGTCTTGGTTGGTCTGGTTTATGAATTGATTGAGTAGTGATATACTCATAAGAGTTCTCAACTTTCTCAAAAAACCTATCATCAAAAGGAATCTGTAATCCTTGTTGTAAATTACAAATCACTCCAAAATGAACACAATCCCAATGTTTTGGATATCTCTCGAACCACCTTTCATCTGATGAACTATATTCGACATTATCATTCAGTCCTTTAGTAACAACGTGATTAATAAGACCTATTCTCTGTTCTTTTAAGAGTTCAATTTTATCTTCTTTATACTTGATGAGGTTATCAATCTTTTCAGTCTTTGAATCGAGATATTCAACGATTTGTTTTTGTTCTGATATAGGTGGTAATGGGAAAACCATTTGAAGAATATCCCCCATACCAATATTATCTTGACCTCCTCCATAACAATCGAAAAGGATGTACCTCATGAATATTTCAGATTGAACATAATAGAACAGAAGTCCATTTAGAACTTTGTTTGTATTTCTAAGTAAACCTACTCTTTGGTTCAACAAGGAAGGGGTTTCATATCTATATCTTCCCGATTTACCTATCGTTCCTCCCGTAAGACCAATTAATATATCATTCTTCCTAACAACGAAGTCACTTTTAGATTCTAAAAATTCCCTATCAACTTTAACACACTTCTTGAAGTCGATTTCATTACCAACATCACCAATCCTTATAACAGGAATTTCTTTTTCTTTATCGAAGTCATCACTTTTAAAAGAATATCCATTTACATAGTCCACTATGTGTTTAATTCTATTTTTACCCCAATGAGTAGGTATTTCACGAATCCAATCAACACCTGAATCTTTATATGAACTATATCTCTTCATTAATTATTTCATTAAAGATTCCATCACTTAATTTTTCAAGTTCTATTAAGTCTTTTGTAATCTCTTCAAGACTTCTTAAAGGTTTGTATTGGTAGAAGTACTTTGTGAAGTTAATTTCATAACCCACTTTATCTTTATCTCTATCCATCCAACTTTCAGATAGATGAGGTTTCACTTCTCTTTCGAAATACTCTTCAATATCTTCTGTAAGAGGAACTCTTTCTGTGTCTCGTAAAGACGTATCTGTTTTTACATTTCCTTTTTTGTCTTTAACAACGTTTCCTTTCTCATCTTTCTGAGGTTGTTCGATAGTAACCTTTGTGTAACCGAAGAATTCATTGTCAAAAATCTTTGAGAATTCGTTTTCTTCAAAATTGTGATAGTGTTTTACCAGTTCTGAAGTTTGAACATCTGAAATCTCTTTACGTTTACTACCTAGAGACTTTTTCATTGACTTGTAGAAACTGGAACCATCAATCAATTGAACTTTTCCTTTTCTACTAGAATTCTTTGTATTCGAAACGATCCAAATGTAAGTTGAGATACCAGTGTTAAAAAATAGTTGGTCAGGAAGAGATACGATACACTCTAACCAATCATTATCAATTATCCATCTTCTTATTTCACTCTCACCACTTCCAGAGTCTCCAGTAAACAAAGGAGAACCATTAAATACAATTCCGATTCGAGAACCTTCATCTTTCATTTTAGAAACAAGGTGTTGTAGGAATAATAAAGAACCGTCAGATGTTCTTGGTGTTCCTACTGAGAATCTACCAAGTGGATTTTTAGACTCTTCTTCGATGAAGTCTTTCTCACTCTTCCAACTCACACCAAATGGTGGGTTTGTAATCATATAGTCAAACTTCCTACCTTCGAAGTGGTCATTCGAAAGAGATGAACCTAGTTTAATATTGTCAGGGTCTTCATCAGATATCAACATATCTGACTTACAAATTGAGTAAGTATGAGGGTTTAATTCTTGACCGTATAGATTTACTCTTACTTTAGAATCAACATTCTCTTGAATCCATTCTTTACCTATTGTCAACATACCACCGGTACCACAACAAGGGTCAAAGATTGAACGAATGATTCCGTCTCCTTTAAGGTTGTCTTGATTTTCAGAAAAGACCATAGAAACCAAGAGTTTTACAACGTCTCTAGGTGTATAGTGTTCTCCACTTGTCTCATTTGACATCTCAGAGAACTTTCTCAACAATTCTTCGAAGATCTGACCCATCGTGTGATTGTCAACTACATTCGGGTGTAAATCAACTTCAGTGAACTTGTCAATGAGTAAATAGAGTTTATTATTCTTCAGGAGTTTCTCTACTGGTTTTTCCAATTGAAAATTCTCAAGTATCTCAAATACATTTTGACTGAAACCGTTGAGGTAGTTTGGGAAATTGACTTTCAAACTGTTTGGATCTCCTTTTAGTCTCTGTAAATCGAAATTAGATGTGTTAAAGAACTTTAACCCAGTTTGTTTTTTGATAATCGGTGTAGGGTCAACCTCATCTTTCAACTCATTGTAAAGTTTAATGATATCATCTTTCTTTGGTTCAATTACACAGTCTAATCTTCTCAGAACGACAAAAGGAAGAATTACATCTCCGTATTCGTGTTGTTTGAACAATCCCCTAAGAACGTCATCACAGACATTCCAGATAAAACTTGATATTTCTTGATGGTTTGACATACCCTATCCGTCTTATTAAATTCAGTGTTTTTTCAAAGTCGGAAAGGTACAAATTTCGTGTGGATTTTTAGTCGAAATGTTAATTGTTTCACACTGAATAGAAATGTCTATTTAGAAATATGATATTGATTTTCTTCTTTTTAATTATTTCAGAAAAGTTTTCGTTCATATATTTACTTTCAATTAACAATCATAAAATGAAAGAAGACAAGTTATCAATCGGAAAAAAAATTGTTCAAATTTTCATTGAATCATATATGTCAATGGAGATATATGATGAGTTGGGTTCATATTTGAGAGAGTCAGGATTTTCAGATGATGAAATCAGTGAAAAAGTAAATTTCGTTGGAGAAGTTGAACAGATAGATTCTGATTGTGAAATTGTCAGACGTCTTCACGGTATTGAAACTAATGATTGGTACTTTCCGAAACACGATATTTACATAAGAGAAATTCTTGATGGTGAGTATGATATTCATATAGGAAATGTGTCTAGTATAGACACAAAGTCTTATTACCTATTGGAGAAAGATGATTCGGGAAAATTTGAACAAGGAGAACTCATTAAAGAAATTTGATTGAAAACATAAAATCGAAATAATTTATTTTTTTTTGAAAAAATATTCCCAGTGTTCATCAGTGGTCTGAAATTTCCAAATTTTCAGACCTTTTTTTCAAACTATTATCGACTTATATTTGTGTATGTCAATGAATTAGGAGTTTTATTTCGACTTTATTCGAATTGACTAATCATCACCATTTTATCGGTTGAAAACAAAAATACTCATCTACTGAGGTGAGATTACTATACACAATTATTAACTCAATTTTTGATTCGTGGATTTCCTTTCCACAAATCTTCCTCAAACAATCAACTACCACAAGTTTTATCAAATTATCTGGTAAAACATTCTATAAACATCCGGACAAACTTCACGGGATCTCAATGGTCTCATTGTTAAGTAGTCGTTTTGGTGTCTATCATAATGGTAGTTATAGTTTCAAACCAAATTATATCTCAAGTTTGTCTAAAACTTACTACAACGGTTATGGGTTTCAGTTGAGATTATCTAACGATAAAGTATTGTTGGATATCACCATTAACGGTACTGTTTTTCCAATGAGTTCTTGGAAACTTGAAGAGTTGGTTAAATCTCTTCAAATCAAAAACTCAAATAACCGAGACATTGATATTAACTCAGTATCAAAGTTAATTCTCAATGGGAAGATGAAGGTTAAGTTCAACGTTTCATCAAAAAAAGACCACGGTACTTTGTGGAGAGTGGTGTCGTAAAAAACACAACTTACACTTTTGACAGAAGTATAAGTTTAAATGTATTGATAATCAAGTAGTTATATATTTTTTACTATTTTAACTTATACTTTTGTCATTTAAATTAGGTAAGTATAATATCCTTCCTTACTTTTAGGATATGAGTAGAAAAGGACAAAATACAACAACGACTTACCTAGAGTGGAATGATTTTATTTATCTCATTACAAAACTCGAAAAAGATGAGAACTACAAGTTCTGTCTTCTTATATCAATAGGTGTTTTTACTGGATTGAGAATCTCAGACCTTCTTACACTGAGATATAGTGATTTATTAGAATCTGATACTTTTCAGATTCAAGAACAAAAGACTAAAAAAGTTCGAAGTATAAAAGTGAACAAGGATCTAAGAGAGATTGTAGAAAGAATCGTCAAGAAGTCTAATGTTCAAAACCTCAACGAACAAATATTCTTGAATCGTTTTGGTACAAAGACGATTGACAAATCTTATGTCAATGTTAAGTTAAAGGAGATTGTTCAATACTATCGAATTAAAGTATCTGGTAATGTTTCAACACACACCTTCAGAAAGACTCTAGGGAGAAGAGTTATGGAGATGAATAATTACTCAAATCAAAGTCTTGTATTATTGATGGACTTGTTTGGTCACTCAAGTATGAGTATCACAAAGAGATACTTGGGTATCAGAGAACAAGAGATTCATAATGTATATGATAGTTTGAGTGTTTAGTTTTTTTTTCGGAAATTTGACCAACTATAAAATCAAAACCTATGAAAAGAAAACTACTATTTTGTACTTTATGTCTGAGTTCGTTCGTTTCGTTCACACAAGTTCCACAGTACATTCCTACTAATGGCTTAAAAGCTTGGTATCCTTTCAATTCTAATTCTAATGACGAGAGTGGTAATGGGTATCATCTTTCAAACACAAATTGTCAAATTGTAGATGACAGATTTTCTTCTCCTTCTTCAGCATATTATTTTGACGACAATACTGACAATATGGTATTTACGGGGACATCTGGTATGGCAATCGATTTGAGTCAAGATTTTTCTTACTCATTCTGGATTTATCCTGAGACAACCGGAGACGCCGTAAGTTTTTTATTTGTAACAACAAATTATCAATTTGATTGTCAGGGTGGTACAGGCATGCATGCGTTCAAAGGGATGATTGACAATAACTATGAATACAAAGTTGGTTCAGCTTGTCAATTCGAGTCAGGATATCAAGAAAGTGGGGTTTCCAACCATACCTTGTCTCTAAGCAATTGGCATAACGTTACAATTGTTAAAACAATTTCCAATATTGATATTTACGTTAATGGAGTATTAAGAAATAGTGTTTCATGCAATGATAGACTAAATGATCAGTTATCATCTTTACAAGAGATAAATCTTTCATTGGGAACACATAGTCCTCCGAGTGGTGCCGTAACATCGGTTACTTCAGGATTTACAGGGAAACTTGACGATATCTGTATATACAATAGAGCACTAAATTCAAACGAAATCACTAGTATCTATAATGGGTTATCTGCTTCGATTGAACCAGAATCAATTCCATCATACTCAGTTTATCCTAACCCAACGACAGATTTCTTGAATATTTCAGGAGATAATGTTGAATCAGTTAAAATTTTTGATTTGAATGGTCGATTGATATTATCAGATACATTTACTTCAAAAGTTGACGTTTCCAATTTAAGTAATGGTATGTACCAACTATTGATAAACGACAATCAACGAATTAAGTTTAATAAGACGAAATAATAGATATTATTAATTAGTGAAAAGAGGTCATTACTAAATGACCTCTTTTTTTATATCTCAGAGAACAAGAGATTCATAATGTATATGATAGTTTGAGTGTTTAGATTTTAGTAGGTGGAAGAATCATTCTTGTCAAATTCATCTTTCTAAACATTTCAGTATTGTCATCATCTACTTTATCCTTGTCGAAGTCATTCAGGTAGTTTTCTGTTATTGAGAGTTTAGAATGACCTAGTGACTTTGAGATTGAATATACATCTGTATTCTCTCCTAATAAAAGATTGGTGTATGTATGTCGAGGTGTATGTGAAGTGATTCTGATAATGGTTCCAGTCAGAGGTTCAAGTCTTTTTAGGTTTCGATTGTATACCGTAATTCTACTTTGTAGATGATTGTATTGTTTCTTTGTAAGAACAGTACTATCATTAAACTCTACTTCTTCATAGTATCTCTCATTTAACCAAGGAATAATAAACTTATTAGGGTTGTTCATTGAATATTCTTTGAGTTTATTTAACTGTTCAATGAATAAATCTCCAAGTATTGTATAAACCTTAGTACCTAATATGTTCCAGTGATCTTTCCCTTCTTTTAAGGAAATATCTCTCAACCTTTTTAATTCCTTCTCAATGTGAGGTA
Source organism: Crocinitomicaceae bacterium (assembly GCA_049611865.1). Taxonomy (GTDB): domain Bacteria; phylum Bacteroidota; class Bacteroidia; order Flavobacteriales_D; family Crocinitomicaceae; genus Crocinitomix. Next base: position 343,372 of record JBMZAY010000001.1, on the reverse strand, counting down.
GTGTCCACGAATACTCCTTTTCTTTCCATATAAAAGAGTACTTTCTAGTGTAGTACATTTCCCTGTATAACTCCTTATCGAAGAAGTAAAAGATTTGTCTTAATAGTTCATAACTCAATTGTATAGAATGTCTCTTCTTCGTTTTGTATTGAAAAAAATTAATTCTACTTAAGTGTCCATCAAAATCAATATTCTTAAACCTGAGTGTAAACAAATCACTAACCCTTAAACCCTGACCATATATCTGTATTAAAAATTTAACCCTAGTTTCATAAGTTAAACTTCCGAATTCAACATCACTACTAATCATCGATTGAACTTGACGAATTGATAGTCTTCTTTTTTCAACTGGTTTTCTTTTGAATGAAAAACTTAGAAATGGATTTTCAATCGTTCGATAAACTTTCTCTTTCACTGATAATAGAAAGAGTCTCTGACAACACTTGAGATAATTGTTTCGAGTATTTGTTTTTAAATTTTTTAAGATTAGGTATTCTTCAAAACTTTCAATCCAGTTAAAATCAATTTCAGCAAACAAAATATCTGACTTATTATTTTCTTTTTGGAACTCAGTTAAATGAAGATATGTTGTGTTATACTTTTTATAGGAACCATACTTCCCTTGTTTCTGTAAACGAACAAGATAAGATTGAAAGTACTCTAAGAATGATTTCTTGACATTCTTCTTTATCTCCTTACTGTCCTTAATATCACGTTCCTTTTTAAGGTTGTCTATTTCATCTTGTATTTTCTGATTCAGTTCCTCTGAATCAGGATGTGTTGAACGAACCTCTTTTCTTTTTGGATTCCAAAACCTTTCCTGAAGGGATATTTTAAGAGAAATATATTCAGACTTACGATTATTGGTTACTCTGATATTGATAATACCGTAATTATCAGATGATAAACGTTTCTTCAAGTAAGGAGTTATCGTCATTGTGTAAAACTTGTGTGAAACAAAAATAGACTTTATTTTGTTTTACACAATAATAAACTACTATAAATAAAGGGTTTCAGATTATAGTTGTAGAACCTCCGACTCCACCAAATGCAACAGGTCAGGTTTTAAAAAAAAATGACCTGTTGCGTCTTTTAATAACTAATTGTATTTCAACAAAATGGAAGCTATTACAGAATTTATTCTTGGGGTTCGAACTTCTGTTTTTGAAAAAATTAGATTTCCGGGAAATATCGAACCCAATATTTTTTGTTTCTCTCTGATATTTCCTGCAACGTAGAATTTATAAAGGTTTGAAAGAATATTAATTCCGTAATTCAAGTATCCCTCAAAATTTGAACCTGTTCCTTTAATAATCTTAATTCTATTTTCCAACGCTGCTTTTTCACCTTCATATCTTATCCTCATTGATTGGTAATCATCCGCCTCTATAGCACCATCAATCAATAATGTTTGAGCTCTCTCAAGTCTTTCTTTAGCTGTATTAAGCTCTTTTTTCAGCTTGTTGACATCGCTAGTATTGTCGCCACCTTTTCTTTAAAAACATCTCTTAGGACTTCACTATAAAGTTTTGCAGCATCTTCATCAAAAGAAATCTCCTTTAAAAACTCAACTGTTTTCTCATTTACTAGATCAGCTCTTAATCTTTCTTGCTTACAACATGCCCCTCACCATTCATTGGACAACTTATAACATTTTCATAGTTTGATGCTAAGATGCAGCTTTTTCATTAAAGTACAACTTATCAGGTGGAACTTTTCCAATTTCAGTATGTCTTCTTTCCGTATTATAAAAAGTTACGTATTCCCTAACCTTGTTCATTAAATCAACACCTCCGTTTGGTGGATTGAGATAGATTTTCTCTTGTTTAATAGAACGCCAGAACCGTTCGATGTATACATTGTCAAGTGCTCTACCGCGTCCATCCATAGAAATTTGTATGTCATTATTTTTCAACACTTCAACGTATTCATTACTAGTATATTGAGATCCTTGATCAGAGTTATGTATCTCAGGTTTACCATGTATTTTGATGGCATCTTCTAAGAGTTCAATACACCATTCTTTTGTCATGGTACAGGATGTACTCCAACATATAATTTTACCACTATAGACATCAATAATCGCTGCTAAATACATAAATCCTTTAGCCATTGGAATATATGATATGTCTGTTTGCCATACCTGATTAGGTCGATCAACCTCTAAATTTCTTAGCAAGTACGGAAAAATATACTTGCCTGGTTCCCGGGTAGTTGTCCTAGGAGCAGTATAAATTGTTTTTAAATTCATCACCTTATATAATCTTTGAACACGCTTTATATTCACATGATATCCCAAATCCAGATTTAAATAATCTTTCATTCGCTCTGGATCGTAATAAGGATGTAACAAAAAGTGCTTGTCAATAATTTTCATTAATTGTTCATTCAAAGCACTTTCCCCATTAGGCCTATAATAAACTCTTGATCTACTAATACCTAGAGTGTCACAACGCTTTCTAAGGCTTAATCTTGGGTGAGCCTTTACTGCTAGACGCCTCTTTTCCACAGCGCTCATTTTCCCAAGACTTTTTTTAAAAATCATTCTCCACTTTTAACTCTCCTATCGTTTTATAGAGCTTCTCGGAGTTGTATTCACGATCTTTACTTTTACCTTCTTTTTCGAAAACTGATGATGCATTCGCTAGAAAATCAGACTTCTCTTTAGTTATCTGATTTGGATGCAACTGATGTTTTTTAGCTAATTCTTGAATAATTGAGTGCTCCTTAATAGCCTCTATTGCTACTTTTGATTTGAAAGATGCACTAAAATTTCTTCTCTTATTTCCCATATCTAGTTTTTAAAATTACAACTTAATCAGTTGTCCTAAAAATAGGGGGAATTATATTATCATGCAAAAAAGCATACTGTTATGGAAATATGCGAAATGATGGATATATCAAAACCTAATCTATATCAGTATGTAAGTTATTGAAAAAAAGTAATATTTGTATTAGTTAAGACTTTTAGGTCTCATAACTTACAGATTTGATAATGAAATGAATATCTTCAAACCAAAGTCTACCAAAAGGGCTTTTGCTAATTTACAATTAAAGGCTCAAAATTTGACAATGGGTGACTTTTATTCAAGTTACTTTGTGAAAACCATAACTTTTCCTTAAGGAATGTTTAGAATTTAGTAATTTACCGTTGTAAAAAAATAATAATTTGTGGTATGTTAGGTTTTCTTCGTAGAAAATATATAGATATGGTTACTAGAAAGTATGATGACTTTATAGAACAAGATATTAGTGCTGTTTGTATTTCAAATAGATATGGTAAAATATTAAAAGTAAACACTAAGTTCTGTCAGCTTTTTGATGTTGAGCGTAATCAAATTTTGGGTTTAAATGTTACACAAATTATGCCGTCTAAATATCGTCAAGCACACCAAGGCGGTATTGAAAGACATAACAAATCAGGAGAAACTAGAGTTATAGGAAAGGGTGAGGTTGAACTTGAAGGTTTAAAATCCAATGGAGAAGTTTTTCCAATAAAATTAAAATTAACAAAGTTGAAAATTTTTGGTGAAGAGTATTTTTCGGCTACGATAAATGATCTTACTTCGTTAAAAGAAAAAGAAAATTTGTTAGAATCAATTTCCAGATTTCCTGAAGAAAACCCTGGATTAATTTTAAGGATGCATAAAAATAATAGTATATCTTATGCAAACTTGACTACAAAGCAATTTTTCAAAAATTTGAATCATTCCGAGAGAAAAAGAGTTCTTAAATTAGTCAGAGATAAAATTGATCATCTTTGTGAAATCAGAAAACCAATAAACGAAGAATTACAAATAGCAGGTGACTCATATTATGTCAGTTTTATTCCTATTTTGGATAAATTTTATTTCAACGTTTATGCGGTTAAAATTACTGATTATATTAATCAAATTCATGAGAAGGAGGTTAAACTTCTTAATCTAAATAAGGAACTTAATAAACAAGTTGAGTTCCAGGTTAATGAGATTAGAGAAAAAAATAAAAGTTTGCACGAAAATATCAGGTTTGCTAGAAGTATTCAAGATGCAATAGAATCAAAAGCAATTAGAAATATAAATAGCAACTATCCAGCTCAATACATTAATATTCCTCATTCTGTTGTAAGTGGTGATTTTATTTGGGCTGACATATTACGTGAAAAAACATATATATTATTCGGAGATTGTACAGGTCATGGTGTTTCTGCAAGTTTGTTAACAGTTATGGTAAATTCTCTTATTTCGCAGAGATTACAACCAAGCAAATCTCTGATACAAATAATGAGTAAACTTCGTGATGATATAATATTGCAAACATCTCAAGATTCAAATGAAGGTATTAATGTCGGTCTAGATGGTGCATTGTTATCGATTGACAATGTTAAGAATGAATTAGAATTTTGTGGTGCCAATATTCCAATTTATATTCAAAGAGCTAAAGAGCTAAAAGAGTATTCTCCGAATAGATTTAGTTTGTCTTTAGAGGGTAATAACTTAGAAAATTTCGAATCACAAATAATATCGCTGCAAGACGGTGATGTAATCTACATAGCAAGTGATGGAATTCGTGATCAATTTGGTGGTGAAAAAGGTAAGAAATTAAAGAAAAAAGGATTTGAGAACTTATTGAATAAAACAATAGAACAACCATTTGATCAAAGAATAAACTTCATAAAAAGTTTTATGAGAACTTGGAAAGGAGATAATTTTCAAGTCGATGATCAGAGTTTTTTAGTTGTAGAATATAAATCAAAAAATTTGATTTAATTGTCAGTATATAGTTAAACAAATCTTTTCATACTGTGAGTCTTCAATTATTTATGACTATTTAAATAAAGTTTAACGAACTTTTCGATCTAATACAATTTTTGATGTAATTCGTTTATTTTTAAAGAGAAACGGGAATAAAAAAATCGGAAATTTTCAATTGATATGAAAACTCTAGTTTAGTACAAAAACTTCCCGAAAGGCACCATGAATCCTTGCAAAATTTAACGACCTCAGATGTATATTTTGAACGAAATGAAGAAATCTTACGACAACGACGAAGAATTAAACAAAAAACGATGCAAAAAAGACGAAACCGACATTTGAATAACATAATTAACAACAATAAAGTTTTTGTAAATCATCGTAATTACTGGTTATATTAAAACATCCAAAATCATTACATTTTGTTACAATTTTGTCCTGAAACCTTTATCTACATTGAAATTTGCTTTTGATAAATGTCATAATTCTAAATAACCAAATTGCATTATTCTAAATAACTGCTACAATACCAAATTGCAAAGAATCAATTAAAAGATCTTAAAGAAGGTCGATATGATGAACTAACCAATAAAAATTCCACTATCAATCAAAAGGCAAAATAGGTTCCAAACTCAAATCAATGGTTTGGAAGCTGTGTGGTTATGGTTTATTATTTTCTAATTGTTCCTCTACTTTGATATTGTGCATTGTGGTTTTTAGTTCTGAAATGAGTTCTAAATCATTTCATGCCCCTCCCCATTCATTGGACAACTTTTAATATTTTCATAGTTTGATGCTAAGATGCAGCTTTTTCATTAAAGTACAACTTATCAGACTGGTGCTGAAACTGATTTGATTGCTACGGTCTTCGATTTGAATGGTAAGGCGGTTCAATCTGTGCAGATTACACCAAACGGTGCAAAAGGATTGAATGTATCAGAATTGAATTCAGGTATTTACATCTTGCGCATTGCTGCTAACGACAGAGAAGTAGCAGTTTACCGTGTTGTGAAGAAATAAGGCAATAACCTTGATTAATATTAAATCCCAATCTGGAAACAGGTTGGTATTTTTTTTTGCCTTTTGCCAAGGCGTTGCTCAATCGTCAATATTCGCTCAGAGATCATCATTAAAGGTTTTGACAGAGTTAAAGTTACATGACAAATGTCATGTACACACATGATATTTGTCATGTACTTTCTTTTTACTAAGAAGGCCGTACTCCTTACCTTGGGACTAAAACCAAATCTTTTATTTATGACTAAGAATTACTTAAAATTAGGGCTTGGTTTGGCCTTTGCCTTTATGGTAAACCAAACGGTTCAAGCGCAAACTGTATTTTCCTATACAGGAGCTACAGAAACGTATACTGTCCCTGACGGTGTAACCTTAATTTCAATTGAAGCTAAAGGGTCTAAAGGCTTAGACGGGTCACCGGCAGTTGGAGGAAACGGTGCCATTATGTATGGTGAGTTCGATGTAAATCCAGGTGATGTTATTACTGTTTATGCTGGTGGAAATTCAGCAGGTATTAAAGCCGGTGGAGATGGTTCATGGGCCGAAAATACAACGACTGGAACATTGTTAATCGTTGCTGGTGGTGGTGGCGGAGCTACCCATAGTAAAGTGGGTGCTGGGGCTCCGACAACCAATGACGGAACAGCATCTATTAGCCATGACGGATATACGGATGGTGCACCGGGAACGGGTGGAAATGGTGGTGGAGCTGGAACAGGTGCTTGGGGTACTGGAGGCGGCGGAGGTTGGCTTTCAGCTGGTTCAGCAGGTGCAGGATCACCAGGAGGTGCAATGCCTTGTAAAGGAAGTTATGGTACTACCTATGCGGGTGGTGCTGGAGGTGGATACTCTGGAGGTGGAGGAGTTGATATGGCTAGTGGCTGGGGAACCGGTGGCGGAGGAGCAGGAGGCTCGTATAACATTGGCGATGCGCAGGATAATGTTGCGGCGGCAAACGCTGGTCTTGGAGAGGTTACAATTGATGAAATCTGTACACCATTATCGGTAACTGTTTCTGATGAAGAAATCTGCCTCGGAGAGTCTTTCACGTTAGATGCGATCTCTGAAGGAGGTGGAACGATAACATGGGATGGTGGCGTTATAAATGGAGAACCTTTCACTCCTGAGACAGCCGGATCTATTACTTATACGGCGACGAGTGATGCTGAGCTTGATTGTGGATATTCAGTGGATATCATTGTAAATGAACTGCCTGAAGTTGCAGCGAGTGTCGATCTCGAAGTTATTTGTGCTGGAGAGTCAGTGGTCTTCTCAGTATCAGGTGCTGATTCTTATACATGGACGCCTGGTGACGTTGTCGCCGGGGATCCTTATACAATTGAATCAGAAGGATTAAATACATTTACGGTAGAAGGTATAGATGAAACGACGGGTTGTGTATATGAATCCGTTGTTGAAGTAATGGTAAATGCGATCCCGGATGTTACTGCCAATGTTGATGATAATGAGATCTGCATAGGTGAATCAATTGTTTTAACAGGTGGAGGAGCAGTTACTTATGAATGGGAAGGAGATGTTGTTGATGGTGATTCATATACACCCGACATGACTGGTGAAATGAATTTCTTCGTAACCGGTACAGATGAAAACGGTTGTACGGATACTGCGAGTGTTGATGTTACTGTATTCGAAGCGATCGAAATTACATATGTAGCGGAAGATGAAATGATGGGTAGTGATGCGTCAATTGACATTACTGTTACAGGTGGAAACCCTGCTTATTCGTTTGATTGGGATAACGATGGGACTGGAGATTTTGACGATACGGAAGATTTGACTGATATAGCAGGCGGAACGTATGTTGTTGTTGTAGAAGATGAAGCGGGATGTACCGGCACTGCTACTATCGATGTTGGGACGCAATTAGGAATTGATTCTGGCGATTTATTTTTAACGGTATATCCTAATCCAACAGTTGACCATGTGACAATTCAAACAAATGGAAAATTCAGTTACACATTACTGTCTACAGATGGAGCTCAATTAACAACTGGATCTGCCTCTGAATTAGAAGAACTAGATCTTTCAGAATTAGCAGACGGTGTTTATTTATTATCTGTATCAACAATAAATGGTACAAGAGTAATTCAGTTGGTTAAGCAATAGAATCATTTTTGACCAATTAAATTGACTCTGAAGCCTGGCTCCAATAAATGGAGCCAGGCTTTTTAGTTTTGATTACATCTCCATAAATGGGGTAGTTTTTTTTATCAATAAAAAAAACCGATCTCGAAACAGGTCGTTTTTTTTGTTTTTAAATCTATTTGACCTTGATGTTTAAGTAGCTGAGAAGCTACATTTTTATAGGTTTTACGGATTTTTCCAAGTTAATTGTAACCAATTTTACATCAGAACATTACACTTATAAACCAACTCAAGTTTAATCTCAAAAAACAAAATCCCTATGAAAAAGCAGGTCTTTTTATGGGCAGGAATCTTAGTATCTTGTCTCGGGCAAATCAGCTTCGCACAGTCAGAACTTTTTTACAATTTTCAGGTCAATTCTCCGAATCAAAAACCACAACCGGGAGTTCGTGTAACAGCGGTTGAAACGACAACTTTTGATTATGCGGTTTTTTACACCAATAGTAATGGCGTTGCTAAAATTCATTTAACCAAAGGTGAACGTTGGTCTATCAATGTCGGTGATATGAAAGCTGTTGAGTTTGTTGATATACCAACAGACGGAGCAAGAGAAGACGAAGGTTTTGCTGTTTTAGATACGGCAACATGGAATCGGAATAATACGCCATTAGCAGATAGAACGGATGTACAAATGCAAGAAAACCGAACGAATTGGCCTTATCATCATGTCGTGTCTGAAGGTAAATGCTTGCTCGCAATAACATTATTAGATCGTGTAGGAACGCCATGGGGAGCTATCCCCGTGAATTTGGTTAGCAGCTCTCAAGCGATGAAATATCTGACCTTGTCAGATGGAAACGGGCATGCATGTTTTGAGGTTGAACCAGGTTTGTACGAATTGGATGTGGATGGAGAAGAGGGATTCGCAAAAATTGCCATTCCAGCTGATACAAGCCGTATTGAAATCACGTATCAATTCAGTCGAAAGGATTTTTCAGAGCATGTCAACAAAGATGGGTTTACAATTCAAAAATTAAACTATGATCAAAAGCGTGTTTCCGGTCGTGTATTAGTCGAATTGATGGTTCGAAAAGAAAATGGGAATCCAGCGAATCAACCCGTTATCATTCGACAGGCAAATTCAAATAAGCAATATTTAGGGTATACAGACCAAGAGGGGCAGGTTGACTTTATGTTGCCAAGAGGTTATGACTATTCGGTAAACCTTAAGTTCCATGAAAATGCCAAAACCATTGACTTAACGGCAGAAGAAAGTACTGAGCGCATGATCTTGATCGTCGATTATCATCCCGATGAGCGTTTAGCGCATCCAGAGCGATATTTACCGACAAATGAGGAGCTGAAAACGTATGATTTAAACAATGTATTAACAGGTCAGTACGAAGATACACCTGACGATAATCTGATTAATTTTCATACCCATTGGGGCCATAATAAAATTGGTAGTGGATCGCAAGAAGCAATTCTGGAAATGGGGTTTTCAGTAAAGTCTGGATATCAGCCTCAGCAAACGGGAAAGCCGGTCAACCTCGTATTTGTCCTTGACAAGAGCGGTTCTATGTCATTCGAGAGAATAGATATTCTGAAATACGCTATGCGGAATGTGATTGAAGAGTTGCGACCTGAAGATAAAGTGAGCCTCATCGTTTTTGATACGAAAGCAGCGATTGCTTATCCTTTTGCACCAACCGACAAGGATCGTTTAAAAGATGTTGTTTATGCTATTGAAGCAGAAGGAGGGACTAGTATTTTTGAGGGGCTAAAATTGGGTTATAAAGATTTGAAGAAAGCTTTTAATCCCGCTGCCACTAATCGAGTCATTCTACTGACAGATGGATATGGATCTAAACCTGTAGATGATATCTTGCAGTTATCGCAAGAGTATTTTGGAAAAGGTATTAGTGTTTCAACCATTGGCATAGGGTCGGGTTATAACCATAATCTCTTGACCTTGCTCAGTCAGTACAGTGGAGGTATGGCACATCAAGAGATTGATAATATGGCTTTGACAGATGCTTTCAAAAAAGAGTTTGAGAGTTTGATGTATCCTTTGGCGAGTGATGTAAAGGTGAAAGTCACATACAATAACAAAATTGTATTTGAACAATTACATGGTATCCCAGTTTTGGATGAAGGGAAGGATTTTGTTCGGTTCGGTTTAGCAAATATCTTCACCTCAATGAATCAAACGGCTTTGTTGAAATTTAAATTGGATAACCCAACTCCGGCCATAGCCAATCAACCAGTTATTATCACAATGTCCTATTTTGACGAACAGAAACGGATTCCTGTAACTATTACAAGAGAAATGACTTTGGAGTGGACGGATGAAACGGATTTAGCATTAGTGAAAACAGAACAGCAAAAACGAGTGTATACATTAGCTGTCATTAACCAATGTAACAAAGTGATTGCCGATTTATGCGAGAACGGAGAGTACGAAGGAGCTAAAAAGCAAATTAAGGAAACACTCCGTGCCATTCAAAAAACAAACGACAATAAATTTTCTACTGATTTTAAACCGTATATCGATCAATTAAAAAACTATCTAATAGCTATTGAGTCAGCAATAAAAGCTGGTAAATTACCGGAGAAGTTGGTCATGGAGTAGAGGTATGACTTTCAAGGGCACTAATGCAACACCGTTACGTGCCCTTGGAATTCGTATTGTTTATCGTCAATGGTGTCCCCGAAGTCAATTTTCCAAACGTAAACACCATCCTGAACAACCACACCGTTATAGATACAATCCCACCCCTCGTTTAAATCGTAAGTTTCGAAAAGCATTTCGCCCCATCGATTAAAAATCATCATGTGAAAATCTGCAGGGTCTACGCGGGATGTAAATACAGGCTTAAATGTGTCATTGAAACCAGTATTGTCAACCGTTACAGCGTTGGGAACGTAGAAAATTAGCAAATCTTGGTAGGCAACTCGTCCGTAAACTGTATCAGCACAGCCCAGATCATTCGTTACAATGAGCGAAACATCGTATACACCATCAATGACTTCTGGATAGGTGTGCGATGGTTCAAATTCTCCCGAACCACCAGAACCGTCACCAAAATCCCAATAATAGGTCGTTCCATTAATCGAAGTGTTTCTAAAATCAACCGTTGTATTGGTAATGTCTATCGTCGTCGGCAGCGGAATAAAATCTGCAACTGGAACAGGAGATACATAAATCAAATCTTCAAGTGTTAAACTCGAGGTACATCCTTCTGAAGTAACTGTTAGTGTAATATCATAAGTTCCAGGTCCAAAGGTATGAACTAAGTCACCACATTCTTCTGAGAAACTTCCATCGCCAAACTCCCAATAACAATCGTCTCCAGTTGGTTCAGACACATTGGTGAAAGCCACTTCAAGTGGAGCACAGCCTTCGGTGCGATTAGCCATAATTCCAGGGTTAGGATAGGGGAGAATCGTTATATCGATTGTGTCAGAAACGCTTGGACAAGTACCATTTGAAACTGTCCATACATACGTGTATGTTCCAATTGCCATACCGATAACATTGGTAGAAGGAACAGTTTCGTCTTCAAAAATAGTAGCCACACCATCAAACTGTGACCAAATACCTTCAGAACTACCGGCAGGATCGTTTCCATCAAGCGTAATAGCAATAGTATCACAGTATGAAGCATCATCCCCAGCATCGCTAATAGGCATGTCAAATACAGTGAGCATTAGGGTGTCTGTAGCAGAAGGACAAGTTCCATTACTCACTTCCCACATCAACTCATAAACACCTTCCTCTAAATCGCTGATCAATGCATTGTATAAAGTAGGGTCGTCAAAGCTTGGTGCACTCGGACTGCTCAATACAGACCAAAGTCCTGTTGCTGTTCCAGCTGGTTCGTTTCCGCTCAAATTTATTTCATACTCAGCGCACAGTTGAATATCCACTCCAGCATCCGCTACAGGCAAGTCATAAACGTTAATCTCTACTAAATCCATAGAATCTTCGCAAACGCCGTTTGAAACAACCCATCGCATGGTGTATGTTCCTTCGATTAAATCGGTTAGCATAGAGTTGGGGTCCGTGGGATCAACAATCGTTGGAATGGAAGGCCCAAATACATATTCCCATAAACCGGTTGCAGTTCCTTCCGGCACGTTACCCGCTAAGTTCGTTGCGTTCGTATCACACAAGAATTGATCTAATCCTGCATTGCTGATAGGCGGGTTATAAATATGAATCAGTACAGTATCCAAATCGGGAGGGCAAGTCCCATTGGTTACTGCCCATTCAAGTGTATAAGTCCCTTCAATTAACCCTTCTATATCTGTGTCGGGTTCTTCGGGATCATCAAAATCGACGGGTCCTGGTCCATCGATAAACGACCATAAACCGGTGCTTGTTTCGGTTAGAGCAGAACCCTCAATTGTTGTTGCGTTTGTATCACAATGAAATTGATCTTCACCGGCATCACTTTCTGACGGTTCATAGACAGTTAACAATACCGAGTCAACAGATTCACAACCGTCAAACGTACTACCAGTAACATAATAAATCCCGGTTTCGTCTGGAACAAATTCTATACTATCAATAACGCCATCTTCCCAAACGTATGTTGCGCCATCACCAGCCCCAGTTCCATATAACAATGCAGGCTCACCTTCGCACAATTCGAGATCGTCACCTGCATCCACAGCAAATTCGAAAGTGAAACCAGCATAATAGGCTCCTGCGCCTGCAAATCCATTCACAGCAATAAAACCTGCAGACATAGCTTCAGTCGAATTGATAACTACATCACCTGTTACATCAAGGCGATAAGTTTCCCAGCCAGGAAGTCCTGTAGCAGGTTCTGGTCCGTCAGCGCCGCCTAATGGGACTCCGTTAACAGCAACAGTTGCTCCTGCAACGGTAACGATATAGAGTTTACCATCATAAAAGCTGCCTCCGATACGATCAATATCAGGAATTGCATCAATGCCTGAAGATAAATAACATTCTAAAGGAGGGATAAAATTGAACTCACAAGTAGCTTCATTTGTAGTCGCAGCAGTATTTTGGAAAACATAAGCTGGCTGCGATGTGATGATAGACATATTATTGTGAATTGTGCCGCCATAATAGGTGCCCGGAACTAAGTAATATTCACCAGCATTAATCGTTGTAACGGGAATAGGGTTGTCGTTGATAAATACATTTGTTCCGTCAACAGTTCCCACCACCAAAGGTCGTTCTAATGCAGCACCTCCAGCTCCTTCTACTAATACATGTTCTGTGCCGAGGTAGGAAGTGGGTACAATTTGAACAACCCCTCCATCTTGTCCGCCAAGTGGACTGATGGAGCCGAGATAATTTCCTGTATTGACAACAATAGGATTGTTTGAGGTAATGTGCGCTCCAATAAACCCGTCAGTATTTGCAAATGCAGTTGTGGTATATCCGGTGAATACAAAACAATCCCCCTCATTTAAAAGAACCGTCATGGCGTCAGCGTAAATAAATCCACCCAATCCATTTTCAAAGACTACATCCGTATCATAATCACTGACATTGACAATTGTACCATCTTCAGTAGCCATGACCGATGTAACAAAATTCCGATTGGTATTTGAAATGGCCTGTGGCATACTGCCGGTATAAAAGTTCGTGCCTTTACCTGCCAAACCTTTACAAGCAATCGAAGTGGCATGCCAACTTGCTCTCGCTCTCACATTGCAGTAGAAAGGAGCGTCAGCATAAGCCTTAAAGCCTGAGCCTCTTAAGACTAATCCAACACTGTCTCTCGGCACGAAAAGAACAGTACCCGGAACTTGACCCGATCCAAGATAGACATCAGCGGGATCATCCTTCGATATTGTTGCAGTTGCAATTACAGTTCCGGCTCCATTTTCAATGGTTACCTCAAAAGGAGTAACTACTGGTGTACTGAGATAAATGTAGTGATCACTTATCTGACCATTCTGTCGACTGTGAATTGGAGGACAATAATGTATTGAATCTAACTGTGCGAACAAATCAAACGAAATGCTTGATAAGATAGTAACTCCGACTAATACAAGCAAACCTAAATAGTTACTTTTTACATTCATTTCATTCGAGATTCCCAAAGTTGGTTTAACAATCAAATTTACTAAAATTAATTCATGGAACCTCAATCGATTAAAGTTTAAATAAACAATAGGTTGTTTAGTAAATTGAAAAAGTGTTGCGAATTAATTACTACTGTGCTTCATATCACCTGAAAAGATTAGATTTTCCATTAATTTTGGGTCAATAATATATTTCATGAAAAAGCTATTTTTTATATCAAGTTTATTCTCCTTTTTGATAGTGGGGTGCACAAATGATGTTGATACTGAAGCCAGTGATACACCTAATCTTGTAACTCAGGACAGCACTGCGTCAAGTGATTACGACGGTTTTCAATTGATGCAATCTTCTTGTTTTTCTTGTCACAGTCCTGACCCTAGCATTGAAAATCCCGTAGCCCCAAGTTTGTTAACTATTAAAAAAGCTTACCTGACAGCTTATGATGATCAGCAAGCTTTTGAAGAAGCGATAATTTCTTTTTTAGCCAATCCATCAGCTGAAAATGGTATTATGAAGGAAGCTATAGCAACGTACGGGCTTATGCCGCAAATGAGTTTGGGTACTGATAAATCAGCAGCAATTGCATCTTATTTATACATGGAGAAAATTGAAAGCGATGAGTGGTTTTTACAGCGTTATCAATCCGAGCAGAGACGCGTAAAACTACTAAGTGACAATCTGAGTGATATCGATCGAGGTTTTGAATTTGCTATGGGCACGAAGTCGATATTGGGAAAAAACCTAAAAGCCAAGTTAAAAAATGACGGACCTATTGGTGCTTTGGAATTTTGTAATCTGAGGGCTTATCATTTTACGGATAGTATGTCTCAAGTCTATGATGCTGAAATTAGGCGTGTTTCTGATAAGGCACGAAACCCAAATAACAAGGCAGATGAGCGTGAATTAGAGATTATAGAACTGTTTAAGAATCAGCTTTCGTCTGGAGGGGAAATACAACCAGTAACGAAGGCCTTCATGGAAGGATATGTGCATGGTTATTACCCGATCGTAACAAATGACATGTGTATGAAGTGTCACGGTGACATTGATCAAATGCAGGAAGGTTTGCATGACCGGATAACAGCATTATATCCTGAAGATCTAGCAACCGGATATAAACCTAATGAATTGCGCGGGATTTGGGTAGTGAAAATGAAAAAACGCGACCAAAATTGATCGCGTTAAGCTTACTTATGTGATATCGGCTAAAACAATTCTGCCGGTACCTTTTTAATCACCCATTGATTGAGTTCATTCAACTCTGGTGGGGTTAAATAGCGCTTAGCTTTTTGGTATTCTTTCCAGAAAAGCTGTTTGTCAAATGTAAAGTTGGATAGGATTTTTTTTGAATACTCTAAAAATGACTTTGTTGCTCTCATTTTGGAAAATATTTGTTTTGTTTTTTTCATGAATTTACATCAAAAATTGATCTGTATCAATAATGACGAATCTGAATCCGAAATATTTTAACAGGTTTTAAGAATTTCAGTTCCGAATAGTGGAAGGGCAGCTTTTGCACGCTTTTTGCGTATAGTTAATTAATAAATCGATTGTCTTACAGTGATTTAATCCTTTGAGACGACTTAAATCGCATTTGTTATGAAAAACTACTTAGTATTATTCTGTCTATTGTTAGGTGTAGGGAGTTTTGCGCAAAAACTCAAAGTGCTTAAGGTAAATGACGATTATTTCCATCACGAAAAGGTAGAAGGTTTTCATTGTCTGCATGATGACATGCCTGACTACGGCTACACATGGATTGCCACCTTTAAAATCGAGGTGGATACCGTAAAGCATTTGACGATTGAAGATGTATACGCGCAAGCTCAAGATAGAGCGAATAGTTTGGGTGCAAATGCTTTTAGTATTTCAACAAACGATATATTAACGTATGGTGATGCCAAACATATCGCGATTGACGTTTATCACTTGCGTAAGGAAAACAGGGATGAAAATAGAAGTTTGTTTTATCGAAACACGCTATACTTATTCGGCTTTTTGGGTCACCACTTAAACATGGATGGCTATTCTATCAAGTTGAATGGTGAAAAAATGATGCTAGAAGAATTATCTTATTACACCTATGATTTGCAAAAAGGAGATGTCATTGAACTTGAGATAGGAAGCGGTGCCAAAAAGAAGCAAGTCACTTTAAAGGTTGAAGGTAAAGATTTCCCTAAATATATGTCTTTTCATATGTATACAGGAATGTTCAAGGATCATGACATCATTGATTATGATTGGGCTTTTGGTGAATTCCTGTTGGATATTCTGGAAGAGAAGGCTACAGATGATCGTTCTTTATCACATCACTAGTTCTTCCGATTCCGCTGATTCTATTGATTTTGCTTTTAGATAATCTTCTTGACAACCTCGAAATAAGCTTATTAACGTTTCTCGTTTGGTTGACAAGTTTTTAATGATTTCCGGCTTATCATTAGCTAATTTTCTTAGTCTTATTCTTCTTTTACTTTGATTCGCTGCAGTGCGATAAATCAAGGCGTAGATGCCCGTTGCGTACATGAAAACAGGGTAGAGCAAAGCCCACCAACCAACAAATAATCCTGCCGTAATCGCTATTATAGTGTACCAGATGGTGAACAATCCAAGTCCCATTGCCAAGCTAAAACTTCCTGAAAATGTTGGGTCTGAACTTAATTTATTTGCTAACCAACCGCTAGCACGATAAGGAACGAAATTATGAATCAACCCTGCTAGAAAGAAAGGTGCTCCCAACAAAAAGGACCATATTCTGCGATATTGAAGCCGTTCTTTTAATTCTGCTATATCCTTGTCGATAAGATCATTTTTTATTAAGTCACTTTCGTATTCTTCCATTTGATTAATGGCGATACTGAATAACTCTGGCTTATCTGCCTTAAAGAAAATAATAGCATCTGAGAATGCTTTTTGCATATCAAATTCTGAGGTTTGATCATCAAACGAAATATTTAGTTCATTTTTAAGATCTCGCGTAAAAATGGCATCTAGTTTCTCGAATACTTTTTCCGTTCCTGGAGTAGGTAAGTGCAGGATCAATGACCTTAAACGCTCCTCTAAATGAGTAGTCAATGTTTTTATTTCTTCGGAATTGTATTGTTTGTTTGGGTCAAATTTTTCGGATAAATAGAATGGTTCGCCAATTTGAATCAATAAATCACTTCTAAATTGATGGGGGTCAGAATAGTTTAATCCAACAGGAACTATAGCAACTCGCTTACCATATTCTTGTTCAGCACCAATTGCAATTCTTACCGTTCCAGTTTTAAGTGATTTTAATTTTCTCTCGGTTAAACTTAATCCCTCTGGAAAAATGATCAATGTACCGCCTTTTCCTAGATGTTCATGACAGCGTTTAAAGCTGTCTTGATTTTTATGGGTTTCCCTTGGTCTAGTTGAAGGTCTGAATATCGGAATCATGTGCAAAACATGTTGAAAGAACCAACCTTGAATGCCTTTTCCAACGTATTCGCCTGCAGCTAAAAAATGAACGGGTCTATTTACAGATGCGGCAACCACAATTGGATCCATAAATGCGCTGGGATGGTTGGCAACAAAGATTACCAGTTCATTATTTGGAATTACATCTTTGCCGGTAACAGACCATTTTCTGAAATATCCAAAAATGGTAAGTTTAGATAGTATTTTTAGAATTGCATAGATCACCAGGTGAAGATAAGATAAATATATAAGACAGGATTTGATTGAAATGGCTATCTTGATGAAGCTTAAACACGAAGAAAAGGATGGATTCTAAAATAAACCAAAATTTTAGCGCACGAATAGGGCTTTTATTCCTCTCCATTTTTATGACTCAAATCGTTTCTAGTCAAAACAACGAAAAGGCCATAAAAGCAATTAGAAAAGAATTTAAAGCGATCAATTCGATTGCTAATTATGAAATTATTGAATTGGAAAACGACGAAGTGTCTGAGTCTTTCCCGGATCATGGTATTTCTTTGAAGGGATATTTTGATGATGGAAACTTAAGAAAAATAATGCTTTGGGTAGGGTACAACCATAAACGAACGATTTCCGAATATTACCTGAAAGATTCAAAACTATTTTTTATGTATGAGGTGGAGGAGCTGTATTATTATGATGTTATTGAAGATCAAATGAACTACGACTCTATTGCACATAAGAATGAACGTCGCTATTACATCGCAGAAGATCGTTTGATTGAGACGAAGTTTAAGGGTGAAATTCCGGAAAAAAATGAAACCGCAGAAACGCTGATGACTGTAGCTAAGAACTATACCGAAAAGCTTGTTGCGGCTCGTAAAACAAAACGTTAACCTACCGACCGAATTTCTTCTTTAATCTCGCGAATAGGACGTATGTAGTCACTAATCAAAGGCCATTCTTGAGGATACTTTTCCAGTAAACGTTGAATCTTGTGACGGTGTTTTTTAATCGCATCCGTAATTGCTGGACCACTTATATTTAATGCTTCAGCCAAATTTTTACCATTTATTCGAATTCCATTATTTTCAATTTGTCTGGCCGCAGTTTCGTATTTACTCAACAGTGTTTTTGTTTTGTCCAACTCGAGCATTTTAGTTGATCGCTTGTATGCAGGAGCAGATTCTTCTTCGCTAGATTCAATAAGATTTTTATTTAATTGAATATGATTTGGATTGATTGATAAATCATAGGCTGTCCTCATTGCACTGCTAATCTTCTCCTCTAAATTTTCGATCGGTATTTTGCTCCTCTTGATATGTTCAATGAAATTCGCTTCAACCTCCACCATACAATTCAATTGTTGTCCTTGGGATTGAATGAGACCATTAACATACTTTTCCAGTAATTGTTTTGCCTCAGCCGATTCGTTTTTTAACTGTTCCTTTAATGAAATTAATTCATCGGTATTTCTGAGGTACGCTTTTTGGATACGTCTAACATTCTCTGATTGACTATTGTAGAGTTGGTATATCCAGATTAATTGACCTCGAATTGTTTTACCTAAACTCTGCTTTAGTTCAGAAGAGAGTGAGTTTCGTCCACTGGCGATATAGAAGTTACTAAAGGTTTTTGAGAATTGTATCACGAATACATCGCTTGTGTCATCTTTTAAACTCGGAACGCGAATGATAAGTATATTTTGTTCTATTTCATCTTGAATGGAGAGTTGTTTGATCGTCTTACCGCTTTTTTTGATTTGATCTATTCGAACAGGAAGATCGGCCAAATCACCCCAATAGACCTCCTTTTTCATCTTTCTAAAGCGTTGAATTGCAGGACGGTCATCAGCAGTTTCAATTGATTGTGGTATAAAATCAGACTTGTTCTTCCCGTTGTTGTGTAAAGCCTTAATACCATCATCCATACAATATAAATAAAACGTCAACGCACCAGGGAATTGATCATATAATGATTGAAGAGCAAGTAAAGCTGGATGATATGACGTCAGGATATTCATAGTTGCTTAATTAAGCTACTTAATACTTTGCTAAATCAAAGTTAAGTAATATACTTAAATTAAGTTTAATTAAGTCGATTATTTCTGTGTTTTACTTAATATAATTGATGTGGTCGGGAATAGTTACGTTGTTTGTATCAAAACAATAGTAATGGTAGAAGCTAAAATTGAAATAAATAGTCACTTCATATTAAAGTGGTTAGAAGATTACTTAATTAAGTGTTATTTTCTGATAAGAAAGATGGGGTTCGAAACTCTTGAACGAGGAAGGGAAGAGCTACAATTCTTCATCGAATTCGAATATACTAGAACAAATATCGTCCAACATTTATATGACAAAGCGAGTCGATTCTTTGGGTATGATCCAGATGAAAACGAGCGCCGAAAAAATAAGATTAAGCGAAGAATCAACAGTAAAAAGAATAAAATTCGATCAAAACTACGCCGTCCAAAGCAGAAAAGTAAAGTAAATAAGGTTGAATTCAGCACGAAATTCATTAAAAAAACAAATAAGGTGAAAAATATTTATTACCCTAAAATAGAATAGTTAAGTAATTGTAAATCAATTAAAATATGTTGCTAATACTAGATATGGCACGTCTTTTGAAGTATAGATAATGGCAGAATTTATGCAACAATAAGAAACCCTTTCTTTCAGTTGCCGTAAAGTATGCCACCAGAAGTTTAAAACACATTTATTATGATGAATTCAGGAAACTTAAAACAAACAGTAATTCGATCAGCAAAGAATCAATTAGCGGCTCATAAAAATTTAGGGCAACGGTCAAACCTATCTATTTTGCAAGTAGCAGAATTATGGGACATCGTTTCTGGTCGATCAGAAAAAGCGGCGCAAGCAGAACTATTTTTAAATCAACCATTTAGTTTAAATTAATATAGGATTGGGCCGTCCTTCAAAAGGATGGTCCTTTTTTTCTATGAGGTAATAGTCCCAGAGCCTATTAGCTCGTCCTCACAATACCAGGCCGCAAATTGTCCGGGGCTAATTCCAGAAACGCGGTTTTCAAAATAAATATACAATCCCTCATTTTCTCGTATCAACTCCGCTTCGATTAGGGGTTGTCGGTACCGAATTCGAACTTGATATTTCGTTCTTTCACCTATTTCTAATGTGAGATTTGTTCGAATCCAGTGTATATCCTCATTTTTAATAAAAAGAACAGAGCGGTTTAATCCAGGATGATCATGGCCTTGTCCCGTATAGATAATATTCGTTGATGTATCTGTGCTTATGACAAAAAGTGGTAAAGGTGTGCCTCCTACAGCAAGCCCCTTTCTTTGTCCAATCGTAAAGTAATGCGCGCCATCATGTACTCCAACTATTTTGCCCATGCCAGGTTCGTATTCAAAGGGTTTCGAGAGATTTTTGTAATCCTTTTTCGCTTCCAAATCTGCATAAGTCTTGTAGATCGGTAAATCATTAGGCAATTCGATAATCTTACCTTTTTTCGGCTTTAATTGTTGTTGCAAAAAAACGGGAAGTTTTACCTTACCAATAAAACATAACCCTTGCGAATCCTTTTTGTCCGCAGTAATCAAATTTTGTTCTGCGGCAATTTTTCGGACTTCAGGTTTTTCTAGTTCTCCGATGGGAAACAAAGCTTTCTTTAGCTGGTCTTGTGTGAGCTGACATAAAAAGTAACTCTGATCTTTATTTTGATCTTTTCCGCTTAATAAACGGTAAAAACCATCCTCTGTTTTATCCTTTCGACAGTAATGACCAGTTGCTACATAATCAGCACCCAATTTCTCGGCTGCTTCAAGAAATACATCGAATTTAATCTCACGGTTACATAAGACATCTGGATTCGGTGTTCTGCCTGCCTCGTATTCGGCAAACATATAGTCAACGATACGCTCTTTATATTCCGTATTTAAATCGAGTGTTTGAAAAGGAATGCCGAGTTTTTCTGCGACCAATAAAGCGTCTTGGCTATCGTCAATCCAAGGACATTCATCAGAAATTGTTACAGACTCATCGTGCCAGTTTTTCATGAATACGCCAATAACAACATACCCTTGCGCTTTCAATAGGTATGCAGCTACACTCGAATCAACACCGCCAGATAAACCAACTACGACTTTTTTATTCATTCTTCAATTCTCTAAAACGATCAATGCGATTGCAAATTTATGAGTTTCTTGTAATAACTAATCATATTAAGTGTCCTAATGATTATATTTAGCTCAACAGCAATAAGTAGTTCTTCAGATCTGAAATAATTAGATAAATGAGCAAAATATTAGCCTTTTCAGGCAGTAATAGCAGTACATCAATTAACCAGTCCTTAATCCGTTACGTTAGTGGATTGGCCGGAGCAGAAGTTGTCAATTTAAGGGATTATAATTTTCCTATGTTCGGAGAAGATCTAGAGAAATCAGATGGCATTCCAGCAGATATTACTACTTTGCAAAACAAGATATTAGCAGTTGATGCAGTGATTATTTCAACGCCAGAGCACAATGGGCATCTACCTGCATTTTTTAAAAACATTCTAGACTGGTTGTCCAGAACAGGAGTGAAGTATCTCGAAGGAAAGTTAGTATTGGTTTTAAGTACTTCTAATGGAGGAGGTGGCGCTGCCAAAGCTGCCGCTGCGTTGGATCGACCAGTTCGATACGCTGGAGGTGAATTGTTCGCAACGTTGAGTTTGCCTAATTATCGGGATAATTTTGATCGTGAAGCGGAGGTCGTCATAAATGAGGAATGGAACCAAATAATTAAATCCACTTTAAATGAGATGGATATTCGTTTAAATGCATAAGGCATGGCTTATTTACCTATGCCTTGTTAGAAATTTTAGAGGGCGAGGTTGATATGGGTGGAGAAGAGGTAACGGTAAATGAAATTAAGACATATGTTGAAGAAAGGGTTACTGAATTGTCGGAAACCTACAGAGGATCGCCTCAATACCCTACAGGTTATAGCTTTGGGCGTGATTTTCCAATTGTCATTTTAAAATAATCGAATGGAAGCGAAAACAGTTAATTTCTCGAGAACAACCATCACAGAATTGATGATTCCCGCTTTTGCCAATTTTTCAGGGAAAGTACATGGCGGAACATTGTTGTCACTAATGGATAAAGTGGCATACGTCTGTGCTGCTAAGCACGCGGGTTCTTATTGTGTCACCGTTTCAGTGGAGGGCGTTGAATTCAGGGAGCCGTTAGAAGTAGGAGAGCTGGTCTCTTTATATGCTTCTGTCAACTATGTGGGTAATAGTTCTATGATAGTTGGTATCCGCGTAGAGTCTCTTAAACCGAAAACTGGAGAAGTGAAACACACCAATTCATGTTATTTCACGATGGTGGCCAAAGACGATGACGGAAAGCCGATGACTGTCCCAAAATTAATCCTTGAAAATGAGGACGATGTAAGACGTTTTTATGATGCCATTCAATTGCGCAAAAAGCGACAGGAAATATCCAGTATTTTATCAAAAGACATCAAGAAAGTTTCGCTAAAAACCATGAAATCAATCGTTTCTAAAAATCGATGTCAAGTAAATCTATAAATATCGGTAAGTGTAAGGCGCTGAATAACAGTGTTTTAATTTTTTTTAACAAAAAAAGACTAACCTTTTGATGTCTTGTGCGTTAGAAGAAGTAGGAATGTTAGTTCCGAATGAAATAACATTTATTTATACGGTTTTTAAAAGGGTTCTTAGTCAGATTGGTGAGAGCCCTTTTATTTTTATCGCTTATTAGATTATCGTGGATGAGTAAAAAAGCACTCCGAAAATACCTTGAAGAATTGCCTAAAAAAGGACTGGAAGATCAAGTTCTGGAGTTGTATGATCGTTTAAAAGAAGTCAGGGATTTCTACAATTTTGTATTTAATCCACGAGAGGATAAGGTGTTGGATGAAGCAAAATTCAAAATTTCAAAAGAATATTTTCCACAAGGCAAGAGGCGAGCTAAGAAAAGACGCTCAACGGCTCAGAATTTGATCAAAGAGTTCATAAAACTTGGAGTTGCACCTGAAAAGACAGCTGATTTGATGTTGTTCAATATTGAAGTTGCTCAAACATATACCCAAGATGTTCTTATTAAACAAGAGGCTTTTTATAAAAGTATGTTGAAGTCTTTTAAGGAAGCTGTGCGTTATGTTGATAAACATGGTTTACAGACATCGCATGATCATCGGATTACTCGTGTTGTCGAAGTAGCTATTGAGCAAAAATGGATAAATGCTTACGCATTTGATGATATCGTTTTGAGTCGAGTACAATAATAATTTAGATCTTTAGTATGGTCTAAATGACCTATCTTTGGTATTAAGAAAATGAAGTTATTGTTATATCATATTCTCCTCTTTGCGACGTTTTCTGTTGCAGGTCAAAAGAATTTAGCGCAGTTTCTTTTGTCTCCGTTTAAAGAAAAGAAAACGATTACCTAAGGGCTAAATAATCGGTGTACATTGTTGCTTCAGGATCAGTCTACGATATATGGAGGTTACATCGGTGTCAAATTTGGTGATCGGTTGAAACATGTCTTTACATTAAATTCAACGCTCTTTTGCGTTGGTGAAGGGGATTATGTTCCTAATGTGACCGAGCTTCAATTGAACTACTTAGGCTTTGCAGAAGAATATCTATTCTGGCAAAAGGAGAAATGGGCCTTCAGTTCATATATGCATGGAGGCGCAGGAAAAATAAGAACAGTATCAAACGTGTTGTCTAATCAAACAAACAAGGACTGGGTTTTTCCGCTTGAAGCGGGATTGCACACGGGTTATTTACCAAATAATTGGTTGGATTTGAGATTTGGCGGAGGTTACCGTTATGTTTTAAGCTCCGGAAATGTTCCGGTGAATGGGTTTTATTATAAGGTTGGAGCAGGGGTTAATCTACGCTACTTAAAAAGTGCCTATTCAAAGATGCGCGAGCAGTTAAAAGGGTTTCGTCATCCGATACTATAATTCAAAAACCCCTTTAACAATTCAATGCTAAAGGGGTTGAATGTTATGCTTTCAAACTAATTACTTACTCAACAATCGTCATTTCATCAATTAAATGACTTGCTCCAGCATATTTATCGATCACAAATAAAACGTAGCGAATATCAACACTAATTGTCCGTTGCATTTCTTCTTCGAAATCTATATCACCACTCATTGCTTCCCAGTTTCCATCAAATGCACAGCCGATCAACTCACCACGACTATTCAATACAGGAGATCCTGAGTTACCGCCAGTTATGTCGTTGTTTGAAATAAAGTTAACGCGTAGCTCACCATCTTTACCATATCTCCCATAGTCCTTATTTTCATGCAGTTCTTTCAGTTTTCCGGGAACAATAAATTCAGGATTGTTAGGATCCTCTTTGGCCATAAGGCCTTTCATAGTGGTGTAATGTTGGTATTGCTTGCCCTCTTTGTTTGTATACGGTAAAACAGACCCATATGACAAGCGCAAAGTAGAGTTGGCATTTGGATAATAATTTTTCTTTGGATTCATTAAACGCAATGCTTCAATAAATAATCTATTGGCACGATTCAATTTTTCCTGAGCTAAAATTGCTTTTGAACTGTTAGTAATATCCAAATACTTCATCAATAAGCTGTGGTTGAGCATGAATAACGCCTCGTCTTCCATAACGGTTTTGGTAGGGTTTTCTATAAATTCCAGATAACGTTGTTGCTCAGTAAAGACAGACGCCTTCATTGACTTACGGACCAGCTCATTCCATCTACCATCATACGTTTTCGCCAATTCTTCCATTTTATCAGGCCTTTGTTGAGCAGGTACGTTTGTATAAAACATGTCCAACATTGAACTGATAATTTTTTCTTCGGTATTCGCGTTAAATGTCTCAAAGAACTTTTCGGCACCTCCTTTTAAGTCAGTGACTAGGGCTTCAATTGCCTCTTGATTGGGTTCTTCGGCAGTTATGGCATTGTATAAACGTCTATGTTTGATAATAAATTTATTTAACCCGACGGAATAAATTGACTCAAAGAAGTAGACCTTGGTAGGGTTTATTTCATTTAATACGATATAGGCATCGTTCATATCCTTCAATACGTTACCATAGCGCTGTTTGCGTTTCTCTTTTTCGTTTATCCAGTTGGAGAATGCTTCTTCAATTTTCTTTTTTTGATCGAGTACTTTATTGTTTTTTAATTGCTCAGTTTGTCCAATAAAGTATTTCCAATAGTTACTGACTTGAGCATAAGTAGAAGCGTATTGAATGCGAACGGCATCACTTGCGTTCATATCCTCTTTCATCAGTTTTAATTTTTCACCTCTAATCTTAACGCGTGTAGGTTGATCCTTCTCAATGGCCATTTTTACACCGTATGAAGTCAGGTATCGGTCTGTTGACCCAGGAAATCCCATTACCATCGTAAAGTCATTTTCTTCTACACCTTTAAGTGATATAGGGAGGTGATGTTTTGGAACATAAGGCTTATTGGTCATGGCAAAATCAGCAGGTGCGTTGCTTTCATTTGCATAAATTCGAAACATTGAAAAATCTCCTGTGTGTCTTTCCCACATCCAATTGTCTGTATCACCACCATATTTCCCAATAGAAGAGGGTGGAGCGCCAACTAAACGCACGTCAGTAAATACTTCGTAAACGAATAAATAAAACTCATTACTTTCAGAAAAAGGTTTTACCTCTGCTTGGTAATGTGTTCCTGCAATAGCTTCCGCTGCAAGTTCTTTTGAGATTTCACGAATTGCAGCATTTCGCTCTGATTCTTTTAATCCAGCGCTCAAACTTTTGTTTACTTTTTTAGTAACATCTTCAATTCGAATAACGATTGAAGCGTAAAGTCCAGGGATTGGCTTTTCATCCGCATAATTTTGTGCCCAAAAACCATCAGTTAAATAATCATTCTCCGGAGTCGAATTTTCGCGAATAGCATCATAACCACAGTGGTGGTTTGTTAGCATTAAACCTTTCGGCGAGATGATTTCACCTGTACAAAACCCTCCTAGTGAGACTATAGCATTTTTTACACTTGGTTTTTTGGGGTTATAAATCTCTTTAGTAGATAATTCAAGGCCAAGTGCCGCCATTTCTTTTTTGTTTTTCTTTAATTGAAATGGCAGGTACATTCCTTCATCAGCTCGCGCTGTGTAGATAGAGGTGATGGCCGCTATCGCCAGTAATAGATGTTTCATTAGTGTTTATTAATTAGTTGAATTCAAAACTAAGCCAATCGTAGAAGGCTTTGAAAATTTCGCTTAAAATTAGCACTTTGATTTCAAAATGATTTACCGCTCATCAAACTTATTTCTTTGTTATCTGAGTGATAAATATTTTGTTCTCCATGACTTTATAAAGCTTTGACGCTGGATTGCTGTTCCGGAGGTAACAACGGTATGATATAAGCCAGGTGTCAATGACTGAATATCAATAGATTTATTGGTTGTTTGAATAACCACGCGACCAGTGTTGTCGAGGATTTGAATTAAATCTGCATCCCCTTTTATTGAAATATTAAGAATGTCTTTAGCGGGGTTGGGATAGAGTAACAAATCATTGTCTTTTGGTATTTCGGAAAACGACGCTGTTTCAGCTCCATATATTTTCAGGCGGTCTAAGAGTAGAATATACCCATCATTTGTTGTGTTTCTTATTGCTATGAAAACATCTTGATTAGCATAGCCTAATTCATCCAACTGCACTGTGAAGGTCTGATAGTAAGGAGATGCTGCTCCAGTAAACCAGAGCGTATCTGTAAAACTGTCGGGAAGACTATCAGTTTCAGATATAAGCACTTGATATCCATCAGGGTAAGAAGCGTCAACTGATCTTGCGCTCCAAACCAAACGAGAAAAATTTCCTAAAGATATTCGCGGAGTTACCAGGTAATCTTCGGCAGTTCCAGCAGGATCGTAGAATGAAGTACTTGCGGCGGCTGTGTCAATCTCGTCAATCCAAGAGATCCATGCGGCATCAAAAACTGAAAGAGTCTCAGAAGGAGTAGAGCCGTCTTCATCGAAAACGCTCCAACCTTCAGGTATTCCAGCAGAGAAATCTGTCTCAAGAATTACCGTTTGTCCCTGACTGTTCAGAACGAACATTGTCAAAAAACTTAAAGCTACACAACGTGCTGTATTTACAAATTTCATAGACGACAAAAATAGCGTTTTCATTAAAGCTCCGTTAACTTTTAACTTAAATTAGCATGAATTATTGCTGAGAAGCCGACCGTGATCTATTCAAATGAGAATATAAATAAGTCTTCATTCTCTTTTTTAAAGAAATGGTTTTCTCTCGCATACTTTTCCAGGGACCTAACATCTCTCAGCTGATCGATTGATGCTTTCAAGTTTTCGATACCTTCCTTTTTGCGTTCTATTTCCATTTCTAAAGTTTCTACTCGTTCATTTCTCTTAATTAAAGTAAAAACATCAGATTCATGAAGAATAAGAATATACAATACCACCAGTAGAGAAGAAAAAATATACTTATTCCGAAGCAGCACTAATACTCGTTTCATAATTCAAAATTATTGAGAATACTAAAGCGAACTTCTTTTAAATAATTCAATTTATTCACAGCTTACTTTTCATTATCCATGTCACTCAGGCTTTATTTTTTAAATTTGTTACGAAATCTCAAATTATGCTTGGATTAAAACTACCAACCGACCCTCGATGGGTAAAGCTTGTGGAAACGAATATTGAAGAAATCCTCACCGATCATGCGTGGTGTGAGCAAAAAGCAGCTTCAAATGCGATTTCAATAATTACACAAAATCCGGATAAAACTGACCTTGTTGAAGCTTTATTGGCTTTGGCTAAAGAGGAGTTAGAGCATTTTGAACAAGTTCATGCTATTATTAAGTCAAGAGGGTTGACATTGGGTCCAGAACGTAAAGACGATTATGTAGGAGATTTACTTAAATTCATGCAGCGCGGAAAGGATCGGCATACTGCTTTTGTTGATCGTTTGCTTTATGCAGCCATGATAGAAGCTAGTAGTTGTGAAAGGTTTCGCGTACTCTCGCAAAACATTAATGATAAAGACTTAGCAGAATTCTATCATGGACTCATGGTAAGTGAAGCAAATCATTATACTCTTTTTATAGGTTTTGCGAGGAAATATGCAAACGAGATTGATGTTGACAAACGTTGGCAAGAGTGGTTGGATTATGAAGCCGATATTATCCAGAGTTACGGGAAGAAAGAAACCGTTCACGGATAAATAAAAGAGGAGTAAAATTTAAATTCAGCGACGAAATATAGGTAGTAGTCGAATATCCACATTCGCAGCGGTTGCTAGTAAAGGGTTTGTTGAAAAAAAATACCTAACTTCCCTTCCAATTTGTTAACCATAAAATACCACCTTGTTTTTGACTGAAAAGAATGAGCAATCGATTGTTATTCCCAATAAACTTTACGGAAGAGAAAGTGAGTTGGAGCAAATTGAGGCACATTTTAATGATCGAGGAAGTATCACAAAACTTCTGCTGATTAAAGCGAGTTCTGGTATAGGAAAATCCAGTTTGGTAAAAGCATTTGCTCATGATATTACCTCAAGAGAGAATGTATTATTTTTCAGTGGAGAAAATGACACTGCGCCACTTAACCATCCTTATGAGTCCGTTATTAAAGCTTTTTCTCAACTCATAGATTATTGGATAAATCAGGATGTGGGTAATGAATTGGAAGATGTATTTATTAAGCATTTATCAGATCATTCCAGTATAATTTCTCTCTTGTTTCCTAAGATAGCCCATTACTTTACTGAAGAAAAGGATAATAACCCTCATATAAAAAACCAGGGCATGGTTACAGAGGCTTTATTGAGCCTAGTTCAAGCCATCGAGTCATTAGAGCAAACTATAATTCTATTCTTTGATGATTTACATTGGGCAGACAGTTCAATATCAAAGTTTTTGAATGCTGTTCTATCAGAATCACAACTAAAAAACCTCTTTTTTATCGGAGCGTATGACTCGGATGAATTGGATGATAATCAGTTCGTTTTGGAAGCCATGAAAAGTGATAAAATGGGAGCTGATAAAATCCAGGAATTGCATTTGAAAGCGCTTGGGTTAAGTCAAATTTATGAACTGGTAGAAGATGTTTTTAAGCTTGAAGAGCGAGGCAAACATTCCGTTTCTGAATTTCTTCTGCAATCAACAGGTGGTAATCCACTTTATCTAAAAATGGCATTGCCAAGTCTCGTTTCAAAAGGAGATTTGGTTTACACTGGAAAGTGGGGCTTCGATAAAACGCAGTCTCATTTAAAGGTAAACGGAAGTCGTTCTGAAGAATTTATCTTTGGAAAAATAGCTGCCATGCCTGCCTTTATTCAAGATTGCTTGTCTATTGGTGCAGCAGTTGGGTACTCTTTCTCATCAACGGTCGTTGCTGCCGTTCTTGGGAAATCATTTCAGGAAGTCAACAATGCACTTTTATTTTGTGTCGACCAACAATTGCTGGTCTCTGGAGAAAATGGTGAACGAAGTACTGCAGAAATGCGGTTCTTTTTTAAACATCGTAAAATTCAAATGACATCTTATTTGATTATGAATAATAATCGAAAAGAATGGGTGCATTACACAATCGGTAAAACCTATGATAACTCTTTAGGTTACGCTGCAAGTGGCAGAAATATTATAGATATTGTGAATCACTATAATCGCTGTAAATCACAATTCACTGCAGATAATGAGCGAAAAAAATTAATGAAAATGAACTTCTCCGCAGCACTGCGCACCAAAGAAATGGGAGGTTATGATCAAGCAATTAATTATTTGAATACAATTATTTCGTTATGTACAGAAGAAAAGAAGGATTCTTCATTAATTGATTGGTATAGTGTATATTTTGAATTGGGAGCAGCTTATTATTTGAGTGGTAATTTTGTTGAGAGCTTAGAATACTTCTCAACAGCGATTAAGTATTCATTATCCGAGATAAATAATTCCAAGGTATACTATTATTATCTCTTGATCTATGCTAAGATTAATGATTTCGAATCAGCATGGAGTTATGGGTTAAAGGCTCTAAAATATGCTGGGTTAAGTATTCCGTATAATATTTCAAAAATCAAGGCGATCACGCTATACTTAAGAATCAAGAGCAAGATGTCTCGAATTTCGCCTGAAGAATTTGTCAACCGAGCTAAGCTAAACGATGAGAATATAGAGCATCAGCTATTAATTTTAATGCAAATGATGGCTGCTGCTTGGTCTATGAATCGTCAATCACTTGCTTATATTATTTTGAAAGGGCTCGAATTAATGTTAAAGCACGGTGTTTCACCAATTGGTCACTTTGCAGTTTCTGGTTATGGCTCTCTGTTAGGATTGGTGACAGGAAAACCCATAAAGGGCTGGCCATACGTAAAGGTGGGAGCGGAACTGACAAAAGGTTATGAACATAGTTCGCTTTATGGTCGAGGAAGTATAGGCGTTTATGGTGTCTACTCACATTTTGTCATCCCAATAAAAGACAATCTAGCGCCAATCATACAGGTATATAATTCCGCCAAAAAAACAGGAGATTATGATATAGCAGCGCACGCCAGTTTAAGATGTGTTGAAAACCATTTTTTGGCCGATGAAAATGTTCAGAATGTGATTATTCATGCGAAAACCTATTTAGGATTTCTCTTACGTTCTAGGAATTACAATTACTATCTTTTAAATAAGGGTATAGTTGAAACTTTAGAAACGCTTAGATTCGGCCTGGAAAAATCTGAACATAAATTGAAAAGAATTGATGCAAGGATGGAAATGGTTGATCAAAGTCATATTCGATTTGGATGGTATGTTCATCAGATAATGTCAGCGGTTATTTTAAATGATAAATTCCGGATGAAAAAATACTTAGCGCTATTGCTGGAAATCAAATATCAGCCAATGAGCATGGTCTCATTGATTCATCATGTTTACTTCGCTTCTAGTATTGTGGAATTATACCCAGATTGGGTTGGAGATAAAAAAGAACTCAAAAGTCAATTAAATAAGACTTTAAAACTTGCCACTAAATATGCTCGTTCGAATCCTGATAATTATGATCAAATTTTGTTTTTTCTCAAAGGTTTGATTGCCGAATTGAATAAAGATTTAGTTGGAGCTGAAAAACACTATAGAGAAGCTTCTCGATTGTCACAACAATATTTTTTCAAGCAATTTGAAGCTTTTTTCCTTGAGAAATTGGCGCGTATTTTATTAAAAAAGAACAATAAGTCAGCAGGCATAACCACTATGCGTGAATCCAGAGACCTGTATCTGAGTTGGGGCGCAGATTGGAAGGCTGATAGGCTGACAAAAGAATTTCCCTTGTAAATAGCTTTGACTGTGTTAAATCGATTTAATATAACGCGATATGGTTATTTTTTGTCAAGCTCATGCCCGAAGCTTGATTTGAAATCACTATTTTGGGGGTTATGAAAAAGGCAACGTTTTTTACTGCAATCTTGTTTTGCATATTCTATGCAAAAGCTGATTTGGGAGGTAAAATCAATAACCTGAAGTCAGTTTTAATCTCAGCTACTGAGGATTCTACGATCATTGACGTGCGTATAAAGCTAGCTACTTTGCTTTATCCGCAGAATAAAACAGAAGTACAGATACATCTCAACGAAGCCTACGAGTTGGCTAAAGAAAGTAGTAACCCAATCCTCCTAGGTCATGCCTATAATGGAAAAGGAAGGTTTCACCTTAAAGAAGCTCAGTTTGAAAAGGCTATGGAGGCCTTTCTTTATGCCGAAGCTTTTTATAAAGAGGGAGGCGACAAACACAGTCTTATAAAAGTTTTAAACCACATTGGAACAGTACTTCTGAATCAAGGTAACAATTACGAAGCCATTGAAACATTTAAAGAAGCCTTTGTGTTAATTGAGGAGCAGGGGCGCGAGGACATGTATCAAACTGTACTCAATAATCTTGGAATTGCATATTACAATCTAGGCAACTATATACAAGCCGGGCTTTATTATCAACAATGTCTTGATATAGAGAAAAACGAGGATGATTCAACTACCTTATCCTATGCCTATTATCTCAATAATATTTCAGAAGTACATATGGCTTTGGGAGAATTTGAACAAGCCCGAACGAAACTCCTTCAATCTATTAAAATACAGAAAGATATTGGTGCTATTAACACCTTGAGTTTGGAATACAACAATATGGGGAATATTAATTTGATGCAAGGGCATCTGGATTCTGCTGTATTGTATTTGAAAAAGGCGTTACTGGTAGGTCAAGACTTTAATAATCAATATGATATCGCCCAAACGAGACTTTTAATGGGGAAGGTTAAGTTGGAACAAAAAGATTATCAGCTAGCCATGGAGATGGCAAAAGAAAGTCGAGACATAGCCGATATGGTAGGCTCGGTTTCATATGAGATACAAGCACTTGTTCTAATGTCTGATATTGCAGAGGCACAGGGAGCCTTTTATGATGCTTTTCAATACCTGAATAGAGCAAATCATCTAGAAGATTCTTTATCAAGCATCGTTAATAATGTAAGCTTTGCCGATTTAGAAAATGATTTCAATTCAGGATCAAAATTAGAAGCGTATAAGATTGATAATACCACTCAAAATACGCAATTACCTTTTTGGAAAGAAGATTGGTTTATAATCATTGCTTTCTTTTTGTTGACAATACTGCTATTGTTTGTAATCAATCAGGTTGATAAGAAAAATGCAAACAAAGAGAAGGAGTCCTTAACAAATATTGATTATTTGCGCTCGAACCGCATCTTATGGATAGTAGCAGGTGTCTTTTACAGCGTTATACCGTTTGTACTTCCTGTAGATCTAGAAATAGTGCATGATCCTTTATTAATTCGATATGCTTTGTCGATTGTGATATTCGGATTCTATTTCTTCACATTCTTCTCTTATCGCGTAAGGACAAATGCCCAACTGATTTCGAAGGTTGTTTTTTTGGTGATGATGGCACATCACTTTTATCTGATTTATGCTAATGATATTGCAATAGAGACGGTGATGTATACCGTTATACTTCTGTCTGGATTGCCCGCCATATACAGAAGTAATATTCAAATTGCTCTTGTTTCAGGTTTAATCATAATCATGTCGGTATTAATTAGTTTACCGATGGTGGAGCCTTTAACTGATCCTAGACTATTTGTTGGGGTCATTATTGCGCAATTGGTTATTTTCAATGTGCTGGCAACGGCTAAAGGTGATTTGGCGCAGCATCTCGAATTTTCTGCTGAAGTTGTTAACCAAGCAGATGCGCTGGTTTTTATTGTGGATCAGCGAGGCGAGAATGTTTTTACCAGTCAGACCATTAAAAATGTTTTAGGGCATGAGCCATCTGAAATAACTGGTCACGATTGGATACAAAAGTTAGGCATCCCAAAGAACGAAGCGAATCGTATCAAAAATAATCTAATCAGAATCGCTAAAGGAATTATTGAGCATGAATCTGCTTCCTATTATGCGATTAAAGCCAAAAATGGACAGGTTAAATGGATTTCATTTCGCGAAAAGCTCATCAATCAAAACCGAGTTTTGGTTATCGGAATGGATGTCACACAGCAAAAGAACTTTCAGGATGATCTTGCACACAGCGAAAACAATTTCCGACAAATTAACGAAACGCTGTCAGATGTTTTCTTCTTGTTTAATATTAAAAGTGGTGAATACGAGTATTTTAGTCCGAATTCCAGTAGCGTACTTGGCGTTTCTCAAGAATACTTTTTTGAAAGAGGTGATTACATCAATGAGTATGTCCACAAAGAGGACCGAGACTACGTTTCCTTAGCTATGGAAAAGGTGCGGAATGGTGTCCCAATTGACATAGAGTATCGTATTTTGGATCAAGGTAAAACCCGATGGATTCGAGAAAAATCTTTCCCAGTATTTGATGAAGATGGAAAGATTTATAAAAAGTCAGGTTTGTGTCAAAATATTACAGCAAGAAAGATTGCTGATGCCGAAATTGAGAAGCTTTCGTTAATCGCAAGTCATACGGATAACTTTATATTAATGATAAACAGGGATAACCGAATTGAATGGGTCAATCATTCATTTGTAAAACTAACAGGTTATTCTGAACACGATGTAATAGGTAAATTACCAGGTGAAATATTAATAGGTCCTCTTACAAACGAAGATCAGATCAACGACATATCTAAAGCTGTTTTTGAGAGAAAAGAGCAAATGCAATGCGATATGATCACGTACAAAAAAGATGAAGAACCGTTTTACAGTCATTTAGAGGTTACCCCATTGTTGGACAAAAACGATGACTTAGAGAAGTATTTCATCATAGGTGCAGATATTACGCAACAACGTGCTGACCAAGAAGCCATTGAAAAACTTTCGCTTGTAGCAAGTAATACGAGTAATTACGTAATTATTGCTCACACAGATCATGGAATTGAGTGGGTCAATGAAGCCTTTACAACCAAATTCGGATACACGCTTGACGAAGTTAAAGGTCGATTCCCTTCAACTTTCTTACATAAGCCAGAATTTCTGGAAGAAACAGCTAAAGAAATTAACGAAATTGTCATGCAGCGAGGAGAGAATTTTAAGGGGGAGATTACACATTTGACCAAAGAAGGCAATGAGGTTTATGCGAATGTTGATATAACACCTATCTTAAATCAAGATGGAGATGTAGAGAAATATTTTGTTCTAGGGGTAGATATTACTTACCGTAAGCGCTATGAGGAACAGATTGAAGCTACAAACAAAGAACTAAAAGCGAAAGAGGAGGCACTAGCGGAGAGTGAATCAAACTTCCGAGAGCTTATTAAGTCCATTCGAGAAGTATTTTGGTTGCGTGACGTAAAAGAAAAGAAACTCTTATTCGTTTCGGATAGTTATTTCGATGTATTCGGAAAATCGACAGCGTCTTTAAAGGAAGATCCTAGATCTTGGTCTACCGTTATTCATCCTGATGATTTTGATCGAATTCGATTGGCTTATGACCAAAAAGCAATGCAAGGTCAATTTAACGAAGATTACCGCATTGTATTAGAAGATGGAACCGAAAAATGGGTCAATTCACGAGTCTTTCCTATTTATGATGAATCAGGCGATGTTATTCGTTTGTCTGGCTTTACAGAAGATATTTCGAGAAAAAAGGAACAGGATATTCGTATTCAGAAAATTGCGGATCAACTGGAGATTGTACATACAATTGAAAAAACAATTTTGGAATCGGAAAGTACAACTGAAATCATCTATAATACGCTCGATAAAACACTTGATAAATTACCTATTCTAAGAGCTAGTTTAGCCTTGTTTTATGAAAAAGAACAATCTTTTTATGCTTACGCCAGAATAAAAGGGCAAGAGGAGAAGAGCACGGATAAACAGCTATTCGATCTCAAAGAATTTGGATTGTATCAATCGCTCAAAGAAAAGAAAAGTCATTTAATTGAAAACCTCCTAACAAAGAATCCTCGAACGAAGACAGACGACATACTAATCGAACAAGGAGCCAAGCTAGTGATGATATCACCCTTGATGTATAGAGGTGAGCTGCTAGGATCTTTGAATGTTTGCATTACACAAG
Organism: Crocinitomicaceae bacterium; assembly: GCA_049611865.1. Classification (GTDB taxonomy): domain Bacteria; phylum Bacteroidota; class Bacteroidia; order Flavobacteriales_D; family Crocinitomicaceae; genus Crocinitomix. The sequence goes on along the minus strand of JBMZAY010000001.1, from coordinate 307,511 downwards.
AGTTTCAAGAGGATACTACTCATTACAAAGAAGTAACAGCAGAAGTAGCGAATGGACTGGCGTTGGCGATTCATCAAAGTCAGTTAAAAGATGAAGTGAATCGAACAAATAGGATGCTAACGGCTAGCATTGATTATGCGAAAATGATTCAGCAAGCCTATATTCCTTTCGATATTAGTATACCGAATACAATCGATAAGAATATGGTAATTAATTTACCTAAAGATATTGTTAGTGGTGATTTCTATTGGGTAGGCGAAAAAGAAGATATAAAAATCGTAGTCCTTGGTGATTGTACTGGACATGGTGTGCCCGGAGCATTTATGACAATAATTGGAATTGGTGCAATCAATAATATTGTTCACAACAAAGGCATAACGGATCCTGCCGAAATACTCAATCAGCTGAACCTTGAGATATTATCTGCGCTAAGAACGAAGCAAAATGTCCAATTAAGAGATGGAATGGATGTTGGCATTTTCACTGTTAACAAGAAGACTGGAGCTGCTCATTATGCTGGCGCCAGAAGACCCTTGACAATTATACGTGAGGACGGTTCGTTAGAACATATTCAAGCTACACGTTTATCTATTGGAGATAACGGTGAGCCTCATGGATTAGTTTATAAAACGGAACTTGTTGAAGTACAAGATGGAGATCGATATTTTATTTATTCAGATGGCTGTACCGATCAGTTTGGTGGACCAAGAAGAATAAAATTTGGATCAAGACGTCTTGAAAAAACGCTGAGAGAAACTGCGCATTTAAGTATTGATGATCAGGAGCAAGCGATATATAACGCTATTAAGGAATGGCAAGGAAATCATTATCAGATAGATGATATTCTCCTCGTTGGTTTCGAATTGATGTAACTTTAGATTTAGCTTATATTTGATTTTACCAAAATATAATAATGGAAAAGTCTGTCATTCTCAAAATTAATAACCTAACCAAGACCAGATTGTAACAGTGTTTTTGCACTATTCGCTAACAAAGAAAACTTAGAGAAAGATGAAGCAAAACCAATAGCAACAGCTTTGGCTAAGCAAGCATGCGGAGAGTCAAAATGGAAAATTGCACTAAACAACGGAATTGATATTCCAGCCCCCGTATTGGTCTCGCATATTTGTGTTTCAGCTTTAGCAATTACGGTTCGCGCCATATATGCAAGCGATAAATAAATTACACATTTAATGATTGAAAAAATACGGGCTTTATTATTTTTCGGATTGGCATTGAGTGTTATTGGGTGCAAAAAAGAAGGGCCGTTATCGCCTACAAAAGGCATTTATCGCGGCGTGTTTAGTAAGATCAGTGACGCAAATGATACGCTCGCAACCGGGATTGCTTTTATAGCGATCAATGATGCAGATTCTTCGTTCACTATGCAAGGTGATACGCTATCAAATGCTCCAATTTCGTGCAATGGATATTTCAGTATAATTGATGAGAACTACATGGAATTCAATAATAATGCAGTATTAGGAGTGTTTGAGGATCCTTACTACATCCTAGATACGGTTTATCGTTACGCATTTTTAGATTCGACTTTTACGCTAAGGTTGGATTTACCTAGGCGTTCATACGACTTCAACCTAAGACGTTTCTAATCTCGACTGAAAGTATGGATATCATTGTGTGTATCCTCAATTTGATCCTTCAGTACCTTTATTTTTTCAGCAATCATGGCAAATTCTGGATATTTACTTTTGAGCAGCCATTCTTGCGATTGATCATCATGATCTGCTGCTAAAGCAACGTGTTTTAATATTTGAAAATTGGCCTTATCTAACCAATGAATAGCTTCCTTGTTGCCTTCTACACCATTGATCATCGCCATGAGGTGGGCATATCCATTTTTCATGAGCCAATCTCGTGCATCATCCTTTAATAGCAAGGCATGAACAGTCATACCTAATTCTTTGTATTCTTCACTGGCAAGAAACCAGTCTCTGAGATCAGTATTACCACCAATCGCTTCAGCCCATCCAACCAATATTTTCGGTGGATAGCGAAGTGGTTTCAATTTAACAGTTTGCGTCACTTCAGCCTCCTTCTTTTTTCTTTTCCAAAACGCCATACTAAAAGTTTCCTAGGTATTTAATTGACTTGACTTTTCCTTTTTCGATTGTAAATGTGAAAGCTTCTTTTTCCGCTTTCGAGAATCGCTTCAGTTTTACGTGTACTTCAGCTGATTTATTATCTCCGGATGCATTAACGGCTTCAATATTTACCTCCTCTTGGTGAACGGAATCTGGCACTAAGAAATTGTTTACAATGGCAATATTGTCTGCAAATGCCGTATCGTAAGTTTGATCAATTAATATGCAGTCATTGTGCATCAAAGGAAAGTTCTTATTAGGTTGATGATTGACCCAATTTTGTGTGAACTGAGTTACTGTTTCGCGAGGAGTGAGGGCTTTGTCCTCTGAAGATCCAAAGAAAAGGGTTGCTATAATAATACCCGCAACAATTCCAGCAAAATCAGCCAGCAATCCAGCTTTAACAGCATATCGCGTTTTGCGAATACCCACTGATCCAAAATAAACGGCTATTATATAAAAGGTAGTATCAGTCGCTCCTTGTAATGTTGCTGTTAAGTGACCAATAAAACTGTCTACACCGTGTGTATTAAATGAATCAATCATCATTCCGCGCGCACCGCTGCCGCTTAACGGTTTCATTAAGGCAGTTGGCAATCCTTCAACAAAACGCACATCACTGAAGAATAAACCGAAAAACCACTCGAACCCATTCATCAAATAATCCATTGCGCCAGAAGCTCTGAATACGCCAATGGAAACGAGAATAGCGATTAGGTAAGGAATGATTTTTATTGCAATTCCAAACCCATCTTTTGCACCTTCAATGAATGACTCATAGATGTTCACCTTTTTAATAAGTCCCATGATAATGAAACCGCATATTATGCCAAAAAGAATGATATTGCTCAGTAAGGCAGATTGTGTTGCAACCTCTGATTCTGTAAGAGAAGAAAAATACCATATCAAGCCAATAATAACCGCAGTTATACTGCCTAGATAAGCTAAAATTATTTTATCTAATAAGTTAATTTTCTGGTAAATAGCTACAGTAATTAAACCTATTAATGAAGCAAAAAAGGTAGCGATCAGGACCGGAATAAAAATATCCGCTGGGTTATCCGCTCCGTATTGGCTTCTGTATGTCATTACAGTTACTGGAATCAGAGTTAGTCCAGAGGTGTTTAATACCAAAAACATGATCATGGCATTGGACGCCTTATCTTTTTCGGTATTAATCTCCTGCAAGTCTTTCATGGCTTTCAGTCCCATCGGGGTAGCTGCATTGTCTAAGCCAAGCATGTTCGCTGAGAAATTCATGAGCATTGCTCCTCGCGCCGGATGGTTTTCAGGCACATCAGGGAAAAGCTTACTGAAAAAAGGACCAACGAGGCGGGCGAGTAGGTTGACAGCACCTCCGTTTTCGCCAATTTTCATGATACCAAGCCACAAGCAGAGAACTCCAGTTAAGCCAATTGATATTTCAAACCCAACTTCAGCCATGTCAAATGTGCTATTTACAATGGTTGTGAACACCTCAGTATCATCCATGGTTGTCTTAATAATCGCCACTAAAAGGGCGATTAAGAAAAATCCGATCCATATATAATTTAACACCATAGCTTAAAGAACGAATTTAATCATGAATTTAGCCTTTGTAGCTTTTGTTGAAAGAAGTTTTAAACAAAACATATTGAACTTCGAACCAGTCCTTATTTAATTGCTAGCTTTGCACAAGTTTTAGATAGTAATACACAGGAATGCAACACATTATACACTCGGAAAATCCAGATTTGCAGAAAATTCGACTTGTCGTGGATGTTCTCCGCAAAGGTGGTATTATGGTTTATCCAACGGACACAGTGTATGCATTGGGTTGTAGTTTAGAGAATAAACGTGCTATTGAACAGTTGGCTAAATTGAAGGGGATTAAGTTGAAAAAAGCGAATTTTTCGATCATTTTTAATGATTTAAGTCTGTTGTCGGATTATGCAAAACATATTGACCGTCCGACTTATAAAATTCTAAACAAGAATTTACCTGGCCCCTTTACCTTTATTCTTGAAGCAACAAGTAAAATACCAAAGCTATTTGATACAAAGAAGAAAACCATCGGTATTCGTATTCCTGATAATCAGATCGTACTAGAGATCGTAAAAGAACTAGGACATCCAATTGTGACTACCTCAATTCATGATGATGATGACATCCTAGAATATTCAACAGATCCACATATTATTGCTGGAAATTGGGCTGATAAAGTAGATGTATTAGTTGATGGAGGTTATGGTATGAACGAACCATCTACAGTAGTTGATCTGACAGATGGTGTTGATATTATTCGTCAAGGTGTTGGCGAATTGATTTATTAACCTATTTCTTTTTGAAATTACCCGTTTTTGGATCGTATCCATAAGGGCAATGTTTGCATCCGCTCTTGCAACAATAACCACGTTTTAAGTGATACTTCTCCGTGAAAACAATATAGCCCTCAGGTGTTTTATAAAAGTCCTCAGGATCTAATTGATTTGTTTTATCACCAAACAGACTCATTCTTTAATTACCTTTTTAGTGATCAGGCCATTATTGGTTTGAATCATTAAATAATACAAGCCATTTGCTAATTCTGATAAATCTATGTTGTCTGTAGGTTGATTGATTACGTTTACAATTGATCCATTGGAACTGTAGATTGTAATTCGTTCAATTTCGTATGAAGATTGGATGTTTAAAAAACCAGTTGTAGGGTTAGGATAGAGGTCAATATTTATTATTTCCTCATCTATGCTTGCTTGGGGACCTATGTACACACAATAGTCTTCATATTCACCGTAAAAGGTCTCGGTAGGACAAGCAATGGGATCAGTCAAAGCAGCCATTGCAATTCGTATTTTCGTGATTCCAATCGGAGCGTCAGCAGGAATAAATAAATTTTGATTGAGTGTTCCTAAAAATGCAAAATCGTCTACTAATCGTTCTTCCGGCGCATCGAAAACACCATTTTGGTTAAAATCGATGTAGATAGAGTAGCGTTCGGTAAAAGAACTTCCTAAAAAACCAGGTTTAACCGTTAGAATATATGATTCCCCTGGTGTTAATGCTGCAAGAACATGTCCGCTGTTTAACCAACCTCCGTCGTCGCTACTACCGTGCACACCTCCATTGAGTTTAACAGTGTCGATCCATTCGAATTGGCTATTCGCGACATTCACAGGGCAATAATCTGCTTCGACACAAGCGCCACATCCGAACGTTCTGAACGTATATGAATCACTAAAACCTCTCGTACTGTCCCCGCATAGTGTATAGATTTGAACATCGTAATTGGTGCAAGGTTCTAAGGCTTCGATTTCAACCGTCGGAGCTGCAACATCTTCTATAAGTGTCCAGTCTTCTGTCCCTTCTGGTGCATACCTCAGATCATAAGAGGTTGCATATAATACTTCTTCCCAGTCGATAATCAGACTTTCGTCTGTTTTATCGGCGAGCACAAGATTTGGATTGATACAGCATCCATCTGTTCTAAAGTTCAGTTCGTAGGAAACTTCACTCCAATCTGGATCACACAAAGCACGAACAGTAAAGGTGTAATTCGTACATGGATTCAACGTATCAAATTCAATTTCAAAATCACCACTAACGCTGTGTGGAACAGGTGTTGCACCATCTTCACTAATCAATACTTCGTATTCACTTACGAACCCATCCCATATCAAAAGTGCAGACGTATCAGTAAATTCCGAAACCCTTAAATTGTAAGGTGGAATACAAGCGTCTGGATCACATCCGTCAAGAATCAGGTTGATTGAATTGTTAATATTCAATCGACCACCAGTGACTACTTCGCTAGCCAATGCAGGAATAGGATCAATACCGTCAACTATATATCCACGCATGGCCAAAGCTGCGCCTTGCGGATCGAATTTCATAAAATTAATGAATTCAGCGCAGGGAGTTGAGTAAGCTAAACCAATTGCTCCAGTAACGACCGGTGCAGCAAAAGAAGTGCCGCTCGAAGAGCTAAAGCCGTCCCCAGGGGTTGTTACAGGCACATTACGCCCAGGAGCGCCAAGGTCAACCGAAATTGTACCGTAGCCCGAATTAGACCGTTGGTCTTCATTATTTGTCATGGTAACACCGATTAGAAAATCGCTGGTACAATTAGTCGGCATATCACCAGACTCATCCACGTTTAAGTTATTATTTGTAGTTGCTCCAACATTTAAGATGCCATACGCACCTAATGTGTCATACATAGCACACCAAAGCGGGAAATCAGCCACATCACCGCCGTCAATACCCCATGAAGCATTAGTGGCGACTACAAGAGCACCTTTTTCTCCAAATGACTCATTGTACATCTTTCGCATGGTTAAAGGGTATGAGTAAGCTGCAATTACAGAAGCTTCGTTCGATGCATTTTGACCTTTGATGATCATCATTTTGATATCCCAATTTACACCGCTTAATCCCAAGTTGTTATTTCCTTTCGCTCCAATCATGCCGCTTACACGCGTTCCATGAGAACCAAAACCTACATTGTCGGTATTTTCGCTTACATTCCATCCTTCGTAATCATCGATGTATCCATTACCGTCATTGTCGATACCGTCATCCGGAATTTCAGCGTAATTTCTCCAAATATTCTCTTTCAAATCGATATGTGTGATATCAACTCCACCTCCTTCAATTACACATACTACGATCGTGTCACCATGCGTTGTTAAGCCTCCGGTTGTAACATCCCATGCATCAGTTGCGTCTATATCTGCGTCAACTTCACCGCCATCTAATCCGTCATTTTTTAAATGCCATTGTGTTGGAAATAAATCATCAGTTGGTATGGTTTCACGCTCGTATACAAAGTGGTTCTTCTGAGTAATTAAAACTTCAGTGTAACGCTTAAGGGCTTCGGCTGCATTATCCAAATCTACATGTTCATCTGCATAGGTGATGCGATACATGCGACCGATATGGCTAAGTTCTTCGATTGCTTTGATTGGCGACTTTTCTTTACTATTATACTTCCGTGCAAATGCCTCTGGGCTTGTGTTTTCAAATAGTTGCACCAATAATTCTCCCGGCACATGATTTTGAGCGTTCGAAATCAAGGTTAAAACTGTTAGGAAGCTCAGTAATAAATAGCGTAGATGCGTCATAAAAACAAAGATAACTATTTATGTAGCTTTTGCGTTTGCAAATCATTTAATGGAAACGCTTTTTTAGCACGGTGTAACTTTTAACGATTATACGGAGTATATCCAATCATGAAAAATAGTTTACCCCTTATTATTTTGTTCGTATCATTCTTTACCACTAAAAACGTAGTTCTAAGTCAAGGCGTTGGTAAATTGCAAATTTATGCTGATTTCTCAGAGATATTATCCAATCAATCTGGTGTTGAAGTTTCAATTATTAACATGTCTACCAATAAAGAGATGTTACGTAAAGAAGTAGAGGAGGAGTTTATGTTTTCCTTTCCTTTGGAGCAACGCTTCTTATTGTATTTTCACAAGGATAGGTATTGTACAACGCGACTTTTATTAGATACTCATACTTTTATGTCCGGTGTTTACACCCTTAAGTTTGGGTTAAACATGACTGAATCGAAGGATAATCAGGATATTTCAAGCATTCCTACAGGTGTAATTAAATTCAACGGTGCAACCGCTAGTTTTGGATATCAACCATCACAACTAGTTGCATCAGTTCCATTGAAGGTTTCTTCTAGTTTCCGACAATCAGAGGTGGTTAAGTTTTAGAAGTTTGATCTAAACCCAATATGTACCTTTGTCTCTGAAAGTATGAACGGGTTAGAGTCTAGTTTACCATTTGCAACTATTATCTCTAGATGACTATTTCCAGTCTGGAACCCAAAGCCAAAACCTAAGGCATGTGCCCATCTTTTGGATTGTTCTACATAGTTGGCGTAATCATATATTGCCTTAATTGATAAAGATTTAATAGGTGTAAAGGTAATTTCATTTCTCATTATCCATGCTTCACGAGCGGCCAATTCTAATTCGTAGAATCCTCGAACACTTTGTAATCCGCCAAAAAAGATGTATTCGTTTCGGGCAAGATTAAGCGTAGATTTTAACCCTTCATATCTGATCGTATTTCTCAATTGAAAGTATTTCAAGAAATCAATATCCTGATGGTATTCGATTGCATATTTCCGATTTCCAAGCGTATTAGGTTCGTTTTCCAAAGAATCTTCTTGGTATCTAAAAATTCCTCCAGAAATAAAAAATGAAGGGTGATAAAAAGATTCTGCAAGTAAAGGTTTGTATCTAAAAGTTGAACCGACAGTATTTTTACGAAAATCTCTGAATCCGGAAATGGGCACCTGAGAGATCGTATTGGATGTTTCAAATTGACTAAAAACACTTGCTCTCAAACGGGTATTAATGTAGATGGCCTCCAGCAAAATATCAGACCTAACAAAAGATGCATCTTGTTGTTGTAAGTCAATAAATGCACCTATTCCAAAAGGAGTTCCGAAGAAATATGGTAATTCAAAATGACCTTTTAAATTTTGAGTTGAATTTGGGTTGTTTCGCCAATGGAGATGCATTGTTTCTCCCCGATTTAAAGCGTTTTGCAACTGCAAATTAATGTAACCATTCAGCACAAGACGATCTGTGATACGGTCTTGTTGAAACCCGACAAATCCATCTGCTGTACTTGATTTTTTCTTATTGAAATACACAAATAACTCCGCTTTTCCTGGGCGAAATAGAATTTCTGGCGCTTTAGGAGATGTGTACAATTGACTATTTAGAAAAATCTCCGGAATTTGTCTAATCTTACTTTCATCATAAGGCATTCCCGGTTTTAACCCGAGTAGCGTAAGTATGATTTTTTCTTGAAAAGGATCTTCACTTTTTAAGTGGATTTCGTCAATAATGCAAACATCACCAGAGTCAATTTTATAAGCGACATTAAGCTGTTTACCATCCTCTTCCATGGAAGTTATTTCCAAAGCGGCAAATGGATATCCATTGTTTTCTAAAAATGTAATTTGTTGATCGACCTCCAGAATAGCTTGATTGAGATCTTTAGTATTAGTCGTTTTCTTTTTTTTACTGTCTAGGTTTGTCAAGCCCACACGCTTAAACTGATGATGCGCCTCGTAATATATATGTTTTTGTTTGCGTCTGAGGACCGTATCTTTAACCGCTACACCGATATAGCCAGCCATATTAAACTGTCCGATGATCGTTTCCTTCTGAAAACATTTTTTGATACTATCCCGTGAAGCTTTAAGCTTAATCGTCATCCGATCAAGATGGTGATATTCTGTTCGGTCCTGAGCAAATAATGTCCAAGACTGACAAATTAATAGAATAAGAAACCCTCTAATCAACATGACGACTATTTGAACGAATAAAGTTACGAAATAGTGTCTTAGCTATAAAGTGGCCAATTATTGATCACGGCCAGGATATACCTTGAGCGCTTCTTCTAAACAACGTACAGCTTTCTCTAAGGCAGAGATCGCAAGAACATAGGCAATACGTGCTTGTTTTTTGCCAAGACCTTTAGTTGCGTAGAATCCACTTGCGGGCGCCATCATTACCGTGTTACCTTCGAATTCAAAATCCTCTAATAACCATTGGCAAAAACGCTCTGCATCATCTATCGGAAACTCAGCGATACAATAAAATGCTCCTTTTGGCTTTGGACAAAAAACGCCTTCAATGGCGTTCAAACCATCTACCATTATATTTCTTCGTTCGACATATTCATCAACAACATCAGTAAAATAGCTGTCTGGTGTTTTTAATGCGGCTTCACTTGCAATTTGAGCTAAGGTTGGGGGTGACAGTCGAGCTTGGGCAAATTTTAGCGCGGTATTCATTAACTCTGTGTTTTTAGAGATTAATGCACCAATCCTTGCTCCGCACATCGAGTAGCGTTTTGATACAGAGTCAATCAAAACGACGTTTTCCTCTATTCCGGCTAAACTCATCACTGAGAAAGGCTCTGCTCCGTCGTAACAAAACTCTCTATAAACTTCATCAGCAAATAAGTACAAGTCATATTTTTGTACGATCGTTTTTAATTGTTCTAATTCTTCACGTGTATAAAGGTATCCCGTCGGATTTGCGGGATTACAAATTACAATACCTTTCGTTTTGTCGGAGATCAATTTTTCAAAATCCGCAACATCCGGTAAGGCAAATCCTTTTTGAATGTCTGCAGTAACTGGAACCACTTTTATGCCAGCCGTGGTAGCAAATCCATTGTAGTTAGCGTAAAATGGCTCCGGAATAATAACCACGTCTCCTGGATTAAAGCAGGTCATAAATGCAAAGGTTAATGCTTCAGAACCTCCGGTGGTTATCATGATATCTTCAACCTCAATCGGAAGACCAAATTTTTTGTAATACTCAGAAAGACCTATACGATAAGACTCAAAACCAGCAGAATTACTGTATTCAATTACTGTGCGATCCATGTTCTTAACAGCATCAAGAGCAACTTGAGGACTAGCAATATCAGGTTGTCCAATATTGAGATGAAATACATTTTTACCAGCTTTTTTAGCAGCTTCAGCGTACGGCACCAATTTTCTGATTGGTGAAGCTGGCATTTCCATTCCTTTCAATGATAGTGTAGGCATATTCTAAGTGTTTCTGCAAAAATAATGGCTTTGTTTTAAAACTGCTTTAAAAAGGATGATAAAAACGCAATCGATTCGTTCGACGTTCTGTTCGAGGATGATTAAAAAAGATGTTATCACATCTATATTAGCTAATATGTTTTGGCTATTTTTGCGTCATGGCTGAAAAAGCGAAATTAAATTCTAGCATTTTATTCAAATTATTACGATTTGCGCTGCCGCATTGGGCCATCTTTAGTTTCGCTATTATCCTTGTCATATTATTTGCTGTTCTGGGTCCACTACGTCCTTTAATGATCATGGAAATGGTCAAGAATTTCGTTTCCGGAGATGGAACAGATTTGACAGAAAAAGGTGCTACAATTCAATCGGTTGTAGATACTTATGCGAATCCGGTTACCACGGCAGATCATTTATGGTCTTGGACTCTTTTGATTCTGATGCTTTTAGCGCTCGAAGGAATTGTATCTTTTCTTTTTCAGTATATCTCTAATTTAATCGGGCAATCGATCATTAAGGATATTCGAACGGATTTGTTTCGCCATTATAATGCCTTTAAGTTGAAGTATTTCGATACGACACCAAATGGTACTGTTGTTACCCGTCTGGTTTCTGACATAGAAGCAATTGCAGATGTGTTTGCAACAGGTTTACTGACAATGTTTGGAGAAATTCTGAAACTCTCTTTTGTTATCTATTTGATGTTTAGCGAGAATTGGAAGTTGAGTTTGATTGTATTGATTCCCATTCCTCTTTTGCTAATTGCCACACGTATTTTTGCGCGAGCAATGAAGAAAGCTTTTCAAAAGGAGCGTCTTCAAGTGAACAAGTTAAACACATTCGTTCAAGAGCATATTTCAGGCATGTACATCGTTCAATTATTTAATCGGCAAGGTATTGAGCGAAGTAAATTCGAATCCATTAATAAGGATCATCGCCAAGCACATGTAGATGCAGTATGGGCAAATTCCATTTTCTTTCCTGTTGTAGAACTCTTGAGTTCATTGTCTATTTCAGTTTTGATTTTATGGGGGATGTTACAAATGGATTATTCTCAGGCTGACGTTGAGGCTGCGTTTGGGGTTATTCTTGGCTTTATTCTTTGGGTGCATCAATTATATCGTCCGATACGACAACTAGCAGATCGTTTTAATGTTTTGCAACGAGGTTTAGTGAGAGCAGAACGTGTTATTGAAATTCTGGAACGTGATGAGCATATAGATGATGATGGTACTTTTACCAATCCAGATTTTGAGAGAGATATAAAGTTTGACAAAGTCTGGTTTGCTTATAAAGATAATGATTGGGTACTCAAAGGAATCGATTTTGAGGTGAATGCGAAAACTTCTGTTGCTTTGGTAGGTACTACTGGTGCAGGTAAATCAACCATCACGAACCTCTTAACCCGTTTTTATGAGTTTCAGAAGGGTGATATACGAATTGGAGAACATTCTATTAGAGACATAGAACTGAATACATTGAGAAGGAATATTGCCATTGTTTTACAAGAAGTGTTTTTGTTTTCGGACACCATCATGTATAATATCACCCTTGGTGATGAATCGATTACACGGAAACAAGTAGAGAGTGCTGCGAAAAAAGTGGGTGCTCATGAATTTATCATGCGTTTACCAGGAGGATATGATTATAGCGTAGGGGAGCGCGGTGGTGTGCTGTCTGTGGGACAAAAACAACTAATCGCTTTCATTCGTGCTTATGTATACAACCCAAAGATTTTAATTTTGGACGAAGCTACAGCCAGCGTTGATTCAGAATCTGAAGAGCTCATTCAACGCGCGACTAAAGAATTACAAAAAGGTAGAACCTCTATTGTAATAGCGCACCGATTGTCAACCATTATTAATTCTTCAAAAATACTGGTCATTGATTCTGGAGAAATTCTTGAGCAAGGTTCACATCAAGAATTATTAGCCTTAAACGGTCATTACAAGAAGCTGTACGACCTTAATTTTGCGGGAGATAGTTAATCTGTTAAACGGGTTTGATTGTAGGTTTTTTACTTTTGAAAAAAGTATTCAGCAATACACCCAATAACACCAATATAATCCCAGCTGTCGCATACAAGCTTAGTGTTTCGTCAAAAACAAAAAATCCAATCAGCACGGCATAAATGGCACCAAAATATTTAACAGGAGACACTTTGGAAGCCGATTCTGAATTAAATGCTCTTGTCATTGATATTTGTGCAATTTGTGTCAATACACCAACAGCAAGTAATAATATCCACTCAATTCCTTGGGGATAAACATATCCTTGAATCAACATGGCTACTAGCATAATTGGTGTAGCAACCAGCGGAAAATACATTACGACCGTAACGGGTTCATCTGTTGTTGTGCATTTAATTATGGCATTATAGGCAATGCCTGAGAAAACTGCTGAAGTTAAACCCAAAATAATCCAAATGGGGTCAAAGTTATCAATGCTACCTTTACCAAGACTTATGACAAGAACACCAAGAATCGAAATCAAAAAGAACAACCATTGGATAGGAGCAACACGTTGTTTGTTGAGATAAATAGCAAAAACTACAGTGAAGATAGGGGACATGTACTGGATCACCGTAGCGATTGCCATAGGTAAATGTGTCAAGGTAAAGAAGAACAAAGTCAAACCTGTTGCTCCGGCCAAACCTCTTATTAATAGCCATTTTTTATTGTTTCCGAAGAATGGAATTTTTTTCGCTCTTACAATAGTGATGGATATACTCAATGAAACGACACACCGAAAGAAAACTAGCTCAAACTCGGGGTAATTCTGAATTGAGTCATAAATATTGTGCTGATCCGCTAATATCTTTACGATCAGATTGACAAATCCGAAACATAAAGAAGATAATAGCATATAGAGCACTCCTTTGTACATGAATGCAAAAATAGAAAGCTAAAATGGATAAAGGGTAGAAAATGCAGATTAAACTTTTACTCCAATCAAACAGACGTCGTCCACTTGTTCAAGGTCTCCTTTCCAATCTTGGAAAGCTTGGTTTAGGTAACGTTTTTGATCTGGCATTGCTAAATGCTGTATTGACAGAATTTCATTTAGCAATTGTTTAGACTTAAATTTCTTGCCTTTTGGACCGCCAAACTGATCTTGAAAACCATCCGTAAACATGTAAAAGGCGTCTCCTTCTTCGAGTTGGAATTCATGCGTGGTGAACGGTTTCATAAACTTGTATGTGCCGATGGGTTGCCTGTCAGCTTTCAGGGTAATCAGTTCACCATTTCTAACAATATGTAAGTCATTATGCGCTCCGGCGAACATAATCTTATTATTTGACCTGTCCCATGTAACCAAAGCGATATCCATTCCATCTTGAACAACCCCTTGAGAACTAGCGAAAGATTGTATTAGAATATCTCTCACCATATCTAATATTTCACCAGGTTTAGTGTAATTGAATTCACGCACAGTCCTACTCAATGTATTGTTACATATAAGACTTACCATAGCGCCCGGAACCCCATGACCTGTGCAGTCTGCTGCGGCAAGCAAAATTGTATTACCCTTTTCTTCTAACCAATAAAAATCACCGGCAACAATATCCTTTGGCTTAAACATGATAAACGCCTTTGGTAATTTTGTTCTCAATCTCTTCGGTTTAGGAAGAATTGCCCGTTGTATGCGCTTAGCATAGGTAATAGAATCAATTATTTCTTTATTTTTTTGTTCAACCAATTCTTTTTGTTGAACTACTTCAGAGGTGCGTTCATCAACCAGGTTTTCTAGACGTTTACGCTGTTGAATTAAATTCCTGGTTCGCCATGCAAATGCAGATCCAAGTCCTATGAAACCGAGCAAAATATATGCTATGTACGCCCAAGTAGTGCGCCACCATGGTGGTTGAATAGAAATGTTAAATGACAATGTTTCAGACCAAATATTAGAAGCTCCAATGGCTTTAACATGGAACGTATAATTACCTTCTGGCAAATAATTATATACAACTTTATTCTCACCACCTGTAGTGTGCCATTCTTCACTTACGCCTTCCATTTTATAGTGGTATTTTATCTTATGTGGTGCTCCCCAATCAGATGCAGAAAAGTATATGGTTATTTCATTTAGGCTGTATGGAAGGTTTAAGTTTTCTGGAATATTACTGAACCTTTTAATACTGTCGAAAACAATATCTTCAGCGTCGCTTTCAGTGATTTTCTGGAATTTATCGAATTGACCGTTTATTTTAGATTTACGTAGTTTTCGATAGTCTACATATTCTCCTTTTACTGAGATATTGTTGAGTGATAGGATAGGAGGACTTTGTCTGCTTTCGTATTTATCAAGATCTAGTTTGATCAAAGCTTTTCCCGTTCCCCACCATAAATTATTATCACTGTCAAGCAAAACTGCATTTGGATAAAAATCTGTCCCTTTTAGTCCATCAAGCTTATTAAAATTAGTGATCGAAAAGGTTCCGTTCTCTGACTGAATTCGATCCAATCCTTTTTCTGTACCTACCCATACATTGCCATCATAATCCTCCGCAATTGACCAAATAATATCATTGCTCATACCCTGACTTTTGTCAATTACTTCAATTTCATCATTTTCCAAGATGTTGATGCCACCACCTTCAGTTCCAACCCATAAACGATTGTTATTATCAAACATCAAAGAGAGAATTGTATTACTCGTAAGTCCCTCGTTTGTAGAAAAGTGTGTGATTGTTTGGCCGTCATATTTCTCTAAGCCGCCATTATTGGTTCCAAACCAAATATTCCCTTCGTCGTCCTCAGATATAGAACGTATCGTATTACTGGATAAACCTTGTTCTGTTGTGAAATGCGAAAATGTCTCACCATCAAATCGAGTGATTCCGCCCATAAATGTCCCCATCCAAATATTACGTTTGCTATCCTCGTACATACATAATATATTATCTCCTGATAGTCCGTTTTCAACCCCGAAATGATATAAATATTCGCCATCGAAATAAGTAGCTCCGCCACCTTCAGTTGCGAACCAAACATTTCCTTTGGAATCTTGGATGATAGCCCGTATAATGTCTGCACCTAGTCCTTCACTAGCCGTATAATGCTCATACGTTTTACCTGTATACCTCGTAGCTCCATTGGAATGTCCAAACCACAAATTACCATAACGATCCTCACAAATTCCGCGGACAATTAGTCCTCCAAGACCGTTAGCATCTGTAAAATTTTCAAATGATCGATCGTTGTATCGATTTATACCTGCATAGGTGCCAATCCAAATATTGTCTTTCGAATCTATGATGATCGATCGAATGGTATTACTACTCAACCCTTGCTGACGCCCGATTAACGTGAAAGAAGATCGATCGTAAATCGAAATTCCGTTATTTAAAGTTCCAATCCATACCTTACCATTTGCATCCTGAGCTATAGTGGTAATGTTGTTGCCAGATAAGCCATGGTTCATGTTAAAATTGAAAAAGGTATAGCCGTCATACAAATAGGCGCCACTATCTTCTGTTCCAATCCATAAGTTTTCCTCCTGATCTTCGTATACAATTGTAGTATTCAGACTTGTTAAACCTTCTTCTAAACCATAGAGTGTAAATAAAACACCATCGAAGACAGCTAATCCCTTATCAGTCGTTGCATAAACTTTGTTATTGCTGCCAACCGCTACATGATCAACCATTGCACCTCCTAGACCTTGCTCTTCACCATAGTGATAGAACTGCTTACCATCATATCTACTCAGGCCACCATTTGTTGCGAACCAAAGATCACCACGACTGTCTTCAACAATTTCACGTACCAAAACACCCGACAAACCATCTTCCTGTCGGTATTGAATGAATTGTGCACCATCATATTTAATAGCACCCATACCATCAGTTCCCAACCAAATATTTCCCTTAGTATCTTCAAAAATGCACCAAATATAATTACTGGCTAAACCATTAGCCGTGCTGTAATTCATAAACGTTTTTCCGTTGTACACACTCACACCCGTAGCCCAAGTAGATATCCAAAGGTTTCCTCTTGAATCTTCCATGACATCCATAACGTAACTTGAGCTTAGTCCTTGATCAACGTCTAGATATTGTAATCCATATAATGCATTATCCCTAGCTGCTGGCGGTTGGGCTTCTATTTGCTTAGGTAAGCTCGTTAGCGTGCTGTCTCCTTTTGGAACGGTTTCTACCGGTAGTTCAAGCCCATTTTTACCAGGTGTATTTGTAGGAAGGTTTTCCGGAGCTAATCGAAGGCCGGGCGATCTTATTTCAACTACATTTTCTTGAGCGATTGTTATCGTAGGTTGACCCATTATTATTTTCTCCGGAGCCTTAACATTCGAAATTGTCTCAAATTCAACAGGAATAGGTGTTCCAGTTGGAACACTATCAGGCAAGGCAAAACTTTGTTTAAATGTTTCTTCTGATGCAGAGGTATCCTTATTGCTATTATTTATTTTCTCCGCACATGAGACAATGAGCATTGAAAAAACAAATAAATATATGATTCGAGTCGTATTCATGCGGACATTAAAGTACTAATTTATATTGAAGACGAGCAATAAGCGAAGTGGTTTCTAATTGCTTTTCGACTAAAAACATAAATTCATCGTCTAAATTCATGTCGAATGAAAATCATAGAAAAACGGATTTAAATTGCGTTGTTAATAAGTCTGTCGAAATTTTATAATTACATCGAATTATCCGCTGGAAATTGTCCCTAATTTAGCCCATTCGAAGCTGTATAAAGGATGATTGATAATTATAGACATAAAGGAATGCGTAAGAAGTTGGTAGAAGAGTTGCGTGAAAAAGGCATTCACGATGAAGCTGTGCTCGAAGCCATCAATCAAGTACCTAGACATTACTTTTTAGACCCTGTTTTTACGAAACAAGCCTACAGCAATACAGCATTTCAGATTGGTGCTGGTCAAACAATTTCTCATCCATACACGGTTGCATTTCAGTCGCAATTATTAGAGGTGAAAAAGGGAGATAAAATACTGGAAATTGGGACAGGTTCTGGTTTTCAAACTGCGATTCTTGCAGCTATTGGAGCTAAGGTATATTCCATTGAAAGACAGAGAGAACTGTATCTAAAAGCGAACAGAATTATTCCAAAACTAGGGTTTAATGCGAAATTACGTTTCGGAGACGGCTACAAAGGTTGGCCGTCTTTTGCGCCCTTTGATAAAATGATCGTTACTTGTGGTGCTCCATTCGTGCCTCCGGCGTTAATTGAACAATTGAAGCTAAACGGTAAAATAGTCATACCGCTTGGAGAAGGGAAGGAGCAAGAAATGATGTTGATCATCAAGACGGGTGAAGCGAAATATGATTCGAAAAAATACGGTGTATTCAGTTTTGTCCCGATGTTAAAGGAAACGGCAAAATGATTAATCTAATTGCTCAAAATAGCAATCAGATCGGATTGGATCAAGAACTGAAGTGTTTCAGAAATGTTGACGCTACTATTGGAAGGGTCACCTTCTTATATTTCTTAAAACATTTGCATTTACCAGTTGTAGCATGGGATTATAATGTGGAAAATAACAAAGAGCTCATTTTGCAAGAACCAGAAATTGGTGTTCAACTAAATCAGATTTTTTTTAATAGTGAAGGTGTTCAAGGCCTAGTGTTTCCAGCTCAACTTTACACCTATTATTTGCTTACAAGCTACTTTGGTATTCATAATCCATTATCTTCTATTTTTCTGATGCCTGGAACAAACAACCGGCTTTTGTTTGATACGGTATGCATTAAAAGACCTTTTAATAGTGATAAATTGGATCGAGATAATCCCGAAAGAAACAATTTAAAATTGTTACTAAAAGGAATTCGAAATAAAAAATTATTACTCGAAGCGCACGAAGCATTTTTTGTACTAATCGATGAAAAGTTTGCTGATCGGATAAATACAGTATGCTCGGAGTTTACAGGTAAAACAGGCATTGTCGTAAATCGCAAAGATTGGGTAGAGGATGCTATTAACCTTGATCGTTTAAAACGACTTGAGGCATTTTCATTAAAATTAATCAATGAGCTATGACTTTTTTTACCATCATCTACATTCGCACAAATCGTTTCTCTGATGAAAAAATAGCCGTTGCTTTATTAGGTAATATTGATGGTGTTCCGTATTTCGAATTGGACGATCGAAAACTAAGTTTTGCCATTAGGGGAATGTCTTCTTCACTCAAAAGAACAATAAAAAAGGGATTTAGATTAATGCATTTTGACGTCAATAAAATCAGACGTGGAGAAGCTTCCCTATCACTCTTTGACCCACCTTATGCTAAACGTATGTTGAAAGAGATCAGTCAAGGTAAACGTGGTGTGATACAGTATTCAGACCTGTATGAGATGGACCAAGTCGTTCATTTTGACAAGCTTTTTAATAAGTTTATCGGAACAAAAACAGCGAAAAAGGCCTCAGGAAAAACAAGCACTTTTAAATCACGGTATAAGGAATACATCGATCACAACCGTTTTAATTCTTTCGAAGCTAATTATAAGCTTCGCGCCAACGCTTATCCGTTTATATATCGAGATATGACAATAGATCTTTGTCGAAAAACCAATTATTTCACGGTTTTTCACACCGTTGATTTTAGTCGTTCGATACAAACTATTCAAACACATATCAGCAGATTTCGACTCATTGTTCAAAGTCTTCAACAGGTCAGTCAAGAGGAAGGTTTAGGCACTGGTCGCTATTATATGGTGTATGAAAGTACGTCAGCAAGAGATAAGCTAGATCTGATCAAAGCAATTAGAGCGGAGAAAAATCTTGGTTATCAAATCATCCGTATGTCAGAGATGAAAGACTACGTATAAATTCAATAGCTTCCTGCTGATTGGTTTGCTTGCGGATAAAAGCCGAACCGACAATACCTCCACTAAAATAATCATTCGCTACAGCCAGATTGTATGCATTGTAAATACCAAATCCTAACATAATTTTCCGGTTTGGGAATTGTTGCTTGATGGCTGCAAAATCATTCATTTGATCGACTGAGTAATTCTCAGCTTTTCCTGTGGTACTGGTAGATGCCATATAATAAACAAAGGGGGCTGAAGTTTCCATAATCTTTGCCAATCTGTTTGGATTGGTAAGGGGAGTTGCTAAAAAAACGATACCCAAATTTCTGGCCTTAAACATGGCCTCATACTCACTTAAATAAGTTTCCAGCGGCAAGTCTGGCAGAATTACGCCGTCAATATCAGCACGCTTACAAGCGTCCAGGAATTTTCTCATACCGAATGCTAAAACCGGATTGAGATATCCCATTAAAATGATTGGGATTTTCGATGTTTTGCGGATGGTCATGATTTGCTCAAATAATAAATCCAATGACATTCCATTGTCCAGTGCAATAGCTGATGATTTTTGAATGGTTTCACCATCAGCTAAAGGATCTGAAAAGGGCATTCCGATTTCAAGAAAATCCACCCCTTCTTTTTCCAATAGGGGTATCCATTCGAGTAAGCTGCTTCGCTTTGGGTAACCTGCTGTTAGGAAGATGCTCAGAAGATTTTTGTCTTTTGAAAGGACTGTTGAGATTTTTTTCATTTCATTTCTTTTTGAAAAGTTGATAAATCTTTATCGCCTCGTCCGGATAAATTTAAAACGATCGTTTTGCCCGCTATCTCCATTTTGTTTAGTGCGACTAGGGCATGCGCTGATTCTAAAGCAGGTATTATGCCTTCTTTTTGTGCTAGAAAAAAAGCAGCATCAAGCGCTTCTTGATCTGTTGCATCAATTACAGAGGCTCGTTTTGAATGTATGAGGTGCGCCAAATGAGGACCGATACCAGGATAATCTAATCCAGCCGAAATAGAGTAAGAAAAAAGATTTTTACCTATGGTAAGTTTTTTTCTCGAGAAATATTTTTCGATTTCTTGGATAAGATGAATTATTTTTTGAACATTTACGGCCAGAAATGACAACAAAAAGAAACATAAACGATTGGCGCCTGTTCAAGAATTAGGACAGGGTCATTGTGTATTGGAAATATTTATTCCCGCCTGTCCATGAGACTGGCGGGATTTTTTTTGAAATTTAATCAGCAAAATGGGGGAGATAAGAAACATAAAACGTCCGATTATTATTGCAGGTCCATGTAGTGTGGAGACTCAGGATCAAATGATGGAAACGGCAAAACAATTGGCCGAATCTGGTCGTGTGCATATCCTTAGAGGTGGAATTTGGAAACCCAGAACGCGACCAAATTCATTTGAAGGTGTCGGAAAAGAGGCGTTGCCATGGTTAATTGAGGCTGGTAAAGCCGTTGGCTTGCCTGTGATAACAGAGGTTGCAAATGCACAGCATGTTGATTTGGCTTTGAAAGCTGGATTTGAAAAACTGTGGATTGGGGCACGTACGACGGTCAACCCTTTTGCTGTTCAAGAAATTGCCAATAGTTTAAAAGGAACGGGAGTAGAGGTTTTGGTAAAGAACCCGATTAATCCTGATCTTAACCTGTGGATTGGAGCAATAGAGCGAATGAAAGGAGTTGGGCTGGAAGAGGTTCACGCAATTCATCGCGGTTTCTCGGCTTTTAAAACAGGGCGTTATCGCAATGAACCGATGTGGGAAATTCCAATCGAGTTGAAAACGCATTTCCCAGAGATGAAATTGATCTGTGATCCTAGTCATATCTGCGGAAGAAGGGATATTTTAGCGGAGGTCAGTCAAAAGGCAATCGACTTAACTTTTGACGGGTTGATGGTTGAAACACATCCTGTTCCGGATGAAGCGTGGAGTGATGCACAACAACAGATTACACCGGATTCTTTTAAGCAAATTTTAGAGCAGCTCATCGTACGTCAAGTGTCCGTTTTAGAGGATGGATTTTCACAATCATTAGATAGTTTAAGAGAGCAAATCAATTCGATTGATAACGAGTTGATTAAGTTGATTGCTAAACGAATGGATATTGCCAGTGAGATCGGCTTATTTAAAAAGGATCATAACATTACCATTTTGCAACCAGAACGTTGGAAAGAGATCAAAGATTTACAAACGGAAACAGCTGGGGAGGTCGGTTTATCTGCTAAGTTTATCGTTAAGTACTTAGAGGCCATTCACCAAGAATCGATTCGTCATCAAACTGCCGTAATGAATAAAAAATGAATTTAAAGGTTTCGCCTCATATCGATAAAAGATCAATTATAGCGCCTGCTTCCAAAAGCTATGCGCAACGTGCTATACTCGCGGCTGCATTGTCGCGTGACAAGAGTATTATCAGGTGTTACGGAAAGAGCGGTGATGTAAAACACATTATCGAAGTAGCGAAACAAATGGGTGCCCAATTGGATTTAATTGATATTCATCCAGAAACGCTGCAGATTAGAGGTTTTGTAAATGAAATAGGCCAGGATTGGTTTGTTGGTGAATCAGGTTTGGGTGCTCGCTTGGCCATTCCAATTGCAGCAGCTTTGACCGATAACTGCGAAATCAATGGGACAGGTTCCTTGCTGAATCGTCCCATGCATACGCATGCTGAAGCATTGACACAACTTGGTGTTGAAGTAAATGCAAATAACGCAGCTTTACCTTTCATCATAAAAGGTAAAATAAAGGGTGGAAAATTAACGCTAGACGGATCAGCTTCTTCTCAATATTTCTCGGGATTGTTCATGGCTTTGCCCTTGGCCACAGCGGACAGTGTTGTAAGGATAAAAAATCTGGCCAGCAGACCTTATTTGAATATGACATTGGAACTCTTAAAGGATTTTGGAATCACGGTAAAAAAAGAGGGTGATCAATATATTATTCCGGGTAACCAATGTTATAAGGGAGTTGATTATAGGGTTGAAGCAGATTGGAGTGGTGCGGCGTTTTGGATTGTTTATGGAGCACTACAGCAAAGCATAGAAATTCACGGATTAAACAGCGAGTCTTTGCAGGCTGATCGTGCGATATTAGAGGTGATGGAACTTTGCGGGGCTGATTACAGATGGCATAAGGACATTTTAATCGTTGGGCCACAAGATTTGAAACCTTTTGAATATGATGCATGGCATTGCCCTGATTTATTCCCTGCTTTGGTCGTACTTGCAGCTGGTATAAAAGGGCAATCCATTCTTCATGGTGTGGATCGTTTAAAACATAAAGAGAGTGATCGTGGAGTAGTGCTAAAGCAAGAATTTGCTAAGTTGGGGCTTGTGATTGAATTAGATGGAAACACCATGCTAGTATATGGTACAGGCAGTTTGCATTCTGGTTCGATTAACTCCAATAATGACCACCGTATTGCTATGGCGGGAGCTATTGCTGCTGAGCTAACAAATGAGGGTGTAGTTGTGGAAAATGCAGAAGCTGTGACAAAGAGTTATCCTGATTTTTGGGAAGAAATTTCCTAACATACAGGACTCATAAAGTATCTTATAGTTAACTTAGCTAGGCAATGTTCAATGGATTGAATAAATATAAATTTATCATCATCTGTCTTCTATTTGCTAGCGAATTTCAATTCGCCCAGACCCCATTACCAACTGTCGACCTCTCCCAATTAAAATATGGATTAAAAGACAGTTTAACCAATGTGGTTATTTTACCAGCCAAATATGATTATATCAATACTTATTACAAGGGTTTCGCTATTGTTCGTAATGATAGAACCTATGGCTTCATTGATGAAACGGGTGAGGAGAAGCTGCCCTTAGTTTATGAGGAGTTAAAACGTGTTTCATCGAAACATTACCTTTTTCAAAAAGACAATAAATATGGGCTATTTGACACAAATGGAGAAACGGTTTTACCTAATGTATTCAAATCATTAATCCTAATCGAAGATAGAGCATTGGTACATAATGGTTCTAATTACGGCCTAATCGATTTATCAGGTAATATTTTATTGCCATTCGAATACGATAGCATTCTAATAGAGGACAATCAATACGGTCAAGCATTTTTAAACCCTCATTTCATTCGGGTAAAAAAAGGTAAGACCATGTATGCCGTCAATTTGTCCAATCAACCAATGTTTCCTAACGATTATTTAGCCAATGAAATCGAGCTTTGGAGCGATTCAGTATTTTTTGTTAAAAACGAAGGAGGTTTCGACGGTCTGCTTTCCTTTGCACTTGAAACATTAATCTCTTTCGGGAAATATGAGGCCATTTTACCATATCATAATGGTTTGTTTGCGGTCAAGAAAAACAATCTTTATGGATTTATGAATTTGCAGCTAGACACAGTCATTCCAATTGTTTATGATCAAGCCTTATCCTTCCAAAACAATCGGGCTACTGTTAAGAAAAATAGGAATTGGGGGATGATTAGCACAAAGGGGGATACCTTAATTCCATTTTATGCGGATGAACCGATTTTATTGAAATACAATCGTGCGGCCGTTAAACTCAACGGATCAGAACAATACGCCATAATAAACGAAAATGGCGACTTTTTAAACCGTTTACGTTTTGATGAAGTTCACATTCATAAACAAGTGATTCTTGTTCGGATTGGTCAACAATGGGGTGCTTTAAACTCAGATGGTTTAATGATTATGCCCGTTGAATTTGATGAAATTATATACAAAAAGGGATCTTTGGTCGTGATTGTGGATCATTTACAAGGCCTCTATGATCTTGAAGGCGAAAGAATATTGAAACCAGAATATGAGTTTATATATCCAACTTACGATGATCCATACATTATGGTAAGAAAGGAGGGAAGTTATGGTTATGTCGATCGTGCTGGAAAAGTTGTTATTCCGATCAAATTTGAAAATGCCAGAAACTTTAAGTTTGGTCGAGCAAGTGTATTATTTAGGGAAAAATCCTTTGAGATAGGTAGGGATGGAATGCCTTACAAGCCTTTGATTAATAAATAAAAAAAAGGACTGCTAGCAGCAGCCCTTTTTCTACTTGTTAATTCTATTATTCTTTTTCCAATGTAATGGTTGTCGTTTCACCATCACCGTAGTCAATCATTAGAATAAGCTTATCTTTTGTCAGTTCCTCTATCTTCATATAAGTCAATTCAGAAGGATAATCAGTATCTCTCAATTCAAGTGAGGTGCCATAGCCTGCAACGCGGTATTCATAAGAATATGCGTCTGTTTCTTCATCAAATGTCTCTGAAAGGATTAACGTACAAAACTCATCATCTTTCAGTTTACAATCGTTAAAGGTCATGCTGATACTAACCCCGTCAGTAATGTATTCTTCTGACATACCATCGTACTTATCAACCCAGCTCGTCACGTTCCATTTGCCATCCAATGTTTTAACGGCTTTTTGATTCTTGTTGCAAGCTACTGCAATTAGCGCCAATAGCATAATCATTCCTACTTTTTTCATAAAAATCAAGTTTTAAATTGTTTTGATTTTTCCTAAATAACGGATAAAAATGTAAATTCCCTATCCGGTGCGCATTTTTATCATTAATTTTGTGTCAGATTGATTCTATTTAGTAGAATTGGATTTTAGTTCCTTTTCACATCTTAGAGATCGAGAATTTCGGATATTCTTCATTGAATCAAAATCCTTATTTGAAAGGAATCTTCACAACATTATGCCTGCGTGATGCTGTACTATATTTTTTCGCAGGTAATGTAAAATTTAATATGGCAGACAGTTTTAGTAAAAAAGAAAAAGAAAAGAAAAAAGCACAAAAGCGTAAAGAAAAATTAGCGCGTAAAGAAGCAAGAAAAGCTGAGGAAAAGAGTGGGAAATTAGATGATATGTTGGCTTATGTTGATGAGTTTGGTAATATTGTCGATACACCACCAGACGAAACTCAGAAGAAAAAAGAGGTTAAACTAGAGGATATTGAAGTTTCTGTTCCTAAAACAGAATCCGTTCCACTTGAAGAGCAAACATTTGAGGGAAAGGTAACCTTTTTTAATGATGATAAGGGTTACGGCTTTATCAAGGACATACATTCGCAAGAATCCTATTTTGTACACATGAACAACTGTTTACAGCCGATTTTAGAAAATGATCGTGTTACATTCGGACTGGAGCCAGGTCAAAAAGGACTACAGGCCACTAATGTAAAAATTAAATAGGTATTTATATTTAACATAAAAAAACACAACAGACTCTGTTGTGTTTTTTTTCTTTGACATAAGTCTATTCTGGGTACAGAACGCATGTTTTTTCATACGTAAGGGATCCAGAATAAGAAGTGCCCGATAAGTAATCACAGTTCTTCTCTGCTTCTTTTGGGGTATTTCTTAAATAAACATTATCCTTTTATGTATCCGTTGGATCGTCAACATTTGTGTAGGTGCATACACAGTAGTAGTCTTTAGCACAAGAGACCAAGAGAAGTCCAATAGCAGCAAATCCTAAAATTTTCATATTCATGGCTTTAAATTTTTCTTGGAATTTAATCATTATTTGATTCAACGTTAAAAACGTGGATGGATTTTTCCTCATTATTGTCAAATTTCAAACGTTTTAAGCCTATATTCGAAAATAAACATTTGGACTATGAAACGACTTTTAGCATTACCTACTTTAGGTTTATTCCTTATTATGACCGGTTGCCAAGAATATGGGTGTACGGATGTATTTGCTGATAATTATAGTTAAACGGCTGAACGTGACGATGGCACTTGTGTTTACGGAATCGATTTAATTTTTTATTTCAACGAAGCACGAGCGACATATTATGATGATGCTGGTGCTTACTCTCCTATGCATGTAGTTATTAACGGTACAGATGTAGGTAATACGAATTGGTTCTACACATACGAGACTGAGCCCGAATTATTCGGCAAATCCAGGAGCGATTTGGACGAATAACTAAATGTTTTAGAAAAGCAAAAAAGGAAGACACTCAGATACTGTAAGAATAACAGTTTGCAACAAAAATGTTGACATTTTCTTTTTGGCAGCTATATATTTATTAATCAATACTTTAAGCTATTTGTTAAAAACCTTTTGTTAGTCAGTACCATTTTTAGGGTATAGGTAAAAAGATTATTTCTCCTAACTTTGTTTGTATAGATGATTTGTTGTTATGGTATCATAACAGCAACTTTTACTCAAATTACTACATGCAGTCCATTAAATTCGTCCCAAGGGACAAACAGCAAAAAGAATTTGCTTCAGTACTTGCCAAAAGAGTACGCCAGTATTTCAAAAAAAACAATTACTCAAAATTCGGAGGAACTAAAATTTTGATCAAAGCAGCAATCATGCTTAGCTTGTATATCACACCCTTCGTTCTCGTATTAACCATTGATATGCCTATTTGGCTAGCCTTTTTAATGACCATTGTGATGGGAATTGGTGAGGCTGGAATTGGAATGGGAGTGATGCACGATGCAGCTCACGGTTCCTTTTCAAAGTACAAATGGTTAAATAATCTCATGGCGAACAGTATGTTTCTATTAGGATCTAGTTTGATCAATTGGAAGATACAACATAATGTGTTGCACCATACATACCCAAATGTGTATGAATACGATAATGATATTGATACCAAGGCATTGATTCGACTTTCTAAGCATGCTGATCATCACCGCGTGTTCAAATACCAGTACATTTTTGGTCCTTTATTGTACAGTTTTATGACATTGGCAAAATTTGTTGGAGATTTTAGTCAGCTCATTGAGTATAATAGGATAGGGGCTTTGAAAATATACGACAGCAGCCTTGTAAAGCAACTGTGGGTTTTAATCATTTCAAAGCTTGTCTACTTAGTTATTATTATTGCCTTACCAATCATCTTTACAGATTTTGCTTGGTGGCAGGTATTAATTGGATTTTTTGTGATGCATGCGGTTGCTTCAATGATTATGGGTACAGTTTTCCAATTGGCCCACGTTGTTGAAGGCATGGATGAACCGCTGCCAAACGATGAAGGCGTTATCAATAACCAGTTTTTTGTGCATCAGTTGGAAACAACTTCAGATTTCAGCAGTAAAAAAACACTACTCGGATGGTATGTAGGGGGATTGGATTATCAGGCTATTCACCATTTATTCCCTGGTGTGTCACATGTTCATTACCATGATCTGGCAAATATCGTTCGAGAAACAGCTAAAGAATATGGCCAACCCTATAACCGCCAGAAGTCATTTTTTACAGCCATAAGATCGCATTTAGTGATGCTAAAGAAGTTAGGGCAGCAGGCTTAAATACAACTTATTTATCATACCAAATCCCTCAGCAATTAATTGTTGAGGGATTTTTTTTTTGCGTATTTCTACGCTTGACCAGGCCAAAGTCCAACCATATCTTTGTTTCAACTTTAATTAGAATTTGCGATATAAAGGTTCGCCTTTATCTAGCTTTTAGCTCAAAGTCCTTTTTTTTATCCGCGTTGAAAAAGAGGACTTTTTTCATAATCTTTATGCCTTCAACCACAATCCGTACCCTAATTATAAAAAAACCGAATAGATTATTAGTGCTTAATCAGTTTCGAATAGTACATGCTGCCAGTTATTAGATCAGTATTTAATTAAAATCACTCAAACATCAATAATTATGCAAGATTAAGGTATTTCACAAATATACAGAATATGCATATAATATATATTATGTTAAATGTATAATATCGCCATTTCCTCTCTAATACAATTTAACCCTCCTCTGATCAATCTGAGAATCGAATATTTTACTCTCCATATACTACATGAATGATTTGAGTAATTTTAGCATCACCACATAACAATTCGATTTCTAAATAATAACCCGTGTCAAATGGCGCAATCGGATTTGGATATCGATCTTGATAGTCTTTGCCATAAACCAGTTCATAATTATCTTGACCAACAGGTTTCAGTAATCCTTCCCAATTTTCTTGTGGAATTTTTAGCCAAATAAAATCATCCACGGCTTTTAATGAATAGATCAAAGAATCACCTACTTCAACTTGAATTAAGGAATCATTCTTTTTAGGAACATAAAAACAAATCAATAAATCATTGAAAGGATTCCAATGCGATCCCATTGGTCCTGAGCCGTGACGCTGAAGGGCATCTTCGATTTTACCCTTTTCTAATACTCCCGATGCAATATCTGCTCTGAAACTAGCTTCTTCAACACTATCTTGTTCTGGATAAAAAAAGGCATACATTTCAACATGTCCTATCAAACTGTCCTGAACACGACCGGAAAATGGTGTTACAACAATTATTAATAGCAAAATCGATTTAGATACACCGAACATTTTCATAGATTCCTCGATTGATTTCGTCAATTTACCTAATATTTGGTAAAATGTTCAACTCTTTTCATATGTTTCCGTCTTTATAGTGAACCCCTTTTAGCATGGAAAACACTAACCGATTTAAAGAAAGTACCCCCTATCTTGGAAATAAGTTTAAAGCATACATGATTCACGCTGACCTGATTTGTTTTGAATACCATGAAAATGCTGTTTTAGATGAAGAAGATGTTAAGGAATGTATCAAAGCCCAAGAAGACATGCATGGAGACCGCCTTGTTTATCGCATTCAAATAGCTGGTAAACAGACATCGATGACTACTTAAGGTCGTAAATACCTTGAAAAGCATGGTTTACCAGTGAAAAAGGAAGCTTATGTCATTAACTCACTCGCCCAGAAGATGATCTTAAACCTTTACCTAACCATGCGGCGAACAGATTTTCCCGTAAAAGCCTTTGATCACATCGGCAAAGACATGAAATGGCTGGAATTGGATAAAGGTTAATAATCATTAATAAGCCTCTTCCCCATACTTCGTATTCAATCTTTATGGATATTTATACAAATTCAACTAAAATTATAGTTGACCGTAATTTCTCTTAGGATCGATACTAGGAAACCAATTCTAACACAAAAGATAAGGAAGACCTTTAGATTCCAGATTCAATCCTAATTAATACATTTAGTTGATTCAATTATAACCTTTGAATATCAGTATTATAAAATCATACCAATTATCCGGAAAAACCATTTTGAATGGTAGTTTATTCTAATTCATTTGAAATGAACTACTGCTCTCTTAAGACGACAATAATATCCTCCATTCAGTCGTTTACATCTAATCTATTTAATTTATATTTAACGTCCCAACTCATTATTTTTGAATTCGGATAAGGAATACATATTAGCGTTACAAAACGATTCGCAAAAAGCGTTTCGAGCAATTTATGATGAAAATTATAAATTGATGTTAGGCGTTGGGATCAACATAACAAGAGATATGGATGATGCGCAGGAAGTCGTCCAAGAGGTTTTTTATCAATTCTGGAAAAACAGAAAAAAACTGAAGGACAATATTTCCATCCGCAATTACCTGAAACGCGCCGTGATTAACCGGTGTATCAATCACATTAAATACCAATCCCGATTTACAAGTGATGAAGTTTTGAATACTAAAGGAAGTGGAACTATTCAGCCAGATCGAGAATTAGAAACAAAACAATTAAAGGCAGTTATTGATAAGGCCATTGAAAAATTGCCTGAAAAAGCCAGGATTATCTTTATCTTGAGACGACAAGAAGGAATGTCTGTCAAAGATATTGCTGACCAATTAGATATCTCTCCTAAGACGGTAGAAAACCAGATTACAAGAGCTTTGAAACTTTTAAAAACAGATATTGAACCTTATTTAAAAAAACAGGAACAATTTAGGGGGTAACCCGTTTCGATTTGTATAAGTATCGAATAAGTACTGCCAAAAGCAGATAGAACACGATAAAAAGAAATGAGCCAAGATAAATATATCGATTTGATTCACAAGGAATTAACAAATGAGTTAAGCCCGCAAGAAACAGAGCAATTGTCTGCTTGGATCAATATGTCTGAAGCAAATAAAATGTTGGCAGACGATATTCGTTATACATGGAATTTGACTGAAAAATCCGATGTTGATATCGAAAATTCATTTACTGTTGATTTAGATGCTGATTTCAAACTATTAATGGATCGTATCAACGGAGACAAGGAAAAGGAAACTGAAACAAAAGTGATTCCGCTTTTCCGTCATGGATGGGTTGCCGCTGCTGGTTTGGCTTTGATTTTAGGTTTGGCTTCTACCTTTTATTTTACATCGGATTCATTTACGAAGCGCAATTGGGAATTAGCTGAAACTGGGAATAAAACTGAAATCATTCAATTGGCCGATGGGTCTACAGTGCATTTGAATGCAAATAGTTCACTCTACTACCCGACTTCTTTTGATGGAGAAAATAGAACAGTTGAGTTAAATGGAGAAGGATTTTTTGATGTTGCTAAAGATGCTAATCATCCTTTTATTGTAGAAACACCATTCGAAAAAGTAACTGTATTGGGCACTTCTTTTAACGTGCGTGCATTTGATGATGAACCTAATTCTGAAATTGCTGTTTCTACAGGAAAAGTTTCGGTTGAATCTAAATTGACTGATATTGTGCTTGAGCCGAACGACAAAGCTATTGTTGACCACTCAAGTGGTGTTATGGAATACAAAGAAACCGAGGCCTTAAATGAATTAGCTTGGATTACTGGAGAATTGGAATTTCACGATGTTGCAATACCGGATGTTTTACACGATTTGGAAAATCAATACGACATCACATTTGAGTATGATTACCAAACATGGGAAAATTGCTTATTCACTGCTAGTTTTACAACAGATGATTTAAACACAATCTTAGTTTCGATTTCAACAGTTCTAGGTGCTGAGATTAATGAAACCGAAAACAAGGTTTATCAATTGTCCGGAGGAGGATGTCAATGATAAGGTTTTGGATAACCTGTTTCTTTCTTTTCGGGCTATGTACTCCACTACTCGCCCAAGATTTTCTCGATAAAAAAATAGATTTCCAAGCGGATAATATTCCTATACCTGATGCTTTGGTTAAATTATCCGATGAAACAGGTGTTGATATCGCGTTCAGTAAAAACTATTTTAAAGATGCTCCGCCAATAACGATCAATAGGTCTTCGACCTCAATTCGGCAAATTCTTGACGAAATACTGATAAACACAGAAATGGATTATAGAACGCTCGGTGAAAACCGGGTTTTGTTATTTAAGGCCGGACCTGTTTATCATCAATTAAGTGGATACATCAAAGATGCTGAAACAGGTGAAGCAATCGTTGGGGCTAGAATCATTCCTTCCAATGATCAGCTAGGAACGATCTCGAACGAATATGGATTTTTTAGTCTCTTGATTGAGCCAGGAACATATCGTTTTGTTTTCCGAGCTATAGCTTATAATGCGGCTGACACGAATATTTCCATTACTCGCGATAAACGTGTTTCGATCAATCTTAAAGCGGTCGACTTGGAAGTCGTTGAAGTTGAAGCGGATAAAAAGCCTGAGCCCAATCATGCCATCCGCAAAAACCGAGACAATATCACCACTATTTCACCCATTATGTTGAAAAGAATTCCGACACTAAACGGTCAGGCTGATTTTCAACGCATAGCGCAAAACCTACCAGGTATATCAAGTAGCAACGATGGCCTAGGAGGACTTAGAGTACGAGGAGGTGAATCTGGTCAAAACTTATTGTACATTGATGGTAGTCCAGTTTATATTCCATACCACTTACTCGGATTGTACACCGCCTATAATCCTGCAACTGTAAAGTCCATACAGGTGGTTAAAGGTAATTTTCCAGCACGTTACAGCAATGCAGTCTCCTCCATTCTTGACGTGCGCATTCGCGAAGGAAATCGTAAATTTTGGGAAGGATCGGCAAATGTTGACTTGCTCAGCGCTGGTCTTCACTTTGAAGGTCCTATTGGTAAAAAGGCTAGCTTGTTGGTTGCGGGACGTTATTCGCCATTTGCCTATTTCTTTAACCCTACACTCGATCAATTATATTTCGAAAGCCAATCGGATGAATTGTTGACGACTTTTCATGATTTTAATGTCAAGCTGAATTGGGAACCGAATGATAAAGATCGATTCTATCTCAGTTTGTATAGCGGTTTCGATCAAATCAATCAGACGGGCTTAAGTTATTCTCCAGATGGGGTTTCAGCTACATTTAATGAGTTCTTGTTGAATTGGCAAAATACAGTTGGCTCCTTTAGGTGGACGCATCTTTTTTCGGATAAACTTTTCCTGAACACAACCGCCTATTACAGCAGTTATAACCATCGTTTTTCGTCGCGGAATGAATTGGAAGTCGCAACACCTGATACGTATATTTTAGAACAATACGTCATTGATAATCGATCGGATAATATTGAAATAGGTGGTCGCTATGATTTCAACTACGCATTTAACAAAAACAACAACCTGAGGTTTGGAGGTGAATATAATTTCCGAACCCTTTCTCCACGATTCTATTCAATGTATGATCTTGAATTTGACATCGAGGATGTATTTGGTGATGCTTTTGATTTTTCTTACCTCTATGAAGAACTTTCGCAGCCTAATTTTGAAATGCACCAAGCGGCATTCTATATCGAAGATCATATCCGAATTAAACGCTGGTACGTCAACCTTGGCATGCGGTTTAGCTTTCTCCAAAACTTGGCAATGCTCGATTCTTCAAATGTTGAGTCTAGTATGATCCAGCCCGAACCGCGTTTATTGATCAAGTTTCGCGCAAATGATAAACTAACAATCAGCAGCGTATTTAATCGAAGGGCGCAATATTTACACCAGATTTCAAACCCCGCTATACAAATGCCAAATAATATTTGGTTACCGGCTACAAATAATCGAGGACCTCAGATTTTATATGAAGCAGAATTAGACTTTAGATATGCGTATAGCAAGAAGATCAACTTTGGTTTAACGGGTTTTTACAGACATACGGAGAATGTCTATGCTTTTGCTGACTCCGTTGTTTTCTTCTCTCCAAGCGAATCATTCTCAAGTTATGATTATCTAACACGTGGAACTGCCTTTAATCGAGGAGTAGAGTTTTTGCTGGATTATGCAGATGACAATAGAGGATTATTATTGGCATATACTTTGGCTAAATCAGAACGTCAATTTGATGCAATCAATATGGGGAAACGTTTTGCAGATGCATTTGACAGTCGACATCAAATAAGTCTAGCTTACCATCAGCAATTAACCAAACATTTCAGCTTTGGAATCAACTGGATTTACGCATCGAAACGTCCAAAATTCAACATTTTTGAAGCAGAAGCTGGCGGCACATTGGCAGACATACAAGAGGATCCTCCAGGACAACTGCATTCAACAAGAGCTTTTGGTTATAGTCGAGTTGATGTTGATGTACGTTATGAAGTCAGCCTCAATAAAACAAAACACTTGATCCGATTTGGTGTTTACAATATGTTCAATACGCGTAATGTTGCTTTCAATGCGATACAGTACCAAGATCCAGTAACGGGAGAGCTAGCTACTAATCCGGTTTATTCTTTACCTATACTCCCCTCTTTCTCGTATAGATTATCATTCTAATCCTTTGATATTCATTGGAATTAATTTTTAATTCCAAAAAAATAAAAAAACTTTAGGGGGATTGTGTTTTAGGATTGTATTAATATCAGAAAACGCGATTACAAAAGCATTAATAAGGTTAGTTGCGGTAAAGGGGGGCTGAGCCCCGTGTCCTCCCCCTTTTCTATCTTCCCAAGCCTTGAACAAGCTTTCATATATAGTTAAAGTCGGTTGCAAAAGGAGGCATGGATAACGATTCAGTCTCCTTTTTTTGTATCTTACTACACGCTAAACGCTTCTTACCATGAAAAAACTAACAACTACCCTACTCCTTTGTGTTGCTGGTATCCTCACCTATGCACAATCATTTAATGAAATTCAGAAGGTAACTTCATTTGACCGCGAAAGTGAAGATCGCGCCGGTTGGTGTGTCGACATAGATGGCAATTATGCTGTTGTTGGTGCCTATGGCGACGATTTTGGTGCTACAAATCCCAACATGGGCTCTGTTTATGTCTATGAAAAAGATGTGGACGGTGTTTGGAATTTCGTGCAGAAACTAACTAATTCTGATCAGGACGATTATGATCGTTTCGGCTGGGCTGTTGCTATACATGGAGACATTATTATAGTGGGAGCTTATGGAGAAGACGAAAATGAATTTGATGAGGAAAATCTATCGAAAGCGGGATCTGCTTATATCTTCAAAAGAGATGTAGATGGCACATGGAACGAAATTCAAAAGATTGTAGCATCTGATCGCGCAGAAGGTGATGAGTTTGGATTTTCTGTTGATGTACATGGCGACTTAATAGTGGTTGGTGCCCACTACTGTAGCACTAATGCGTTGGGATTTGGCTACTCTTTTCACGCTGGAGCAGTTTATATTTTCGAAGAAAATGATGCCGGTGTTTGGGTAGAATTGCAAAAAATGGCTGCCTCAGATCGATGGGGAAATCCAGGATTTGAATATGTAGAAGAAGATTGGAATTGGCGTTATGGAGAATCCGTTGGTGTTTGGGAAGATTACATTGTAGTGGGTTCTCAGTTTGCGGCTAAAGCCTATGTTTATGAACGTGCGGGTGATACTTGGAGTGAGGCTGAAAAAT
The DNA here is from genome assembly GCA_049611865.1 of Crocinitomicaceae bacterium. Taxonomy (GTDB): domain Bacteria; phylum Bacteroidota; class Bacteroidia; order Flavobacteriales_D; family Crocinitomicaceae; genus Crocinitomix. The sequence goes on along the minus strand of JBMZAY010000001.1, from coordinate 272,469 downwards.
TAACCTACCCAGGAATTTCTTGGCTAGATCGCGCTGGAATAGTTGCCATTGACGGAACAACTATCGTTCTAGGTGCCCAAACATGGGATTATACCGAAATATGGGGTGAAGGTGAATTAATGAACTCTGGTGGTGCCGCCGTGTTTGATCGTAATGATGGTACAGGAGATTGGGAATTTACTGAAATGATTGTTAATGCAGATCGAGACGCAGGTGATCACTTTGGGATTGATGTAGCTATTGATGGCGATTACATTGCTGTAGGTACGCACAGTGATAATCATGATGAGGATGATGATGCTTTTCTTGAAGATGCTGGATCAGCCTATATCTTTAAGTTGACAGATGGCGATTGGTCGGAGTATGATAAAATCGATGCTTCAGACAGAAATGAGGCTGATGAACATGGAATTTGCGTGGGTATTTCAGGTATTACTGCAATCGTAGGCGCCTGGCAGCAAGACTATCCTTCTGGTGGAGGTGAATATATTGAAGACGCTGGTGCAGCGTATTTCTACATTGATGGTGAGGATGTTGATTGTCCGGCAGTTTATCATGACCAGTTTTTCTCTATTTGTGAGGGAGAAAGTGTCACAGTCGGTGACAGCGAATATTCAACTACTGGAACGTATACTGATATTTTGGTTTCAGTGGATGGTTGTGATAGCATCGTCAATACTGAATTGAGTGTCATTGGTACGGATCCATCTGAGTATACAGAAACCATTTGCCCAGGTCAAGTAGTTGTAGTTGGCGACAGTGAATATTCTGAAGCAGGCGTTTATACAGATGTTTTTACAACGGATGCAGGATGTGACAGCACTGTTATTACTACTGTTATTGTTGAGGATGGTGTTGGCGATTTTGCAGTGGATGGTGACGGTGATGGCTTGTACGTCCTTGCAGATGGCATTGCGACCTACCAATGGATTACTTGTGACCCTTATGAAATTATTCCAGGAGAAGAGTTCTGGTTCTTTACACCTCCTGGCCCAGGAGAATATGCTGTAATAGTTAGCAATGAAGACGGTTGTATTGATACGTCAGATTGTGTTACAATTATTGATGAAGGCGGAGATGAGCTGACAATGCCAACAGATGGCGTTGGTCCTACCCAAACGGATTGTGAAGGAACTTTGTTTGACAGTGGTGGAAGTTCATTTGCCTATTCAGACAATGAAGACGGTGTAATAACGATTGCCCCGACTGATGCAATTGAGGTAGAGTTGACTTTTGTAGAATTCGATGTTGAAGCCGGTGGCGGAGGCGAGCCTTGTCCATGGGATTATTTAGAAATTTATGATGGTGCATCAACCGATGATCCACTTATTGGCACGTATTGCAATGCATCACCGCCTCCTGCGACGATTACATCTACTGGAGGTGCAATTACTATTTATTTTCATTCTGACGAAATAGTGAATATGGCAGGATATGAGATCGATTGGACTTGTACTAAGGACCCTGGCTCAAGTAGCATCGATGAAAATGACAAAAATAGCTGGTCCCTTTATCCAAATCCAAATACGGGAGAATTCACGATTGATTTGTCTAGTGTGAATGGTGTTTCTCAATTGGATATTTTGAATGAGCTCGGACAAATTGTTTATTCATCAAACCAACTAAATTCGAATCATAATATTAGATTGGACGGTGTTATATCTGGAATTTACTTGGTAAGATTAACAACAGATGAAGGGTATGATTATAAAAAGGTGATTATTAGTAAATAATCTATTTAAGATATATCTTCAAAAGGCTGGTGACCCTCGGTTACTAGCCTTTCTTCATTCTTTTCATCTACTTTTGGTCAATGTCAATCATCATTAAAGATCATCCTGATTTTATTGCAGTCTCAAAACCGCACAATCAATTGGTGTATAAGTCATACTATTCGCGCAATATTAAGACCAAGCCGCTATTAAATGAGTTGGAAGAAGAATTAGGTTATAAATTATATCCTATACATCGGTTGGATTATAAAACATCTGGGCTTCTTCTGTTCGCTAAATCATCCGCAACAGCCAAAGAATTGCAGCAGTTATTTGAAAAAAGACTAATTCAAAAAACATATTTGGCGCTGGTGCGCGGATTTTTTAAAGAACGAGAAGGTGTTATTGATAGCCCTGTCAAACATCCTGAGTCAGGCGTTTATTTAGAAGCTGAAACAGACTATCACAGCTTATTGGAAATAGAACTACCCTACCCTGTGCAACCATATGAAACAAGTCGTTATACACTTGTTGTCCTTAAACCGAAAACAGGAAGAATGCACCAGTTACGAAGACACATGAACAAAGTGGCTCACCCCATTATTGGCGACCACAAATACGGAAACAGACACCACAATCGTTTTTTTGAAAGTCACTGGTCCTTCCCTGATATGCTATTGCATGCGCATCAATTAACGCTTTCCGCTCCATTTGAACAAGAGGTACTTGTTGCAAATGTTCCCAAAACATGGAATATTTTATTAGAAAAACTACTTATCGAAGGTATAATTCATTATACTTCAACAGATTATAAACAGTATGCTGAAGCGAATAATTGGAAATCTTTAGAATAGCTTATAGCTTCTTCCTGTAATAATCGAAATTGCAAGGGTTAACCAAGTTTCTCGCTTTGACAGGCATTACTTTAGAAAAATCCTCCGCATGCGTAAATTCATAACCGAGTTTTCGGTACCAATTATCCAGACGAATTTTAAAAGGGACCTCCATGTCTCGTGGACGGAGGATTTCCAGCTGCATAAAACTTGCTCCGTTTGATTTTGCTCTTGCTTCAGCTGCATCAATCAAGGCCTGCCCTATTCCATTTCCTTTTTTTTTAAAGTCGGCTGATAATAAACTGAATGACCATGTATCCGGCTTTCGCTGATAGGTATGGATACTCCCGACGGGTTCATCTGCCAGCCATGCAGCGATGATTTCACCTTTTTCGATCAATTGGTTATAACCGTCGAAATCTATTCGTACATAATGCTCTCCCCAAACTTCAACCTCAGTGGCTTCATAGGCATATCTTAAAATCTCATGTAAGATTTTTCGTTCCTCCAGGATAGCAAGTTTAGCACTTTGAATGAGCATGGTACAAAAATAAAAAGTCCGTATGAGAACTAACCCACACGGACTTCAAAATGTTTTATTTTACACTGAATTATCCTCTTAATTCAGCAATCTTAGCTTTTGTCGCCTTAAACTCGTCAACCATACCAAGCTTACCATAGCATTGCTTTAATGACTCAAGGATGATCACATCTTTGGGTTCAGCTTCGGCAGCTTCCTCTAAAAAAGGTAATGCTTTTTTAAACATATCCTTTGACTCATTCACCAAACGCTCTGCATTTGGATCACTTGGAGGTAATTTATTTCCTTCATTATACAAGTCAGCTCCTTTGTTAAAATAAACGCCACCTAAAGAGAATTTAGCATTCGTATGATTCGGATCTAACTCCAACGTCTTTTTATAAGCAGCCTCTGCTTCATCCATTTTTTCCAATTGCTCATAGATATTACCAGAAGTATAAATCAAAGCCGTATTAGTAGGATCCAATTCAATTGCCGCAATTAAAGCCTTCTCAGCATCAGCACTACGACCCGTGTCAATGTAGAAGTTAATCATCGATATTAATAATTCGATGTTTTTAGGCTCCTTCTTAACAGCGTCTTGTAAAACCTTATCTGCTTCTTCTGTTTTTCCCAATTCATTTAATGAAGTAGCAAGATAACCTGCGCTTTCTCCTAATTTGAAGTTTGCATCAACACATTTCTGGAATGCTTCTGCCGATGTTTCCCATTCTTTGATTTGCATCGCAGCAACTCCACCGAAATACAATAAGTTTGAATCAAGAATCCCAGCAATATCTCCGAATTCTGCAGCACCCAATAATCCGGCAGCAGCTGTCTCATACTCACCTATTTCAAATGCAGCAATACCTATTTGAGATGCTTGCGCTCTGTACATCGAAGCGTAAGCATTTACGTCATCCTCATAACGCCCTTTTGTATCTACTTCTTTTGATTTTCTCAATGAAGCTAAACCTTCCTCGGCCATCTTCTGACCATCCAATCCTGCAAAAGCTTCATTCGTTGAATCCATGGCAACTAAAGCTCCCATTTCTAAATAAATCTTCCCTTTGTAAAGGTACATCTTTGGGTCATTCTGTGTATCCGGATGTTTCGCAGCATCATCAATATATTTCTTCGCCTCTGCAAAGTCATTAACTGCTGACTCCATTTTTTGGCCTCTCAAAGCCTCGTTTGCATCCTTATAATAAATACTAGCATTCTGCACATTTTTCTTTTGTGCGAATGTTGCTCCCGTGATTAAAACTAATCCAATTGTGTAAACGAGTTGTTTCATTGTAGTTTTTGTTTTTTTTAGTTGATGTGGATATTATTAAAATTCCATAAACCAGAATCCAATTTTTGTGCCACAGCTGCAAAATTACTCAAAGACTTGTGAATATCAAAGTATTCGTGGCTGAATCAGATCAAAAAAAGAGCGTCTGTCCTGTGATTTCATTCACTTTTCAAACGCTCTTTTTAGTTTATTTGTTCAAAGAAAGAATTATTTATTCTTCTTCGTTTCCTCCGTTATCTTCATTGATGATTGGATTTCCATCTTCATCATATTCCACTTCTTCTTCCTCGTCGCGATCACGATAAACTTTAGCAACAGCAGCGATTTCATCATCACCTCTTAAGCTGATTAGTTTAACGCCTTGTGTTGCCCGTCCCATTACACGTAATTCTTCAACATGCATGCGGATTGTGATTCCCTTACGAGTTATGATCATCAAGTCGTCATCATCCGTTACGTTTTTCATGGCAATTAATTCGCCTGTCTTATCCGTAACGTTGATAGTTTTCACACCTTTACCTCCGCGGTTAGTGATGCGGTAATCAGACACTTCCGATCGTTTACCGTAACCATTGCTAGAAACAACTAAAACGTTGGCATCTTCATTTTCTACAGCAATCATTCCGACAACTTCATCTTTATCATTGGCCAATGTTATACCACGAACACCAGAGGCAGTTCTTCCCATAAAACGAACCTTTTCTTCATTAAATCGGATTGCTTTACCTGACTTCAGTGCCATCATGATTTCATTGCTACCATTTGTCAATTTCGCTTCAAGTAACTCATCTCCTTCACGAATACCAATGGCGTTAATACCATTCGTTCTTGGACGTGAATAAGCTTCCAATTTGGTCTTTTTGATAACACCACGTTTTGTACACATCACAATGTAATTACCTTCGATGTAGTCCTCGTCTTTGATATCTTTTACATTAATGAAGGCTTTAATAGAATCATCTTGCTCGATATTGATCAAATTCTGTAATGCTCTACCTTTTGCATTTTTAGCACCTTCTGGCACTTCGAAAATACGCATCCAGAAACATTTACCTTTTTCAGTAAAGATCAATAACCAGTTGTGATTCGTCGCTACAAATAAATGCTCCAAGAAGTCTTTATCTCTTGTCGCTGATCCTTTTGCTCCAACTCCTCCTCTACTTTGTACGCGATATTCATCCAATGAAGTACGCTTGATATAACCTGCATGCGAAATTGTAATTACCACTTCATTATCTGGAATTAAATCCTCAATTCGCATTTCATTTGCTGAGTATTCAATCACAGAAAGACGCTCATCACCATATTTCTCTTTGACATAAGCCAATTCTTCCTTGATAATGCTCATCCTACGATCCTCATTGGAAAGAATATCTTTTAAATCAGCAATTTTGATCATTAAGTCTTCGTATTCAGCACGCAATTTGTCTTGCTCCAGTCCGGTCAACTGACGGAGTCGCATTTCAACAATGGCTCTTGCCTGTATATCAGTTAGCTCAAAACGCTCTATTAATTTCTCACGTGCCTCTTCTGGGCTCTTTGAAGCTCTGATCAATTTGATAACTTCATCAATATTGTCAGAAGCGATAATCAAACCTTCTAAAATATGCGCACGTTCTTCTGCTTTTCTTAATTCGTATTTTGTTCTACGAATAACAACCTCGTGACGATGCTCCACAAAGTGGTGAATCATGTCCTTTAAGTTCAATACCTCAGGTCGCCCTTTAACCAACGCAATATTGTTGACTGGGAATGACGATTGAAGAGCTGTATATTTAAAAAGCTTGTTTAAAACAACATTAGGAATTGAGTCACGCTTTAGTTCGTAAACCACGCGCATACCATTACGGTCAGACTCATCTCTAATATCAGAAATACCGGCAATTTTACCCTCATTTACCAAGTCAGCTGTTTTCTTAATCATATCAGCTTTATTCACTTGGTAAGGAATTTCCGTTACGATAATCGCCTCGCGCCCTTCACGAATCTCTTCGATAATCGCTTTACCACGCATGATTACACGACCTTTACCAGTTGTAAAAGCATCTTTGACACCTTCGTAACCGTAAATAACACCTCCAGTTGGGAAATCAGGCGCTTTAATGTGTTGCATTAGCTCCTCAATTTCAATATCACGGTTATCAATGTATGCTGTGATACCGTCTACACATTCACTTAAGTTATGTGGTGGCATATTGGTTGCCATACCTACTGCGATACCGGACGCTCCATTCACCAAAAGATTTGGAATCTTAGTTGGTAGTACTGTTGGCTCTTCCATTGAATCATCAAAGTTCAAAGAAAAGTCCACCGTTTCTTTGTCCAGGTCTGCCAACATTTCTTCCGCAATCTTCTGCAAACGCGACTCCGTATAACGCATCGCTGCGGGGCTGTCGCCATCGATTGAACCAAAGTTACCTTGACCATCCACCATTGGATAACGTAATGACCACGGTTGCGCCATACGCACCATCGTGTCGTACACAGATGAATCACCATGCGGGTGATACTTACCGAGTACATCCCCGACAATTCTAGCTGATTTTTTATAAGGACGGTTTGCAAAGACACCTAAATCTTGCATACCATATAATACGCGTCTATGTACCGGTTTAAGTCCGTCACGGACATCCGGCAGAGCACGTGAAACAATCACCGACATTGAATAGTCAATGTAGGCTGATCTCATCTCCTCATCAATGTCTATTTTAATGATGTTTTCTCCGTCTGACATATCGTTTGTTTCTTTTTAGTTTAAGTGCCGAAAATAGGGATTTTTTCCCTTGAAAAAGCATGTCATTTTGTCGACTTATCAACAAAAATGGCAGGAAAATAATGTTTATTAACAATCGGTATAATAATTGTTCTTCGTATTTTGACAATCCGAATTAATTGGGTTATTTTGGGTTGTTCGTATCAAACGAATAATCATTGAAATCTGCAATGAATTGACGTTTTCAACGTCTATTATTATAGGAGTCAGGATTTTGGCACCAGATTGCAAGGATAGAAATAGAAAAACACAAAACAGAATAAGTCAAAAACTTGTTCTAGTAGACAAGAAAGAATGTAATTATGGATGCAAATTTTTCAGCAAGAGCAAAAGATGTCCTGTCATACAGTCGTGAAGAAGCATTGCGACTTGGCAACGACTATCTAGGTGTTGAGCATATCTTATTGGGGATACTGCGAGAAGGTGAAGGTTTGGCAATAAAATTATTGCTTGAATTTCATGTTGATTTGCAAAGGGTGAGATTAGAGCTCGAAAAAACGCTAAAGGAAAAGCGTACAAAGAGTATCACCGCTAACAACATACCATTGGTCCGTCAAGCAGAGAAAGTGCTTAAAATAACCTATTTAGAGGCAAAGCTTTTTAAAAGCCCAAAGGTTGGAACGGAACATATTCTTTTAGCCATCCTCAGAGAAGAAAATAACTTAGCCACACGTGTATTGAATAAATATGGTGTGATATATGAAAACATAAAAGAAGAACTAGAAGCAATGATAGAAGAACAAAACTATCCAAAAGCTGAGTTTCCAGGAAACGCAGCAGATGACGATGAACAAGGTGAAGACAACGGCGGATACCGCGGTGGTTCCGGATCATCAGGTGGAGGATCAAAACGATCTTCGAGTGGTGACGGTAAGTCGAAAACACCTGTCCTCGATAATTTTGGACGTGATTTAACGGCAATGGCCGAAGAAAATAAATTGGACCCTATTGTAGGACGAACGCAAGAAATTGAGCGTGTTTCTCAAATCCTTTCACGTCGGAAGAAAAACAACCCAATCTTAATTGGTGAACCTGGTGTTGGTAAATCAGCCATTGCTGAAGGTTTAGCTTTGAGAATTGTTCAGAAAAAAGTATCACGTGTACTTTTTAATAAACGAATTATATCATTGGACTTGGCTTCTTTGGTAGCTGGAACGAAATATCGTGGGCAATTCGAGGAAAGAATGAAAGCAGTAATGAATGAATTAGAGAAGTCGAGAGACATCATATTATTCATTGATGAGATTCACACCATTATTGGTGCTGGAGGAGCTTCTGGCTCTTTAGATGCATCAAACATGTTTAAGCCGGCACTCGCGAGGGGTGAGATTCAAGTAATCGGGGCAACGACGCTTGATGAGTTTAGACAATATGTTGAAAAGGACGGCGCTCTAGAACGACGTTTCCAAAAGGTTTTGATTGAGCCAACGAGTATTGAGGAATCAATTGAGATTTTGAATAACATTAAGGAGCGATACGAAGATCACCACAGTGTAATTTATACACCAGAGTCTGTGGAAGCTTGTGTTAAACTCACAGAGCGTTACATGTCAGACAGAAACTTGCCAGACAAAGCAATCGATGCTTTAGATGAAGTTGGATCTCGTGTTCACATTACGAACATTAACGTTCCTAAAGAAATCACGGACCTTGAGAAAAAGATTGAAGAGGTGAAAGAAGAAAAAGGTGATGTGATTAAAAGTCAGCAATATGAAAAGGCTGCTGAATTAAGGGATACTGAGAAGAACCTACAAAACGAATTGGAAGAGGCTCAGGCACGATGGGAAGAAAGCGCAAAAGAAAACCGTGTCATTGTTACAGAGGACAATGTCGCAGAAGTTGTTTCCATGATGACAGGCATTCCATTGCGTAAAGTTTCTGAATCTGAAACTGGCAAAATCATGCACTTGGGTGAAACCATTAAAGGTAGCGTGATTGGTCAGGATGCCGCTGTTGCTAAGGTCGTTAAGGCTATTCAGCGTAACCGTGCTGGATTAAAAGATCCGAATAAGCCAATTGGGTCATTCTTCTTCCTAGGACCAACAGGTGTGGGTAAAACACAATTGGCAAAGGTTCTAGCAAGAACAATGTTTGACTCTGAGGATGCATTGATTCGTGTAGACATGTCTGAATACATGGAGAAATTCTCTGTATCCAGATTAGTCGGAGCGCCTCCGGGATACGTTGGATACGAAGAAGGCGGACAATTGACTGAAAAAGTAAGACGCAAGCCTTACTCGATTGTTTTGCTGGATGAGATTGAAAAGGCGCATCCAGATGTATTCAATATCTTATTACAAGTATTGGATGACGGTCACATGACAGATGGTTTAGGTCGCAAGATTGATTTTAAGAATACAATCATCATTATGACTTCCAATATTGGTGTGCGTCAATTGCAAGATTTTGGAACGGGTGTAGGATTCGGAACATCTGCTAAAGTCTCTCAGCAAGAGGAAAATTCGCAAAAGATTATTCAGAATGCACTTAAAAAGGCATTCTCTCCTGAATTCCTTAACCGAATCGATGACATGATCATATTCAACTCGCTAACCAATGAGGATATTCATGAAATCATTGATATTGAACTGAAAAAGCTTTATGGACGAATTGAGGAGTTAGGATACAAGATCAAAATCACTGAAGATGCGAAAGATTACATCGCTGATAAAGGATACGATGAGAAATATGGTGCTCGTCCATTAAACAGAGCTATTCAAAAGTACATCGAAGATCCTTTGGCGGAAGAAATTATCAACGCCACTTTAGAAGAAGGCGATACGATTAATATCAGTTTTGACAAAAAGAAGGAAGAAATTAAAATTAAAATTGATAAAGGCAAAAAACCACCGAAGAAGAAAGAAACGAAGAAGGAGTAAGTCTTTGGAAGAATAATAATAAATCCCCAGTGTCAATTAATGAAGCTGGGGATTTTTTTGTTTGTCATAAATGATTGGAGCTAAGTTCAGCTATTTTAGAGTTCAGTTTCTTCAATACACGCCGTGTTGGATCGACATCCACACCAACTAAATCGAAACCCATTACCGTACCATCTTTTAGATAAATACGCAAACGCCAAATTCCTTCACCATGATCTTTATACGTTGGAATAAACGGCTTTCTGAACAACCGAACAACAGTCCAAAAATCTTAATGTCGCTGAATGGTCTGATCCAGTTCTATGCGGTCAAGTTGAGACAACTCTATATGTATAGGTTTAGCGGCCTTTTTATCTGGATCAGATAGGATTAAAAGATTTCCATCAATCGTAATACCCGTTCGCTTTAGAAGCTGTAAATCTTTTTTACTGAAGATCTCAATAAATGACATTACTATAAAAAGCAACGAAAGTTTTAATACAAATGAATTTCAGCACGACGATTCAGGGCGTCATTTCTTTCATCCACCAATCGCGCTTCTCCGTATGCATTAACAATAAATCGGTCTTTTGAAATACCTTTTGAAGTCAGATAACTCACAATCCAATCTCCCCTCTTTTTGGATAAGATGAGATTGTATTCATCTGAAGACCTCGCATCAGCATAAGCATTAATTTCGATCTTAATGTTTGGGTTGTCTTTTAAGACTTGGTATAGGTTGTTGATGATCTTTTTGTCCTCAGCTTTTACCTGGCTTTGGTTAGAATCGAAATAGACGAGAATATAATCACGAGCTTTCATGTCTCCTAAAATGAAATCCATGTGCTCCTCTTCCATCGTACTTAAATTGCTTTCGCTGTCGTGTCCAAGTGGTCTGAAGGTGAAATATCCGTCCTGCCCTCTTCTTAGTCCGGCGATTTTCTTGCCATCACGATCATAAATATAGAGTGTGAAATCATCTAAAATGAAGCTTTCACCCGATTCTTCCAACTGGAATAGAATACTATTTTGCGCAGGCAGATTTCTAAATCTGAATACGCCTTCTGCATTAGTAGATTCTTCTCCTAACAAGTTGCCATCTTCATCATACGCTTTTACGATTAATCCTTCTCGATTTGCCTTCGGTTTATTGTCATACTCAAAATACCCCCAAATCGTTTGATTATTCAATTCAAAAGCAAATTCTTCTTCTTCCTGTAGTTCAAGAGTGTTTGTATAATCTCCGTTTACTTTTCGATATGTAAAGGTCCCTTGCGTATTAGTTTTTAATTCAGCAACTACATTTCCGTATATATCATAAACCAATAAAATAACACCTTCTTCAACCTCAGGAATAGTCAGTAGATAGTTTTCTTTCAGCGAAAGTTTCTTGAATTCGAAATTCCCTTTATCATCCGTATAGGTAGATTGGTATTCATTCCCTTTACTATCGACTAAAACAATCTTTTTATTTGCAGGGTATTTACCCGGATCATCTTCGTAAATAATCTGAGCAGTAAGATGTCCTTCGTTTAATTTGAAATCCATCATATTCTCTGGTATGATGTTTAAGGTTCCATTCTGCTCGTTCTGCAGGTGTCGGTAAACAAAATAGTTTTCCTCATCCCCTGTGAGCTCAGCAACTTCTTCACCATTTTGATTATTCAAAGACAACAATAAATCCTCTTCAGATAAAGCACGAATCGTATAGGACTTATCGTAATCAATATCTCTAAACACAAATTGGCCTTTATCATCGGTTTTGGTTTCATACAAAACAAAGTCATTTTCGTCGACAATTTGAATTGTAATGTATGCTGGAAGCCCGCTGATGGTCTTATAAGTCAACTCACCAGACATTTCTCTTCGAATTGTGTTTCCTCTTTTGATATCTAAATAAAAAATATCATCGTGTCCGTTTCGATTAGAAGAAACAAATCCACGATTTAGCCCTGGAAATGCGAAGAATGCAAAATCATTATTACTTGAATTAGCACCAGTTAAAGGTTGCGCTTCTTGTTCCGTATTCAAGGGCTTCCAATGGATGTTTAACCCTCCCTTATCTGCGTTGCGATCTGATGTAAAAAAGAAGATTTGATCTACAATAAATGGATACATTTCATCGGCTTCAGAATTAATAAGGTTGAAAGGCTCGGGATCCGACCAACCTTTATCTGTTAAATCACTGTAGAAGATATCCTTACCTCCCTTTCCTCCCGTAAGATCTGCAGAAAAATATAATCGCTCATTTTCAGAATCATAGAACGGATGCCCAATTGAATGTGACGCATTATTAAATGGCATGGGAGTTAATTTAGTATACCTTCCGTTAAAACGAATTGCAAAGAATAGCTGAGGGCGAAATGTGCCCGTTTTACCATCTACACGAATCTGTGAAACAAAAACAGTATCACCCGAATTGGAAAAACTAGCAGGCCCCGTATGACTACCAAAGTTAAACCTTTCAGAAACTAGTCTTACACCTTTGATTTCTATATTTTCATTGATATCTCCTTTAATTTTTCCTTGAAACAAGTTAATATGCTTATTTGCAGCCCAACTGTTCTCGCCGTCCATAATGATGTCTGGATTGCGATCTGAAGCAAAATAAAAATTACCCCCAGAAACAAATGGAGCAAATTCTGAATTGTAAGAATTAATCGTTTTGCTAGCAAGCGTTTTTAATTCACATTCTAAATCTACCCGAATAACACTGTACGTTTGTGCCGATAAATTTATCGACCAAAGCGCCATAATTGAGAGGAATAAAAATAACTTTTTCATTAGAGTGGGTTTAGTATAAAACGCTCGAATTATTACAAATATCGCGTTGAAACGGTTTTTACATCTTTAGATTTGTTAATATCAAATCCAATAAAAATTTCATGAGCACCCGATGACGCTAGATTAATACGATTTAAGAATCCATCGTAGGCGTATCCAACACGCATGTAATCTGTAATATTAAAATCCAACAGGAAACTGATTGTTGACTGGTTTCTAAAAGCGATACCAAACCATAGTTTTTTATAGAGTAATGCACTAATGTTAATATCTAAATTCGCTGGTAAACCTTGCGTTCCTTTCAATAGGATTGACGGTCTGAAAGTTAAATTTTCATTCACTTCAAACGCATACCCCATACCTATGCTCGTATGCTGATTCAAATCAAAACTTGCGCCTGACCAATCTGCATACATGGCATCTGGAGCATTGAAATGATTTGAGGCTAGGCTAAAGTAGAATCTTCTGGTGTAATAATAGATCCCAAAATCTGCAGAAGGCACTACTACACTCTGCCTGTTTCCCGTATTAAAGATATCAGATTGATCACGAAACTCCAACGAACCAGCATTTATAGAAGAATTAAAAGCCCCAATTCTTAAACCAAAAGCTAACTTACCTTTTTTCATTCTCAGATGATAAGCTGCCGTTCCGGCAAACTGAATATTTCTGGTTGGGCCGATTCGATCAGTCGCTAAATTAGCACCCCAAGCTAGTCCAGCGTTATTGTGATTAGAGTGAACCGATAATGTTGAAGTAGTTGGTGCGCCTTCCATGCCTACCCAGCGCGTTCTATGCATCAACACACCGCTCATCGCGTTCCGTGAACCCGCATAAGCCGGATTGATTACAAAGTGATTGTACATGTACTGACTGAATATTGCATCTTGTTGTGCGTTGGATACTAAGCTCGATAACAACAGTGTAATTAATAGTAAACCTCTTTTCATATTCTGTTATTTAATAAGTTGTACCCAACCTGAAGCGATTAAGACACCACTAGCTTCTGCAGTAAAATAATATGTTCCAGCATCTAAATCTATTGCTCCATTAGTACCTGCCCATACTGTTGTGACATTGTCATAGTTCTGAATCACCTCCAGTTGATCTCCCCATCGGTTGTAAATTCGAACGGAATTTTCAGGATAGTTTTCTAATGAAGGTATTTCAAGGAAGTCATTTATACCATCGCCATTTGGTGTAAATGTGTTAAAATAATCTTTACATGTTATTTCCAGGTCGAATTGATGATAATCCAGCGATAGATTAGCGCAACCTCCAGTACCTTTGACATAATAGGTTTTGTTTTGATCCACTGTTACAGTCAGTGATGTTTCATTTGCACCCTCAATTACATTAATTGGAAGTAGTTCATCTTCATACCAAGTCCATTGATTGGCATCATTTAACACACCGTCAATGATCATTGTTACTTCATCACCGTTACATATTGTTGTTGTACTGAGATTTGTGCCAGCAATCTCGGGAGACTTGCAAGTGGTAATTTTTCTTATACGTCCTACGTCATCTGAAAAGTATATATCTCCTTCTGCTTCAATCAAGTCATAAGGTCGAATGTTGGTATTAAGTGGGAGTCTGAATTGACCATTGAGCAAATCACTGTCTGGATTATCCCCTTCGGCCTCTCCTGTACCACAATAGGTTGTAATTAATCCATCCGGCGCATCAGTGCCTGAAAGCTTGATTTTACGAATTCTATTATTTCCTGTATCGCAGAAATACAGCTCATCAGTTGTTCGGTCGATACGTATACCGCTGGTAGAAATACTAATGGATGCATCTGCTGCTAATCCACCGTCACCTGAATAGTCAGACTCTCCTGAACCGGCAACATAATAGACTTTGCCATCAACTACCTTCATCAGGTAATGATCAGTCGTGAAAAAATATAAATTACCATTGCTATCCCAGTCAAAAGCACTTGGAGCACAGGCAACTTCTGCTGATACTGCCTCATCTCCGTTTGAGGCAAATGTTAGATAACCTTCGATACCATCACCAACAACTCGTTCTGTGATACTCGTTGATAAATTTATGCGTTGAATAAAGTTTATACCTTCTCCAGCACCTCCCAATCCGGGAGCAGCATAATACAAATACTCGCCTGTAGGATCAACCTTAAGACCCGATGCAGCACCAATATGCGTTTCTCTAGCATGAACACCATCTTCCGGGTCACCGTTAAAACCATTCCCCGCTAGTGTATCAATTTCAGCATCTAGATCTGATAAATCATAGGAGAAGATATACTCCATAGTAGTGTAATCAGAAGGTGGAACAGCCCCTCTCGAAAGGTACAAGGTATTCGTTTCCTTATTGATTGCTATACCCGATGTTGATGGTAAATAATCAAGCAAATGAACGATTGTTCCATCACTGGCCTTTATTTTATAGACTCCTGATTTTGGAGCCTCATAAGTACCTACAAATGTAAAATAGACATTTCCAAAACTATCCGATGCTAAAGATACTGGAGGTGCAGGTATAGCTGTTTCCAATGCGCTTGCATCATCAATTACTACACCATCAGTTCCATCGCCTGCTACGTTTACCACAACATCAAATGCCTCTATTTGCGCATGGAGCGTCGAATTGACAAGAATCAGGGTGTACAAAAAAGCCCGTAGCTTGGTAAATTGTTTTAACGTTGCCATAGTCGTTTTTTTAAACTGAACTAACATAACTTAACTATCATCAAATCAGGCATTTTTTTATCAGTTGCAAGCTAAAATACAAAAAAATATAACCTCTTTCTAGCAACGAATGCTAGTTTACGAACATATGACATTGGTATATAATTCCAAACCCTTGATAAACAAACCTATACAATGCTGTTAAGATGCCGATTTTAAAGAATCTAAGTATAAAAACGTACACTTATTTACTTATTTACTTATTTACGTACAACTCCGCTATGCAATCATAAACACTTTGAATGGTAGCAGTCATTCTTCCTATATCCAAAGTGGATATCTGATCAGTCGTTCGGTGATAATTCTTATTGCGATAAAATCCTGTATTGGTTATCATAACTGCTTTGTAGTCAAATTTCCAATAGTTTAAATGATCTGAAAAATCAATACCAGGAAGCGCCCCCGGCGCTTGAAAGGATTTTACCTCTAAACCTTTCGCTCGTTTCATTTTGCGCTTAAAACGTCTCGAAAACTTACCTCCACTAAAATTTCTAACAACCGTAATGTAATCTCCTCTACTGCCGTAAAATAACTTCAAAAAACCCAAAGGATAATCTTGACTCTTTTTTGCATCATTGAAATATCCAATCATCTCCAAGCAGATCATTCCCTCTACCTCAATATTATTATCAAACAAATATTTCGCATGAACATAACTCCCCATTGATTCAGACCTAAAAAAGGGAGGCTCTTCTAAACTATACGCTACCAAATCGATACGACAGTTTAATTCTGTTTTTTCAAGTAGTCGAGCTAATTCGAGGAGGCCAACTACTCCCGACGCATTATCATCAGCTCCATCTTGCTTTCCACACACATCATAATGCGCGCCAATAATCAATCTCTTATCGTGTTCAACTCCAAAGGAGGCAATGACGTTTTTGAACGTTAAACGATCTACATTATACGGTTGGTAAACTGTTGAATCCGCGCACTGATTGAACTCATCGTGGATATAATTGGCTACAAAGTTTAGCATTGCAGTATCCGGAAAAGCACGATAACGAGGCGTTTCAACAATGGCTTTTAGATGCCTTTTGACCCGATTAGAATCTGCTTGAAGTATGTCTTGTGCCTTACCACTAACAGTAAAAAGAATAAATATGACCGAAGCTACTTTTGCAATCATTAATACGAATAAAATAAGATTACTTCAGTAGCACCTCCAATACCATAACGTTGGTAATCAGCATCATGATAATCAACTCGAATTGGTGAATGATCTTGTATGCCATTGAGGTATTGACGAATTTCTCCCTTTAAAACACCCTGTCCTTTTCCATGAATCAGAACAATCTTCTTGCGTTTTTTTTCAATTGATTGATGAATAAACGAACGGCAGGCAGACAATTGATATTGAACGATTTCATGATTTGTCATACCTGCAGTTGTATCCAAAAGGTTTTCAATGTGTAAATCAACCTCACTAATTGTAGTTTTTTCAGGTTGCCCCCACAAGCCATTTGATGCTTGCTTTGTCTCTTCTTCTTTCGGATTTACGGCATCTATATTCTTGTAATGCTTTTCATTCGAAAGTAGCGTCAGTTCATCGATTCGATAAGAACGTTCAAAGCCATCATCATCTTCAATAAAAACTTGGAATTTTTCAACACGAATTACTTTGCCTCTGATCGTGTCATGAATAACACTAACCAGATCTCCTGGGTTAAAAGCTTGCATTCTCAAAGTACCAATAAACAATTTCTATATTGGTTATAATCAGCCATAAAGGAAAAACTACAGTCGAAACCATAAGAATTAAAACTAAAATTTTTGATTCAAACCCTAAATCTGGTTTGATGTTGATTCGCAAAATCTGACGAACACGTTCTACTATAAAATTTTCATTTTCCCACAAAGTATACCCTGACGGAATCACATCTTTAAGTTTTGGATTTTGCACTAGAAAAGCCGCTCTGATTTTCCAGTACTCTTTATTTGTCAAATCTTTATATTCTTTTTTATAGTTCACGTCAGATTCTTCCAATTCATCGTGCACTTCTTTACTTTTCTGAAATCCCCTAACCTTTAGCCCCATTAAGAATCCGAAAATAGTAAGTGGCCAGAACCAAAGGATAATTCCTGCACCAATAAGCACGAGTGATGAAACTAGTGTAAAAATCATTTTATGTTGATCGTTGCGATAGAAGAAAAAGACTTCCATAATCCTGCCACCATCGAAAGGATCTAACGGCAACATGTTCAATACATTAACTAGTATTAAAAGAAGTGAAACTTCAATAGCAATAATTGTTGGAGCTTCGCTCTTTGCAGCAAACCAAAAGAGGATTACTCCGGCTATAATTCCCGGAATAGGACCCATTAGATTTATCATCGCCTGTTGTTTTTGCGATGTGCTGTGTTCCATTTTATTTGATCGATCACCAAACACAGACATTAAAAACATTCCCTGAGCTTTAACTCCAAAAAATCGCATCATCAGATAATGTCCCAATTCATGAATAAAAAAAACACCCAACAACTCCAGGAGTATAATGTAAGATTCACGGATAAATTCTCCGGACATGAGAAAAATAGCGACTATCGTGATCAAAAACATAATCCGATTACGCCCTGATAAGTCAGCAACATATTCCGGTTTTACCGGGTAGTTATTTTCATTTTCCTCAAACACAATATGAAAAGAATAGGTTCTTTATTCAAAACTAATTAATTTTAGCGACCTATGTTAATAGCTGAGGGGATTTTTAAGAATTATGGCGATTTACCTATTTTGAAAGGAATTGACCTGAGCATCGCAAAAAAAGAGGTGGTTTCTATTGTAGGTGCGTCTGGCGCAGGTAAAACAACCTTACTTCAAATTCTTGGGACACTTGACAAACCTGATGCTGGCACTATTACGATCGCCGGCCAAAGAACCAATGATTTAAAAGGTAATAAACTCGCCAAATTCAGAAACGAGCGATTGGGTTTTATTTTTCAATTCCACCAATTATTACCTGAATTTTCAGCTATTGAAAATGTTATTATACCTGCATTACTGGGACAACGATCGCGTAGTGAAGCCATAAAAAAAGGTACAGAATTACTGGATTTTCTCGGGCTGAAAGACCGTTTAACACATAAGCCAAGTGCCTTGTCAGGAGGCGAACAACAACGTGTCGCTGTGGCACGGGCCCTTATCAACGACCCTGACATAATTTTCGCAGACGAACCCTCGGGCAACCTCGACTCGAAGAACTCTGAAGAATTACATGAATTATTCTTCCGTTTAAAAGCAGAAATGGATCAGACCTTTGTAATCGTTACTCACAATCGAGAATTAGCGGCGATGTCTGACAGGACACTAGAAATGAAAGACGGGTTAATCGTTAATTCATAAGTTTTTTCATTGAATGAAAAAGGAATTATTAAAAGTGTTTTTAGAAGAACAAACGGATCGGTTCAACCAAACATCATTCATCCAAGAAGACCCTATTTCTATTCCACATTTGTTCGAGAACCCAAAGGATATTGAAACAATTGGTTTTATAGTAGCAACCATTTCTTGGGGTCAGCGGGCAACCATAATCAAAAATGGATTGAGGCTTTGTGAAATAATGGGTAATGCCCCTTACGATTATGTCATGAACGCAAGTGCAAAGGATTTGAAAGACATTGCTTTTGTGCATCGTACGTTTAATGCCGAAGATTTACGTTTTTTTATCAACTCCATCCGTGGTTTAAATCAAAAATACGGCGGACTAGAGGCTGCCTTTGCTATCGACACATCATCGATGGCTAATCGCATCGCAAGTTTCAGAACTACATTTCTCCAAACAAAACATGAGAAACGATCTGAGAAGCACGTTTCAAATCCCTTAACAGGATCAGCAAGCAAGCGAATTAACATGTTCTTGCGTTGGATGGTTAGAAACGACAATAAAGGTGTTGATTTTGGAATTTGGGAAAGTATTTCACCATCAGAGCTGTATATCCCTCTTGACGTGCATACTGGAAATGTTGCAAGAGAGCTTGGTTTGATAAAGCGAAAAGCCAACGATTGGAAGGCTTTAGAAGAATTAATGAATAATGTCCGTAAGTTTGATTCTGATGATCCATGCAAATACGATTATGCACTTTTCGGTATTGGCGTTTCAGGTCTATTAAAGAACATCAAATGAGTTAATTGATCTCATTATTTCTTTTCTTGTTAAAAAGTCTTGAAAAAAGGCAATAAGTCTGCTGTCAGATTCTTAGCAAATTCAAATCCGAATCACCATATTTGTAATATGAGTTTTGTATATCCAGGGTTTTTATGGGCATTATTCGCACTACTGATTCCGATCATCGTCCATTTGTTTAATTTCCGGCGATACAAAACGGTATATTTCCCTAGCGTTAAATATCTTGAAGAGGCTGTTGAGGATTCGAAGTCCGGAACCAAACTGAAGCACCTTTTGGTTCTTTTGTCCAGATTACTCGCTTTGACATGTCTTATTTTCGCTTTCGCTCAACCGTATTTGCCTTCGGGTGAAGGTGAGGCAACAGAAAATTTGACATCCATTTATATTGACAATTCCTACAGTATGCAAGCCGAAGGGCTAGATGGTGATTTATTAAACGAAGTAAAAAATCAAGCATTAGAAATAATAGATGGGCTTGAAGAAAATGAGAGGATTAACCTATTAACGGCTGATTTAGAGTCAATTCATCAAAGATTTTACTCAAAAGCTGAGATCAAAGATATGATAAAGGCTGTTAACTATTCAGCACAATCAACACCGCTTGTCAATATTTTGCGCTTGCAAAACGATTTATTTAATGATGTGGAGGAAAAAGGTAATCGTCGAATTATTCTTTTAAGTGATTTCCAAAATATGGTAAGCAATATTAGTGAATTAGACATGCCGGAAATACCCACTTATTTTTACAAGGCAACGGCAAACAATCCAGAAAACATATCAATCGACAGTGTTTGGTTCGAGAGTCCAGTTCACAGAGTTAATACACCTGTAGAGGCGCATATTCGTGTCAAAAATCAATCTAATCAAGATGTAGAAGATTTGTCAATCAGATTAAGTATTGATGGGCAACAACCAGCTCCTAAGCGAATTTCTGTAGCGGCAAATACGCATGCCGATGCTGTCATTACATTCACAGATAAAACATCCGGCATCAAAAAAGGACAAGCGGAAATTAAAACCAACCAACTCTATTTTGATGACACCTACTTTTTTAGCTACACGATCAAAGAAAAGGTAGACATATTGCTTGTTTCGGGAACCGACACTACAAACAATTTCTCTCAATTGTACGGGCTGGATCCATATTACAACGCATACTCAACCAAAATTGAAAATGTCACAGCTGAGGATTTTGAAGGAAAAGAACTGGTTATTTTGCATAATGTGATCAGAATTCCTGGTGGTATCCAAGATTTATTGAAGAAAACGCTAGACAATGGCGGTAGCATTGGTTTAATTCCGGGTGCGGAAGCTGATCTTAATAGTTGGAACACCTTTCTGAGTACTGAAAACTTACCTACTCTCAAAAAACGCGATAGTAGCCGTATTCAATTGAATTATTTCAATTCTGATGACCCGCTTTACAATGGTGTTTTTGAATCATCACCTTCTAATTTTAAAACTCCTGAAGTATACGGAGGCTGCAGCTTTAATATTCAAGGTCGTCAGGATTTCATCACTGTTTTTGGTGCTAATCAGCAACGTCCATTTATGGTATACCAAAAGGATGGATCCGCTCGGGTATTCTTGTGTTCAGCGCCCTTTTTGGATAAATACACAAACTTTCACAAACACTCATTATTTGCTGCAACCTTTTTACGGGTAGCCGAAACAGCCTCTTTTGAAAAGCCGCTATCCATGACAATTGGTAAAATGTTAAATTATCCGCTACAAAAACCAGTAGATGAAAAACACGTAGTTCATTTGAAGAATGATAAGTATCAAACAGATATTATCCCTCAGGTCCTGACTAACAATGGAAATCAAAGTATTTCATTTAATCAATTAGAGAATAGCATTGCAGTTTCTGGTTTCTATCACCTTTCGAATGACTTTGATTTCGAGGATGTAATCGGCTTAAATTATGACCGCGCTGAATCTTCCATTCAAACCTACAGTGAGGAAGAGCTCTTGAATCAATTTGCTTCAATTGGCTGGAATAAGGCAGAAGCTTTTACTACAGGTGATAAGGGAACCGTACAAATTAATCAGCTCAAAGTGACGGAATACTGGAGAATTCTGCTAATTTTGGGTCTGATTTTTATCGCGATAGAAATCCTATTGTTAAAACTTTGGAAAAGCTAAAACAGCAGTTCAGACCTATGAAAATCATTCTCAAGTCATGTAAAATCATCGAAGCTGACAACAATTATTCAGCTCCTCAAGATATTTTAATTGAAAACGGAATCATTACTGAAATCAGTCCTTCAATAAACAAAGAGGTCGATCAGGTTGTCGAATTAAATGATTTACATGTTTCGACTGGGTGGTTTGATGGAAGGGTTCATTTTTGTGACCCCGGTGAAGAAGTTAAAGAAGATTTGCAAACAGGTCTAAATGCTGCAGCAATGGGAGGTTTTACAGGTGTTGGATTAAGGTCAGCCACTAACCCAGCCCTATCAAATAAATCTCAGATCGAATATGTTAAAATGAAATCGGCGAACCATATCGTTGACCTCTACCCATTTGCAACACTCACAGAACAAGGAAAAGGTGAAAACCTAGCCGAAATGTATGATTTGCAGCAAGCAGGTGCTATTGGCTTTAGTGATGATAACTCGACTGTCAGTGGTGGTATTATGTATCGCGCATTACTTTATGCAAAGAATTTTGGAGGCCGAGTACTCACCTTTCCGCTTGATCAGAGCATTTTTGGAGAAGGATATGTTCATGAAGGTAAAGAAACTGTTACAACTGGGCTGAAAGCAATTCCTTCACTTGCTGAATCAATGACAATTGAACGAGATTTAAATTTAGTTCGGTATACAGGTGGAAAACTTCATTTTTCGGGATTGTCAACAAAAGAAAGTGTTTCGTTGATCAGACAAGCAAAAGCTGAAGGTTTGGATGTTACGGCGGATGTTTTTGCTCATAACCTTGTCTATACCGAAAAAGAGGTTCTAGGTTTTGATTCCGATTATAAAGTTTTACCCCCACTTCGCTCTGAAGATGACCGACTCGCATTGATTGAAGGTGTGAAGGACGGAACCATCGATAATATCTGTTCTGACCACACTCCAGAAGACGTTGAAAACAAAGATGTTGAGTTTGATCATGCAGCTTTTGGAATGATTGGAACTCAAACACTTTTCCTACTAATCAATAACTTAGAAGTATTATCTTTACGAGAGAAAATTAGGGCTATTTCAACCCGTCCTCGCGAAATATTTAAGTTACCTTCAACTCAAATCAAAATTGGAGAAAAAGCCAATTTAACCTTGTTTTCAACGAGCGGAACTACATCTATCTCAAAAGATTGGATCAGATCGAAATCAAAGAACACCCCGCTGCTCAATATGGAGGTAAACGGAAAGGTATATGGTGTTTTTAATGCGAATAAATTAGAGCTTTTTTAACCCATGACTGAAATCAAAAAAGAAAAAAGTAAATTCTTAAAAACATTTTTTTCGGAACGAAAGCAGGTCGGTGCTGTAGCCCCTAGCTCGCGGTTTTTAGTCAAAAAAATGTGTGATAAGATTGATTTTGATTCAGCTAGAAATATAATCGAACTAGGTCCAGGCACCGGTGTTTTTACTGAGGAGCTGATCAAAAGAGCACATCCTGATTGTCGTATTTTTGTAATTGAACTCAACGAAGAGTTTTATGATTTTTTGAAAAAACGATTCAAAGATAAGCGCGTGATACTTTTGAGAGAAAGTGCTGATCAGCTCGATGAAATCATTAAACGTCATGGTGTAGAAAAAGTGGATGCCATCCTATCCTCTTTACCACTTGCAGTTATTCCGGAACAAATAAAAAAACGGATCATCATCAAAGCCTATGATGTCTTAAGAAAAGGTGGTGTTTTTGTGCAATATCAATATTCTTTGAATGCTAAAAAATTACTGGAGATGAAATTCGGCAAACTAAAAATGGGATTTGTGACAATCAATATTCCGCCAGCCTTTGTTTATCTTGGAATCAAGTAGTTTTAAAACCACTTTTTCTTCTTAAAATAAATGATTAATCCTGCAGCCATTGCTATCATGACAGCAACTACTATGTAGTATCCGTTCTCAGATTTTAGCTCGGGCATGTTTTGAAAATTCATACCGTAAACACCCGCGATAAAGGTAAGTGGAATAAAAATGGAAGCGACAATAGTCAAGAATTGCATGATTTCATTGCTCCGCTGAGATAGCTTACCAAAAAGTAAATTGTTCAATGCCTCTAAATCAGATTTCTGATTTTCAATCTCATCTAAACTGAAAAGTATATTGTCTTTCATATCACTAAAATATGGACGTGATGAGGGTGGCAACAATTTACTCTCCAAATTGATTAGCGTGTTAACCTGATCTCGAAATGGATGCAATGCACTTCGGAAATCGCGCAATAAATCTTTCGTTTGTTCAATTTCGTCTAAAATATCCGCATTAACATCTTTTCGAATGGATTCTGTGAATTCAGCAATTTTTTTATCGATGATTAATAAGTTATCCTCGTATTCAGAGAGCGTTTTGGTAATCAATAAATAAAGTAAATATTCACTCCCTTTTTTTCTTACGACACCTGTATTTTCAGTAATTCTCCCTCTAATCTCCTTGAACGAATCACCTAAATGTTCTTGAAAACTAATAAGCGTGTTCTCAAATAATAGAAAAGATATTTGTTCTACTTGAACTTCAGCAACAGATCCAGGTCTCAAACACTTTAGCGTAACGAAAATATAGTCTTCATAACCTTCAATTTTCGGTCGTTCTGAAACTTGCAATATATCCTCTTTGGTTAAACGGTGTACACCGAAAGCCTTAAAAGTAGCTTCTATCGTCTCTTTGTCGTCGAAACCATGAAAATTGATCCACTTTATTTTGTTGGACTTTTCGTTTCTTAATTTGGTCAAATAAGCTTCACTTAAGCTACCTTCCTGCAGCTCCATTTCGTCCGCATTATAAGTGTATAACTGTACGTTGTGATTTGCCATAAAAAATGAATCTTCCTAAAGATAATATTTTAATGGCTACAATTCTGCACCTCCCCACTCAATATGCACTAAACCATCTCTATTGACCGGTTTAAACTTTTGAGGTGTAAAATAATCAACCTTCATATCCTCATTGACACCTTTAAAGATCATAAATACCCTTTTCGTATGATCTGGTTTTGGATTAACTTCAATAACTGCAATTTGTTCTTCGTACTCATTATCAACCCAAAACTGAATTGCAGAAAAAGGAAAAGCTTGTAATCGCGGTCCCCAATACGTTATAAAATCTGCAGATTCCGTCGCATTAAAGCCTAGCATAGATAGTTGCGCCTCCAAAAACTCAATGGTTGTATCGGTTTTAATGTAAAAACCTTCCATTCCTGATGCATCTCCTTTAAAGTTTAAACGTTTGTGTCTCCCTTCCCAAAAAAGATAAGGGTAGTTTTTACCCGCTACTTCAAGCATGCTGTTGTCAGCGGTGGTTACCTTCCACTCATCGGTATAGTTTGGATATGTAAAAGTAAGTTCTCCAACAGGTTTTAATTTGATTGAAACATTCGTTTTCTCTTTAGCATACAAATAGATCACCGGTTTCTCAACCTCCACTTCTTCAGAATGATACCTCATGGAAATTTTAATTTCAATAATGTATTGCGGTTTAATCACAGAATTTGGAATGATAATTTCTCCGTATTCTGGATGATAAAAAAACATGGCGGAACCGTTTTCATTCGCTTGAAATTGAAATTTACCTTCACTGTCCGATGATACTTTCGTTTGATTTCTAACATCTGCAAAAACGCCTGCCACAATCGGAAGTCTAGAATCAGCATCAACGGCTTGTCCAATTATTAAACACTGGTCACTGTCAAGGCTGTCATTTTTTACTTCTTTGACAATTTTATAGGTATTCCAAAGCTCCAATTCTCTTTCCATAGCCTGAGAGAGAAATGAAGTCAGGAAAGCAGAAAACAACAATATGCGCGCTAAAATCATAATGCAAAAGGTTTGATTTGAGAACCGCCCCACTCTACAATTGTAAATCCATCTCGAAGAAACGAATTTAAAACTTGCGGTTCGACCTTCATTTTAGGTTTTGACATAAATGGCGTGTAAAGCATATAAATTCTTCTCATGTTATCGGGCTTCGGACTTATTTCCATTTTTGCTATCTGTTTATCGTATTCATCATCAACCAAAAACTGAATATAAGCAAATGGCGACTGTTGTAGTTTAGATCCCCAAAATGTTATAAAATCCGTCATCTCGTGTTCATTTAGACCTGCCTTCTTCAATTGATTTTCAAAGAATGTAATGATGGTATCCGTTTTTATAATAAAGCCTTTTAACACTTCATTCTCTTCTTTTTCTATATTCAAATCTATTTCCCCTTTCCAGAAGAGATAAGGATAAGTTTTACCTTTCATTTCAATCGCACCTTTAGGAGTTGCAATGAATTCCCATCCATTGTCATAAACGGGATAAGTAAAGGTAAAATCACCTTTTGGTTTTAAACGCATAGCAACACTCAACCTTTCCTTTGAATAAGCATAAATAACTGGTTTGTAAGCTACAACTGGAACCTTTACATCATCGCCAATTTTCCTTTTCGGATAAATTTCAATTATCAGTTCATGACCACCTTTTAAGACGATTCGATTAATAAGAAGATCTGCGTAATCCTCGTGGTAATAATAAAAAGCAGAATCCTTCACGTTCATCAAAAGTTCAAATTTACCTGATTCATCTACCTTTATCGTTTTATCAGAACCGAGAATGCCAACTTGAGCATCGTAGATTATCTCACCTTTTTTGGTTTTCCCAATCCCTTTGACGCGGACTTGGTTTTGAGGCAGATCTGTAACTGGTAGGTATGAAATAATCTGAAAGTCCATCTCGATTTTTCGCTCAGATATCGGCAAGGATTTATGATTTGCAAAAGCACTTGATAAAAAACTTGTTAGAAAGAATGGTATTAATAAAAGCTGTCTAATCATAATTTCTCCATTTGGATCTCTGTACCTCTTTCATGAGAAAAGGTTCATTTTGTACTAAAACCCTTGATTGATTTTTTGAAAATGCTCGTATTTCCCTTTGATGTATACGATCAACTCGTAATCTGTTGCTGTTTTTAAGAACTGTGTATTTAGATTTAAGAACCTAATAAACTCAGTAAATTCATCTTGATCTAGGTCTATGATATCATTGCTCACATATACCCTCAAAATTTCTTTCACGATATCTTCTTGCTGATCTTTATATTCCATCTCAGCAACTAATCGCTTGGTTTTTTCCCTTTTACTAAAAGCCATGTAAAGTGCCGTTATGGGACTTTGAATGGCATTCGTAACAGTTACCGTCGGCACCTCTCTTTTAGAAATGCTTGCGCGCTCCTCTTTCAACTCCTCAAGGGTTTTAAGTGGAACAACAACAACCTCTTCACTCTGATACTCTAAAGATTCGAGATGAAATTTAGGACTATACACACGTTTGTATGAACTATCGGCAAAACTGACGTATATGGTTTTATAGCCGGACACTGAAATACCTAGGGTATCCGATTTTTTAACCGAAATGGTAAATGTGCCATCGTATTGTCCAAAATTTCCTTTTCCAACGGATTTATTCAGAACTACCAAATTGTAAAAACCGACATTGTAGGTGGTATCAATTACTCTCCCTTTGATTGTGATTAAAGAGTCATTAACCCCATTCTGACCAAAGGAGATCGATGCACAAATTAATAGGAAAATAAGTATACTTTTCATTTTACTAACGAAGTAACAAAATTTAAGCCAAATAGTGCGTTAATTTCTGTTAATCCTCGATTTCTATTAAGTGATCATATGAATAATGAAATTAAGAAAAGAGTGATTAGTAGCCCTAGATCAAGAAAATATGGCCAATAAACAATGATTGTCCGTTCCTCGAGATATTGACTGACATTTGCAAGGATACTTTCAGCGTAGTCCTCCTTCTCTTGATTCAAATTTACACCATCTAGTTTTAACCTGCGAATAACAAAAGATGACCCTTTTCTTATTAACCATGGTTTGTCTGAATTTTCAGCATTAGCTTTTAATAATTGTATTTTTATTTTGGCCCATTCAAATCCACTCTCCCACTTCTCAAGATTTTTTAGGCCGTTCATCACAACTTGTCTGAGATAGTTTTCAAATATCTGTTTGGCAAAGCTATCTTGAAACCACAATTTATTGAGGGCAGTTTTGACCATTACCCAGTAACCAAAGAATGTTATCCAATATATCGAAAGGAGCAACCAGCACAGATCAATCGTTAAAACAGGGTCTACTTTGAATAAAATAACTGGAACCAACCATATAATGGCTTCTGAATGTGCACTGGAACCTAAATTGGCATCAGATAATATGGAATAAACCTGAACAAGCAATCCAAGGGCTACTATCGAGCATATAAAAAGACCAAAGGACCAGACAATCACTCCTTTTGCAATTGAAGATCCAACAATCTTGGTCAAGTCTTGTTTGTCATCGCTCATCATAACGTTTCATGGATTTATAACTCAATTCGTTTCTGAAAGAGGTTAAAAGTGCTGTGCACCAAGTATCTCCATTAATTGTGTCAAAAGAGGCCATTACTTGTTTGAGGTTTTTATCCTCAAGGCGTCCATTTGCTTGATATTTCGTTACTAAATCGGTAAATCGCCAGCCTTTATCTTCTTGTAATCTGGCGTCCATGATCATAAAAAAAGACGATCCTCCCCAGTATATTGGGCTGTAGCGATGATGCGAAAGCAAACTATCGGCCACCTCTGTAAAAGTAGAGGTTGAAGAGTTAAAATACGATCGGAATGCTGCAACTTTCGATACATATAATTCTTCAAAACTATCCTCTGTCAAGTAACCCAAATCAATCATGATCCGTCGGCTGCAATAGGTTGCAAAGCCCTCTGAAAACCATTTGTTATTTTGCTCCAAAAAAGGTAAGGCCAAATGACTCAATTCATGCGGTGCAGTCCAATCCTCCATCAATTCATTAAATGATGCTTCTTCGTTCACGTATAATTTGACTTGGTTGATACCATCTTTACGCGAAGCTAACCCAAAAGGAACCGGTTGACTACTTGATCTTGCTGGAAAGATATTCACATAAGTATCAAACGGATATTTGCCAAGTACATTTGTTGTAGCCTTGAAGATTCTATTGATCCATATTCGAATGGAATCGTTTTTAGTTGGTTCAAAATTCTCCTTGAACTCAATGACCAACTCATAATCCCTGTCCTTATTCAGCTGGTATTCCAATTGAATAGAATCGTTTGAAATTTCCTCTTTCTTTTCAACACTGACCCTATTATCGCCATCCGTGGCACAGCCAATTATGACCATTAAAGCAAAAGCCCCTATAAGTTTATATACTTTAAATTTTGATTTACTTACCGAAAATTGTCCCATAGCTGGTTGTCAATTACATCAAATTTAGGTAAATAAATATCATTGAATACCTATTGATTTTTGTAGATATGATCAGAAAAGAATCTTAATTGTACGGAACAATTATGCAGGCGTTCGAATTTTGATTTTGGCTACTCATTAAATTCAAGTGAATGAATCAGTTCGTCAAAAAGTTCTTCATAGGCTGAGAAATTCTTTTTCTCGGCGCTTTGTGTGATTGTAAATAAATACCCATCATGATTAACAAAGGTGGCGATATTCGTTAACGATAATTCCTGCATATCATAGTCTAAAGTAAGCTGGATGGCTTCAACATCGTTGATTTTTGTATCCTTTCGCTCAATCTTTGCATCTTTATAATAACGTTCTGTTAAGGCAATGTTTTCAGAAACAATTTCATCCAAAGCATATCCTTCATTCTCGAATACTGAAACACTAAAACCCTCCTGAAAAATATCCGCAGAATCAGAAAATGGTTCTAAAGCCATAAAGACCATTCGAGGATCCACCTTTGAAGTATCCCAATCAGCCGGGAAATCTATCGAGAAACCATATTCATCATTGGAGTATTTACCCATACTTCTTCCACACCCAATCAAGAAAATTGCCAATATTGCCATTAAAACTATATTCTTCATACTTGCTTTTTTATAGGGAGCAAAGGTAAAATCTTTATTTTATTCGGCTCAATTATAAGGACTGATTATTATTTTTGAGTAACCCTCGATCGTTGAACGTTAAACCTAATCGTTTTAGTTGTTCAAATTTTGTACCCATGTTTCGTAAAATTATTTTGTTTGTACTAGTCGTGATTCTAAATGCATCCCTTTGAAACGCTCAGTCGGCACTTTGCGGGGCTGCTGCCTAGTATTACTGTCGAACCTTTTTATGAAAAAGGAGAGCTCGATATAAATGTGATTCCTCTGGCATATCAAATAACATTGACAAAGCGATTTGATTTCAGATTAACACCTATTGCTAACTATGGTATCAGAAATACTCAAAATGGTTTCAGTCACATTGGATTGGGAATGTCTACTCCAATATTTCTGGTAAAACGAGCAGATAAAGGAGATATTCGCTCCGGCTTCTTTTTAACGCCCGTTGCTGGTATTACAAGAAATATCCAAGATGAACACACCAATTTAACTTTTGCTGTTGAACCAGGCTATCATTTATTATTCGAAAACAAATGGGCGTTTTCCTTTGGAGTTCAATTTGGCGCGACGCATTTCACCTATGACACTGGCGAAAGAAAATGGGGAAATCACTTCGGGGTAAAGGTTATTTTCGGAAAATGGTTTTAGATCATAAAATTCTAAATCTTTGCAGTCCTTTATAATCCTCTATTAAATCATTAACTTCGCGCTTTAATAATGGGAGCATAATAGCGCTATCATCATTCACCACTTCTAATACATTATGAAAGAGACAACTGTAAGAAATTACCTATCCAATATATTGTTAAACATGCCTAAAGATTGGCTGCTACTAACAACGCATCGTTTGGATATATATGATGAATCGCAGGCCAAATCCGAGTTCATTGAGGAGTTTGACAAACTGTTTCATTCAAATGATTCAACTCATAACTCCCTTGCTAGCCTTCCTACAGCCTATGACTATATACGTCTCGGACATCCTTTGTCTTGTGTGCTTGAATGGGCTATTGCTCAGTTAAATGGATTAGCAACAAATGCTGTGATTAGTTTCGATTCTCAAACGATTCCTTTCATGGCCATTTTAAGAACCAATCGTTTGGCAAATAAATCTACACGAATTGTGTACGAAGGAAAAAAGCCAAGCTTATTAAATGAATCCGTACTCCGTGATGTTTATGGTTATCAATTTGAGTTAAAAGAAATTGAAAAAGGTCAGGACGTTGAGGAGTTTGATGGTTCAACCATATTCTGGGAGGAATCGAATTCACTACATGGAATTACCATTCCGGAAAATGTAGACTTTTTCATCCAATCCTTACCTCAGTTAGGAACCATTTTAACGGTAAACGGCACTGATAATCAGCAAAAAATTTCTGACATTCAACATGTAAGAAGAAGGGAAACAGTCGCCATGACGCCGTCTAATTGTGAAGTAGCGGTAAAAAGTTTGGTTGATGGTAAGCCTTGTGAACCAGTACGATACGACCAAAACACGAACCATTCAAGAGTTGTAGAAACGATTAAATCGATTACGGGTGCCAATACAACAGCTTTATTAGGTTCAAGTGGTTTATCCGTGCAGTATGCAATAATGATGGGCTTGTTGGACCACGCTTATACCAATCACCCAGGCAAAGAAATGAAAATCATAGTTCCTCCGAATTGTTATGGCGGAACCAACGATCAAGCGCGTCGAGTAGCTGCTAGTATTGATCATGTTGAAGTAATGGATCTACCAGTTGATGGTGATCATAATATGGTTCAAAGTATAGACCTCGTATTGGATCAGGTTGCTAAAATGGACGCTGTTCCTTATATCATCGCTGAAATACCGACCAATCCACGTGTGGAAGTTCCAGACATGGAAGATTTGAAAAGAGCTTTAACTACAAAACGGAATACTCCTTCAGGTGAGGCAGCGATTGAACCTGTTTTCATACTCGACCAAACGTTCTGCCCAAATGTTCATTTCTTAGGACAAGATCGGATTTTGGCTGATGTAATGACTATTGCCTATGTCAGCGGATCAAAATTTCCAAGTGGCGGAAGATGCACAGCTGGTTACTGCATTGCGAATCAAAAAGCTGCTCATTTATTAGAAAAAATTGAGTTGCATTTAAACTTATGTGATAATGCAGCCACTCCGTTGCAAATGGAAATTCTAGCAGAGCAATTGCCATCGATGAATGATCGTATTCATACGGCATACAAGAATACGAGAGCATTTGTTAATTACATTGAAAAAACCTTACCTACTGCTAAGATTAATTTTGTTTCTGAAGAACTAGCTGAACAAGGCTTTACGCCATCCGTCTTTTCATTGGATCTACCTTCCAGAGGAGATAACGAAGCTGAACGTGAAGCCCATAAGCGAGAACTCAACCTGAAGTTAATTAACATGATGATAAACGCCATTCCAAACGAAAGTAGGTATTGTGTTAGTTATGGTCAGTTAAAAGGTTGCTATTGGACGATTCCTGCAACTTCTACACAAGGAACAACTAAAGAAGGTGATAAAGACTATATCGTCCGCGTTGCGCTTTCAGGCAATATGGATTTGGAGAAGCACAAAGCTGTTTTCAAGCAGTTTGTGGATGAGTTGTCATAATTGGAAAACTATTTTCGCCTCCTTTGTAGCGAAATGATAATCGCTTCAAGAGACACTCCTGTTTGCTCTAATAACACCAGATAATGAAAGAAAAGATCGGCTGCTTCTTCACGGAGGCGCTCCTGATCGCCTTTTATAGCTTCAATTACAGTTTCCACGGCCTCCTCTCCTACTTTCTGAGCTATAGATGCGACACCTTTTTCAAATAAAGAAGTGAGGTATGATCCTTTTGGTCTATCTAAATTTCGCTGATGAATGACCGATCTCAATTCATCTATAAATCCAATTTGACTGGAATTTGTATTACCCCAGCACGTAGTTGTATTCTTATGAAATGTTGGTCCTTCAGGACTTGCCAAAACCAATAAAGCATCGCCATCACAGTCCAGTGCAATACTTTCAAGATTAAGATAATTTCCACTGGTTTCGCCTTTTGTCCATAGTTCGTTTCGCGAACGCGAAAAAAAGGTGACCTTTTTTGTTTCTAAGGTTATGTTTAAAGCTGCTTCGTTCATACAACCAAGCATCAACATATCTTTGGTGTTTAGATCTAAACCCTTAAACTCCTGGTTGTCTGGAATAGCCAATGAAACTCTGCATTTGGAAAAGCCTAATGGAATAACTGTTTCTAAGGCTTGCCCTTTCTCTACTCTCAAGTTCTCTCCGATTATTGCAACATCTACTACTCCGTCTCTTACATATGCTGGAATATCGTTGTTTCGCAGGTAATAAACTTCAATCGGAAAATTTCGAGCTGTGACCTTAAGTTGGTCTCTACCATTATCAATTTGAACGCCGCATTCGGCTAGTAATTGGAGAGATCCTTCTTTTAATCTACCTGATTTTTGAATTGCTAATTTTAATTTTTTCATTTTGTTTTATTCAAGTCTGAACAAATCATAATGAGTTTAGCGGAAACAAAAAACCCGTCTGATTTGCTCAGACGGGTTTGACAAATTGTTTTCAGTTACATTCATACCATATTCACCTCGCCTCAGCGCAAGTATGCATATGATGATGATGTAATTGATTTAAATTCATTTCGTTTCTTATGCGGCTAATATAAGTGATCTTGTATTACAAAAAAAAATGCTTTCTGCATTTTTTTGGGTTAAGAAATTGTGAAACAGGATTAAACTCAATAAATAAGCGATATTCAAGCACAAAAAATCCCGCCACAATAATGCAGCGGGATCCTGTAAACTTTTCTAAATGCTAATTACTGGATAGAAATCTTTCTAGTAACAACAGCACCTTCAACTTCGATAGCAACGATATAAATACCAGCAGTTAAGTTATCTAAACCGATAGTGTTTGTACCTTGAGTAATCACGAAGTTTTCGTTTTGAACTACTTGTCCGTTGATGTTGTAGATGTTCAAGTTAGCTTGAGCGTTAGGATTGTTACCTTCGTTAACAATCAATAAATCTCCAGCAGCAACATAAACGTTTGTTAAAGACAAACCAGCTTCTTCTATACTAGCGTCATCAACTTCAACTGGTAATTCAGCTGTGAAACAATCAGTATTGTTTGTTACATCTTCATCATTTTGAACGATATCTTCAAATGTCTCACCGTCTCCAGAGAAAGAAGCGATACCATTACCCCAAACTGCTACACAAACTTCAACAGACGTTGGAGATGCTTGTGGTAACCAATCAATTCCAAAATCAGGAACAGTGAATACATCACCAGGCGCTAAATCTGCTTCAAGGATGTAACCTGTTACACCACCCGGAGCAATATCTAAACCGAAAATTCCACCATCGATTAATACAGATAACCAAAGCGTATCTCCTGAAGGCATTGTTGTAGATCCTACGTTTTCTACTTCAAAAGAAATAGTAACTGGATCATCAGAGCTAGTTGAACCTGAAGTTGGAGAAATCAAGTTCGCTGCAAAATCATCCTGAGCAGTTGCTCCAAAAGAAACCGCAACAGCGGCAATAATCATGTAAATTTTTTTCATACGATAATATATTTATTAATAATCATCCAAAAATACAGAAAAAGGTTGATATTTTATTATAAAAAATGAACAGAGACTACAGTTTCTTGTTAAAATACTGGAAATTAGGCTCCTGATTATCAACATTAAAGGGTTCATAACCTAATTATTCAATAGATTATACCGTAAAGCTCCAATTATGAAGTTTAGAAATGAAGTTAGTTTGAATTCAATTGATTAAAAAGAAGTAAGAATAAATTTCTTGGTCAAAATTCCCTTTTGAGTTGACAGCCGAACAAAATAAATTCCTTCAGGCGTTTCGGGAGGATATTCTAAATGGATTTTATTTTGTCCTTTTACTATGGACGTATTTCCTACAACTCGTTTCCCAGTATGATCAATCACCTCTATCTTGCAATTTAAATGCAGCTTATGACTAAACGTTACTTCAATAAAATTTTGCTGAGCCTTTACAAAAACCCGATCAATATTTAACTCTTCATTTTCCTGCAGACCTATTGTATATGTTGGCATTACAGCTTGCACACAGGTTTCATTATTTTCAGGGTATAAATCTCCGGTATGAAAATCATCGGAATAAGATTCGTAGCCTACACCATATACTATAGCACAAACATCCAATGTATCACCTGAGCCCCATAAAGGCCAAATTATAGGATTGTAAATAGAACGTTCTTCTTCAGGATAGAAGTCCTCCTCAAGAACAATACCCGAAACCAATCCCAGGTTGAGCTCTTTATCATATTGCTCACCGTTAATGATATATCCATACCATATTGTATCACCTGCTGGAATAGTCGTTTCCCCGTAATTCATGATAGTAAAAGAACCGTAAAACGGATCATCATTTACAATTGTCCCGTGCTCATATTCATTCCAAGTTGCTTTGAGGTCATATTGGGAATATCCGCTTACATATTGCAACAGGATAACAAATAGCCCAAACAGTCGATATGATACGATTCTTTTATTCATTTTGATTTACATCCATTCAAACGGATCAAAAATTATGCCTACTCATCTTGAATTTGATACCTAAAAACAGCATAGGTACCACTTCTTCCTGAAAGATAAATAGAATTATTTTCGATCATACACGTATAATATGCTCTATTGGTTAGTTTACTCCAGTTTTTTCCTTTGTCTACTGAGTAAAAAGTGCCCATGCGTCCAGAGGCTATTGTCATGCTACCATCTTCAGATGAAGCAATAACGGAGCAATAACCACCCAGGCCAAAACTTCTATTATCCCAGGATTCTCCTCCATCTTGTGTATAAAAACAGATTTTTTCATTGTAAGTCGAATCAAGATAATTTCCACCGATAACCACACCTTCGTCCTCGTTCCAAAAATAAAGCGAATAGATACCAAATCCTTCACCTGCTCTCATCGGTGTTTCTAGTGCTTTCCAGTTTGAACCGCGATCGGTTGATTTGAAGACCCGAGCAGTTTTACCTCCACCCGTTCCAAAATATACAGTAGAATCTCCTACAACTTGAATTCCTGTTCCACTTGCAGCGAAACCAGCTTCACCAGATAAAGAATTGGGCATCGTTTCAGGCGTGATCGGCGTCCAATTTCGTCCCATATTCTCTGTTTTAGCCAAGAAAAATTTATCGCCAACAGGATCACCGAAGAGTATAGCAAAGTTTGGATCATTGTCTGCATAATCCATTCCGTCAAAGAAAACTCCTGCTGTGTCATATACAATCATTCCTGTTCCACCTCCTGGCGCTACACCATAAATCAATCCATTTTCGCCTGAATTCATAAATAATGCTGCACCTCCTTCAACCATTTTCATGTCTCGAAAATCTTCAAAACCGTCAAATGTTTTGGACCTTATAACCTGTGGAACAACCGTATCCTTAGAAATGATCGTCACTACACCACCCTTTCCTGCAACTGCTACAAAATTAGGAGCTACATCGATAGCCCTTGCATGTGTACCTTTATTTGCATATCCAAAGAATACCGTATCAAAAGCTACATTTTTTGGAGCTGTGATACTCGTATCTGTTTTGAGATTCTTACAGCAAAACAGACTAGTCACGATAATTGAGGCAATAAAAGGAAAAAGTTTAGAATAATTTGGCTTGACTGTCATCCTCGTCATCTTTAATCGGATTGTTTTTTTTCTTTTTAGTTTCGGTAAAATCCCATTCCATCTCTATTGGAGCATCATGCGAAGACCCTTCCTTCTGCGATTCATTATCATTTGAAACTTCTTCCGGTTCTGGTTCTGGCCAAGGCTCTCCTCCGTCAATTTCATGATTCAGTGTTATTTCCTTAACTTTCAACTTGGTCAGCTGATTACCTAAAGTCTTCATCCCTTTAACATCTATGAAGTCAGCCAAATCAACCACTTTATCCGATAGGTTTTTTGTTTCCTTCAATCGCTTATTGTAGGCAATTGTAATTTCAGGTTTATAACCTGTTGCAACCACCTCGAGTTTTGAATCTTCATGATCTGTAATAAACGAAGTCTTTTTATCCGATTTAACCTCTACAAGAAACCTTTTCACGAAGTGTAATTCCTTTTCACCATCGTAATAAACAACGCTAAGTGGTCTATCAGGGTGCCATTTTTCAATATGAATGAGATCATCTGCAAAACGATTAGACAAATCGAAATTCGTTAATCGCAATTCACCCGAGGCGTATATCGTCAATAGTTTATCATCCCCTTTAAAAGCTCCGAGATAACGTCCTCTTTCATCAACATTAAGACGACTTACAACATCATCCCACCATATTTTTCGTGGAGCAAGTGTAGATTCACCTACTTCTTTTTGAACGATTTTAGAGACAATATCCTTTGTCACACGGTTACCTGCTGCTCCTCTACCTTTTATTAATAATTCTCCAAAATCTATATCAAAACGGACACGCTTGAGATGCGGTCGTGGTCTTAATTGTACGTTAACAATTTCACGTTCACCATTTGGATGCACTGAAAAATAGTAGACCTTTGAACCTTTAGTGCCTTTAGTGATATCATATTCTTTATCACGCGTTATACTCTTCACTGCAAAACGCTTCATCATTGTCGGTCCACCTTCAGGTCCATCCCGGTAAATCAAATGATAAATAGTGCGGGTATCACCTTTTTTCCAAATACCGCAATAGATAATCCCCTTACCAACGAATTTCTTATCACTGATACGGGTGACCATCATTTTGCCGGTCTTAAAGAAAACGATAACATCATCAATATCACTACATTCAGCTACAAACTCATCTTTTTTCAATCCCCAACCAATAAATCCTTCTTTACGATTGACGTAAAGCTTTTTGTTGGCTACAATCACCTTTTTTGCTGAAATTGTATCGAATATTTTTATCTCTGTTTTACGTTCTTTTCCTTCTCCAAAGCGTTTTTTCAAATCTTTGAAATAATCAATGGCAAACTCAATTAGATTGGCGAGGTTTTCTTTCACCTTAGCCATTTCCTCCTCTAAAGAAGCAATGTGATTATCCGCCTTATCTGCGTCATGTTTTGTAATACGACGCATTCTTATTTCGAGTAATTTTTTCACATCATCATCTGTCACTTCTCTTACCAAGTGTTTAATGTGAGGTTTCAAACGCTCGTGCGTCAATTCAATCGCCTCTTCGTATGTTTTACCGTCGAATTCGATGTATATCTTTTGTTCAATAAAGATCTTTTCCAGCGATGCAAAGTGCCAAGATTCTTGCAGTTCCTCTAATCGTATTTCAAGCTCCTTTTTTAGAAGTTCAACAGTGTTGTTTGTGTTGATCTTAAGAATTTCATTGACACTTAAAAAATGTGGCTTATTGTCGAAAATAACTGAGCTATTTGGCGAAATTGACATTTCACAATTCGTGAAAGCGTACAAGGCATCCATTGTTTTGTCAGGTGAAACACTAGTTGCTAAATGAATCATAATTTCAACCTCTGCAGCTGTATTATCCTCTACTCGTTTTATCTTGATTTTGCCTTTATCATTGGCTTTAAGAATCGAATCAATTAAACTACCAGTGGTTGTTCCAAAAGGAATCTCTACAATCTTTAGGGTTTTAGAATCAACCTTTTCAATTTTAGCTCGAACACGAACTTTACCGCCTCTTAGACCTTCATTATAATTGGTGAAATCGGCCATTCCGCCGCCGTCAAAATCTGGTAATATATTCGTTTTCTTTCCACGTAATACATCTATAGAACAATCAATCAATTCAACGAAATTATGCGGTAAAATTTTACATGCCATTCCCACCGCAATACCTTCGGCTCCTTGCGCTAAAAGTAAAGGGAATTTAATCGGTAACTGCACCGGTTCGTTATTACGACCATCGTAAGAAGGTAACCAATCTGTCGTTTTAGGATTAAAAACAACATGATTTGCAAATTTGGACAATCTTGCTTCAATATACCTTGGTGCTGCTGCAGAATCTCCAGTCAAGGTGTTACCCCAGTTACCTTGCATATCGATGAGCAAGTCTTTCTGTCCCATTTGAACCAAAGCATCACCAATCGAGGCATCACCATGTGGATGATACTTCATGGTATTACCAATGATATTGGCCACCTTATTATAGCGGCCATCATCCATTTCCTTCATGGAATGGAGAATCCTTCTTTGCACTGGTTTTAATCCATCAGTTAGCGCTGGTACAGCGCGCTCTAATATGACATACGAAGCATAGTCTAAAAACCAATCTTCATACATTCCTGACAAAGGGGTAATCTGACCGCCATCATCTGTCATATCATCGGATGGCTGCCCTTCGACTCCATCTGATGCAGATTCGTCTTTTGGTTGCTCTTCTTCCGGTTCTTGGTTTTCTTCTGACATAATTGTTGTTTACGCGACTAACAAAAATAATCAGAAGCTTTGGAAGATAAACATGAGCTTGTTATGAGTTATCAACATTTTGATTTTGACTTGTTAAGGTTGATGTTTACTAGCTTTGATTTATCAGGAAGAGCAATCAATAATAACTTTTTGATTAAATATTAATCGAATAATGATTATTATTTGATCATATTTTCATACCTTTGTATTGGTAGGTAGAAGTAGCTATTAAACACTAAGAATTACACCATGAAATATGCAAGCTACTTAGGTCAAGTAATTAAAAAACAAGGCTTTCCAAAGCTAAACGAACGAGCCATTCAAGATTATTTTAACGTTATATTCCTTGAAGGTCAATTGGCCGCATACAAAAAGATGAAATCAAAACTCAATCAGGATGAATTACACAAATTCGAATTAGAATTGTTTAAACTCAACAATGGGATCACCAAAATCACGGGGAATTTGCCGCCTCGAGAATTCTTAAGGTTGTTGATAAACCGCGAGCGGGAATAGATCATTCCAATATACTAGCACAATCGTCGAATGCATTGATACCCTCATCATTATCTTCATCATAAATTGCAAGATTAAGACAATAATCATAAGGAGGATCCTCATAAGGTAAATCGAGATACTTGGCATATCCCAATAAAGGATCTTTAAGGAAATCAACGACTTGATTATCAAAATCTGTTGCGTTCACCACCACTCGAATCGCACTCGGCTGTAATTCAGGAACTTTACTTTCAAGAATAACAACTAATAAACGTGCTTTAATTTGACCCAATTCATTGGTAACCTGTTCAGCACTTTCAATAACGTACCATTGATCACCAGCATATTCACGATCATAAATATTATAATCAAGCTGATCTGCTTCATCTATCTTTTTTAGACAAGAAATAAATGTCACCGTGGCAACTGCTAAGACGAGCCATCCCCCTAACCTATTCTTATTGAAAAACTGCATCCGTATGGTGTAAAATTAAGTGAATATTTATCATCAAAAGGACTTTTCTTATTGAAAGTAGGCTCTTCATAAGAACGTTTAAACTTTCGGTATGACCAAATGGTCGTACCTACTAATCCAAGTGTTATTCCTGTTCCTATAAAAAAACCAGTTCTATATCGATTGTACTGTCGGTTGTTTTGTAAAACTTGAGCCTTTATATCTTCGAGCTCTTGCGGACTTGCTGCTTTGCCATATAAATCAATATCCGAAAAAATGGCTTTTCGCTTTTCATAAGCGTTCGCCATAAATACCCACGATGTTACAGCAGAAGTTAGCGAAAATGCAGCCGGCACCGTTAAGTGCTTATGGAATTTCATTCGATAATCGTGATACTCCTCCTCATAACGCAAGAAATCATTGTTTTTTGACATTTTAACATTTTTCTCAGTTGTAATGCCATCAACAATATCGAAAGAAATAGGAGCTGTTACATATCCAGGAGACCATACCTTAGCTTCATAATGACCCGCAGGCAATGTGTCCTTATATCGTTTCAATAACATGGTGTCGTTGATTTCGATTTCAAAATAACCATTATCGACTTCTACCAAGAACCTTACCACTCCTTTTCCTTGCGCCCATATATTTGGAATTGAAGTGAAAAAGACTAAGGCAAAAAGTACAATTGATTTTTTCATCATATTTTGCTTAAGCGACTGCATCTTCGAAACGAAGATTGTCAATAATAAATTCTTGACGGTCCTGTGTGTTTTTACCCATGTAAAACTTGAGAACATCTTCTATTTTCGCTCCTTTGTCAATCAAAACAGGATCTAGTCGGATATCTTCCCCAATGAAGTTTTTAAACTCATTAGGTGAAATTTCTCCCAACCCCTTAAAACGAGTTATCTCAGCAGACTTGCCACATTTCTTAATAGCTTCTTGTCGTTCTTCATCTGTATAACAATAAAAGGTCTCTTTTTTATTGCGAACTCTGAACAAAGGTGTCTGCAGAATATATACGTGTCCTCGTCTTACCAAATCAGGGAAAAACTGTAAAAAGAACGTCAATAATAATAATCGAATGTGCATCCCATCAACATCAGCATCCGTTGCAATTACAATGTTTTTATAACGCAAATCATCGATATCATCTTCGATATTCAAAGCAGCTTGAAGCAAATTGAACTCTTCATTTTCGTAAACCACTTTTTTCGTTAGCCCATAACTATTTAGCGGTTTTCCTCGCAGACTAAATACAGCTTGCGTATCAACTCTTCTCGATTTCGTTATTGAACCACTTGCCGAATCACCCTCAGTAATAAACAACGTTGTTGCATCCTTTAGTTCTGAATCCTTTTTATCGTTCAAATGTATTCTACAATCTCTTAATTTCTTATTGTGAAGACTTGCCTTTTTAGCACGCTCACGCGCCAACTTACGAATCCCAGACAATTCTTTACGCTCCTTCTCTGACTGCTTAATCTTTTTCTCAAGTGTATCAGCAATAGCTGGATTTCGGTGTAAAAAGTTATCGAGTTTCTCTTTTAAGAAATCATTAATAAAGGCACGCATTGAACGGCCTCCAGGTTCGACTTCTTGAGAACCCAATTTCGTTTTTGTCTGCGATTCAAAAACAGGTTCCATTACCTTTACAGAGACAGCAGCAACAATAGATTGACGGATATCTACGGCATCATAATTCTTACCATAAAAATCTCTAATTACACGTGCTACAGCAGCTCTAAACTCAGATAGGTGCGTTCCCCCCTGAGTAGTATGCTGACCGTTTACAAATGAATAATAACTTTCGCCATAAGATCTGATATGCGTAATCGCTACCTCAATATCCTCTCCTTCTAAATGGATGATCGGATACAATGGATCATTTTCCATATTGTCTTCCAACAGGTCTTTCAACCCATTTTCAGATATCATCTTATCTCCATTGTAATAAATCGCTAATCCACGATTTAAATAACAATAATTCCAAAATAATTTTTCAAGGTACGGTGTTTTAAACGTGTAGTTTTTGAAGATAGAATTGTCTGGTACGAATTTCACGAAAGTTCCATTTCTTTCTGAAACATCCTCTAGCTTATTATCTTCAACCAATTCTCCCCTTTCAAAACGAGCCGTCTTCTTTTTTCCATCCCTTACAGAAGCAACAATAAAGTCATCACTTAAGGCATTCACTGCTTTTGTACCAACACCATTTAATCCGACTGACTTTTTAAACGCTTTCGAATCGTATTTACCTCCAGTATTTATCTTGGATACGCAATCAATCACTTTACCTAAAGGAATACCACGACCGTAATCACGAATACTAGCAGTGCC
Organism: Crocinitomicaceae bacterium; assembly: GCA_049611865.1. Lineage (GTDB taxonomy): Bacteria > Bacteroidota > Bacteroidia > Flavobacteriales_D > Crocinitomicaceae > Crocinitomix. The sequence continues at coordinate 230,076 of JBMZAY010000001.1, read as the reverse complement.
GTCTTTGATTTTTACATCTATCCTTTTTCCATTGCCCATCACAAATTCGTCAATGGAGTTATCTATCACCTCTTTGATCAAGACATAAATTCCATCATCAGGAGCGGATCCATCACCGAGTTTCCCGATATACATTCCGGGCCGCATTCGGATATGCTCTTTCCAATCGAGCGATCGGATATTCCCTTCGTCATATGTCACCTTATCTTCTGCCATATCTTATTATTTAGCCACAACTAACAAAAATAACAGCTAAAACAGTCCATTTTACACGAAATACCCATAGAATATCAACAAATTATCGTTAGTTGTTGATATCTCAGCCCTTTTCCATGCAGAATAGAATTCAGGAATTATCGTTACCAATGAAATAAACCTCGCTTGATTTCGTTTTGTTTTAGATTCGAATGCTTAATTTTGCTGCGCTTTGAAAGTCTTCAAAAAATACGTGCTAACGCTCTTGTTATTTCTTCCCATTCTGGCAGTTGGGCAGAATATCAAGATATCAGGTATTGTGGTGAATGAAGATCAGGAACCACTTGTAGGTGCGGCCATAAAAGTAGACGGTACAGCAATCACTACTCAAACCAATCAGACTGGTTATTTTGAGATTTCTGTTGCACCCAATCAGTTCTATGTTATTCGAGTAAGTTATCTAAAACGTGAAATCAAGAAGCCTATTACGGTTGCTGGATCAAACGTAACCGGATTGAAATTGATGGTCTTTAATGAATCGCTTGGTCCCGTAGTTATTCATGAGGTTCGCCCAAGTGATTTTATGGACGGTTTTCCGCCAGTTGAACTGAATCGAATTGCATCACCTTCTCAAAACTTCGAAGACATTATTAAAGCAGCTGGGCTGGGTGTAAATTCGAATAACGAACTTACAGCAAACTACAATGTGCGGGGAGGTAACTATGATGAAAACCTTATATATGTTAACGGAATACAGATCTATAGACCATTTTTAGCACGCTCAGGTCAGCAGGAAGGATTAAGTTTTATAAATCCTGCATTTGTTGAAAACATTTTCTTTAGTGCTGGAGGTTTTGATGCATATTACGGAGATAAGTTAAGTTCTGTTCTGGACATACGGTATCGCGAGCCACTTGGTTTTTCAGGATCAGCTCAAGCCAGCCTCATGGGAGCACAAGCCCATGTTGAAAATCAATTTGCAGGAAGACGAGGTAACTTTATCACAGGGGCTAGGTATCGCGCAAATTCCTACGTCCTGAATAGTTTGCCCACGCAAGGAGACTACAACCCTACTTTTTTTGATTATCAATTCTTGGTTAACTTTTATTTGAATTATGATGATCCTGGAGACTATACGAAATGGTTTTCACTCGGTCATTTCTCTTCCAACAATTATCGTTTCGAACCGCAATCAAGGAATACCTCTTGGGGAACCGTTAATGAAGCCTATCAGTTAAGGGTATTTTTTGAAGGCCAAGAGGAAACTAAATTTCAAACTTTTACTGCGGCTACTGGAATTGAAAAAATGAAGAATGAGCGCTTAAAGACAACCTTTGTAGGTTCTGTTTTCCGATCAATTGAGAGTGAGCATTTTGATATTTTGTCTGAATATTGGATCAATGAACTAGAAACAGATCCTTCAAAGGAAGAATTTGGAGACTCTACCAGCAATATTGGTGTGGGAGGATTACTTGATCATGCAAGAAATGATTTGGATGTTTGGATTGGAAATGTATATCATGATGGGAAATATATATTTAGACCAAAGACGAACGAGGACAAAACAGAGATGAAATCTGCAGAGTTATACTGGGGAGGCAAATTTCAATTGGAATCATTCACGGAACGTTTGTCTGAATGGAATTTGGTCGACTCAGCCGGCTATTCAATCCCACAAGGAAGTCCAGATTTAGTAGAACTGAAAGAAGTAATCAAACAAGACAATTTCGTTGAAAACATGCGAACGACTGGTTACATTCAATTTTCAAGAAACAGAGTTGGTTACAAGCCCGTTATTTTAGATCTGAAAAGAAAGGTTAAAAATGATACAGGGCATTATTACATAACTTATAAAGACACGATTGATAGGAGTCCGGGTAAGCTTTCATTCAATATCGGAACACGTGCGGGCTATCGTTCATTCAACGACGAATGGTGGGTGACACCTAGAGCGAGTATTACATACAACCCGCGTAACTATTTTCTAACAAAAGACACAACTGTGCTGAGGCGTAATCTGAAATTAAGGCTTTCAAGTGGACTCTACTATCAACCACCGCTCTACAGAACGATGCGAAACATATACGGAACAATTAATGCAGATGTTGTTTCTCAAAAATCGTGGCACAATGTAGCAGGGGCGGATGTTTACTTCAATTTATGGGGACGTCCGTTTAAATTTATTTCTGAGGTTTATTATAAGTATATGTGGGATGTTGTTCCATACGAAATTGATAACGTGCGAATACGTTACTATGGGGAAAACAGCGCCGTAGCTTATGCTTACGGAGCAGATGCAAAAATCAACGGAGAGTTTGTTCCTGGTGTTGAGTCTTTTTTCAGAATTGGATACTTGAGTACTAAAGAGGATATTCTTGATGATTTTTACTACATGGACCTAAATTCAGATGGTGATACTATTCAGCCAGGTTTCACTGCTAACGACACCCCTGTTGATTCTATTCGACAAGAACCTGGGTTTATTCCAAGACCAACCGATCAAACATTGACATTCTCGGTTTTCTTCCAAGATAAAATGCCAAAATATGAGAACATTAAAGTTTCAGCAAGTTTGCTGATGGGAACGCCACTCCCCTATGGTCCTCCAACATATGAGCGTTATAAAGATGTCTTACGAACAAAATCTTATTTAAGAGTAGATCTTGGTTTTATGTACGATATTGTGAATCCAGAAACTCCGGAACGATACGCCGACAAACCATTTCTCAGCAAGTTTGAACAAATGACACTAAGTCTTGATGCTTTTAATATTCTTGGTGTGAACAACATTATATCGTATCAATGGTTACAGGACATAAAAGGAAGGTACTATGCGATCCCTAACTTTTTAACCGGACGTCGCATTAACTTGCGTTTTATTGTCAAATTTTGATAAATCGTTCCAGATCAAACTGAAATTGATTAAATTTAAATCTGAAAAATTCTAAATCATGAAATTGAGACTACTATTTGTTCTAGGTTTAATCGGAGGATTAAGTCTTGTTAGCTGTGAAAAAGAAGAACCCGCTTTGACGGTTGAAGGAAATTACACCGGTTCTTTCGAGGGCTTTTATAATGATAAAGACTCCCTGACGTCTAATGGATATATGGTTCAGGTAAAAATGCTTAATGACAATAAAATTCAGGTGACAGGTAATGATTTTGACACTTTTGAATTGTTGGTGACAAGTAATGGTATTAATGTAGAACCTGTTACGCAGTCTGATCCTTATCTCGAAGAATTTTTATACATCGGTGCTGAATCGAAACTGCGTTTCACTTTCAACAAAGGTGCAAATACAGCCAAATTTATAGGAACAAAATAATAGCTATTTCAGCCTCTCAGCCGGCTGGGTAATGCTTTTGATAATTTCCTTTACAGGTCGAATTGCATCGACGTATTCAATTGTTGGGCCTGCACACCAAACAGTTTTGTAGGTCGCACTAAAAGCAGCTTTTTCAATTGCTTTCATTCCTCTTACAAAAGTGAACATCTTCACCCATTTTTTCAGGCGTTTGTTCTTACTCAGCATTCGTTCTAACCAATTTTGTTTAGTACCTATTTTTTCTACGTAAGGTGTATTGATTACAGTGCAAGGTGTACCTGATATCTTTGTACTCATTACAATATCATCTTTGCCATAGTCAACGCAAGCTTGTTTGTATTCTTGCGAAACATCAGACTCATCAGATGCTATAAAAATACTGCCGACAGAGGCACCGCAGGCACCAAGATCTAGAATTCGTTGCAAATCCTCATAAGAACCAACTCCTCCAGCTGAAATAACCGGAATTGAACAATTTTCCACTAATAAAGGTATCAGTTCTTCTCTCGGCATTGGACCTGCATGTCCACCGGCTTCTTTATTCACGGCAATGACAGCATCCGCACCTAATTCCTCTACTTTTTTGGCAAATTTTAAATCAACAACGTCACAGAAAACCGTAATTCCTTTTGGCTTGCACGCCTCAATGACTGATTTTGGACTACCCAAAGAAGTGATAATATAATCAACTCCCATCTCTAGGCAGATTTTTAACTGCTGCGGCATTTTTGGGTTTGATTTATTTACAATTAGATTGACGCCAAAAGGCCCTTTTGTATTTGCTCTGATTTCTTTAATGGCTGCTCTAAATTCTTCATCCGTTCTGTAATTAAGGGCAGGTACCGCTCCCGTAATTCCATTATTACCAGCGGCAATAAGCATTTTTGCGTTGCTCACCAAAAACATTGGTGCCATAATAATTGGATGCTCAATCCCTAGTATTTCAGACAATAACTTTTGCTCGGCCATAATTCCTTTATTGGTTCAAAACAAAGATAAGTGATAAACCAATTCCGGAGTGACTTTGTTTATGCTTTTTTATGCATGCATAGTAATAGGTACCAAATATTGCTATTTCTTAGCGAAAGAAATATTACATGTGAAATCTGAATTTACTAACTGTAAAATATACTGTCCAGTATTTAATGATTGTACATCAATGAGATTTCCTTGGAGATTACCAGTCTGGCACAATCTTCCTTGCAAATCATATATGTTATACGCATAAGCTGTTTCATTATCAAGTCCCTTGATAAATAGATTGTTCTGAGACGGGTTTGGATAAACTAATAAATTGGTTGATTTAGCTGCTATTTCGACCTCCTCCGTGTTAACAAATTCACTCTTAAATTTCAAATTTAGAACCGGAGCAAAATCAGAATCATCAGTCCCTGAGAAATAAATCACATTGCCCGATTCAGCTGAACGAATTAAAAATTGTACATCCCCAGTATTAACGATCAATTCATACATTTCTTCTGGTAAGTCAATTCGAATCCAATCACCATTTTCATCGTCTTGTCCAAAAACACAAGCTGCCATAGTAATTTCTCCATCTGCCCCAAAATCTTCTGCATCTAGGGTAGCTCCTGTGCCTAAAGCACCATTAATCATTGTAACTCCAACAGTGTCAGACAAAGGACTTCCTCCATCCACGGAGTCTCTTCTCAAATAAATACTTGCACCTGTAATAATGGTATCAGGCAATCCACTCGTATTGAAGGAAAGTACCATTTGATTTTCATCACCATCAGCGTCGCCCAAGGCAAGTAATCCTGATGTCTCTCCTCCTGCGTTAACACTACCATTCTTAGCCATTTCTTCAGCCAGAACGTATGCATCGTCCATTAAAAACTTGTGGTAAAACTTTTGAAATTGATAATCAATCATATGAAAATAACCATCTGCTGACAAGTGAAAACAATCCCTTGTAATCCCGTAATTCCGCATGCTTTCTTTAGGTGAAGGATACGTAATGTCTCCATAAGGCAATGGTTGAAAATCTGGTGGATATGTTCCTCCTGGATCAACACCCAATGGCTCTTCCTGTCCGTAAATTCGTTGCATCAAACCAGGAACGTTAACAAAATCGACTCCATCTTCAGCATCAGCGTATTCCTCCATACGATCCGAAAATCCATTCAATAAAGTATTCAATTGTTCAAAATTTGGAAAGCCCATTTCTTCCCAATTACCATAAAACGGATGACTTTCTTCGAAAGGCGCTGCGTCATTGATTACCTCCTCAAAGTTGGCATACATGTATCCACTAAAAACAATTTGAATACCTGGTCGAACTGTTCGAATAAAGTCGATCAACGTCATCATTTCATCGAACGTTTCATCACTCAAGGCTTCGGTCTCATCAGCAGTAAAATCAACATTCCAGTTTCCTAAAAAATCATTTCCGCCTAAACTAATATGAACGGCTTCAATCGACGGTTGGCTGTTGAGTTGATTCTCGATTTCATTTAATCGAGCCTCTTCTAAAAAATCCTCTGTTCTTGCACCACTTACAGAAAGCGTTGCATTACTGAAATATCGATTCTGAGTCATTCCCCAGTGATCAAGCACATTGTTAAAAGTGCCATCAGTGAACATAAAAAAGGCCCAGCTGTCACCAATTAAAAGTACTTTATTTTCTTCTCCTTCAGCACATTGTGCATCGGCATTGATACTTGCAAAGGCGATTATAAAAACGAGTAGAATTCTTTTCATAGTTGGTTATTTTGGTAGTAAACGGATATAAGGGGCAAACCGTTAGTTCAATTGCGAATATAATCAATCTTGTTTAAGTTGTTTATTCAGCCATTCATCGCGCTTTAAACGATAAATATTGACAGCTAAGCCATTATATTCAGGTAGAAATTTCCAATTTGACATTCCATTTTTTTTTTGCTACATTTTCTGAACCTATATTTTCAGTATGAATAATTGATATTAACTGGGGCCAATCTGTGTTTTGAAACCCCCAACTCTTCAGTTTTATAGCGGCTTCTGTAGCATAACCATTGCCCCAATAATCTGGCAATAACGAATAGCCTATTTCTAAGAACTCATCACCTTCAACTTGCTGTAACAATAAACCACATTGTCCAACCATTTTTCCTGTTTCCTTATCAATCAGAACATTCATACCTCCGCGATCTTCTTCATATCTATTTTGACATTTCTCCATCCAGAACTTACATAGTTCCTCTGGAGTCTTTTGAGCATCTAAACCAACAAAATTGATCGCCTGCTCATTGTAGAAAAAAGGCAACCAATCATCGTAATCATTTGCCTCTAACAACCTAAATAATGGTCTTTCCGTTTCTTGTCCGTCCAATAAATACCTCATGACGCTCCCATTTACAATTGATATGAGATGATGTGATTGTATTCAACTTCTCCAGAATCAAACTTTTCTTGAAACTCCCCAACAATAGAAAACCCTTGTTTTTTGTAGAATTGAATAGCAGAAGGGTTATCCTGCATAACATAGAGATCTATTCTCTTATGACCTCGATTTTTTGTCCAATTTTTTATCCAATCCATTAACTTATGTCCTACCCCTTTTCCTCGCTGTTTTGGATCTAAATAGATTTTTGAAAGTTGAATTTTATCTTCCAATTCCTCCAGACCGATATACCCTATTGATTCACCTTCACTATGAACTAGATAATACGCAAAATTACTCTTGATTTGATGCGTTAAAGCATCGACAGATTGATATCGATCTAAATAGTCTTGCACGTGCTTGGGGTTAACATTGGTATAGTATACTGGAAAGTTTGCATAGGCAAGTCTACTGACCATCTCAATTTGTTTGTTTGAAATTACCTCTGTGATTTCCATCCGTTTAGAAATTCGCCTTACCTCCAAATTTAGCATACAAGAGCAGCTCTTCTGCATATTTCATTGGGATATGGAAGTAGGAATTCGATTCAATATCCTTCAAATAGACTGTGGTGCCATGAATATAATCGTTACCGTTAAATCCGTAATCAATATCTAGCAAGTCGATTTCTACTTGATCATCCTTACTCAAGTGATAAAATCGTTCCTTTTTATTTGAATGGAGCGTAAACGAATTCTTGGTATTCGTATAGAGCACTGCATCTCCGTTATAAGAAATGCGTATTCCTGTTTCAGGATCTGGGTTATTAAAATCGTTACCAGATCCAAGGCGTTTACGCACCATTTCTTTATTCAACTTTAATTTTTTAAAATAGATATCAGTGTAATATAACGCCGGCATATCGTATTGAAAATCTAAGCTGGCACTAACAGGGTGCTCTTTTGAACGCACCCCAAAAAATGATTCAAACGTTGTATTAATTGTTAGGGAAAAGTCTGCAAGACCTGCCGGAACCTCATGTAAATCTGTTAAATTGAGGTTTAAATCAATCCCTGAAGCGCTCCAAGAACTTGAAAATATTGAGGTTCGATCGGAAAGCTTCAATATTTTTCCACTGTTCTTGTTTTTCAAAACGATATCTACTGCTAAATAATCAGCATCATCCCTTTTGCCAAAATTATGGTCATACACGGTTGGAAACACTTCCTTTTGTTCGAGATAGAAGCTCATATTAAGTTTAATTCCATTTTTATGTTTCTTCAGATGAAAATTGATTTCACCCATATCTCGATGATCGAATCCAGAAGTCCAGCTGAAACCATTTTCCATTGACCATTCTGCAATTTTTGAAGATAAATTTTGATTCACCTGAAAACTAGACGCCCCCAATGATCTTAACTGATAATCTTCAAGGTTGGCGTAGTCCTTATCTTCCTCTACCGCATTATCAAACTCATCGGTAACCGTTTCAACCTCCTCGAAATCATTCCAACCACAACCTTGAAGCAAAACGATCGAAGAAAAGATGAATGCGAATATTTTTAGGCTTTTTGCATGGTTAGATTAAAAATAGTGTTTTATTCTTTTATTTGATAAAAAAAATGCCACCCGTATAACGGATGGCAACACTATTAATCAGTTCAATCTTCCTTAGAGATCTGCAGCAGTCGCGATCATTTCGGCTATGTCTAGAACCTCAATATCATTTTCTTTGTTAAAATTCTTGACCCCATCCGTCATCATAGTATTACAAAAAGGACATCCTGTTGCAATTGTTGTTGGATTTGTAGCCAAGGCTTCTTCTGTTCTTTCGATGTTGATTTCTTTATCACCTTTTTCAGCTTCCTTGAACATCTGTGCTCCACCTGCACCACAACAAAGACCTTTTGCCCGACATCGCTTCATTTCAACCAATTCTGCATCTAATTTTTGCAAAACTGAGCGAGGTGCTTCATAAATATCATTCGCTCTTCCAAGATAGCATGGGTCATGAAATGTGATCTTTTTCCCTTTAAATTGTCCGCCTTCTACTTTTAGTTTACCGGATTCAAACAAGTCCTGAATCAATTGCGTGTGATGAATCACTTCATAATTGCCTCCCAATTCGGGATACTCATTCTTCAGCGTATTAAAACAATGAGGGCAACCCGTTACGATTTTCTTTACTTCATAGCCATCAAGCACTTGGATATTCATCATGGCTTGCATTTGAAACAGAAATTCGTTTCCAGCTCTTTTTGCGGGGTCTCCGGTACAAGATTCCTCTGTACCCAGAACAGCAAACTTTACACCGCAATTGTTTAATATCTTTACAATTGCCTTTGTAATTTTCTTTGCGCGATCATCAAAACTTCCGGCGCAACCTACCCAAAATAAGATTTCTGGACTTTCACCAGAGGTCATCATCTCTGCCATTGTTGGCACTTTCAATTCGCTCATCTCAATTATTTTTCAAATACTTCAATCGTTTCTTTTGAGTTCACCAAATCTGTGAATTTCCCGTTAAATCGAGTCGCTCTAACAATATGGTTATCTATCCAGTGATAATTACCACCTCTCGGTTTTCCCATGACGATACCGTGATACTTAAAACCATTTTGGTTTAACCATTGTTCAGTCACTTCTCGATGCTCTTCTATACGACTTGTAAAAAACGTAATCACATGACCTTCATCGTACCATTTATTGACTGTCTCAAGCGCATCAGGATACAATTTAGCAGTAGCCATGCGTTCTGGTTCCTCATTTGGAATATCGCCACAAATGGTGCCATCAATGTCAATCATATAGTTCTTGACCCATTCAGGCAATACAGGAGAAATTTCCTCCCTGTTAAATGTTGCTTTTTCAAGATTATGCTTCATCTTTCCATTTTAACCTATCAGCAGGAGAAAACTGCCAAGGTGCTTGATTGTTTTCTATATTCGTATTCATCCCTGCTAACTCAGCAGGCATTTTAGACTCTTCCATTACTAGATATCGGCGTAAGTCCATAATGATCTCAAGTGGGTCAATATTAACCGGACATGCCTGAACACATGCATTACAGCTTGTACATGCCCATACTTCCTCTTCCGTTATATAATCTCCCAACAAAGACTTTCCATCATCGAAATCCTTTCCTTTCTTACGAATCCCTGCTCCGATTTCATTCGCACGATCACGCACGTCCATCATAATTTTTCGCGGGGATAATTTTTTACCCGTAACGTTTGCAGGACACTCAGAAGTACAACGCCCGCATTCGGTACAAGTATAGGCGTTTAGTATATTTACCCGAGTCAAATCCCTTACATCCTTAGCTCCGAATCGCTGCGGGGCTGCGTTAGGATCAGGGGCTGGTGCCGCAAAAGGATCTGCATTTGGATCCAACATCAATTTCACTTCGTTTGTCACGCTCTCCATGTTCGTGAATTGACCTTTGGGGCGTAATTTCGAATAGTAAGTATTTGGAAAAGCCCAAATAATGTGGAGATGCTTCGAATAGGGTAAGTAACACAAAAAGCCCATTACCACTAAAATATGTCCCCACCACCCAATTCGTTCTAATAACATCAAGGTTTCCATGCTCATCGAACCAAATATTGCAGGCCCCATCCATGAGCTAATGGCAAATCCATAGGACTTACCTGCTTCTTGCACATGAATTACTTCATCAGTACCATTCATTGTGAAAATACAGACAACTAGAACAAATTCAAGATAAAGAATAATATTACCATCCAATTTTGGCCATCCAGTCATTTCACTTTTAGTAAAACGAGGAATTTTCAAGAGGTTTCTTCTAGACAGAAAAGCAAACGTTGCGATCAAAGCTAACAATGAAAGCACTTCAATTAAAGAAATCACAAAAGTGTATAAGCCGCCCAAATACGGTGCGAAAAAACGATGCGTTCCAGCAATGCCATCCACAATAATCTCGATCAATTCTATTTGGCTAAACACAAAAGCGACATAAATGAACAAATGTAAAATTGCCGCAATTGGTCTAGCTGTCATTTTAGATTGACCTAGGGCTACCTTTATCATTGTTTTCCAGCGTTCCGCCTTTTGATCTGACCGATCTTCGTCTCGACCCATCTTGATGTTGTGCATAATTTTACGCACATTCTGCGCAAAAAAGGCAGTAGAGCCAACTAAAACGATTATAAAAATAATGTTACTTATTCCCATCCTTTAAGATTTTACTCAAATAATGATTTGACTACTTGTTCAACAATTTGCGAATCTCTTTTTCTTCATTCGGATCAAACTGCCAATGCTTTTTCCTCCCGAAAAGCGAGAAGTGCACGTAATTGTTTGGATTGGCCTGCATATCATCTAACAAATGTTGTAATGATTGGTTCGTTTGAACAAGTTCATTGTGTAAACTGTCAGAATGAAGGAGCATACCTAATGAACCTTGTCCTTCGTTAACTTTGGCCAATAGATCAGTGAGTTCAGTTAATGTCTGCTGAGTTTCAGCAATTACGGCTCTAATTTCAGAGTTTTTCAGTGTATCTGAAATATCCTTTACGTTATCAATTGTACTTGCAATTTCATCTGATTTGTCCGCGAGATTATTTGATATACGCTCAGTATTTGTTAAAACCCGGCTTATTTTATCCGTTTGTTCTTCAACTGTTACTGATAAATTGTTAGCAAGATCTCCAAATTTACCAATCGCATCTCTTACCTCGTAGAGACTTTCATCAATCGTGTATGCCGCACTCGTGTCCCAGAAAGAATTGACAGAAACAATTATACCTTCAACAGATGTAATCAATTCTTCGGTCTTCTTCTTGAGTGGCAATAGCTCTTCGTTAATTTGTTCCTCCAACGAAACCTCAATTGAACCTGGAATGGTATCTCCTGAATCATAATAAACGAGGTTCGTTTTTGGTTCCAAATCCAAATGTAATTCCAGTGCCTTTGTTCCTAGAATATCAGAACTGATTAATTCTATATCGGAGCCTGCTGGAATTTGCAATTCATCATTTATGATCGTGTATTTTACGAGTATAATATTTGCATTATCAGGATGAAGACCTATTTCTTGGACTTGCCCTACTTTTAATCCATTCAATTGCACTTCGTTTGACACTTGAAGTCCTTGTGAGTTCGAGAAAGTAGTATAATAAACACGATCCTCACCAAATAAAGAACCACCTTTTAAGAAATTCACGCCAACGAATAATAGAAGTAATCCGAGAACGACTAATAGTCCGACTTTAAACTCCTTAGATACATTCATTTTAATAATGCCATTTTATAGTGCCCTTTTATTCAAAAATAAATTGAAAAAAACGGACGTTCATAATCGATGCTAAAATAAGGTAAATATTTCGAACGGATTAATTTTCGGTCAGATTAATTGCTTTTTCAATGCTGATTCGATTCTCACCCTTAAAAGCAACAACAAAGGCATTTTCAAATCCCTTTTCTCGCATTTCAGTTTTTAGTTTTTTGGCGTCATCTAAGCCGGTAAACAAACCAACAGTGTACTTATGCAGGTCATTGCTTTTATACATCCATATAGGCATACCTAAAAAACGAGGATCATTTAATGATAAATTCTCTGCGGTCGTTGCAATTTGAACACGATAAACAACCGTTTCATTTATGTCCGTCTGGAGACTATCGGGATGAATACCATAATTAGTTGGAGCTGCAACATCAATAATGGTTGATTGATCTGCCGACTCGTAATAGGTCTTATACTCTTTAAATGCTGTAAATATCGAATTGGCCATTAAAGACTGTGATGCAGAATCAGCCAAAAAGTTTTCTTCGTCAGGGTTTGTTAAGAAACCTGTTTCAATCAAAACACTTGGCATTGTTGTTTTATACAAAACCAAAAATCCGGCTTGTCTAACACCTCGGTTCGCACGACCAATTTTGACAAATTGATTTTGAATTCGCGATGCGAATTCTATGCTATGATCTAGAAAAACACTTAACTGTAACTGACGTGCAATAATCGCATCTGCAGATAATTTTTGGTACTTTGTCTCACTATATGCTTCAAATTCAATCGCAGAGTTTTCACGTTCAGCAATTTTTCGCTGTGCTTCTGTCCTGTGAAGTCCTAAGACATACGTTTCAGCACCAAAAGCCTTTGCTGGTCCGGCATTTGCATGAATACAAATAAAAAGATCTGCGTTATTTCGATTTGCAATTGCCGCTCTTTCATCCAGCTCAATAAAAACATCGGTTTTTCGCGTGTAAATAACATTGATATGCGGAAAATTCTGTTCAATAAACGCGCCTACTTTTAAACCGATTGCCAGCGTAACTTGCTTTTCGTTAGAATGTTTACCGTGACACCCGGGATCTTGACCTCCGTGTCCAGGGTCAATAACAACGGTCTTGATCCCACGCATAATGCTAGGATCTTGACACCATAGTGTTGATGTTAAAATTAACGATAGACACAATATAAATGCCTTTGAAATGTTATATGCTGTTGAGATCATCTAACTTAAATATTATAGATTTGTCCAATCATTTTTGATCCTGATAACAAAGTTAAGTCCAAAAGTTGCGCCAAAAGAGCATCATAGCGTTAGTTTTCAATTTGTCATTGTTGATAATACTGGTATTTCAACCACAAATTTTGAATGCTCAAGAATCTGGTTCGCAAAGCATGAGCGGATTAAATTCTCCTGTTCATTACAAAGCAAGTGATTCAATCGTTGCCGACATTCCTGCTCAAATTTTACGCTTGTATGGTGAAGCCCAAGTCGATTATGAAGATATCACCTTAAATGCTGAGCTGATTGAAATCGACATGGAGAAAAATGAAGTGATAGCAACCTATGGGCTAGACAGTATCGGAAATCCGATCGGAAAACCCATTTTTAACGCCGGTGGCGAAGAAAGTGCCTGCGAGTATATCAAATATAATTTTGAGACGAAAAAGGGATTTGTCAAGGAGGTTAGAATGCAGCAAGGAGAGGGTTATATTCACATGTCAAGTTCGAAAGTGTTACCAAATGAGGAAATCCATTTTAAGAATGGAAAATTCACAACTTGCGACAAGGAAGAGCCACATTTTCATTTTAATTTAAGCCGAGCAATTGTAGTTCCTGAAAAAAGAATTGTAACAGGACCGGTTTATATGGAGATTTTGAATGTACCTACTCCACTAGCAGCACCTTTCGGATTTTTTCCGAATTCAGAAACTAAAAAAGCGGGGATAATACTGCCAGAAATTCAAACCAGTCAGCAATTTGGTTTTGGTTTAGAGAATTTGGGATACTACGTGCCGCTGGGTGAATATTGGGAAACTTATTTCTATGGCAGCATATTCACATCGGGCAGCTGGGCCGCTGAAAACAGGACAAATTATTATCAAAAATACCGTTATCGTGGAGGATTTGGTTTACGATTTGAGCAATTTAGAGGTAAATTCTATGACAACTTTGATTTATTAAATAAATGGACGGTTAACTGGAATCACACACAAGATCCTAAAGCACATCCAACATTAAAGTTTACAAGCAATATCAACTTTGTCTCGGATAACACCCAACAAACGAGTTTAGATGCGATCAATCCGAACTTCTTTAATAACACTTTTAACTCGAGCGTTAATGTCACTAAAAGATGGAAAGCTGGTCAATTTAATGGAACGATGGGACTACAATCATCCTTGCAACAGAACTCGGCAAGTGGTAACTATAGCCTCGAGCTACCCCGTTACAATTTATCGGTAGGACGTTTTGATTTAGGAGTTTTGCGAAAATCAAAAATCGGGACCAAATGGTATGAAAAGATCAATGTGACTTATAACATGAATGCCCGAAACAATATTCAGGCTCCCGATAGCATATTTACCTTTGGCGAACTTGATCAACTTAATGACTATGCGATGAATGGAGTTGAACATCGAACTCTAGTTCAGTCAAATTTAAGACTTTTCAACGGTCGTTTTGTTTTCACTCCATCTGCAAATTATAGAGAGTATTGGAACTTTCAATATGAAGAAAGAGTTTGGAATCCTTCGGATTCTAACGTCGACACGACATCAATTAACAGTTTCTTAGCGGCAAGAGACCTATCTTTTAATGGGAATTTAGCTTCTAATTTCTTTGGCTATTATAAGTTCAAGGATAAAAGAGAGACTAAATTCAGACATGTCGCATCAACGGCCATTGGATTTGCTTACACGCCCGACATCAACCTTTATGAAGAGATTCAAATAGACACACTAGGAAACACGGCCTTTTACTCTCCTTTCGAACGCAGCTTATACCATGAAGGCGGAAGAGGCGATGCAGGTGTTATAAGTTTCAGATTAAACAATACTGTCGAAATGAAACGCAGGGATAAAAGAGACACTGTTAATAACGCATTTAAATCATACAAGTTGGTAGACGCCTTGACATTTAATGGTAACTATGATCTACTCAAAGACTCAATGAACCTGAGCAATATTGCTATTGCATTTCGAACGGCTCAATTCCTCAAGGTTTTTAGCTTTCAGACAAACGCATCTTTATCCCCTTATTCATGGGACACTGAAACAGGAGAAACACTTGCAGAATATGCATGGGATGATGGCCAAGGAATAGGCAGATTCAGGTCAGCGAAAGGCGTTATTAATGCTCGCTTTACAAATGACAAACGATTACGTAATAGCAGTAATACATTTCAAAGTCATAAGAACGATAACAACAAACAAGAGGAAAATAATGAGCCTTCAAACAACGGCTTTGAAATACCTTGGAGACTCGATTTGTCTTATAATATAAACTACACCAGATTGTCTTCGACTGATGAGTTTGGTGAACCTGTTGACACTTTCTCTCTTGTTCAAACAATTGCCGCAAACGGAGACGTTAATTTGAATAATAAATGGAAAATCAATTACAGCGTAAATTTAAATCTCCAAGATTGGGAAGTTCCCGGGTTTAACGTTGGCTTATGGAGAGATTTGCACTGTTGGGAAACAAGTTTATTGTATCAACAATTTGGCCCGATGTTCCCTACTGATGGAAGCAGTTCGAATTGGAGTATTTTATTCAAGATCGGTGTTAAAGCCTCAATGTTCCAAGACATCAAATACGATCATACGTTCAGGAACCCATTCTAAGGGCTGCTTTTAATGAAAAACGGTTAAGTGGCCGTAATATTCAAAAACTTCATCATTAATTTGGTCGCGAGCTTTAATGTACCAGACATACGTACCAGTAGATACTTTTCCTCCATTTGGGTAGGTTCCATCCCAGCGATCATCCGGATTTCGCGATTCCCAAATCAACTCTCCCCAACGATTATAAAGTTGTAAAATGTATTCATCCAAACGATATCCTTTTGTGTATACACCCCAGGTTTCGTTTATTCCGTCATTATTCAATGTTAAGGCATTGGGCGCAAAGATCATTTCATCCTCTAGTACCTCTATGGTATGCCAGACAGAATCAACACATCCATTGACCGTCTCTTCAATCAATAACACTTCATATTCACCAGTCACAAACTCAGGATACTTAACATTTGTACTCCCATATTCTGTTGAAAAATCAGGCGCTCCCCCCGGCATATACCATTCGTAAGTACTCTGCTCATCCGGATAAATCATGATTAATCGAAGATCCGTATTGAAATAATCGGTTGGATCCTGATTGGCATAAAAGTTAGGCGTTGGATTTGGAAAAACGGTGACATTTTGCGCAATAGAATCTTTACAACCACGATCGTTTTCAACACAAAGAAGAACATTGTAAATCGCTCCCTCGCTGAATAAATAAGTCGGGTTTTGATCATATATTGTATCCGAATCGTCATCCATATCCCACCTCCAGGAAACAATCGGACTTCCGTCACTAACACTCGATAAATCCAAAAAACTAATCGATTCACCAGCACAAATTGAATCTAATGCGAGATAATTTGCATTTACTTCTATTAAGTTTAAACTCTGTTCAATACTATCAACGCATCCGTTTTCCATTAGAACTACCAGTTTGATACTAGCTGAACCTCCATTATTCAAGATAAGTTCCGGGTTTTCCTCTGTACTGAATAGACTGTCATCCCAATACCAAGACCAAGAAGCGAAACTGACTGGTTCGTCAATGCTAGACAAATCTGTAAAAAACAAGTAATCATTGGCACAAGAAACCCAGCTCCCACCTTCAATTGCTAAACTTGTTCCGGTAATTTCAAAATCAACCGATGGCGTAGCACCAACACTTACATTTGCAAAAGCCGTGTCATTACATGAGGGATCATCACTGAATGCTATTAATTGAACTGCGTAATTCCCAGGTATAGGATAAAAATGATCAACATCTTGAGTATTTGCAGTCGTTCCGTCGCCCAGCACCCATTCCCAAATCCCTAAACTCTCTGTTGAGTATAGCGAATTGTTTGTGAAAATTACCGGCGTACCAAGGCATACGTTCTCAAATGAAAAGTCTGTAGTTGGAATAGACGGTGAGTTGTAAGACACCCGCTGGCACCCACCGGGGAAACTGTATACCACTGTAAATTCGCCAAAACCATAAGGAATAGGTTCCAATATCGAAACCGTTTCTCCTATAAGTGCGACACCATTAAGATACCACTGATAAGTACCTCCTTCCACTTCAAATATTCCCTCTAAAACTAAATCATCCGAACACCATCCTCCTGTAGATTCAATAAAACCTCCTGTTTCCGTGTCGATAAGAACCAATTCATCATAATAAAAATAAGACCCCTCACCTATTCCTACTTCATCGCAAGTTGCTCCAAACGAAATAGCATTCATATTAACGACAGGTGTAATTTCAACCGAAATGAGTTGCCAAGACCCATCTAACTCATAAAAAACGGTCTTTGTTGCCAAAAGCTCCCACAACCCAACACCATCAGGGCAATTTACACCAGCCCAAGGTAAATCTACACAACTCGGCGATCCATAAATCTCAATATCAGCTGAAGTCAATTCACCAAAGGAATAGGCTGTATAAAACTCCAACGTATAGGTAACTCCAGCGAGCATAGGAGTCGTTAAACAAGCACCTACATACTCGCGATATCCAGCGCCAAAATTAAATAGACCAATATAACCATCACCGCCTCCAGGAATAGGTGTGGCAGGAGGTATAGCTCCATCTATATCAAATGCTGTTAATCCGCATGAATGATAAAAATCAGATGTCGCATCAGAGGCTTGAAACCAATCCGTAGCGCAAGACACTAGCCCCTCTGATGTTGGACAACAGAGGGTATCTTCGAAAGAGGGGTTTGGGATTAAACTCAAATCTATATTGAATGTGCAATTACATTCGTCATCATTAAGATCGATTAGTCCATCTCCATCATCGTCAATTGCATTGTCACAGATTTCTTGGGCAAAGGCATTTTGGCTCACGATCATTAGAAGAACGACAGTGATAAACGACCAAACAATATCCCCTTTAGACAGACTCAAATAATCCTTTCTTTATGGACGAACAAATAATAGTTGAGTTGGTTCATCAGACAGATTTTAATCCGCAATAAATTCTAGTATAGCATCCAATGCCAATCTAAAGTCATGAGGAAGCTCTGACGACTCCCAAGGTTGCTTTGCACCAAAAGTATGCCCTGCACCTTTAATAATGCAAATACGCGTTTGTGTCCACTGAGCTAGTGCCTGTCCTTCACTGATACTTACTGCTAAATCCATATCGCCATGAACCTGAAGGAATGGCTTTTTGATCTCAGATAAACGTCTTGCGGCAGCTTCGATATCGAGCATTTTTTCATGATTTAAATAATCCTCATAAAAACTGTAAAAATGTGGCATATCTTGCCCCGTTCTTGCATTAGACACATAACGTACGCCGTCCACTTGCCAATCAATGAGTTCATCACCTTTTGGAAACCTAGACGGAATGTCACTAATCCCTGCCAATGAAACCACCTTTGAAACAAATGTGTTATCAGATCCTACTATTGTGGCAATTCCACCTCCTCTGCTGTGACCAACAAGAAAAATTGGAACCTCTAGTTGACATTCCATAGAAACCATTCTGTGAACTTCATTAAGAATCTCATTTAACTCATTCACCTCGTATGAATACCTATTTTCACCAAAAGCCTGCAAATCAGGAAAATCTATGGGATCTTCTATCGTTTTTCCGTTGTGCGAAAAATTGAATTTGACAAAACCATAATTGCGATTGAGAAAAAATTGCTCCATTAACGGCCATGCCCCCCAATCTTTATAACCCTTGTAACCATGAACAAAAACTATAACCCCTTGAGGATTGTCCGGAATTGATACATCCCATAAGCTTTTCCGTCCAACACTACCCTGAAATATTTTATTCTTGAATGTGATTAACAATTCATTTTTCATAGAAGTAAGTTCTTATTGATATCCAGATCATGATATCTTCTTATCTTTACCCTAAAGTTAATAAAACGGCAAAACTGTCTGATCAAATCAGTTTTATTCGTTATAATAAATTGCAGTTGAAACTATCATTTTTCCTTACGAGGGGTATATCTATCATTGTGTTAGTTGTTGTGCTATTAGCCTGCGGTGCAAGCTTTGGTGAACGATTGACGTATGGCAACCTATCGGTTTATTATGCACCGCGAAATGTCGGTATAGAATATGCTCAAGGTATTGGCGAATATTTTCAAGAAAATGATTTAATTCAAGATAATGCTCATGCAGTTCAATTAACTTCTGACGAGAATGGTTTTATATTGAGGATGGTTTTAAGTGATGAATTCAATGAATTACCTGATCACCAAGAATATAACCTCAATCTTTTGGAAAAAGCAATCCAAGCATCTGTTTTTGACGGACTCAATTTCCGTATTGAAGTTTGTAATGCTAATTTTGTACCTGTCGTGTCAAGCTAAAGAAAGATAAGATGAAGATATCCGCGTCGATTTACTCGGACAAAGAAAATAAAAACAACATCATGGAGACGATTCAAGCGTTGAACGACTCTCATGTTGACTTGATTCACGTAGATTGTAATGATGACTTGAATGTCTTTGCAGACATTGAGAAAATACAGGAGTATTCGGACATCCCAGTCGACTTACACATTATTACTCCAAAAGCAGAGCGCTTTTACCCTGCTTTAGAACGTTTCGACATTGACTACGTCACTTTTCAGTATGAGGATCTAGAAGACAAAAACTTAAATATCCCAAAAGAATTTTCTGGACAACTTGGACTTGCTATTACTTCAAATACTCCCATATCCGTTTTTGATCAGTATGCGGATGATTTTGACTTCATATTATTCATGGCTACAATTCCTGGACAAAGTGGCGGTAAATTTGACGCAACAAACTTTAGAAGGATAAGGGCTTTTCAACAGAAATACCCAAACAAAAAAGTTCATGTCGATGGTGGGGTGAATGCTGAGGTATCATTTGTTCTGAGAAATATGGGGGTATATACGTCTGTTTCTGGATCCTATCTATTTAATTCTGCTAATATTAACACCGCTTTATTAAATCTAAAGTTGAATGAAATAGAGTCAGCCTTTTTGGTGAAAGATTTCATGAGGGAATTGGATGAATGTCCGGTAATATATGAAGCGGATTTAAACTTAGAAAATCTGCTTAAAACGATCGACAAAGGTGGCCTGGGCTTTACAATGGTTTTAGCGCAAGACAATTCATTAATCGGTATCGTAGGAAATGCCGATCTAAGAAAAGGCCTTCTTAGATTCATGGGTAGTTTACACGATATTGAAATGAATAGTATCATTAACAAAACCCCTCTTGTCGTTAGCGAAAACTACACTGTTTATCAACTATTAAGATTCATTAAGAATGAATCACGACCAATTGTATATTTACCAGTAGTGGATGGAAATAACCGAGCTGTTGGTACCGTAAATTTTATGAACTTAATCAAAGGAGAATTATGATTATCCACCTTAAAAAGGAAATTGGAAGCGATAAAGCACGCGAAATTGCTAAAGAAATTAACGCCTTTCTGATTGAAGAAAACGAGCAATATGTTCTGATCAGCTCTTCTGGACAAAAGTCAGTAGATGACAAATACAAAGATGTCGTCCTAGACTCTTTTGTTTTCGAGAATGATATGCAATTATCCTCTCGCGCCTACAAACCTGAAACGAGGGCAGTCAAAATTGGTGATGTAACCATTGGTGGCAATTCGGGCAATACACTAGTCATTGCTGGACCATGCTCTGTGGAATCAGAGGCGCAAATTCAGGAATCATCAGCTTTATTGAAGAGATTAAATCTTACCACGCTAAGAGGTGGGTGCTATAAACCTAGAACTTCTCCGTACAGTTTTCAAGGATTAGGATTGGAAGGGCTCAAACTCCTGAAGAAAATGAAAGAAGAACATGGGCTAAATATCATCACAGAGGTTCGCGATGCGACACATGTTCACGAGGTGATTGAATATTCAGATGTTATTCAGATCGGAGCAAAAGCTATGTATGACCAAGGTATACTCAGAGCTTGCGCTAAAACGAGAAAACCAGTTCTTATTAAAAGAGGATTTGGAACCACTTTGCAAGAATTTGTTCAATGTGCTGAATTCGTGTTATCCGGAGGAAATGAAAATGTTATTCTTTGCGAAAGAGGTCTTAGAACATTTGAAACAAAGACACGTTTTACGTTGGACTTGTGTGGAGTAGCCTATTTAAAAGAATACACCAACTGTCCTGTAGTATTGGACCCAAGTCACGCCATGGGACACGCCTATGGTGTTCCAGACTTGACTAGAGCCTGCACGGCAATGGGTGTTGACGGGTTATTAATTGAAGTACATCCTAACCCAAAAGTGGCAAAATCTGACGCTTCTCAGCAATTGAACCATGCTGAATTTGAAGAACTTCTAGGTACTTTAGAACCAGTTGCAAAGGCTGTTAACCGCAACATCATTTAATCGTTTAATTCGGATGCTATGAATGTATACAACCAAAATATTGACTTCTTGTGTGAACAACGAAAAATGTCAATTACTGAATTTGAGCAAATAATCTATATTCCAAAGGTTAGAATCATGGAGCCAACACCTGACGAATTAATCAGAATTGCCGATTATTTTCAACTTCCGATTGATGTATTATTGACAAAGCAGCTAAGAATTAATGATAAACTGTCGCTTCAGGAAATACGCTTGATTCTTCTCGATGTTGATGGAACATTAACAGATGGAGGTATGTATTTCACCGAGAATGGAGACCAAATGAAAAAATACAACACAAAAGATGGTATGGCGATAAAAAATAACCGTCGAGAAAACCTTTCTTTTGGTATTATTTCACACGGACACAAATTGAATGTGGTAAAAGATCGAGCATCACTGCTGGGTATAGAGCACGTTTATGTCGGACAAGAATCTAAAATTAATATTTTGGACCAGTGGTGCGGACAGCTAGGTATAACTCCTAAACAAGTCGCTTACATTGGAGACGATATCAATGACCTGGAAATCATGGCTAAAGTTGGGGTTTCGGCGTGCCCTGCAGATGCGGTGTATGCAGTGAAAAAAGAAGCTGACATCATCTTAAAGAAAAATGGTGGCGCTGGATGCGTTCGTGAGTTTATGGATGAATGGATGTGAAGATAGAACGCGATACTAAAAGATTGATCATAATAGTTGGACCAACTGCAATTGGAAAAACAGCATTGAGCATTGATCTTGCAAAACACTACAACTGCCCTATTCTCTCTTTCGATTCTCGTCAATTTTACGAGGAAATGAGAATTGGTAATGCACGACCAAGTGACGACGAACTCTCACAAGCAGAACATCATTTTATAGCCAATAGAAACACTGAAACCAGGTATACTGCAGGCATGTTTGAAAAAGATGCTTTGAATCTGCTGGATAGAATTTTCCAAAAGCATAATACATGTATCGCAGTTGGAGGGAGTGGACTTTATATCAACGCTCTAGCTTTTGGTATTGATAACATTCCTGCAAATGAAGAAGTTAGAGAAGAACTTGAAAAACGTTGGAAAAAGGAAGGACTTGAAACACTTCAAGATGAGCTAAAAGAAATAGACCCTGAATACTATGAAAGCGCCGATATAAAAAATCCGAGAAGAGTAATGCGAGCGCTCGAAGCGATTCAGATAACGGGTAAAAAATTATCAGACCTGCGCAAAAAATCACCTAAAAAGCGGAACTTTGAAATGACTTGGATCGGTCTAGAAATACCAAGACCTGAGTTATTTGAAAGAATAAATAAAAGGGTCGATATTATGATGGATATGGGGCTAGAAGCTGAAACTAGAGATTTATTTCACTTGCGTCATCGAAAAGCCTTGAAAACAGTCGGTTATCGAGAACTATTTGAATATTTCGAAGGAAAACAAACCATAGAAAGGGCTGTAGAAATCATAAAAAGAAACACTAGGATTTACGCAAAACAACAAATAACATGGTTCAAGAAGAATGATGCCGTACATTGGTATCATCCCGCTGAATTGACCGAAATAATTGAAGAATTAGATAAATAAATTTCGCTTTCTGCTTTTAAATTATAAATTTGTAAGGCATTAAACTAAAAAACAGGAGAGATGAATGATAGAAATGATGAAGTTTTCTCAAAGCGTGTAAAAGCTGGGAAAAGAACCTACTTCTTTGACGTTAAAACAACTAGAGGTAAAGATTTATACCTGACGATTACAGAAAGCAAACGTACGGGAGACTATGAAGGACAATCTGAATACGAAAAGCACAAAATCTTTCTATACAAAGAAGATTTTGAGAAGTTTACTGAAGGAATGGGTGAAGCCCTTGATAAGATTAAAAGCCTTTGGGAAACTGGAGAGTATAAAACTCCTGAGGAGAAACCAGCATACGAAAGCGAAGTTTCTTTTGACGAACTATAAAAATCACCCCAACAATATTGAAAAGGTTGCCGTTCCGAAAAGGAAAGTCAACCTTTTTTTATGCCCAATAAAATGAGAGTTCTCCTCCTGATATCAGCAGTCTTTTTTATCCATACGGCGTTTTCCTCCGATACCACGAAATTTAAAACTTTCTTTAAAATTGGCCCAGGATTAGCTTATCATGGTGGCTTGAAGGAATTCAACGATTTACTCTCCAATAATGCCGTGAGCAAAATTGCTCCAAGTAGTTTTTCATCTTTGATTCAAGGAAAAATACAAAGAAAAAATGATTCATATCAGTTATCCTTTTCGATCAATAACTTAAATAACCGATCTTCCTTGCCTAAAACCCAAGTCATTTTTAACCTGTATCATTTTTCATTGAATTATGGTACTGACTTGTTAAAATCCAATGATCAATTTCGTTTAGAGCCCCTCATTGGACTTGGTGGAACATTTGGTGACTTCTTCGTATTTTCAAGTGATACATTGCAATCTACGAATCAAGTTCTCGATGGCGCACAGAACCTCTATTATGAGCAACCTAAGCTTGCTTTAATAGCTGAGTCTGGTATTCGTTGTGAATACGCCGCAATGGGCAAAAGAATGGGTTATTTTGCTGAGTTAAACGCAATTGTCCAGTTCAATGATTGGAATTGGCAAATTGAAAACATGGTACTGAACAAACTATCTGTTCTGCGATTTAACATAGGATTTCGATTTAAACTATTTTGAACGGGATAGCCTAAAGAGGCCTCTCCCACTCATCGGATGTTATTCTCAGTTCGTCTAACTTTAACTCTAATTCTACCAGCAAACTTTCCAAAATAGCGACTTCCATGATAACCAGATACAAATTCATGCGAATTCTACGAGAGCGTTTATAGGCAGTGATTTGCTCCCTTGATCTTCCAATGCTTGAAATAATTCCCGACAATTCAGTTCGTTGCGCGAATTCACTTTTTATACATAAGTCTAATTTCGTCAGCGTTTGACAAATGCAACAATTGACGAAATATTGGCTGCAGAATTGCGTGTAAGACATGAATCCTCAGAATAAGAAATTATGCTCCTACAACTGAAAAGAACTGGACAATAAAATATAAATAGCCTATCTTTGCAAGCGATTTATGCAGCAATTTAAAAAAGTCGCTTTTTACACGTTAGGATGTAAGTTGAACTTTTCGGAGACTTCAACCATCGCCCGAAATTTCGAGGACGAAGGATTTGCGCGCGTTGATTTTAAAGAAACACCCGATGTTTTTGTGATTAACACTTGCTCTGTCACTGATAATGCCGATAAGAAGTGCAGAGGAATAGTCAGAAGAGCACTAAAAATTAATCCGAATGCTTTTGTGGTGATGATTGGTTGCTATGCGCAATTAAAGCCAACCGAAATTAGCGAAATCCCAGGGGTGGATCTTGTGCTTGGAGCAAATGAAAAATTCAATATTCTCGCACATATTGAATCGCTTGAAAAGCGTGAAACTGCGCAAATTGAGGCGATTCGCATAAAAGAAACAAGAGACTTTGTACCATCTTACAGTATGGGTGATCGAACTAGATCATTTCTCAAAGTACAAGATGGTTGTGACTATTTCTGTACCTTTTGTACGATACCTTTGGCACGAGGAAAAAGCAGAAACGCAAGTATAGCTGAAACAGTTTTAGAAGCAGAAAAGATTGCCTCAACCGACATCAAAGAAGTGGTATTGACGGGTGTAAACATTGGCGACTTTGGACAAGGTGGAGACGAAAACTTTCTAGAACTCATCAAGGAATTAGATCTTGTTGAAGGAATTGAACGATTTCGAATTTCTTCGATTGAACCTAACTTGCTGACCAATGAGATCATCGAGTTCGTGAGTCAATCTAAAAGATTTGTACCACATTTTCACATCCCGTTACAATCAGGTTCAAATAAGTTGTTGAAAGCAATGCGCCGGAAGTACCTTCGCGAACTCTATGCAGATCGTGTCAAGCACATCAAAAAGCAAATTCCTGATGCATGTATCGGTGTTGATGTTATTGTTGGATTTCCTGGGGAAACGGAGGATGAATTTTTGAAAACGGTTGATTTTATTAAAGACCTAGACGTATCCTATTTGCATGTCTTCACCTATTCTGAGCGTGCAAATACAACTGCTAAAAAAATGCCTGACTCGGTGCCGGTTAATATTCGTCGTGATAGAAGTCGACAACTCCAAATACTTTCTGACAAACTAAGAAGAGTCTTTTATGAATCGCAAATCGGAAGTAAACACGAAGCTCTATTCGAAAGTGAAGATCATAACGGTTTCTTGCATGGATTTACCGAGAATTACGTGAAGGTGAAAGTGCCTTTTGACCCTGCACTTATTAATCAAACGGTAAAAGTTGAGCTTAACGATATCGATAATGATGGTCTTGTTTCTGTCTCCCTTTTGGAATCAATTGTTGTCGGCTAATTACAGAGCATGTAGTTTTCCATTGTAAAAAACTTTAATCAAATAATTATCAATTATTTGCAAATAATAAAAGTCGTTTTCAAATTGGCAGAAAAGGTCATAGCTTTGACACATGTCAAATCCAACCGTTAAAGCATATTATGATCAAACAGCCGATTCATACGATAAGAGTCGGTTTCAAAATACCTTCTTCCAAATAATTAAATCTTTGGCGGAAAACACTCAGGTTTCTTTCAGAATTAGGCTGTAAATTTGCAGCATGAATCACTTCATCAAAATCTGTTTGTTATAGTTCTTATTTAGCACATGCGACAATGTTCAAGGTCAAATTGTCAATATTGAAAACAAACGTCTTTCAGCAAAAAAGGAAGGCCTTGCGGGTAGTGCTGATTTTCATTTGAATTATGCCCTCAACACAAAGTCCTTGCTCCAGGTTGGTAATCGATTAAAGCTAGCCTATTCAAAGAATAAGAATTATTTGCTTTTACTTACCCGGTCAATCTTTAGTGAAGTCCGGAGAAGATGCCTTTATCAACCGAGGTTTTGAGCATCTGCGTTACAACTATACTTTCAAAGATTCTGGAAAGGTCGTATTTGAAGCTTTTCAGCAAGGGCAATTTAATAAAGTACAACGGATTTCAGCAAGGCTTTTATTAGGAACTGGTTTGAGATTTATGATAATTGACCACACTAAATATCAATTAAACTTCGGGACTGGTATTATGGGGAAATACGAAGAGTTGACAGATGTTGATTTCACTTCGGATGTTCTTTCCACAAACTACATCTCATTTGATGGCCAATTCACCGATAATTTCGGTCTTAACACTATCACTTATTTCCAACCAAAACTGACCGATTTTGGAACATACAGGCTTTCAAACGAAACCTCTTTACGCTTTCGCTTTAACAAGTTTCTTACGTTTAAAGTAATTTATTCACTAGCGCATGACTCAAGGGAAATTGAAGGCGTGAGAAAAACCAACTACTTTATCAAGAACACACTCAGTTTTAATTTCTAATTCCCGTTGCTAAATTGCTCATTTAGATATATCTGCTAAGATTTAGAAGAATGGTATAAATATTGCTTATCTTGATGCAAATCAATTATAAACTAAATTCAAAAAAAAAATGAGAAAATTATTCTTAATGGCGGCATTTGTTATGATTGCCTTTGCTGGAAAATCACAAGTTATTGTGGACGAAGTAAACGTTAATGACCTTGACATTAAATACGTTGAGTTGGTTGGACGAAACAAAATTGGATTCGGAAAAATCAAAATCATTGTTGATTACGGACAAGAATTGAAGATTTTCAAATCACAAGCGATTCGTTCTGCAGATGGTACAAAAGCTGCATTTAACTCAATGATTGATGGATTAAATTTTATGGAAGCAAATGGTTGGGAATTTGTTTCGAACTATGTTGTACAATCGGCTGAGGAAAATGAAGTGCGTTACATTCTTAGACGCGCAAATTAATATATAATTTAAAAGTGGTTGATCGTTTTATCAACCACTTTTTATTTTAATCATTATGAGAAAAATATTAGCATTAATTGTTCTTATTACTTCTAGCCTTTCTTGGGGGCAAAATGAATATGAGTTAAATCGTAACGAAGAGACAAAACGTGTTTTTTACCAAGGCGTAATTGAAAACGCGGGATTAAACAAAGCAGCGTTATACAAACTAGTTATTGCTTATTTCGAATCAAAAGGTATGAAACTCACTTTCGAGGATGAAAACCTGGGAAGAATCGTTACGGAAGCGACGTTCTCAAGCATCGGAAAAAGCAATGCATATAGCAAAGCATATCATTATAATTTCAGTTGTCAATTAACACTTGAATTTAAGGATGGTAAAACGAGATATACTTTTGACAACTTTATGAAAAAGTCGTCACCAGGAGAGCCAGGGTCGACATTAGAGGCTTTTATTGAAAACTATGAACCAAAGATATCAAGTCAAAAAAGCAGAGATCGTCAAGCGAAAATGCTAGACGAGATTGAAATCGATATTGACAGCCAAATTGGCGATATGATTGTTGACTTAAAGAAAGAGTTTGGAACTGAAAGTGAAAATGATTGGTAGTGATCTTGGCAAATTATTTCACTTAATAAAAAGGCCTCAATAATAGTATTGACCAATTTGTAATTTTTTTTATCATAAAATTCATTTTTATTACCACGCAAAATTATGGATTGGGATAGGCAGGTAAAAATGAAAAGATAGATTCTTACCATTCGGTAAGTGTGCGTTAGAATTTGGACGAAAAAGTGATTTTTTTAATTTTTTTTCATGATTAAGTCATCCAATAGGCATAATCATTTTCGACAAACACAGTTTATTGATATAGGGTTAATCAACAAATCGATATTTAAGAATACACCAAAGAGCTCTAAAGCCATCCTTCCACCCTATTTTCTTTCCTTCTTCGTAGGTACGGCCATAATACGAAATCCCAACTTCGTATATTTTTATCCCTTTTCGCTTAGCCAGTTTAGCAGTTATTTCTGGCTCAATTCCGAATCGATTTTCTTTGATTTTAATTTCCTTGGCTATTGACGTTCGAATCATTTTATAACACGTTTCCATGTCCGTCAAATTGAGATTCGTCATCATATTGGAGAGGCCTGTTAGAAATTTATTCCCTTTAGAGTGCCAGTAAAACAATATTCGATGCGGATTTGCCCCCATAAAGCGCGAACCATAGACGGCATCAGCATCGTCCTTAAAAATGGGCTTAAGTAATAAATTATATTCCTCAGGATCGTATTCCAAATCAGCATCTTGTATGACCAAATAATCTCCCGAACATTCTTTAATGGCCCGATTGATTGCGGCTCCTTTGCCCTGATTTCTTTCTTGGGAAAACAGACGAATATCGACATCCGGATTATCCGCCATAAATTGTTCAACTTCTGCAACGGTGTTGTCCTTGGAACAATCGTTGACTATTATTATTTCCTTTTCCACTCCTCCAGACAACTTAACGCCGACCACCTTCTCCAAAATTTGGCGAATAGTATATTCCTCATTGTAAGCCGGCATTAAAACCGAGAGTTTCTTTATCATTGGGGGTAGAATAATTATTCGACGTAACGCTTAAGTTGACTTAACAATTGACTTGGGGTTTGAAAGCCTTCAATGAGTCCCCGTTTAACTTCTCTTTTATTGAGTATGATAAAAGATGGAAATACCAAACGACCTCCCGCTAGATTTACGGCCAATTCATTATACATCTTATTGCCGTATAGTTTCATTTCGTAAAGCACTTCTTTATAAGCGATTGCCTTTTCTTTTTCAGGATTTAATTTGACGGCATAGAAATTTTGGTCAATATAATTGATTACTGACGGATGCAAAAACGTAGATCGATCCATCTTCTTACACCAAGAACACCAATCCGTGTACAAATCAATAAATATGAAACGTCGTTCATTTTGATTTCTCTCAATAGCCATTTCAAAATCTAGCCATTCTATTGCCTCAGCATCTCCCTCAACTTCCATGACATCTTGAGGGACATTTGTTTCTGGTTCTGCAGAACCAAATGTCTCAAGCGTAACCTTTGAATCCCCGTCTACGGATGAAGATGGACCTTCAACATTTGGGTCAGGACCTTCTGCGACTACACCTGAATTCCCACAGCCAAAGAGAAAGAGAACTGAAACGAATAAAAAAACAATATTTCCTTTGATGCTAAACATATTTTAAAGGTTCTCCATGGTGAAGTCTAATAACATATTAAACAGGTGTAATCTCGTATTACCTCCATAAATTCCATGATTTCGATTAGGATAGATAAACATATCGAAATCCTTATCGGCTCTAACCAATGCATTAATCATTTCCATCGTGTTTTGCACGTGCACATTATCATCTCCTGAACCGTGGACGATAAGATACTTCCCTTTTAATTTATCTACATGATTGATCGGAGAGTTATCGTCGTAGCCATCTGCATTTTCCTCTGGTGTTCGCATAAAACGTTCTGTATAGATGTTATCATACCATCTCCAATTGGTAACTGGAGCTACAGCAATACCCATCTTAAACACGTCTGCACCTTTTGTCATACACAATGAAGCCATATATCCGCCATAACTCCATCCCATTACGCCTATTCGATCAGGATCTACAAATGACCATTGTTGCACATGTTTTGCCACGGCGATCATATCCTCAGTTTCCAGTTTGCCCAACTGCATGTATGTTGATTTTTTAAAATCAGCTCCTCGATTAGCTGTACCACGGGTATCAACTGACATTACAATATAGCCACGTTGTGCCAGTAATTGATGATAGATGTAATTTTTACCACCCCATTTATCTGCAACAGTATTATAACCAGGTCCATTATATATATTAAAATAAACAGGGTACTTCTTTGTCGAATCGAAGTTTGGCGGTTTAATGATAAATGCATTTAAGTCGTGTTCAACGCCTGGCAAAGTAATAAATTCTTTAGGAGAAAAGTCCCACTTTGACATCATCGCTCTAACTCTCATATTGTCTTTGAGCATTTTGAGTTGGTTGCCTTTACTGTCAAAAAGGGCTATCTCGTATGGCTTGCTTGCATTAGAGTAGTAATTGATATAGTACTTCATACCCGTACTGAAAGATGCGTCATTATGCCCCTTTTGCTGCGAAAGCTTTTCTTTCTTTTTACCATCCATACGAATCTTATATACTGATTGATATATCGCTCCTTCTTCAGCCGATGCATAATAAATGGTCTTCCCTTTAGGTCCAAGTCCTTTCAACTCTATCACATCCCAATTACCATTTGTAATCTGTTCTTCTGAACCATCAAAACCTACCTTATATATATGACGATACCCACTTTTCTCGCTGGTTCTTAAAAATGATTCGCCATCAGGCAAAAAGATTAAATTATCATCTACTTCAACATACGTGTCACTTTTATCCGTATAAAAAACCTTTCCTTCTGCCGAACCATCAGCCTGAACCTCAGACATCACATAATTTAATTCGTTCTGATGTCGATTCATAACTAAGAATATCAATTTGTTGTCATCATTGGTCCATTTCATTCTTGGAACGTATTCATACGGACCGGTAACCACTTCTTTGGCTTTTTGAGTTTTCAAGCTGTATATATGCAAACTCAACTTACTGTTGGCTTCTCCAGCTTTTGGATATTTAAAGCTATACGGACTTGGGTAAGTTTCCCCATAATTGTATTCCATTGTAAATTCGGGTACTTCCTGTTCATCAAACTTTAGGTATGCAATTTTTGTGCTTCCTGGAGACCAATAAAATGCTTTGGTAACTTCAAACTCTTCTTCATAAACCCAATCTGCAGAACCGTTAATAATCGCGTTTTTTTGACCATCATTTGTCACCTGAATGACCTCATTAGTGTGTAAATCTCTGTAATAGATATTATTTTCAAATACAAAAGCCACCTTACTTCCATCTGATGAAAAATCCGCTAACATCTGCCCATTTTTTTCATAAAGCGCCTGAACAGAATTAGCTTTCAAATCAACGATATAATAGTTAGCAGTTGAACTTCTACGATAAATGGGTTTTTGATCCGTAGCGACCAAAAGTTTGGTCTCGTCCGCATTAAATGAATAATCATCTATCAACAGATTTTCAGCATTACCATCCCAGATTACCTCAGAAGATTCTCCAAAGTCTTTGAAGCTGTACTTTACAATTTTATTGTTCTCTAAAGCAGAAAAATGCTCACCGTCATTCATGGACCTCACGGCATAGACATAATCAACATCAAAACGAGACCGTCCCAACCATATATCTCTATTTTCTAACTGTCGATGCGCTTTAGGCAGATCGAGCGCCCCTCTACCGCCACGGTTAGGATTATCCTGTGCAATAGATGAAAACGGTAATAGTAGCAGAAGACTAAAAATCTTCAGAGAATAATTTAAGTGTGTCATAGCTCTCATTTCGTTATTGCGAAGATATCAAAAATTCTGCCATGGGTTGAATATCTAATACGGATAC
The DNA here is from genome assembly GCA_049611865.1 of Crocinitomicaceae bacterium. GTDB lineage: Bacteria > Bacteroidota > Bacteroidia > Flavobacteriales_D > Crocinitomicaceae > Crocinitomix. The sequence goes on along the minus strand of JBMZAY010000001.1, from coordinate 197,958 downwards.
GAAATAATAGATGGTTAGCTTTCCCAATATCGAACATTTTTTGTTTTTAAATATTGAACACTTCTATACTTTTTTGGTTAAATTTAGGACACTTAAAATGCTAATAGTACCATGAAAAAATTCTACACACTTACACTCTTGTTAGTTGCTGGTTTGGTTTACGGTCAAACTGACAACAGTTTCGTGAGTTACGGCTGGTCAAATCAAATCTCTCATGAGACCTTATCTGAAGCCATAATAATGCCGGGATATGATCAATCTAAGATTGACGAGGAAGACGCCGTAAATGATACACACAAAGATATACCATGGCGTTTCGGTTATAAGTACGACACCGATATTCAATTGGGAAGAGAAGGAGATGGAAAATGGGAAACTGTTGGAGCTGGTCGCGTATGGAGAACTGTCATATCATGTCCTGAAGCCATGACGATCAATCTTTTATTGGAAAATTTCTATATACCCGAAGGAGCGTCACTTTACCTTTATGATTATCAACGTACAAATAAAGTAGGCGCTTATACCGCTAAGAATAATCGAATAGAAAGAGAACTAGGCACTGAGCTGATTCATGGGGATAAAATCATTGTAGAGTATTTTGAACCATTCACTTTGAGCGAGGCGGGTAGTTTTACCATCTCAAATGTAATTCACGGATACAGAAGTTTAAATAATATCCAGAAAGCTTTGGAAAAAGGTCTGCATGACTCGGGAGCATGTAATGTTGATGTCAACTGTCCTGCAGGCGATGACTGGGGAGATCAGATACGTTCAGTTGCCATGATCGTAGTAAGTGGAAACGGAATTTGCTCTGGTGCTTTGGTTAATAATACTTGTGAGGACAGACGCTTTTTATTTTTGACTGCAAATCACTGTCTAGGTGGGTCAACGGCAAACTGGTCCTTCAGGTTCAATTGGGAAAGCCCTCCTGGTGCAGAAATTTGTGCCGATTGGGACTTAAGTACAAACCCTGGCCCTCCATACGATCAAACGGCTAATGGAGCAACTATTTTAGCAAATTCAGGAGCATCGGATTTTGCACTTCTAGAAATCGATAATATGACTGATGAAGAGGCTGAAACTTGGGATGTTCATTTCGCGGGTTGGGACAGATCAGACGCTGAAACAGTAACTCAAGCAGTGGGCATCCATCATCCGCGAGGAGATCTAAAGAAAATTTGTCGTGAAGACAATGACCCTTATCACGATGTTGCCGGAGGTGCACAGGTTTGGTGGATTGATGATTGGGATTTGGGTGTTACGGAGCCCGGCTCATCAGGATCACCTTTGTTTGATCAAAATAAAAGAATTATTGGACAGTTGTACGGTGGAGCTGCAGCTTGTTCCGGAATTGATGACAATGATGCATTTGACTATTACGGAAGAATGGGTGTTTCATGGACAAACGGAGCAAGCGAATTTTTAGCAACGGACGGATGTGGCGATGCAACCGTCATTGACGGAATCGATGCTGGAAGTGATTGTGTAGGTGAAGTTACTGCATCAAGTACAGATGCCCTATGTTTCGGAGGAAGTTCAGGCTCTATTGAGGTTGAAGTTTCGGGAGGTACGCCGCCATATACTTATGATATCGGTGATGGACCAGAAGCCGATGGCGTTTTTACAGATTTACCTGCTGGTGATTACACTATTACTGTGACGGATGACACTGGCTGTGAAGACGTTGTTTATGTAACCGTTAACGAACCTTCTGAGTTAGATGCTATTTACTCTTCTGAAGATGAGATTTTTGGTAGTGATGGCTCTGTCAACCTAACCGTACTTGGTGGTACCGGTCCTTTTACATTTGACTGGTCAGGCCCCGATGCTTTTACTTCAATAGACGAAGATATTTCTGGCTTAGTTAATGGATGGTATGAATGTGAAATTACTGATGCTAACGGGTGTGTACATGTAGAAGAAAATATTTTAGTCCGCTCACAATTATCAATTGCCGAGTTCAATCAGTCTATAACGGTCTACCCTAACCCTTCAAATGGTCAATTCATGATTAGCGCACAGGGTGCTAACATTATTGGTTTAACTGTTTTTGATTTGGCAGGTAGAGTTATCACATCTGAATTGCTGAGTAACGGTTCAGAAAAAGTGATGATTGATTTAACCAAGATGTCAACAGGCACATATTTATTAGAATTAACCACAGAACACGGTAAACACGTTCAACGTATCGTGAAAAAGTAATTCTACGCTTACTTTAAATTTAAAGAGGAATTGGAAAAAGGCAACTTTCTTCATCTTCACTATGCTCGTTCTAGGCCTAGCAAAACATTCAACCGCTCAAGTTAACCCTCATGCTATCGGAATTCGTGGACTATCGGGCAATTTTGGCTTTGGTGTCGAAGTATCCTACCAACATGGATTTGGATCTTCAAACCGCCTCGAAGTTGACCTAGGTTGGAGAAGGAATAATGGGAATAACTATCATCACTCAGCTTTAACAGGTATTTATCATTGGGTTTGGAACCTTACAGATGGTTTGAACTGGTACGCAGGCCCGGGGGCTCAATTGGGATTTTATCGTGATAAATGGTTTGCAGAGAATGATGGTATTACACTAGGTGTTGGTGGACAAATTGGTATTGAATATGATTTTAATACCTTGGGAGCCCCTATTCTACTCGGACTAGATACCCGACCTATGTGGGGACTAAACGGAGGAGTCTCAGGTATCGGATACGGTGCAGCATTTTCACTCCGGTTTACATTCTAAGGATATTAATAAAAGTTAAATTCTACATAGAGCTGTAGTAATCTTGATCGCATAATCGTTTCACTCTAAACGATTATTATGAGAAGTATATTTTTTGCAGTTGCGCTTATGAGCGCTTTACAAACTTTCGCTCAAGAAAGAAATCATTATTTGGGATTGAAACAAAATTTAAGAGGTGGCCGATTCCAACCAGGTATAATCTATCAGTATCAATTTAGTCCGAAATATAGGTTAAATACTGAATTGGCTTTTAACGGTTTCAGGTCAGCAGATTTTTATAGCTTATACGGTAGTATGAACTTGGATTTACAAAGGGTGTGGCGCGCGAAAAGTGGTTTTAACTTCTTTTTGGGTGTTGGTATCAATTATGGAAAAGGCTATTACACTGACCAACAAATTACCAATTACTTTCTTTTGGTCCTCAGCTTGGTGTGGAATATGATTTCATGAAGTATAATGTCCCACTAGTGCTTGGGCTTACGAGTCGATTGCATTACCAATATCAACTTGGAACCAATATCCATGGACGTTGGACAACACCTTTTGGCGTAAATCTACGTTACAAATTTTAATAGGAATCTTCAAGCAGTGATAAAACGCGACGAATTTTGGATTCGTCGCTATCTTCTGCGTTTATCCATTCAATTTTGAATCCATTTTTTTCCATTCTTCGAAACCAAGTCATCTGTCTTTTGGCAAATTGATGGATTGCTACGTTTAACTTCTCGAAGAGTTCATCTCGATTTACTTCTCCTTTGAGAAAGCTGCTAATCCATTTATATTCTAACCCATAATACTCCAACTGATCACGATTCAAGCCATAGACATCAATGAGTTCTTCCACCTCCTCTATCATTCCATGATCGAGGCGAAAACGAAGTCTATTGGTTATCTTCTTTCGACGTAATTCACGATCGATATTGACCCCAATAATTAATGGGTGAAATGCAGGGATTTCACGTGATTTCCAACTGGGATTAGCTACAAGGTATTCGTGAATTATAATTGCACGAACCTTACGTTTTAGCGTAGTCGCTGACAGTTTCTTTTTTAATCGTTCAGGCAGTGAATTGTATTGCTCTTCAATTTCGGCCTTCGGTAAAGAGGAGAGAATGGCTTCGCGATCCTCATCTGGTGGGATACCCAAAAAGGAATTCCCGCGCAAAGCAGTTTCTATGTAAAGTCCGCTACCTCCGCAAAGTATAGGGAACTTACCTCTGTTCTGTATCAGTTCAAAAGCATTTAGAGAATCTAATTGAAACTCGGCAATATTATATTTATATCCAGGAGGTCGAATATCTATTAAGTGGTACGGGATCTGATCGCCATCTAAAACGTACTCATCTAGATCTTTACCAGTGCCAATATCCATATACTTATAGACTTGACGGGAATCAGCTGAAATGATTTCTCCATCTAAATGTCGAGACAACTGACATGCCAATTTCGTTTTACCACTGGCAGTGGGCCCAAGAATCGTTAATATGTTATAAGTCTGACTAATTTTTTCTTTGATAAAGAATTATACCTTCAGGAGACGAGAAAGAGTAACTCAACCCCTTGTTGATATATGAATCGTGCTTGTGAATAAAGAAACTAGCTGAATTTGGAACTTCTAAGCCCCACGCATTTGATTTTGATTGTTTTCCTGGTAGAATAATGGCTACATGATTCGATTTCGTTGGATCAAAAGCTATTGTTGCTTCAGCATTATTAGCATTTTTTTGAGCATAATCTAAATTATCTTGCTCAGTCGCCAATCCAATTGGTTCCCACAAGCCTCCATTCAGGGTGACAACATCTTTTATTTCACGATAGGTTACATATTCTCCATCTTTTTGAAAATCATCAATCTGATAAAATCGGCAAAGTGCCTCTGCTGTAAAACGATTGCACTCACGTGCTTCAGTTTCGTTGGATTTACATGCATCGTAATCCCCCTGAATTTCTTCGAGAATAGCTGTTGACTCATCGGATATAACAATATCGCCGTCCTCATTAAGTGTAGTGAAATTCTCCCGTTTATCTGAGCCGCAACCCGTTAGCAGGAGTGCCGCGAATACATATAATGTTAGGTTCTTCATTTTTCTTTTATTAATCATTCCAAATTCGCCAAGCTTCTTCAGCTTGTTGTTGAAGCATCGTTTTACCATTTAATGTGACTGCTCCAGCATCCTTACTTTTTTTCAAAAATAAAGTTTCCTCTGGATTATAGATTAAGTCAATGACAAGATGCTGATCGTTGATAAAATGATAAGGTATGTCTGGACATTCGTCTACATTAGGAAATGTACCAACTGGCGTGGTGTTTACGATTATGCCATTAAATCGAATCATATTTTTATTGACCTCGTTGTAATGAAATTGATTGGACCCCTTTGGTGATCTAGAAATCGATATTACATTGACACCTAAATGCCCAAGAACATAATTTACAGCCTCTGCAGCTCCTCCAGTACCAAGAATCATAGCTCTTTCATGGTGAGACTTAGAGAAAGGCTTAATCATCTGACGAAACCCATAGACGTCTGTGTTATATCCAATCCAATTATCATCTTGACGCTTAATCGTGTTGACTGCGCCAATTTCTGCTGCAACACCATCGACGCGATCTAGAAATGGTAAAATTTGTTTTTTGTATGGAATGGTTACATTGAAACCTTTAATATCAGTCTCCAGCAAATCTCTTACGTCATCAATCTGTTCCAGTTCATAGTTCTCATAAGTGGCTGGTATTTTCTCTTTTTCGAACTTTTGCGTAAAGTATGCTCTAGAAAAGGAATGTCCTAATTTATATCCAATTAAACCGTACTGCCTTTTATTCATAAGTCCTAAAGATTACAAAAAAAGGGAATCTGAATAAACAGCATTCCCTTTTCCAACATTCCTTGTTTATCATTAAATACGCATCAACCAGTTAAATTTATCCTCCAATTTCCCTGACTTATATTCGCTAATGTAATTCTTTATCTTATTTGATAATTCGCGATCCTCAATTGCAGGAAGCTTATAATCATTACCCTCATAACCAATTTCGCTAATATGTGCTATTGTAGCTGCTGTTCCTGCTCCGAAAGCATCTTTTAAAGTACCATTCTCAAGTGCTTCAATAACTTCAGCTATTGTCACTTTTCGTTCCTCAACTTCAACACCCCAATCCTTAGCGATTTGAACAACGCTTCTTTTAGTAATTCCCTTCAAGATTGTATCGTCCTCTTCAGATGGTGTAATCAACTTATCTCCAATCTGGAATATGATGTTCATGGTACCAGCTTCCTCAATGCAGGTATGCGTCTTCGCATCTGTCCAAATAAGCTGTCTATACCCTTGCTCCGCAGCTAATTTCGCAGGGTAAAGCGATGCTGCATAATTCCCTGCAGCTTTAGCACGCCCAATACCACCTGCTGCTGCACGCGTATATTTCGTCTCAATCTTAACCTTTACCGGCTCAGAATAATAAGCACCTACTGGTGATGTTATAATCAAGAATTTATACTTTTCTGATGGACGAATCCCTACGTAGTCATCAGTTGCAATCATAAAAGGACGAATGTATAATGATTGACCTGGTTTAGACGAAACCCATGCACGATCCAAATTTAAAAGGGTTCTTAATCCCTCAAGAAAAATCTCCTCTGGGATTGGCTGCATTGACATTCTAACCGCTGATTCATTAAATCTTTTTGCATTCATGTCAGGACGAAAAACCAGGACTTCACCGTTTTCATTCTTTTGTGCTTTCAAGCCCTCAAAAATAGCCTGCCCATAATGCAATGCAGAAGTGGCTGGGTGCAAAGAAAGATTTTGAAAAGGAACAATTGTCGGCGTACCCCATTTCCCATCAGCATAATTCATTTCAAACATGTGATCTGAAAAGAATTTACCAAACGGCAGGTTATTAAAATCAACTGAGTCAATTCTTGAGCTCTCGACCTTTTCTATCTTTATATTTACTGTATCTGTAGCCATATCTTTCCCCTGTTTATTGCTGCGCGAAGGTAACTATTTTATATGGCTTTAACAATATTTTAGCCATCCAATTTTAACAATTAAAACTGTTCATTCTTCGACGTCCTATTACCCAGTTTTAAATAGAATACACTAACCCAATATGAAGTAAAAATCAAATCAAAACGTTTTTTTGTTGATAATTATCCTTCCTGTAAATTGTTCGGTTTAATTTCATATTATCTTCGTTAATTGATTCTATGAACGAAAAGCTAGACATACTTAATCGCTATTGGGGTTATGAAAAATTTCGATCACAACAGGAAGAAATCATTGACCTTGCCTTAGCCCAGAAAGATTGTTTGGCGCTACTTCCTACTGGAGGAGGCAAGTCTATTTGCTATCAAATCCCCGGCACAATTCAAGACGGAGTTTGTTTAGTTATTTCCCCATTAATAGCATTAATGGAAGATCAGGTGAATCAATTAAAAAAAAGAAACATCAACGCTGCCGCCATAACTTCTGCTATGAGTAAACGTCAGATAGATATTACACTGGATAATGCTATTTATGGAGAGCTAAAGTTTCTTTATGTATCTCCAGAGAGGCTCAAAACTCGAATATTTAGAACTCGCTTCGAAAAAATGAAGGTCAACCTTATTGCTGTTGATGAAGCTCACTGTATCTCTGAGTGGGGTTATGATTTTCGCCCTGCGTATTTAGAAATAAGAGAAATTCGCGAGCTACAGCCAAAGGCTCCTATCATGGCATTGACTGCGACAGCTACCGAAGAGGTCCTTATCGATATAAAGGATAAACTGGGATTAAAGGAAGATCATCTCATTCGAAAAAGTTTTGAAAGAAAGAATTTAACCTATAGCGCTCAGGAAACAGATAATAAAATGAATCGAATTCTTCATTTTTTGCAGCGAAATGAGGGTTCTGGAATTATTTATTGCGGCACGCGAAGGGCAGTTAAAGAAATTGCCTCTAAATTACTCAACGAAGGCTTCAACGTAGACTTTTATCATGCCGGCTTGAGTCATGATGAGCGCAAGCAAAAGCAAAGTGATTGGACTTTAGGAAAAACGAGAATTATTGTATCTACTAACGCTTTTGGGATGGGAATTAACAAACCTGATGTGCGCTTTGTTCTTCATTATGATATTCCTCGTAGTCCTGAAGCGTACTTTCAAGAAGCCGGTAGAGCAGGCAGAGATGGCAAACCTGCGAAAGCGCAGTTGTTTTTCGAACCAAAGGATATTACAGAATTAGAATCTTCTATAGAAACTCAGTTCCCACCCCTACCTCTAATAAAGCGAATTTATGATGCTTTGGGCAATCATTTACAATTGGCAATTGGAGCGGGCAAAGACACTTCTTATCCGATTGATTTAGCTGAATTTGCCGAAAAATACAACCAGCGCTTACCCATTGTCTACAATTCTTTAAAATTCCTTGAATTATGCAATTTTATTGAGCTCAGCACAAACTACAAAAAACCAAGCCAATTAAAAATCCTAATCGACAACAAGGAACTATATTCATATCAAATAAAAGATAAAACGTTGAACAAATTGTTACTATTCCTCCTTCGAACAGAAATGGGAATTTTTGATCAATACGTGCAAATTAATGAATATAAAATCAGTCAAAAAACGGGGCTTACGAGAAAAGATGTCGTACAAAAACTAAAATTTCTAAACCTTTCTGAAGCCATTGATTATATACCCCAAAACGAGTCACCTACCGTCACATATAAGACAGAGCGACTCTCCCCAACGCATTTCTCAATAGATCCGAAGATATACCACACGCGCAAAGTCGTTGCTCATGAAAAAATAAGAGCAATGCTTAAGTTTGTTACCGGTCATCAATGCTTTAGTCAATACCTTTTAGAATACTTTGATGAGGAAGAAGTAAAAACCTGCGGCAAATGCCAATATTGTTTAAGAAAAGAATCCACTAAGAATCGGCAATTATTGATCCATGAAATGTTGAATTGGTGTAATAAAAATCGCAAAGAAACACCACTAAAGCTTGACGCATTATTTAACGCTTTAGCTATCTATTCGGAGGATGAAATAATGGATGTTTTGCGAGAATTGACGAGTGAGGGGATTTTACTGATAGACCTTAGAGAAAGACTAATCACAAACATTAAGTAAACGCCCTTAACCATTTAATTAACTGAGGTTTGAAATCCAGTCATAAACGTATAGATATATGGATATCCAGGTAAAAAATTAGTAGAAATAGCGTCAGTATCATTGAAGTAAAAATCATACTGTATCTGACCGGCATACCAAACAAACTTCCGTTCCCAAACACCATTATCACTTGCCTTCATAAACCCCTCATCAACGTAGTAATTCGGCACAGAATTCCAGTTTTTTCGGTAATAAAAAAGCGGACCAAAGCTGGCGGACAATTGATGTCGATCATTTTGCATCTTAACGATATCATCATGTAAGTCGATACCCAAATGCGTAATTCCTGAAAATCGGCCTGTACAATCATAAGGAAGTATTGTTTGAATGACCTTTACGCCAAGGTAAGGATTAAAGCGATATCCTGCTGTAATCGAAAATCCAGCATAGCCAACCCATCTGCCTTTTTTATCTAAAGACCATTTGTAATAATTAGGATTGACTTTTTGCTGATGAAAAGCTAAACCTCCTAATTTTATACCCATAGTGAATTGTGCATACAAATGCAATTGAGTAACAGCTATTAACAACAATAATATTTTTCTCATTCTGGAAAATCTTCTGCCGTTAAGACGAAATAACATCGTTGTCTTTTTTCTTTATCCCCTTGAATTGTAGAAATCCAATAATCTTCCTTATTCACTGATATAAGCACACCTTGATTGTCCTGATTATATATAATCAAGGTATCTCCACCCCATGCGCAGGGCGCAAGCTCTGTATCAGAGTTAGACATTTCAAATCTATAGACCAGCGTGGTATCACCAGGATACAAGGTATCCAATTCTTCGAAATCTGGATTGTACACCATAACTGTATCCTCTCCAGAATTATTGAAAACAAAACGCTCATGGGTCAAGTTACCCGGTTTGCATCCACTAAGCAAAAAAGCAATTGATACAATATAAAAGCCTCTACTCATCCTTAACTCATCGGGATCTCTTTCATGACGGCCAAAAGAAAGCTCCAGAACTTGTTAACAGAAGCTATATTGACCTTTTCGTCGGGAGAATGTGGGTTTCTAATCGTTGGTCCAAACGAGATCATATCGCAACCCGGAAGATGTTTACTCAGAATACCACATTCTAATCCAGCATGACAAGCTTTTACCTGAGGATCTTCATTAAACATGGCCTTATATCGTTTCTCCAAGACCTTTAAGATCGGTGATCCCGGATCAGGAGCCCAACCAGGATAATCTCCACTTTGAACCACTTCTGCCCCTATACGTTCGAAATTTAATCGAATCGCAGTTGCTATATCCTCTTTTCCAGTTTCTATCATGCTTCTTTGAAGGGATTTTGTTTCAAATACACCGTCATTCACAATAACTCGCGCCAAAGAGCTCGATGTTTCAACCAACCCCTCAATTTTCTCACTCATAGTCCAAACGCCATTTGGCATTGTATACAAGACGGATAAAATGGCATCATGATCCTTTTTAGATACCATCTGTTCAGCTACAATTCCATCCGTTTCCAAAGCAATCATCGCCTGATCTTCGATAATCGAAAATTCACTCAATAATACCTGCCTAATTTTTTCGTACGCCTTTTTCACATTCGCTCCTTCGGCGTTTGGATAAGCAATTGTCGCTACACTTTCTCTGGGAATGGCATTCCTTAAACTACCGCCGTCTATGGAAACAATTCGAACATCTGCAACATCGGACATGCAAAACAATATTCTGTTCATCCACTTATTAGCATTTCCTCTCCCTAAGTGAATATCCATTCCAGAATGGCCTCCTTTTAAACCTTTGACTGAAATCTGCGCAACTACATAGGTTCCAGGAATAGTTTCCGTTGAGCATTGGCATGTGGTATTTGTATCAATTCCGCCTGCGCATCCAACAGAGAATTCGTCGTCATCTTCAGTGTCTAAATTCAACAGTATCTTACCCGATAAAAGAGAAGCATCTAATTCTTTTGCACCAGTCATTCCTGTCTCCTCATCTATCGTAAATAGCGCCTCCAAAGCAGGATGCTCTGCATCCGTTGAAGATAGTAAGGCCATTGCAGCTGCTACTCCCATGCCATTATCCGCCCCCAAAGTCGTACCCTTTGCTTTCACCCAATCCCCATCAATATATGAACGTATACCCTCTGTATCAAAATCAAAATCAGTCGATGCATTTTTCTGATGCACCATGTCAATATGTGATTGTAAAATCACCGTTTCTCTCTTCTCATAACCGGGGGTTGCAGGCTTTTTTATGATTACATTTCCGATAGCATCACGAACCGTTTCTAAACCCAAATTATTACCAAAATCCATCATGAATTTGATAATATGTTCCTCTTTTTTTGAAGGTCTTGGCACTGCATTCAAATCCTCAAAATGATTCCATACAGCCTGTGGTTCTAATTGACGAGTAGCGTTCATGTTTTTTTTCTGTAAAGATAATCAAACCTAATGATTCTTTTGAGCTTTAAGAATAGAAGACTAATTCGTATATTTACAATTGTGAACCTATCAAAAAAGGGGTTCTACCAAACTTCGTTGTAATAACCATGAAAAAAGGATCCACTATGCTTCGGACAATGCTCCTCTGCTCTCTAGTAGCAAGTATATATGGTTTCGGTCAAGAGGATGAAAATGACTGGGATAAAAAAGCTTCTTTTGGAGGCTTAAAACGAGAGAAAGCGATTGCTTTCTCGGTTGGTAATTATGGTTATGTAGGAATGGGAGTTGACACGGCTGAAGTGACACACAAGGACCTTTGGCAATATAACCCAACAACCAATACATGGACACAAGTTGCTTCTTTACCAGGCTCTGAACGCAGAAATGCAATTGCGTTTTCTATTGAGAATAAAGGGTATGTTGGCACAGGTTTTTCGCATGACAACAGTGAAATAGGACACAAATTAAAAGACTTATGGTCTTATGATCCGATTCTCAATAGTTGGGATTCATTGGCGGCGTATCCTGGTGGTGGTGATACAGGGATATATCAAGCGACGGCTTTTTCTGCACTTGGAAAAGCCTATGTGGCATGTGGGAAAATTGGCTCGGATAACTACATCACCGAAGTATGGCAATATGACCCTGTTACAGATGAATGGACTCCAAGAACTCCCTTTCCTGGAGGGAATCGATATCAACTAGTCAGTTTTGTAGTGGAAAATAAGGCATACGTTGGTTTAGGTACTGATCATGATATTTTTAGAAAAGACTTTTATGAATATGACCCAGTCACTAACACATGGGAAACCGCTCCTGAACTGCCAGGATCAGAACGAGCTCAAGGAAGTGCGTTTAGTATTGGGTCGAAGGGCTTTGTCGTTTTTGGATCAGATGGTGGATATAAAGATGAACTTTGGGAGTTCAATTATTATACCCAAACGTGGACTGCAAGGGCCCCTTTCCCTGGTGGAGGAAGAAAACATGCGATCGCCTTTTCTATTGCCGACACGGGCTACGCAGGCTTAGGAAAAGAATCAGATGGTAAAAAGCAAAGCTTCTATGCTTATTACCCGATTCTTCCTGTTGGTATTGATGAAACAGACAACATCAAAATTGATCTCTTCCCTAACCCGGCACAGGATTACGTTCAAATTCAACCGAGTGAATATTTGATCAATTATTCTATAGAAATCTACGGTTTAAATGGAATGAGAGTTCACACGGAAAGTTACAGCGGACCTGTTACTTTGGACGTTTCAGATATCAACAAAGGTGGATACCTCCTTATTATCAGAAATGATTCAAATGAAATCATTTCTACCAAAAAAATTACCATCCTATGATTCAGCGCATTTGCTTGTTTGCGATTTTTGTCTTCGGAATCCAATACATGTATGGACAAAACATTTGGATAAAACGTGATTCTGTTAATGGACCGCCAAGAGGAGCATGCGCAAGTTTTACACTGAATGGAGAAGGTTTTGTAGCAACTGGGGTGGACGTGGAGGAATTTAAACGTAAAATGTACTCTTATGAACTTGAGCAAGATGATTGGGATAACGAATCGGGTGTTGGTGGGCCAACCGGCGGTGGCTTAGAAAGAGCTTCGGCAATCGGTTTCAGCACAGGAGGATACGGTTTTATTGGTCTAGGCACAGGCACAAGCTCTCTAAAAAAGGATCTTTGGCGCTATGATCCTGAAACAGAAAGCTGGACTCAAATGGCTGACTTTGCGGGAGAAGCTCGCTCTGGCGCTGTAGCTTTTGGTTTGGATGGCTATGGATACGTTGGCACGGGTCAAAGTGAAAGCGGTTTACATAATGACTTTTACCGTTATTCAGTTTCGTCAAATACTTGGGAGGAATTGAATGACTTTGAAGGATTGCCGAGGAAAGAAGCTATTGCCTTCATTATGGGAGGTAAAGGCTACCTTGGTACGGGAAGAAGTGAAAGTGGATATTTGAAAGATTTTTGGGAATATGATCCCGTCACAGATGAATGGTCACAGAAGGCTGATTTCCCAGGTACACCTCGAATGGGTACTACGGGATGCGGGGTCTTTCCTTCAGCCTATATTATGCTAGGTGAAGATAATTCATTCACGTATCAAGACGATGTTTGGGAGTGGAATTATTTTGGTAATGTTTGGACGCAACGGGCAGACTATATGGGCGGCCCAAGAACACAAGCAAGCGCTTTTGCTATAGATGGACGCATTTTCGTTGGATTAGGCTATGATGGCGTTTATCATGACGATTTTTATGAGTATGAACGCTTATTGGCAACAGATGAATCAGAACAATTTTTAAATTTAAACCTCTATCCTAATCCGACTTTAAATGAGGTCACAGTTTTAACTGATCAACCTATTGAGCGGGTACAATTTTTCAACATGTCAGGTACTGAATTAACTGCTCACTTAACAATTACAGGATTCAATTCGAATACCTTAGAAATCTTAGGTTTAAGTAATTTTAGTGCGGGCAATTATCTGATATTATTAACCGATTCTCAAAATAATCAAACTTCTCGAACAATAGTCGTTCAATGAAAACACTAACTATTACTTTCATAATACTCCTTTTGATAACAAATTGTGGGTCAAAAAACGAGGATGTTGAAAATCAAGAACCACCTGTATCGCAAAATATCGAGGTTCAAGAAGATAACGATTCCTCAACTCCCGAATTTCCAATACCAACCAGTTCGCAATATGAAGTTGAAGTCGTTAAGAATAGCCAAAATGATTTTGGTTACCGAATCTTGAATGAAGGCGAATTATTCATTAATCAACCCTATATTCCGGCTGTTCCGGGTAAAAATGGATTTGTGAATAAAGAACAAGCGGAAAGTGTCGGAGAATTGGTAATTAAAAAATTGGAAAGTGGTGCCTTACCCCCTACCGTAACACAGCACGAATTAGATTGCCTTGAAATTGATTACCCAAAATCGTTTTAATTCTAATCTATTGATATTTCTCGTCCTAAAAACAGTAACTTTGTAGTAATTCTTTTACGAGCGACTAAATGAAAATTATCATAACAGGAGCAGGAGCAGTGGGCTTTCACTTAGCTAAAATGATGGCAAGTGAACATCAAGACATCTACTTGATCGACCAAAATGCAGAACGCCTAAATTACATTCAATCAAATATTGATATTTACACCATTCATGGTGATGCAAAGTCAATTGCTGTGCTGAAAGAAGCAAAAGTCGATTCTTGTGATCTTCTAATCGCAGTAACTTCTTCAGAAGAAACGAACTTGTTGGTGTCGATTTTAGCAAAGAAATTTGGAGCAAAAAGAACCATCGCACGAATTAATAACCTTGAGTTAAAAGACGAGGAAAATGCTTATTTGCTGGAATCACTTGGTATTGACGAATTGATTTCACCTGTAAAATTAGCTTCTGAAGAAATAAAACGCTTGATCAATCGCTCAGTATTCACGGATGATCATGAGTTTGAAGGCGGGAAATTGACTGTTTTTGGTATCTCGGTTCATGAGAAATCAGCTTTAGTAGATAAAACCATACAAGAAAGTGCCTACTTAAACCCTGACCTTAACTTTAAGCCTATTGCATTGCATAGACGTGAAGAGACAATCATCGTTAATGCAAATACAAAGATAGCTTCACACGATATCATCTATTTTATCTCTAATCCCGAATCTATTGATCATATCATTGAGATATGTGGACAGGAATGTTTTGAAATTCGAAACATAATGATACTTGGGGGTAGCAGTATTGGATATCACACGGCTAAAATATTAGAGCATGATTATAACGTCACGCTCGTTGAAAAGAATCGGGAACGTTGTGAAGAGTTAGCATCTGAATTAAAAGAAACGCTGATCATAAACGTAGACGGTAGAAATGTCGCCGCGCTGGAAGAAGAAGGTTTAGCAGATATGGACGCATTTATTGCTGTAACCGCAGATTCAGAGTCTAATATTATGTCATCGCTTGTTGCAACCAATCATAATGTGAAGAAAACGATTGCACGTGTTGAAAACATAGACTATATCCACCTGTCACAAAATATTGGTATTGATACGCTGATTAATAAAAAAATCATTGCTGCGAGCAATATTTTCAAATACGTGCGAAAAGGCGATGTTACGGCAATAGCCAATTTACATGGGGTTGATGCTGAGATAATTGAATTTATTGTGAAGCCTGGTTCAAAAGTAACCCAACGACCAATCAATCGACTAAGGTTTCCGAGAACTGCCAATATTTCCGGGGTTATTCGGGATAACGTAGGTTTTATTCCTTTCGGTTCATTCCAACTGAAGGAAGGAGACCGTGCAGTGGTATTTTCGTTGACTGAATCGATTCACTTAATTGAAAAGTATTTTCAGTAAATGGCAAGACCGCTCATTAATAGCTCTGTAACACTTAATGTGATTGGTAGCTTGATTTTGATCATGGGAGTTTTGATGTTACCTTCCATTGGTTTTTCAATCTACCATAAAGGAAATGATTTATATCCGTTGATTACTTCTGCAAGCATTACACTGCTTGTAGGATTCATATTGAAAATACTTACCCGTCAGAGTAAAAATGCTGAGATCAAAAAACGTGATGGCTATTTAATCGTTACCGCAGGCTGGATATCGATGGCCATTTTTGGGACCCTTCCCTACTTATTGTCTGGCAGTATCCCTACAATAAGCGGTGCCTTCTTTGAAACGATGTCTGGTCTATCAACAACAGGAGCAACTGTCTTGGATAATATTGAGGATTTGCCACACGGTATTCTTTTCTGGAGAAGCATGACGCAGTGGATAGGCGGAATGGGAATCATAGTGCTTACAATTGCTATTCTTCCGCTTCTTGGAATTGGCGGAATGGAACTGTTTGTTGCCGAAGCTCCCGGACCAACCAAAGATAAAATTCATCCGAGAATAAAAGAAACAGCAAAACGCTTATGGGTTATATACTTGTTTCTCACAATACTGGAAACAATCATTCTTCTATTTTGTGGGATGGATTTTTTTGATGCTATTAATCATGCATTAACGACGAATTCAACAGGAGGTTTCTCCACGAAACAAGACAGTATCGCCGCATTTAACTCACCTTTAATTGAAGCTGTAATCATCTTTTTTATGTTCGTTGCCGGAACCAACTTCACGCTTCTGTATTTCGGTTTCAAAGGTAAGTTTTCAAAATTCTGGAAAAACGACGAGTTCAAATGGTATCTAGGAGCTGTCATTTTGTTAATTGCACTACTTACTCCTGTTGTTCACGCTAATTCTGATGGTACCATCTTAAAGGCATTTAGGGATACCTCTTTTCAAGTGGTGAGTACTATTACTACAACCGGATATGCATCTGCAGATTATACAACGTGGGGATCTCTGGCAACATTCATTTTCTTTTTATTGCTCTTCTCCGGAGCGTCTGCTGGTTCAACATCGGGAGGTATTAAAATTGTAAGAATTGTGGTGCTCATGAAAAATGGATTCTTGGAATTTAAAAAGCGTTTGCACCCTAATGCGGTTATCCCCGTTTATTTGAACAAGCAAAAAGTCCCAAGCCATATCATTTATAACCTACTCGCTTTTATTTTTCTCTACTTGTTTGTGTTTGTTATGGGCTCTATTATCATGACTGGATTAGGAGAGAATTTTGAAGTCGCTATTTCATCGGTTGCCACTTCGTTAGGAAATGTTGGTCCCGGTATTTCAGATATCGGACCCTCGCATACTTTTTCTGCAATTTCTCCATCAGGGAAATGGCTTCTTTCCTTTTTAATGCTTTTCGGCCGACTGGAATTGTTTACTGTAGCGCTTTTATTTACGCCATACTATTGGCGTAGAAATTAATCCAACACAAAGAATTATCCCTTAAAATTGCTTTGCTTTTTTCTTAATTTTGTAAGAGATGCAAACACCCAAAAAAATACTTAAAGAAGTTTTTGGCTATGATGATTTCAGGCCATTACAATCAGAGATTATAGAGCATGCTTTGAGCGGTCAAGACGCCGTCGTTGTGATGCCTACAGGTGGAGGGAAATCCATTTGTTTTCAAATTCCAGCACTACTCTTTCCGCATACCACCATCGTTATTTCACCTCTCATTTCATTGATGAAAGATCAAGTGGAAACTCTAAAAGCAAATGGTGTCAATGCTGCATTTTTCAATAGCTCTTTATCTGAATTTGACAAAAGAATAATCGTGGATGAATGCATCGAGGGGAAAATAAAATTACTTTATATATCTCCAGAAACCTTTATCCATGCCTTTGATCATTGGTTAAAGGAAGTGCCAGTTTCCTTTATTGCGATTGACGAAGCACACTGCGTTTCGATGTGGGGACATGACTTTAGGCCGGAATATGGGCAAATCAAAATGGTGCGGAGCCATTATGCCAACATTGCTTACATGGCATTAACGGCAACAGCTGATAAAATAACACGTACAGACATTTCTACTCAACTTGGTCTATCTAATCCACAGTTATTTCTTTCTTCTTTCAAAAGAGATAATTTAAGTCTCGCCGTCAGGGGGCATATCCCTAAAAAACAAAAAGAAAAAGAGGTGTTAGCATTCTTAGAAGAAAGACCGGATGAATCGGGCATAATCTATTGTTTATCGCGCAAAGAAACCGAACAATGGAGTAGTTTTCTTCATTCAAAAGGATACAATGCAAAGCATTACCATGCCGGATTAAACAACACAGACCGGGATGATGTGCAAGAAGCATTCATTCACGAAGATTGTCAAATCATATGTGCCACTATCGCATTTGGCATGGGTATTGACAAACCGAATGTTAGATGGATTATTCATAATAGCCTACCCAAAAACATTGAGGGATATTACCAAGAAATTGGTCGTGCTGGACGCGATGGGCTTCCTAGTCATACCATAATGTATTATAATTATCGAGATGTTGTATTACTGAATGATTTTGTTCAGGATGGTGATCTCGAATCAACTTATCGCGAAAAGGTACAGCGTATGGTTCAGTACGCTGAAGCTACAACTTGTAGAAGAAATATACTACTCTCCTATTTCGGGGAATTCAATGATACACCTTGCGGGAATTGTGACAATTGTCTTTCTCCCCCTCAACTTTTTGATGGCAGTCAATTAGCACAAATGGCTTTATCCGGAATGATAAGGGCAAAGGAGAATGTTGGACTGAATACGCTAATTAATATTTTGCGAGGTGCCAAAAGTATGGACATATTTGAAAACAACTATCATGAACTAAAAACATATGGTGTTGGAGCAGAGCATAGTTTTCGGGACTGGCAACATTACCTTAATCAAATGATCAATTTGGGACTTATTGAAGTTGCTTATGATCAAAACCTAAAGCTCAAGGTTACCGATTTTGGCAAACAGGTTTTAAGGGCTGATAAAAAGATTAGCATTTCGAAGCCCGTTAAGAAAGCTAAGCCCAAAAACAAACAGAAAGATAAGGCGACACCTCCAGCAAATCCTCAAGAAAGTTTAACCCAAGAACTCAAATCATTTCGTAAAGATCTTGCTAGCAAAAATCGCGTTCCTGCCTATGTAATCTTCAATGATGTCACCCTTAATGAACTGGTCTCGAAGCGTCCGAATTCTGTCTCAGAACTTGAACAGATAAAAGGTCTAGGAAAAGTTAAAATTGAGCGTTTTGGCAATGATCTTATTGGAATCATACAAAATCAAAAAACAAAGTCAACAAGAAAGGTAAAACAAAACACGACACAAGTAACACTTGAATTATACAATGCAGGACATTCGCTTGAAGAAATTGCTCAGTTAAGAGAATTAAGTCCAGCTACTATACTCGGGCACTTATGTAAACTATACGAAGAAAACCACCCGATTGATTTGAATCAATATGTTACGGAATATGAGGTAAATCAAATTCGAGAGGTTCAAAAGAAAATTGGTCATACAGGCCAAATGAAACCCCTTTATGAAGCATTGGACGGGCAAATAGATTACAACAAAATTGGTGTGGCCTTAACCATACTTGGAAAATATATAAAATGAATCTTGCCATCTTTGACGGATTAATTAAATTCAACCAATGAATCTAAAAAAAAGTGTACTTGTTCTCGTTTTATTAATTGCGGTAGTTTTTATTCTCGTAATTGGAAAAGGAATTCTCATACCACTCATCCTTGCAGTATTTATTTGGTTTCTGGTGATGGAAGTAAGGAAGCTGATTGGCTGTATCCCGGTTATTGGTAAGCGGATGCCACGCTGGTTAATGAACACCTTATCCATTGTCTCACTTTATGGTATTTTGGGGTTTATCGTAAACCTTTTAGCTCATAACATACAAGATATTTCAGAAAAACTGCCCGAATACGAAAAGAACCTGGAACATTTTAGTGCTGATCTGAATGCTATGCTTGGAATTAATATTTCTGATGCATGGTCTAATTATATTAGCGAGCTCAACTTTTCTGACATTCTAAAAAATATGCTCAGCTCATTTTCAGACTTTCTAGGTAATGCTTTTATGATCGCATTGTACGTCTTATTTATTTTGCTAGAAGAAAATGTATTCAACAATAAACTTCTTGCAATCGCAGAAAACGAACATAAAGAAGCAGAATTATCGGCAACAATGACAAGAATTCGTCACTCGATTAGTCAATACATTTCATTAAAAACCTTAGTCAGCACAATTACTGGAGTCTGCAGCTTTATTGCACTACTTATTATTGGAGTTGACTCTCCTATTTTCTGGGCCTTCCTAATTTTCCTACTGAACTTTATTCCGACCATTGGGTCGTTAATCGCCACTATTTTTCCAGCAATCATGGCTTTATTGCAATTCGGAGGTTATGAAGAAGCGATTGTTGTTTTAATTGTGGTTGGTACGATTCAAGTATTAGTCGGCAATATCATTGAGCCTAAAATAATGGGTAACTCGCTTAATGTGAGCTCGCTGGTTGTTATTCTAGCGCTGAGTTTTTGGGGAGCAATTTGGGGTATAACAGGGATGGTATTAAGCGTTCCTATAACAGTTATTTTGGTCTTGTTATTCTCTCAATTCGAGTCTACGCGCAATATTGCCATACTCTTATCAGAAAAAGGCAACCTTAAAAAGGATTTAACTGAAAAATAATATAACATTGCATATATGAATACAAAGGACGAAATAGTAAAAGACTGGTTAACGCGATACACTGGAACGGCGCTTGAAGATTTTGGTTCTTATATCTTATTAACGAATTTCAATAAGTATTTAGAGATTTTTGCAGAAATGAACAACGTACCAATCCAAGGATTGGATAAGGCTATGCCTAACGCAACTGCGAACGAAATTACTTTTATAAACTTTAGTATGGGTAGCGCTAATGCTGCTACGATAATGGATTTGCTTAGTGCTATATCTCCGAAAGCTTGCTTGTTTCTAGGCAAATGTGGTGGACTTAAACGAAAAACTGTTATAGGAGATTTTATTTTACCAATTGCTGCAATTCGTGGTGAAGGAACCTCCAACGATTATTTCCCTCCTGAAGTTCCAGCATTACCGGCCTTTACACTTCAAAGAGCCGTTTCCACTACAATTAGAGAATTTAATCGCGACTATTGGACAGGAACAGTCTATACAACAAATCGTCGCGTATGGGAACACGATGATAATTTCAAAGATTACCTGCGAACGACACGTGCAATGGCGATCGACATGGAAACAGCCACTCTCTTTATAACAGGTTTTTCTAACAAAATCCCAACCGGTGCATTACTGCTTGTGTCCGATCAACCGATGATTGCAGAAGGTGTTAAAACCAGCAAGAGTGACGAAAATGTTTCGCGAAATTTTGTTAAAGAACATATTGAAATTGGCGTTAAATCGCTAGAAGAAATTAAAAACGATGGAAAATCAGTTAAACACTTGAGATTCCCTTATTCTGAGGAATAATATTTTCTTGGCATTTTTTGAATATGACTGAGCATTTAAATAATAAGATAGAAATCGTTGATCCTGATAGTTATAAACGTTCGGCAAAGATCAAAATGGCCTGGCGTATTCTTGTACTATTTGCTTTAGTATTTCTCGTTTTGATCATGGCCTTAGGGTACAACATCAACTCCAACTTGGCTTATATCGGAGCTTTAGGTATTACTGTAATAGGCATGATTTATCTCTATAAATGGAAGAATCCAGATGTCCTATTTACCTATGCGGCTATTGCAGGATCGACATTAGCACAATTATCTACTTGGTTTGTAATCGAGGCTTCTCACTTCGCCAACTTCTTGTGGATTGTCATTTGCACCATCATCATATATATGGGAGCATACAGACGTATTGGAAATATTATTCTTTTTTTCAATGCCATAGGCGTAGGATACTTCATCTATTTTGTAAAAAACGAACAGGTTGTTTACTCTAAGGTCTTAACAAACATGGAGTTGACCTCGCTTTATTTAGAAATTGTATTAGGCTTCCTTGTTCTTGGGTATTTCATGTATCAATTTGCGACTTTTCAACGGATGTGGGAAAAAGCATATCTCGAAATTAACAGGTCATTACAAGAACAAAATGCAACTGTCCAAAAGCAAAACCAGGAAAATATCACGTTGCTGAAAGAAATTCATCATCGGGTTAAGAATAACCTGCAAATGATTATAAGCTTATTACGCTTGCAAAAAAATGAGTTAAAACATGAAGAATCACGAACTCAATTTCAAGAGGCGATTAATAGAATAATGGTAATGTCTTCCATTCACCAAAAGTTATATCAACAAGAGAAACTTTCGGAAATTGATGTAAACACATATCTTAATGAGTTGATTCATGACTTGACTCGATTCTACGAAAGTCAAAAACAAGTGGATGTAACACTTAATTGCAAATTGGATTCGGTTAATATTAAGACCATCGTGACCGTCGGCCTACTTATGAATGAGCTCATATCTAATTCGATAAAATATGCCTTTACAGACACAAACAAAGGTCAAATCAATATAGATATCTATCCTGAAGGAAATGATTTTCGTTTGATTTATGCTGATAATGGGGTTTGGAAAGATAGTAATGGAAATGAAGGGTTTGGAATGGAATTAATTGATATTTTCACAGAACAATTAAACGGTGAAAAGGAACTCTCAACCGATGAAAAAGGTTCAACCTATCGTTTTCTTTTAAAATTTGCACAACAAACCTAAGCTTATGTCTGAGAAAAAAAACCGAAGAGAATTTATTAAAATCAGTGCCGTTGGAGGCTTAGCCCTCATGACCCAATCAGCATGCGCCGGAACTAATGAAGAGACTGACCAATCTATAGCTCCAGCCGAACCAAAAACTCAAAATAAGCCCATTGTTGTGTCCACCTGGAATCATGGTTTAGATGCAAATAAAGCCGCTTGGGAAGTTCTTTCGGCAAATGGATCAGCGCTAGACGCCGTTGAAAAAGGTGTTCGAGTTACGGAATCTGATCCCGAAAACATGAGTGTAGGATTGGGTGGATTACCAGATCGCGATGGTAATGTGACCCTTGACGCATGTATTATGGACCACCAATCAAACTGCGGAGCTGTAGCATTTTTGCAAGAAATTGAAAATCCTATTTCTGTTGCTCGTAAAGTCATGGAAGACACTCCACATGTTATGTTAGCTGGAAAAGGCGCTTTGGATTTTGCAGTTGAGAAAGGATTCGAACGAAAAAATTTACTTACTGAAAAGGCGAAGGAAGCATGGGAGAATTGGTTAAAAGAATCCGAATATCAACCTGTTATCAATAGTGAAAACCATGACACAATTGGTATGCTAGCACTCGATGATAACGGAAATTTATCAGGTGCTTGTACAACCAGTGGAATGGCCTATAAACTGCACGGTCGCGTTGGTGACTCTCCTATAATTGGAGCAGGGCTTTTTGTAGACAACGAAGTTGGTGCAGCATGTGCAACCGGTGTTGGTGAGGCAGTTATAAGAACAGCAGGAAGTGCAATTGTTGTTGAACTTATGCGCCAAGGAAAAACACCTCAAGAAGCTTGTCAGAAGGCAGTTAATCGAATTGTGTCTAAACATAAAGATTTAACCAATTTACAAATTGGGTTTATTGCGTTAGATAAATACGGGAATTATGGATGTCATAGTGTTTATGCTGGTTTTAACATTGCTTTGCGCGATAGTGATAATGAAACCATGGTCGATGCACAATATGAAAAGGAATGGGATTAAAAATTTTCCACTTTTTATTGATCCTTAGCTTTGTATTTGCATGTTCTACCAAACAGAGTAAGCAGATTGAGCCAGATGAAATCATCGCTACCGATATACTCGGATTGATTCCCTACCCTCAAGAAGTTACGTTTACCGATGGCTTTTTTGAACTTTCAAATGAGACTTATCTCTATTTTAATTCGAATTTGACTTTAGAGGGAGAATACCTCGCAGATTTGATAAACAGCCAATTGAAACATCCGATGGCTGTGAATATGAAAACAAAAATCGATCCTCTGTCCCAAATCCATTTGTCAATTGATTCGAATGTGTTTGATGATAATAAATCAGAAGGTTATCAACTAACTATAACATCACAAAAAATAGAAATCACTGGACAGACTGAGACAGGTGTAATGCGTGGCATTCAAACATTGCGTCAACTTTTTGTCCCTTCTTTTATCACCGAAGTCAGACAAAGCTGGTATTTGCCAAACCTGACAATCAGGGATTATCCAAAATTTGAGCATAGAGGTTTATTGCTGGATGTTTGCCGACATTATTTCGATGAAACAGTAGTTAAAAAATACATTGATGCACTTGCCTATTATAAAATGAACGTACTTCATTTGCACCTGACAGAGGACCAAGGATGGCGCATGCCAATCGACAAATATCCTTTACTCAATGAAATCAGTTCGTGGCGAACTGATACAAATGGCAATCGATACGGTGGATATTATACAAAAGACCAACTTAAAAATATTGTAGAATACGCCGAAAGTCGTCACATTACTATCATTCCAGAAATAGAATTGCCTGGACATTCTCAAGCTGCGCTT
The DNA here is from genome assembly GCA_049611865.1 of Crocinitomicaceae bacterium. Lineage (GTDB taxonomy): Bacteria > Bacteroidota > Bacteroidia > Flavobacteriales_D > Crocinitomicaceae > Crocinitomix. Next base: position 173,676 of record JBMZAY010000001.1, on the reverse strand, counting down.
GCGGCTTATCCACGATTATCATGTAATGGAAGACCAATTGATGTAGTCAACGAATGGGGAGTTTTTAAGGAAATCTATTGTGCTGGAAACGACAGCACTTTTATCTTTCTCGAGGACGTACTCTCAGAGGTAATGGAAATATTCCCCTCTGAATATATTCATATCGGCGGTGATGAAGCTCCGAAATTTAGATGGGAACATTGCAAAAAATGTCAAAAAAGAATGAAGGACGAAGGCTTAACCGATGAACACGAATTACAGTCCTATTTTATTCGTCGAATCGAGGATTTCCTCAATAAGAATGGAAGACAACTCATTGGTTGGGATGAAATATTAGAAGGAGGGTTATCACCAAACGCTACTGTCCAGAGCTGGCGTGGAATGGAAGGTGGTAAATCTGCTGCAGAAATGAATCACAAGGTGATAATGTCCCCGACCAGTCATTGTTACCTTGATTATCCTCTAGAATCGATCGATCTGGAAAAAATATACAATTTCAATCCAATTCCAGAGGGACTCGCAGCAGATAAAACCAGGTACATTATAGGTGGTGAATGCAACATGTGGACAGAGCGTGTTCCAAATGAAGAAAATTTAGATTCAAAGGTCTTTCCTAGAATGATCGGAATAGCTGAAGTACTGTGGACTTATCCAGAAAACCGAAACTTCGAAGATCTTTATTTTCGGTTAAAAAAACATCATCCAGCGTTAGACGCGAAAGGAATCAAATATGGTTTTGAAACTACTAGAGCATTTATCGATGTCGTTTACGACGAGGGCACCAAAATTCATTTGAGCACACCTCTACCCGATTTGACCCTTAAGTACAAATGGAATTCTTCAAATGAACCTTTTGTAGATTATGTTAATCCCATCAATCTTGATCGAACAGACAAATTAATTGTTCAAGCATTTAGAGGTGGGCAACCTTATGGTGATGCTCTCATGCAAGATTTGATAGAACACACAGCTTTAGGAGCTTCAGTTACATATAAAACTGAACTCAATCCTTGGTATCCCGGGAATGGTGAACAACACCTGTTTGATGGCGCTAGAGGGTCAAAAAATTTTAGAGATGGGAATTGGCAAGGCTTTTCAGGTGATGATTTAATGATTGACATCGATTTAAAACAGATCAAAGACTTGAAATCCGCCGAATTTCAGTTTTATCATTATCCAAATGCATGGATATTTCTTCCCAAGTCTGTTCATTTTGAATGGTCAGAAGATCAGGTAAAATGGTTCTCATCAAAGCACATCTTCAATCATTTTGAACTAACCGAAAATAACCGAATTGGACAAACCAGTGCCTTATTAAATAAAGGAAATAGCATCAAAGCGAGATACTTACGCATCACTATAGAAAATTATGGTAAAGTACCAAAAGGACATGATGCCGAGGGAGAAGATGCTTGGCTATTTATAGATGAAATCGTACTGAAATAATAATATGTATTTTGAAGTGTGTATCGATTCAGTTGAGGGGGCAATAGCTGCTGAAAAATTTGGTGCGAAGAGAGTTGAACTGTGCGCAGCGTTGAGCGAGGGTGGATTATCTCCATCTGCAGGTATGATCGAGGCCTGTGCTAAGGTGTTAAAGAACACGCAACTATTTGTTATGATTCGCCCGCGAGGAGGAGATTTCACTTATTCTGAATCTGAAATTCTAGTAATGGAACGGGATATAGTCGCTGCGAAGCAACTCGGCGCCGACGGTGTTGTTTTTGGAATTTTGGAAGAGTCGGGTGATATTGACATTCAAAAGAATATGGCGCTTATCGAAAAAGCCTTTGAGAATAAACTTGGAACCACGTTCCATCGGGCGATCGATGTATCTCTCAATCCAATTGCCGCTATCGAACACCTTGTTCACATAGGATTTGATAGGATATTGACGTCAGGAGGGGAAGCTAAAGCACTTCAAGGAATAGGTATACTCAATAAAATGAAGGAGATTGCTCAAAATCAAATAGAAATCATGGCGGGAAGTGGCGTGGATGTCGAGCAAATCGAGAAATTCAAAGCAATTGGTATGGATGCTGTTCATTTTACAGCAAAAACAAATCTTAAGAACACGTTATCACTCGACATGGGGCCGCAAACAACAGTTGATACTTCTAAGATCGAAGCGATTGCAAATCAACTAAATAACTAAGTTGGCATTATTCCTGCAAACCAACATTGAATTAGTTTTTTAATTTTACTGTTACGACCAATATTGAAACCATGAGAATTAGCTTATCAACACTCTTTTCATTTATTCTTTTTTTCGGAACGCTAAACGGCTATGCTAAAACGAAAACTCAGTCAATGGACGGAAATTGGCGTCTTCACAATCCTAAGACTGGAGATTATATGCCAGCGACTGTGCCTGGCGTGGTGCATCTAGATTTACTAAATAACAAAAAGATAAGTGATCCTTACATAGGAAATAACGAAAAAGAATTAGCGTGGATTGAGCAACAAGAATGGGAATACATTTTAAATTTTAATGCAGACGAAACATTATTAAAGAATGACCATATTGAATTGGTTTTTGAAGGATTAGATACTTATGCAAAAGTCGAGCTAAACGGGGAACCTCTATTTGAATTCAATAATATGTTCCGTCAGTGGACGGTTGATATCAAATCTCAATTAAAAAATGGTAGTAATGAACTAAAAGTAATTTTCACCCCTCCTACGCTCCACCATAAAGAAAGCTTAAAGAATCAATCATATACCTTGCCTGCTGAAAACGAATCAGTCGATCTAAAGGTATCGCCTTATAGCAGAAAAGCGGCATATCAATTTGGTTGGGATTGGGGTCCAAGATTCGTAACCTGCGGAATTTGGCGACCGGTCTATTTGAAAACCTGGAATAAAGTGAGGATCAAAGAATTTAATTGGTCAGTCAGCAATGTTAGCCCAACAAGTGCGACCGTTGATTTTGATATCATCATTGAATCAGACGTTGACAAACCTTTACGGAGCATTGTTTGGGACTCCAATCAAGAGGTGGCCATAACTAAAGGGTTAAATCCCATTAAGCAACAAATCGAAGTTAAAAATCCACGTATATGGAATCCGATAGGAAGAGGACCGCAGCATCTGCAGCCAATGGCCTATGGGATTTATGACAATACGATTAGCTTGGATGCAATCGATTTTACAGTGGCCTTCCGCGACATCCAATTGATTAACGAACCGGATTCTCTTGGTACGTCATTCTTTTTCAAGGTTAATGGAGAACCCTTATTTGTGAGAGGAGCTAATTACATTCCACAAGACTTGTTCCTACCACAGGTAGATTCTAGCAAATACGAACGTTTAATAAAGCAAGTTAAAGAAGCAAATATTAACATGCTTCGTGTTTGGGGAGGCGGAATTTATGAAAATGACTATTTCTATGAACTTTGTGATAAAAACGGTATTCTCGTTTGGCAAGATTTTATGTTTGCCAACACCATGTATCCAAATGATGAAGCATTTAAAGCAAATGTAAAGGCCGAGATTGAAGACAACGTTCAACGCATCGGGAAATTTGCTTGCGTTGCGCTATGGTGCGGTAATAACGAAATTGAAGTCGCATGGAAGAATTGGGGATGGCAGGAAAAGTATGGTTATACAGATGCTCAAGCCAATGAAATGTGGTCGAACTATGTCTCCATTTTCAAGGAATTGATTCCGAACACTTTAAAAAGTCATTTACCAGATGCCAATTACGTTTCAACTAGCCCCATGAGTAATTGGGGAAAAGAAGAAAATTATAATCACGCATCAATGCATTATTGGGGTGTTTGGCATGGAGACGATGAATTAGAGGCCTACAAGACAAAAATTGGTCGTTTCATGGCTGAATATGGGTTTCAATCCTATCCATCTGCACAGATGCTTAAAAAGTATATAGCAGTTGAAGCTTTCCATCTCGAATCAGATCAGATGAAAAATCGACAAAAGAGCTATGTTGGTAATGAAATTATCAAAAACGCCGTAATTAAGTATTACGGAGAAAATGCTGTTCCAAAAAAAATGGGAATGGATGCGTGGATGGAAGCGACACAACGTATACAGGCACATGCCTATTCCATGGCTATTGGTGCACACCGATTAGACGCCCCTAGATGTATGGGGACCATGTTTTGGCAATTGAATGATTGTTGGCCGGGCCCATCTTGGAGTATCATTGATTATACCGGAAAACCCAAAGCTGCGTATGATGCTGTCAAACTAGCCTACTCACCTATTCTCGTTGTAGTTGACAAAAACGATAATGGAAGCGTTTTTGTTTATGTGCAATCGGATGAGGATGACAAGGCAACTATTGAAGTATTAGTGAAAGCCAATCCTGGAGGGTCAAAAGAAACGGTTATTTGGCGAGAACAAGCTACTTTAAAACCACTTGATATTTGGAAAAAAGAAATTACCAGCAATCATTTAAAAGCAAAAAAAATAGCGATCGAAATTATTCAGGATGAATCTGTAGTTGCTACTTTTAACTATTACCCAGCATTTAATAGCATGATTGACCTGAGCAAATAGAAGATCAGTCCAATGCCCATTTACCCAATTTCTGTGCTTTGTACATTGCCTTTTTAAGGTATTGCCCAGAATTGATTGAGAGGACAACAAATCCAATAAAATAATAGAGCCCTATCAAGGTTTCTGCTCCAGTATCAACACCTACGTTCATGTTGGAATAAGAAAAGTAGGCAATAAAAATCGCGCTCGTAAACACATCGAGCATACTCCATTTTGCTAGATTACGAATGACCTTATAGATTCTTACACTGCTCGGTTTGTGCGGAGCTATAAGGACAATAATCGATGTAATGAATTTAAGTAATGGAAACACCATTGATACCAATACAAGAATGATAGCAATCAAATAATTACCACCCGAATAAAGCATTTTTATAAGCTCGGTCACCGACTTATTTTGATACAAATAGTAGGTTCTCCCATCGAAGACCTGTTCATATTCGTAATCAATTTTTCCTAGCCCTAAACCACCAATATAATCCATCTCGTCAAAATCAACATGAACCGGTACTTCGAATGCCAAGTCTTTATTGTAGGCCATCAATTCAAGAAAAGGAGCTTGCAAAGCCAAGAATAGAAGCGACATCGAGCAAAAAATAGTTACCAAACCAAATACTCGATAATTCTGCTCCTTATTGCGATAATACAGCGTATTGATGAATACATATAACATCATTGCTGCAACCAATAAAACCGAAAATAGAATAGCATCTTTATATTCTGAAGAAGCTTCAATCTCAAGTCTTTGCCACAATTCCACCTTTTCTTCTCCGATTGTATTGCCCGGAATCCATTCCCATGCGCTCATGAGTCGTTTTTCAAAGTTGAGTGCCATTGCAATCTCTTCTTTCTTTTCACGATACTCATTGAGTTGTTCTGTAATTATGAATGAAAAAATGACAATTCCAACAAAGAATAGTATGGTTGAAATCCACAATAATCCGAACTTCTTCATATTCTCAAGAGGTTAAAGATTTATGATTTGGATGTTATTTACAGAGGCAAATGCTGTTTGAACCGAATCTATTTTAACGAATAGCACATACTCTTTTGCAGCAAAATCATCATCATAAGTTGAGATATGATAAACTTCTTCCGGTGTTCGCTGTTCCGGATCTTTCACTAATATGTTTACCATCTCAGCAAATCCGGTACTGAGCTCTTGCTGATAAAAACTTAATAAATCAACCAAAGCAACTTTAAAATCTTCGCCTCCTTCATACACCTCCATTTGCTTTAAATCTGCCAATTTAATGTCTATATCAAATTTTGCATTTTCGAAGTTTTGCTCAACTGTTAGAGGATCAGACAAGAATAGTTGATTGATCTGATCATAAGCCCCTTGCTGAATAAGTGATAGGTTATCATTGTATTCAACTGCACTTAATCGTGTTTCATCTAACTCGTACTCCACGATGGAGGTAGAATCAGTTTGATGATTTGCTGTGGTTTCGTCAGATTCTTCTGAGCCTGAGCAAGCGAATAGAACACTGCTTGAAAGCAATGCCCAAACCATGGGTTTAAACATCTTATTCGTTTTTAATTTGGGTGAAAACCGCTTGTCGATTTCCTTTCAAATCTGAAATTACGAAAAAATATGTTCCTCGCTCCATTTCTGGCAAATCGATTACAGGAGCAATCATTGATGTCCATATTTTCCGACCAGAGACATCCCAAATTTCCAACATTCCCTCTTCTATCCCATTCAAATTAATTTGATTCCTGAATGGATTGGGATACAATGAAATAGAACCTTTATCTTCAACCTCTTCTGTAGATACAATAGCATAGTCTGTAACCGAAAAATTATCGATTCCACCTTCGGTCACATTTTCCGTTTCAACATAATCACTCAACATAAATAGAACTTGCATATTCTCAGTCAAAGTGTACTCTGAAACGTCAATTGAATTTGCATTCCATTGACTCATTGGCAAACCACCATTATAATGTTGATCTATCAAAATGAAGTCTCCTAAACCATTCAAGAGATAAACCCGTAAGGTGTCATCTGGTGGTGCTCCGTGTCGACAGAAGAACCACGAACTATAATTGATGTGCGGGTTAGTGTATCCTGTCAGATCAAAGACAGGAGAAACTAATAATACCTCACCATCATTCACCTCTTCAGTGTTCGAAATATTGGTCCCGTTCCCAGTCATATAGGCATAATCACCACAATCAAAGCTGATGTCATTAAATGGATTTTGAGGCGTTCCATCACCTCCGGCTACTCCTACCGGTATCTCACGCTCCCAATGTCCTCTTGCTGCAGTACCACTGGCACTCCAGCCAAAATCAAAGGTGAAATCATCAGAAATTCCTTCATCAATATAGGCTACAATCTCAATGATTTCATCGGTTATCATCGTATCAACATAACAAGTCGTATGATATCCCCATTTACCCGCAAAGAATTGATAATTATCTTGATAATAGAGCGGAATTTCAACTTCTCCATCGACGTTAGTAATTGCCTCATGATCGATATACGTATGTTGTAGCAATACACTAGCTCCTTCAACGGGATCTAATGTTGCTGCATCCAACACCTTAACATTGATGGAAAATTCTGGAATCTTCTCCAGCACTACATCTTGCACAGCAACCTCACCATTGGTCATGTCCACAGCGATTGTTTGAGGAAAATATAATACCTTGAAATAAGTCACATCTATACTACCCTCTTCCTCAGTACCGATCGCATAATCCCCTAGTATATTCGTTTCATCTTCAATAGAAGTTCCATCAATCGTCACCTCCACACTATTCAATGCCATTCCTGTTCCTAATTCAGTGATGTTACCTTCTAAATAACTGCCGGGTTGTTCATTTGGATCCAAAATAAATAGGCCCTCTTCCCTATCTGTTGCCGCTATCAATCCAGATTCAAAGAAAGGATACAACCCCCAACAACCCTCAGTAGTAGGTGCATCCAAAGGAGAAGTATCAAAATTTGCAACTTCTACCATGTTGTGAGGATGGGTAATATCATGAATTACTACCCCATCCGTATAATATGAGGTATAAAGATAGTTTCCTTTGACATGTGCGTTGTGCGGCACAACATCATTGCCGGGAGAAGATTGAATTTTGTCAACCTGAGTGATACTAGCTGGATTAGAAACATCAAACGCCCCTAAATATCCACCAGGAACTTCATCAGTTGTGAACATATAATCTCCGTCAGCTGATCCCCATATATTATGTGCGAAATTAGTAGGCGTATAAGCTGTTCCAATGAGCTCGGGATCCGTCTTATCGGTCAAATCAACAACTGTAAAAAAACCTTCATAGATATGGGCAAAATAACCGGTATCATCGACTACATACCCGTCATGAACGTACCAATTATCAAATTGACCGACTTCAATTGGATTCAAAGGATCAGTTGCTACATCAAGTATGATGACGCCACCATTTCCTCTATTTGCTCCAAATATATAAACGTATCCGTCATCGTAGTATAGATTGTGGGCGGAAAGCCAGCCTGCTCCATCAGGCCCTGTATAAATGGAAACCGGTAAATCAGTGCTCTCTGGTAAAGGAGACAAATCAATAATCATAAGCCCTTGGAGCGCCTCTGTAGTAACATAGGTATAATCGCCATGTACTTTCAGGTCTCTCCAAATAGAGTTTAAACCATCCACCCAAAAAACTTCTTCTGGTGCTGTAGGATCTGAAATATCAACAATAGAGACACCATCCATGGCTCCAACCAGCACGTACTCGATGCCAGTTTCATCTTCATAACCCCAAACATCATTCAAACCTGTGGCATGCATTTCAGGCACATCCAAAAAACCGACCTCAGTGATATTCAGTTGTGCACGAACGCTTTGTGAAAACAAGACTGCAAAAAGCAATAAATACTGCGAAATTGATTTAACCATACTTTAAATTTAGCCATATTTTATCTGAAAATGAATATTCTACAATGCAAAATACTCAGCTATGGCACTTGTTGATTAAAGAAACGGTTTTCAGTCTGGAAACGTTGGAAGAATTGATGTACTTATATCTTAACCAGTCGGAATGAAGATATGCGATCATTCCACCAATCAAAAGCATCATTTACAGTCCAGCTGCCTTGCAAGACTTTGTTGACTCCAGTAAATCCAACATGTTCATATACCACCAATAAATATCCCGATGGAATTGTGATAGAAGAAATTTCATCATTCCAACCTGTTGGTAATTCTGCTAACTCACCAGCTGCATAATTCAATGCAATTCCTGAAAAATTAGCATGCCGAAAAAATTGCGCAGCTGGCTGCGAACAGACAGGATCATGTCCCCAACCGCCATGATTGTCGTGTGCTTCTTGCACCCATCCGCTCAAATAATCCACGTGTGATGCATTAATGTAAAAACGTGTATTTGAGCCATAATTGGCAATCGCATGCAAGGATTCTTGAAAATATTGGAAGTTTGCCAATGTCTTAAAACTGCCATTTTCAATCTCATCAATTTGGTCATCAAAACTGTAATCAATATCCCAGATTTCATTGAAATTGTCATCCTTAATACCGTCCAGCTGATCGTCCAAATTATAGTAGAATCGTGCAAAAAAATCAAAACCTCCTTTATCAATGCGATCTAATGATCCATCCATGTTATAATCCAACTCAAAAAGGGTGTTAAATGATCCGTCACGCACTTCCTCTAGTCTTCCATCAAAATCATAATCAAATCTCAAAACGGTACTGTAATTAACTAGAAAGCGTTCCAGCTTGCCTTTATTGTCTAATTCTGTCTGAAATGACCCTTGTATATATCCTTGAGCAAAACCCCATTGATTTATTAAAAATTGATTTCCTTGATAATTCAAACGCAACATCAAAACCTCACCCTTTCCATTCATGTATAATCCATCCAAAGGCTGTAATTCAAATTGATCAGACATATCATAATATACCCAATCAATTCTTCCTTGATTTGTTAAATTAACTGCGGTTGGTTCTGCTGCAAGACCACAACTTGTCGATAAAATTGCGAGAATAAATAATTGTAATGTTCGTTTCATACACCTTGTTTCCACAAAGTATTTCAAAATCTATGCCATTTTAGCTTAAACGTTTAAATTATATGGTTAGGATACTACTCCCCTTTCTTGACCTTCTCCCAAGTCGCATACATTGAAGCTTGTTCCGGTCGGTTTGGTTCAACCATTCTTAACGGCTCCACTTCTCTCAAAGTATCAAAACATTCTTTCGGTAATTGCTGATACAAAGCAGTTCCTTTTGTTTTCCATTCAATCATTTCATCCGACACTTCTTTAATGATCTTGGCTGGATTGCCAACAACTAAACTTCGTTTGGGGATATTCATTTTTGCCGGAACAAAACACAATGCACCAATAATACATTCATCGCCAATAACGGCATCGTCCATAATAACAGAATTCATTCCGATTAGACTGTTTGCACCAATTGTTCCACCATGAATGATTGCCCCGTGACCAATATGCGCACCTGCCTTAAGTAAAACAGTTGTTCCTGGAAACATGTGAATTGTGCAATTCTCCTGCACGTTGCAGCCATCTTCTATAATAATCTGTCCCCAATCTCCCCGTAACGCTGCACTTGGCCCTATGTAAACATCTTTACCGATAATTACATTTCCAGTAACTGTGGCCTGAGGATGAATAAATGCCGACTCATTCACCACCGGCTTAAATCCGTTAAATTCGAATATCATACGTGTAATATATTGGTACAGCCCTAAAGATAGAACTTAGAACGGTATCTACGAAATCGATTTTATATATCCTTTGTATCTAGGTATTTGATAGAACGCTTGACACCAAAGAAAAAATAAGTTATGCCGATCATCATCAAGATATGACTGAGATCGTTTTTGTCAAACCATTGGTGAAGGTTGATCTTCATCAAAAAGATAGCAGCAGATGGCGAAAGCACTAGGACACCATAGACAAAATATTTAAATTCCGGACCAATTTTCTTAGCGTAACTGTTACCGAGCACACCGGCCGTTAGAATCACTCCAAAGATGGTGTTAAATGCAATCGGCAAGAAAGGTAAACCAGGCTTTTCATCTAAAGGTCCGAAAGAAAAAACGAGTGCAAAAATGATATAAACCAAAACTATTTTCCAAAAAGAGATCAATTTTAATAAATCGATTCGCTTAAGTCTTGGATTAGCAGCAATCATACCTTGCTCGAGGCAAAAAATAGCAGCTGGTGCTGACAGCCAAGACGGCAATTTACCATAGACGCCCCAATAATTGAAAAATATATGCCCTAAACCTCCTACAAAAGCACCAACGCCAAAAAGTAAAAAGAACCAGATCCAATACGTTCTAAAAGGATGGTCTTTTTTAAGTTTAATCAGCATTATACCCAACCAAACACTGAGAACTCCTAAGGTTGTATCAGTAATGAGTGCCATCGGCTCCACCAACTCCCAACCAAAAAGTTGAAATTGGATTTTTTCGAAATCCGCTCCTATCATAGTTTCGCTGAAGGGAAATACTATTTCCCTTTGTATACACCCATTTTACAGAATTTATCGATTCGATTTTCGCAACGCTTTTGCGGATCCATCGCAGTCAGTTTACTCAGGTGTTTTTGTATGGTCTTTTTGACGTTCTCATACGTTTCTTCTCTAAAACGATGCGCACCACCCAGAGGCTCTTTGATTACTTCATCAACAATTTTTAACCCTTTCATATCCGTCGATGTCAACTTCAATGCTTCGGCCGCTTGCTCTTTGTAATCCCAACTTCTCCATAAAATCGTTGAACAGTTTTCTGGAGAAATAACAGAGTACCAAGAGTTTTCCAACATGATCACTTTATCTCCTACCCCTATCCCTAATGCTCCACCTGAAGCACCTTCACCAATAATGATGCAAATCACCGGCACCTTTAAGTTCATCATTTCATAGATGTTGCGAGCAATAGCCTCACCTTGTCCTCTTTCTTCTGCTTCTAAACCTGGAAATGCGCCTGGGGTATCGATTAAAGTAACAACTGGTTTATTGAATTTTTCTGCCAATTTAAAAAGGCGTAATGCTTTTCGATATCCTTCCGGATTTGGCATACCGAAGTTGCGATATTGACGCTGTTTCGTGTTCGTTCCTTTTTGCTGACCTACAAACATTACTGTCTCTCCGTCAATCTTTCCAAATCCACCGACCATTGCTTTATCATCTTTGATATTTCGATCGCCGTGAAGCTCTATGAAATCGCCTCCCGTAAGTGCTTGAATATAATCAAGGGTATAAGGTCTGTCTGGGTGTCTTGACAATTGCACGCGTTGCCAAGGTGTAAGATTTTTAAATATATCTTCAGTGGTTTTTTTGAGTTGTTTCTCTAGATCTTTGATCATTTTAGAGCTGCTCACACCACTATTTGCCTCAATTTCTCTTGCTTTAATAATCTCTTCTTCGATTACACTTATCGGCTCTTCGAATGGTAGATAATTTGTCATGTTTTTATTTTTATCGGGATAGTTAATATCCGTTTTCAATAATCTCAATTAAACGAGCGTCAAATTTAATATTTTTTTATTGGCAGCGTATCATCTATGCCATTAATCTACGCTTTAATAAACTTCTTAACTAACCATTTTTCACCCGAATAAATATACAACATATAGTTGCCATCAGGCAGTTGGCGCGTGTCAATTGGCTCATTTGAAATTAAACTATGATGTATAACTCTACCCGATAAGTCCCTGATTTCAAACAACGCACGCTCTGGCCATTCCATTGATTCGATCACTAAAAAGTCAATACATGGATTAGGATATATATTAAATGTGATCTCAGCTTCTTCGGCAAGTTTTACAAATGGTAGATCCATATACAAAACTTGTCCAGAATGTGATACCGCAATCCCTCTATCGGCATTAAAATCAATAGCCATTATATGCTCATCAGTATCTGTAGTTGACACTGCCCACGTTTCTCCACCGTCTGTCGTACCTAAAATTGTACCTTCGAAACCACAGGCAAAACCATAGTTTTCTGTAGCAAATGATATACCCTGGAGGGAAACCTCTGTTCCACTTGTTTGCGCTGTCCAATTTAAACCTCCGTCTTCTGTCTTATAGATATAACCAATATCACCACAAACCCAACCTGTGTTAAAACCTTCGAAATGCATCTCTTGCAATTGATACATGGCGTGTTCTGCTTCAAAGCCCTCAATATCAGTCCAAGTTAATCCGCCATCTACAGAACGTTGGAAATAATTGAAACCGCAAATAAATCCGACATTTTCATCCATGAAATAAATATCATTAATACTACCTCCGACAGTTCCAGTAGTTTCTAATTCTACCCATGTTTCTCCACCATCTTTTGTTTTAAGAATCACTCCAGCATCTGCACCAATCCATCCGTCTGTCTCATTCAAAAAGTAAATATCACGCAAATGAACATCAACTGGAACGTCAACGGTCTCCCAAGTTCCTGTTCCATTATCAGTAATCAGCACAGCCGAATTGGCTATTGCAAAACTGGTTTCACCATCAGGAGACGCAATGCTTCTGAATGATTGACTTGTATAGCCAGAATATTCTTCAACCCACGTTTCTCCATTGTCAATAGATCGTTTCATGTTCAGACCTGTCCCGCTGTATAATGAACTTGAAACGATCCAAGATGTCTCGTTTAGTGGGATTACATCTTGAATTGTTTGTGCAGGTGTAAATGTCTTAATCGTATTCCAATCTTGCCCAAATAAATGTAAACAAGCACCGATACTGATAACAAATAAAAGTCTTTTTAAAATCATCTGATTGTTTATTGTTTTCATTGCTCAAGTTAACTATTATTGTGGAAATGTTCAAAGCAATTTGACTTTAGGTATCTTTGCTGATTAATGCGTGATACGCGATGGTAATCTTCCCAGGCTGTAAAATAAATATTGGTTTATCAATTCTTGACAAAAGAGAAGATGGATATCATAACCTTGAAAGTGTATTTTATCCATTATCCTTAACTGATATATTGGAGGTTGTGGAACATGATCATTTTTCGCTGCACGCCTCTGGATTATCCATATCAGGTAATCATTCTGACAATTTAGTGGTAAAGGCATATTATAACTTGCAAGATGATTTTAATTTACCACCCGTAAAAATTCACTTGCACAAAAATGTTCCGATGGGAGCTGGACTTGGCGGAGGATCAGCAGATGGAGCAGCAATGCTCTTACTACTAGACGAGTTGTTTAAACTCGAATTAACAATTAAAGAGCTAGAGAAAAGAGCAGCAGAGCTGGGCAGTGATTGCCCCTTTTTCATTCATCAAAAACCAGCCTATATAACTGGAAAGGGCGAAAATGTACAGCCATTAGACTTGGACTTAAACAAGTATTATATCCAACTTGTAAATCCGGGTATCTACATCAGTACAAAGGAAGCCTTTAGAGGAGTTAAAGCCAGTGAAAACAAATTCAATTTAGAACTAATTCAGGAAGCAAAACCTCGATTTTGGAAGCATGAAGTTATAAATGATTTTGAGCAATCAATTGTGCCTGAACATACCGAGATATCTGAATTATTGATGTCACTAAAAAACAACGGCGCGCTGTATATTTCGATGACAGGGACCGGGTCATCTGTTTATGGGATTTTTGATAAAAAGCCCTCACCTCTAAACACCGGTCATTTTGAATGGATAAATCAGCTATAAATGGCAGAATTATTAAAAGATTTATACTCGAAAGAGTGGATTGCATCTCTAGGAAAGGCTTTAAATTCAAACTATAAAAGTTTTGATGATAAACAATTTCTTGAGAGTGTGCTGAATGACGAATGGTCTGACATGCCTCTAAAACGACGAACAGCGCATCTTGCTGAATGTATAAATAAGCACCTAGACTGTTCTTATGAAGAACAGGTAGAAATTCTAAAGGGAGTTGTTCCCCAATTTAATGGACTCACTGCAATTGTATTTCCAACATTTGTTGAGTTTTATGGTCTTGCACATTACGAAACCTCGATTGAAGCGCTTTTGCTCTTTACACAGTTTTCTACCGCTGAATTTGCAATTCGCCCTTTCATTGTGAAGTATCCTGAAACAATACTACAAATGCTAAAATGGACGGAAGATCCAAACAAACATATCAGAAGATTAGCCAGTGAAGGATGTCGACCGTTGTTACCATGGGCGATGAAATTAAAACATTTAGAATCAGACCCATCACCTATCATTTCGATATTAGAAAATTTGAGAAATGATTCCGAAGATTACGTCTACCGGAGCGTTGCCAATAATTTAAATGACATATCAAAAAGCCATCCTGAATTGGTACTTAACCTTTGTAAAAAATGGGTAAATGAATCTCCAACTACACAGTGGGTATGTAAACATGCACTGAGAACATTATTAAAAAAGGGAAACCAAGGTGCAATGATCTTATTCGGGTTTGGATCCATCAAAAACCTCGAATTAAAAGCATTCGAGATAAATCACAAATGGCTGAAAATAGGTGATTCAAATCATTTCTCGGTGGAATTAATTAACAATGGAAAATCAGCCAAGTTCAGACTTGAATACGCCATTGGGTACGTCAAAAAAACGGGAAAAATCAATACCAAAGTCTTTCAATTGAGAGAATTGACCCTAAACAAAGGAGAATCGCTTGAATTGAATAAAAAAATCGATTTTAAAGATTTATCGACCAGAAAACATTACCCCGGTACCCACTCCCTTTCTTTGATCGCCAATGGTCAAATCATTTCCAAGCTACAATTTACCCTAAAATAACCAGCAATTCTTGCCAAAAACAAGATGATATTCAGAGAGAAACTGCCAAATACCTGCCCTTGAACTATCATTTTTAGGCCAAACTGTCAAGATTGTTTTCACCCCTTTCTTTAAATCGCTTAATGATTAAATTTTCTGACCAAATATTGGATTATTATAAGCTTCAGCCTTAAAGTCGAACCAATCGAATGGGATGTTCTGTGCTAATAATTCCTGAGCTACGTACTTTCCTTTATCACCTGCTCCTAACACTTGTATTCGTTCTCCATGGAAAATCTCATATTCAATAAACCGCTTCGTTTTTAGTTGAAAAAATGAGGGTTGTTGATAGGCGTCATTGTTTCGTGAAGTTCTATCAGGGTGCTCACGCCATTCATGCGTTAATTCAGGACAAGAGACTATATCATACCCCAATCCATACCATTTTAATACCATGTCGTAGTCCTCCGGATATTCCAAGTCATTCAAATCAATATCCTTTTCGAAGCAATCTCGCTTTACCAGCCAATTAGGGCTGGCAATTACACATTCACGATAAACGAACTTCCAATGATCATCATTATCAATTCGAGCATTCAACCAATTTTCATAGCCTAAGTAACCTTCAGAAATGGGTTTATCCGAAAAGTATTTTACTTTACCCGTAGCAATTGATTTATCATTATCTAGCGCACTTTTTAACAACTCGAGTTTTTTCTGTGTCATCCGATCATCAGCATCCATTCGGGTTATAAATTCTCCTGAACTTTTGCTGAAAGCCAGACTCAATGCCGGTACTATTCCTTTTCTGTGATTGTTAAACACTTTGATTCGATCATCTTTCTTGGCGTAATCTGATAGCATTTCGAAAGAATTGTCGGTAGAAAAATCGTTGACAGCTATTAACTCCCAATCAGAATGAGATTGTGAAATGATGGAATCGATACATTCTTGCAAATAGCAAGACATATTATTCACAGGCATGATTATGGAGACGAGATGAGGCATTAACGAGTCAACTTCGATTTTGTATAAACCACTAATATAAGTTGAATTATGTATAACTTTAGTATCATGAAAAAATGGCTTTTCAGCAGACTCATTTTGTTATTCTCAATGACAGTGATTTCATCCTGTTCAGTAATACAATTGGGTGGTTCCAATTATAAACTCAACCTGAGCAGAAGCCATTTAACTGAAATTCCTGACTACGTTTATAACATGACGGAATTAACAGAGTTAAATTTACACATCAATAAAATTAGACGCATTTCTCCTAAAATTCAAAATCTGAAAAACCTCAGAAAATTGATTATCAGTCGTAATGAAATTGATTCTTTGCCTGACGAAATTGGACTTCTACCTAATTTTGAAATACTATCACTTAAAGCAAATAAAATCAAAGAATTACCCAGTACAATTGGACGGTTAAAAAACTTAGAACTACTACGATTGAACTTTAACGAACTAACAACGGTACCAAAAGAATTATGTGAGTTAGATTCACTTTCGTATTTATACCTCGATTATAATGACATCACCCATCTTCCCGAAGAATTTGGTCAACTTGAAGGATTAATCGAACTCTTCATCGGTTGGAATCAACTCTCAGCGTTGCCAAAATCATTCTATGAACTTCCTCACCTTAACACATTGGATATAGCCTATGCTGGCGCAAACATCAAAATAGAGTATCCAATCTGTTTAATGCGGAGTATTGAAACGCTGTATATTGATCGGAATACGTTGAATTTTGCACCGAGATGCCTTGAAGTACGTGCAAATGGTGTTCGATTTAGCCTAATCTTGCGATAATCATGACGAAACGTTAAATTCTATAGCTTAACATATGAAAAAATGGCTATATTGTTAAGCAAAAATTCTAATAGACTATGACAACTAAACAGGTAGGATCGGACATTGAAATCGCTCAAGCTGCCGAGCTTCAGCATATCTCAAAGATAGCTGCAAAACTCGGTATTTCTGAGGAAAACATTGAAATGTATGGTAAGTACAAAGCAAAATTACCCATATCATTAATAGACCATTCGAAGGTAAACAACAATAATTTAATTCTTGTTACCGCTCTTACCCCAACTCCTGCTGGTGAAGGTAAAACCACAACTTCTATTGGACTTACAGAAGGCCTAAATAAGATTGGTAAGCAAACTACTGTTGTTTTGCGTGAACCTTCTCTAGGACCTGTATTCGGAATCAAGGGAGGAGCTGCCGGAGGTGGATACGCACAGGTCGTTCCTATGGAAGATATCAACCTTCACTTTACTGGTGATTTCTCAGCAGTAGAGAAAGCAAATAACTTACTTTCTGCATTGATTGATAATAATATCCAAAGTAAAACGAGAAGCCTGGGCATTGATCCGCGAACCATAGCATGGAAAAGAGTTATGGATATGAACGATAGAGCTTTAAGAGATATCGTCATCGGCCTAGGAGGAACTGGAAATGGCATTCCGAGAGAAGACGGGTTCAATATTACACCCGCTTCTGAAGTAATGGCTATTCTTTGTATGGCTGAAGATTTCGAAGATTTAAAAAGACGTTTAGGAAATATATATATTGGTTTAACTTTCGATAAAAAGCCAATTTATGCTCGTGATTTAAATGCAGAAAACGCAATGGCAATCTTATTAAAAGATGCTATTAACCCTAACTTGGTTCAAACATTAGAAGGGAACCCAGCAATTATACATGGCGGGCCATTTGCAAATATTGCGCAAGGGACCAACACCATTATTGCAACAAAAATGGGACTATCTTTATCTGATTATGTTGTTACAGAAGCAGGGTTTGGTGCTGATTTAGGTGCCGAAAAATTCCTAGACATTAAGTGTGTTTCAGGAGGTTTAAAACCGAAGGCAACTGTTTTGGTGGCTACGATTCGTGCATTGAGACATCACGGTGGGGCTCAAAAAGATGAGTATAATACGCCAAGCGTTGATCGCGTTAATAAAGGGCTTGAAAATTTAGAGAAACACATTGAGAACATGCAAAAATTCGGACTTAATCCGGTTGTTGCAGTTAACGCCTTCCCTAGTGACACGCCAGAAGAAGTACAACTAATTAAAGAGAGATGTGAAGCAAAAGGCGTAAAAGCTGTAGTTGCAAACGGCTGGGCTGATGGTGGTGACGGAATGACCGATCTAGCGAAAGCCGTTGTTGACGTTGTTGAAAACGGAAACAATGAGTTCAAACCATTATACGACTGGAATATATCGGTTAAAGATAAAATCGAAACAATTGCACGTGAAATTTATGGAGCTGATGGTGTTGAATATTCAAAGAAAGCATTGACAGATCTCAAAAAAATTGAAGATTTAGGATTAAATGCTTTACCAATTTGTATGGCAAAGACACAAAAATCATTCTCAGACAATGACAATTTATTAGGTCGCCCTTCTGGATTCTCTGTAAACGTGAGGGAATTTGAGTTTGCTGCTGGTGCTGGATTCGTTATCCCTATTCTCGGAAAAATGATGCGTATGCCTGGTTTACCAGCGGTTCCTGCCTCTGAGGGAATGACAATTGACAATAATGGAAAAATCTCTGGTTTGTCCTAAATGGAAGGAATAAACGAATACGAAGGAATAAAAATAGAAAAGGGGTCGGTCGCAAAAGTGGTCGACCCATTGACTGTAGAGCAAGCACTGGAAATTCAGATTAATGGTAAACCTTTTACCGTTGTTATGCAAACGCCGGGCAATGAAGAAGAATTAGCAACTGGCTTATTGTTTGCCGAAGATGTTATTGGAAAGAACACCAAATTAGAATTTGAAACTTTCACGAATGAAAACGGTGACACAGATCGCATCAACCTCTCTATTCCTGAGAATGAAATTGGCGATGGTTACTTAAGCACAAGAAGCTTATTGTCCGTTTCCTCATGCGGAATCTGTGGAAAGCAATCACTTGATGATCTTCCTGCACCAAAAGCAACTGAAAAAAGTTTTAATACAGGTAGCAATCTTGATTCATTTGTGGTCAGTGATCTATTGAACATGCAATTAAAAATGGTAACTGTCCAAGAAAACTTTAAACAAACCGGTGGATGCCATGGAGTTGCCGCTTTCACTAAAGGGGGCGAACTTCTGATTATTAAAGAAGACATAGGTCGGCACAATGCTATGGATAAAGTTATTGGCGATCTAATCAAAAAAAAAGAACTCAGCAATGCTCAAATAATCATGTTTAGCGGTAGAATTTCGTATGAGATTGTTTCGAAAGCTTTCCGTGCAAGAATTCCATTAATTATGGCTGTATCCGCGCCATCAACCCTTGCTATAGACTTTGCGAAAGAGTATGGAATTACACTGCTTGGCTTTGCAAGAAATGGCAAATTCACATGCTATTCAAATTGCAATCGAATTCAGATCGAACAGTAGAACATAAATCCATTTATGCTGTTTTAAATTCTCAACATTAGTTTATTAATTTTACGGTACGTCATTAAATTCAGATATGAGAAATGCCTTTATAATTTCTATTTTTTTAAGTTTGTCTGCATGCGGTGGAGCCAGCGAAGAAGTTATTCAAGACAATACAGCCACCCTTGACAGCAGTGAGGTAAAGATGATTGAAGACCTAAGCGATAGTATTAACATTGGGCTTATTGAATTAGAGAGACATACTGAAGAAGTAGATCAGCGTATTGATTCACTCTTAAACGGTATATAAGCAATGAAAGCAAGTTCTTTATTCATCTTGTTGTTTTTAAGTATTCATGTTATTGGACAAAATACTGAGGAATCCAATCGGCTTGAAATCATAACCGACAGCTTACCAACAGTTTTATTCACCGCTGCCTATGCGGAAGAAGTAATTAATGAAGCAAAAACAATACACAAAAAAGGTACTGAGCGATTAGCCATAATTGAAGAATCCGTCCTTGGAATTGAAGACAAATTATTGGCAGCAGAAGAACGTGTTCAAATCGCATTGGATCTAGGCGATATCAATGAAAATGAATACGAGTGCAGAATGGAGCAAATAAAAAAATCAAGAAATTTACTCAACACGGTTAAACCAATTATTGAAATAGAGCGAAAAAAGCTCGAACAATTGGAAGATTTGCTCAATCAATAACAAAGCAACTCCCGAACTTCGAAGATTTCATATTGTTTTACCTAATTAATAACTGGAAGAAACGAATAATAAATTAAAATGTGCTTTTGGCAATTCTCAAGTGTCTTAGCATGATTTTTTTCTACCTTCACAAAAAATAAGAAAATGGCAGTACGCTTAGCAATTAACGGATTTGGTAGAATTGGTCGATACTTCACAAGAATAGCGAGTAAAGATCAAGACATTGAAATTGTAGCCATCAATGATTTAAGTGATCCCTCTACCCTTGCCCATCTGCTTAAATACGATTCAGTGCACGGTAGATTCGATGGCACCATTAAAGTTGCAGATGACACAATTATAATTAATGGCAAAGCTGTGAAGATGTTGCGTGAAAAAGATCCAAGCAACCTACCATGGAAAAACCTAGCTATAGATGTAGTATTAGAATCAACAGGTGTTTTTCGGACAAAAGAATTATCTAGCAAGCATCTAGATGCCGGTGCGAAGAAAGTAGTTCTAAGTGCTCCGCCACAATCAGACTGCATTAAATCCGTCGTTTTAGGTGTTAATGACCATATTCTTGATGGATCAGAACGAATTATCTCAAACGCATCCTGCACGACAAATTCTGCAGCTCCATTAGTGTATGTCATGAAACAGCTAGGAGTAATTGAAAGTTGCTACATCACAACTGTTCATTCATACACTTCTGATCAACGTTTGCATGACGCACCTCATAAAGACTTAAGAAGAGCTCGAGCTGCTGCAGAATCAATAGTTCCAACGACTACTGGAGCCGCAAAAGCCATTACAAAAATATTTCCCGAATTAGATGGACATATGGGAGGTTGCGGAATTCGGGTACCTGTTCCTGATGGTTCATTGACTGATATGACGTTTATTATGGATCATGAAATATCCACGACTGATATCAATGCTGCCTTTAAAAATGCCGCTGAAACCGATCTAAAAGGAATTCTTGATTATACCGAGGACCCAATTGTATCGAGAGATATATTGGGATGTACTTATTCTGCTACTTTCGATGCTCTCTTGACGAGTGTTGTTGGTCGGATGATAAAGTTAGTCTCCTGGTATGACAACGAAGCTGGGTATTCAAACCGTCTTGTTGACTTGATCAAGCGAATTGAGCAATAGGTTAATGCTATCGACGCTCTAAAATCATGAAAAATTCTCGGCCAGCTCTTGGTTCAATTGAATTTTTAGCACGTTCGAGTGTCTTGATCTTAAAATAAGAATCAAAGTATTCTATATATTCATCCTTATGACCACCAAATGGAGGTCCTGACTCTAGGGGAAAATCGAACAAAAGCCCAATCAGTTTACCGCCTGGCTTTATCAAATCATTCATTTTACTGGCGTATTCTGATCGTCTAGAAGGATGAATTGCGCAAAAAAATGTCTGCTCTATAATAAGATCAAATTGATGTGCATTTTTGCTGAGATTGAAAAAATCTTCGTGTAATATTTGATCTTCAGGAAAATTCGGATATCGTTTTCGAAATGAATCAATGGCGCCTTTTGCAATTTCAACAATAAAAGTGTTCTTAAAACCTTTCTCCCAAAGATACTCCGCCTCATAAGCATTGCCGCAGCCAGGAACCAAGACTTTAATTGCTTTATTATTGAGTTGATCTATGTATTCTTTAATGGGTGCAGAAACGGTACCTATATCCCATCCTGTCTGACCTGTTTCCCAGCGATTTTCCCAAAATTCTTTTTCCATTTTCCAAAATTACGAAAGAATACTAAAATATTCTTAGCGATCATTCGTCAACAAAATTGTAGAACAATAAAAAACGAAACAAATGAAAATATCAATCTTTAGATCAATACTAATCGGCCTATTATTACATGTACTATTCTTTGTAACATTTCGCTTTGTACTCATTATCCTTTTAATCGGAGCCATCTTCAGATTATCTGGAGTGGGAAAATGGAAAAGACAACACTGGCACAATAGAAAAATGGCATTTGCTGAAAGTCTGCGAAATATGAATGAAGATGAATACGACCAATTTCGCGCTAAAACGCAGAATTACGGATACAGAGGTCATTGTTAAACCATAAAAAGAATATTATGAAACGAAGAAATTATATCATCTCATTCATCACTGCAGTAATAACATTCGGAGCCTTAACTGCAGGAGCTATGCATTTCAAGCATCACAAACATCAAGGGCAACATGAAGGCTTTGGTAAACATTGTTGGGCCGAAACAGAAAAGATCGATAATCAAAATGAATAAACAAAAAAAGAGGTGCTAAAAAGCACCTCTTTTTTTATATTAAAACTAGCTAAAAGTTAGGCCTTTTCTAGTTTTTCACTAACAGCTTCAATGTTTGCTGCACCTCTTTTACGCGGTGGCATTAAGATTAAGAGCGCTACAATAATTACAAGATTTTTCATAATGTACTGTCCTACTATAGTAAATCCATATGGCGCCTCTTTAAATGACAGCTCTGGAAATGCAAATAGTGGCACAAACGTACAAACCATATGAACTAAAGCAGCTATAACAAAAAAACGTCGTTGCTTGCCAACCATCAATCCAATTCCTATTGCAACTTCGAGGATGGCTAACATCAAATAACCCATACCATCAGGTAACAAATGAAAGGTCATTGCATCTATTGTTTCTGTTGCCAAACTCTCTGCCGGACTTAATTCTGGAAAGAATTTCAAAGCACCAAACCAGATATAGATCAACCCTATCGAGATGGCTAATAATTTCAACTTCGTTTTCTTTGATATACTCACAATGACAGTATTTAATTATTGTTCAACACCCAAATGAGCGTTGTAAAAATCCCAAGCTTTATGCGCGACATCTCTTCCTAACTCAAGACCAGCAACATTATCCGCTTGAATGTGATATCCTCCCATTACACGAGATTGACCAGCCATTTCTGCCGCCTCTGTAAAAGTTGGAAATTTCAATGTTATCGAATCACCATAGAAAGCAGGATCCGTCTCTGTTAATTCACCAGCAAGAATAGTCGCTTCATCACCAAACTCATCAGAACCAGTGAATAATTTAAGTGCCTCAGCACACCCGCCACTAATTGTACTGTGACCTGATGTATAACTTGGGAAAGGAGGACATAAGAAAATTGCCGGTGAGTAAGGTCTCCATTGAGAACCGTCTATATCTCCAAAACCTTCTCCTTCACCTTTCCATCCATAAATTGTTTCTCCTTCGTATGCTTCATGGACTAATTGGTATGGACGCGCAAAATCATAATACATTTTCGAATCCCATGATGCGATAAATGCATCCATTGCTACAAGCTCCACTAAAAAGTACATCTTAACATCCTCGTCCAATGTATGATTATCACGTCTTGACACGTATTGAGCAAATTTCAACCAGTGTCCGGCTTGCTGAACTGACTGAGGACCATCACGCATAAACTCAACTAAAGCCTTGTCATGATCTGTCATGTTTTGTTGGATGGAAATTACTTCTTTCAACTCTTCTTTTAGTTGTTCAGAACCCATCATTGGCGGAGGACCTGGTCTAAACTCCGATGCTGAGTCCAAGGCGATTGTCTCTACCAAATACCAATGTGGAGTCAAACATTTCGGTGCGTATGTTCCACCTTTACCATCTGCAAAATATTTTGGTTGCCAGCGATTGATATCCGTATTTAAATCAGGTGAATTTACCGGTTCGTAGTTTGTATAATCAAAATATGGCATCCCATCAGAACCTTCATGAGCAGCATATTGATTAGAACCATCGTCACGCCGTGCATCAATAACTGCTTTTGCAGCCATGTACCCAACACCTTCTGGTGTATTCACATCCATTGACTTCACTTCAGGATCAAATCCAAGATCCTTCATAATATCTTTAAAATACATGCTGTCAGAATAGTAATATTCAACACAAGCCGTATAAGCCGCATAACTGATAGCTTTCTCTTTGTTCTCTATCGTATGCTCTGCCTCTGGTTGACGCTCAATTTCCGTTGCGTAAACTGGGATTGCATTAGCATCATATCTCGACCACGCATCAAAAATACTGGTGAAGATCAACCCGAGATAACGAGAAGTAACCGTGGGACGTGGCTTAAAACGATCAGTATCCATCGCCGTTCCTTGCAAAGCCGCCTCACCCCAAATATAGGCTACGTTTTCTGTACCTCTTTTCTCCTCAGTCTCAACCGGTTCATTTGACGTGGTTCCTTCTTCATTCGTTTCCTCAGAACTACCACATCCTGTGATTAAGAGAAGACCTAACGCCAATAAACTAATTTGTTTTAATTTCATTTGTGTAAATTTGGTTTTATCAAAGTATGAAACTACCTAATATCTAATGTTTAGTAAAACTAAATTGATGAAGTGGTAGTTTGGATGGATGAAATATCATTAGTAATTGATATTAGTTAAGCCAGAATTGATGAAAATTGCAAAATAGATGACGAATACTAAAAATATCAATTGCTTGGTTGTTGATGATGATCCGCTTATTGGTGATTTAATCAAACATTTCTGCTCCAAACATGAATGGATTGATTCATGCGTATCTGTCATGAACGGAAGTCAGGCCTTGCATGCCGTTAACGCAGGTAGTTATGATCTTATCTTTCTTGATTTCAACCTTCCAGATTTAAATGGACAAAATCTACTTGAATTATTCCCTGCAAGCATTCCAGTTGTTATGGTAACAACCGAAGAGGCTTTTGGAGCTAAGTCTTACAATTATGAACAAGTCATCGACTTTCTTGTGAAACCAATTACGTACGAACGTTTTCTTAAGGCTGTTTCGCGATTGCAACAACGAATGCTAAGTTCAGAACCAATTCAACCAACCAATAAAAAGAATAAACTCATCGTAAAGGATGGCAACGACAAAGTGATTCTTAACCCTAGTGAAATACAATATGTTAAATCAGAAGCCAATTATGTTGTTTTCTATATGGAAAACAAAAAGGTAATGAGTTTAATGAGTATGAAGCGATTAGAGCAAGAGTTGCCTCCTCAATTTATGCGCATTCATAAATCATACTTGATTAATAAAGAATTACTCGAATCGATCGGAACAGATCATGTAGTGGTTAGCGGAAATCATGTCCCTATAGGACCGAAGTATAGAGACGATATAAATGAACTTCTAAATGATTGGAAGTCGCTTTAGCGATTATTTTTCAGATCTAATCGGAACGTATTCATCTCGGAGGCTATAAACTCCATGGAATTATTGAGTTTTTCTTGCCAGAATTCAAGATCTTCTTGATCGTCCAACATCTTTTCGCGAATGGTTTCTAATAAATGTGAGTATTTATCCAATTTGAAACGCCTAACTGTGGCTAATATCTTGTGCGAAATAGCGTCAAAATCTCCTATATTCTTGTTTAGTATAGCTTCTCGATAGCGTTGTTTATCCTTCTCCCATTCCTCAAGCAAAATCCTCATGGCATTTTGAATTAATGAAGACTCGTAGTCATAGTCTTTGGAAATTTGCTCGCAATCGGGCATTCCAAATTCTATCCCCTTCATGGATCGTCGAACTCTATCCAACAGAACCTGACGATTAACCGGTTTGGCGTAAAAATAGAGCGCGAGTTTAGATTCCTGAAATTGACTTGCATCATTACCCGAAACAATAATTATTGAACCGTCTATATTTACTTTCGGCAATAACTGCAGGATATATTCGCGAGGTTCGATTCTGCTATTTTCAAAATTTAAATCTGTAATAATCACCTGCCATTGTTTATCAGAAGGTATTTCGTTTGGTCCATTCACGATGGTTAAATCAGATGACTTGAACAAATGGGCATACCAATTTTTTAATTCTTCATCGTCTTCAACAATTAAAAGTGAAAGTCCGGCGAAATTCTGCTGATCACTCATTTCCTTATCGACGATTAACTCCTCTTCTTTACCTTTAACCGCCATTTGTAGTTCGAAAGTAAAAGAGCTACCCTCCCCTTTTTCTGAGTGAACATTAATCTCACTGTGCTGAATTTTTAAAAGCTCTTTAACAATAGTTAATCCTAAGCCTGCACCAGAAGAATAATCTGATGTATAATTACGCTCCAAAATTCGTGACAACTCCTTCTTAGGCATACCCGCACCATTATCATTAACTGCAAATTGCACCATATCCTTATCCTCTCCCATAATCGTCAGACTTACTTGTCCCTTTTCAGCCGTGAATTTCAAAGCGTTGTTCAATAGGTTATTAAGAATTTGATAAAGTCTTACAGAGTCGAAATAAAAATGCTTCCCGATTAAGGCGGGGTCAAATTCAAATTTCAAGTCAATACTTTTTCTCTGAGCAATGTGCCCCAAGGATTGAATCAATTCCTCACAAAATATATCTAATCGGTTCCAAGTTGGATTTATCTCAATTTGACCAGCCTTTATTTTGCCATAATCTAAAATATCCGTTACCAAGGATTTTAATTGAGTGGCGCTAAACTTCAATGAGTTGATAAATGGCTGTTGAGACGGATTTAATTTGTTTTGCTCTAAGATCTCCGCCGTGCCTATAATTGTCTGAAGCGGATTGCGAATTTCATGACTCATGTTTTCGAGAAACATATTCTTTTCAGCATAAGCCTCTTCTGCCTTCTCTCGCGCGTGCTCAAGCAATTGCTGACTCTCCGATATTTTCTTTGACATCAATTCAAAACTACTCGCCAATTCACCAATTTCATCATTACGTTTGATGGTTAATTCCATAGGAGTGGGATCGTTTGCAAAAGAACTCAATTGAGCTGTAATACTGTTCAGCTCTTTTGATTGACGTCTCATGTAGAAAAATGCTAGGAGTAAAAACACACATGCAACACCTAGTATCAGAAATAATACCTTGTTCCGCCAAGTGTAAAACGAACTTAGAATGATCGATTTGTCAGCCGTTACCATTCCCCTTAATGATCTATTCCTCCGACCATACGGTATGTCTACACAACTTACCATCGATTTTTCTGTTTGGAATTCATTTTTCCATTCTCCTTTCTCATCCAAATAAATATCCTCTTCGAATTCTTCACTAAAAAAACTCGGTTGATTATACTCAAAAGTGAAAGTTGAAACTTGATTTGGATGAATTAAATAATGTAAATCCTTATTGAGGATCCTCAATTCGTAGGATTCTGGCAACAACTGCTCTAATTCATTAAAAATATTGTTCAAATCAATATTGACAATCAAAATAACTTCACCAAGTTTGTTGGCTTCAAGTCTTTTACCCATTCTTAGTGTTGGTATTCTCGGCTCGCTTATTTTAGTATGCTCCCTATTGAGGTTGATATCTGAATAATATAGACTATCCAAGGGCATATTACTAAGTTCAATAAAATAATCGCGATCTCCCTTGTACTGCAATTCGGCAGTCGGTGTCTCCATTAAAATATCGTTCTTTCGTTCGACTCGAATTATTTCCCGCCCCAGTTCATTGATCTCGATAAGGCGAATTTGGAAAAAGTTTGGTTTGCTTTTTAAAACCGAGATGTATTCCTGCGTTAAAATATTTAGGTTTGCTTGAGAAGTATCAGCAGAATACCTTGATAGTAGTGGGCTACCAGCCAGTTGATTTATGTCCTTTTCTAAGTTATCGGTATGATCCATCAATTTAAGACGAATCATTTCTGCGGTATGTGTTAGTCGCTTCTCTGTAAGATCAATAATCTCCCGAGAACTGTATGAAAAAAGCGCCAAACCAGTAACTCCAATCCCTACAAGAAAGAGAACAAAATAGACGAGCGCATTTCGACTGGCAAGTGATCCTTTAGGTTTAAACATTATCCAATTCTAATCGAATCATGAAATTAATGAAATATTGGGAGTTTGTTATGGATATAATAAGCTATTGCTCTTGAATAAATTGTCGGCATCGAATTTGCACAACGAAGATGAGCAAGATTTAATTCGATTAATTTATTTAAATTTAGTTTTATAGAAGAACCAAAAACGTCACTATGAAAAAGATATTTCTTGTATTGTCTGTCTGTCTTCAATTTACGGTCTATGCCGGTGGATTCAGGTTTCCAAATGTGGATTTTGCCTATGCGAAAATGCATTATTTTAATATTGAATTAGAAGCGCCACACATGAATCAACCCTCCATTTACAGGGATGGTATATATGCCGAAACCAAAGTGGGAAACGGACAATTAGTTTCGGATGAATTAAACAAAGGTATTCTCGATATTTTCAAATTTGGCGTTGACGAATTAGTTTATGGACTTTCAAAATGTTATTTACCTCATCACGGTATCATATACCATAACGAACGACATGAACCGGTGGCATCACTGTCGATCTGTTTTGCTTGTGATCAAATCAAAATTTGGTCGAAGGAGCCAATCGTTTTTGAAGATGACTACACAAAATTCAATTATCCAAAAGCCGAAAAGCAAATGGAAGAATTAGAGGAGCTGTTCAGGAAGGAAGGTTATCTCATATACAAGCGTGGTGATGAATGGAAACGGTATGCTGAACACTTTGATACGCTCAATAATTTGGAGTCAAAGGATACGTTGAAATTTGAAGCAAAACAAGATGAAATTGATCATGTTTTCTTCTTGCACCAAGCCATCACACTTGAAACGAACAAACAGTTAATGATTTCAAAATGGGCTCCTGTACTAAAAGAGACAATAGATACTTTGGCTACTGGTATTTATCAAAATTTCACATACGGTAAAGAATATAGTCTAAGATACCAAATTTACAACGGACGTGGTAAACTAAAATCATTAGAAGCAAATGGTCCCCACCTTGCACTACCAGGAGGCCTGCGTGTAGGGATGTCATTCGAGGAAGTAGCCCGGTTGCTGAAAAAAGACATTAAATTGTTACCAACCGAATACATAACTGTTCATTCACGTGAATACCGTGTTGTTTTTAAGTTTCGATGGCAAACATTAGTACAAATAAAACTTACTTTAATCTAGACATTTCTGCATTCGTCGAAAAAAAGAATATTCTGCCAATATTTCTGATTATTCAGCCGTTTCTTTTATACATTTACGTATACACCTCAAACCATGATAATTTACGACATATATAATCTAATTAAAAGGGAACAGTTTTGTTTTGCCTATTTAGATCATTTTTCGGATGAATTCATGGACCCCTTGCTTTCGATGCAAGATGCTCGATAAGATGCTGACCGAAAAGTCAAAAAGAAAATCAATTATTTGATGCTCGTTGCGAATACACATTTTGTGCGAGAAGAAGTACGAAGGCAAAAAGAAAGGAAATCCTGAGCATACTACAGCGATTTACATCAAATCTAATGGTTAGAAATCAAAATCGCACGCAATCTGCCAAAAATTTGCGCAACGACAAACTTACGCACAACAAGAATAGCCATGAAATCGACGAAAACTTAATCCCGAATAGTTCTCTCGTACAGAGCAACAGCTTCTATATGGCTGGTGTGCGGAAACTGATCAACTAAACTTAACTTCTTAAGTTGGTAACCGTGCTCCTCCAGAGTAGCAGTATCTCTCGCTTGTGTTGATGGGTTACAAGAAATATATACGATTTGTTCTGCGTTCAGGCGAATAACCTTTCTTAACGTTTTTGGTGCAATTCCGGCTCGCGGAGGGTCCAGCATAATCGTATGAATTTGATTCTCATAATGCGGATATTCCAATAAGAATTTACCTACATCTGCCGCAAAAAAATCAATATTTTTTACACCATTTCGTTCGGCGTTGCGCTTTGCATCTTCTATGGCTTCCGGAACGATGTCAACGCCTATTACCTTCACATCTTCTAATTGACTCGCCATGATCTGACCGATTGTGCCTGTGCCACAGAAGAGATCCATCAATACTTTCCCATTTAAATCAACATTTTCTTGGGCATATTCAATTGCTTTCGTGTAAAGACGTTCTGCACTTTTAGGATTGGTTTGAAAAAAGCTCTCCATACTAATTTCAAATAGCAAACCTTTCAGTTTCTCAAGTATTACAGGGTCACCATAAAGCAATCCATTTTCTCCATTTTCAATCTTTGCGCGATCAGCCACATCATCGTTTACTGTGTGTTGTAAACCTGCTAGGCGATCACCGATAATTTCTTGCATAAATGACGAAAATGCTTCCCGATCGAATGATTCAAGACCTTGTGAAGAAGTCACTAAATTGATCAGTAGCTGATTAGTATCAAATGATTTGCGTACAACTAAATGACGAAAGAAACCAATCTTTTTTGGTGGATGCCAAGCAGGCAACTCCGTTTTCTCCAGATAAGTCCTGATATTCGGTAATAAACGCTCAAATTCTTCATCAAATAAACCGTCCGGACGATCGAGGTTCTCCACTTTCCACCAAGTACCTCTCGTTTTAAATCCAAGTGCGAACGCATCATCCACCTCTTCTCCAGTTACTAAATCTTGTCGAATCGATGAAAATGAATATTCCATCTTGTTGCGATAATTATAAATCTCCAGAGAGCTGATATACTCATCAAAAAGTGATTCTATATTGCGCACATTACCAATACGCTCATACTGGGTCAGCGTTGAAGCTTGTTTATATATCTTCTGCTGCTCAATGGGTAAGCCAATGTACGGCGCACCTGAAATAGGTTGGAACGGCACTTCTACTTCAAGCTCAGAACGCTGAATCACTTTCAAAAGTTTTCCTTCTGCATATTTTCTGCGCTTCTTCGCGATTCGGGTTTCTACGACCTGACCCGGAATGGTATTCGGGATAAAAATGGGATATATGCCATTTTCGGTCTCGACTCGGGCAATCCCTTTACCGCCAAAAGCATAGTCCTCAATTTTTAATTCTAGTAAGTCGCCGCGCTTCATATATCTGATTTTCTGCCGCAAAGTTAGCTGTTCTTTTGAAAAAATGGAGGATGTTTGGAATTAGCTTATCTTTGTTGCCTTAAGCAGCTCTTTCGAAAGCGTATGATGAAATATTTTGCACTACTAATTGGACTTACTGTTGTTGTAAGTTGTTCTGAGGTGACCGAAGTTGAGAATGAATCTGAAGCATATAATTGGCAAGATCATTACACTAAAAAAGAAACATACATCGAGATGCGTGATGGTGTAAAACTCTTCACAGTTATTTATTCCCCAGTTGACACCAGCAAAACTTATCCCGTTATTCTTAAACGAACGCCCTACAGCTGTCAACCTTATGGAGCTGATACATTGCCAGGTCGATTATCGCATGACAAGAATCTTGTAGAAGCAGGCTATATATTTGTAATGCAAGATGTAAGAGGAAGATGGATGAGTGATGGTGAATTTGAAAATACTAGGCCTCCCTACTCCTTTTTCGATTCAACAAAAACAGATGAAATTACCGACACCTGGGATACGTTTGATTGGTTGCTGGAAAATTTAGAGCACTATAACGGGAATGCTGGTATGTACGGAACTTCTTATCTGGGTTTCACGACGCTGGTTGGAGCGAGATGCAATCATCCTTCATTAAAGGCTGTATTAGCAATGGCTCCGGTAACAAACTTTTATTTCGAGGACTTCAATCGGTACGGTTTGTTTGCACTCAATTATTTACCCGTTTTGCACGCATTTGGAACGCAAAAAAATGGACCAAGCGATACGGCATGGTATGACGGAAATTCAGAAGTGTATGGATTTATAGATTCGCTTGATCTAGAGCCTGATTATTACGATTTTTTCAGAAAACGATTGGCCTTGACCAATTTTGATGATGTCCTCGATTCGTCGAATTTTTTCTGGAACAATATCAAAGCTCATCCGAATTATGATGAATACCGTCAAAAAAGAGATTGGATTCAATATTTTGATTCCATTCAATGTCAAGTAATGATTGCAGGCGGTTGGAATGATGAGCAAAACCTTTATGGAATTTTAAACGCCTACAAAAAAATTGAATCACACCTGCCAGACGAGCAAGCCCAATTTGTGATGGGCCCATGGTCTCATGGCCACCCTGTGAGGGGAGACAGCGCTTACTATTTAGGCAACGTCTTCTATGGTTATAACCTATCCAAACATTTTATGGATTCAGTGGAGTTTCCATACTTTGAATATCATTTAAAAGGTAAGGGTGAAAGACCTGACTTTAGGGTAAAACTTTTTGACACGGGAAAAAATGAATGGACTTATTTCAATGCTTATCCAAATCAAATGGATGATTCATTGGTCTATTACCTAGATGGTGAAATGCTAAGTGCAGAGGTTCCAGCGCAATCCGATTCGCTTTCATATATATCCGACCCCAACAATCCTGTACCATATATTGAGGGTGACAAATTTTACCGCATGGCACCAAAGCCTTATTTTACGGCAGATCAACGCTTCGTTTCAAAACGCCCAGATGTAATTTCATTTGAAAGTCCTATTCTTACTGAAGACATAACTGTTTTAGGAGAAATTAAGGCCTATATTGATTTTGCCACATCACTGAAGGATGCGGACATCTATGTAAAAGTCATTGATGCTTATCCGATGGATCGAAAACCGTTGGAAACAGATCCTGAAAATGTAAAAATGAATGGATATCAACAATTGGTAAGGGCTGGTTATATTCGAGGGCGCTATCGTAACGGTTTTGAATCTGGAGAACCTTTTATTTCTAATCAAAAAACTAAGGTACAAGTACCTATACTTGATGTTTACCATACCTTCAAAAAAGGTCACCGTATCATGATTCAAATTCAGAGCAGTATGTTTCCTTTGTTTGACATGAATCCTCAAAACTATGTAGAGGACATATATCAAGCTAAAAAGTCGGACTTTTCAACTGCTATGCATAGCGTTTTTAATAGTAGTAGAATCATCCTTCCAATAAAGCGATAAGACTATTGAAGCTTTTCCTTGTAGATGTATTTCTTTTGAATCGATTCGAAAGGACGATAGATATAGTAAACGTTGTTATTTATAATCTTGATTCGTTCGACATATTTGTAATGCAATCGTTGCGGGGGACTGACGCTCCCAGATTTTGAATCAATCCGACATAAATAAGAATATCCATTACGCTCAAACAACACATAGACATCATCATTTTCACGATCTTGAATTAAAGGTTGCTCCCAACCCGACTTCCTAGCATCTAGGTGATAGCTTATTCGAACACTGTCTATAAATCCATGTTCTGGAGTATACTTAAATAAGTAGTTCTTGTAGTGGTCAAAAACAAAAATCGAATCCTCTCCTACCTTGAACAATGGCGCATATAAAGGCTCATAATAAAGTGAATTTGTAAAAACACGAGCCCCTACCCAAATTTCCTTATCCACCCCAGTTTCAATTTCCTTGTTTGCTGCCCATAGCTTTGTTCTAACATCCACATATTTGTATTCTGATCGATACAATTCCATCATCAACTCGTCCTCTACTTTTAACATGGTTTTAAAAACTGAATCGACCCGATTAAATTCGAGATAATCAAAAGCAGGATAGATTTCAGAATAATTGGAATAATAGATATTTGGCCCTATAGTATCTAATATAGGTGCCAAATACTTAAAGAACTGATCCCTATTCTCTTCATAAACATACATCTTGTTCTGATACACTTTCACCAAAAAGACCTGTTCTTTGGTCAATAAATGAATATTGCCTTGAAAATCTTTTCTTAGCTCCACTGCTGCATCCTCGATATAATAACGATCAGTTGTTGAATCGTTTTGATCAAAGAGTCTCAATACACTTCCTTTTTGAATTGTTTTTGTATAGGTAAGCAGCAACATGGCCCCAGAGGTGTCAAATTCAAAATCAGCAACGCTATATTCTTGAGTTCCAAATAAAGTATCCGGTAAATCAGGACGAATAACAATCTCTGGTATTTGCTTATCAGGCATAACAATGTCTATCTTCACTTTGCCATCCCTTTTCGCCATTCGTTCATATTTCCCGTATAAATACAAGTAATAATCGTCGAAAGCTACGTGTTGAAACCGAATCGTATCACTTTTATCTAAACGATAGGTGATTTCGTATTCTCCCTCGTTATTTGTAAAAAACTTTTTGTTTGGATTTGTTGAAGAATAGAAGCGGACTCTTGGAATAGGATGACCATCCGCGTCTTTCACAGAACCGTATAATAATACATCTTGAGCAATAGAAATATTACATAGAAAAAACAAAAATATGTATAGGTGTCTGATCATAAGTAAGTTTAATTCTTTGATGCATGTACCAAAATTATTCCATAAACAGAATTAAATTACTTTTACAAAAATGAGAATATTTATTCGATATATACTTGATTATTTTAGAGGTGGTGTTAACCTATGGTCGCATGTAACCGTGGCCGTGTTCTTGGCAGTATCGATATACATCAATTACACCTATAACATTCACAGAATCATCACCTACAAATACAAGGATCAATTCGAATCTGTTGCTTTCATTCTGATCTTATATTTACTCGCGTTTTTTGCAGCAACAGCTGCTATATCCATATTTCGAAACACCAATACTAAACTAAAAGACACACCACTTGCAAACGGTCGTTTTATACTGTTTGGTTTACTGGGGCTCATTCTGCTTTCCTTTGATTCTAGCTATTATTTTATGCAGTTCATTCGTGGAAGTTATCACGAAAACTATTACGTCAGCCGATGGGTTCATAGCTGCATTAGTAATCTTGGCAGCTTCATGACGGTCATTCTTCCGCTATACGCTATTTACATCTTTGTAAAAAGCTTCAAAGCCGAATTATATGGGCTCAAACTAAATGGCGCCAATATCAAACCCTATTTGTGGATGATACTCTTTATGTTGCCACTCATTTATCTTGCTTCTTTTCAACCTGACTTTCTGGAAACATATCCCACCTACACAGATTACCACGAATATCGATTTCTCGGTGTTAGTCAATGGATCACAGCAGGAATATATGAGTTGTGTTATGGTTTCGATTTCTTATCCGTTGAGTTGTTTTTTAGAGGTTTTATGGTTGTTGGTCTATCAAAATACGTGGGTAAAGAAGCTATTCTACCTATGGTTGCTGTATACTGTTTCTTACATTTTGGAAAACCGATGGGTGAAACAATAAGTTCAATTTTTGGTGGATATATCTTGGGAATCTTTGCGTATACTTCTCGTAATATTTATGGTGGTTTGATCGCTCATCTTGGCGTAGCTTGGGGAATGGAATATATGGCGTTTTTAAACACATAAAACAAAATATATTACCCTTAAACAAACCAAAACATTGAATTATTCGTTATATTTATTGAGTGCTGATTGCTACTTCGCACGAATAATTGAGAAACGATGATTACAGCTTTAACCTGTGGTGTAAAAATAAGTGTCGAAAGCCTATACAGAAAGGACTTATCGAACGTACAGAACAATATGTTTTTCTTCAATTATAGAATTGTGATTGAAAATCAAAATGACTATCCTGTAAAATTACTCTCACGCTACTGGTTCATATTTGATTCATTGAATCCTCCAAAAGAAGTCAAAGGCGATGGCGTAGTTGGCGAACAACCTACCCTTAAGCCGGGCGAGAATCATGTTTATGTTAGTGGTTGCGATTTACGCAGTGAAATTGGCTACATGCGAGGCTACTACATCTTCGAAAAAGTTGAGTCAAAAGAACGCTTCAGGGTGGCTGTTCCTAAATTTGAACTCTTCGCAAAGTTGAAGATGAATTAAAGACATCGATTGTCCTCATTTAAGACTTGTATCACATTGCTTTCCTTTTCTTTTTGTTATTTTTGTCCATCATTAAGAATCAAAAATATATACTATGCCAGAAGCAATTTACAAAGTTCCTGTTCCAACCAATGAACCTGTAACACCATACGTCCCTGGAAGTGCGGCCACAAAGAGCCTTGCTGATACTTACAAAGCAATGTATAATCAGGACCCAATTGAAGTCCCAATGTACATTGGAGGTAAAAAAGTGCAATCTGAGGTTAAAAAACCATTAACGCCTCCTCACGATCATCAGCACGTATTAGGACAATACAATGTAGGTGACGCTTCTCATGTTAGTGATGCAATAGACGCGGCAATGGCAGCGAGAGAAGAATGGGCTGCTTTACCTTGGGAGCAAAGAGCTGCAATCTTCCTAAAAGCAGCTGATTTATTGGCCGGACCTTTCCGTGATAGAATGAACGCTGCAACGATGCTTGCTCAGTCAAAAAACTGTATGCAAGCGGAGATTGATGCAGCATGTGAGCTGATTGACTTCTTTAAGTTCAATGTAGCATATATGACGCGGATCTATTCAGATCAACCCAATTCTAACCCTGGAATGTGGAATAGATTGGAGTACAGACCGTTAGAAGGTTTTGTATTTGCGCTTACACCATTTAATTTCACCTCGATTTGTGCAAACCTTTGTGCAGCTCCTGCAATGATGGGTAATGTGGTTGTATGGAAACCTGCAGCGTCTCAAATCTATTCTGCTCAGGTAATTATGGAATTATTTGAAGATGCTGGTGTGCCTGCCGGTGTTATCAACATGGTTACGGTTAGCGGACCTGTTGCAGGCGATGTCATTTTCAAACATAAGGACTTTGGTGGACTTCACTTTACAGGATCATCTGCAGTGTTCAACAACCTTTGGAAAGAGATTGGATTAAACATTAACAATTATAAATCATACCCACGTATAGTTGGAGAGACAGGTGGTAAAGACTTTATCATTGCGCATAAATCGGCTAACGCTAAGGAGGTTGCAGTCGGTATCTCTAGAGGTGCTTTTGAGTTCCAAGGACAAAAATGTTCTGCAGCTTCAAGAGCATATGTGCCATCGAACATGGCTGACGAGGTTATCAATTATGTAAAAGAAGACGTAGCATCATTTAAAATGGGATCACCAGAAGACTTCGGTAACTTTATCAACGCAGTTATCGATGAGCGAGCGTTTGATAAAATTGCTGGTTATATCGATTATATCAAAGAGCAAAGTGATGCTGAAATCGTTGCTGGTGGTAATTACGATAAATCTAAAGGATATTTTATCGAACCAACTGTGGTTGTTACAAGTAATCCAAAATTCAGAACCATGTGTGAAGAAATTTTCGGACCTGTAATGACAATCTATGTGTATGATGAAAATGAATTTGAAGCGACATTAGAGTTATTGGATCAAACTTCTGAATACGCCTTGACGGGTGCTGTTTTTAGCACAGATCGATATGCGATCAACCTGGCAAGCAAAAAATTACAAAATGCAGCCGGTAACTTCTATATCAATGATAAACCAACAGGAGCAGTTGTAGGACAGCAGCCGTTTGGTGGTGCTCGTGCTTCAGGAACAAACGACAAAGCAGGTTCTTACTTGAATCTGATTCGTTGGGTTTCTCCACGAACAATCAAAGAAACATTTGTCCCAGCGACAGATTATCGTTATCCATTTTTGGGGTAATATGAAATTCTAAATGTTATAATAGCCCCTCTATGCATAGAGGGGCTATTTTATTTTAGGATATTAACAAATCGATGTGAGCCCCTATTCACCTTAATGAATATAAGAATTCAACATTTCACTAAATTTGAATTTCGAAAGAATTACGATGAGAGACGAAGATAAATTTATCGATCTAGATAATCTGATTCGGGAGAAAAACCCAAGACTAAAGCGTTTTTTACCTCGTTTCATCATTCGGTACCTCAAGAAAACCATCCACCAAGAAGAAGTTAATAAAGTATTGTTTGAAAGTAAGGGGTTGGATGGTTATGACTTTTCCATCGATGTACTAAAGCGTTTTAATATATCCGTTGAGACGACAGGAATAGAAAATGTACCCGAAAAGGGAGGTGCTATTTTCGTTTGTAATCATCCTCTCGGAGGAATGGACGCCTTGGCGATTATTAAAGAGGTACATCCTATTCGCCCCGATATGAAGTTTGTTGTTAATGATTTATTAATGCATCTTCCCAACTTAAAAAATCTGTTCACTGGAGTTAATAAACACGGCACCAATACCAAAGAGTCATTAACTGAATTAAATGAATTATTTGCATCGGAAAGGGCCATTTTTGTTTTTCCGGCAGGATTGGTAAGTAGAAGAAAAAAAGGAAAAGTTCAAGATTTAGAATGGAAGAAGACGTTTATTACAAGAGCTAAGAAATATAAAAAACCCATTATTCCGGTCTTTTTAGATGGTGAACTCTCTAATTTTTTCTATCGTTTATCAAACCTGAGAAGCGGAATTAGAATTAAGACAAATATTGAAATGCTATACCTTGTGGATGAATTGTTCAGACAAAAAGGTAAGACTTTACCGTTAAAATTTGGAAAACCCATATCTTACGACACGTTCGACAGATCGAAAAGTGATCTTGAATGGGCTGCATGGGTTAAAACCAAAACATATGCGCTAAAAGAGGAAAAATGACAACTAAAAACATGGAATATATCATACCTCCAGTTGATCCTGATGTAATTCAGCAGGAACTGAACGATGAGCGATTTTTACGCCCAACGAATAAGGGAGGTAATCTCATTTATTGCGTCAACCATAACAACTCGCCGAATGTCATGCGAGAAATCGGTCGTTTGCGTGAAGTGACTTTTGCGACTGCCGGCGGAGGAACCGGACAGCCTTTAGACATTGACGAGCAAGACACCAATGATATCTGTTACGAGCAATTAATAGTTTACAGTCCAGAAGACCGGGCAATAACAGGAGGATATCGTTATATCGATTGCCGAAAGGCAAAAAGCAAGGAAAAGGGCGAACTTTCTACTGCTCATTATTTTCATTTTTCAAATCAATTTACAAAGGAATATTTACCATACGCTATAGAGCTAGGCAGAAGCTGGGTTAACCCTGCCTTCCAGCCCATTAACAATCCAAGAAAAGGTTTATTTGCTCTCGACAACTTGTGGGATGGATTGGGTGCCATCGTATTACATCACCCACACATGAAATATTTTTTTGGTAAGGTAACGATGTATAGTAGTTATCAAATTGATGCAAAAAGAGCCGTATTGGGATTTATGAAGACCTATTTTCCTGATAATGAAAACCTCGTTACACCGAGGTTTCCAATGTATGAGGATGTTGATAATCATGAAATTTCTCAACTGACTAAGGATTTACCCTTCAAAGAAGGACTTAAAATATTACAGAAATATTGTCGTGAAAGAGGCGAAAACATTCCACCGTTAATTAATAACTATATGCGGCTCTCGCCTACCATGAAATCATTTGGAACTGCACGAAATATGGACTTTGGCGGTGTTGAGGAAACTGGTATTTTAGTTACAGTTGCGGATATTGAACCTAGCAAAAAGGATCGCCACTTAAAAGGGTTCGAGTTGGGAAAACGTCACACAGACTGATCAGAAAGCTCATTTACACAAATGAATGACTATCCGGTTGTAATCACCGATTGTATGGTAGTTTAGAACCCAATTTAATTGTTATTTTTGTTTTTTAAAGTTTATTGAATGAAACGATTTTTGGCAATCACTGGAATATTAGGCTTATTTACCTTTACCAATTCTTGTGAAACAGAGTTTAGTTTAAATGGTGACTATGAGATCATTCCGGTTGTGTTTGGATTGATTGATCACACGGACTCCATTCACATGGTTAAGATTACAAAGGCCTTTCTTGGTGACGGAGATAATCTCCTATATGCTCAAAATCCGGATTCAAGTTATTTTCAGTCTGTTGTCGCTCGTATTTATGAGTACGACCAATTTGGTGATGAAACTGGACGCATCTGGAATTTGACAGACTCTATTGTTGATACCAAATCTACGGATGGCGCTTTTTACGCACCAGAACAAAAGGTGTACTACTTTAAAGCGAATGACCTTAACCCAAAATACGAATACGAAATAAAGGTTGATATAAACGAGGGGCAGGCAGAAGTATCCGCAAAAACTACATTGATCGACGGTTTTGCCATTCCGAACAGTTTCACAGCTGATCCTGATTTCCCGATTACTTTCGCAGCGTTTACGGTTGACGAAGATGACGACTACAAAAATTGGAAGGTAGATATCTCTGAAGGTAAAAACGCTAAATTGTATGAATTCAATTATGATATTCACTGGACAGAATACTACGAAGATGGAACAACTTCTTCGTTCACTGCCAGCCGATACGTTGGTTCATACGGTCAGGAAGATCCAGACAGTCCGCTTGCATTCTTCGCATTAGTGAGCGGGTTAGACTTTTACACTTGGCTTGGAGAATCGTTGCCAGATGATCCTAATGTCGTGCGAAGAACTTTTGACGGTTTAGATGCTCATATTGATTGCGCGCATGAAGATTTAGCAAAATTCATGGAGGTGAGTGAGCCTGTTTCAGGTATTGCTCAGATTCAACCTGAGTTCACCAATATTATTGGTGGTTATGGATTGTTCTCAAGCCGTCAACGAATTTCGATTATCGGAAAATCATTAAATTCTGGCTCCTTTAAGGAGTTGGCTCGCGGAAGTAAAACAGTTACCAAACTTTTCTGTTCTCCGCTTCCTGAGCACAGTGAAGAAGAATGGTATTGTGATTAGAAAGTGGAGATTAGCTAAAATCCCCAGCCAAAACTAGCGTATGCTACCTCTGGAAAACCAATACCTGTTTTCCAAATAAATTTCTTATTCGGATTCTGATACCGATAACCTGACGTAAATGCAGGGAATGCCAGTAAATTATTGGGAGAAAAACTAGCATACTTCATAGCAACGGCCACTCCAAGTCCCCATTCAAGATGATTGTTTCCTTTACCATAAAACTACGTTAACAAAGCCCCAGCGTATAATGCATCAAATCCGGTTCACCACTCTTGTCCTAAGGCAAGACGCATATAACCCGTTCGGTAATAACGTCTTTCGAACTCAAAAAACTTGAAGGCATAATTAACTGAATAACCACCAAGAGCGTTCACCGAAGCCTGCATAGAACGTTTTGGGAATAGTAGTTTGCTTTCAACCTGACCAATAACAGTACCCGATGCTAACACCGCTATCAATAAAATTAACCTCATAATGGACTGAATATATTAAAACGAATCAAAATTAGAAATGACAAAAATCAGTCATTGGGTCAATAAAAAAAGC
Source organism: Crocinitomicaceae bacterium (assembly GCA_049611865.1). Classification (GTDB taxonomy): domain Bacteria; phylum Bacteroidota; class Bacteroidia; order Flavobacteriales_D; family Crocinitomicaceae; genus Crocinitomix. The sequence goes on along the minus strand of JBMZAY010000001.1, from coordinate 132,368 downwards.
CGTCAGTCGGGAACCAACGGCTTCTATATATTTATGAATATTCTATTAGAAATTCGGTCGTAAAGGATGTGATTCGTAGAAGTTATTGATATGCTCAACAGCTTCCTTTGGATCATCCGTCATTAGGATTAAATCCATATCCTTGGGTGAAATATTACCCTCCATATTGAGCATGCTTTCTTCAATCCATTTTACAAGTCCCTCCCAATATGATTTACCAAATAAAACAACCGGTTTTCGGTCAATCTTTTTAGTTTGAATTAAAGTTAATGCTTCAAATAACTCATCCAAAGTTCCAAATCCACCTGGGAACGTGATAAATCCTTGTGTATACTTTACAAACATGACTTTACGCACAAAGAAATAGTCAAAATCAACAGGATGATTAACGTATTGATTGCTCGACTGCTCGAAAGGCAAAACAATGTTTAATCCTACCGACTTTCCATCCACTTCATCTGCACCTTTATTCCCAGCTTCCATAATTCCAGGTCCTCCGCCGGTAATTACTCCGTAACCTGACTCGACCAGCAAGCGTGATGTTTCCACAGCCTTTTGGTAATATGGATTATCCGGTTTAGTACGGGCCGAACCAAAAACAGAAACACAAGGTCCTATTCTTGCCATTTTCTCATATCCTTCAACAAATTCGGACATGATTTTAAAAATCGCCCAACTGTCATTCGTTCTTATCTCATTCCAATCTTTTTCTGTCATTTTATCCTACTTGATTTTTTGTTTGAAAATACATATTATTCGTAAATATGGTGGCTTTCCAGCACGAAATATTCTTTGGCTTTGTATATTTGTATAGGTAAAAATGATAACGATTGGTTACACCTTTCTAATTGTTAAAAAACTGTAAAAATTGATTTTATTGGAAATATTCTCCGTTTTGATTCGTCTATAAAAGAGAACACAATACCCAAAATATGAAGGAATTGACATTTAAAACATCTATAAAGACTGAAAAAGACGCGCTAAACATAGCTAATCTCTTGCAGAATTATTTCACTTTAAAGCACGTGGACTTTGAACTTTCAGAACGTTCTTCTGTCCTACACATCAAAGGGAAAAACATCATTCCAAAGAAAGTTGAACAGGCGATTCAGCTTTTTGGTCATCGTTGTCGCCTACTTTTATGAACAAAAAAAGTAGCCGAAGCTACTTTTTCTTTTTCTCTTTGTTTTTAGCATTCTTGATGCTATCCAATTTCTCCTGATCCTGTGTGCCATGAATGATGGCATTCGTAGTATCCCTTAGTTGGTCACCGTTGAGAGTATCCATGGCCACTTTTGTTGAATCTACACGATCAGTTGCATCCGAAACTGACTCTTCACTTGTTCCGCATGCCAACGCGAGTAAAATCAAGCTACTACTGAATAATAATCTTTTCATTTGCGATAGTTGTAGTTGATGATTTGACTTGTAAGAAATAAATGCCTTGTGATAACATGGCCTTGTTAAACGTAAATTGGTTGTGACCTGCCTTACCTTCGCCGCTATACAATTCTTTGACAATTTTCCCATTCATATCAATGATCTCGATTTGTAAATCTGTCATTTCATTCAAATCAAAATATAGCGTAAAAGCATCAACTACTGGGTTTGGAGCAACCATTAAATCCGCATTATTTTCAGACTCATCAACACTAGCAACGTATTCTCCAGTTAATTCTGCAATACGCGTTTGCCATCTGTTTGTATTATTAGCATAAGCTCCACTGATCCAAACTGTAGGCTCTGGAGCATAGTGCTTACGACAAGAACCGCTATAATCACCCCATCTTTCATTTGTAGGTGATGTGTACGAAGCGTAAGAAGATCCTTCATATACCATTGTAACATCAGACCATTCTCCAGCATCGTTACAATGCACAGCACTGATTTGCGGATAATCAGACGAACTGACAGATCCAAAACCTATCATAACAGACTTATCAGAAGGGCTTAAACCAAACCAAGAAACAGCCGGATATGAATAATCTTGCGTTCCAGGATCACCAAACTTTTGTGAATCATTGGATAGCTCAGCAACATCTAAACGGTTATAATTGATACCGTTCCATGAAGAACCGACATCCGAATGGTAGACAAAATGAACAGTACCGTACATGTAGAATCCACTCAAAGCACGACAATCGCCAATATCTAATCGACAGTCTGTGCCTTGCTGATAGGCATCTGCTGCAACCTCATAATAGTCAGTTCCAACAGAATAATAGTTTAATGATGGGTCACCATCGATTTCATCTGTAATGTCATAAAACTTAATTGATGTGCCCGAGAAAGGAGTTGTAGCAACACAAAATATTCCTGGTCCATAATTAAATTCGTTACCTGAAGATACTGGCAAGATCGTAAATGGAAAACCAGGTATGTCATTCCAATATTGCCATGTCAAAGAAGCACCGGCATAACCATCGTGTTTATCCATTTGATAAATAACAGATTCATTAAATGAACCACCATCGGTGAATAGGTTTCCTGTGATAAAAAGATCCTCTGATGAGATCCCCACTTTTGGATAATCAAACCAACTACCGTCCGAATTTGGATTTCCTGTCAATTTATAATAATACCAACCATCATTTGGATCATTCGTTTGCGAAAACATAATTAAAAGACGAGAATTGACAGAGCTACCCGTACATTCTTGTGCAAAGAAGATGAAACGATCTTCTTCAGCGTCATACAAAACAACTGGATCACATACATAATCGATTGCTGGGTCATCAATAAAGGCCAATAAAGAGCTGTTAAAAGTTGTTCCACCTGCTTCTGTTTTGTACATAATTGTGGTGTTGGCAACAGTTACTATTATCCCATCATTCGATATAGCCATTGAGTTGTCTAACGGAGAACTTCCGCTATTGAAGTTACCATTAAAATCTTCGGTTACAATTGGTGCGTATCCTCCATGCTCCTCGTTATCTCCATCTTCGTCACCTCCCATAATCCCGGTCATCGCCAGCTTCATCGATTGTTTGGCAGCTTTAATAGAATCAACCATTAAATGTGCATATGTCGCATGCTTGATTCGATCGACTTTGGCATTTAGTGTCGGAACCCACTCTAAGTCAGCTGACACAGGGTGACGTTCTCCAATAAATTCTGCCTCAAATTTTTCTGATTTTTTTGCTTCACCTATTTTCTGAGTCTCGTCAACTAAGACTTTAGGATTTTGCGCAAAGGTTGAACAGGCCAATAATAGAGCCCATCCAGCTAGTAAATGTTTCATGATGTAGTTTTTAGCATTTTAGGGAGGTGCTAATTTAGCCCATTTATTTCGCAATTCCTTCGAATTTTAAAGAATTTTATATGGAAGTGAAATCATGTATTTTTAACTTTGTAAAAAAACAAATCATGAGCAATCCCTTATTTACTCCTTTTTCAGCCAAGGATGGCACTATACCTTTCGAAAAAATCGAAACTAAACATTTCAAACCCGCCATTAGCGAGGCAATTGAAATGGCTAAGGATAACATCCGTTCGATAAAGGATAATAAAGATCAGCCAACATTTGAAAACACCATCGTTCCTTATGAAAAAAGTGGTGGACTTTTAGGACAAATCGCCGGTATTTTCTTTAATCTGAATAGCGCAAATACGAGTGATGAAATTCAGGCTTTGGCACAGGAAATCTCGCCTTTATTGACTGCCTATTCGAATGAGGTACAAATGGATGCCGATTTGTTTAATAAAATTGACGAAGTATGGCGTAATAAGGCAAGTTTTGACCTAAACGTGGAAAGTGAATATCTGTTGGATAAGATACATCGCGGATTTGTTCGAAATGGATCTAATTTATCGGAGGGAGATAAAAGAAAGTTGAAAGAAATCAATACAGAATTATCTCAATCCAGTCTTAAATTTGGAGAAAACCTATTGAAAGATAGCAACGCTTTTGAACTTTGGATTGATAATGAAGAAGATCTAAAAGGTTTGCCTGAAAGTGCAAAAGAAGCTGCCAAATCAATGGCAACAGATCGAAATCAACCGAACAAATGGCTGGTTACGCTGGATTATCCTTCATACCTGCCATTCATGAAATATGCAGAAAATCGTGAACTTCGGAAAACACTATTTCTAGCTTTCGGAAAAAGAGGTTTCAATGACAACGATTTTAATAATGAGAAACTTTTAAAACGAATTGCATTACTGCGATTAGAAAAAGCGAAGCTGCTGGGTTACGAAACTTATGCTGATTTTGTTTTAGAAGAACGCATGGCAAAAGCGCCAAAAAATGTAATTGCACTTTGGGAAGAACTGCTTGAAGTTGCTAAACCAAAAGCAAAAGAAGAAGTTGAGGAAGTTGCCAAGTTAGCCCTTGAATTGGATAATATTACAGATCTTCAGCGTTGGGATTTTTCATACTATGGAGAGAAGTTAAAAGATCGAAAGTTTGCATTAAATGATGAGTTATTAAAACCTTATTTTAAACTAGAGAATGTCATTGAGGGCGCATTTAAGACGGCAACCAAACTTTTTGGAATTAAATTTATCGAAAGAAATGATCTCGAAATATATCACCCGGAAGTCAAGACCTATGAAGTATTAGATGAAGAGAATAATCACCTTTCTTTTTTGTATGCTGACTTCTTCCCAAGATCATCAAAAAGAAATGGAGCGTGGATGACCTCTTATCGTGGTCAATTTAATAAGGATGGTGAAAATCAACATCCAATTATCTCCATTGTTTGTAACTTCACTAAACCAACACCTTCCAAGCCTTCGCTGCTTACTTTTGGGGAAGTGACTACCCTATTCCATGAATTTGGTCATGCTCTGCACGGAATGCTGGCACAAGGTCAGTATGAAAGCATGAGTGGAACAAGCGTTTTCTGGGATTTTGTCGAACTTCCCTCTCAATTGATGGAGAATTGGTGTTATGAACCTGAGTGTTTAAACCTGTTTGCACATCATTATGAAAATGGTTCCGTTATTCCTCAAGAATTGGTTCAAAAAATCAAAGACAGCATGAATTTTCTTAGCGCCTATCAAACTGTAAGACAAGTTTCTTTAGGCCAATTAGACATGGCTTGGCACAACTCCTCAGAAAGTTTAAAAGATGTTTCTGTTTACGAGTTTGAAAAAGATTCCAATAAACAAACTAACCTTTTCCCAGAAGTGGAAAATACTGCCATTTCACCTGCATTCTCTCATATTTTTAGCGGAGGATATGCCGCGGGATACTACAGCTATAAATGGGCAGAAGTGCTAGAAGCAGACGCTTTCGAATATTTCAAAGAGAATGGAGTTTTTAATACGGACATTGCCTACAAGTACAAAACGTTCATTTTAGAGAAAGGCGGTTCACAAGACCCCATGGAACTTTACAAACTTTTTAGAGGTCAAGAACCTGAAACAAAAGCATTACTCAAGAAAAGTGGATTACTATGAAATTTGGAGAAATCATTAAGTCAGAAAAGCCTGTTTTGATTGACTTTTTCGCCACATGGTGTGGCCCTTGTAAAATGATGGGACCAATCTTGAAAGAGCTAAAAAACAGAATTGGTGATGACGTGAACGTTATAAAAATTGACGTGGATAAAAATCAAAGAATTGCACAAAAATATAACGTTCGAGGTGTACCGACTTTAATCATTTTTCAAGATGGAGAAGTAAAATGGCGACAATCCGGTGTAGTCCAGGCCAATGATTTAGAGCAAGTTTTACGCCCCTTTGTAAAGTGATAGCTAAAAATCACCTTTTTAGGTGATGTTTTTCCCAAAAAATCCATTGTATCTTTGTGGGGTCGTAATGAGTTGGCTTAACAAAATATGGATTGACATTCAAGAGGGATTATTAAGGCCCTTCCTACACCTCTTTGATACAAGTGAGCGCGTTAATTGGATGTATTTGCTTTCATCTGCATTACTTGCCTATTATGTTTACAATAAGTCAAAGACAAACATTCCATTTGCCAAATACCTATTTCACAAAAAGGTCTGGTTGAGTAAATCTGCATTTGTCGATTATAAGTTTCTATTCTTTAACAGTGTTTTAAAACTAATCCTCATTTTTCCCATTCTGAACTCATGGAAATATTTGGGCGTAGAGACCAGTTTTTTACTCGAAGAAAATTTGAGCTTCTTAAACAACAGTTTAACTCAGAATCAGGTCCTTCTGTTCTATCCAATAGTATTTCTCATCCTGTTTGACTTCAGTTATTACCTTGTCCATTTGGCAATGCACAAGGTTCCGTTTTTATGGGAGTTCCACAAAATTCATCATTCTGCTACAAGCCTAAATCCAATCACTCAATATCGCCTACATCCTGTTGAATTGTTGATCAATAATATCAACTATGTAATCATTTCGGGTCTTTTGTTTGGTGTATTTGATTACCTGAGTTTTGATAGTATTCCATACGCCAATATGCTTGGTTTGAACGTCTTTACACTTTTATTTGGTTTTTTTGGTGCCAGTTTAAGGCATTCTCAAGTAAGACTAAAATATTTCGATTTCCTCGAAAGCTTTTTGATAAGCCCTTATCAACATCAGATACATCACAGCAGTGATCCGAGGCATTTCGACAAAAATATGGGTTCAAAATTTGCGATCTGGGATAAAATTTTCGGTACGCTTATTAAATCAGGAAAAGCCACACGTTTAAATTTTGGATTGGGTGAAAGCGACGAAGTACAGTATCGAACATTTTTGCAGAATTTATACATGCCCTTTTTAAACATCCCCAAAAAAATCTTTCAATTATTTGGAGCCAATGGTAACCCAGCCAAAATATCTAGAAATGAAAACTCAGTCTTAACAAAAGCACAAATCCCCACCAAGAGTGAGGATTTGCCAACCACTGAGTTATGACGCATCTGTTGTCAAGATGACCAAATTACCACGAAAAACTCTACTATCCAACCAACCATTTCGGTTATATGTGTCTAACTCAGCTGCCCTATTTCAAGTTATTTTTACTTCTTAGGCTTTGGGTAAATTCTTTACAACAAATCTACCCTAAGGATATTCCAAAAAAAAGCGTAGAAATACGCATTTTTCTTTTAATGTTAGATTCTATTCATTCTATACAAACAACAAGACCCGTCTGATCGCTATCAAACAGATCTTGCTCTGCTACTTACTCTAAGCGAAACTACGACACTAACTACCGTGAAAAAACCCTACTCTAATTACTAATAATTTTGTCAATAAAGAAGTGTTTCAACTTAGTCTTGCTAAATGAGAAAGACTCACAAACAATTACAACACAAATGTAGAGGGTTATAACTATTTAAAAAACAGTATAAAAACGTAATTTCATTGTTTTTTTCTGCGTGTTTTACGGTGTAATTTAGACGCACAAAAAAACCGGTTTCGCCAAGGCAAAACCGGTAAATAATTTAGAGATACCGTTTATCCTATAAGTGAATCACTTCGTCGTAAGCTGCTGCCGCTGCCTCCATAACCGCCTCACTCAAGGTAGGGTGTGGATGAACGGTCTTAATCAATTCGTGACCTGTTGTTTCCAATTTGCGCACCGCTACAATTTCGGCGATCATTTCTGTAACGTTCATTCCGATCATATGACCTCCTAATAGCTCCCCGTATTTTGCATCAAAAATCAACTTAACAAAACCGTCATTTGCACCAGCTGCACTTGCTTTACCAGATGCAGAAAACGGGAACTTTCCAACTTTGATATGATAACCTGCTTCCTTTGCCGCTTTTTCCGTCATTCCAACAGATGCAACTTCTGGAGAACAATAAGTACAACCTGGTATGTTACCATAATCCAAAGCTTCTACATGCATGCCCGCAATTTTCTCCACACAAATAATACCCTCAGCTGTTGCTACGTGGGCTAATGCAGGTCCTGAAACAATATCTCCAATCGCATAGAATCCAGGAATATTTGTCTGATAAAAATCATTCACTAATACTTTTCCTTTATCCGTGGCAATTCCAACATCTTCTAATCCTATTCCTTCAAGGTTAGTTTCAATTCCTACAGCTGATAAAACAATATCACAATCAATCGTTTCTTCGCCTTTTTTGGTCTTCACTTTAACCTTGCAACCACTTCCCTTTGTATCAACTGACTCTACCGAAGCATTTGTTTTTATACTAATTCCTTGTTTTTTGAAAGAACGCTCTAATTGTTTTGACACTTCTTCGTCCTCAACAGGAACGATAGTTGACATATATTCAACAATTGTTACATCAACTCCCATTGCATTATAAAAATAAGCAAACTCAACACCAATAGCTCCTGAACCAACAACAACCATCTTCCTAGGTAATTTCGGCAAAACCATGGCCTCTCTATAACCAATCACTTTTTTACCGTCTTGTGGTAAATTCGGTAATTGTCGTGAACGAGCACCAGTAGCCAAGATGACTCCTTTACTTGCCTCATATTCCGTTTCCTTGCCTTTATCATCCGTAACGACAACTTTCTTTCCTGCTTTTACTTTACCAATTCCAGCAATGATTTCAATCTTATTCTTTTTCATTAGAAATTGAACACCTTTGCTCATTTTATCTGCTACTCCTCTACTTCTTGATACAACAGCTCCAAAATCCGCTTTTGCATCCTTAATATCAATACCATAGTCTTTGGCGTGGTTGATGTATTCAAATACGTTCGCACTTTTCAAAAGCGCTTTGGTCGGAATACAGCCCCAATTCAAACAAACACCACCTAATTCTGCTTTTTCAACAACAGCAACCTTCATTCCCAATTGAGATGCTCTAATTGCCGCAGGATATCCTCCAGGACCACTTCCAATTACAATAATATCGTAAGTCATAATTCGCGTTTTAATTCACGGCGAATTTAAGTAATTATCGTTGAAAATTGGATGGCCTGAGGGATTATTTTATTTTTGAATTTCTAAATCGAGATCAAACCCGATAGAATAACAATTACCATTCTTTGGATGATTACAAAAGACAAACGAAATAGACTAGAGAAATTCCTAATCTTGTTACTGCTATTAAGCACGCAAAGCTGCGCATTACTTAACGGAACTAAAAAAATTACGAGTATTTCCTATGAAATTCCGAGCAATGCTGAAATAAATTACGGAAGCTCTTTTCAAATTGAGTTTTACGCGAATTATAGCAACTGTAAAAAGAAAAACATAACCGGAAAGTCTGATTTAATCGTAGAAGTAGATGGCGGTTCGTATAGCAAGGGCAGAATTAAATTACCCGAATATCCAGAACAATGGTTAAAAGACACGTTAACTGTATCTGCATCATACAGTTTAAAGGAAGATACATTCCGAATTCAAGAAAATATTCCATTCAATTATCGCGGTGAGGTTGAGATTGATTTTTCAGGAATACAAGGTGCTACCGGAACAAACGGAGCCGATCGCGGAACACCGCTTGTCTTTCGCAATGGAAATGATGGAGGAGATGGCCTAACTGACCAGGTCGGTCAAAACGGAGATGACCTAACGGTTCTTGTGTGGAAAGACATCACATTAGATCTATTCAAAATCAAAATAACAAGTCTTTCTCAAGACAAAACTTACTATTATACTGACAAAAATAACGGATTCCCTTTTCGCATTTTGTCAAATGGAGGGCCTGGTGGTGTCGGAGGAAAAGGCGGTAAGGGCGGGAACGGAAAAGACGGCGTGATCAACGATAAAAAGAACAAACGACCTGGTAATGTTGGTAACGGCGGTAATGGTGGACAGGGAGGAAACGGTGGAAATGGAGGCGTGGTTTACATGACCTTTCACCCTAATGCTACAGCAATAGAAAATATGATCGTGGTTTATAATTTCCCTGGAGATGGCGGACAAGGTGGAGATGGTGGTCAGGCAGGAGAACCGGGTGAACCTGCACCCGGCCAAGATTCGGGTGAACCCGGAACCGAGGGACAACCAGGCATTATGGGAATAAACGGAGCGCCTGGAAATACAATTATTGAATTACAACCTTTTGATTTTGAACATGAATAATATGATACAATATAAATTAGCATACCATAATCCACAACGACAATATATTCCGATAACCGCCGAATTTGACTGTGCTGAAGATCATGAATTGGTTCTACAATTTCCAACTTGGCGACCCGGAAGATATGAAAAGGCGGATTTTGCCCAATGGGTTAAAAACTTCACAATAACTAACGAAAACAATCAAAAACTACAATTTTCAAAGAAATCAAAAGACACTTGGATCGTTGGCTGTGAGATTGCTAAAAAGCTCATAGTCTCCTACAAGTTTCACGCCGGTATACTCAACGCTGGATCTACTTTTATGGACGATCGTCAATTGTATGTTAACCCAGTTAATTGTTGCATTTACATACCTGATCGCCAGGATCAACAGTGCGAATTAATCTTGGAAATACCGGATAATTTTGAAATTGCATCAGCCGTACCTTTTATTGAGAAAAAGGCGGTCTACCAAAACTTCCACGAATTGGTTGACACTCCGTTCATTGCAAGCAAAGATTTGAAGCATGAAATCTATGAGGTTTTAGGTATAAAATTTCACTTGTGGTTTATGGGCGATTTTGAACCAAAATGGAATAAAGTAATTTCCGATTTTGAGCGTTTCACTTTTACTCAACTGGCTAAGTTCAGTAATCGAAGAGAAAAATATGTTGGTTTTCTTATAGATGAATATCATTTCATTTTTCAAATTCTAAATGTCATGGCTTATCATGGCGTTGAACACGAGAAGAGCACTGTAATTGCCCTTGGACCAACTGAGGAGATAATGGGAAAACTATACGACGAATTTCTTGGTGTAAGCTCTCATGAGCTTTATCATACATGGAATGTTAAATGTATCCGTCCTGCTGATATGCTTCCTTATGACTATTCAACGGAAAACTATTCAAAACTTGGATATGTTGCGGAAGGCGTCACAACCTATTTAGGGGATGTTTTTCTGGCCGAATCAGGTGTCAAAGATTTTCCCTGGTATAAAAAGGAAATTGAAAAACTATTACAACGACACTTTGATAACTTTGGAAGGTTTAATTACAGCGTTGCTGAATCGAGTTGGGACACTTGGTTAGACGGTTATAAAAAAGGGGCTCCAGATCGAAAAGTTTCTATTTATAATGAAGGTGCTTTACTTGCCTTTGCACTAGACATGAAAATCAGGAAAGCTAGTGAAAATCGCTATAGTTTGCACGATGTCATGAATCATCTGTATCAAAATTTTGGTTTAAAACAAATTGGCTATTCGGAGTCAGATTATAAACAAATTGCTGAGTTCTATTACGGTGACAGTCTGGATCAATATTTCAATAACTACATAAACGGCACAAGTCCGTTCGAATCACTAATGGTTGAGGCGCTCGAAACAATAGGGTTTACGTTAGAAATGGAACCTAATCCTAAATGGGAAGAACGCTTATTGGGACTTCGATTAGATCCCCTATCAGACAAAGTTATAGTCATGAATACCTATCCTGGAAGTAGCAGTGATTTAGGCGGAATAATAATATCTGATGAAATCTTAAAAATCAACCAACAAGAAATAAATATTGATAATATTGGACAGACATTGGAAAAAGAGAAAGATCGCGCGCTGACTTTAACGGTTAATAGAATGGGCAGAGAACTGACATTAGTATGTCCTAATACAAACAGAGATATGCTACCAGTCTATAAAATCCAAAAAATGACAATGACTGATAATTTACATAAAAGAATATTTAAGAATTGGATTGGAAAGAAGTGGGAAGATGCTTAGATTCGACGACAAGTATAATGATATAGACCTATGGTTCTAGAAAAAATTAAGAAACTTACAACGCTTCAGCGTTTCAGAATATTGATTTTAGGAAAGGAAAATCCTAACCTCATTACTCGAATATCGTTACTGATTGCCTTTTTGATATGGATTTATTTGTTCTCGTGGCAACTATTAACGCTTGTGGCTATTATTTTTTCCGACAACCTCGCTCATGCAGATGGAATCAAAGCAGCATATCATAGCATAGGAAAGAATAATTACGTCTTTATCGATGGAGCTGTAAGGTTAAAATTTTTCACATTTGTTCAACTTGGATTATACCTGCTCAGTTTGATTGGTTTAATCTTCGTTTGGAGACAGAAAAAATGGGGCTTTATTCTCTATATACTGAGCTATGTACTCATTTTGGTGAGTACATTACTTATTATGGGTTGGACGTACATCGAACGCGAAATACCGATGATCGACCTTATTTTAATTGGAGGCTCAACTGTCTATTTTGCAATCGGTCTCTTTATTTTTGGTAAAACCAGTGAATCAAGGGATCAAAGCAATCATTGATATCTCTACCCGTACATCCTTTGGTAATTTAGCAACTTGAACGGTTTCTCTTGCCGGAAATGTATCTTTAAAATAGGAGGCATAAATCTCATTGACTGCGTTAAAATCATCCATATTCTTCAGAAAGATTGATGTTTTAACAACATGATCGAAATCAGAATCACCTGCTTGTAAAACAGCGCTTATATTTTCCATCACTTGCTTTGTCTCAGCTTCTAAACTATGATCAATTAGTTCACCTGAGGTTGGATTAAGCGCGATTTGACCGCTCGTATATAATAAATTGTTAACCGAAACTGCCTGACTGTATGGACCTATTGCGGCAGGCGCTTTATCTGTATGAATTGTTTTTTTCATTTTTTTAAGCAAAAATAAACAATTAACAAATCAATCCAGCAGACATGGATATCATTCTAAAATAGAGCAGGTTTTGTGGATTTTTCTATATTGCACTGAAATTTAATACCCTACCAATGCTACACTTTGACTATCGAAAGGCGTTAATCACCCAATTTATAGTGGTTTTAACCCTCTTTAGCGGCAACACTTTTGGACAATGTTCCATCAGTGGATTAGATCCTTCTTATTGTATTGATGATCCAGCTGTCACGTTAACCGGAACGCCCGGTGGCGGAACATTCAGTGGCCCTGGTATTTCTGGTTCAGATTTTGATCCGGGAACAGCAGGTGTCGGTGTTCATACCATCGAATATGTGCTTCCAGGAGATGAGGATAAATATTATATCAAATCAATTATCGGGAATCCATGGGGAAGTACTTCCAATCAAACTGCCATGGACAATGCGTTTGGACCAGGAGGGTGGATTCAAGAACAGTTTGAAACTGCAGATCCGGCTACGGTATTTGCGAGCACTACATCATTTGTTTTTCTAGAAGGAAGTGATGGTCATGCGAGCGAATTAAATACTTTCTTAATAGCTAACCTAGCGTTAATTGAAACTTGGGTTGATGAAGGTGGATGCTTATTGTTAAACGCCGCTCCTAACGAGGGAGGTGACATTAACTTTGGATTTGGCGGAACAACTTTAGATTACCCGGTTTATTCCGGAACCGTTACAGTGGTGGATGCCGCTCACCCAGCGATTTTAGGCCCGATGTTGCCAACCACTACTGCTATGACAGGACCATATTATGCTCACGGTAGAATTTTAGGTGCTGGTTACACCAATACAATTGTCTCTGGAGCAAACGTGATTCTAGCAGAAAAAGGATGGGGACTTGGAACAGTAGCAGTTGGTGGAATGACTACTGCAAACTGGCACTCTCCAACTCCTCATGGAACCAATTTTAGAGCAAACCTTCTCACTTATTTAAACAGTTTGGCTGTCACTACCTCATGTAGCTTGACGCAAGACGTAGAAGTATTTGACCTTCCTGCCGTAACAGCAACAGCTGATCCTGTTGAAGTTTGTGAAGGAGAAGAAGTTGCACTCACTGGAGGCGGAGCTGACACCTACGTATGGGATGGCGGTGCAACCGATGGGGTTGCCTTTACTCCCCCACTCGGTACTACTACCTATACAGTGACTGGTACCAATACGACTACAACTTGTGTTAACACCGCGACAGTTGATGTAACTGTAAATCCAAACCCTGTTGTTACGGCTACTGCTTCTGATACAGAAATTTGTCTGGGTGAATCGATCACTTTTACAGGAGGTGGAGCTGATACTTATGTTTGGGATGGTGGGGTAACCGACGGTGTTCCTTTTACACCAGCTGCTGCTGGAACATATACTTTTACAGTAACCGGAACCAATACTGCCACAGGCTGTCAAGAAACAGCAAGTGTAGATATTACCGTTAACGATAACCCAACCGTTACAGCAACTGCAACACCAGATGAAATTTGTTTAGGCGAATCGATCACTTTTACAGGTGGTGGCGCTGACACTTACGTTTGGGATGGCGGCGTAACCGACGGTGTTCCTTTTACACCTGCTACTGCAGGGACATTTACTTTTAACGTGACCGGTACAATTGGTGCTTTCGGTTGTGAAAACACTGCATCTGTAGATATTACCGTTCATGATTTACCGGTGGTAACTGCTGCTGTTTCTGATATTGAAATTTGCGAAGATGAAACAGTAATATTTACTGGTGGCGGAGCGGATACTTATACTTGGGACGGCGGTGTTACGGATGGAGATCCATTTGCACCTCCAGTTGGTACAACAACATACACAGTTACTGGCCTTGATGCTACCACGACATGTGAAAACACAGCGACTGTTGACGTCACTGTAAATCCAAACCCTATTGTGACAGCGACAGCAACACCTGATGAAATTTGTTTGGGTGATGATGTTACTTTCACCGGAGGTGGTGCTGATACATATACATGGGATGGAGATGTAACAGATGGTATTCCTTTTACGCCTGCTGCTGCAGGAACGTTTACATTCACAGTGACGGGTGAAACAACTGCTACAGGATGTAAAGCTGACATGACAGTAGATTTAACAGTCTACGAAATCCCCACCATAACAGCAACTGCAGATCCTGCAGAAATTTGTATTGGAGACGACATAACACTATTCGGCGGAGGTGCCGATACGTATACTTGGGATGGAGGCGTAACTGACGGTGTACCATTTACACCAGCCGCTCCAGGAACATTTACATACAATGTAATTGGAAGTCTTGGAGCATCAGGTTGCGAAAACACAGCAACAATTGATATAGTTGTACATGACCTTCCTGTAATTACTGCAACTGTAGATGACGATGAAATTTGTGAAGGTGAGTCGGTTGTATTCTCAGGAGCTGGTGGAGATAGTTATTCGTGGGACGGCGGTGTTACTGACGGTGTGGAATTCACTCCAGCTGATCTTGGAACCACAACATATACCGTTACGGGTACAGATGCTAGTAATGGTTGTCAAAATACGGCAACAGTAGACGTTAATGTTAATCCAACTCCTTCAGTGACTGCTTCAGCATCTGAAACTGAAATTTGTTTAGGAGCATCCATCGTATTCTCTGGAGGAGGTGCTGAAACATATACTTGGGATGGAGGTTTAACTGATGGCGTTCCTTTTGAACCAGCTAGTGCTGGAACATTTACATTTGAGGTAACTGGTACTTCTGCAGTAGGTTGTACTTCTTCGGCAACTATAGATATTACGGTTATAGAATGTGCGGATGTTGCAGCGGACTTCAGTTTCGACAGTAACATTTGCGTCGGAGAATGTATTGATTTCACCAATTCGAGCATCGGAACGATAGTATCCTATGAATGGGATTTTGGTCCAGACGCCAGTCCAACAACTTCAACGGAAGAAAATCCGACAGTTTGTTTTAATACAGTAGGGGTTTATGATATCTCCTTAACTATAACGAACATTAATGGAACAACTTCTACAATGACACAAACGATGACAGTAAATGCCTTCCCTACTCTAACAGCTGCATTAGATACAATTATTGAAGGAGGAGGAAGAGCAAATCTAATTGCCACTGCTGACACAGAAGGCGGAACCTATATTTGGTCACCTTCTGATGACGTCGATTGTTTCGACTGCCCTATTACATGGGCTGACCCTCAAGACAGCACTACGTTTACTATAGTATACACAGATGAAAACGGTTGTTCGGGTCAGGCTTCTGTGATGGTACTTGTAAACTATACAAATGGCATTGGCGTTCCATCTGCTTTCTCTCCGAATGGTGATGGTGTTAATGACATCCTATTTGTTAAAGGGTATAATATCGAACGCTTACAGTTCCAAATTTATAATCGCTACGGGGAAATGGTATTTGCAAGTGATAACCAAAACCTTGGATGGGATGGTACTTTTAGAAATAGCGAAGAAAATCCTGGTGTGTTCACATGGGTTGTTCATTACAGCTTAGCTGATGGAAAAAATGGATATATTAAAGGAAATACAACTTTAATACGATAAGATTATTCAAATTCTCAAAAAGGCGCAGTAAAACTACTGCGCTTTTTTTTGTAAAAACTTAACGCAGAACAAAATAGGCAACCTTTTAATTTTTTTTTCGTTTCTTTGAATAGACCAACCTTTGTAACCTATGAAACGTTTTGATTTTTCTATCAAGGCAACGGGAGTATTTACACTGCTCATTTCTCTTTTGTATACATCTTATTCTAGTGCACAATGCTCTTTTACTGGATTAGATCCTACTTATTGCATCGATGATGCTCCCGTAACATTAGTAGGAACACCTGGCGGAGGTACTTTTAGTGGACCTGGAATGACAGGCGATGAATTTGATCCTGCTGCGGCTGGTGTCGGTGTTCACACAATTACATATGATATCCCGGGTTCGGGAGGAGATCGATATTACATCAAATCGAGTATCGGTAACCCTTGGGGAAGTACAACAAACAATACCCATATGAACACCGCGTTTGGTGCAGATTGGACATTGGAATCTTTCGAATTTTGTGATGTAGCAACGGTTTTCTCACCCGCAACAGGGTTTGTTTTTCTCGATGGTTCAGATAATCAAGCAAACGAATTAAACACATTCCTTACAGCTAATCTTCCTGCAATCGAAGCGTGGGTAACAGCTGGTGGAGTTATTTTAATCAATTCTGCACCGAATGAAGGTAGTGATATCAACTTTGGGTTTGGCGGTACAACACTTAACTATGTTTCATTCGAAAATACGGTAACAGGTGTCGACGCTGCACACCCCGTCTTTTTGGGTCCAAACTTGCCTACTACGACAGCAATGTCAGGTACATATTATTCACATGCAAGAATCTTAGGTGCGGGTTATACAAACATTTTAATAAATGCTGGTGACGTCGTGCTTTGCGAAAAAGCCTGGGGTGCTGGTCATGTTTGCGTTGGAGGTATGACAACTACCAACTGGCATAATCCTGACCCACATGCTGATAATTTTAGAGCAAACTTATTTGTTTATCTAGATGGATTGGCTACTGCTGATCCTTGCACTTACACGCAAGACGTAGAAGTATTTGACCTTCCTGCCGTAACAGCAACAGCTGATCCTGTTGAAGTTTGTGAAGGAGAAGAAGTTGCACTCACTGGAGGCGGAGCTGACACCTACGTATGGGATGGCGGTGCAACCGATGGGGTTGCCTTTACTCCCCCACTCGGTACTACTACCTATACAGTGACTGGTACCAATACGACTACAACTTGTGTTAACACCGCGACAGTTGATGTAACTGTAAATCCAAACCCTGTTGTTACGGCTACTGCTTCTGATACAGAAATTTGTCTGGGTGAATCGATCACTTTTACAGGAGGTGGAGCTGATACTTATGTTTGGGATGGTGGGGTAACCGACGGTGTTCCTTTTACACCAGCTGCTGCTGGAACATATACTTTTACAGTAACCGGAACCAATACTGCCACAGGCTGTCAAGAAACAGCAAGTGTAGATATTACCGTTAACGATAACCCAACCGTTACAGCAACTGCAACACCAGATGAAATTTGTTTAGGCGAATCGATCACTTTTACAGGTGGTGGCGCTGACACTTACGTTTGGGATGGCGGCGTAACCGACGGTGTTCCTTTTACACCTGCTACTGCAGGGACATTTACTTTTAACGTGACCGGTACAATTGGTGCTTTCGGTTGTGAAAACACTGCATCTGTAGATATTACCGTTCATGATTTACCGGTGGTAACAGCTACTGTTGACGATGATATTATTTGTGAAGGGGAATCAGTTATATTTTCGGGCGGAGGTGCTGACACGTATACTTGGGATGGTGGCGTGACGGACGGCATTGCTTTCACCCCAGTTGGAATTGGAACAACAACATATACTGTTACAGGAACGGATGCATCGACAGGTTGCGAAAACACGGCAAGCGTGGAACTTACAGTGGCAGGCGCTCCTACTGTAACAGGTTCGGCATCTGAAATGGAAATTTGTCTCGGAGAATCTGTTGTTTTCACTGGATCAGGTGCAGAAACATACACTTGGGATGGCGGAGTAACTGACGGAGTACCTTTCACCCCTACCGACCTTGGAGAGTTTACGTTTGAAGTTACGGGGGCAAACGCTGAAGGATGTACCGACACAGACGAAGTAACAATTACTGTGATTGATTGTGAACCTGTATTTGCAAATTTTGCATTTGATAATAATCTGTGCGTGGGCGATTGCATTACATTAAATAATCTTAGCGAAGGACCAGTTGCAACTTATGAATGGACATTCGGTGGAGCAGTTGATCCTGACGAATCATCCGAAGCAAGCCCTACGGTGTGCTTTACGACAGTTGGAACATTCACGATTTCTTTAACTGTAACAAGTGAGTCTGGACTTACATCTAGTATCTCCACTACAATGACTGTTAATGAGATACCTAACATTACCGTTCAAAACGATACAATCATCGATGTGGGCGGTGAGGCAACATTAATTGTCGTCGCTCCTTCTACTGGGACTTATACATGGATTCCTGAAGATGGTTTATCTTGCCCTGATTGTGAAATTACGGAAGCTTCACCTCAAAACACAACCACCTATCAAGTTTATTATATCGATGAAAATGGATGTTCTGATCAGGACTCCGTTAAGGTGTGGGTAAATTTTGCACACGGAATTGGAGTACCTTCTGGATTTTCACCTAACGGTGATGGTGTCAACGATATTTTATTCGTGAAAGGTTTTGGTATCGAGGCATTAAGTTTTAATATCTACAACCGATATGGCGAACTTGTATTCCAATCAGACAACCAAAATCTCGGATGGGACGGTACGTTTAAAAATCGAGATGAAAACCCAGGTGTATTTACATGGGTATTGAGTTACTCGATGCAGGACGGTTCTTTTGGAACACTCAAAGGGAATACGACTTTAGTTCGATAAACAATTAAATAAAGTACCTCCCTATTTATTGTTTATCGTTCTGAAAAACTGATTCTAGCAACCTTATCTAATTTTATACGTTTAGTATGTAAAAGTGTGGAAGATATGCTATGCAAAATGAAGTAAACGATTGTACTCGTCTACTTGGTTGATGCATTATACGTACAAAATTTGTATTTTAGCTATGGTTCTTCCAACGAACTAAAATTTTGAACTAAACGATGTATATGAAACTAAGTAAACCCTTTTGGTCTTTTTCTTTGGGTCTAATGACGCTTATTTCGGGAAGTACTTCTTGGAGTCAATGCTCATTCACTGGGCTCGATGCAACATATTGTGTTGATGACGATCCGGTTACCATGGTAGGTGATCCTGCTGATGGTGTCTTTAGTGGACCTGGTGTTACGGGTGACGAATTTGATCCTGCTGCCGCTGGCCCGGGTGTTCATACAATAACTTATACCCTAACAGCTGTTGGTGATGGTGATAAATTTTATCTGAAGTCTGTCATAGGCAACCCTTGGGGAAGTACAACGAATCAACAAGCGATGGATGCAGCTTTTGGCGGAGGCGGTTGGACAGAAGAGTCTTTCGAAGGTTGTGATCCTGCAGTTGTTTTTGCTCCTACAACAGCTTTTGTTTTTATGGATGGAAGTGACGGACACGCTACAGAATTAGCTGCATTTTTAGCGGTTAACTTACCTGCGATTGAAGATTGGGTTAATGCCGGAGGTCGTTTATTATTGAATGCTGCACCAAATGAAGGTGGAGATATTCCTTTCGGTTTTGATGGCACACTTTTAAATTATGCTCCTCCAGGATCAGGTACACACGTGAACAACGTAACCGGAGTTGATCCTGCTCATCCTGCATTTTTAGGACCGGATTTACCAACCGCTACAGATATGACTGGTACCTATTACGGTCATGCAATTATCACTGGCGTTGGTTTAACAAACGTATTAACGGAAACTGGTGATGTATCAAAAATTGTATTAGCCGAAAAGTGTTGGGGAGCCGGAAAAGTAATGTTTGGTGGTATGACAACATTTAATTGGCATAATCCTGATCCTCAAGCAGAACATTGGAGAGGAAACATCATGACCTATTTATATGAAAATCCTTGCGGAGGTGGGGATGATGATTGTGTTGTTACACAGGACGTAGAAGTTTTTGACTTACCGGATGTCGGGTTAACAATCGACGATGCTGAGATTTGTATCGGAGAAGAAATCGTGATTACTGGAACAGGTGCTGATGATTTTGTTTTCGATCCGGCTGATATTACTTCTGGTGTTGCTTATACCCCACTTACCGATGGTGATTTCACAGCAAATGTTGTTGGAACTGATGCAACTTCTGGATGCTCAAACACGGCAACTATTGATTACACGGTGCATCCTTTACCAGATGTTGATATTACTTCTTCAGAAGCAGATTTAGAAGTTTGCTTTGGCGACGAATTGACACTTACAGGTACAGGTTCTGAAACTTACACTTGGGATATGGGTGTAGATAATGGCGTTCCATTTGCACCAGGCCCTATTGGGACAAACAATTATACTGTAACTGGAACAGATGAATTTGGCTGTGTAAATACTGCAACAATTGCAATTGACATTGTTGATTGTGAACCTGTTTTTGCTGGCTTTACATTTGACAATAACATTTGTGTAGGTGATTGCATAACCTTCACAGACACTAGTGTTGGTACCACTATCAATTCATGGGAATGGGATTTCGGTGGTGCTGTAGATCCAAGCACTTCTACTGAAGTCAATCCAAGAATTTGCTTCAACACTGTTGGCGAATTTACAGTATCATTGACCATAACAAGTTTATATGGTCAGGTATCAACAGCGACGCACACGCTAACAGTAAACTCATTGCCAGTATTGAATACTGAATTGGATACAATCATCACCTTGGGTGGAGAAGCCTGGCTAATTGCAAGTGCTGATCGTGATGGTGAATATTCGTGGACACCGGAGCAATACGTTGAATGCCCTGACTGCCCTACTACAACTGCAAGTCCTATAGATAGCACTATGTACAACGTATTCTTTATCGATGAAAACGGATGTATAGCAGAAGGAGACGTTATGGTATTGGTAAACTTTGTAAAGGGTGTTGGTGTTCCAACAGCATTCTCGCCAAACGGTGATGGAAATAACGATATTCTATATGTAAAAGGTTTGGGTATAGAAGCCATGAATTTTGTAGTCTACAACAGATACGGAGAAGTTGTATTTGAATCAAACAACCAAGAAATTGGTTGGGACGGAACGCACATGGGACGTGAAGTCAATCCAGGTGTTTTCACTTGGGTTCTATTCTACGACTTCTATACAGGAGAGAAAGGAAAACAACAAGGAAATACGACATTATACAGATAAAATAGGCTGTATATACCAGATTTTGTATATTAGACAACCAAATCCCTGTCCGCATGGACAAAATGCTCATACGGACAGGCGTTATAAAAAGCAACTAACTACCCCGCTACGGCGGCTGATTTGAGCGAAAGCTCAATGAAGAACTAACTAAAATGACCCCTATGAGAAAGATTTACAAACTTTCTGCGACCATTGCACTATGCTTATTTGCAAGTATTGGTGCAAATGCACAGATGGATAAACATTTCAGTATGTTTAATGCATCGCAAGTCTACCTTAATCCAGCAGTAGCCGGATTCTCGCAACAGCAATTGCAACTATTTACTAATTTTCGTTCACAATGGCTAACTGTAACACAGGAACCATACCGAACAATTACGGCTAGTGTTGATTGGAGAATGTTAGATCCAGACGCTACCAAAGAGAAGAATTTCATGGGAGCAGGTGTCAATTTTTACAATGACCGTGCTGGTGTTAGTCAGTTTACAACCAATGTAATCACCTTTCCTATTTCTTATGCCTTGCAAGTTGGGGAAGCAGACCACCTATCGTTTGGTCTACAACCTGCTTTCTATCAACGTACCATTAATGGAGAAAACTTGACGTGGGACAACCAATGGACTGGTACTGAATTTAACCAAGGAATTGACAACAATGAATTGCTATTAAACCAGAATTTGAATATCTCTCGATTTGATATGGCTGCTGGAGTATACTGGTCGAAGAGAGTGAAGGAAAATTCAAGAATTAATGTTGGTTTAGCGGGACACCACCTTACAAAACAACGTGTTAATATTCTTAATGACGATAGTAAATTGTGGCGAAAAATTACACTTCATGCTGAAGGAGATTTTCAAACATCAAACTCTAACGTACAAATCAAACCAGCACTATTGGGATTCTTGCAAGGACCGAACAAGGCGTTGACTTTTGGTACAGCATTTAGATTTGCTTTCAAACCGCAATCGCAGCATACAGGATACTTTAATAATATGCACTTTACTTTGGGGTCATACCTTCGTGTAAATGATGCAATTATTGCGACTGCTCAATTAGAAATGCACACATTAGCTTTTGGAGCATCGTATGACTTAAACATATCACGCTTAAACATAGCCTCTAAAGGTGTCGGAGCAATGGAGTTCTTTATTCGTTATCGATTAAATTACGAGGGAAGAACTTTAGCAGATCCAACGATCCACTAAAAACATTCAAACTAATTCAAAAAGGTATTCGTCATGCACGAATACCTTTTTTTATTTTTTTTTGTAAAAAAATTCTTGCTTGAACGTTCTATTGATTGATAATTATGATTCTTTCACCTACAACCTGGTGCACTACATCGAAAGCTTTGATGTTAAGGTAGACGTACGTTTTAATGATAAAATAAAGATCGAAGATGTTCAGGGATATGACAAAATTGTCTTCTCCCCTGGCCCGGGCCTTCCGTCTGATGCTGGCTTTATGAATCAAATCATTCACCATTATCAAGATAAAATACCAATGCTAGGAGTATGTTTAGGCTTTCAGGCTATTGCCGAGTATTTTGGTGGTAAACTTTATAATCAAAATGAAGTAAAGCACGGGGTCTCAACGCTGGCAAAATTTGATACAACATGCAAGCTTTTTAAAGACACCGCTGAGCAATTTAAAGTTGGACTCTATCATTCCTGGGCTGTATCCGAAGCAGATTTACCTTCATGTTTAAAAGCTACAGCAAAATCTTCGGAAGGTATCTTAATGGCTTATGAACATGATTATCTGCCCATTGCCGGAGTTCAGTTTCATCCAGAATCAATATTATCCCAGAACGGCAAACAAATTGTTAAAAACTTCCTTTTTAATTTCGATTAATTTGGCCTAACTTTATTGTACAAATCCTCCACGAAGTGCGCAGCGATTTGAGCCAGTTTTCTGGCGCCCATATAGTATGTTTTAGGTTCTTAACGTTTTTTATTTTAGTGCCAAACTCAACACCCTGATGTTGGACCTCACAGAAGCTTTACTTTTGCATTTTCGAATGATAACAGAGGATAACAAAACTGTGTTGGAAGCTCTAACCATGTTTATTAGAAGAATTCCTCTAATAGAAGCTATATGGGTTTTTCTTTTCTTTTACTATTCTTGAAAATTATTCTCAGCGCGCAGTTCGTACTCGCAAATGTCTGAACATTTTTTGAGGATGAGATCGTCCAGAATAATCAAGGCTGCCAATGCTAATTGTGAATAGTTCTGTGAGGCGTTACGAAAACCTCCGTATTCCGATTGCCATAATTTTTTTATCAACGCTTGTCCACCAGTGCTCGGCTTAACAACATTTGATAAAACTCCTTCAACATTTCCTGCACCAGCATGATAACAATGCATTACAATCAATCGAAACCATAATTGATACTCATCTTCCCCTTCAACAACAATCCCAAATTTCCTTAAAATTCGACGTGCTTCAGGAATGCACGCCGTTCGGATTAAATGTGCCGAAGCCTTGGCAGATTTATCAAAATCTTTTCGCTCGTCGACATATTTATCGACTCTTAAACCATGGTTTCTTGCCACTGATTTCATCAATTGGAATGGCCCAAGTGCGCCAACATTACTGTAAGCAATTTTACCTGGGCTTTCGATCATTAGAATCGCTTGAGCATACCATGGATCGGTATTGTTTTCGGCAAATACCTCTACACCTCTAGAAATGCTCGGGAAAACTTTGTCAAATTGAAAAAAATCACTTTTACCTGTAGTCATGAATATACGTGTATCTGGCGCAAGGTCATGTCGTTTTCTCAATGTATCGCGATACGCTTCCTTTTCGTCATCAGAAAACTGATCCCATTCTGCAAGCGACATCAACTCTAATACCTGTCTTGTTTTCGCAACATTTAAAATACTCGTTCCTGGAGACATCCGCATGACAAATTTCCAAAAGCTCGGTTGAGCTAATGTATCCCAGCGCTCTGAAAACAATTCAGGTGTTTTGACGAAATTTAACGCTACCGTATCTTGTTCATGCAAAGTTACTTCTATCAAATGTTTTTTGAAGTTTTCCAATGAATAGGAAACCGTGCTCAGGCAGAACAAAAGAATAAAAAGTAGTTTGCGTAACATAGAAAGCAATTAGTGTATTTACATAAACATACAAATTATCAGACGTGATTTTTGTGATAATTGTTTCGTTTTTGAACGGTATAACGTTAAAATCTGCAAAAGTTACCTCAAAAGTGAACCTAAACCCTACCTTTTAAGGTATTGCTTGATTTTTGACAATGGCTTGCGAATGAAGGTCAATAATCCTGGTTTTAGGCCGTTTAACTCCCACGCTTTTTTATCTTCACAATTAGAGCGAAAACGATTTTTAATACTTGCATTACTCATACCGCCGGTGCGCATTTTTACGGTTATTTTTGGCAAATATTTTAACGCTATACCTTCTTTATGAATGACGCGAAGCATAAATTCGTAATCAGCTGCAGATTTTAGCTCCAATGTGAAGTCACCGTAGCGCTCATACACCGATCTTTTGACAAAGAACGTAGGATGAGGTGGCATCCAACCTTTTTTAAAGGCTCCTTTTTGATATTCTCCTGAAACCCATCGACGGACGACTTTTTCGGTATCTACAGGATCTACATAATCCAAATCAGCATAAACCCCTTCTACCCCATCCTCGAACAAGGAAACCACATTAGAAACAACTTGCTTGTCCGCGTAAAAATCATCAGAATTAAGAATAGCAACAATGTCTCCAGAGGCCATTGCCACCCCTTTATTCATCCCATCATAAATACCTTTATCAGGCTCTGATACAATTTTAGCAATTTTGTCTTGGTGATTCTGAACGATTTCCAAGGTGTTGTCTTTACTTGCACCATCAATGATAATGTATTCAATATTGGGATAATCCTGAGACAGCACCGACTTAATTGAATCTTCGATAGTAGCAGCGGCATTATAGGCTACTGTTATAATTGAAACGGTAGGCAATTTGTCAGTCATCGCTTTCTATTTTGCGTTCCCGAATCCACTCTGCTGGATTTCCTTTGTATATGCCGTATTTCTTTAAATCTGAAGTCGCTACAGAACCAGCCGTAAGGATCGCATGACTGTAACAAGTCTTACCTCCTGAAACTATACTTCTAGCGCCAATCCAAACACCATCCTCTATTATAATCTCTCCCACCATGAGATCAAAAGTTTTCTTTTTGTAATTATGGTTTCCGCACAAAAGCAGTGCGCCTTGGGAAATACAGACATTTGCTCCAATCTTTGTTGATCCAAGATTATCGATCCAAACCTGCTCACCAATCCAACTGTTATCTCCGATCTCTAAAAACCATGGGTATTTAACATTTACACGGGGTTTAATGATGACACCTTTACCAATCTTAGCACCAAACAGCCTTAAAACTCCTCTTTTTAACCCAATAAAAGGATTCCATGGATTCAGTATAAAAATCACATTAAAAAAATACCAAATCCCCCGTTTTAAAGCTCCTCCAGGATTATAGTCACGATTATCAAAAGACGACAAATCAACCTGCATTTTCAAATAATTTACGATTCGCTTCGATGACAGCATCATCACAAATCTCGTTTTGAAAATAATTAAAACAAGCTTTAACCATTTCGAGATATTTCTCTGGGGGAAGATCGGCTGCTTCTTGAACAGCTTCAACTAATTCAGTGGGATTTTTTAAATCAACATCCCACCCCAAGTTTTTCTCTTTTAGGTCTCTCCAAGGTGTGTTTTGACTGAGGATTACGGGACACCCATTTGCCCATGACTCAACAATGGCATGACCAAAATTTTCATGCTTGGTCGGCAAGATAAAGTAATCTGCGTATAAAAACGTTTGCGGCAAAAAAGCGGGGTTCAATGCTCCGTGATAAGCAATTGTTACATTTCCATAGGACTGGATGTAGCTTCTGAATTTTTTGTAATAGTCCTCATCTTCGATATTTCCGTAGATATCAAATTTCACTGGACGATCAGCTTTTATAGAACGTAAAGCATGAACTGCCAAATGTAAATTTTTCTTGCGCGAAATTCTACTGATAAAAACAAAACGAACTTCACCCGTATTTCTGTCTTTAGCGATATCTTCAAACCGCAATTGTTGGCTAGAAGGAATGTTTCGAGCAACAACAACATCAGCATTTGAACCGAATACGGCTTTAATTTCAGCCTCCTCTTTTACAGTAGATGCATGCCAGATTACTCGCTTATAAAAACGCATCCATTTAGCAATGCGGAGGAATATCAATTTTTTGAATCTTTTAATCTCCAAAGCTCCTTCTCCAAGCATTCCTCTAGGGGCAATTATTACAGGTATCTTGCTCACCAATGTTAGCGGTGCGAGGGTGTATAAGCGAGAAAACAAACTATTTAAATACAAGAGGTCAGGATTAATCTCTAAAATATTTGCTTTGATGGCTGAAGGCTTCATATTAGCCTTACTCATGTACTTAATGATGACACCATCTTTATCAAACCATTGATCAGGCTCAACGTCCGGATAAGGCTCAGTTTCACCCAGGTCGAATGCGCTAGTCAAGACGTAAAATTCAAAATCGTCTTTGAACGTATTTACGATATTAACAACGGAACGAATTGGACCACCCGCCTTAAAACCAGGTTCGTACCAATCCATACAGATTAGAATACGCTTACGGTTATTATTTTCTTCAGCTGACCCCATTTCTCTTCATCCAATCGCCCAAAATGACTAAATGCCAAATTCTCGACCAAGTAATCATTTTGTCCCCTTTAATGAAACGATTCCAAAGTTCATCTAGTTCTTTATCTCGAAAGTACCCATTCTTTTTTAATTCATCTAACCGCTCTTCACAAAAAGCTCTTAAAGTTGTTTTCATCCATTGCTCATAAGGCAATACAAACCCCATTTTTGGTCGCTCATAAATTTCCTTTGGTAAAATTTCTGAAAAACTATTGATCAGCAATTGTTTTGGCGGAGTTGGATTTTTAATTGCATCTCTAATACCCAAGACATACCCAACAAACTCGTGGTCTAGAAAAGGTACGCGAACTTCGAGGCTGTTAGCCATACTCATTTGATCCGTATCGCGAAGCAATACGTTTTGCATGTACGTAGTCATTTCCGCGACGCTAATCCTACTCAATGGATGCAAGCTCCATCCGGGCTTATTAAACCCTACCATATCGTGAACTTGATTCATTACCACGTTCTCAGGCAAAGCCTTTTCCTTTAGGATTTTTTTAATGTTATCATCCATTAATACCCGACGGTAGTAGGGATAGACATATTCCAAATCAAAATTTGGTGCTTCCATTATTCCTTTCATCTTCGCACTTGCGACCGAACCCTTAAGACTGTGGTAGGCCCCTCCCATTAGCTTTCGAAAATTAACCGCAAAACTACTTAACCACTTCTTGTCCTGAAGATTTGGAATTTGCTGAAAAACGGAATATCCTCCAAAAAGTTCATCTCCTCCTAATCCAGAAAGCGCCATTATTATTCCTGCCTCACGTGTTTTCTTAGAAACTACGTATGTATTTAATCCATCACCGCTTGGGTGATCTAATGCGTCAAGCGCCTCAGGCATCATCTCTAGAAATCGTTCCGGTGATAATTCAATTTCGTGATGATTAGTTTGAAAACGATCAGCAATTAGTCGCGAATAAGGAGCCTCTGAAAGTTGGTCGTTTGAAAAGACCACAGAAAATGTATCAACCTTTCGATCCATTTCCTTCGCCATTATTCCAACAATAATTGAACTGTCGATTCCACCTGACAAAAATGCACCATAAGGAACATCCGCCATCAATCGCTTCTGAACACTTTCATTTAATTTTTCACGAACGTTCTTTTGAACTTCAGAAACAGAACGACCAGCATCCAGCGTTTGATCGGTCAACTTCCAATAGTAATCATATGTTGGAGGATGAGACTCTCCGACAGAAAAACGCTGACCGGGCATTAACATAAAAACGCCTTCAACAATAGTGTATGGCGCATGCACGCACTGATAACGAAGGTAGTCAACAAGTCCATTTTTGTTTAGCTTTCGCTCTAATAAATTGGTTTCAAGTATAGCCTTTAAAGAAGATGAAAAGATAAGTTGTTCATCAGTCAGGACATAGTATAAAGGCTTTATTCCCATTCTATCACGCGCCATGAACATTTTATTTTCCTCCTTGTCCCAAATGGCGAAAGCAAACATTCCGTTAAAATGATTAACACATCGCTCTCCGTAATCAATGTATGCTGCTAAGACAACTTCGGTATCTGAATCGGTTTTAAATGCGTACGTTTTCAGTTTCTCACGAATAGCTCTATAATTGTATATTTCACCATTAAAAACAAGTATATATCTACCATCATTCGAAGTCATTGGCTGATTTGAATGCTCAGTTGGATCTATTATCGACAAGCGTCTGTGTCCGAGCATTACGAAGTCGTCGGTATAAATTCCTTCGGCGTCCGGCCCCCTTCTTTCTAGAGCGCTATTCATCTCTTTTATAATTGAAGGCGAATAAGACTGTCCCGAGAACTTAAATATTCCGTTTATACCACACATAAATATACTTTGAGCAAAATATTGCTACTCTAAAAAGGATAATTTGCCATAAAAATAGAGAGATTTTAATGAATATAGGTTCGTAACAATCCAAAATATGTAGATTTATTTTTTACTTTTGATCAACCTATTTTAAATCGATTGATATTGGCTAATTCCGCGAATAATTCAAATGTTTTTGCATTTGTGATGATTACAATCCTATTCTTTCTATGGGGTACCATCACTTCGATGAATGACATCTTGGTTAAAATATACAAAGACCTTTATCAATTAAGTGATAGTCAGTCTATGCTGATTTTCCTACCTTTTTTTGGAGCATATGGTTTAGGAGCACTCTTCTATTATTTGTATAGTAAGCGAAAAGGAGATCCGATTAATAAGATCGGCTACAAAAGGGGAATGCTTATCGGTTTGATTGTGTCAGGAATTGGATGCGTGTCACTTTATCCTATTACTGCGACAGGGTATTTTTATGCTTATCTATTTTCATTCTTCATTATTGGATTAGGACTAACCTTACTACAAATAACTTGCAATCCTTATGTTGCTATTTTGGGTAGCAGTGACACTGCCAGTGCGCGGCTCAACCTGTCTCAGGGATTTAACTCTTTGGGTACAACTGTTGGCCCCCTCATCGCTGGTTACTTAGTAATCACATATATTTCAGAACTTCAGGCAATACAAGACCTCTATTTAATTTGCGGACTGATATTTTTCACATTTGCACTTCTTCTTTGGAGGATTTCGCTACCACAGTACACTAATCCAGAACAGATCAATTTGGAGGGTAGCGCTTTTCAATTCTCACACGTTCGTTTAGGGATGTTGGCCATCTTTTTTTATGTAGGAGCTGAGGTAATGATTGGCGGGAAATTAAGAGAATATGTGCAACTACCGAACATTGGAAATCTTTCAGATCTAGAGGCAACCTCTTATCTAGGTATTTATTGGGGTGGAGCGATGATAGGTAGACTTGGAATTGCTGTTATTTCAAGTAATAAATTCTCGCTTCTCAAGAAGGCCATTTTTGGCTTATTAACGATTGCATTTACCTATTTAGCCATTGTTTTCTTTATCGCTCTAACTGCTAAAATTCTGAATCAAGGTAAACCAATAAGTTGGGATATGGTGGCAGGCGCTTACGCTGCGACTTTCTTTAAAATAAAGGGGATTATATGGTTTATAATTTTGCAATATGTTACCATGCTCACTTTCAGGAAATCCAGCCATTTATTGCTCAGTGCTTGTGCTATTTTTGCATCAGTTTCACTTGTGTTAGCATACACAATGGAAGGGAAAACTGGAATGTGGTTAATTTTAGCAATTGGATTGTTTAACAGCATCATGTGGTCAAACATCTTTACGTTAGCTATTAGAGACCTTAAGGCATATACAAGTCAAGCGTCGTCTCTTATGGTTATCATGATAATAGGCGGCGCCTTGTTACCTCAAGTTATGGGCTGGATAATTGACGGCTCAGGACGATTGGAATACGGCTTTCTCTTTCCAATAATTTCTTATCTTTACATCCTTTATTTTGGCCTTGCCGGATATCGTATTAAGCAGAAAATATGAGTAACATTTTAGGAATTGACATAGGAGGAACAAATGTCTGCTACGGAGTTGTAGCAGAAGATGGAGAGTTCCTTTATCAAAATTCGATAAAAACATCCACAGTAGCTTCTGCTGAGGATCTAGCAACCCAAATTAAAAGTGATCTCGGCAAAAAACATCAGATTTCCGGTATTGGGATTGGTGCTCCAAGTGCAAATGAGAAAACGCAAAGTATAGAGCACGCACCCAATCTAGACTGGGATGACATTGTACCACTCAAGTCCATTTTTGAAAACACTTTTGAGATAAACACTTTTGTCATCAATGATGCAAATGCAGCGGCAATGGGGGAAAAATTTTATGGAGAAGCTCAGGATATGGATAATTTTGCTGTAATAACTTTAGGCACTGGAATTGGATTGGGCACCTATATTAATGGTTCATTGCTGATCGGTGAAAATGGACTCGCTGGGGAACTTGGGCACACGGTGGTTAGAAGAGATGGACGAGAGTGTAACTGTGGTAAATTGGGATGTTTAGAAACTTACATAGCAAAAGACGGTATTGTAAAAACGGCTAAAGAAAAATTAGAATTTAGTCACGGTGGTTCGATGCTCCAAAGTATTTCTCCAAGTAATTTGACACCAACAGAAATTTTTACGGCAGCAAGAAGAGAAGACCCCGTTTCAATAGAGGTTGTTGACAGTGTTACGAGAGACTTGGCTTTTGCCATTTCAAATTTGATTAATATTCTTGACCCTGCCTGTGTATTCCTTACTGGGGGAATTGCCAAGAATGGAAATCTTTTAAAACGCAAAACAGAAAAGCATTTGAAGTCATTCGTTCTACC
Organism: Crocinitomicaceae bacterium; assembly: GCA_049611865.1. Classification (GTDB taxonomy): domain Bacteria; phylum Bacteroidota; class Bacteroidia; order Flavobacteriales_D; family Crocinitomicaceae; genus Crocinitomix. The sequence goes on along the minus strand of JBMZAY010000001.1, from coordinate 100,910 downwards.
AAACCTTCGCGACAAATCATCCGTTAAAATTTCAAGTCTAAACGACAAAAATAGTGGAATACTGGGTGCCGTAGCCGCATTCAGAAACCAGAAGATCGCGTAACCCACATTAGACTATGCGGTATTTAAAACTCCTCGCATTTTTATGTCTGTCTGTTGCTGTTTATGGTCAAACAGAACAACCTGCTAAACTCGTTAACCCTTTCATCGGAACAGGTGGCCATGGACATACATACCCCGGAGTATCTGCACCATTTGGTATGATGCAATTATCTCCAGATACCCGCTTAGATGGATGGGATGGTTGTGGAGGATATCATTATTCTGATTCAATATTATATGGCTTCAGTCATACTCATTTGTCCGGAACTGGTGTTTCTGATTATGGGGATTTATTGATTTTACCTTTTATTGGAGAAAATCGTTGGAATCAGAACGACAACGGAAGTAATCAAGGCTATGGTGCACGTTTTGACCATGAAACTGAACAAGCGCATGCGGGATATTATTCAGTTTTACTAAAAGAACAATACATTAATGTTCAGTTAACAACGACAACCCGTTGTGGTTTCCATCAATATGAATATCCGCGCTGGGAAAAGAAAAAAGTAATCATCGATCTTACGCACCGCGATCAGCTGCTCGGTTCTGACCTAATTTTAATAAATGATTCGACGCTAATTGGTAAACGAATTTCTAACGCTTGGGCAACCGAGCAACATTTTTATTTCACAATACAATTCTCCGAAGCAGTTTCAAAAACAGAAATACGCAAGACTTCTGAAGGTATGCCCGCAAAGATGATCCTGCAATTTGGACATGTTAACCCCATATTGAAAGTAAAGGTAGGGATATCCGCAGTAGATATCGATGGAGCAAAAAAGAATTTACTAGCGGAAATGCCAGACTGGAATTTTAGTGAATATCTTGTAGATGCAGAGCAGAATTGGAATGAGTCACTCAATGACATTGAAGTCTACTCCAGATCAAGCCGGCAAAAATCGATATTTTACACAGCACTTTATCATGCGTACCTCAATCCGAATACATTTTCTGATGTGGATGGTCGATATCGCGGAATGGACCAGAAAATTCACAATGCCAAAGGTCGAAATCAATACACCATTTTCTCCTTATGGGATACGTTTAGGGCCACTCACCCACTGTTTACCATTACACAACGAAAAAGGACTTTAGAATTCATCCAAACCTTCCTAGCACAGTATAAACAAGGAGGTATACTTCCAATTTGGGAACTTTCAGCAAACTATACCGGTTGCATGATTGGTTATCACGCCATTCCAGTAATCGTTGATGCTTATGTAAAGGAAATTCGAGAGTTTGATACCGAACTGGCGTTAAAAGCTATGTGTCACAGTGCTGATCAAAATCATTTAGGATTAGGTGCTTACAAAAAGAGAGGTTATATTTCATCAGAGGATGAGTCCGAATCCGTGTCTAAAACCCTTGAATACGCCTATGATGACTGGTGTATAGCCATTTTTGCAGAAACCATCGGAAAAGATTCTATCGCAAAAGTTTACTTCAAACGTGCACAGCATTACAAGAACCTCTTTCATCCAGATTCAAAATTCATGCAACCTCGGTATAATGGTAGTTGGAAAAGTAGATTTTTACCTGAAGAAGTTACATTTGATTATACAGAAGCAAATTCATGGCAATACTCGCTTTTTGTTCCTCAAGACACAGATGGTCTTATAGAGATGTTAGGAGGTCGAGATAGTTTGGAAGCATGGCTAGACAGACTATTTTCAGTATCTTCAGAAACATCAGGTCGACATCAGGTCGATATAACAGGATTAATAGGTCAGTATGCCCATGGCAACGAACCAAGCCACCACATGGCATACATGTATAATTTCACAAAATCTAATTGGAAAGGTCAGCAGTACATTCATCAAATATTGAGACAATTGTACTCAGATAAACCTGATGGCCTAAGCGGCAATGAAGATTGCGGTCAAATGTCCGCGTGGTATGTTCTAAGCAGCATGGGGTTTTATTCTTATGCTCCTGGTTCACCTGATTATTTAACTGGTTCTCCCCTATTCGACTCCGTCCGGATCAATCTAGAAAACGGAAAAGAATTCCTGATTAAAAGAAGTAATTATGCCGTCGGTAATGATTATGTGAAAAGCATTTCCTTAAATGGTGAAAAAGTTGATCGAAATTATATTACTCACGAGGAAATAATGAAAGGTGGTGAGTTGGAATTTATAATGACACCTGAGCGGGTTAAATATGAGGGGCGCCATCCCAAATCATCCATCGAACAACCTTTTATAGCGTCACCATTCTTTACTGAATCGAACCCATCATTTGATACTAAAACAAAAATAGGTATCGATCACCCGTCAGGTGAATCCGTTACGATAAGGTATACAACTGATGGTTCTGAACCTTCAATTAAATCAAAAAAATACAAAAAGCCCATAAAACTTAAAAAAGGCACCACTATTCGGGCCGTTGCTATGAACGGTTTAACTGTCAGCTATCCAATTGAAGGAAGGTTTATTCGATCAAACACAAAATGGGAAATTGAGCTTTTAAGCGAATTTGCTAATCAGTATGCGGCTGGCGGTGAGCGTGCCTTGATTGATCAGATCAAAGGAGGAGACGACTTTAGAACAGGTCCTTGGCAAGGATACTGGGATACAGACTTATCTTTCGTAATTGACTTTCAAAAAGAAGAAACCATTACTGCTTTGAAGATGCGATTCTTGCAGGATATCAGATCTTGGATTTGGCTACCTTCTGAATTGCGCATTATGATTTCAACCGATAGGGAAAAATGGTTTACTGTTAATACTTTATTGCATAAAATTCCAATCGATAAATACGGCGCATTGATACATGAATTTGAGTATCAAGAGACGTTTAAGACGCAATATTTGAAAATTGAAGCCATTAATCGCGGAGAATGTCCATCGTGGCATTTAGGCGCCGGTAATCCCACATGGATTTTTGCAGATGAAATTGAGTTTAAATTTAAGTAAATCTAACCTTAATAAAACCCTTCATACCATTGTATTTCAGTTATTAAAAACTGCCTAATTAAAGAATACCACTTTTATGGTATTGTGCTTTCCTCACATCGCTACTAAATTTGCCAAAACTTTATTTTAATTCAATCTAAATAAGCATGAAATCGATATACATTTTAGGAGCGGTTGCATTATTATTTACCGCATGTAAGAAAAAAGGTTGCACAGATGAAACCGCGTTAAACTATAGCGCGGAAGCGGAGAAAGACGACGGCTCTTGTGAGTTTGCGACTTGGGAAGTTCCAACTACATTTTCCTTCACAGATGCTAATGGAAACAACACGGTTGCATACTCGGGTCAAACAGAACGATTGAACCAGTTAGAAGAAATGACGATTTACATGAAGTCTGGTAATGCTGGGGTAATCAGCGCAGATATTATGAAAGATATGTTTGCAAATACAGGAGGAGATGGAGCAGGAAATTTCAGTTTTTCAAGTACGAAACAGATGAAAGATAAGTGTTGGGAAACAGATGCAGCAACGTTTGAAGGTTGGATGGAAGATTTAGCAGTTGCATCGATAAGTCATGCAGAAACTGCTGCTCCTGGTCAAGCAGGAACACTAACAACCGGTTCAAGCACTTATATTTTTGACGATAACGGTGTAGAGCATGTACAATTAATTGAAAAAGGTTTAATGGGGGCTGTATTCTTGCACCAAGCGTTAAACATTTATTTCGGAAGCGGCAAAATGGACCTAGATAATAATACCCCTGTTGATCCTGACAATGGAAAATATTATACCGTTATGGAGCATCATTGGGATGAAGCCTTTGGATATTTCGGTGCTCCAATAGACTTTCCAACTAATAAAGACGGTATTCGTTTCTGGGCTAAATATAGTGATCGCCAAGACGCGGCGTTAGGGTGTAACAGCATCATTATGGACGCATTTATAAAAGGAAGATACGCCATTTCAGAGATGAATGATTTAAACGAAAGAGATGCACAAATTGAAATCATCAGGAAAGAATGGGAAAGATTTTGTGCGAGTCAAGCCATTACTTATTTAGAAGGAGCTAAAGACAATTTCGGGACGGATAACGGAAAGTACCTGCACGAATTATCAGAGGCATACTCTTTCATCATGTGTCTTAAATATATCCCATTGGACACGCGTGTAATCAACTACACGCAAATTGAAAACCTCCTGGACAATACGATTGGCCTAGACTTCTGGGCTGTGACATTGGTTGATCTAAACTCGGCAATTAACGAATTGAATACAATTTATGGTTTCTAGAAAGCAAATTCATTTTGGAATAGCTGCCGTTTTTGCCGCTATTCTAATCAGCGTGACAAGCTGCAACAAAGAAGAGGAGCAAGATTACAATAGAGACGCACTATTGACAAACTTGGTGGACAACTTGATCTTACCTCATTATGACAATTTCTACAATGAATTAAGTGAGTTAGAAGTTGCTGTTGAAAATTTTAATGGTGCTTCAAGCGCGGCAAATTTGAACACGATGCGTACTGCGTTTTTGGATGCCTATTTGGCTTTTCAAAACATAAAAATGTATGATTTTGGTCCGGCATCAGATTATGCCTTCAAATCAGCATGCAATACCTACCCCACTGATACAGCAAAAATAAATGCTAATATTAGTTCTGGTTCTTATATCCTTGGAGCTGCTGAAAATACTACAGCTATCGGTTTCCCTTCTCTTGATTTTCTACTGTATCATGGAAGTGACCTAGATGTTATCAATAGATTTACAACAAATGATAATGCCGCCAATGCGAGAACTTATATTCTGGAAGTAACGCAGAAGATGAAAACAGAATTAGGTGCAATTATCGCAACTTGGAATAGTTCATATCGCACAAGTTTTGTAGCTGCAAACGGCGCGGATGTTGGTTCTTCACTGAGCTTGTTGTACAACGAATGGGTTAAAGATATTGAGTTGCTTAAAAACGCAAAAATTGGCATTCCAGCCGGTCTTTTTAGCGGAGGCGAACAATTCCCACATTACGTTGAAGCGTATTACTCTGGACATTCTAAACTTCTTGCATTAGAAAGCTTGAATGCACTTGAGCAGGTCTTTATGGGTAATGTTGGCGAAGGGATGGATGACAACATGGATTTTGAAGTGGAGAATGGAACTGCTACGCTTACCGCTGTTGAAGTTAGTGATCAGTTCGGTGTAATCCGCATAAAAATTGAGGGTTTAGGTGATCCATTCAGCGCCGCCATACCTGCTGACTTTTCAGGTTTTAACGATACATTCCAAGAAATCAAGAAGTTGGTTGCTTACGCGAAGACAGACATGCCTGCAATTCTTGGCGTATTGGTAACGTTTTCTGATACAGACGGTGATTAACGAATATTTGAAACATATTAGTTTTAAAATAAAAGCAGTGGCTTTATTGCCTCTGATTCTCTTATTTACTCCTTTCACCTGGGGGCAATTGAATATCTATGGTCTTGTTAAAAGTGACATTGGAGCCACATTACCGTACGTTCAAGTCCATGCCATATCTCAAAACAGTAACAAAGTACACCATGCCATTTCGGACGAATTTGGGAGGTTTGGTATTGAAGACATGGACTCCGGTGAATACATTTTAAGGGCAACTTGCTTGTATCATAGCACAACAGAAACTACTGTGACCGTAGAAAATGAGGATATTTTTGTAAAAATGGTACTTGAAGATACGGCTCAGCTTGAAACCGTTGATGTTTATTACGACTCTCCCTACTCCACACACAACATGCGTATGGTTGAAGGGGTAATGGTTACCAATGGAAAAAAAACACAGAAAATTGATCTTGGAAAGACAACTGCGAACAAAGGACGTGAAAATGCACGCGAATTATTCGCAAAAGTTCCAGGACTCAACATTTGGGAGTCAGACGGAGGAGGTTTGCAATTGGGCATTGGCGCACGTGGATTGAGCCCTAGCAGAACTGCTCATTTCAACACACGCCAAAATGGTTATGATATAAGTGCTGATGCGCTGGGGTATCCAGAAACCTATTACACCCCACCAGCTCAGGCTTTATCATCGATTCAGCTTATCCGTGGCGCCGCTTCACTTCAGTTTGGACCTCAATTTGGAGGCATGATTAATTTTAAAATTAAAGACCCATCCAAGCAACCTATACACTACGAAGGAGCCCATACCTATGGATCTTTTAACCTAATCAACACCTTCAATTTGCTGTCTGGTACGATTCTAAAAAAGCGACTTTCATATATGGTCTATGCGCAATATAAAACCGGTGACGGCTGGCGCGAAAATTCAGGCTTTAATCAACTCAACGCATTTGGGAAATTAACCTACCGATTTAGCGATGACATTTTTATCTCGCTAGAGCAGACTCACATGAACTATCTTGCGCAACAAGCAGGGGGCTTAACGGATGCTCTGTTTGGACTAGATCCGCGACAATCGATTCGGGATCGAAATTGGTTTTCTGTTGACTGGAATATTACAGCGAGTCACTTTAACTGGCAAATCAACCGCACCTCAAATATAGACATAAAAGGATTTAGGGTGAAAGCAAATCGTTTGGCACTGGGTAACCTTGAAAGAATCAGCCGCTTTGACGATGGTAAAGAACGCACCTTAATTCAAGGAGATTTCGCCAATTACGGAGGTGAAGCACGTTACCTGACTCGATATCCAATAGGAAAAAAAATGTTGGGGATTACGGCTGCCGGTTTGCGTTATTACAACGGCCAAACTAGAAGTCGGCAAGGTAAGGCCGATGCAGGTTCTGACGCCAATTTCGAATTTTTAAACCCAACAAATTTAGAAGGTTCAGATTACCTTTTTCCTTCACAAAATGCGGCTGCATTTATGGAAAATATATTGAGAATTAATAAAAAGCTGAGTGTTTCAGCAGGTGCCAGATATGAGTTTATTTATACTCAAGCCGAGGGTAATTATCGTGAACAAGTATTTCACCCCTTAACAGAAGAACTGATTTACGACACAACATATACTGAAGCAAAGTCGAATCAACGCGGAATTGTTCTCGGAGGACTAGGATTCTCATACAGAGCTGATAAAACAACGGAGGTTTATGGAAACATTGCTCAGAACTACCGTGGAATAAATTTCTCTGATATTCGAATCATCAATCCAAATCAAGTTGTAGACCCTGAAATTAGCGATGAAAGAGGTTATAATGCAGATCTCGGAATTCGAGGTCAGCGCAAAAGAGGGTTTTTCGATTTTAGTGTCTTCTTTATGCATTACAACAATAAAATCGGCGTCATTAACAAAAAAATAAGCGAATTTGATGTTGTACGATTTAGAACAAATGTCGGTCGTGCATACAGTGCTGGTATTGAATTGTTTGCTGAACATGAATTTAAGAAGATTGACTCAGCGACTACATTTTTTACAGTATTTGGAAATTTCTCTGCAGTATACGCCCGATATGGTCAATATGAAGAATCTGCATTGAACAATAACCGGGTTGAACTTGTACCACCGCTATCCGGAAAAATAGGGCTCAAATTTAATCATGGAAAATGGGAAGAATCACTGCTTGGAACTTATGTACATCGACATTATTCTGATGGAACCAATGCAGTCTCTGACCCGAATGCCATTGCCGGCATCATTCCAACCTATTTTGTGATAGATTTAAGCGGAAGCTATCATTTTAATGATGCACTAAGAATCGCTGCTGGTGCAAACAACCTTACTAATCAAATGTATTTTACAAGGAGGGCTACAGCCTATCCTGGTCCAGGAATTATACCTGCCGATGGTATCAACTTTTATTTGACCATTAACGTTTCTTTGTAATCTTTTCTTCTAAGTTTTAACATTTATTGTAAGAGCGAACTCCTTGGATTAAAAGAATACCGGTAATTTCGAAGAAAAAACATGATGCGTTTCATTGTCTTTGCTTTGGTTGTTATCTTGACTTCGGCGTGTGGGTTTAACAGTTCTTTCTACCATCCCGACGATACGTCTGTAGACACTCCTGTTTCAGCAGAGAGTCAATACGTTCATTATTCTGAGGATTCTGTTCATGTCCTTCACTACTTACCCGAAAAAGCGAAAGCATCCATTTTGATATTGCATGGAAATGCGGGAAACTTGACAGGCTGGAGCGAAGTAGCAGATTTGTTTTATTTAGCCGGATATGAGGTTTTCATAATGGACTATCCAGGGTTTGGTAACTCTTCTGGAGACGCCAAACACCAAGCCGTATATAATTCTGCAAACGCTGTAGCCAATCATTTTAACAAGGTTAGTGTAAGTCAAAAACGATTATTACTTGGCTTTTCATTGGGGGGAAATCTGGCAATAAAAGTAGGGACAGACCATCCCGATTATTTCTCTGCAATGACGTTAGAAGGAGCTTTTGACAGTCATGTAAATGCTGCTCGACAAGCGGTACCTCGCCCATTTCAATTCTTTGCTAACTGGTTTGTCAAAAATCATTTAAAGGGAGATGAATTGATTCAGAAATGGAGCAAGCCTCTCCTCATCATCCATAGTAAAGACGATCGTGTCTGCCCTTATGAAATGGGTGTGAACTTACATAAGAATGCCGGTTCTCAAAACAAGGAATTATGGTCCATTGAAGGGCCTCACCTCAGCGGCATGGGAAGGTATTTTGAAACATACATGTTTAAAATAGAAACCCTGTTAAATCAATCAGAAAGCTAGTGCTTTACGAATTTAAATCCGGCTGAAACCCCTCCGATTCTTAATAAATAAGTGCCTGGTTCGAGGTTTGACGTGAACAAAATATTTCCTTGAAAATTATTCTCAGCAAGAAGTGGTCTTCCACTGAGGTCATAAATAAATACATCGCGATTTTGGGAATTATTATCTATGAAAATCAATTGATCCCCTTGCGCATCATAATAAACATGAGGATCGCTTGTTTTCAATTCAGAAACTTCGTTTGTGCGCTTATCAACCTTTATCTCCAAATAAATTGGAAGATGATCTGACATGTGATATAAATTCCAAATGATTTCAGCAGGCTCACTCGTATTTACAGGTGCTTCGACCAAAGATTTGTTATAGTGCAAACCGTCTTGTCCCATAGCGCGGTAGGACCCATCGATGTATTCAGCATCATTCTCAGCAGTTCTCAGATCATCACCAATAAAAATAAAGTCAAAGCGATCATCCATTCCACCAAAAGCTCCTCCATCAAACCCTTCCGTTCTTGTACTTTGCGTATGAAGCCATGCAAACCCAGGATCAGAATGCCAACTTCCTGGCGCCACGATAGGATCCTTTACCTCTACTCCGTATGCATTTAGAATCGTATTCCATGCCGGTTCTGATCCGCTGCCGTATAAGTTGAAATCTCCACCAATGAGTATATTTTCATAAACACCTCTATCACTAATATAGGCCTTTAATGCGTCTGCCTCCTCGTTGCGCTGATCTTCAAATCCAGTTGAGGCTTTTAGATGACAGATGTACACGTAAAAGAAAACTGTATCCTCTGCTGTGTCAATGTCTTCACTTTTATAATATAGGACGTATTCATTGATATCTCTCAAGACGGTTGGAATGACATTTTGCTCGATTAACCCTAGTTTATCCGTATTATAATACAATGCGTTTTCAGTATCTGGTCCTAGTATATAATCTCCCATGTCATAGCTACTCACGCCATCTTCGTTTAGCGCATCAAACAGAATGTCATCCGCACCTGCACCGCTGGTCAATTCACAAACCATCAAAATATCAGGTTTGGCGTAAGCTAAAATTGATTTGAGGGTGTCAATACGATTAGGTGAAACGTCAGGGAATTTAAGTAGGTTATAGCTCATAACCTTTAACGTATCGGTTTCCTGCGCATAAACAAACGACAAAAATACCGTAAGCAAAACGGTGGATAAAAATTTCATAGTAGCAGATTAGGAGAGGTATAAGAATCCTCGCTCAAACAAAAATACATCGCATTAATGGATATATCAAACCTTTAGGCACGATATCAACCGTATTTAAAGCCATTCTGTTAATAAACATACGCCGTGATATTAAAGTGCACGTGAAAACTGAATATCTTTAGCGAGAATTGCTATGAATATGATCAAAATAGGACTGTTTGGATTAGGGCACTTAGGAAAGATTCACGCTCGATTAATTAGTGAATTGAACGACAAATACGATTTTGTCGGTTTTTACGACCCAAATGACGAAAACGCGAAATACGGAACGGAAGAATTAGGATTGAACCGATTTACAACTGTTGATTCGCTTTTACAAGCTGTGGAAGCTGTTGATATCGTCACTCCTACTATTTCTCATTTTGATATTGCTTCAGCTGCCATTCGACAATCTAAACATGTTTTTATTGAAAAACCGGTAACACAGACTGCAGAGGAAGCTAAAAAACTGAGAGATTTATCGCATGAAGCTGGTGTAAATGTGCAGGTTGGTCATGTTGAACGCTTTAATCCTGCGTTTAAAGAAGCCCGTCCATATATTAATAATCCGATGTTCATTGAGACGCATCGTTTAGCCCAATACAATCCAAGAGGAACAGATGTTCCTGTCGTACTTGATTTGATGATTCATGATTTGGATATCATTCTCAGCACAGTTAAGTCTCGAGTGAAACGTATTAGTGCATCTGGAGTTGCGGTAGTAAGTGAAACACCGGACATCACGAACGCAAGGTTAGAATTTGAAAATGGATGCGTCGCAAACCTAACTGCGAGTCGAATCTCTTTAAAAAACATGCGTAAATCGCGTTTCTTTCAGAAAGATGCCTACATCTCAATTGACTTCTTGACCAAAACATCCGAAATCGTAAAAATGACAACACTGGATACTCAGCCCGATCCATTTGACATCGTTTTTGACCTTGGCGAAGGAAAACCAAAGAAAAAAATTGAAATCTTCAAACCAGAGGTTGAAGCTTCAAATCCCATCAAAGAAGAGCTTTTCACTTTTGCTCAATCAATTGAAAATGAAACTGTTCCGGTCGTCCCAATTGAAGATGGTGAGTACGCTTTGAGCATTGCTTTGCGAATCATGGAAAAATTAAAGTTGAACGGAAACTTGATTAAGGAAAATATTTAGATTTTTTTTGCGTTCAATTTTGAAGTAAACCATGAATCATAGATGATTAAACAGCTACTCTTTTTTATCACTATCGCACTTCTTTTTTTTGGTTGCCGTCAAGAAGACCTGACGCCTTCTTGGCTGAAAGTAAATACTTTTGATTTGGTTACCAACGAAGAAACGCAAGGTTGGGATTCTCACGGCATTACTGATGCATGGATATATATGGACAATCAACCTATAGGTATTCACGAAGTTCCTTGTGTTATTCCCGTCTTGGATGAAGGGGAACATAATTTTACCATTTTTGCGGGAATTAAAAACAATGGTATTTCAGCCACTAGAAAGCGCTATCCTTTTTACAATACTTATGAGTTTACTGCAACTTTATCGAAAAACGACACATTAGAGGTTAGCCCTGTTGTTTCTTATATAAACAGTACGTCTTTCGCGTTTATCGAAGACTTTGAGAATGCAGGAATTAGTTTTGTAAAAGGTCCTTTGTCGGATACCAATATTGTTTTTGTATATCAAGCTGACGAACCTGACATTGTTGAATATGGAGATAAATGTGGCGGTATATTTTTGACAGAGGCGGATTCTTTGTTCACCGTATTTACAGAAGAATTCATGGACCTTCCAAAAGGTGAAGAGGTATACCTGGAAGTGGATTATCGCAACGATAATTCAATTGCAATGGGTGTGCTTGCTGAATTCCCTGATGGATCAATCGATGAACAAGTGCCATTGATTCAAATGAATCCGCAAGATGTTGGATCTGAAGTGTGGAAAAAAATATACATCCAACTTTCGGAAAATGTAAGTTTCAACGCCAACTATATCTCTTATGAGATTTATTTCTTGAGCATATTAGACGACGGTCAGTCATTAGCCCATATTTATATTGATAATATTAAAGTGGTGCATTATCAATGACCGAGAGAAATCGTGCCATACTCCTCAATGCATTTGATCTGCTCACAGCAGTCATTGTTTGGACATTGTTCTATGTCTATCGATTAACCTATATCGAGCAAGTCGACATTACATTTAAAGAGGGCTTTTTCAAGGGTATTGCTGTAGTTCCTGTGTTTTGGCTGTTTGTATATACCCTTCAAGGTACATATCACAATACGCTTCGTCATTACCGCTTAAAAATTATAAAGCAAACTTTGTATGGAACAATCATTGGGGTGATTATCGTATTTTTTAGTGTGCTCTTGAATGACTTTGACCATTTGTATTTATATCAACAATATTATAAACTCTTTTTTGTACTATTTGGATTACATTTCTTCATCACCCTTTTGCCGCGTTTTATTCTGACAACCATCCACGTTAAACGCATTCACAAACGTAAATTTGGGTTCAAAACCATCCTGATAGGTGGAAGTCAGAAAGCAATTGATATTTACAAAGAGATCCAACAATTATCACCATCATCAGGACATGATTTTATAGGCTTTGTAAACATTAATGGAAAGGATACAGACCTTGAGCAACACCTACCTTATTTAGGACATATCAAGGATGTTGAAGATATCTTGGAAAAACATTCAGCTCAAGAGGCCATTATTGCTTTGGAAAGTTCGGACCATGAACGTTTAAAAGGTATTATCACACGACTTTCTGGTTATGATATTCGTATTAGTCTAGTACCGGATAGTTATGATATACTCTCTGGACAGGTGCAAATGAGTAGCATATTTGGTGCACTTTTATTAACGACGGACACGAACAATATGCCAGATTGGCAAGTATCAACAAAACGATTCATTGATATCGTTGCATCGGCTGTGGCAATGGTGATTCTATTACCCGTCTATTTGATTTTGGCAATTGCAGTTAAAACTTCTTCAAAAGGACCAATCTTTTTTACACAAGAACGGATCGGAAAAAACAAAAAACCGTTCAATATCATCAAATTTAGAACTATGGTTGTTAATGCTGAAAAAGATGGACCAAAACTATCCAGTAGCAATGATAGCCGAATTACAGGAGTAGGGAAATTCCTCCGTAAAACGAGGTTGGATGAGTTTCCTCAGTTCTGGAATGTACTGATTGGAGACATGTCATTGGTAGGACCAAGACCAGAACGTCAATATTACATTGACAAAATAACGGAACATGACCCACAATATTTGTTTCTACATAAAGTAAGACCCGGAATCACTTCATGGGGACAGGTTAAATTTGGTTATGCGGAAAATGTAGAGCAAATGGTACGACGGATGAAGTACGACTTACTCTACATTCGAAATATGTCTTTGGCGCTGGATTTAAAAATTATGTTCTATACCATCGCCATTATCTTTAAAGGCACAGGAAAATAATAAACTTTAAATTGCCAGAACGCTTTTTAGGTCGGTAGGCCTCTTAATCTGGGCTGTTATATTCTCCATTTCCAATGCAATTGGCCCATCCACTAATTCAACCTTCTTAAACGCAGACGTTTCCACCAAAAAGATTTCCTTAGCATTCGTAAATATTATGGCCTTTGTCTCCCCTTTTTTATTGCATACCAAATGATTTGGATGATATGTCAAAGATGCATTCAAATTTAGGTCAATGACACATGCAACGTATAAATCCTCCAATTCCGAAACTTCTGATTTAGCCTCAAAAGAGTCATATACATCCCTGATCCGTTGCACTTTCAGCTCTTCATCACGAGACCGATTTTCTTTCGCCATCAATTCGGTAAACTTTGGTAATAAGGTTCGTGACATCATCACAAATCGTTGTAAAATGTGCACAGCTCTAATTCTTTCACTAATCGTCATCTTCTTGCCATTTATTTGTTCAACAATCTTGCTCAGAAATGAGCAAGTCCTCCTAATAAATAACGCATGAACCGTGCCAAGGGTTGGGCGTTATTGAACTGAACGAATGAAAAAGGGAGACGCATAAAAAACGCATCTCCCTTTTTGCAACCAACTTACCCTATAAATAGGCTTTTAAATATTTGATCTCATTTTAGATCCTGATAATTTGTACAACCACAATTTAAATTTGTAAAGCAATAAGTACATCACCGGAACAATGATCAATGTTAAGAACGTAGCAAAAGTCAAACCAAAAATGATTGTCCATGACATCGGACCGAAGAAAATAGTATTATCTCCTCCCATATAGAAGTTTGCATCATACTCCGTCAATAATGTTGTGAAATCGATGTTTAACCCTAGTGCTAGCGGAATCAATCCAAGCACCGTTGTAATAGCCGTCAAAATTACCGGTCTCAGACGCGTCTTACCGGCAGTTACAATGGCATCTTTTATATCCTCCATTGGTAACTGATCGAATTCGCCCAAGCCAAGTTCCTCCCTTCTTCGTTTTCGAATCAAGTTTGTATAATCAATTAATACAATGGCATTGTTCACAACCACACCGGCTAATGAAATAATACCAATCATCGTCATGATGATGACAAATTCCATCTGGAAGATAACCTCTCCGAGCAATACACCAATCAAACTGAAGAATACAGCCAACATGATAATAACCGGCGAGCTAAAGGCATTAAATTGCATTACAATTACCAATAGAATAATAAAGACAGCAATAAAAAGTGCAATTAACAAGAATCCCATCTCTTCAGCTTGCTCTTCTTGTTCACCCGTAAAGTTAAACTCAACTCCAGGAGTGATTTCATTTTCGGCCAGATATTCATCAGTAACACTTTGAATCTCTGCTACCACTTCATTCGGATTAAATCCTTCGGAAACACCCGAGAAAATTGTTACAATCGGTGTTAAATCTTTATGCTTAACTGCACTGTAAGTAGTAGTTGGAACCGGTTCTTTAATTAACGATCGTATTGGGATGCGTAACATCTGTCCTTTATTGTTTCTAAAAATCAATTTCTGGTTCATGAGTGCATCAATGTCGTTACGACTCTGATCGTTAAAACGGACGACTATATCATAAGTATCATCTCCTTCTTTAAAGGTGGAAATATCAGCACCAAATAGAGCCGTTCTAATGGCGTTGGCTATTTGTCCCGTTGATGTGTTGAACAAACGTGCCTTTTCACGATCTACCTCAATTTTCAATTCCGGTTTACCAGTCTCTACATCCAACTTTAATTGCTCAACTCCGGCGATGTTTTTACGATCAAGGAACAAGCGAAGTTTTTCAGCTTCCGCAATAAGCAGATCATAATCTAACTCTCCTCCTACTTCAATGTTTATTGGAGGTGCTGTTGGCGGTCCGTCGTTATTTTTATCTACTGTTATTTGAACATCTGCTGGAAACCTATTTTTCATCCCTTTCGAGATTTTCTCCATCAATTTGCCCGTCTCATAATCACCTCGATTTTTAAACTCTGAGAAGTTAATCGTAACGCGTCCTTTATGAGGCGTATTTCCCATTGAAACGCCTGCAGCGGGATCAGAAGTTCCTTCCCCTACTTGCGCAATAACGGATTGGATGATCCATTTTTCATAAGGTATCCCAACTGTATCAGCAATTTCTTTTTGTAAGATTTCCTCTTCAATGATGCGCTCAACTTCTAAAGTTGTCTCGTTGGTTACAGCAATATCCGTTCCGATAGGATGCTGTATAAACACGTTTACATAATTTGGTTGATTAACCGGAAAGAACAATACCTTCGGTGTAAAAGCAATTAATAAACCAATCGAGAAGAATAACAATCCAAACATTCCTAAGAAATACCAAAGCGGACGTCGACCAAATAAGGACGAACTTAAGAATGCACGATACTTCTCTTCTAGCCAAGGTAAAAAGCGATTTTGAAACCCATCAATTGCCGGCATCACAGCCCAGTTACCAATGATAGCCAAGGCTCCTAAAAACAAGAAGTTAGCGTGTAGAATTTGACCAACAAATAAGTACAAAATTCCGAACAGAATCAAGACCAACGAAGGCGGAGCAATATTCAAGAATTTCGTTTCTCGCGTGACAAAAGCATATTTCAACCCTAAGCTGAGGTTACCCATCATCATTAGGAAAAATCCAAAACCTGTAGCCCCTCCCATTGTCGACATTAAGCCCAGAACGATCAAAGCGACAGAAATGCTAAATCGTACAGCCGAGAACCGAGGAGTTTCCTCTTTGAGCTTCATATACATGGCCGTTAAAACAGGGTTAATGATTAATGCCACAAATAAAGAAGAACCTAATACGATAATTAAAGTTATCGGCAAATACTTCATGAACTCACCCATCATTCCAGGCCACAGTGCTAATGGAATAAACGCACCCAATGTGGTTGCTGTGGAAGCAATAATTGGCCAAGCAATCTCACCCACTCCTTTTCGAACTGCTTTAAATGGCTCTACCCCTTCTTCCATAAGACGTTGCACGTTCTCTACAACCACAATTCCATTATCCACAAGCATTCCGAGCGCTAATACCAACGAGAACAGAACCATTACGTTCAGCGTCACCCCCATTGATGATAGAATCAAGAACGACATGAACATTGATAATGGAATGGCCACACCAACAAAAAGCGAGTTTCTCAATCCAAGGAAGAAAAGTAGTACACCTACTACCAAAAGAATACCAAAAATGATTGAGTTTTCGAGATTCGATACCATCTCAACGGTTTTGTCCGACTGGTCGTTCGTAACAGAGATACCAATATTCGCTGGTAAAATCTTATTCTCTTCAACTTCGGCTAAAATATCACGGATTTTTTCAGAGGCATCTATTAAATTCTGTCCGCTTCGTTTTTTGACATCCAACATAACAACCGTTTCTCCGCGCTCTCTGGCGTATGAGGTTGTATCCGCATCTTTAAACGCAATGGTTGCAATGTCTTTTAAATAAACAGGTTTATAATCCTCTTGCTTAACAATGACATTGCCAATTTCTTCTGCTGTCTTGAATTTTCCATCAATTTGAATGGTTCTTTTTGTCCATCCGTCCAAATATTCACCTCCTGACATCGTTAGGTTTTCATTACCAATTGCTGTTTGAATGTCGTTAAAAGAAACATCAACAAACTCTGCTTTTCGTGGATCTACCATGATCTGCATTTCTTGCTCTTGCGTTCCTCTAATATCTACCTCTGAGATTTCAGTAAGGTCTTCTATTTTCTCTTCCAGAATTTCTGCGTACTCATTGAGTTCTGAAATGGAATGCTCATTGGAAGACAAATTAATGTTCATAATAGGCATCTCTGAAACATCAAGCTCGAAAATATTCGGTTCTACAGGTAAATCCGTAGGGAAATCTTTGCTAGCCCTTGCCTTATCGACGGCATCTTTTACGTCTTGCAATCCTTGTTTTGCGGTGACTTTGAAATCGAACTTCACCGTAATGGTTGAATAACCGTCGATTGAAGTTGATTTAATCTCATCGACGTTTTTAATCGTTTTTAATTCCTTTTCAATCGGATCTGTAATCTTATCTGCGATTAACTCAGGCGAGTTACCCGGATAAGCAATACCCACATAGATTTCAGGAATCTGAAGTTCTGGGAAGTTCTCTTTTGGCATACTGCGGTATGACAGAATACCACCCAGTAAGATAATACCAATGAGCAAATAAACCGTTTTACGGTTCGATACTGCCCAAGAAGATATCTTAAATTCTTTTTGGTTCTCTATCGATTTGCTCATAGTTTTCTTTCTTGGATTTTAACAACGTCTGTCTCTGTAATTCCCTTTCCTCCCTCAACTACAATCAGGTCGCCTTCAGCTATGTCTCCAACTATACATGCAATCCCCTGATATTTGTTCAACACTTCTAGATATACTTTTTCAACATCAAATACGCCTGGTTCATCAGCGGTTGTTAATCGATAAACATAATTGCGATTGTTGACGTCTTGTAAGATAGATTTTGCGTCCACGACGAATGCTTCCTTTTTGGTAAAGTCGGTTACATTGACCTCCACGAACTGATTAGGTAATAAAACCTTGTTGTCTTTTATTTCAATCTGTACGCGGAATGTTCTATTTGTTGGATCTACATAGTTCCCTTTGTTGGAAATGGTTGAAACAATGGTTGTATCGTTCATAGATGGAAAAACCAATTCAACTGCGGTTCCCTCATTCACTTTTGATAACAGGTTTTCAGAAAGTGAAGCGTTGATCGTTACAGAATTATTATTCACAATCCGCAATAATGGAAACTGTGGCGCAGCCATTTCCCCTACATTCACCATTATATCATCAATAACACCTGTAAATGGCGCTTTTACGACCGTTTTTCCACGCTGCGACTTTAGAGTTTTAAGTTTCTTCTCCAATGAAAGCTTTTGATTCTTAGCTCGCTCATATTCGATCTCAATACCAACCCCTTGATCCATTAATCGCTGTTGTTTTTCAAACATGTATTCAGCCAGCTCTAATGATGTTTCTAATTCTGCGATATTTGAAGAGAGAATTTCCGCATCTATTGAAATCAATGATTGCCCTTTCGTTACTTTCTGCCCCTCCTTCACATGAATTTTAGTGATAACGCCACTTGCCTCGGCATTAATCAGCGCATTTAAATCAGTTTCAACTGTCCCAGGCACTTCGACTTTGTGCGAAAAGTCTTCCATTCTGATTGTTGTTGCAGTAACCAGAGGAGTTGACACCACTTTGGTTGTATCCATTGACTCGATTTCAGCATTTACTTCAGCTAAAACTGTTTTTAATGAATCGCGTTTTGAAATTAAAGCATCCAAATCAGAATTGCTTTCTCCGCCTCCTTGACAGGCAACCATTGTAGGACCTATCATTAACGCGTATACCCATTCTTTTTTCATTTTTTGTGTTTTTGTGGAAGAAAATCCCTTCCTATGTTTTGTGATTAATGTTTATCTATTGTATAGTTTATCTAACTCAACTTTCAGCTTGAACATCTCCATGACAGCCATGATATAATTTCCTTCAGCCTCCAATAATTGATTTTGTAGTTGTGTCATTTCCAAAGCTGAAACAACGCCTGTCTCATTTCTTTTTACTGAACGATTATAGATACGCTGTGCTAAGTCGACGTTTGTCTTTTCTAATTCCACTTTTTCTTGTGCTGTTTGGAAAGAAGTCATTAACTGTAACTCTTGAAATTTCAACGATTTTTCTAACTGAGTTAAATTGTTTTGATCTTGCTCCAGCTTGATTTCAGCCTGCTGCACACGGACTATTTTTTGTCCGCTACTCGCAACCGGAATTTGCATCGAAATTCCCCAAATCGTTGTTGGATACCATGGTAAATCTTGGAAAAAGTTGAATTCATTTCTAAACGCATTTTGAGAATGTGTAAAAAATGCACCTACAGATGGTAAATATGCCGCTTTCTCATTCTTTAAACTGTATTCGTCTAATTGTCTTTGCTGATCCATTAAAACGTAGTTTGCATTCGTTTTGATGTCTGAACCTTGCAACAATGGACTTTTTACTTTCATCGCCTCCAGAACATCTGAAAGAGATTCAGTCAATTCTAAGAGTTGATCAAAGCTATACCCCATTTGCAATTTCAAAAGGTTTTTTGCCACTTTCAATTGACGCTCTGCACTAACCTTAGAAACTGAGATACGATTAAAAGCAATCAAAACCTGATCCGCCTCTTCCTGAGCAATCATTCCGTTTTCTGCAAAAACCTTTGTTTTATTGTAAAGGCTTTCCGTTGTTGCTGCAATTGAATCCATTATTTCAACATTTTCCTGCGCAATTAAAACGTTGTAATAAGCTTCACGAACCATTGCCTTAACATCTTGCTTCGTATTGTTGGCAGCGGTTGTAGACATTTTTTGAAAGAATCTTGAAAACTGTAATCCAACGATATACGATCCATCAAAAATTAATTGAGATGCGTTAATCGATAAATTAGAAGTAAATTCTTGCCCCATTCTAAATTCCAAAACCTCTCCGGGTTCAGCCATTGGATTAAATAATTGAGCATCAACTACGGAAACAGGAATATCCAGCAGGTGTTGGTATTGACCTTCTGCATTTACCTGAGGTAATCCTATAGCGGTTGTTTCCCACACTTTCTTTCTCGCTACTTCAATGTCCAAAAGGGCATTTTTAACAGCTTCATTGTGGTTGATGGCATAATCTTCAGCTTCCGTTAAAGAAAATGTTGTTGATTCTTGCGTTTTAGCGGTACCAAAGGCAAGTATCAATGCGATAGTTAATACGACTTTATAAGTTTTCATCTTTTCGAACTAATTCTTTTAAATGTTCCAATCCTTTTTTACTGGCAATTCCTCTGATGTGATAGCGGAAAAACTCAGAATATACTTCATCGACACGGTATTGGTCGATCGGTATTACATCTCCTGACATAACCATGTCCATTATTCCCATGTGCATCCAGGACATAATATCCGGTGATAGATTCTCACGATAAACGCCTTCTTTTACTCCTCTCGTTAAGTTGGATAGCACAATTCCTCGCATGGTCTCATGTTTATGCGTTTGCATGAGTTTTAAAACGCCAGGATGATACCTACTAAGATCAAAGAATATAGAAGGGTGAATACTCCCGAGCGTCTTCACCATATACCTCCCAATTTCTAAAAGCTCTTCAATTGCGTTTAAGTCTTTAGACATGATATCCTGAATACCATTTAAAGCACATTCATGATCATGCAAAACACAGGCTTCGACCAATTCGTTTTTATCACTGACGTAGCGATACAGTGTTTTCTTTGAAACCCCCAGCTGTCTCGCCATTTCATCCATAGTCACACTCTTGATGCCAAACTTCATGTACACATTCAGTGCTCCTTGGATAATTTCTTCCTTCTTAGATTCCATGGTGCAAAAATATAAACTTTATATACAATAGAAACGTTTTTTATTTTTTTTGTTTCCATTGAGTAAAAATTCTACTTCAACGGTTTATATTAAATGTGAACGGAAATATTATCTTCGAACATTGGAAGAAAGGTTTATTTTTGGCAATAGGATTAATGGCTAAGCAGAAAAAATATTACGTTGTTTGGGAAGGACATTCTCCCGGTATTTATGATTCGTGGGAACATTGTCAAAGAGAAATCCGCGGCTATCCTGATGCTAAGTTCCGATCATTCACATCACTTGACGAGGCGAAGAAAGCTTTTAAAGATCCAGATTCCGTCCCCTCAAAGAAAAAAAACAAAAAGCAGTATTACTATGTGGTCTGGCACGGACATCAACCCGGCATTTACACTGATTGGGACGAAGCACGCAAACAACTTACCGGAATCAAAGGCGCCATATACAAAACATTTGGCAGTAAACAACTCGCGGAAAAGGCCTTTACAGAGCACCCTAATAAATATAAAGATGGTGATTATAAAAAAACAAAAGACCTCAGTGAATCTGAACTTGCGAAAATAGGTGACCCTATAGAGTTAAGTTTATCTGTTGACGCTGCTTGCAACAGTCAAGGGGATTTTGAGTACCAGGGCGTTTGGACTTTCAGTAAAGATGAAGTATTTCGTGTTGGACCTTATAAAAAAGGTTCGAACAATATTGGTGAGTTCTTGGCATTGGTGCATGCCCTCGCCTATCTTAATGGGCACAAGGATCCTAAAATGAAAAGTATGCCCATTTATTCTGATTCAAGAATAGCGATGGGATGGGTTCGTCAAAAAATTTGTCGGACGAATAAAAAGCCCCCTGCAGATGTGCTCAACCTTATAGCAAGAGCAGAAAATTGGCTCAAGAAAAACAGCTATAACAATCCCATTTTGAAATGGGAAACCAAAGTTTGGGGGGAGATCCCTGCTGATTTTGGAAGGAAATAACCGCATTATTTTCAACACTCTAATTGCTCTATATGATTCATTTGATTACATTTACAATCAAAACAACACACTATGAAAAGATTTATACTTTTTTTCATACTACCACTTAGCGGTATTACATTCAGTCAAACACAAATCGAGAATCCCGGCTTCGAAGGTGCTTGGGAAAATGTAACTGGATCAGAAGACGAACCCGAAGAATGGAGTTCACTTAAAACAGCCGATGCACTGGGGATTATTGCGCCAATCGTTCTTTTCCAAAGTACAGATGCTCATTCAGGAACCTACTCTGCTCGATTAAAAAACACTACCAGCGGAGGTATTGTGGCAAATGGTATTATGACCAATGGGCAAGTTCATGCTGATTTTGATCCGGAAGAAGCATATGTTTTTACAAATCCTGATAACAGCGATTGGTATTATTCATTTTCAGACCGTCCCGACAGCTTGGTGGCATGGGTAAAATACGCGCCTGAGGGAGGTGACCGAGGCAAATTAGAAGTTTTATTGCATACGGCAGCAGCTGAGGGTAAATTGCCCGAAGCAGGCTCAACGTCACATTGGGTAGCGAAGGCACGCATCGATGTGGAAGGAGCAATGGGTAGCTGGACAAGAGTATCTGCTCCCTTCAACTATTTTTCAGCAGACAACCCTACCTATGCTTTAATGGTTGTTGCTTCTGGAGATAGCACCATAGCAGTGGATGGAAGTGAAATGTGGGTAGATGACATTGAATTTATTTACAATCCTCCAGGGACATCCATTTCAGAAGAAAATAAAGACTTCTATGTATTTGCTAACGGAACAGATATTGTTGTGAATACAAGCGATTTGCAAAATGCATCCATCCAAATCTACGGATTTGATGGACGGCTGATTTTGGACAATGCTTTGACCAGCACGCATAATCGATTTGCTATTGAATCCAAAGGTGTTTACATCTATCAAATCGAATTAAACGGTCAGGTTCAAACTGGAAAAGTTGCTGTTGTAAATTAACCCGTTACTTTTTTCAAGATTTCGCATTCTAAAAAGAAAAGAAATGCGAAATCTACTTTTTCTTGCATGAATCCTTTTCTGTTTATCAGCGCAAACCCAAACAGAAACGCAAACTTACGATGATCTATTAATTAAAATCAAAAAGGATCGATTGGCCTTGAAAGCCAGCTCTGAGTCGACAGATTCTTGCCGTAACTAATTTTTGGATCAATTTAAAAATTATGTTTTTCCTCATTGGTTGGGTACAAAATGGGATTATAACGGTCATACCAATCGTCCGGGAAAAGATAAACTTATTGCCTGTGGATATTTTGTATCCACTACGCTCAAACGCATGGGATTCAACTGGAACCGTTATGATTTAGCAAAAATGTATTCGAAAGCCATTGTCGAACAAACTTGCGAATCAATGCATCGCTATACATCGAAAAAAGAGGTAATAGCCAAACTACTTAGCGAAGAGGATAACCTTTACATCGTAGGATTGGATATGCATGTTGGCTTTTTACTCAAGCGCGGGAATGTCGTTTATTTTATTCATTCTAATTATTACAATACAGTTGGTCCCGAAAAAGAAATTGCGAAGAGCAGCATGGCATTTGGTGATAGCGGTAGTTTCTACGTAGGTAAATTTCTTACAGAAAGAAATATCAAACGATGGTTAAATGGTACTTTGTATACTTTTAACCGCGATTGAACCTATATATCAAAGAGATAATCCCAAAATGAACTCATGTGCCATTTAGAGCTAGCCACGGAGCCGTGAGTTGAAATAACATCAATTCCGGTATGGTAAGCACGACAACCTCCAAAACTTGGCGATTCCTGAGTTTCGATTCGAATCGTGGTATCAGAATCACCTAAGATATCCATTGCTCTTAAATTCTTTACCTGATTTGAATAGGATGCGACATCATCCTCGGCATGAAGTAAAGCAAAATAGTCGGATAAGGCAGTTGCAGATCCATCACTCAGCCAATCTCCGGGAGTTGCTGTTGCTGTTTGATAATCATTCGGTCCCGCAAACATAACAACCCTATCAACAGCAAACTGTTTAGCGATGTATCCTGCATGACCAGAACCTTGCGAATGACCAGATATCGTAATCTTAGACCAAACCGGCGTACCACTTTCCAAAAAATTCTCCCATCCTTCACCTGTGTGTTTTTCAACTAAATAATTTAAAAGGTTTACAAAGCGCTGATTGATACTGTTAAGTGAATCTAAATCAACATCAACAGAAACAGGTGTACCGAAACATATTTCCTGCCGGTATTGGCTATAAACCTCAGGATTTTCGGATGATCCCAGAGGAGCAGCAGGAATATTGTTAGGATAGGATAACGAAATTACGTGATATCCTGCATTTCTGATATAATCGCAAATCACCTCATAATTTTTTGGCTTGCTCCATGTTCCTCCAATAAACAGAAAAAGTCGATCTCCTGCAGCGCTTGAACTTCTCATGATCAAATGCGCGTTTTCGTTTGAACCATAGGCATTATTCGTGAAATTTGGAGCAACTTCGTATGTTTCATTGTCAACAACTGGAGCATCGTTGTCTTTTTTGCAAGCCATTACAAGAATTGCAAAACTGACTATTAAAAAGGCATTTAATCGTATTCGAATCATGTTAATTTGAGGTTTTTAAAACAAACGCATTCGGTTCTTGATTCCCCTATTTGTAGAACTTCTTTTCTTTTTTACCGTCTTTATTGCGCTCGATCCATTTGCCACGTTTTTCACCATTTACAAATTTACCTTTCGCCATCAACTGCTTGTCTTCATTGTAAAATTTCCAGTCACCATCTCGTTTTCCCTCGTCATTAAATGTTCCGGTTTCTAAAACATGTCCTTTTTGGCTGTAGCTCGTGTATTCTCCAACTAAATGAATACCGACGCGATTACCTTTTCCCATCAACTTTCCTGGACTTCCATATACTTCAAAAGCACCAGAAGGCAGATCTGCCTCAAAAACTTGGGATAATTGCAGTTCTTCAGACTCAAAGAAACGTTTCCAAACACCTTCCTTTTTTCCAACATCATAAACCCCTTCTTCATACAAATTGCCTTGCTCTGAAGAGGTTTTGCATATTCCGTGGATGGTATCATTTCTGTAGTAGCACTCCACTTCAAGTGCGCCACTTTGATAATGCTTCTGATACAATCCATTTTGACGATCATTTTGATAAGTTACCTTTTCATATAGCTTACCATTTTCTTGATAATTCGTCCATTGTCCTGTTTTTAGCCCTGACTGATCATATTCACGTTTCTCTCGGAGGTTACCATTTGCGTGCCACACCTGATATTCACCAACCTCTACTCCATCTTTATAATTAATTTCAAACCGTTGTTTTCCATCTTCAAACCAAGATTCCCAGGTTTTCTCTTTCTGTCCACGATCGCTGTAAAACCCACTTGTTTTTATTTGACCTGACTTGTAATATTCTTCATACTTTCCAGACTCCTGATTCTCCGTTGACTCTAGTTCGCCTGTTTTGTAATAGGTAGAAATATCTCCCGTCTTTTTTCCATCTTTTCCGTATTTTCCTTTTTCTTTCAGAACACCGTCCTCATAAAAAAGAGAATATTCACCCACCGGTTTTCCTTCTTCGTAATTGAGAAGCATACTGCGTTTTCCATTTTCATGAAAAGCCTCATATTGTCCGATGATTTGGTTAGCTGAATTCACTTCATAACGCTGAAAAAGTCTACCACTCTCATAATAATAATCCCATACTCCTTTCTTTTTACCACAAATCATTTGGCCTTTTGCAATGATTTTTCAAGCATCATTTTTAATAGTTTCCTCATGCGGCTGATCCTCATCACAATTTTCAAGTTCCTGCGCATACATATTTATTGCTCCAAATAGTGTAAAAAGAAGTCCAAAAATGATCTTGTTAAGCATAGTTGAATATTTGGTTTGAAGATACATATTTAATGCCATACTACTGATTTTATTCTTTTGACGTTGATCATTACAAAGGGGTTGAGAAAAAGACATTATCTTCGTTGTATGCGACAAATTGTCTTATTATCCTTATTGCTGATATTATTTGGTTCGAACGGACGAACTCAAGCCGTTGAGATAGATATGGGGATGGTGGAACATGATAAAATGCACGTGTACAATTTCAAAAATGAATCCTACGGTGAATACGTTCAGTCTATAAATGATTCGCTAAAGGTATGGTTAAGCGATACGAGCTTTGTCTATCCTCTGGTATTTAGCGTAAGGTTCAGTCCTGAACATTCACCCGAATTGAACTTCCTAAGTCAAGAAAACAATGATATCAGAGGATATTTATCCCGTAAATGGGACACATTCGAAGACATGCGTTCATTATATTTACCACAAGAATTAATCGTAATTATTCAAGACAGCACCGAAAAGCAAGTTCAACCCAATGCCATAATGGGCTGGAAACTAAAAAGAAAAAGTACTGAAACCCAAAAATGGAATGAACGAGAATATGATGCCAATTACCTTGAGTTGATTCATTGGACCAGTAATGCTTTGCAGCTTCTAGACGTATACGAACTTCGAAAAGCGAAAGACCTCTTTGGCTCAAGCTTATCAGAAGACCCTGTTAAACGCCGCGAAATGTTTAAAGGTGATCCTCAATTATTCCCCATAAAGCGAATGTTTGAATTGTTAAAAAACGGAAAGTTAGAGTATGCTCGACTGTATATGGAGCAAATCTTCCAATTCGAGTCTTCAGGCTCTTTTCTGCACTTTATGGTAACAGAATTGCATTGGCGTTTATTAGTATTAAAAATACAAGAAATCAAGGCTTCTCGAACAAAAGATTTTGAATCTATTAAAAAGGTACATGGAAACAATCACACCTTATTGTGGTATCGTCTAGACACCATCAACCCACCTACGACGAACACCTATGAAACACCAAAATTATTGGTCCTTTACAACAGTAATTTTCCGCTAAGCAAAAAACACTTAGCACCTTATTCAAAGGCTTCGGCATACAGGAGTGCTCTTCGGGAAGAATTAGAAAACCTGTTTATCGACGCTGAGTCATTTGAAGATGATTTGATTCGATTTGGCGAGATTGCCATTATACTAGAAGATTATGCTTTTGCCACGGATTATTTTTGGATGCTGTTGAACGATTCCAACCGAAGCAATAAATATGCAGATGCATTCTTCTATTATGAATACAACCTTTATAAGCAAGATCTTTTGCTTGGTTTATCCAAAAAAGAGGAGAAACGATTCAAAAAACGGAACAAACAGTTCAAAAAAGAAATGAAGCGATCTGCCGCTTACAGAAACTATTAGTTCCTAACGATTCTTTTTCCAATCAGAAACTTCGGCTCGAACCGCAGTTGGTTCTTGCGCTTTTTTTCCTTCTTTAAATACCGCGTATGCGGCTTGAGTCAAAGCTGACGTTGCTTCTGAACGCAACATTTCCGGCTTGTAATGTTCGCCCACAAAGTTTATCGTGAAGTTTCCATTTCTAAACTCAGGATGATCTATCGCAAATCTGCAAAAACCAAGGGTTGTAATAAAGCCTGCTATTTCATATTCATCAATGGCCTTGATTGTATCTTCAATAGCTGCATTACGATCTTCTGCATGGACAATCAATTTGGCAATCATTGGATCATAGGTTAGTGGAATATCCATACCTTCTTCATATCCATCATCAACACGAATACCTAGACCGGTTGGGCGCTTATAATGCACGATCTTTCCTAAATCGGGAAGGAATTCATTTTCAGGATCCTCCGCGTAAACACGAATCTCAATTGAGTGACCATTGATTTTTACATCTTCTTGTTTAAACGAAAGCTCTTCTCCTCGTGCAATTTTGATTTGTTCTTCTACCAAATCTAAACCAGTGATCATTTCAGTAACAGGATGCTCAACCTGCAAACGTGTATTCATTTCGAGAAAGTAGAAGTTTTTATCCTTATCCAAAAGGAATTCTACCGTACCTACACCTTCATAATTACATGATCGCGCTACATTAATTGCTACTTCGCCCATTCGCTGGCGCAATTCAGCATCAACAACTGGTGATGGTGCTTCTTCAACTACCTTTTGGTGTCGGCGTTGAATCGAACATTCACGTTCATTCAAATGAAGCACATTACCATGCTGATCGGCAATTATTTGAATTTCGATGTGCTTTGGTTGTTGGACAAATTTTTCAATGAAAACTGCTCCATTTCCAAAAGACGAAACGGCTTCGGAAACGGCACGATCGAATTGACTTTCAAATTCATTGCTATTCTCTACCACACGCATTCCTTTTCCACCACCACCGGCAGAAGCTTTAATTAAGATTGGATAACCGATTGATTCTGCAATTTTTTTTCCTTCTGCAACATCTGTAACGGCCTCGTCCGTCCCGGGAACCATTGGTACATCAAACGCTTTCACCGCTTGCTTAGCATCTAATTTATCACCCATTACATCAATCGCCTTTCTTCCAGGACCGATGAATTTTATCCCGGCCTCTTCTACTCTCTTCGCGAAAGTGGAATTCTCGGATAAAAAACCGTATGCCGGATGAATGCCATCCGTATTGGTTTGGATTGCAATCCTTAAAATTTTATCCATATTGAGATAACTCTGCGAAGGGGTTGCTTCACCCAAACAATATGCTTCATCTGCATATTTGACGAAAGGAGCATCAGCGTCAATATCTGAATAAACAGCAACACTGCGAATATTCATATTTCGCAATGTTTTCATAATTCTCAGTGCAATTTCGCCACGATTGGCGACCATCACTTTTTTCATACCTTAATTATTATCGTTATCGTTTCCGGTATCAACATTTTCGCGCTCTCTGAGTGCTGCATCTACCGACCGTTTTCTTCCTGTTGAACTTTTTCTGCGAATGACAACGTCTTTATCGCTGGATCTAAAAATATTCAAAAATCCTTGGAGGAGCTTAAATTGTTCCCAAGTATTATACGTTTCTTCGTAATAAAGTCCGACTCCTTGGGTAAATGGTCCTTTTTCTGTAGCATCTGCTCCTTGATTAGATTCGTTAAAAGCATTTATCGTAAATGTTCCGTCATCATTCAATTGATATTCGACTACGATATCACCAATGATACCTCCAGTACTCTCTTCATCACCGGACACCAAACCGAGACTCGTTGTAATGGTTAGTTTTTCTCCTAAATTCACAGAGTAATCGAATGATGCTGCATTCGGATCCAAATCTACCGCAATGCCGTTATCAAATTTATCGAGGAGTGCATTCAACTGATCCTCGGCAATTCCTGTCAAACCAAGACCTTGATTCGATGAGTTCCCGTGTGTAGGCAAAAACCTACCTAAAGCAACCAATGCGAAAAATTGCTTTTTAATTTCATCTTTATCCAATGCCTTCAAAGAAGAGGTTCCCAACTCACCTGCCCCTTTCGATTCAATTACAAATCCTAGATCTGGATCCATCAATGTTCGGGTCATTAATAATTTTGCATCGACATCGGCAATGATTTCATTGTCCAATCCGGGAGGAAGTATTGGTTGGAAGTTGATTTGATCCAACTTATATGTTGCCCCAATGTCAATCAATGCGTCATAGGGTGATTTTGTCCATTTTAAAGAGCTTCCGGGTTCGAGTATAAAATCTCTTCTGGCAACTCCTTTTACGCGCATATTATAAACCCCTTCATCAATGGTATAATCTCCAAACATATCCATTTCAACATATTCGTCAACATTGAGAGCAATATTACCTGAACCTGACTCAACAACGATTTGATCTTCATAAACAGGGTCAAAAACGATGGTTGCTCTTGTTTCTTTTGTGATATCAAAATTCATGTTCATGATGAGACCCGTATTTTGAATTTTACCATCTACACCATCTGCAGAAGTTTCAGCATAGAGTGGTACAATTGTATCAAAAACAATAAATGAAGACTCTTCTAAATCTCCTGCTCCATACATTGCCAGGCTAATATCTGTTCCGGCCTCTGTAACGGCACTCACATTAATCTCAGTCATATCAACGGTTCCTTTCACATTTACATCACCCGAAATATAAGCTTTACCGTAATAGAAATCGCCATCTTTATAATAAGTGTCCATCACAAGGAATCGATCTGATATTCCAGCTCCTGCCATTGCCAAATCCATTGTATAACGCCAATCTTGCCATTTGTCGTGTTTAATCTCCATTGACGCTACTGCGTTATTTCCTTCTTGATCATAAACGTTTAAAAAGTCTGCTGTAATTTGGTCCGTTGTCATGTGAACATCTCCCGACAGACCAAAACTTACATTAAACATTGGCACCTTAACATTAGCTGTGACGATGTCCAATACCCCATTGATATTAGGAGCATCAATTTCACCTCTTATTTCTAATGTCCCATTTAAGATACCCTCAATATCTGTGTATAAATCTGGATCTTGAAAAGCGTTCAAAAAGCCAATATCCGTATAATCAAATATTAGATCTAAATTGATATTATCTTTTTCACGTGCCGTGAAATAATTGCCTGTAAATTGGAACGTTTCTTTACTATCCCTTTTAAGGTTACCATTGATAGAAACACTTTCATTCTCTCTATCCCATTTGCTATCCAGTAATACATCACCAACCAATTCACTATCTATGACCAAATCTTTAATCGCTGATAGCGCCATAAACCTGATCTTATTATAGACATCAGAAACTCCTCCTTCAATATTTAATACACCGTCTAATGTCACAACACCATCCAAAAGTCCGTTTAAATCAGATAATTCAAAATCTCTAACTTGTGCATATAACCAGTCATTAGGATCTTCCGATACGCGACCATCTAGTTTTACAACATGGTCTCCATTGTGAATATCAAAATCTGTAAATTCAAAAATGAGATTGTTCCAAAGTAATTTACTATCGGGGGTGATGTCCCATTTGTGAGACTTTAGGAAAAAGAAAGATGGTTTAAATTCTGTTACTACATCCTTATTCTCATATAAATTCGTTGTAAAAGCAAATAGAGCCGGCTCAACATTACCGAGTCCATCCCACCCTAAATTCGTTGAAAACTTATTGTCTTTGACATAAGAGAATATGGCCGCATTTGTAACTCCAAGACTATCATTGATCTCAACTTTCCCTACCTGATAGGTCACATTTGCTCTAACACTATCAAAATGATTCCTCAGATCAATATCCTCAAAATACATCCCATCATATTTTACAAAATCCGACGTGATTTTTGTCTTCAAACGGAGCTCACTTAGATTATAAGAGCTTTCAATTTTAGAGCCCTCTGCAACTTCAATTTCATAATCTACAAATTGAAGGAATAGGTTAATGTCTTTTAAATTGATGGACAAATCGAAAAATTCATTTTTGGAGTCTTCGATTGGAACATCAGCTATTAAGTTATCGGCAACTCTTGCTAATTGATGTTGAACAATTGGCCACATATCAACAAGATCAAATTTACCATCTAAATCAAGATCTAACAATTCAGAATGAATCCCGATATGGTCAATCGAATCTGAACGTTCTATCTCTAATTCTAAACTATCTAACCTAAAATCAATGTCCCCTTCTCTGTAGCTCAAATCATTGACGCGAACCGTTCCAAACATCTCGTTAATCGATGTACCTGTGATATTAACCTTGATGCGCGTCTCAAAACGCTCTTTCATTCCGGGCTTACTTTTGTATAGTTCAGCAAGGTAAGCAGAATCAATCCGCACGTCGAAATCAAATTTCATTTGACCTTTTAAATCGACTGATCCATCATATACCAATCTTAAATTGTCATCATCGACATCAATTTCACCTTTAAAAACATTGTTCCTGAAACTACCTTTTTTAATTTCTATTCCCTGGTAAGCATAATCATTTAGCTCTAACTGCTGGAACTTACCGTAGAACTTTATATCCATATCATCTAACGATAATCCCTTTGAGCCTTGCCCTACAGAAATATAACCTGTTGTTATACCCAAAAGATTATTTCCTGTTAAAGCTGCTAAATCTACACCGACTAATTCAATATCCTTGCCCAGATTATCTCCAGATGAACTGAAATGATAAACCTCTTTCCCTCTGGATTCAGCTAACCAGAAGTGCAGTCCGTATTCAGAATAAACATTGCCTAGGCCAGAAAATATATCTCCATCTACAACGAAGTCTTCCAAAGTACCTGTAAAATGTCCATTTTCAAGTCGAATTACACCTGCCTTCTTCATCGTTTGTGGTAATTTTAGGTAATCCTCTCTACCTAAGAATGGGGTCAATTTTAAACTTTCCACATCGCTAACCGTTGTCTGAAATTGCGTAATGCGCTGATTAAAAAAGATGGCTCCTGGATCATCAAATTTAGGAATACGGAAATTACCTCTAATAATGGTAGAATCTAATAAAGTAATATCCGTGTTACTTAATCGCATACCATATACAGGGCCCGATAAATCGATATTGTTTAGGTTCACCATATCCTTCATTCCCTTGATATCTGGAACGAAATAAGATACATCTCCCAAGTTCACTTGTGACTTGACTATGTTTCCACTGAAATAAACTTTGTTTACAAAGTCACTAAAGTCCGACGATCCATTCGG
This sequence comes from Crocinitomicaceae bacterium, assembly GCA_049611865.1. Taxonomy (GTDB): domain Bacteria; phylum Bacteroidota; class Bacteroidia; order Flavobacteriales_D; family Crocinitomicaceae; genus Crocinitomix. Next base: position 68,571 of record JBMZAY010000001.1, on the reverse strand, counting down.
TGTTCTTAGGATTAATGAATCTGAATTCAATCGGGTGTTATTCAGCGCAATCGTGAAATCATGTAAACCAACACCATCATCACCATAAGTTAATTCTGTTGTTAAATTTGACAGTACTAAGCCACTGCGTTCTTTCAACCTTAAGTCTTTGATAGACGTATAAATCTCATTACCATCGAGTCCAAAATTGGAAAATGAACCATAGAGATGATTAATATCGAGATTCGAATAATCAATTCCGAACGGCATTTCATCTGCGTTTTGATCTTGATAAATAAAATGAAGATCATTCAATGTTATTGTTTCTACATTCAATTGAAATGCCTTAGAACTTGTGTCTTCAGAAATACCAAAATAATCAATAATGTGCTGAAAATTGAATACAGTGTCTCCCTCATATTTCTTCAAAAACACATCGGCCTTGTTGAGCGAGAGATGCTCGATATCCACTGAAGGTGTACTCAAATCAAAGTCCGCAATATTAATTCTCAATTCATTCGCATACAACAGTGTATCATGTCGAATATCCTCAACATAAACGCCCCCTACATCCAAGACATCAAAAAACACCAAATCAACCTTATCAATGGTTACTTCTGTTCCCCATTGACCCGACAAATATGCCGCTACTTTTTGTGCTGCATAAGTTTGAAACCAAGAAGTTCTGACAGCAAATGCAAGAAAGATTAATAAGACCAAAATCAACTCAGTCAAAAGATGTACTGAGAAGCCTATTCCTTTTAGTATTTTACTTAGTTTTGTAATTGAACAAATTTTGGCTAAAAATAGTAAAAATGGGCGGTAAAGATGTTATAATTTTAGGAATAGAATCATCCTGTGATGACACTTCAGCCGCTATACTTAAAAACGGCAAAATTCATTCCAATATTGTTGCGAATCAAAAGGTACATGAAGACTATGGTGGCGTTGTTCCAGAACTAGCTTCACGAGCGCATCAGCAGAACATTGTTCCGGTTGTAGACAAAGCTATAAAAAACGCCGCGATAAATAAAGAAGATATCGACGCAGTTGCATTTACGAGAGGCCCTGGTTTAATGGGGTCTTTAATCGTTGGAACCAGCTTTGCAAAAAGCTTTGCATTGGGTATGGATATACCGATTATAAATGTCAACCACATGCAGGGTCATGTATTGGCTCATTTTATTGAAAATGAAGAAGGACGTTATCCAGCTTTCCCTTTTATTTGCATGACTGTCTCAGGTGGTCATACTCAGCTGGTATTAGTACGAGACTATTTCGATATGGAAATCCTTGGGCAAACGATTGATGATGCTGCTGGTGAGGCTTTCGACAAGGCGGCAAAAATAATGGGATTACCCTACCCTGGAGGCCCGTTAATTGACAAGTATGCAAAGGAAGGTGATCGAAAACGTTTTCCTTTTCCGGTTTCAAACTTAGAAGGATATAATTATACCTTCAGCGGCTTAAAGACAAGTCTCCTGTATTTCTTAAAAAAAGAGGTTGAGAATGATGCCAATTTTATTGATGAAAACCTGAATGACATTTGTGCCTCTTATCAAAGCACAATCATCCAGTCTTTGTTTAAAAAGCTAATTCGAGCGACGAAAGATTTCGATGTAAAGCACGTTGCAATAGCGGGTGGTGTTTCAGCCAACTCCTTGTTGCGATCTGAATTGAAAAGGATAGGAAAAAGAGAAGGATGGGAAACCTACATTCCTCCATTCCAATACTGTACGGACAATGCAGGAATGATTGCGATCGCAGGCTATTACAAATACTTAAACAACGAATTTGCCGACCAAGACATCACGCCAAATGCGCGGTTAAAATTCTAGTATAGATATAAAAAAGCCCAGTTTGTCTTTATCAAACTGGGCTTCTTATTAGTTATTCAGTGTTATTCAGTGATTATCGCTGTTTTTAAGTTAAATTGCTTCTCGGCCATTTCAGCCACGTACTCTCCAATAGCCAACGATGCCGTTGCTGCTGGAGACGGAGCATTTAAAACATGAATACTATCATCAGTGTGTTCTATTCTGAAATCATCTCTTGTGTCCCCATCTGTACCAAGTAAGAGTGCACGTACGCCAGATCTTCCAGGTTTTATATCATCCATTGTTAATGATGGAATCATGGTTTGTAAGGTTTTAAGGAATAATCTTTTTGAAAATGCTCTTCTGTATTCATTGATACCAAATTTCATATTTCCGAAGAATAATTTCCATGTTCCGCCGTACGTTAGGGCGTCAACTGAATCTTTCCAACTGAAATCCGTTTTCCCGTATCCTTCTCGCTTAAATGTGAAGACTGCGTTTGGTCCACATTCCGTTTCACCGTTGGTCATCCGTGTAAAATGAACCCCTAAAAATGGAAATGCAGGGTTTGGCACTGGATAAATCAAATGTTTTACCTTGTGTTTCGCTTGTTCCGTTAATTCATAATAATCTCCTCTAAACCCAACCACTTTCTCTTTTAGATCTACATTATCTTTTCTGGCCATACGATCAGCTTGCAATCCGGCACAAAAAATTAATTTCTTCGCTTTAACGGTTTTATGCTCAGTGACAACCTCTTTTCCTTCTGAAACATTATTAATTGCAATCACCTTCTCACCAAGGAGCATTTTTGAGTTAGGCTGTTTGGCCAAGGCTACTTCAGCCATTTTATTCGTTGCTCCCACAAAGTCAATAATACCCGTTACTGGAACATGAATTCCGCCTACACTTTCAACAAAGGGCTCAATTTCCTTAACCTCATCTGGAGTGATTTTTTGGATGCCTTCGATTTTATTCTCCAACCCCGTATTAAAAATCTTTTCCATGAATGGTAATTCATCTTCGCTTTTTGCTACGACGACTTTTCCGCACACTTCATGCTTTACGCCATATTCCTTGGCAAATGCGACAAGCTCATGACGTCCCTTAACACAGTTCTTTGCCTTTAAGGAGCCTGGTGTATAGTATAAACCTGAGTGAATTACCCCTGAATTATGACCCGTTTGATGACCTGCTAATCGGTCTTCTTTCTCGATTAATACGATGCGAAGTTCAGGATTTCGAATCTGCAACTTGTAAAACGTTGCGGCTCCGACTATTCCTCCGCCAATTACCGCAATATCAAATATTTCTCTGTTTCCCAATTTCAACTAAATTTGTTACAAAATTAATCAAACTGCGCTTTTGAACAATCTAGAATCCGAAAAATTCGAACCTATCTATTATTCAAACCTAGACGCCACTCGATTTATTGCAGCGTTTGCCGTGTTTCTTTTGCATTTCTCAAACGAAATCAGAGCGATTTATCCCAGTTTGACGGAAACAAATTGGTTTAATATATTCTACTTATTCGCTGGTAAAGGTGGCCTGGGTGTCAATTTTTTCTTTGTCCTGAGCGGATTCTTAATCACGTACTTAATTTTACAGGAACGAAAAAACTATAATCAATTTCATCTAGGTCGATTTCTCATTAGAAGGAGTCTGAGGATATGGCCTCTCTATTTTATCGTTGGAGGTCTCGGTTTTTTCTTATTTCCTCTTATTTTCTCAGAATATTACACTTTACATCAACCAACGAACTATTTCTTATTCCTAGCCAATTTTGATGAAATCTGGTTCGGCGCAATGGATCCAATCAATTTTCTGACAGCACCTTGGTCGGTTGCGGTAGAGGAACAATTCTATCTATTCTGGGGATTAAGTTTATTCGTTTTATTTAAGCTCGGCAGAATTAACCTCCTATACTTCATCTTACCGCTTTATTTGGTTTCTTTCTGGTTCCGCTTTGAACATTGGCAAGAAGAACGCATACTTTATCATCATACAATAGCAGTTGCTCAGGACATCTTAACTGGAGCCATAATTGGCTTCTCTCTTTTTAACGGTAAAAAATGGATTACTTGGATTCATAACTTAAAACCGAGTTGGCTTTTACTAGGATATCTATTCGGCTTTGCATTATGCATCTTGAAAAACAGACTATTTCCAGGCGAGCTGGTCATCATAGAGCGATTTGTGTTGTCCTTATTTTTCGGATTTATAATCATCGATCAAGTAAGAAACGAGAAAGCGATTTACCCAATGGGAAAAATCAAACCGTTCAATTATCTGGGAAAAATATCATACGGACTTTACATGTATCATTTAGTCGTAATGTTTCTATTAAATCAGTACATCGATTTTAGCGCACTTCCCTGGTACATAGGTGTGGTTCTATACATGTTTTTATCTCTTGGTTTGACCATTGGAATTGCGTCACTCAGTTATCATTTTATCGAGGCAAAATTCTTATCTTTGAAACCAAAGCATCGCAAGCATGAAACTTAGGCTCTTCGTTTTCTTACTACTCTCTTTTGAATTGACGACTTTCAGTCAAGCGGACTCGTTAAATCAAGACCTTGATGCCGAATTCATTGCGTCTCCTAGATCAATTTTGTCAAAAAAAAACGATAGCTACTTTAGTCGAGCGTGGGGCCCAATTGGACTTGGCCTCATTAGTATAGATTTGCTGCGTGACTCGACTAAGTGCGGCTTGCAAGATATGGCACGTTCCTTTGTAGCCGATACATTTAGAACGCATGTAGATGACTGGATTCATTATGGTCCTGTTTTAACGATGTATGGAGCAGATTTATTTAATGTGCCTTCCAAAAATTCAGTTTGGAACCAAACGAAATACCTAATTATGTCAGAAGCCATTACATCGGGTATTGTTTTGGGACTAAAATATACCTTGAAAATTCAGAGGCCTAACAACGGTGCTGCAAATGCGTATCCTTCTGGTCACACATCTCAGGCCTTCGTTCAGAGTCAGGTTCTTTTTAATGAATTTAGAGACACAGCGCCCTTGTTAGCGGCTTCTGGTTTTTTATTCTCCATCCCTACTGGAGCATTACGAATTCTGAATAACAGACATTGGGTGCCTGATGTGCTATTAGGAGCCGGAATCGGAATGCTCGTCGTTAACACGATTTATTATTTCGAGCCACTAAAGGATTGGAATCCTTTTCAAGGTAAAAAAACTCGCACCAGTCAACTCAACATGAGTTTTGTTCCGACAATTAATAACGATTACTTTGGTGGTCATTTTCGATTACAGTTCTAAAGTATATTCGACTGAAAATCAAATAGATTTTGTTATATTGAAAGGTGAAATGATTGAGTCACCCCTTGATGAAATGTGGATTGATCAAATTTCACTGCGATTCTATGCTAATAATCGGGTTGAAATCCATTATCCAAAAGAATTCGAAATCACCATTGAGACAGCAAGGAAAATAGATCAAATCATTGTTGACCATGTTCAATTAAATGATTTTACGCTCTTGGTTAATTTTGAGTATTCATTCGGGAGTATGCCCAGAGAAGTGCAACGCTATTTCGCTAGAGAAGCGCCATCTATTGGACAGCTCAAAAAATCAGCGATCGTTTTAAACAGTCTAGGCATTCGAATTTTGGTTAAGTTTTACATGAATTTTTTTAAACCAGCCTATCCTACACAAATATTCAGCAGTGTTGATTCAGCAAGAGAATGGCTTGGAAAAATGGTTTTGATAGATCAGAAATAATTCTGAAAATATTGTATTATTCTGAATTCTGATGCTTAGTTTTACCTGAATACAAATGTTACCCATGCAGGATAAAATCAACCTTGAAATTAAGGATTTCGGAATCGCTAATTTGTCGGTTGCTCCAATTAGAGCAAGTGCTTCTGATGAATCAGAGATCGTTACACAATTACTCTTTGGCGATTTGGTCACTATACTTGAAAAGGGTCAACCTTGGATCAAAGTATCCCTGGAAGGAGAAGACTACGAAGGTTGGATGGACTTCAAGCAACTGTCTTACCTAGAGGCGGAAGAATTTGATGCCTTAAAGACAGGTGAGGTTACCTTCTTATGCGATCCGTTATTACCCGTTGTTGGTCCTAGAGGCCGACAAAACATTATGTTGGGTTCAGCTTTGAGAAACTTGAATGGAAAAGATTTGGTTTATGGTAACGAAATATACACTTTAGGTCAAGCTCCAAATCAATATCCAACCAGCTTGCTCGAGACAGCTAAGGCATACTTAAATACTCCCTACCTCTGGGGTGGAAAAAGTATTTTCGGTATCGATTGCTCTGGTCTTATTCAAAATGTTTTTAAAGTGCATGGTACTTTATTACCACGTGATGCTTCGCAACAGGTTTTTGTTGGAAAAGAAATTGATTTTAAAGACCGCCAACCTGGCGATGTTCCTTTCTTCATTAATGCTAAAGGAAAAGTTCATCATGTTGGTATCTTAACTAGTAAAGACAAGATTATTCATGCTGCGGGATGCGTGCGGGAAGATCCATTTGACGAGAAAGGTATTTATCGCGAAGACCTTGATAAATACACGCATCACTATCACTCGATAAGAAGATATTAAATTGGCTTATTGGTTCTCTATCATATTCGGAACACTGACTTTCGCACTTTTTCTCGCGCTATTTATGCTCATCATTGAGCATCCAAAGAAATAGCAAATCTATTCTGCAATTGTCTTTATTACGTTTTTAATCGCCTTAACTCCACTCGGATTCTTACCCATAGCTCTTATAAGTTCTGGTACCCCACTCTTATTCCTTATTTTAAGAGAATTGAGTTTTAAGACCCGCCTTTTCTATTTGGCACTCTTCGTTAACGTAACGCTTATATTTTGGTTTTTTATGGTTCCCTATTTGCCCATATACGCTTATCCATTGCTCATGGCAATCTTCCTGTTAATTATATACCTTAGAAATGGAATCCATTACAGCGCTAAGTAATAATTTTACTCAACCGGAGGTTGATTTTTTCTTACCAATCCAAACAAAGCAACGATTCCAAGAGGTATTGGCAAATACCAAAAATCTTTAAGTTCTGATAAATGGCTTGAGTCTGAACCAATAATATACATAGTTGCAGCTCCAGCAAAACAAATAATAGCGATTATAACTAGTACGGTTTTGTTTATAGATTTAGGTTTATTGTGTAAGGTTAATTTACGATATTTGATCGAACAATGAATAATTTGCAACGTTAATATTTCAAATGAAGCAAGTAATACTCCGTCTAAAAGAATATCCTCGAGGTGTTCATTTAATAACAGATGAAATCCTTGTTTATTTACCTGACTTGCCAAAAACTGGGCTATTACATCTGTTCATACAGCATACTTCAGCGGGTATTTGCATCAATGAAAATGCCGACCCGACTGCAAGAATAGATTTGAATAACTGGCTGGACAAAAACATCAAGGAAAATGAACCTTATTATCGTCACACTTTTGAGGGGCCTGATGATATGCCGGCCCACATCAAAGCGATGCTCATGGGAACAGCATTAACGATTCCAATTACGGAACATCAGCTAAATTTAGGAACTTGGCAAGGCATCTATTTGGGAGAATTCAGGAATCACGGAGGAAGAAGGAAAATAATAGCCACTATCAACGGATATTCTGCTTGACAGTTTGTAAATTCGTAAACCAATATAAAAGCGATTATAGTGACTGTAATTAAGCCTTTTCGTGCAATTAGACCTACTCGTGACAAAGCCTATCTTGTGGCTACAAGACCTTATTATGCATACAATGATGTTGTCTTAAAAGCGAAGTTAGAAAATAATCCATACACCTTTCTACATGTAATCAACCCAGAGTTTCATACGGATGATAAAACCGAACCTAACACACCGGAAAGGTTTCAAAAAGTACGCAATAAATTTGACGAGTTTATCCGTGAAGGCATTTTCATACAAGAAGATGAAGAGTGCTTGTACATTTATCGACAAACGATTGAAGATCATGTGTTTATTGGAATAATTGGAGGAGCTTCTATAGAACAGTACAATCAAGGACATATCAAAAAACACGAGGATACCATAACTTATCGAGAAGATGTTTTTTCGAATTACCTCAACATCGTTGAGTTTCATGCAGAACCAGTTGTACTATTCCACCAAAAGGTTAGAAAAATTGACGACATTCTGGCCCCATTGATGCTAGAAAGGCCAGAGTATGAATTCACCTCTTGGGATCGGGGTAAGCATGAAATTTGGCCAGTTTCTGAGTTAGATGTGATAAGACAAATCCAAGAAATATATAAGGGAATTGAAGACGTTTACATTGCTGACGGCCATCATCGATGCGCTTCAGCTTCGCGCTATTTAGCAGATTTAAAAGAGGTAAAACACCCAAATCAAGAGCACTTCCTCGCCTGTTTCATGTGTGAAGACCGAATCAAAATATACGACTATAACAGGTTAATAAGAGATCTAAATGGCATTAGTCCGTCAAATTTCCTTCAAATTTTGGAAGATCAATTTATAGTGACCAAAGTTTTGCACGAAGACGCATCTCCAACCGGAGTTCATGAGATTAGTATGTATCTCAACCAACAATGGTATAAGCTGACTGCTAAGGAAGGAAGTTTTGATCGAGAACATCCTGTCTATAGATTAGATACTGATATATTAACTAAAAATATCCTGGAACCAATCTTGAATATATATGATCTCAAGACCAACGAACGGGTAGATTTTATAAACGGTCAAAAAGGGATGAAAGGAATCGAAGAAAAAGTCGACCAAGACAACTTTGCTGTTGGATTTGGCCTTTTCCCTGTCCCCGTAGAACACCTCAAAGAAGTGTCCGATGAAAAATTGACGATGCCTCCAAAATCTACTTGGATAGAACCGAAACTAAGAAGTGGATTAACGATATTTCCTTTGAATGATTAAAAATCAAATGATGATTAAAGAGAATCTGAGCAAAATATTAGACCAACTTCCAGCGCACGTCAAACTCATTGCGGTTTCTAAAACCAAACCCGTTGAACTGCTTCAAGAAGCTTATGATGCTGGGCAGCGGTCATTTGGGGAGAATCGTGTAAATGAATTGGTTGAAAAAGAAGCCTTATTGCCAAAAGATATCAAATGGCATATGATTGGTCATTTGCAAACAAAAAAAGTTAAAAAGATAGCTTCTTTTGTAGACTTGATTCATGGCGTCGATACCTTTAAATTACTCAAAGAGATCAATAAACAGGCTGCACGTAACGAGAGGGTAATAGACGTATTGTTGCAATTCCAAATTGCAAAAGAGAGCAGCAAGTTTGGTTTTGATATGTTCGAAGTCGAAGAAATGACAAATGATCCTGAATTCTTTGAGCTAAAAAATGTGCGAATAGTTGGTGTTATGGGGATGGCAACTTTTACAAGTGAAGAGGATGTTGTTCGTTCAGAATTTCAAAATTTAGCTGAGCATTTCAATGCCCTAAAAGGAGGAATTTTCAGGCAAGCTGAATATTTTAAAGAAATTTCTATGGGGATGAGCGGAGATTATCCCATTGCAATTGAGGAAGGAAGCACGATGGTACGTGTTGGAAGCGCCATTTTCGGAGCTCGAAACTGATTCAAGTCGTTGAAGGATCTGCATAAACTCAATTATTTTTTTTATCATTGATATACCTAAGTCGATCCCTATGCACGCGAAACACAAAGCTCCTATCTGGTTTTTAATCGTCACTGTTCTACTGATCTGCTGGAATCTTATCGGTGTATTATCATTTTATACGCATATAATGATGATTAATGACCCAAGCATTCTAAATGACCCAGCACTTGAAATTTTATACACTCAATATCCAACCTGGACAACAATCATTTTCGCATTAGCGAGTATTTCGGGAATAGCAGCAGCTATTCTAATGGCTATGAAAAGAAGAATCGCAAAATTTATTTTTGTCATTTCTTTAATTGCAGTGATAATGCAAATGACGCACAACCTGTTTATGACTGATTCTATAGAATATCTTGGCGCGCAAGCTGCAATACTGCCAACGCTAGTCGTAATCGTAGGAATTTTCTCAGTTTGGTTAAGTTCTTTTGCGGATCGAAAGAAATGGTTACGGTAAAATAGGTTCATCTGCCTTTTTAGGAGATTTTAGAAGCTCAAACCCATGGTTAATTCGTATTTTTGCAGCCGATTAAAACTATTGATGTGGACGCAAAAGTAAGACTAAAGCCCGGAAAGGATAAATCCATTGTTAGAAATCACCCTTGGATATTTTCTGGGGCAATTAAAGCCATAGAAGGTGCAGTTAAAGATGGAAGTTTTGTTGAGGTAATTGCGAATAAAGGCAGACACCTCGGGTATGGTCATTATCAAGATGGAAGCATCGCTGTTCGCGTTTTATTATTTGAAAATGAAGACTTGCAAGAAAACCTATACGAAGCTAGAATTGCATCGGCTTGGCAGTTAAGGCAATCATTAGGATTAACAACTCACCCTTCCACCAATATATTCAGATTGATTCATGCTGAAGGCGACTTTTTACCGGGTTTAATTATTGACCACTATAATGGCCATTTGGTTGTTCAATGTCATAGTATTGGAATGTATTATGATATTGATAAAATCAAGTCGGCATTGATTTCCGTATTAGGAGATCATTTGAAATCGATTTATCTGAAAAGTTCGAGTACATTACCGAAAAATTTTCAGGACTACCAAGGCGATGGATACATTCATGGAACAGCGGATACACCTCAAATAGCTTTGGAGTACGGTAATAAATTCGCAATCAACTGGGTTACAGGTCAAAAAACAGGTTTCTTTATTGATCAACGAGAAAACCGACAATTGCTGGCAAAATATGCCAAAGACAAAAAAATATTGAACACATTCTGTTATTCTGGAGGATTTTCTGTCTTCGCGTTGAATGCGGGTGCTAAATTGGTTCATTCAGTAGATGCCTCGCAAAAGGCAATAGACTTAACAAATGAAAATATTACGCTAGGCGGTTTTTCAGAAGAACAGCATAAGTCTATCGTTGCCGATGCAATGGAATACATCAAAGAGCTACCAGAAGACTTTGATATTATCATATTAGATCCTCCGGCTTTTGCAAAACATCGAAGCGCAAAACACAATGCGGTTCAAGGCTATAAACGTTTGAATGCTCACGCTATTCGGCAAATTAAACCAGGAGGTATTATTTTTACATTTAGCTGTTCACAGGTTGTCGATAAAGTTTTATTCAATAACACAGTTATTGCTGCAGCTATTGCTGCAGGTCGAAAAGTTCGAATCTTAGAACAATTACATCAGCCTGCGGATCATCCCGTAAGCTCAACACATCCCGAAGGAGAATACCTTAAAGGACTCGTGATTCAGGTTGAGTAAAATGCTTCAAACCGAATTTACATATAAGCGGATTTTGTTGATTACATTCCCGCTCATGATTGGTACATTCGTGCAAGCTATCGTAACGATAACTGATGCCATTTTCGTTAGTAATCTGGGGCAAATTGCTATAGGTGCCGTCGGAAATGGCAGCCTTGTACACGCTTCGGTTTTTATGCTTGCTCGCGGATTATCAGATGGCGCTCAAATAGACATTGCAAGAAAAAATGGAGAAGGTAACTTTTCTGGTATCGGTAAGATTGTATGGAATACGCAGTTTTACCAACTTATTATGGCCCTTCTTTTGATTGCCATCATCATTCCACTATCACCCTATATTATCGACGGTTTTTCTAAATCAAAAGATTTAGGCATTGCAATGAAAGACTTTGTGAACATTCGTGTTATGGGGCTATTATTTGCTGCACAATATTTAGCCTTGGTTGCCTTTTTTGTCGGACTAGGCAGAACGAGAATAATACTTTTATCCACTATACTGGTGGCTGGTGTAAATGTTTTGCTAGATTATGGTTTGATCTATGGAAATTACGGATTACCTAAAATGGGATTATCAGGTGCTCCCGTGGCATCAGGCATATCTGAATTTGTTGGATTTCTTTTCTTATGGGGCTATTTATTGCGTTCGGAAGCATTCGCAAAATATCAGTATCGACTAAAGCAATTACAAGTCCGACTCAAATCTTACCTCTATTTATTCCGATTAAGTATCCCATTAATGTTACAAGGATTAGCATCATTGAGCACATGGCTCGTTTTCTTTATCATGATTGAACATATGGGTACGTCAGATCTAGAAGCTGCGCACAATATTCGATACATGTATTTTCTCGCATTCGTACCTATATTTGGTTTTGCGGCATCAACCAAGACCGTTGTCAGCACAATGGTTGGACAAGGTCATTTAAACGAAATACCAATTGTTCAGTTTAGGCTAATCGTCCTATCGGTCATCTTTACAATTTTGTTTTTCCATGGCGCAATTTTATATCCTGAAAAACTGATCGGATTGGTCGATCAAAATCCTATTATTGCACCAGAGGTAATGGCTAATAGTGTTGTTATCTTAAAATTTGTTAGTGGATCGGTATTGATCTTCTCGATCGTTGTGGTATGGTTTCATAGTGTGGCGGGGTTAAGTAAAACAACGATATCATTTTTTATAGAAGCCTTGGCTATTGGAATTTATCTAATCGCCTGCTATTTATTCATTGAAAAATGGAAATGGGACATTACTGAGGTTTGGTGGGTAGAATATGTTTATTTTATTTCATTGGGAGTTTTCAGTCTATCCTATTTATTATATTATCGTCAAAAATACATTAAACATGACCAATAGAATCGTCTTTATGGGTACTCCGGATTTTGCGGTGGAATCTTTAAAACAACTCTTAAATGCTGGAATTGAAGTTGCAGCTGTCGTAACTGCTCCTGATCGACCAGCAGGAAGAGGTCAGAAACTACGTTATTCTGCTGTAAAAGAATATGCATTAGAGAATGGTCTTGAAATCCTTCAACCTGAAAAATTAAAGTCCTCTGACTTTAATGAAAGACTCGAATTGATCAATGCAGATTTATTTGTGGTTGTGGCTTTTAGAATGCTACCAGAAATGGTTTGGTCAATGCCCCCTTTGGGTACGATAAATTTGCACGGCTCATTACTCCCTCAATACCGTGGTGCTGCTCCAATCAATTGGGCCGTTATCAATGGTGAACAGGAGACAGGTGCAACAACTTTCTTTATTGAAAAGGAAATCGATACCGGTAAAATCATTGACAATGTCACAATCCCTATATTGGAAGAAGATACGGCTGGTTCGATTCATGACAAACTAATGGTTGAGGGGGCAGGTTTATTAGTGAAAACAGTCAACGCTATTTTTAATGGAGATGTCAAAGCGAAAGCGCAAGATGAATTTGATCTCACAACAATCAAACATGCGCCAAAAATTTTTAAAGCTGATTGTAAAATAGATTGGAAGAATTCAACGAATGACATTTTTAATAAAATAAGAGGTTTATCACCTTACCCTACTGCTTGGACTAAAATTAAAATGGGGGACAAAATAAAATTGCTCAAAATATTCCAGGTAAAAAGAAAGTTTGATAACACAAACCACAATTCGATAATAAAACAAGAAGATGGTTCCTTATTTTTTGGAACCAATGACGGATGGGTTGAAATTATAGAATTACAACTGGAAGGAAAAAAAAGAATGACAGCGGACGCCTTCTTAAAAGGTTATGATTTGAGTGAAGCAGAACTGGTAAATGAATAAGAAAATAATTAAATTACGAAAAAAATTATCTTTCTAGCTTTTTGTGGTATAACCATCGGAGTAATTGGGCAAGACGTTTATCGTTTGAAAAAAGAAAAACCAGGCGAAGATTTTGATAATCTTTATGTTAAGAAGATATCTGACTCTGATGAGCAAACGTCTTTTGTTATTTGGGTGCATAATAACGTGCGTCTGCATAAACATGTTCACCACACAGAAAACATTTATGTTATATCAGGAAAAGGTGAAATGATACTTGGTGACGAAAAATTCGTCATACAGAAAGGAGATTTTTTCACCATTCCAAAAGGAACACCTCACGGGCTGAATGTCCTTTCTTCTGCGCCAGTCAAAGTATTATCTATACAGTCGCCAAAATTTAAAGGTGCTGACCGTATCTTTATCAACAACGACTAAAACGACGTAAAACCCCCATAAAACCTGCGTTTTTAGCGCACTTATCAACATTTTGCCGATTTTATTAACAAAATAGGGGTGTTTTTAGCTGTAATCCTTGGAGGATAAGGATTTTCAGATATATTTGCTCTGACACTAAATTTTTAACCATTAAATAAATTTGATTATGAACAAATCAGAATTAGTAGATGCAATCGCATCAAACTCAGGATTGTCAAAAGCAGATTCTAAAAGAGCTTTAGAAGGATTCATTTCTGCAACAGAAACAGCTTTGAAAAAAGGTGATAAAGTTGCATTGGTAGGATTCGGATCATTCTCTATCTCTAAGAGAGCTGCTAGAACTGGTAGAAACCCTCAAACTGGTAAAGAAATCAAAATTGCTGCTAAGAACGTTGTTAAGTTCAAAGCAGGAGCTGATCTTTCTGGAAAAGTAAACTAAGAATTTACTTTTTGAATATATTAGTCCCCTTTCGGAAATTCCGAAAGGGGACTTTTTTATTTCCTAAATTTGCGATATGAACAAGGAAAAGTGGTTACTCGAGAAGTTTTACGAACACATCTCTGATAATAAAAGAGAATTATTTGATCGGATTGTGCAGGATCGCACAAGGCATATCACTGTTGTTTTAGAAAACTTATATCAACCACATAATGCAGCCGCCGTTCTTCGTTCATGCGATTGTTTTGGCGTGCAAGATGTGCACGTTATTGAAAACAGCAATCAATACGCCCCGAATAAGGAAATCGATATGGGTTCATCGAAATGGTTGAATATAAATCGCTACAATCAAAAAGGGGAAAACACAATCGATTGCATCAATCACTTAAAAGCAAAAGGTTATAAAATTGTTGCTACCACTCCCCATACAAACGACTGCTCAATTGATGAATTACCTTTGGATCAACCGGTCGCTTTATTGTTTGGAACAGAAAAATCAGGTTTAACTGAAGAGGCCCTCGAAGCCTCAGATGCATATGTAAAACTACCTATGTATGGATTCACCGAAAGTTATAATATTTCAGTATCCGTCGCCCTGGCCTTGTTTAGCGTTACTGAGCGCATGCGTAACGATGAGACTATCTCCTGGCAATTGAGCGAAGCAGAACAAGATGCAATCCGTTTGCAATGGGCTAAAAAAGTTGTTAAAAAAAGCGATACGGTAGAGGCTATTCTCAACGAGCGTTTCGAAGAACAAAATCAATAAAACCCAACCTCCTTTTATTAGTCATCGTGTTCTTCAATGATGATTAACAGTAAATTGACCCTTTTCATTTTAGTAAGTGTATTCATGACAGCTTGTGAAAAAAGCTTTATAGCTCAGGACATTCTGTACAATGAGGTAAAAGGTCATTGGAAGTGTGTTTATATGGATAAGATCGGTGGTGACCAATGCTATGGCGATTATCACAACCGTTATGAACTCGAATATGATCGAGAACTTTATTTCCAAATCAATCACCGTTACCAACTCTATGAATACGGAGAATTAGAATCAAAGATTAAATTCGAATTCAACGGTTCAGGTACACCCGATGATCTATCTTTTTCAACACAACCAAAAGATAGTCATTTGAGTTATCAATTCACCCTTAAAAATGATACGTTAACACAAATAGGTAAAAGTGAATACATGGGCAAGAATATTTGCCCTTGACGGGCGAATGGGCCTTTATGAGTCAACAAGTCAATTATATTTATGTAAAAGATTAAATCCTATTACCTAACCTGCTAATTGCTTTCTGAAAATCTGCTCGAATTGCTTCTTGTTCAATATGTCGACCTTCTTTGACAATGAGTTTTCCATTTGAAATAGTCCCCCATTGCATCGAACTGTCTGTTGCATATAGCATTGTTGAGGGCAAATTCTCAATTGAAGAAGTAGCTACTAATGGAGCATCCGCATCAATTAAAACCGCATTAAGCGTTTGACCAACCGAAAAATATTCTTCCCTATAATTATTCATTGCTTTCCGGCCAGCGGATAGAGCCATCGCTATTCCGTATTTTCCACTATCACCTTCTGTCATAGAATAGAAAGTATTTCGTTTATGACTGATCAAACGTTGACCGTAATCTAAAACACGTAATTCTTCGAAAGGATTTAAACCAATATGACTGTCCGTTCCTATACTCCACTTCCCTCCTTTTTCCTGGAATCTGCGTAATGAAAAAATTCCATCGCCTAAATTTCCCTCGGTTGTAGGACATAAGACAACGTGGGCCCCGGACATTGCTAAATCATCCGTTTCCTTTTCTGTCAAATGAGTAGCATGAACGAGGTGAAAACGTTCATTTAAGGCCACATGGTCATTCAACCATTCAACAGGACGTTTTCCAAGATAACCAAGGCTATCTTCTATCTCTTTCAATTGCTCAGAAATATGAATATGAAAAGGAATATTTTGAGGACCATTAGCTGCAACTTCGGCAATAACAGTTGGTTCTACCCCACGCATAGAATGTATTCCTAATCCAACATTTGCACCATCATATAATTGGGCCGAAACCGACGAGGCTTCGAGCAGCTTGAGGTATTCATCTTGATTCGCAGAAATAAAACGTTTTTGACCTTCGACAGGAGGTTTACCGAACCCACCTTTTTGGTAAAAAATTGGGACAAGAGTTATCCCTATTCCCACCCGCTTTGCTGCGCGAATCAAGCGCTCTCCCATTTCTGATAGATTCGCATATTTTTTACCATCTTTATCATGATGGACATAATGAAATTCAGCAACATTTGTATAGCCATGACGAAGCATTTCAGCGTACAACATGGTAGCAATTGATTCTAAATCATCTGGCGAAATCGATAGCGCTAATTGATACATTGCTTCTCTCCAAGACCAGAAATCATCAGGGGTTTTGCCAGTTGCATGTTTCTCTGCTAAACCTGCCATGGCGTATTGAAAGGCATGCGAATGTGCATTCTGAAAACCCGGTAAAGCGTATACATTAAGTGATTCGAAGTTACCTTCTGCTGTTTTGGAAATTGAGGTGATTAATCCATTATCATCAACTGTAATGTAGCAATCCTTAACAAATCCATCGGCTTGTAAAATCCCTCTAAACTTAAATGTTTGCATCCTTCCGTTTTTGTCAAAAATAGAGTTTTTGAAATTATTAAATTAATTCAATCCACTCAAATTAATCTTAATTGATTCTTTCATTGAATCAGTTATCTTTGTTTCTATGCAAATAGCAGAAATAACGAAGTATTTAGAAAGTTTGGCTCCAATTACGAGTCAGGAATCTTATGATAATTCAGGTTTGATTGTTGGCGATCCAAAAACTGAATTAACCAATGCACTCATTTCACTTGATTGCACAGAGGAAATAGTCGATGAAGCCGTTCAAAAAGGGTGCAATTTAATTATTGCGCATCACCCGATCGTTTTTAAAGGGCTCAAACGGTTAAATGGAAAGAATTACGTAGAGCGCACAGTCATTAAAGCCATACAAAATGATGTAGCGATTTATGCCGTGCATACTAACTTGGACAATTACAAGAATGGTGTGAATCGAAAAATTGGTGATTTGATTGGAATTAAAAATCCACGTATTTTATCACCAGCCGGCAATAGACTATTCAAACTTGTTGTGTTTTGTCCAGCAAATCATGTTGAAAATGTCAAAAACGCCATGTTCGAGGCAGGGGCTGGGAAAATTGGAAATTACAGTGAATGCAGTTTTAGTACAGAAGGTTCTGGTACTTTCAAGGCAAACGAAAAAGCAAACCCATTTGTTGGCAACATTGGTGATAGGCACCACGAGCCGGAAATTAAAATCGAGGTCATGGCTAGCACGCATAGCATGGGCAACATTATTGCG
The DNA here is from genome assembly GCA_049611865.1 of Crocinitomicaceae bacterium. Lineage (GTDB taxonomy): Bacteria > Bacteroidota > Bacteroidia > Flavobacteriales_D > Crocinitomicaceae > Crocinitomix. The sequence continues at coordinate 50,860 of JBMZAY010000001.1, read as the reverse complement.
GCCATGCAGAAAGCACACCCATACGAAGAAGTGGCTTACGATTGTATTCCATTATTGAATAAAAATCAAGACGAAGGTGCCGGAATGATTGGCGAATTGAGTGAACCAATAGAAACAATAGAATTTTTGAGCTTGATCAAAGAACTTTTCAAATGTGGTGTCATTCGACATACAGAATTGATAAAGGATACCATTAAAACTGTGGCATGGTGCGGGGGTGCCGGTAGCTTCCTTTTGGGTGCGGCAAAAAGTCAAGGAGCTGATATTTATATTACCGGAGATTTTAAGTATCATGAGTTTTTTGATGCAGAAAATCAGATCGTTATCGCAGACATCGGACATTTTGAAAGCGAACAGTATACAATTGAACTTCTGAGTGAGCTTTTAACAAAAAAATTCGCTACATTTGCACCCTGTTTAACCGAAATTAACACAAATCCGGTAAAATACTTTTAATACATGGCTAAGAAAAAAGGTGCAGACCAAACAATCGGCGAGAAACTAACTAATCTTTATGAACTTCAACAAATCGATTCTGGTATCGACAAGATCCGCACGATTCGCGGTGAATTACCATTGGAAGTTGAAGATTTGGAAGATGAAGTTGCCGGATTGGAAACACGTTTAGGGAAACTAGAAGAGGAATTGCAGGAGTTAGAGACGAGTATTTCCGATCGTAAAAACATGATCAAAGACGCCAACGCTGCGATCAAAAAATACACTGAACAACAAAAGAATGTTCGAAACAATCGTGAATTTGATTCTCTTTCGAAAGAAATTGAGTTCCAAGGTTTAGAGATCGAATTATCAGAAAAGAAGATCAACGAAGCCAAAGTGAAGATTGAACATAAAATGGAAATCATTAACACTTCAAAAGAAAAATTAGCTGAAAGACAAGCTGATTTAGATTTGAAGCGTAAGGAGTTAGAGGAGATTTCAGCTGAAACTGAAAAGGATGAAGAGAAACTGATTAAGAAATCTGAGAAAGCACGTAAGAACATCGAAGACCGTTTATTAACAGCTTACGATCGTCTTCGAAACAATTCTAAGAACGGATTAGCTGTAGTATCGATCGAAAGAGATGCTTGTGGAGGATGTTTTAACAAGATCCCACCACAACGTCAATTGGACATCAAAGCACATAAAAAATTAATCGTTTGCGAACACTGCGGACGTATTTTGGTTGAGCCTGCTGCAGAAGAAGCAAAAGCATAACCGTATCTATATGTATTCAATCCCGCTCCTCCGCTAAAAACGGATTTGCGGGATTTTTTTTTGAACCACATTCTTCATTATATTTACACACTAAATTAAAAAGAAACCTATGGGATTGTTAGAAGGCAAAGTAGCCATTATCACCGGAGCTTCACGCGGAATTGGAAAATCAATTGCGGAGCGTTTTATTGCTGAAGGAGCAACAGTAGCATTTACTTATTTATCTTCAGAAGAAAAGGCTAAGGCTTTAGAAGCGGAATTAACGGCTAACGGAGGTAATGCAAAAGGGTTTAAATCTAATGCAGCAGAATTCGATGCAGCACAGCAATTAGCTGATGATGTAATGGAAGCTTTTGGTCAAATTGATATCCTAGTTAATAATGCTGGAATTACGCGAGATAATTTACTCATGCGAATGAACGAGGAGCAATGGGACGAGGTGATGAACACCAACCTTAAATCTGCTTTTAATTTAACAAAAGCCGTTTTGAAACCTATGCTAAAAGCACGTAAAGGCTCCGTTATTAACATGAGTTCTGTGGTAGGTGTTTCTGGTAACGCAGGTCAAGCAAATTACGCCGCTTCAAAAGCTGGAATGATTGGATTTACAAAATCAGTTGCACAAGAACTTGGCTCTCGAAACATTCGTTGTAATGCAATCGCACCAGGTTTTATTGAAACGGAAATGACTGCTGCTTTGGATGAAAAAGTAGTACAAGAATGGAGAGATAACATTCCAATGAAAAGAGGCGGTTCACCGGAAGACGTTGCAAACACGACTATTTTCCTAGCTTCTGATTTATCAGCTTATGTTACAGGGCAAACAATCAATGTTTGTGGCGGTATGTTAATGTAGGAAGAATTTTTCTTGCTTAAGATAATTTGAAAGAGGTCAAAAATGACCTCTTTTTTTATGTCCACAAAAAATGTTTTATCAAACAAACTGCATTTTCATCCACTCAAATGAGACTTTCATCAATTTCATTTTTATTTTCTTTGTTTTTGTAACATCTTTGAACTGTAGCATCTAAGCAAAAAGAGATAATACAAATAACTAGTTTGATTGCATAATTTGTTTATAAACAAATAAAAAAAGACCCGAGTAGTGAACGGGTCTTTTTTTGTTTACAGGCCTTCTCTTTTTAATTGCCCATTTTTCTGATTAAATTCGTAGAAATCCTAGCGGTAAATGTTTGAATCGAATATCACAAAAGCTGAAATCAACGAATTACCTTTAAATCGATATGAAGGAACTGTCCTATTAATTGAGGAAAAAGAAGCCATATCTCCTGCTATTGCCGAAATTAATCAATTTTCAATCGTTGGATTTGATACAGAAACAAAGCCTGTATTTGTCAAAGGACAATACAATCATGTCGCTCTGGTGCAAATTGCCACCCCGGAAAAAGTATACCTCTTTCGGATCAATAAAACGGGGTTAACTCAAGAATTAATCGATTTATTCGAAAATGAAAACATGAAGAAGGTTGGTGTTGGATTGGCAGATGATTTAGTCTTTTTAAAAAGAATCAAACCTTTCAATCCAAACCATTTCAAAGAAGTCAATGAATTAGTGAATGATTTAAATATTGAAGCGAATGGATTGCGGAAGCTCACAGCAATTATTCTTGGGTTTAGAATTTCTAAAAACGCACAGGTATCTAATTGGGAAGCCAAAACGTTAAACGAAAAACAAATTCGTTATGCAGCGACCGACGCCTGGGTTTGCTTGGAGATGTATGAGCGGATCAAGGGAGAGATTGATCGTTAACAAGTCTCTTGCTTCAATAAATCACTTTTGACCTCCGAGTCGTATACCGTTCTGATTGATTCACATGCCGCTTTCATCTTAGTTCGATGTTCGCTAGCATTTGGCGGAAGTTTTGAACCAGCATTTTCCCACGTTTTGCGATTGGGCCATTGGGCATAGGCTATATACAACTCAACATTAACCTTATGCAAACGTGAACCGAGGCTCCCCTCAAATTGATAAATCAGCTTCGTTAATTCTTCCCAAGCTATGATGAACGCCTCATCGCAACCTTTTTTCACCTTAAATTCATAGATTGCAGTAAACATTAATTTGGTTTTTCGCGATTCACATTTTCTGTATAGTCGTCCCAATCTTCTAAATGTGGTTCGCCGAGTATACCTGTTGACTTCGCCACTAGTAAAGATACCGTCGCATCACCTGTAACGTTAATCGTCGTTCTTAACATATCTAAAGGTCGGTCCACAGCAAAAATCAATGCCAATCCAATGGCAATTTGATCGGGTTCAAACTTACCAACAGCCTGCAATACAATTACAAGCATTACCATTCCGGCTCCAGGAACTGCTGCAGAACCTATAGACGCCATAAGTGCTGTAAGAACAATGGTCAATTGGTCCATCATGTCTAAGGGAACACCTAAGGCCTGCGCAATAAAAACGGCTGCAACAGCTTGGTACAAGCTTGTACCATCCATATTGATCGTCGCTCCCACTGGCAAGACAAAAGAAGCTACCTCCTTCTCTACTCCCATATGCTCCTCTACGCGCTCCATTGTAACCGGCAAGGTTGCAGCACTGCTACTCGTCGTAAAAGCAAGAAGTTGAGCCGGTGCAAGTTTCTCGAGAAACCATAACGGATTCTTCTTTACAAAAACACCTACTAAGAAAAGGTAGAAACATACCATCAAGAACAAACCAATAACAACCGTTAAGGCATACCACAATAGCGCTACTAATATTTCAGGATCTTCAGAAGATACAACAACGGCCGCCAACAATGCAAAAACAGCATACGGAGCCGTTAGCATAATTAAATCCACCATTTTTAGTACAACGTCATTCAAAGCATCGAAGAAGTCTTTAATTGGTTTTACACGCTCTTCAGGTATTAATAGCATGGCGATACCAAAGAAAATAACGAAGAAAATGACTTGCAGCATATTACCATTATCTGACATCGCTCCAAAGACATTGGACGGAACCATGTCCTCTATAAACTTTAATGGCCCAGCACTGTTTTGATTTTGTGCAGCAGCCATCTTATCTGCAATGCTCGAATTGCTGCCATAGGTCTCAGTTAAGGTTTGAATGGTCTCCTCCGAAACGCCTTCTCCAGGTCCCATTATATTAACAACACTCAATCCAATCGTTATGGCGATGATCGTGGTACCGACGTATATAAGTATAGAACGACCGCCGATTTTCCTGAATTTCGAAATGTCTTTTAGATCAGAAATTCCTTTAATCAAAGAAGCAAGAATCAATGGAATGGCGATAAGCTTGAGCAATTTGATAAAGATGGTACCCCAGGGTTTTATCCAAGCAATGGTAAAATCTTTACCTCCATCCACGTACCACATGGCCAAACCAAATCCAATACCCAAAAACATTCCGATAAGAATCTTTAAGTGCAATGGAAACTTCTTCTTTGGATTCGGCAGTGATTTTGTCATTTTTGGAATGCTTAATTTGAGCGGCTTGAAAATACAAAAAAAAGCGCAGTTCTGATTGATGCTGCGCTTTTAATCTATCAAAAGAAAAAGCCCCTATCAAAGACCAAAGAACTAGATAGGGGCTTATTATATTTCAGACAAACACCTTAAGGTGGTCATCTAGGAGATTACTTTTCTCCTTTTTCCATTTCGTCTTTCAATGCTGATAGTGCATCCAAATCACCCAATGTCGATTTCTCGTTTGAGCTATTGATGTTATCTACAGCTTGGTTAGATCCTCTAGAAGTCTTCTTCTTTGCAGTTGGACGATCTTCACCTTCTTCGAAAGTTCTTGTATGAGAAACAACAATCTTACGTGCATCCTTATTGAATTCGATCACTTTGAAATCAAGTGTCTCATCAGCATGCGCGTTAGAACCGTCTTCTTTTCTCAAGTGTTTCTTAGGACAGATTCCTGCAACACCATAAGGTAATGAAACGATTGCAGCTTTGTCTTTCTTCTCTTCAATGATTGTTCCTTGGTGAACTGATCCTTCTTCGAAAGTTGAAGCGAGCACATCCCATGGATTTTCTTCCAATTGTTTGTGCCCTAAAGAGATTCTTCTATTCTCACGATCCAATTCTAAAACAACAACGTCCATCTCATCTCCTACTTTACAGAATTCAGATGGATGTTTGATTTTCTTCTGCCATGAAAGGTCAGAGATGTGAATCAATCCGTCTACACCTTCTTCTAATTCTACGAATACACCGAAGTTAGTGAAGTTTCGAACTGTTGCCTTGTGTTTAGAGTCAACTGGATATTTTGTTTCAATATCAGCCCATGGATCTGGCATCAATTGTTTGATACCTAATGACATCTTACGCTCTTCGCGATCTAAAGTCAATACTACCGCTTCTACTTCGTCTCCCACTTTCATGAAATCCTGTGCAGTACGCAAGTGTTGTGACCAAGACATTTCAGAAACGTGAATCAATCCTTCAACACCTGGAGCGATCTCGATAAACGCACCGTAATCTGCGATTACAACTACTTTACCTTTAACCTTGTCACCAACGTTTACGCTCTCGTTAAGTGCATCCCAAGGATGAGCTTGCAATTGTTTCAATCCAAGTGCAATACGTTTTTTATTGTCATCGAAATCAAGGATTACAACGTTGATCTTCTCATCAAGTGTAACGATTTCTTCTGGGTGATTCACGCGACCCCATGAAAGGTCTGTAATGTGAATTAATCCATCTACGCCACCAAGGTCAATGAACACACCGTATGAAGTGATGTTCTTAACCGTACCTTCAAGAACTTGACCTTTCTCAAGCCCTCCGATGATTTGTTTCTTTTGCTCTTCCAACTCAGCCTCAATAAGTGCTTTGTGCGAAACAACAACGTTTTTGAATTCGTGGTTAATTTTAACCACTTTGAATTCCATATTTTTACCAACATACTGATCGTAATCGCGAATTGGCTTCACATCGATTTGAGAACCTGGCAAGAAAGCTTCGATTCCAAATACGTCTACGATCAAACCACCTTTAGTTCTGCACTTAACAAAACCAGTGATGATTTCTCCTGTTTTTAATACTTCGTTAACACGTTGCCAAGCGCGGTGCGTACGAGCTGTTCTGTGTGACAATACCAATTGTCCATATGTGTCTTCTAACTGCTCAACAAATACTTCAACAGTATCACCCACTTTTAAATCAGGGTTGTATCTAAATTCATTGATTGCGATAACTCCTTCTGATTTGTAGTTTACATTAACTACAACTTCTTTAGAAGTCATCATGATCACTTTACCATCGATTACTTCTTTCTCTTGGATCGAGTTCAAAGTACCGTCGTAAATCTCATTTAGTTCAGCGATTTCCGCTGGAGTGTGACCGTCGTTTTCGTAAGCATACCAGTCAAATTCTTTCTCTTCTTCCTTCGCTTCTACTACTGGAGCCTCTGCAGTTGTTTCTTCTGTCGTTTCTACCGCTGTTTCTTCTGTTGCAGCTACTTTTACTTCTTCAGAAACTTCTTCTTGTTTGTTTTTATCTTCTACCATAATGGCGTTATTTTTTGTATCCCAACTACCCGAAGCTGAGAGTTTTTATACGTTTCCGGCCAGGTACCGGTTCGCTTCCCTTCGAAACGAGGCGCAAAGATAGTTTTTTTCAGTAAAGTAAGCAATAGATTGCTTATATTAATCTGCCGGGTACTTTTGAGTCGTTTTGAAACGATTAAAAGTTGCAGTCAATTCGACAATAATATTGGTATCTTTGAATGAACGATTATTGAAGATCAAAAGATGACGCAATCCTCCTTTAAGACCTATAAAAATGTTGATCGTCAGCATGACCAAGTGCATTTCAGCATCACGCGCATGGAGGATATCTTTGAGAAACATGCAGGAGAGCCTGACGAACCGCATCGACATGAGTTTTATACGCTCATGATTGTCCAAAGCGCACATGGCAAACACTTTGTCGATTTTAATGCATTTGAACTCGGAAGTCGGCAGGTTTATTTTATTGCCCCAGGTCAAGTTCACCAAATGTTGGAGGAAGAAATGTCAATGGGATACGTCATCACATTCGATCAACAGTTTTTAATGAATAATCACATTCCCGAATTATTTATTGAAGACCTTAATCTCTTTAATGCTTTTGATTATAGTCCACCATTAGAGCCTTCAGAGGAAGAATTTGAAAAATTATTATTCGCTGCTGAGGAAATCAATCGGGTTGTAAATTCTAACCAGTCTTTTAAAATGGAAGCTGCCGGTGCATGGTTAAAGGTATTTCTCATTTCTTGCTATAACAGTTGCTCATTGGCACCAGGTGACCGGAGTATACAGGATCATCAGAATGATCTACTGAAAAGGTTTAAAGCATTGATTAATGATCATTATGTCAATTGGCATGGAACTAGCGAATATGCAAATGAACTGAGCATTACTCCGGACCATCTCAACAAGGTTGTCAAGTTACAAACTGGGAAAACCGCTAAAGAACATATTCAGGGACGTATTACATTGGAGGCAAAACGATTACTTCATTTTTCTGGTCAGAGTATTAAAGAAATCAGTTATGCCTTAGGTTTCTCTGAACCGGCCAACTTTAGTGCTTTCTTTAAGAAGTGCACGGGGCATTCTCCAAGCAAATATAGACCGTAGCACCACTCCCCTATTTTAAGATTTCTTATTCAAAACGGATTTTCATAAGTCCTTCTCGCTTTTTTATAATGCATGTTTAAACACATATCTATAACTTTGTATTCAAATCGAGATGTTATGGACCGAAAGAAATTTTTACAGAGAACATTAGTAGCAGGAGCGGCTGGACTTGCTGCACCGACATTATTAAAAGCTGCTACACAAGAAAAAAAGGAATCGACTTATGACAAATTAATCGATCAAGTAGGATTTAACCATTTACCAAATAAGGAGGATAAAACAATGAACACTGTCATTCACAGAGCAGAAACACGCGGACATGCGAACCACGGTTGGTTGAACACACACCATACTTTTAGTTTCGCAAATTATTACAATCCTGAGCGCATGCATTTTGGTGTACTACGCGTATTAAATGACGACTTGATTGCAGCTGATACAGGGTTTGGAAAGCATCCCCACGATAATATGGAAATCATTTCCATTCCATTGGAAGGAGCTTTAGAACATCAAGACTCAATGGGAAACAAAGCGGTCATTGAAGAAGGAGACATTCAAGTGATGAGTGCCGGAACCGGCGTTTTTCACAGTGAATACAATAAGAACAAAGAGAAAGAAGCCCGTTTCTTACAGATTTGGTTATTTCCAAATAAGAAGCAAGTTGAGCCGAGATATGATCAAATTACCTTAAAAGAAGTAATTAAGAAAAATGAACTAAATCAGATCCTCTCTCCAAGTAAAGACGACGAAGGTGTTTGGATTCATCAAGATGCTTGGTTTCATTGGGGAGACTTTGATCAAGACAAATCAATCGACTACAAAATCAAAAGAAGCGAAAACGGATTGTATGCCTTTTTAATTAATGGAGAAGCAACTATCAACGGTATCGATTTAAATAGAAGAGATGGACTAGGCATTTGGAATGAAACCAATGTATCCATCAAAGCAAAAAAAGGAACTAAAATTTTACTCATGGACGTTCCGATGTCCATCAAATAACATAAAAACAAAATGGAAAACAAAGCAACATGGGCTATTGACCCATCACACTCAGACGTAATGTTTAAAGTAAGACACATGATGATTTCAACTGTGTCAGGACAATTCGAAGATTTCAGTGCAACTGTAAATGCAGACTCAGATGATTTTTCCGGAGCAGAAGTTGAATTTTCAGCAAAAATTGACTCGATCAACACTAAAAATGCCGATCGCGACGCGCACTTAAAATCAGACGACTTCTTTAATGCAGAGGCGTATCCTGAATTAAAGTTCAAATCAAAATCATACGATGGGAACAAATTGGTTGGCGATTTAACAATCCGTGAGGTTACCAAAGAAGTATCTTTCGATACTGAATTCAGCGGCGTTGCAACAGACCCATACGGACAAACAAAAGCAGGTTTTGAAATCAGCGGAAAAATTAACCGTAAGGATTTTAACTTAACATGGAGCGCTGTTACGGAAGCTGGGAAAATCGTAGTATCAGACGAGGTTAAATTAATTGTAGATGCACAGTTTGTGAAACAATAAATCAACGCTTCTTGCAAAACAATCAAACAGTGGCTTTAATCGGTCACTGTTTTTTTTTTGTGATTGTCGAACACAATAGACGAAAGTATTGAAAGAACTGGAGGTCAATACATTTTGAATATTCCACTTAGAATCGTAATTTTGCATGCATATTTCGAGCGGGTTCGAAATAACCAAACAAGCAAAATCTCACAACATGAAAGATGTATATATAGTATCAGCTGTCCGAACACCAATGGGTAGTTTTGGCGGTGCATTGTCAACTGTTTCTGCTACTCAATTAGGAGCAACAGCAATTAAAGGAGCTTTGGAAAAAGCGAATATCTCAGCGGATAACGTTGACGAAGTATTTATGGGAAATGTACTTCAAGCTAATTTGGGTCAGGCACCTGCACGTCAAGCGGCTTTGTTTGCAGGACTTGGTCAGTATGTTCCATGTACTACAGTGAATAAAGTATGTGCATCAGGAATGAAATCGATTAGTTTAGGAGCCCAAACCATTCTTGCAGGCGATAATGATATCGTAGTTGTTGGTGGAATGGAAAATATGAGTGCTGTTCCGCATTACTACAACGCACGTAGCGCAACAAAGCTAGGCGATGTAAAAATGGTAGACGGAATGGTTAAAGACGGATTAACTGACTTTTATAATCGTGTTCACATGGGTGTATGTGCTGAAAAGTGTGCAACTGAAGAAAACTTCTCGAGAGAAGAACAAGATAACTTCGCAATCGAATCATATAACAGAGCGGCTAAAGCTTGGTCTGAAGGTAAATTCGATAATGAAATCGTTCCTGTAGAAGTGCCGCAAAGAAGAGGAGAGCCTCTAGTGGTTTCTGAAGACGAAGAATACAAAAACGTAAAAATGGAAAAGATTCCTAACCTGCGTCCCGTATTTGATAAAGAAGGTACAGTAACTGCAGCTAACGCTTCAACATTGAACGACGGCGCATCTGCTTTAATTTTAGCTAGTGCTGAAGCTGTTGAAAAACATGGTTTAAAACCAATTGCAAAAGTAGTTGGTTATGGAGATGCAGCGCTTGAGCCAGAATGGTTTACAATGGCACCTTCTAAAGCCGTTCCTGTAGCATTGAAGAAAGCAAACCTTGAAATCAGTGATATTGACTATTGGGAATTAAACCAAGCATTTTCTGTTGTTGGTTTAGCTAATACGAAAGCTTTAGGATTGGACCCAGCAAAAGTAGATGTAAATGGTGGTGCTGTAGCTTTAGGTCACCCACTAGGAAATTCTGGTTCAAGAATCATTGTAACATTAATCAATGTACTCAAGCAAAACGGCGGAAAATATGGTGCTGCCGGAATTTGCAACGGTGGCGGAGGTGCATCTGCCATGGTAATAGAGAATATAGATTAAGTAATCTCACTTAAGCATTTTAAAGGCTTCGGTATGATTATCGAGGCCTTTTTTGTCATAAACCTTCTAGCAAAAACTTGGAATAGGTTCTAATTATATCCATATTCAAACGATTAATCAGATTACCAACTTTTTACAATCGCAGCTGAATGCAAATTAATTCCAATCGAAATCAGAGTATATGTTGTTTATTCAGCGCACAAAAGATGCTGATGAGCACCTTGTTGTTAATTCTTTTGTCAATCACATTTCAAACCTACCCACAACGTATTAAATCCTTTAGCGCTCCAGAGATTAGAACTTTGGACGACCCTTTCAAAGGGGAGCTATTCAGATACTATACGCATCATTATGACATCAATTCTAATTTTGGCACCAACCAAATCGATAACATCGAGATTGATAAACAAGGACGTATATGGTATGCAACAGATGGAAGTGGCTTCGGCTATATGGACGGAGAACATGTCTATCGTTTTGGTTCTGTAAATGACTTGTATGATCGATTTGATGTGATCTTTTGCGACAGCAAAGGTTCGATGTGGGTTGGTGGCAATGGAGTTGGTGTGCTGAATCTTAAAAACGGTAATTATGGTGATTGGTACATAGACTCTACAGATATCTCTGATTTGCATATCCAAGACATTAAAGAGGACCTCAATGGTGATATATGGGTCTCTACGCGGGTAAACGGTTTAAGTCATTTCACCGATTCCTCATTCATTGAATATAGCCATCGAAACCAAGATAAGCGTGCTGATTATGTGAGTGATCTGACCATAGACGCAAAGAACAGAATCTGGTTTAGAATTGGTCAAAAAATCTACTATATCGAAGAAGGTTCGGTAAAAACAATTGAGCATTTATATGATACGGAGGAAATGCAGTTGCGGGTATTGGGTGGAGATCATAAGGACTATGTGGTTGGTTGTGATTGGAAAAACCGTCTCCATAAAATCACACCAAATGGACTAGAATTACTGGAGACCAAATATATAGAGGGAGCATCTGAACAAGTTAGGATCCTAAAAAATGATCCTGATGGAAACCTTTTTATTGGCACTAAAAATGGCATATACAAACATGAGGCCGGAATTGCCAAACAGCTCGCATATCAGCCGTTGGATAAATTTTACTTATCTGATTTTGATTTTGATAAAGACGTAGGTTTATGGGCATAAACATACTCGAACGGATTATTCTTTTTTTCCACATTTGACATAATACGCCTCTGTGACTACAAAACCTATTATTGGTATAATGGCGCACAGATATTAATTGACCCAAACAATGTTGTACTAACAGCTTCAATCGATGAGCATGATAATTTGGAGATAGATACAATATATGACATGATTGATCCTTCAAATTATATTTATTCACGTATTCCTTATAGACAAGGTTTATCGCTGACCCCAAGAAGAGGAGAAGCTTTCTTCATTTCGAGCAAAGGCCATAAAGAAAATAGCGTCCTAGATAAATACTCAGCTTATACTTTTGTTGGGTCTTCTGAGGATCAAATAAATGTTTTATTGGATGAGGAAAACGACGTTTATATTGATACGGAAAAATTGGGGATTCAAAAAATGAATCTAAAAGCCGAATATTTGAGGTCCATTAGCGCTGTCAATGTTAAATTTCCGCTGGCTCTTCGACAACCTAACAACAAGTGGCAAATCGGTTTATTTGAAGATGATCATATTACTATTGTGATCGATTCACTCGAAATTGATGGTCTAAAACCAACGAGCTACCACTACGTCAATGACTCTACATTTCTCATTTCAACATGGGGGAAATACATCGCGAAGTGCACATCTTCATCTACAGAATGGATATCCGAGGGATTAAGGTCGAATATTATTATGGGAGGCTCGCATGACAGAGCGCATAATTGGTGGCTAATAGGCATGGATGGCGGATTAGATTATGTGGACTATGAGACCAACACGATCGTTAACATTTCTGAGAAGGATGGTTATTATGGAGCGAATACGAAAGGTATTCAATACGTTATGGACAGCATCAATATTGCAGGCACGAATGCTGGACTTGGCTACTTTGAATTAATCGATCGATCGGTTCACGTAAAGAGTCGAGATGATTTTTGGAAAAAGTACCAGTTATCGAATTTTTACACCAATAAAGATGGTTTGATCGGTGAAGGTTTTAATCCTAAGCATATTGATTCGTCTGGCAGGATTATTATCACGAACCGAAACGAACTTGGACATATTGTGCTACGCCAAACACCTCTTCAGGCTCCAAGAAATCTACGTTTTGAATTAATATCGACCCTGGATCATAACGAAAATGGTTCGATAGAATACTACTGTTTGGCCAATATGGACACTACCGGGGTTCCTGATTTATCAATAGATTATGGAGAAAGGGTTAACATAAGTGTGAAAGCAATACATTTTAGGAAATCTGGAAACTTAAAAAATCAATATCACACCAACGATGGAGAATGGGAAACTCCCGTTAAAACATCGAGCTTCACAATAAAAAATTTAGCCCCTGGATTTAATACAATATACTTTCGCGCCCTAATCAATGAGGAACTCGTATCAACCGAAATAAAATTGAATGTCACTGTATCTACTCCATTCTACCTCACCTTTTGGTTTTACTTATTATTATTCATTTCCCTCATAGCTATTATCATACTTGTTGTGCGGGCACGAACGCATAAACTGAAGAGGCGACAAAGGGAATTGGAGACTCAAATCAGCGAGGCGACTTCTGAAATTCGGGTTCAGAAAGAATCTATAGAAGAAGCACACAATGAAATAAAGGACAGTATTAGTTACGCTAAACGAATACAAACTGCTATTCTACCGCCAAAAAAGCTAGTAAAATCGTATATGCCGAATTCGTTTATTCTCTACAAACCAAAGGATATTGTAGCAGGTGATTTCTATTGGATGGAGCCCATCGAAAAAGAAGGGATTACCTTGTTTGCAGCGGCAGATTGCACAGGTCATGGCGTTCCAGGAGCGATGGTTTCTGTAATTTGTAATAATGGTCTGAACCGATCAGTGCGAGAAAAAGGTAATCGAGACCCCGGTCTAATTTTGGATGAAACGAGACGAATCGTTGAGGAGGAGTTTGATAAATCAGAAGAGGATGTAAAGGACGGAATGGATATTGCTTTATTTAGTTTAAAAGGAAAAACCTTAAAATTTGCTGGAGCAAACAATCCGCTTTGGGTAATTAGAAAGGGTACCAAGGAAATCGAGGTATACAAAGGTAATAAGCAACCGATTGGCAAATTTGACAAGTCAACCCCGTTCGAAACGCATACAGTAGAGCTAAATGAAGGGGATACTTTCTATGTTTTCTCGCATTGTTATGCTGAACAATTTGGTGGTGAGCAGAATAAAAAATTCAAGAGTGTAAACTTTAAAATGCTTTTGTTATCTATTCAAGATCAATCAATGAGTGATCAAAGAGACGCGCTTGAACGGGCGTTTTCTGCATGGCAAGGTGACATGGATCAGGTAGATGACGTTTGCGTTATTGGGGTAAGGATCTAGTTGTTCTTAATACACTTGATCATGCGATCTTTTCCCTGTAAGTCTTGACGAACTTCGATGTCACGGTAACCCTTTTCTGCCAACATCTTAGCCACTTCAGCAGATAGATTCTCGTGAATTTCGAAATAAAGACACCCATCTTTCACAAGGCTTGCTTTTGCTATTTGGGCAATTCGATTATAGAACAATAAAGGGTCATCATCTGCCACGAACAACGCCAAATGCGGTTCATTATCCAACACATTGGCGTGCATCAATTTCTTGTCTGATTCCAACACATAAGGCGGGTTACTGACGATAACATTAAATCGGGGTAATTCCGATAAATTTTCAGCGAGGATGTCCTTTTGGATAAACTGTATATGTGTTTCGTTCAACTCAGCCGAGACTTTTGCTGTTTCTAGAGCTTCTTTCGATACATCCAGAGCATATACATCCGCCACTTTGACATTATTTTTGAAGGCAATCGGGATACATCCACTTCCCGTCCCTATGTCCAACAACCGAATTTTTCCTTCAATGTCTTCAAGTATCCATGCGACCAGTTCTTCTGTTTCTGGACGAGGTATTAAAACACTTGGGTTCACTTTTATGAGACAATCATAGAAAGTTGTTTCACCAAGAATATACTGAATGGGTTCTTGATTAACTAGTCGCTTGACGATCGACCGAATGGCTAATAATTCTGACTCGGACAACCTTTTATTTGCATGCTTTACCTCGAGCTTGGAAAGTTTAAACTTAACATCACAGACCCAATAAAAGAGGTTGTCAATTTCTCGTTGATCGTACACACCATCCAATTTAGAATGGAAATATGAAAGAAGATCTATTAATTTATTGGTTTGTGTAAACACGGTTTCCTAGTATTCGCGAATAAAGAAATCCGTTCGACGATTTTGCGCACGATTTTCTGCATTGGTATTAGGGACTTTTGGTTTTGATTCACCAAATCCTTCAGATTTTAATCGATCTGCTGCAACTCCTTTCGAAATGATATACTCCATTGCTCCTTCCGCACGATTAGCACTCAATACTTTATTACTGCCAGCATCTCCTAAGTCATCTGTATGGCCTTGAATGGTCACCTTAACCGTTGGGGTTTCCTTCAAGAATTTTGCAAATTGATCTAGAATGAACTTAGAATCTCCCGTTAATTCGTATGAATCTGTTGCGTAAAGAATGTCATCAATGGTAAAGGCCTTCCCTACCTCGATGGTATCAATCTCCATAGCAATATCCTCAATATAGGTTTCTTCATCATTCACTAATTCTTCTGCTTTGATGAGCTTCGTATCAAAAGAATGCCCTTCTTTCTTGACAGAAATCATGACATCCTGCGGTTCCCCCTCGTCGACATTAACGACAGCTGCAAATTTACCGTCATCACCGTTCACTTTCACTTGCACGGTTTCATCGGAGTTCTTATAATTGATCTCAACAACAGCATCTTTGACAGGTTCACCATCTTCATCTTTCACTTCTCCTTTATAGAACTTGACCTTTTTAGGTCTTGCTTCCTCGTACAACTCAAAATAATAAATATCATAACCTTTTGATCCAGTATTTCGTGAGGTGAAATAAGCCAAGTGACCATCCGTAGAAACCACCAAACCGACTTCATTTCCCTCAGAATTTATCGGGTATCCTATATTTTTTGGTTCAGACCAAGATCCGTCATCATTTTGTCTTGAATAAAAAATATCTGAACCTCCAGCTCCTGGTCGATCGATGCTGCAATCAGATACAAAATACATGGTTTCACTGTCTTGATGAATGAATGGCGCCTTATCGTGTCCTTCCGAATTAATCGGTCCGCTTACCGGTCTGGCTTGAGACCAGTTCCCATCGGCTTGTCGGGTTGAATAATAGATATCTGTTAATTGCGATCCTTCTCTCCATGTTGCAAAATACAACGTATTACCATCTGGAGAAAGTGTAGGCTGCGCCTCCCATCCGTCTGTTGTGTTCACCGCTGGACCGAGGTTCTCGAGAGGAGTCCAAATGAAATCTGCCCATCCATTATCCGATCGTTCGAAATTTGTGCGGTAAATATCACAGTTTGCGTGAGGTTGATAATCAACCTCCTCGCATGCGCAGATAAACATTTCTTTATTGTCTAATGACAGGGAAACACCTCCATAATTCGCATAAGCCGGCGTATTAAATGGAGCACGTAAAGGCTCACCTCCATCAAAATCTGAATTTACATCTCTTCGCTGACTCATGGTAAATGATTCCATTACCGCTTTAACAACACCTCCAGGATCATCTGATTTTCCTTTTCGGGTAAAAAAGATCAATTCGTTATCCGGCGAAATCATCGGAAGGTATTCATCTTTAACGGATGATACATTTCTAACTTCTTTTGGATCGTAAGGTACTGGGTTTGAAAAGAACTCATCAAAAAAGGCCATTTCCGGTAAAATCTCTTCAACATCCGCTTTGTTCTTTGTATAAGTTTCGCTGAACTTCTCTGGATCCTTTGATTCAAAATCGACAAAAGCTTTGAAATGAATAGCCGCTTCTCCCTTTTCTCCCATTAAATAAGCCATATAGCCAAGTTTGTAATAAACGTCTGAATGAAAGTCTGGACAATACTCTACTACCTTTTTGTAGGCATTTGCAGCGTTATTATAAGCTGTACTGAGTTGGTTATAATTTGCACGTCCAGCGTCAAATTTTTCTTGAATTGACGCGGCATGCTCGAACTTAAATACAGCATAAGAGTAAAAAACATAAGCGTTCTCGGGGGCAAGTTCAATCACCTCTGTATAATACTTGGCGCGAGTGGGTTTGTCGTTTTTTGAGCTTTCCGCTTGAGCTAATAATTTTGAAATCTTCTTATCCTCCGGCTCCATGCACCGCTCATCTTCTACCTGTCCGTAGGATATAGCGGATGAAAAGAAAGTGATGAATATAGCTGTGTATAAGGGCAATTGTCTGTTTAAAAGCATGTGTTTTTACTTAAAAGTTCGTCAGATCTTCGGACCTGTTCTCAATAATATGATTTCCAATAACCATACCAGCTGAAAACGACCCAATTAATATTACTTTAAAACGGTGTTTTGGTTACAGTTTTTAAGCAATTTTTAACAGCTTTTTTTACACAATGAATTTTACCCGATTGAATAACAATGGCGAAGTTGAGAATGACATCTAGAAATAGTAGCGAAATAGGAAATCTAATGTAGCTAAGTGTGTATTAAAATCCTCGAGTGGTGTATAGCTATTTTTCCAAATATCCAAAAGCTGATAACGTGCCATAACACCAACCTCTACCTTACCCCAATCTTTATCAAGCAAACGGTTTACCCCTACACCCAGATAAGGCTGGAAATTATTGGTTACACTAGTGACATTCGCTCCGATTGTTACATTATTCAGTTCTTTCACGGAAAGATTGTAAACCAATCCTGATCCTGCCATTGCATACATATTACCACTCAAATGAAAATTAAACATCAATGGTACATGCAATGCATTAAAACGATTACTTGTCACAAGAATACCATTTTGAAAACCATCAAATGCCGAGAATTCAAATTCAAGTCCGGTGTTTAACGCTGTAAATTCATTGAACCATCTTTTAACAGGTACACCCACCGTAAATCCATATCCGCTCTGATTGGTGCGCAGACCAGTCCCTTTTTGGCGGGACATTTTAACTTTCCATGCGGGATTAATGGTTAACCCAAATTCTGTGCCGCCTTGAGCATAAGACGAACTTCCAATAAAAACGAGTAGACAAATAATGGTAATCTTTTTCAAATTCATTTTGGTTCAAATTAATTGATTTCACCTTCTCCCCTCCCACTCGGCATAAAACTGATCAAGGTATTGTTCCATAAAAGCATGACGATCCGAGGCGAGCTTTTTGCCCGTTTCAGTATTCATACCGTCTTTTAAAAGTAGGAGTTTTTCGTAGAAATGATTGATTGTATGGGTTCTTTTTTTTCTGTATTCCTCGGCTGATTTAAATGTGGATGGAGCCACTTCTGGATTGTAAATTTCATTGCCAAATTTACCCCCAAAAGCAAAGGTTCTTGCTACACCAATAGCGCCAATTGCATCTAACCGGTCAGCATCTTGAACAATTTTACCTTCTAGGGTTTTCATTTTATTTTCTAAACCACCCTTAAAGGAGCAATTAGCAACAATATGTTGTACTTGATCAATAACATCCGCTGATAAACCTTCATTTAATAAGATGTCATTTATGCGATCTTCCGCTACTTGATCTGCATTTTCGACAAATTTATGATCCGCGATATCGTGCAATAGTGCTGCAATTTCCACAACAAAATCATCAGCATCTTCATCTTTACAGATGAGGCTTGCGTTCTTTCGCACACGATCAATATGAAACCAATCATGACCAGTAGACTCTCCTGAAAATGCCTCTTTCAGATATTCTTCTATATGGGTAATGATTTCTGCTCTTCTATTTTCATCCATAAACCAGACTTATTACAGTTGATTCAAAATATAATCCTTAATCCTATCGGCGGCAATCATGTCAATTGGATGCGGAATATTTTCAAGCACCACATATTTTGCCTTTATAATATTAGCGTACTTCTTTGATTCTTCCTGACTCACCATCTTATCCTTATCACCTATTCCCACAACTGTTGGTGTTTCCACAGATCCGAACACCTCATCTTTTGTTCGTTGACCATCCCCCATTTTTAGCATCATGTCAGCTGTTTTAAGCATGACATTCTTCCAATTGCTTTCGCCATGTAGTTGCGCCAACCTTCTTGCAAATACAGGAACCTTTTCCTCAATGATTTCAGGATTAAGCATTTTAACTTCTCCCGATGCAATCGACGGGCTCCATTCGAACTTTGTTCCCAAAGTTAAGATTTTAGAAAATCGCTCGGGTTCTTTGGCGGCAGCAGACAAGGCGACATAACCACCCATACTGTATCCAAATACTTTAACTTTTTCAAGATCGTTCTCCCTCAAATAATCTAATAGGTTATCAACAAATAATGCAATAGAAAAAGACTTGTTTGAAAGATTTTTGCCGTGCCCTTCAAATTCCATTACATGAACATCAAACTGATCTAGCAATAAGTTTTTAATGGGTAATAACTGCTCCTTGGCACCTAAAGCGCCATGCAATAAAATTAATGTTTCCTTCATGAATAATCCTCAAACTATTTCATCTCTTTTCTACCATCTGCGTGCTTGGCAAAACGGCCTAAACTTGGACCATGCTCTTGCTCTCTCTCCTTCCAAGGCCAACCTCCAAACTTCGTGCGCTGATAATCCATTATCGCCTCTTGAATTTCGGCCTTGCTGTTCATAACAAATGGGCCATGCTGAACAACAGGTTCTTTTATTGGTTTTCCTTCCAAAAGTAATAGATATGCTTGGTCCTCTCCTGTATTTTTAAAGGATAATTTCTTGTTCGGTTTCAATTTCAGGAAATGGTTCCCTTCAATCTTGTGTTCATCCAGCGTTAATTCTGTGCCGTCATAGAAATACAGGTTTCGATTGATAGATTCGTCAGTTGCGTCTAACTCAAAAACTCCACCTGGCTCAATTGAAATAGTCAATATCCGGACACCATTGGTTTTATCCGCTGCCCATGATTCCGGGGTTGTTCCAGGTGCTGTTTTATTCTGATATTCTCCGGCAATAAGATCAACTTTTGTTTTTTTACCGTTGTAAACGGTTTCAATAACAGGAATATCTTCTTTCCATAACATTTTAAAATGCGGTTCAACCATTTTATTTTTAGCAGGTAGATTCAACCAAATTTGAAATATTTCAAGATGATTCGGTTTGTTTTTGTTTAACAGTGGAAACATTTCAGAGTGTTGAACCCCTTTACCCGCTGTCATCCATTGCACATCACCTTCCATAAATCGACCAGCAGCACCAAGTGAATCACTGTGGTCCACTACTCCTTTTTTGTTAATAGTTACGGTCTCAAATCCACGATGTGGATGATATGGGAACCCAGGCATAGTTTGCCCATGATACATACTCCAACCGTCTTTGCCTGAAAAATCCTGTCCCATGTATCTACCTTTCAATTGTGAACGATCTGGGCCCAGCTGATCATTTCCTTGCGGATATTCATCGTTGTGATAAGCGCAAAAAATAAATGGGTCTTCTGTTCTCCAAGGAAAAGTAATTGCGCTCTGGGATATAATTGAATCTTTCATATGATATTATCTTTATAGTTAGACTTTATTCTTATTCCATTTACTCTTCATAACTCAAGGCTCGCGACGGGCAGGCATCTATCTATTTCTTTAAGTCTTCGATTGAAGATGCCTTTTCCATAGTAATCCATGGTTTCTCTTTTGGATGATACACCGCTGGCAACGTTTTGACACAAACTCCTGAATGAATACACTTATTTGGCTTCCATATAATTGTAAATGAATCACTTAATGTTTCATTTTTATATCGCTTTTCTCTGATTTCATTCATTTTCATCGTTTTATTGGGTTCCGTTGCATTAAAGTTAATGAATAAATACTTGAATTGTTCACTAATATATCACAACAGGTTTACTCATTTCATTTGCCATTCAAAAAGGCCTAATAGGCGCTTGTAACTTTCAGTAAGCCATTCATTGGATACTATTACTTACTTTTGATAAAGTAAACCTTAAAAAAATCTACCTGAAAAAGAATAAAACCATAGCATTAATTGTAAGAATTTTCACCTTTTTAATAGGGTTCTTTTTGTCTCGTTGTTTTGAGGTCATTCAAGAAATCGATTTAAACGAAGATGGAAGCGGACATCTCGAAATTGTGCTAAACTTTAGTAGAAGCGAAACAAAGATCGATGCTTTATTATTACTCGATGAAGTAAATGGACATGAGGTTCCGACACTAGCAGAAACCAATTCAAAATTCAATGCGCTACTAGACTCAGCTCGTAAATCAAAAGGCATATCAAATGTTGAAGGAAATTTCAACCAAGATGATTATATCTTTGAGTTTTCATGTGATTTTGACAAAATAGAGCGAATTAATCAACGTGTGCTAGAATTAGCAAAGATGAAAGATTCAACAGCATCTTATTACGAATACTTCAGTTTTAAAAATCAAGAGCTTCGTCAAAATGCTGGCAAACAAATGGTAAAAGCCTTTAATAAAATGTCCATGGCTGATCGTGAAGTATTAATTGGTGCAGATTACACAGCTATTTTTCGATTTCAAAATGAAGTTTTATCAATTGCAAATACTTCCGCCCACCTATCACCCAATAAAAAAGTTGTTATTTTGCAATCTACCGTAATGGATTTAATCCATCACCCAGAACGCGTTAATCATCATATCAAAATAAAAAAATGAAAAAATTAACCCTAACCCTATTATTGTCAAGTACCTTTTTATCTTATGCACAAAGCTTATTAGAGTATGTTCCCGCTTCAGCAGAGTGCGTAATTTCTTTAGATGGCAAACGTTTAACGAGCAAAATCGGAGAAAGAAAAATTGAGAACTCAGAGGCCTTTTTAGCGATGACAGAAAGCTTCCTTTTCAAAGGAAATGCTGAGGGTAAAATCAGTGACTTAGGCGTTGAACTTAAAAATGATTTTGTCTTTTTTTTCAATGCGGATACTTCAATGGAATATATGGGTTATCTGTATGGTGTTGAGAAGCGAAAAACCTTTGAAAAATACATAAAGGAAAATACGGACGAAGGTGAGCGTCGAGATTTGAAAGACTTCTCCGTGATCTTTTTTGAAGGGAATTATGATTTATTGGCATGGGATAAGAAACATGCATTGTATTTGAATATTGACTATTTACACGATTCACTGCGCCCACTCGATCAGGTCAATTCATGGGATTGGTTTTACGAAGAAACGTTTGAATATGCCGAGGAAGTGGAAGTAACTGAAATGACTGAGGAAGAAATGAAAGAATGGGCTGACAAGCAAAAAGCAGAAGAGGAAGCGGAAGAACGCAGAAAAGCGGAAAGAATCGCCAAATTACGAGAGGCTTATATCGAAGAGCTAAAGGGTTATTTTGGAAATAGATCCAAAGAAAACATTTTAGCCAACGAAGCATATACAAGGGAAAAGGATCCTGGAGCAGATGTCTATTTATGGCTCTCAAAAGAAAAAAATGTTAGAGATTTCGACTATTACACTTATTACTACAATCGTAGAAGACAGTTCAGAAAATTCATGTACTCATTTAATAACCTCTTTGGCAATCAAATTGCCATGAATGGCTTATTTAAAGAAAACCAGATTCAAGTAGTTTCTGACATGTCTTTTGACAAAGAAATTGCTCAATATTTCAAAGAGATTTATAGCTCTCAGATCTCAAAAGACCTATTCCGATATGTCAATACAGACAAGGCATTGGCCGTTTCTTCATTCTCGGTTAAATCAGAAAAAGTGTGGAAACATTACCCGAGAATTTATGCGGAAATGTATGAAAAAATGTACTCCAGAAATGAGGATTATTCGGAGGAAGTGGAGGTATTACTGGATTTCATAGAAATCTTTATGGATGAGGAGGCATTGGGAGAAATTGCTACAGGTGATGTTGTTTTTGTACTGAAGGATTTAGTCAATGTAGAGGTTAAATATACGACCTACGAATACAATGAGGATTATTCAGAAAGGAAAGAGGTCGAAAAAACCAGAAAGGAAATATTTCCAGAGTTTATGGCCATGTTTACCACTAAAAACAAGAAGTTTTTAGACAAACTATTGAATTTAGCCGTGAAGAATGAAGTGATGTACCGCGACAATCAATATTATTATACGGATGGCGAAAACCGTGACATTCCTTTTAAAATTGGTTTTACCGTTCAAGACGGCATTGCATTTGTAGGATCTGATTTAGACGAAATCAAAAGCATCGCAGACGGTAAAGGTAAAGATGGTAATTCTGGAGAGTTAACTGCTGACATGACGGGCAATCAAGGCTATATGAAAATGGATTTTCAAGCTTTATTAAAGAAAATACCTACAGATGACATGAACCAGCGCGAGAAGAAGGCAATGGAATACGCACGAGACAACATGCGTTCAATGTGGTCTTATTCTAATCTAAAGGATGACAAACTAAATACTCAGTTCTTCATGGGCATTCCGAAGAACGCAAAGAATGGCGCTGCTTACATCTGGGACTTTATGGAAGAGATGTATAAGATTGATCAAGAGGGGCGTGAGGAGATGGAGTATTAATTGTTTCCTCGGAAATCCTCATGTTCTGAATGGGATATTTCAGTTGCCCGACAAATGTGTTTGGCACGTCGTTTCCAATAATTCCTGCGGATAGTTCTTCCGTATCAGTATTATACAGATGCGTTCCGAAAATCAGATCCCAAATGACGAGGACTTTACCATAATTGGTATTGGACTCCTCAATTTCTTCTGAATGATGGCAACGGTGTAATTCTGCCGTATTGAAAATATAATTCCACCAACCTGCAGAAAATTGAACATTGACATGCTCCATAAAACCTGAAATTGCACTGAGCAATAAGAGAAGGGTAATCGCCTCTGCCGTAGGGCCTAGCAGGGCAATTGGAACAGCATAGGCTAAACCTGTCAGAAAAGCGTCTACAAAATGAAAACGACCCGCATTGGCCCAATAAACGCGTTCTGCTCCATGATGAACTGCGTGGAACAACCATAATGTTTTGTTCTCATGACTCCATCTGTGCAACCAATAAAAAATAAACTCCGACAATACCAGTAGAATGAACAACTGTACGAAAACAGGTAATCCCGAAACCCCTTTAAAACCAACTGTATCACGCAAAAACAAAACAGGATAATATACCAAAACGGGAATGATCCACTCTCCCATTTTTAATGCGCTAGGCAAGGTTAAAAATGTTCTTAATAAATCAGCAGTGAAATCTCCATTATTGGTATTCCACATTTCTCGGAAAGGTCTTTTTTTCTCCAAGAAAATAAATAGACTAATAAATGGTATTGCCGCAATACCGGGAATTAATAAGTATAACGCTGGTGGCAAAAGACTTAATAGGAATAAGCCGATCAAAATCGTTGTTGCAATAATCGATGGGTAAAATAATCTCCAGTTTTTCATTGGTGCATTATTTAAATACACCGTAAAATTACTGGAGACTAATCCCTTTTCTGAATTGATTCTTGCAAGTAAGTCTTGTCTTTTGCGAAATTCGCAAAAGGCGTTATTACATATTTCTTCGGTACTGCCCTCCTACCTCAAATAAAGCTTGGGTAATTTGACCGAGTGAGCAATACTTTGTAGCTTCCATAAGACGATCAAAAATATTTTCATTCTGAATAGCAGCATGCTGAATGATTTTTAATTGTTCGTCTACCTTATCAGCATTTCCTTTATGCAATTCACCTAACATATCAATTTGATATTGCTTCTCTTCATCTGTAGCTCGAATAACCTCAGCCGGCACAATTGTCGGTGAGCCCTTTTTGTTTAAGAACGTATTCACGCCAATAATTGGGAAATCTCCGTTGTGCTTCAGGGTCTCATAGTATAAACTTTCCTCTTGAATCTTACTACGCTGGTACATGGTTTCCATGGCTCCTAGAACCCCGCCTCGCTCCGTAATTCGATCAAATTCAGCCAATACAGCCTCTTCAACAAGATCTGTTAGTTCTTCGATAATGAATGCACCCTGAATTGGATTTTCGTTTTTAGCAAGACCTAATTCTTTATTGATGATCAGCTGAATCGCCATTGCTCTACGAACAGATTCTTCAGTTGGCGTGGTGATAGCTTCATCGTAAGCATTGGTGTGCAGGGAATTACAGTTATCATAAATCGCATAAAGCGCTTGCAATGTCGTTCGAATATCGTTGAAATCAATTTCCTGTGCATGCAGTGATCGACCCGATGTTTGAATGTGGTATTTCAACATTTGCGCTCTAGGATTTGCTTTGTATTTAAGCTTCAACGCTTTTGACCAAATTCTTCGTGCAACACGTCCAATAACAGCATATTCCGGATCAATTCCATTAGAGAAAAAGAACGATAAATTTGGTCCAAACTTATTGATGTCCATTCCTCTACTCAAGTAATACTCAACGTATGTAAAGCCATTTGCTAGCGTCAAAGCCAATTGAGTAATCGGGTTTGCTCCCGCTTCAGCAATGTGATAACCTGAGATTGAAACGGAATAGAAATTACGAACACCATGATCAATAAAATACTCCTGAACATCTCCCATCAAACGCAATGCAAATTCAGTAGAGAAAATACAGGTATTTTGTGCTTGATCTTCTTTTAAAATATCCGCCTGAACGGTACCTCTAACCTGAGCTAAGGTCTCTTGTTTAATTTTTGCGTAAACATCCGCTGGCAATACTTGATCTCCAGTAACCCCCAATAACATCAATCCTAAACCATCATTTCCTTCAGGTAGTTCTCCTTGATATGCTGGTCGTTTAACGCCTTTTGCTTTGTAGATCCCTTCAATTTTAGCTTCTACTTCTTTTTCAAGTCCGTTTTCTTTGATGTATTTCTCACAATTTTGATCAATTGCCGCATTCATAAAGAAACCTAGCAACATTGGCGCCGGACCATTAATTGTCATTGAAACTGAAGTCAATGGATGCGATAGATCAAATCCAGAGTATAACTTCTTGGTGTCGTCCAAACAACAAATCGAAACACCTGAGTTCCCAACTTTACCATAAATATCCGGCCGCACTGCTGGATCATTTCCGTATAAAGTAACCGAATCGAATGCTGTTGATAAACGTTTTGCAGGCATACCTAGACTCACATAGTGGAATCGCTTGTTTGTACGTTCTGGTCCACCCTCTCCCGCAAACATACGTGTAGGATCTTCTCCTGTTCTTTTGAATGGATAAAGACCTGATGTATATGGGAATTCACCCGGAACATTTTCTTGTAAAATCCATCTCAACAAATCTCCCCAAGCACTGTATTTAGGCAACGCAATCTTTGGGATTTGAGTATGCGACAATGATTCTGTATGTGTTTCTATATTGATCTCTTTATCCCTTACTTTAAAGGTGTATACCGGATCTTTATACTTCTTCACCTTATCATTCCAATTGAGAATATGCTCCCAATTATAGGGATCTAAGTCCATTTTAACACGCCCAAACTCTTTCAATAAAAGCTGAAGGAATTCGTCGTTGGCTGCAGATAAACCTTCCTCGTTAATACCGGCTTGCGTCAATGTTGGTTTCTGACCAGCCACAGACTCAATCGTCGTGTATATACCGTATAGTTTTTGAGCAACAGCTTCTTGCTCTTCTGCAACTGTATCATAACCTCGGTTATTCTCTGCGATTTCAGAAAGGTATCGTGACCTTTTAGTTGGAATAATAAAGATCTTCTCTGACATTTCTCCAGTGATCTCCATCTGAGATGCCAGTTGTTTGGCTGCAGTTTTCTCAGCAACTTTATCCATGATCGCCTTGTACAGTGTATTCATTCCTGGATCATTAAACTGTGATGCAATCGTTCCGAAAACAGGCAATTCACTCGGGTCAGTGTCCCAAAGTTGATGATTGCGGGTATATTGCTTTTTAACGTCTCTCAAAGCATCTAAAGCGCCTCTTTTGTCAAATTTATTTACCGCAACGATATCTGCAAAATCCAACATATCGATCTTCTCTAACTGCGTTGCAGCTCCAAATTCTGGTGTCATGACATATAATGAAACATCAGAATGATCCATTATTTCAGTATCAGACTGACCAATACCTGAAGTTTCCAGAATAATCAAATCGAAATCTGCTGCTTTTAAGATCTCAAGTGCCTCTGAAACGTGCTTACTCAAAGCCAAATTACTTTGACGTGTGGCCAGCGAACGCATATAAACACGATTGTTCTTAATCGCATTCATACGAATACGATCACCAAGTAAAGCACCGCCTGTTTTTCTTTTTGATGGATCAACGGAAACAATGGCAATGGTTTTGTCTTCAAAATCCAATAAAAATCTTCTCACCAACTCATCTACCAAAGAGGATTTACCCGCTCCACCAGTTCCAGTTATACCCAATACAGGTGTATCTACCTTCGCTGCTAAATCGTGTACTTTATCCATTTCGCCAGCCGCTTTCTCTGGAAAATTTTCAGCTGCAGAAATCAGGCGCGCAATCGCCGTAACGGATTTATCTTTCAATCGACCTACTTCGCCATTCAAATGATCACCTACTGGATAATCACTTCGTTGAACAAGATCATTGATCATTCCTTGCAAGCCCATTGCTCTTCCGTCGTCCGGATGATAAATACGCTCAATGCCATATTCTTGCAATTCTTTGATTTCTTCAGGAAGTATGGTTCCGCCACCACCGGCAAAAATCTTGATGTGACCTGCACCTTTTTCATTCAAAAGGTCATACATATACTTTAAATATTCTGTATGTCCACCTTGATAAGAAGTCATTGCAATAGCTTGTGCATCTTCTTGAATGGCACAGTTTACCACTTCTTCCACACTGCGGTCATGCCCAAGATGGATGACTTCACACCCTGTTGACTGAATAATACGACGCATGATATTAATCGCAGCATCGTGCCCGTCAAATAATGACGCAGCTGTTACAATTCTTACTTTGTTCGTTGGTTTGTATGGTTCGATTTTTTCCATGAATTTTCTCAATTTGCAGGTAACAAATATACAAAATTGCCCCCGCTTTGGAATGAATTTTGTTGACATCTTAACATGTTGAGATGGATTTAATCAATGTGATTCAAATTTGATTCATCACAAAACTTGTTGTACCTATTATTAAGATGATTATGAAACGGATTCTGCTGCCATTATTTTTATTGACTTTATTGCCATTTATGACAAATAGTTGTGCTAAAACTACTGATGGTCAGTGGATGGTTTATCAAGAAACCAATTGCCCGCCAACCTGGGTTGATTTAGATAGTGATCGAAAGTCTCGTAATGCTCTGGAAATGCTCCTAAAAGCAGATGGTATTATTCCGCTAAAGATTCGCGTTAACGGAGAAAGGTTAGATAATTGTGATGATTGTTTTTGCCAAACTGGTAAGGAATATCACGTCAAAGTAGATAAATCACAGGCTGGTCTACTTTTCTATTACGGTTTTGAAATTCGGTAATTTCTAGTTGTAGTATAGAATCTTTCGTTTGATTCCGTATTTTTCTTTTCCTTCCATATAAATTGTCTTTGTCACCCAATTATTGTAGTCATCGTATTGAATGAATAAGGTAGTTGTCTTTGTAGTTTCTCCGTTATTTTGGTTATTTCGCTCTAAGGTGATGCAGTTCCCTTTTTCATCATAAAATCGGTTTTCTTCTTCTTTCCTGTACACTTCACCACTTTTTGTATACCATCTACCGGTAGCGCTGAGTAATTGCTGATTTCTGGCATCGTATGCATAAACCCATTCGGTAGTTAAATAATGTGCATCCCTACTCGGATTCCCTTCAAAAAGTTCCAGCCTTACAAGTTTTTCATTCGCATCGTAATGGTATTCTTTTCTTTGTTTTTTTATTAATACTCCTTCAGGATTCCATTCGAGTGCTTCATAACTTTTTATTTGCCCATCCATATTTCTTTTGATATGGATAGCCGAACTTGGACCGTTGGGGTAATTAATTTTTTGCTCGATTAATTCTCCTTGCAACGAGTGAACTCGCTTTTCTTGAGCAAACCCACCGCTGATAAAATATTGTTTTCCCTCAACCGAATAGGTTGAATCATTGTAAGAAATTGATTCGGTTTGAAAAAGCGTTCCGCTGAAAAAATGCTCGACAAAATCTAAACGGTCCTGTTTGTCATAAGTGTAGTGCTTTTCATTGATTAGGCGTCCGTCGTATCCATAATTCAATTGTCGGATCGGTTGATCTATAGCATTATAAAAAATGGAATCAAAACTCACAGCATACCCTCGAATGGTTCGGATAACCTTAACTTTTTGTTTCGATGTATATTCATAATACATTGTATCCACTTCTGCGATATTAAAGAACGTTTTTATGCTTTTGTCATGATATTCTTGAACACCATAAGTGAGATAACCTGCCTCATTAAAACGATAGAGAAAATCAGTAGCAATATTGGCGTTTTTTACCGGCAACTCTTTGCGTCGGAGGCTCCACCACTTTTTACGTCGATATTCAAAAACGGATTGCTTCACCTCTTTGACGGGTCCTACCAATTCATGATAGCCAAGAGTTTGAAATTCTTGATTTCGGTCAACACTTCCATTTTCTAGGTGCTCGCCTTCTTGACAAAAAGCGATATGACCATGACTGAAAAAGCCAAAAGCTAGAAATATAATGAACCTAACTATTGACAATATCGTTTTTTTAAATTAAGTAATTCATTGCCATAGGTAGTGGAGAAATCAAGCGCTTCTGCCATAGCCATATCTTCGCATGCCTTCTCTGTTTTACCCATTTCCAAATAGATCAAAGCACGATTACGGTATGCATAACTATTATATTCTTGAATCTCCATGCCCTGATTCACATCCTCAAGAGCTCCTTCTATGTCACCAAGCATCAATTTAGAATAACCACGATTATTGTATGCTGTATAATTCAACGCATTGAGTTCAATTGCTCTTTCAAAATAGTACATCGACTTTTCATATTTTTCAAATTCCTGATAGAAAAAACCAACATTCCCTGCCGAAAACGAATTGAGCGAATCCATTTTATATGATTCTATGATATAATATTCGGTTTTTTCATATTCCTTCATCTGTGAGTACACAATTCCCAGCATATTCATAGCTTACATTTGAGATGAATCTTCACCTAAAACTGTTTGGCAGTCTTCGATCGCTCCATCAAAATCCCCTTTTAAAAACTTAACCCAAGCACGATCTCCAGTATGCATGAGTCTTAAAGAATCATTTGATTCAAACTTTATTGCCAAACCATATTCTCTAATTGACACATCGTAATCTCTCATCTCATCAAAACACTTTGCGAAAAAGACATACTGATCCTCATTGCAAAAGCAATGATTTGTCGAAATAACGAGCCGCGGCTTTATATTTACCTTGTTCAAATTTTATCCTCGCTTTTTCTTACTTCTCAGCAGATAAAGAATCTTGACCGTAACTCTGGTAAAATCCAAAAAATGTAACAACCAGAATAAAAACTCTCATTTTCAACATCATTTACTAATTACAATACTTCTGAAGCAGTTTTTCAACCTCGTCTCCATAGCGCTGTGTAAAGCCTTGCCTCAATGCCATTTCTAGATCGGAACACGCTTTCTTGGTCTTTCCGGTTTCAATATAAATCAATGCCCGATTGCGATAGGCATAGGCATTACCTGGCAAGACTTCAATGGACTTATCAACGTCCTTTAAAGCATCCTTATATTTACCTAATTTGAATTTGCTATAGCTCCTATTACTCAGAGCAAAGGGCTCATCAGGATGACCTTCAAGCACCATATTGAAGTATTCGATTGACTTTTCGTAATCCCTTTTTTGCTGATAAGCAAATCCGATATTGCCATATGCAAACCATGCGGTTGAATCGACCTCGATCACTTTATGTAGATATTTAAGTACCTCATCATCCCTACCTACTTCATCACAAACTACAGCAAGATTATTCAGGACACTGATATCTGTCGAATCGTACTTATAACAAAACATGTAATCCTCGTAAGCACCTTCAAAATCGCGTTTAGAGGATTTTGCAGTTCCACGATTTAAGGTAAAAATATCAATCAACGAATCATTGCCATCAGCAAATTTAATGGCCAAACCATAGTCTCTAATTGCAGGATCTGCTTTTCCAATGCGCTGATAATAATATCCCCTCTCGTTGTAAAGCCAAGGATCGTTGGGATACATAGCTAATCCATCATTCAATGATTCGAGTAGTTTGTCGTATTTCTGTAATTGCTCATATGTCTGAGCTTTGAGCAAATAAGTCTCGGCAATGGCATCCCTACGAATGGCCATGTCTAATAGATTAATACAGTCTTTGTACTTCCCCTCTTGGTAATAGGAATATGCACGTTGATAAAATTCAGTTGCTGTTTGAGCAAAACTGTTGCAAGTAAAACACAGGATCAAGACTAAAATTGTATTTCTTAATTTCATTGTAAATTTCTTTTAATTGCCATCATACTGCTGATATGTAGCGCCTGATGCATATTGTTAAAACCAAATGATTCCTCATTCGACGTAATTTCAAAATTGAAAGAGGTTTGGTAGGGTTGATAAGATTTAAAGACACCATTCTTCAGGTCTTCCTCAAACTCGTCCACCTGATTTAGCAATGCCGCCGTAATCTTTTCATATTCGGCTAAATCAACCGGACCGTTTGGTTTACTCCCTTTTTTATATAGTTGAATAAAATCCTTGTCCAAATCACTATCTAATCCAGCCAGCGAATATACTAGCCCTCGATGTGTGGCTACAAGGTGCCCAGCATTCCATATTAGATTATTATTGAACCCTTCAGGGGTCTCATTAACTTGATCAAGTGATAATCCGTCAAGAATTTGAATGACATTCTCTCGTGCAGTTCTGAATAATTTTAAACTTGTACTCATACTTGATTGTTTCTTTTGGTATTTACTTTTACAATAATCATGCGATAAATTTGGGTCTCGTTGATATAACGTTATAGTCGGCGTTGGGTTGTTCCTAGAATAAACACACACGGTGTTTTATCAAAATTAAATAGCTTCTTCCAGGTTGAAAGTGGCTTTGTTATAATCTCTTCATTTTTGCCTGTTACATCGTAGGCGATCGTTAGTTCTAGGTGGTTATTTGCATACTTTATAAAATCTTGTAACAATTTTTCATTACGGTAAGGGGTTTCAATCAGGATTTGTGCATAATTTGTCTTCTCTGAAGATTCACTTATCTTCCTCAAAAACATGCTACGTTCTGGATCCTTTATGGGTGGATAACCATGGAAACTGAATCCTTGCCCATTCATTCCGCTTGCAGCTAAAGCAAGGAAAATAGAACTCGGTCCGATTAATGGAATCACTTGGGCATTAACTTTATGTGCCGCTGCTACAAAATTTGCACCTGGATCCGCAATACCGGGGTACCCGGCTTCAGAAATAAGACCGATATCATGACCTTCTTTTAACGCCGTTATAGCCTCTTGAGAAAAGGAATAATCATCGTGTTTGTTGTATTCAAAAAACGAGGATGCGTCAATTGGAAATTCACGGTCCATTTTTCGTAGAAACTGGCGTGCCGTTTTGGTACGTTCGACAACGAAGTACCTCAGCGTACGAATTATACTCGCATTATAGTCCGGTAAAACTTTTGCAAAAGTATCTTCGCTTATTGGAATTGGGATGATGTATACCTTACCGCTACTCATTGATTCGGTTGATAACATAATCCATTGCTTCGTCTAAAAGATTGATCACGTGCTGAAAGCCATCTTCTCCACCAAAATAAGGATCAGGTACTTCTGCATTTGAACCTGGTGATGATTCATTTAAAATCATGCGCACTTTTGCTCGATCTTGCTCATTATCCGTTAGGCTGAGAATATTGTCATAATTTGACTTATCCATAGCATAAATCAAATCAAATTTTTTGAAATCCGATTTTAAAAATTGACGCGCACGCAAATCCGTTATATCAATTCCATTAGCATGTGCTGCTTTAATCATTCGAGCATCTGGTGCTTCACCTTCATGATAAGCGGAAGTTCCGGCAGAGTCCGTTTCTACTTCAACACCTTGTTCTTTTGCCCTTTGTCTCAATATACCCTCCGCAATAGGCGATCTACATATATTTCCAAGACAAACCATAATCACCTTCTTCATAACCTATAGTATTGTGCAAAAAATGCCTCTCGAGGAGGCATTTTTATTAATTGACATTTAATTTCTTTTCGAGATCTTCGAGGTAGCCTCGGAACTGCTTATCTGTTTCGGCCAGATTGTTAACGGTACGGCATGCATGCAATACCGTAGCGTGATCTTTTCCTCCACATTGTGCTCCGATACTGGCAAGTGACCACTTGGTCATTTTCTTAGCAAAATACATTGCAATTTGCCGTGCTTGAACCACCTCTCGTTTTCTTGTTTTAGATTTTAATAACTCAATTGGTAAGTTAAAGTAATCACAAACAATTTTGTGGATATAATCCATTGAGACCTCTCTTGCAGTGTTCTTAACAAACTTATCGATCATCTTTTTAGCCAATTCAATGGTAATTGACTTTTTATTTAATGATCCTTGCGCAATGAGCGATGTCAGTGCACCTTCCATCTCACGGATATTCGTATTGATGCTGTACGCCAGATATTCCAAAACATCCGCTGGCAGATCAACACCATTTCCATAAATCTTCTTTTCTAAAATTGCTATTCTTGTCTCTAATCCTGGAGGCTGCACATCAGCAGATAACCCCCATTTAAAACGAGACAACAAGCGTTGCTCGATTCCTTTCATTTCAACCGGTGCCTTATCAGCAGTTAGTACCAACTGTTTTCCAGTTTGGTGTAAATGGTTAAATATGTGGAAAAAAGCATCTTGGGTTTTTTCTTTCCCAGCAAAAAACTGAACATCGTCAATGATCAATACATCCATCAATTTGTAGAAATTGATAAAGTCATTCGTTGTATTGTTCTTTATTGAATCAATAAATTGACGTGTAAATGTTTCTGCCTGTGTGTAAAGGACAGTTTTGTTTGGAAATTGATTTTTGATACCAATACCAATCGCATGTGCCAAATGTGTTTTTCCTAGACCAACGCCTCCATATATTAATAATGGATTAAATGCTGTTCCTCCAGGCTTGTTGGAAACAGCAAAAGCCGCAGAGCGGGCAAGACGATTACAATCTCCCTCCACAAAGTTATCGAATGAGTAGGTTGGGTTCAAATTTGAATCCACATTCACCTTTTTCAACCCTGGAATAACAAATGGGTTGCGAATTGGATTTTCGCCAATATTCAATGGCATTGAAACCGGAGTGTTCGATAAATTCTTCTTGCTCGAAGTAGGTAACTTTACAGTGTATGGCGTCTTCTTATCTACACTTTTATCCATTATTATGGAATATTCCAACTTCGCATCCGTGCCAATTTCTTTTTTGATGACCTTCTTCAGTAAATCAATGTAATGTTCTTCCAGCCACTCATAGAAAAAGTGAGATGGCACCTGCAATGTCAAAACCTTTCCTTTGAATCGAATCGGGACAATGGGCTCGAACCAAGTTTTAAAACTCTGGAGACTTACATTGTCTTTGATCACCTTTAAGCAATCTTCCCAAATCAATTCATGGTTTTTTTTATTCTTCATGCAGGTCGGGGTAATTTATACGGTTAATTTTTCTCTATCAGCTGTTTTTAACTTCTCAACAAATATTCACATAAAAAAGTTATAAAAAAAATCAATTTGATATTGTTTTTTTAATTTTTTTTACATGTATATTTTTATCGATTTTTTGAGCTCAAATGTGGAATATTCTCATTACTTTTTCGAGCATCAAACGTCTACTCCACTAATATACATAAAATGTATTTACACGAGACAAAAATACGGATTCGTTACGGAGAAACTGACCAAATGGGCTATGTTTATTACGGTAACTACGCTCAGTTTTTTGAAATCGGTCGTGTTGAAAGCCTCCGTTCCTTGGGAGTTAGCTATAGATCCATGGAAGAAAACGGCATCATGTTACCGGTTATAAATTTTAATGTTAAATATATTAAACCGGCACGATACGATGATCTCATTACGATTAAAACCACTTTAACAAAAGTGCCAGCTGCAAGGATTGAATTCGACTACGAAATTTTTAACAAAGAAGATCAATTATTAACAACTGCTCACACAGATTTAGTTTTTGTAAAAAAGGAAAATATGCGTCCAACAAGTGCGCCTTTAAATCTTATTGAAAATTTGACTAAAATTCTGGAAGAAAAAAGTTAGGAATCAATTCTGATTATAACTCTTCACATGTATATTGGAAATTTTCTAGATCAGAAGTTCCCGCCTCGATTTCGTAAAAGGTCTCAATTTCGAATATATACCCGTCTTTATTGTCCTTATACTCGTCGTAATTAACACACTCATCTCCATAAGGAGTTCCATCTGGTCCTGCGAGGATTTGATCAGTATGTTCTACCTTTTCTTCCTCTTCTCCATCTGGCGTCTCTACAATCACTGTTTCAACATACGAATAACGACAACGCATGCATCGCTCACAACTTACTGTGAGTATTAACATAATCAGCGAAGTAAAGACAATTATTCTGGACATAGTTCGTAATTTTGACCAAAGATATAAAACTAATGGAAAGGAAAATTATTGTAACAGGGGACAATTCAAAAACTTTGTTAATTCCTGAATTAGACGAAACATATCACTCTGTACACGGAGCCTTAAATGAAGCGAGACACGTGTTTATTAATAACGGTTTTGAATCAATAGACAAAAGTAATGTCGCCGTATTTGAACTTGGTTTTGGCACTGGTCTCAACCTTCTTGTTACGCTCGAATTCCTTTCAAAAAAGGATATAAAAGTGGATTACACGAGTATCGAAAAATATCCATTACCCCACGAGACAATCGAAAAAATGGATTACGATCGACTTATTGATGCAAAATACGCCGAAGTCTATATTAAAGCGCATCAAGTTGAGTGGAATAAAAAAATTGGGTTAACAGAAAAACTGAACTTAACCAAAGTAGATGCCGATGTATCGATATATGAAATGGAAAAAGAACAATATGATATCATATATTTTGATGCCTTTGGACCGCGCGTTCAGCCCGAGCTCTGGTCTGTGCCCGTTCTAAAGAAGATGTTTGAATCATTGCACGCACCGGGTCGACTTGTCACCTATTGCGCGCAAGGTCAATTTAAACGCAATCTAAAAGCCGCTGGATTTGAAGTCCTCAATGTACCTGGACCTCCAGGAAAGAGAGAAATGACAATCGGATTAAAAACCCATTGATTTTAGTGGATAACTTCTTTGAAAACTCCTCTCTTGACTTGTGTTCAACTTGAAATTCTGATTAATTTTGAGACAAAACTTAACGCATGTCTGATATCTTAACGGTTGACAATCTATTTACTTTATTAATGCTCATTATACTTCAAGCTGTCCTAGGATTCGACAACTTGCTTTATATATCTTTAGAATCTAAAAAAGCACCTGAAGGAAAAGGTTCATTCGTGAGAAAAGCTGGAATAGGAATGGCAATCGTATTGAGGATCGGACTTCTATTTCTATTGTTTTCCTTAATCGGTCTTTTTCAAGGGAAATGGTTTGGAATAGAGTTGGGTGATGAAATGGTGGGTTTTAATGCTCACGGCGAAGAGGTAATGATGCATAGCATTATGGATGCCTCTTTTAACCTGCATAGTCTAATTGTTTTATTTGGTGGCGGTTTTATTATTTATACTGCAATTAAAGAAATTTGGCATATGATTTCACATGAAAGTTTGGATCATGATAAGGCCAGTACAAAAGACAAAAAAAGTGTCGCACAAGTCATCATTATGATCGTAGTTATGAACCTCGTTTTCTCTTTCGATTCAATTTTGAGTGCTATGGCTTTAACGAGTCACATCCCTAATGAGTCAACTCAACTAATTCTAATGGCCATAGCTATTGTGCTGAGCGGAATATTGATGATTGTTTTAGCTGACAAAGTATCCCAATTCCTTCAGAAGAACAGAATGTATGAAGTTCTCGGGTTATTTGTACTTTTAATTGTTGGTGTAATGTTATTGACAGAAGGAGGACACTTAGCTCACATACAACTTTTCGGTAACCCTGTAGAACCTATGAGTAAAACAACATTCTACTTTGTAATTGTTGTATTAATCTTGGTTGATATCATTCAAGGACGTTATCAAAAGAAAATTGTTGCCATTGAGCAAGCTGAGGAAGCACGTGACAAAGAGAATCATAAAAACCATGAATAAGGAAAAAGCCGCATCGCGTATAGAAACACTTAGCCATGAATTGGAAAAACATAATTACAATTATTATGTATTAAGTGCTCCTACCATTAGTGACTTTGAGTTTGATCAATTATTAAAAGAACTCGAGGCATTAGAAAAGGAATACCCGGAATTTGCTTTCGAAAACAGCCCTACAAAACGGGTTGGTGGTGACATCACCAAAAATTTTGAAACTGTTCAGCATGAATACCCCATGTTGTCCTTATCTAACTCCTATTCTGAGGAAGAGATAGTGGATTGGGAGAATCGGGTGCACAAATTAGCAACAGGCAATCCGACATATGTATGTGAGTTGAAATATGATGGTGTTGCTATTGGTATTCGATATGAGAATGGAGCCTTAAAACGAGCTGTTACCAGAGGCGATGGCACAAAGGGTGAGGATGTTACCGCGAATGTTCGCACCATTCGCACCATACCGCTTAATTTAACAGGAGATTTTCCTGAGAAATTTGAAATTAGAGGTGAGATTTTCTTTCCACTTGATCATTTTAATTCACTAAATGAAAAAAGAGCTCAAAACGGAGAAGAGCTTTATGCTAATCCTCGAAACACAGCGTCGGGCACCTTAAAACTGCAAGATTCTTCCGTTGTAGCTGAACGAAAATTAGATTGCTTCTTGTATGGCGTATATGGAGAAAGCATTGGTGCATCGAGTCATTCTGAAGCTGTCACGCTTGCAGGGAAATGGGGTTTTAAAATTCCGGACGCCGAGAAAAACATGATTCGTACGTTTAAAGACATTGATGAAATCATGGATTTTATTCATTTTTGGGATAAAGAGCGAAAAAATCTTCCTTTTGAAATTGACGGGATTGTGATCAAGGTGGATGACTATGTTATGCAAGAGGAACTCGGTTTTACCTCAAAAAGTCCGCGTTGGGCTATTGCATATAAATTCAAAGCAGAACAAGTTCAAACAAAATTGAACGAGGTCACATACCAGGTAGGACGAACAGGTGCAATAACGCCCGTAGCCAATCTTGCGCCTGTCTTATTGGCCGGAACAACCGTTAAGAGGGCATCATTGCACAATGCAGATCAAATCGAGAAGCTAGATCTGCATGAAGGAGACACTGTATATGTTGAAAAAGGGGGAGAGATCATCCCTAAAATTGTTGGCGTTAACGAATCTTTGAGACAATCCGGTAGCAACCAAATAACCTTCTTAACTCATTGTCCTGAATGCGGTTCGGGCCTTGTCAGAAAGAAAGGTGAAGCACAGCACTATTGCCCGAATAGCTCAGGATGCCCACCTCAAATAAAAGGAAGAATAGAGCACTTTATTTCAAGAAAGGCTATGGACATTGATGGTTTAGGCCCAGAGACCATTGACCTTTTATTTCAGGAAGGACTTATAAAAAACTATGCAGATCTTTACAACTTGACTTTTGATGAAATTGTGAGTTTAGAGAGAATGGCTGATAAATCGGCTAATAATGCGCTGAAAAGTATTGAAGCCTCCAAGGCAATACCATTCGAGAGTGTCCTCTTCGC
This sequence comes from Crocinitomicaceae bacterium, assembly GCA_049611865.1. GTDB lineage: Bacteria > Bacteroidota > Bacteroidia > Flavobacteriales_D > Crocinitomicaceae > Crocinitomix. The sequence goes on along the minus strand of JBMZAY010000001.1, from coordinate 12,200 downwards.
CTTAGGAATTCGTTACGTTGGAGAGACCGTTGCGAAGAAATTAGCTAAACATTTCAAGAACATTGATGCATTGCTGGAAGCGAGTTATGATACCCTGATCAATGTAGATGAAATCGGTGAAAAAATCGCGATCAGTATTCAACAGTTTTTCCTTGAAGAAGAAAATATAGTCCTTATAGAACGACTCAAAAAAGCTGGACTACAGTTCGAGATAATTGAAGCTGAAAACAGCTCAAATATTCTAGAGCAAAAGACGATAGTGATTTCTGGCGTATTCGAAAAAGTTAGTCGCAAAGAAATAAAAGAGTTAATAGAATTAAACGGCGGTAAGAATACTGGATCCATATCAAAAAACACGGACTTCGTAGTAGCCGGAGATAATATGGGACCGGCAAAATTAGAGAAAGCCAACAAGTTAGGTGTCCAAATAATTTCGGAGGAAGAGTTCCTTAAAATGATTGCTTATCAAGCATAAAGAATATGAAGCGATTTTTCACACAACGACTGGCTCGGAAAAAGGCAAAAAAAAGAACGCCTATCTTGAAGTCTCCAGATATGGTTTCAAGTTTATTATTTATTTCAAACGATAACCCTGTGCATTTTCGGGAAGAGATACAACGAAATTTTCGTCATGCCAAAATATCCTTTTTACACCCAAGAAAGGACAAGTTATCCGAAGCCCCTCAAGGCTTCTACGACTATCATCAAGCCGATTTTAATTTAACAGGAAAAATTAAAAATGATAAATTAACTGAACTGTTAAACACAAGTTTCGATTTGGTTATAGATTTGTCGGATCGTAATCCTTTGGGTGATTATCTGTACAGTCAATTGCAGTATGATTTTTCTGTCGGTTGTTCGAATACAGAGCACGATGAAAAACATGATTTAATCATTAGGGGGAATACAGATGAATTGGCCTGCATAAAAGCAGCAAATACACAATTAACACTTTTAAGTCAAAATGGTAAATAGTAAACTAAAAGGATTAGGTGTTGCGATGGTCACACCTTTTAAGTCAGACACTTCTATTGATTGGGATGCGCTAAAAAAGCTCACGAACTTCCTCATTGATGGAGGTGTAGATTATCTTGTTGTTCAAGGCACGACAGGTGAATCTCCGACGATTTCAAAAGATGAAAAGCAAAAAATTCTTGATACGGTTGTTACTGAAAATGCCGGACGATTGCCAGTAGTTTTTGGTATCGGCGGAAATGCAACGGCTAATGTCATAAATGATTTAAAAACTTATAACTTAAAAGGTGTAGACGCTATACTTTCCGCTTCTCCATATTATAATAAACCGACACAAGAAGGTATTTATCAGCATTATAAAAATCTTGCTGAGAACAGTGAGTTACCAATCATATTATACAATGTACCTGGTCGTACTTCTTCAAACATTACAGCAGCGACAACCCATAGATTGGCAAATGATTTCGAGAACATCGTTGCTGTCAAAGAGGCTTCTGGAGACATGGAACAAATCATGCAGATCATTCAAAATCGTCCAGAAAACTTCTTAGTAATATCCGGTGATGATGCAATTACATGGCCTATCATTGCTGCTGGAGGTGATGGAGTGATTTCTGTCGTTGGAAATGGTTTTCCTGCTGAATTTAAGACGGTGGTAGAAGAAGGATTAAAGGGTAATATGAAAACTGCAAACACTGCTCATTATAAGTTATTACCGATCATTCCTTTGTTGTTCGCGGAGGGAAATCCAGGAGGCATTAAAGAAGTTTTAGCTGAGCGAAACATTATGGGAACAACTATGCGCCTTCCCCTTGTGAACGTATCTGACGGATTAAAAGATGCGCTCATTCAAGCGACGAATAAAATCTTAAAATAGTATAATTAATTTATTTACAGGTAGTTAACTAATTCATCTTTCAAACGTATCAGTATTGTTAGCAACAACGATTGATTAAAAGCTGGATGTTATGAAATCTTTAAAGATTGCTGACCCCGGCAGGTGATATGCCTATTGATGAATAGTTATTTAAAAAATTGTATATTTGAACCACTTGATTTAACTAATAATCTAATGAACAGAAAAAAAATCCTTTCACATGCCTTTATTGGTGCGAGCAGCATTTTATTACTTAGCTGTGGCGGTGATAATGGGGGCAACGAACTAACAAATATTAACGTAACCGACACGGTTGAGGCCGAAGTGGATACTACAGGGATGTCATCTAACATCGTTATGGAGTATTCAGTTCCTACCCCTAACGAACTTTTCGAAATCGTAAAGGCACAGGGTGGCGAAAAACAAATGAACCTTGTTAATCCGCTTGAGAACTCGGAAAATTATGTGGACCAAAAGTCAAAGGCTATAAATTTCGGGGTTTATTCAGCTGACGTGGCTTATTTGAGCTGTTTCGGAATTGGGACAGACTTCTTGAAATACTTCAAGAAAATTGAAGAATTGGGAGACGAACTGGGTATTTCCGGAGCTTTCAATGAAGATATTATGGAGCGTATTGAAAGTAATGAAGGGGATACTGACTCATTGTTTGCTATTTCGAATGATACCTACTATGAAAGCTACTCCTATCTTGAAGAGAATGAGAAGGGAACGGAGCTTTCATTGATCATGGCTGGTGGTTATGTAGAAAGCTTATTCATTGTTTCTAACTTGGTCACTACATATTCAGACGACGATCCTATTGTTAGCAAAATTGGAGATCAGCGAGTGGTATTGGAGAGCTTGATTGATTTCATCAGTTCATACATGGAAGACCCTTCTGTTGAAGAAGTGGCAGGAGATTTGATGGATCTTCAAGCAGTGTTTGAAGACAATATGGAATTTGAAGAGTCGGATGCATCGACTTCAAACAGCGAAAGCGGAACTTTGGTTGTTTCAGGTGGAGGTTCATACAAGATGAGCGAAACTGCCTATAATGCAATCAAGGCGAAAGCAACTGAACTAAGAGATAAATACACCAAATAATCGAATATGAGAAGAATAGTATTAGCCGGAATAGGTATTTGTAGTTTGATCGTTATTCAAGCGTTCGCTCAGTGCCAGAAAACACATTTACTTGCTCAAAGCCAATTTGGTAAAGAAGATAAAGGACAATTTTGGAACCTAAACAATCAGTCACGTAGCGGTGCTTTTGAAAAAGGAAAAACGTATGAGATGAGCTTCATCGCTTACGAAGGATATGAATACCGCGTAGCCACTACAACCGATGTAGAAAGTGCTGAAAATGTTAATTTTGAATTAGCGCACGACGTTATTGTTCGTGTTAAAGATGGACAAGGACGTACAGATATCAAACGTCAGCGTGAAACAATTTTTGACAATACTGAAAAAGGAATGGAACAATACGTTGTTTTCACCACAGAGAAAACTCAAAAGTTCTATGTAACGGTTAGCGTGCCAGCAACTGGTAGCAGTAGCGATCGCAAACTAACCAATACAGACCGTGTTTGTATGGGTGTTGCAATCTTTCACCGTAAAACAGAAAGACTCGGATTCTAATCCAAATATTATTTGAAATTGAACCGCCCTTTTCATTCCCTCCTCTACCCTAGATTTAGGGCATTGGAAACTGGGTATGAAAAGGGCGGTTTTTTCGTAGCCTTATGCCGTATAATCCTGAGAAAATTAAGCAACTGAATGAATTTATCCATTCAGCAGAATCAATCGTAATAACCGCACATAAATCTCCAGATGGCGATAGTATTGGGAGTTCTTTAGCTCTCTACCACTATCTTATTCAAGAACATGACAATGTGATGATTTGTCATCCGGATAAAGCACCTGACTTTTTACATTGGATGAAAGGATTCGATGAGATTAAGACATGGGAAGAAAATCGAGACGATGTATCAACTGCTATAAAAAATGCTGACGTCATCTTTTGTCTTGATTACAATTCTCCAGGAAGAATTGGGCAAATGGATCCAATTCTCGCAAAAGCCAATGCTAAAAAAGTTATGATTGATCACCATCGTGATCCTGCTGAAGACTTTGTAGACCTCATGTTTTCCAATCCTAATATTTGCTCTACAGCCCAACTTATTTTTGAATTGATCAGTTATCGCAATGATTTAAGCAAAATCAACACAGCTATAAATGAAGCTATTTACACGGGGTTAATAACCGATACTGGTTCCTTTAGATTCTCATCGGTAACACCAAGAACGCACGAAATTGCAGCCTTTCTAATTCAAAACGGACTACATCATTCAAAAGTGCATGAGCTCATTTTTGACAACAATACAGAGAATAGAATTCGCTTAACAAGTTATGCCATGCTTGAGAAGCTCGTGGTGAAGCGCGAATTTCAAACTGCCTATATATCATTGAACCAAAATGAACTTGACCGTTTTTCGGCACAAAAAGGTGACACTGAAGGTTTAGTTAACAAGGCGCTTGCTCTTCAGGGTGTTCAGATGGCGGTATTTTTTAAAGAATCAGATGGAATTATAAAAATCTCTTTCCGATCAAGCGGAACAATTCCGGTTAAAGATCTTGCTCGGAATCATTTTGGTGGAGGAGGTCACTTAAATGCCTCTGGTGGAAAACACGTTGGATCAATGGATGACGCAATCGAAAAGTTTGTAACGATCCTCCCAAAATTCGTTGAAGAAAACAAATCACATTTTTAAACATGGAGCGCCTATTTGGAATTATTGGTATTTGCGTTTTTCTACTTGCCTGCGGGGAGGATGAGGGAGAAATGATTTTGAATGATCCAAATTGGACAAAGGATGAGTCCATTGAAATGAATGCGCAATTTTCTGAAGATGAAAAAGCAGAGATCGAATTGTTTCTATCAACCCATCAAGATTGGAAAATGACTGAAACAGGGACAGGATTGCGCTATATGGTCTATCAAAAAAGTGAGGCAACGGATTCTGCTCGTGTAGGAGACGTGGTAACAGTAGATTTTGAGATATCACTGCTCTCCGGTGAAATCTGCTATACTTCAGAAAAAAATGGTCCTGAATCATTTATGGTTGAAAAGTCGGATATTGAAAGTGGATTGCACGAAGGGGTGCAATATTTAACCACAGGTGACAAAGCCAAGTTTATTATACCAAGCCATGCTGCCCATGGCTTAATTGGTGATACGGATAAGATTCCTCCGCTTTCTCCTGTTATTTATGACATCGAACTCTTAAAAATTGAACGTCCATGAGGCTTATTAATTTAACATTGATTGCAATCGTATTTTTATCCTCTTGTTCTGGTGAGTCAAATGACACCAATGAAAATGGCGAGAGCAATGGAATTGTAGCAAACGATACTACTTCAGCGAATGAACGAATAGATTCAACCGTTACCGATGAACCATTCAGTCTTTTAAAGGACACTATCAATGGACAAGTCAATGAAATGGTATACCAAAGGGAGGATGGTCTGCGCATTGAGTGGAAAAGAAAGAAAGAAGACCCTATCTTACCTGACGAAGTTGTTATGGTCAACTATGAGGCAAGAATTGCAGGAGGAAAGGTCTATGACTCGAATTCTGAATTGGGAGAACCAGTTCCGCTAAAAACAAATATCGGGATGATGGTTCCAGGCTTTGAGCAAGGTTTATTGAAAATGAACATAGGCGATAAAGGAAGAATTATGATACCAATGGCATTGGGTTATGGAGAGACAGGGTATCCAGGCTTAGTTCCGCCAGAAGCGGATCTAATCATTGAGATTGAAATTGTCGAGCGAATTGAACCTATAGTTTTAGAAGAAGGTGTAAAAGTATATCGATGGAAAGCCAATAATCAAGGGGTACTGCCTGAAAAAGGACAAACGATAACTTTTGATTATTTCGCCTATCAAAAAGGAGATAAACCTGGTCTTTATGACAATTCTTTCCAAAACAGCCAGCCATTTAGTTTCGAATACCAGAACGATAATGTTGTTGATGGCTTGCATCAGGGAATGAGTGTACTCAAGCAAGCCGAGAACGCCTTCATAGAAATTCCGGCTCCCCTAGCCTATGGCAGCAAAGGCCTTGTCGATCGTGTGCCTAAAAACACGGACATTGTCTATGATGTCCGTATCAGCAGCATCGATTAATTTTTTTTTTATTATTCAGACAACCTTCACTAATTCCCTATGTACTGGGTATAGATTGTCGGTGCAGTGCACATCACTTTTGATTGCTAGTCAACCATGTGCGTTGATTTGGAGTCTATAGTGAAACACCTTCAAGCAATAGCTATTGATTAAACGCTTGAGGCAAATTGTCTGTAGAATTGAATAACGAAAGACTAAAACGTAAGTTTATCAAAGGAAACAAAAGAGCCTTTGACAAAATCTACGCGGACTATTCTGACGCGATGTATACGATATGTCTACGTTATACAAAGAATTCGGACAAGGCAGCTGATATTTTGCAGGATGCGTTCATCAAAATTTATCAGAAGCGAGAATTATTTGATCCAAGCTATGAATTGGGCGGTTGGATCAAAAGAATTGTGATCAATGAAGCCATAAACGCTTACAGACAATCCAAAAAATTTGAATTTGTAGAGGATGACAGTTATTTCGAAGATGAGGATGAATCATTTATGATTGACCTAGACGAAGGCATTGATATTAAAAAGGTGCTGCAAGAAGTGCTTGACGAGATGCCTGAAGGTTATCGAACGATCTTTAACATGTATGTATTCGAGAACCTCAAACACCATGAAATTGCTGACTATCTGAATATTTCAGAAAATACCTCTAAGACTCAATTGGCCAAAGCAAGGAGGCTAATTAAGTCGAAATTAAAGGAAAGAAACATAACCAGAAGCACCGTAACTAATGGGTAAAGAATATAAAAATATCGATGACCTTTTCAGATCTGAATTAGGCGGCAGCACCCAAAAAGCTCCCACTTTTGTCAAAGAGAATATTGACGCTTCTCTTGGTTTTAACAAACGTCGTTTTAGATGGTTGTTTATTGGGATTTTTGTAGGAGTTATCGGATTAACTGCCGGACTGTTGTGGTTGTTTAATGATAATGATTTTAATCAATTCGCACATGAGCAAACAGAGCTCATTCCAGAGCGCCACCACAATGATCCAGATAATACTGATAGGGATTTGACGGAAAACGATCGTTTGACAAGCTCAGGATCAACAAATGCTGGGTTAGCAAACTCAGGATCTTCTAGCTTTGCATCAACGAATGTTGGGTTAACAAACACAGAAACTTCTAGCTTAGCATCAACGAATGATGGGTTAGCAAACACAGAAACTTCTGGCATAGGATCAAAAAATACTGGGTTAGCAAACACAGAAACTTCTGGCATAGGATCAAAAAATGGTGGATTAGCAAACACAGAATCGACAAGCTCAGAATTAGTAAACAATGAGTTAACAGACGTAGAATCGACAGACAATGAATCGACTGGCTTAGGATCAAAAAACGCCGGTTTGACAAACACAGCGTTAACAGGCTCAGAATCGACGCGTATAGGGGAAGTAGATGCAGGAATAACGGAAGCAGTATCAGTTGACTACACAAGTCAAGCAACCGAAATCAATGATTCGACAAAAAAGAGCTTTCAAGAAGTTGAGCAGATGGAAGAATTAGCAGGTGTTGAGAGAGAAAACAACCAAAATGAAGAGGAAAATACCATTGAAAATGATAGCGTTGATAATGATCAACCTGATACAACTGCGAACACCACGATCGATCCAAAACCAGAAGATTACAAGCCTTGGATGTTAAACCTTTCCTCCGGAATCAATAAAACTAGAACGAATTATACCTCTTTGGATATGGTTGAAGAGAATTACTACAATACTTCTCTTACAGACGGCATGGGCTGGTCGATCAATGCAGACTTAACCTATCGTTTTGCAAATGGATTGACATTTGGAAGTGGTATCGGGTACACCGAGCTGAACTCAAACTACGACTACCCTTTAAATGAAATGGAATTTGATACGTCATCTTATTACGACTACGAGTATGAATATGAATTGATTTATGATACGTACCTCTCCACAACATTTGACAGTTCTGAATTCGTTTGGACAACCGAATATGTTGCGGATTCTGTCCCGTATGCAGTGGACAGCGCACTTGTAACAACGATCGATTCAAGCCTCACGAATAACACATATTCTGGTAGAAATCAAATTGGCTATATGCAAATACCGTTTTCCATTGGAACACAAATGCAATTCGGGAAATTCCAGCTGGATTTATTCTCGCAAACAAGACTTAACTTATTAATTAGAAGTCACGGCGCTTTAGTGCAAGATAACACCCTCATGAATTACACAAAAGCGGATGGTATTTACAGACCTTTTTATATGGATTTGATGCTTGGAACGCGTTTACATTATGCAATTTTCGATCGCTTGTACATCAACGCTAGTTTTCAGTATCGTCCTGTAATAGGGAGCGCTTATCAATCCGCTACTTTGACGAAGTCATTCGATTATTTCCATACTGGAATTGGGCTGAGCTGGCGCTTTTAAAGTAATGTATTAGAAAAGACCTTTTTTGTCATCTTTGCCCTCATCCTTCCCGCCTTTGGCGGAGCGCCATCCGTAATAGAACCCAACGCCAAAAGCGGCGAGCGCGATAATGGTTTGAATCCAAAATTTAAGCATTAAACCGACTACAAACAGAATCGCAATAATTGCGCCTATAATCAGGATCCATCGCTTATTTTCTTTTGTTAATTCCATATCCTAAAGTCCGGTTAATTCTTTAACCTTATTGATGGCTTGTGGCAACCCGTCAGCATTTTTACCACCTGCAGTGGCAAAAAACGGCTGACCTCCACCGCCTCCCTGAATCAATTTTGCAGCTTCTCTTACCAAATTACCAGCGTGCCAATCTTTCGCTTTAGCCAGTTCGTCTGAAATAATAATACTCAACGTTGCTTTACCTTCTGATTTACCACCAATTACACCAAATAAATTCGGTTGCGATTGTTTTAATTGAAAACATAGATCACGAATAGCGCATCCATCGAGCTCTAATATCTCCGATAAAAATGAAACACCTCCTTTATCCTCAATTTTATTGATCAGTTCTGCCTTAATTTGTTTTACCTGATCTTTCTTTAAGGCCTCTAATTCTTTGCTTAAAGCATTATTCTTTTCAATTAATTCTTCAACAGCTTTTGCAGGGTTTTTCGGACGCTTAAGGACATCCATAACTGCTTCGAACTGCTCCAATTTTGATTTGAAATAGGTCATTGCGGTATCTGCCGTTATTGCTTCAATTCTTCTAATACCAGACGCAACAGATCCTTCAGACGTGATTTTAAAAATGCGAATGTCTCCTGTTTTTTCCACATGCGTTCCACCACATAATTCAACAGAATCACCAAATTGAATTACACGAACCAAATCACCATACTTCTCACCAAATAACATCATAGCGCCCATATCCTCAGCCACATTCATGGGAACAGCACGTTTTTCATTCAAGGAAATATTCGCTTGAATCGCGACGTTTACCTTATCTTCAATGATCTGCAACTCCTCATCCGTCACTTTCGAAAAATGAGAAAAATCAAAACGCAGGTGTTTCTCGTTTACCAAAGATCCTTTTTGCTCGACGTGTGTTCCCAAAACTTCTCTCAAAACATGATGCAACAGATGCGTAGCTGTATGATTCGCTTCGGTTAGTTCACGTTTATTCCTGTTAACCACAGCCTTAAAATCTGACATGGGTTGTTTTGGTAAATCCTTTACCATGTGAACAATCAAGTTGTTCTCCTTTTTAGTATCAAAAATGACAACCTTCTCAGTATCAGACTCGATCCAACCTGTATCCCCTACTTGCCCCCCTCCTTCAGGGTAAAAAGGCGTAATATTAAATACAACTTGGTAGAATGTTTTTCCTTTTTGTTCTACTTTTCGATGCTTGACAATCTGAACTGGAGTCTCGGTAAAATCGTAACCGATGAATTCTTCTTCATCATCCTCACGAAGTATGACCCAATCATCAGAAGAAATTGAAGTTGCTTTTCGAGCAATAGCTCTTGCCTCATCTTTGGCAGCATTAAACCCATCCAGGTCGATATCTAAGCCATTCTCTCTAGCTATCAAAGCTGTTAAGTCGTCCGGAAAACCAAATGTGTCGCTTAATTTAAATACATCGCGTCCATCAATAATTTTTTCTCCGGCTGCTTTGACCTTGGTCATCAACTCATCTAAGAGTTTAAGTCCAGTTTCTAAAGTTCGGTAAAAACCAACCTCTTCCTCTTTAATGACCTTTTCAATCAAATCTTTTTGAGCAGACAATTCAGGGAAACCTGTCCCCATTTCTTCTGCCAATGTAGTAGTAAGGCTATATAAAAAAGGCTCTTTTAAATTCAATACCTGGTAACCATATCTTACGGCCCTTCTCAGAATTCGGCGGATAACATAACCCGCTTTATTATTCGATGGTAATTGTCCATCTGCGATAGAAAAAGCAATCGCTCGAATATGATCAGATATCACGCGCATAGCGATATCAACTGCCTCTTCTTTCCCATAAATTAGTCCAGATTCTTTTTCCAATTGTTGGATTAAAGCTTGAAAAACATCCGTGTCGTAGTTCGATTGTTTTCCTTGCATTACCATAGCAAGACGCTCCAATCCCATACCAGTATCAACATGAGTTGCAGGAAGCTTCTCAAGAGTTTGATCAGCTTTGCGATTAAATTGCATAAATACGAGGTTCCAAACCTCAATTACCTGCGGGTGATCCTGATTAACAAGTGTTTTTCCATCAATTTTTCGTCGCTCCTCGTCATCTCGCATATCGACATGGATTTCTGAGCACGGACCGCACGGACCTGTCTCCCCCATTTCCCAGAAATTATCTTTTCGATCGGCCATTAAAATACGATCCTCGGAAATGTGTTTTTTCCAATAATCAATTGCCTCTTGATCTGCTGCTAAACCATCCGCTTCATCTCCTTCAAAAACAGTCACGTACAGGCGATCAACATCAAGTTTGTAAACATCCGTTAACAACTCCCATGCCCAATCAATTGCCTCTTTTTTGAAATAATCACCAAAAGACCAGTTTCCAAGCATTTCGAACATGGTATGATGATAAGTATCAACTCCCACCTCTTCTAAATCATTGTGCTTGCCCGAAACACGCAAACATTTTTGAGTATTGGCAACACGCTTATCCTTAGCTTCATTATAACCTAAGAAAAAATCTTTGAACTGATTCATTCCGGCATTTGTAAACATCAAGGTTGGATCATTCTTAACAACCATGGGTGATGAGGAAACAATTTTATGTCCTTTTTTCTCAAAAAAATCTAGAAATGACTGGCGTATTTCATTGGTTTTCATCTATCTACTCTGTTAACGTTTGTTAATACAATTGCAAATTTACCTGAATTGCGTAAATTTGCGCAATCGAAAATACGATTTTTCCTTTAGGTAGTACTTGAGGAAGCCGTAAAGAACATAACGGTTTTATGAAACGACAAAAATTTAGATATAATCCAGAGACACTTTCATACGAAAAAGTAGAATTGTCTTGGCGTGAACATGCTTTGCGGTCTTTATTAGTAATTGCGCCTGCTGTCGTTCTTGGTTTTGGATTTTATTTGCTTTTCTCTTCTGTATTCACTTCTCCCAAAGAAACGGCTTTGGAACGTGAAAATGCACAACTGAAAAAGCAATTGGATGATATGAATGATGAATTGACATTATTGTCATCGGTAGCAATGGATTTGGAAAAACGTGATAATGAAATTTATCGTGTCATTTTTAATGCCGAACCTTTCCCAGATCAAATGCGATTGTTAGGAACGGGAGGTTCTGATGAATATGAGGAGTTGAGAAATACATCCTACTCAGATCGACTAATCGAAAACAAGCAGCGTATTAAAGAATTGGAGAAGCGCTTTTATGCTCAATCGATTTCCTTTGATGAAGTGATCAAGTTAGCGCGCGAAAAGGAAAAAATGTTAGCTAGTATTCCCGCTATTCAGCCAGTCTCAAACGCTGACCTAACCCGAATTGCTTCGGGATATGGATGGCGAATCGATCCTATTTATAAAACCAAAAAGATGCACTGGGGCCTTGACTTTACGGCTGAAACCGGAACGAATGTTTACGCAACCGGTAATGGTGTCATCAAAGAATTGGAGCGGAAAAGATGGGGATATGGAAACTCAATCATCATCGACCACGGTTTTGGTTATGTATCTCGTTATGCTCACCTCAGCGCTTTTGACGTAGAAGAGGGAGACACAGTAGTTCGCGG